>CP070660.1:0-3768 GCA_020355145.1 Deltaproteobacteria bacterium
AATCAACCCCATAACTGTAATTGATATTATCTCCTTTTTGAAGCTGCAGAGAAGAGATGATCCAACCAGGGAACTCGATGAAGAAGCTATCTTCCAGGCCCTGTCTGAGGAGTGGAAAATAGGCTATAAGAAGATTGATCCCCTCAAGCTTGATCTGAAGTTGGTGACAACAACCATTCCCAGATCCTTTGCCATGAAACATCTCGTCTTACCTATAGCCGTTCAAGACGGTTTGCTTACTGTGGCCACACCAAATCCTCACAACATTGAGGTCATGGAGGATATAAGTAGGGTTAGCCAGTTAAAGGTCAAACCAGTTGTTTCAAGCAAATCCGATATTATCAAACTCATAGATGAGTTCTATGGCTTCAGAAGATCCATTGTTGCTGCCGAGGAACAGTTTTCTGGCCCTACAATTGACCTAGGTAACCTGGAACAGTATGTAAAGCTCGGGAAGGTCAGGGATCTCCCATCAGATGACCGACACATCGTAAATGCCGTTGACCACCTCTTTAACTATGCCTTTGATCAAAGGGCCAGCGATATTCATGTTGAGCCTAAGAGGAATATAAGTTTGGTCAGACTGCGGATTGATGGTGTCTTGCATTCTATCTACAAATTACCGAAAACTGTTCATGGAGCTATCATTTCCAGGGTTAAGACCCTTTCTGGCCTTGATATGGCGGAAAAGAGACGTCCACAGGATGGCAGGATAAAGATCGACAGGGGTCAAGGGGTTGAGGCAGAGATCAGGGTCTCAACTATACCTACGGCCTTTGGTGAAAAAGGTGTCTTAAGGATATTGGATCCAGATATCCTCATCCAGGATGTAGGCCAGCTCGGTATGACATCAATGGACCTTGTACGTTACCAACAATTTATTAATCTTCCTCACGGCCTTGTCCTGGTATGTGGTCCTACGGGTAGTGGAAAATCAACTACGCTGTATTCTACTTTGAGGTATCTATCTAATGAGGAGAATAACATCACCACCGTGGAGGATCCCATCGAGATGGTTTACGAGGATTTCAACCAGATAGCCGTCCAGCCGACAGTGGGTATAACATTCGCGAGCATCTTGAGGAATATCCTAAGGCAGGACCCTGATATAATTATGATAGGGGAGATGAGGGATCTGGAGACAGCACAGAATGCTATTCAAGCAGCCTTGACAGGGCACTTGGTACTTTCCACCCTCCATACTAACGATGCCCCCTTGGCTATCACCCGCCTGGTAGACATAGGCGTTCCCCCCTTTCTTATACATTCAACCCTAACAGGTGTTCTGGCTCAGCGCCTCTTGCGAAAGATCTGTCCTCACTGTTGCGAGGCCTTTGAAATTGGCACCGACGAACTTACTACTATGGGCATCGAGACAGAACTCACCGGGATTATCAAGCTAAATAGGGGTAAGGGTTGCATAAAATGCAGGGGAACAGGTTATCTGGGAAGGATTGGCATCTTCGAGGTCTTATCGGCTACAGAGCCAATAAAGGATCTTATTGTGCAGGGGAGCAGTGTCGATACTATCAGGCAGACTGCCTGCAAGGAGGGCATGGTTACTCTCAGGGAAAATGCCATCAAGAAAATGCTTGATGGTGAGACAACCTATCAGGAGGTGATCAGGGTAACCTGGGGGCACGTCTGATTTATGCTGGCTCAACTTACCATTACTGATTTTGCAATTATAGACTCGCTGTCGGTCAGTTTCTCAGGGGGGTTAAATATACTCTCCGGAGAGACCGGCGCAGGAAAATCAATTATCATAAATGCCGTTAATCTGATCTTGGGGGGACGAGCATCCCCAGATCATATCAGAACCGGTGCTGACAGGGCAGTGGTTGAGGCCCTTTTTCAACTACCTCCAGAATCCCCTCTTTCCAAATCTTTAGACAACATGGATGTACCCTTCAATGGTGAGGTGTTGATAAAAAGGACTATCTCCAAGGAGGGTAAGAGCACAGTGAGGATCAACGGATCTCTGGCCACACTCCAGATACTTTCTAAACTTGGGCCTAATCTGATAAGTGTCTCCGGGCAGAACGAGCACCAGCTTTTACTAAGGCCTGATAACCATCTCTTCATCCTGGATGACTTTGGTGCATTAACTAAAGACAGGCTTAAGCTCAATGAGTTTTACAGGGACTATTACTCCCTTAAAGAAAAGATAGAAAGACTTAGGGACAATTTAAAAGTAGAGGAGGAAAGACGAGAGCTCACCGAGTTTCAGATAAAGGAGATTGAAGAGGCAAGACTTGTCCCAGGGGAGGACGTCAATCTTGAGGCTGAAAAGGGCAGGCTTATGCATGCCGAAAGGTTAATGGAGATAGTCTTTAACTCCTATCAGGCCCTTTACGAAAGGGAGAACTCCGTTTTATCTATCTTGAGCTTCCTGGCAAGAGACATGGAAAAGGGTGGCAGTATTGACCCTCAACTGGACCATTATAAGAGTCAATTGGAATCAACACGGCTTCAGTTGGAGGACTTGTCCCTGGAGTTAAGGGATTTCTCATCTAAGCTCAGGGTTGATCCAAAAAGGCTGGAAGAGGTTGAAGAGAGGTTGCAGTTCATCAGACGACTGAAAAAGAAATATGGTCCCTCTATTGAGGATATACTATCATTTAAGGAGGGGCTTTCTCAAAAGGGGTATCAATTGACCCAGAAGAAGGAGGAACTGAAAGGGCTTGAGGTCCAGCTGGAGGAGAAAGGGAAAGCTTTGTTGAGACTGGCCACCCAGCTTTCTTCAAAAAGACATCAGACAGCAGATACATTTAAAAAAATGGTGGAGGAGGAGTTAAATCTATTGGGTATGGGTGGAACCAGATTTAGCGCCAAATTTAGCCCCAACAGATCAACTGGTGATACTATTTCGGAAGACATGGCTGATTCTGCTATTACCGCGGACGGAATAGATGCCCTGGAGTTTATGATATCACCAAATGTGGGTGAAGATTTAAGGCCTCTGGCCAAGATTGCCTCAGGAGGAGAACTATCAAGGATCATGCTCGCGCTCAAGACTATATTAGCTCGATCTGGTTTGGTTGAAACCCTTGTCTTTGATGAGATCGATTCTGGTATCGGGGGGGCTACTGCTGCTATTGTTGGTGAAAAGCTAAGGTCACTTGCCAGTTACCATCAGGTCTTATGTATTACCCATCTTCCTCACATAGCCTCCTGTGGAGAGACCCATTTCCTGGTTGAAAAGATGGTCAGTAAAGGTAGGACCCGCGCCCTTATTTCCTCTTTAGACAAGGAAGGCAGGATAAATGAGATTGCAAGGCTTCTTGGTGGTAGAACTATATCCGAGAAGACCGTTGCACATGCCAGGGAGATGCTTTCCCATTAATCCATTCTCAGCCCCATCCCGGCCGGTCCTCGACAAAGGACCTGATCAGATTCCTTCCACTGAAATTGCCCAAGGTGAGATAAGAAATGGATGGGTCGCGCCCGAATAACTCACGTCTTATCCGACCATAACTCAAGCCTCGTCGGTGCATCCCAATGACTCGCTCGCCAATCTCCTCCAGATAGTTGATCTTTTCTACTAAAGCCTCACAGGCATCCGTGCGGACACTCCCGCTGCCGGTAAAGAGCGTGCTTATGTCCAATTTAGCCATGTGGCGCAATGAAGTGATGATCTCCCAGATGCTGTAGTCGGCCCGCAGGACCTGATCGCGGCCGCCGATGTATGCATCGCCGGTAAAAACCCAGCCTCGTTCAGGCTCATACAGACAAATATGATCAGGGCTGTGTCCTGGGGTGTGGATA
>CP070660.1:3868-8870 GCA_020355145.1 Deltaproteobacteria bacterium
GCTCTTCGGCGATGTTCCCATGAACATTGAACTGCGGCTTTCAGTAGAAGACTCTCCAAACTCCGGTGGGGTGGTAATTGATGCAATAAGATGTTGTAAGCTTGCACTGGACAGAGGTAAAGGGGGCATCCTATACTCTCCTTCCTCCTATTTTATGAAGCATCCCCCAAGACAGTATACAGATGATGAGGCATTCAGGCTCACAGAAGATTTTATTCAGGGAAAAAGGGATGACTAGAGACTGAATAGAGATATTTCCAATAGAGGAGATATAAACAGGATAAGGGCTGTCTAAAGGCCCTTAATTTTTAAAAGGAGGACTAAATGGACTGGGGTATTGAAAACAGGCTTTCCAGATTAATCAGGGAAGATGGTCGCTGCCAGTTTTTGCCCGTAGATCACGGCTATTTCCAGGGCCCTACCAGTTGTCTGGAAAAACCATCAGAGACGATAAAGGGACTCCTCCCCTATGCTGATGGCCTCTTTGTTACCAGGGGTGTATTACGCTCATCGGTTCCCGCCAACTGCCAAACCCCAATCATCCTGAGGGTCTCAGGAGGTACCAGTATAATCGGCGCCGACTTATCCAATGAGACCATCACTACATCAATAGACGAGATCATTAGGCTCAATGCTGCTGCCGTTGGTATCTCTATCTTCGTGGGCTCTGAGTATGAGAAACAGACACTGACCAACCTTGCCAGGCTTGTTGATCAGTGTGAAGGCTTTGGTATTCCCGTTATGGCCGTAACAGCAGTAGGCAAGGAATTGGAAAAAAGAGAGGCCAGATATCTTGGCCTGAGCTCTCGAATTGCCGCTGAATTGGGAGCAAGGATTGTAAAGACCTATTACTGCCCCGAGGATTTTGAAAAGGTAACAGAGGGCTGTCCTGTCCCTGTTGTTATCGCAGGCGGCCCGAAATGTGAGACAGAGCTTGAGGTATTTGAATTTGTCTATGATGGCATTCAGAAGGGGGCAATAGGGGTCAATCTGGGGAGAAATGTCTGGCAAAGCCCCCATCCAGTCCCTATGATGAGGGCATTAAACGCCATCATTCATAAAAATTCAACACCAAAAGAGGCCCAGGGGCTTTTCGAGGAACTAAGCAGTAAGCAGTAAGGAGTAGGGAGTGACAAATGACAAGTGATCGACACGATGAAATGCGCAGTGTATTACAATAACCGGGATATAAGGCTGGAGGAAATCCCCGTACCCAAGATAGGGGCAGATGAGCTATTGGTACAAATGCATGCATGCGGGATATGTGGCAGTGATGTCCTCGAATGGTATAGGCTAAAAAAGGCCCCCTCTGTCCTCGGCCATGAGCTAACAGGGGAGATAGTCAAGGTAGGGAGAAATGTTAAAGGATATAAGGTGGGTGATCGGGTCTTTATCTCCCACCATGTCCCCTGTAACACTTGCCGTTATTGCCTAAATAGTCACCATACAGTATGTGATACCTTAAGGAAAACAAACCTTGATCCAGGGGGATTTGCCGAATTCATCAGGGTGCCAAGAATCAATGTTGACCGGGGGGTATTCCCTCTACCTCATGAAATCTCCTATGAAGAGGGAACGTTTATTGAGCCCTTGGCCTGTGTTCTGAGGGGCCAAAAAATTGCACACCTACAGCCAGACCAAACAGTCTTCATAATAGGGGGAGGGATTGCAGGACTACTCCATCTTAAACTGGCAAGGGCCTTGGGTGCAAGCTCTGTAGTGGTAACTGACATAAATAAGAGGCGTCTTGTATATGCTGAACAATTCGGGGCAAAGGCAACTATTCTGGCTGATGATAACACTGCCCAGTTGCTTAAAAGGGTCAATAATGGACGTCTGGCTGACCTGGTAATAGTTGCCGCTGGGGTCATAGAGGCAATTCATATGGCCTGGAAAACCGTTGATAGAGGTGGGACTGTCCTTATTTTCGCACCTACAGAGCCCGGTATCGATATCGCCCTGCCCCTATATGATATCTGGCATGACGGGATAGAAATTACCACCTCGTATGCCGGCTCTCCCTCAGATATAATTGAGGCAATAGGATTGATCAGGTCAAAGGCTATTATTGTAAAGGATATGATAACCCATCGTCTCCCACTCGCCAGGGCAGGGGAAGGGTTCTCCCTCGTTCAAAGGGCCCAAGATTCAATCAAGGTAATTATCGAGCCATGAGCTCTTTCTCCATAACTGATCACGGCGTAATCGGGTAATGAGGCATTCTCTTCAGTTCCGAGGCTCCCGGCCTGGTCTTTTCAACGACTTATCTGCGGGGGAGTTTTATCCCCTCCGCATTGTCCCGCAAGCAGGACCTGCGGTTTCCCTCATTGATAAGTCATGAAAAGCACGGCGGCCTCCGACTCGGCCGAGCCTTCGACCCGAGCTCAGGCCGAGGGGCTCATCGCGGGCTGCCAGTCATTTCAGAAAAGGCCTCATTACCCATTAATAAAATGCCGAATGTTACAACCCTCTGACCACTTACCTTTTACATCTTTCCGCCCTCAGTAAACCGATCAGTTAGTGTTCTTGCTTCTAGCTCCCTTAATCTCCCTCGAGCTTTCTCACCCTGCAGTCTCTGCCGGAATAGCAGCCTGGTAACCTAAGTCCTTCGATTCATAAGTTCGATTACGAACTTATTTACTCAGGACTTAGTGCTGTCCTCGGCCATGAGCTCGGGCCGAATGGAGTGAACAGTTCCTCCGAGCTAACTCGTTAAAATACGTCACTGTATTTGCGAATCGAATCACTAAGCCTGTCCCTATCTCCAGTACCTTATCCCCCCTCGAGCCGATCTAATGGATGTAGTGCAAAAAATGTGTAGCGAATCAAGGGAAAAATGTGGTAGTATTAGGGTTAAGAAATGTTTAAAGAGAAAGTCTTGTTCTACATGATCTATAGTGCATATTTTCGCCTCTATGAAGAGCTGAACGATTATCTCCCTGCTGAAAGAAGAAAGACAACCTTCACCCTATCCTTAAGAGATCCAACCACTATTAAAGAGGCAATTTGCCTCCTGGGGGTGCCACCCGAGGAGGTTGATCTTGTCCTTGTCAACGGTGAATCCGTTCCTTTCAACCACACTATCAGCGAGGGAGACAGAATCAGCATATACCCTATTTTTGAGTCCCTGGACATCAGCAAGGTAACAAGGCTCAGGGATAAACCACTAATTAAATTGGTTAAGGATTCAAAAAACCTAAATCTTGAAGGGAGATAAAAATGGCCAGAAAGAAGATCGATGAAAAAATAAGGAAAAAGGTCATCGAGGCACATGCGAGTGGACAACCCATGAGAAAGATAGCCAAAGAATATGGGGTAGGTCTCTCAACCGTCCACAGAATAGTCAAAGAGAAGGGTCCACAAAAGGTTCGAAAAAAGATCACTAAAGGGACTAGCAAGGCGGAAAGGCTAAGGAGGATAGGGGAACTTGAAAGAAAGATAGCTGAACTGGAAGCGAAGATCCTTGACCTAGAGGCCAAGAAAGGGTCATGGGGAAGATAATAAAGATCCCGACAATCTTTATCCACGGGCAAGAAAGTAGCATCAAGGGAACAAAAGGTCTATTTTTTAGAGAACACTTCCCGGAGATGATTATCCCGGACTTTGTGGGTGATGTATCAACCAGGATGTCAAAACTGAACGAGATCCTCATAGATAAAAGGGGGGTGATTATGATAGGCTCTTCCTTAGGTGGGTTGATGGCCGCCTTATATGCGTTTCAAAATCAGGACAGGATAAAAAGACTCATCCTCCTTGCCCCAGCCCTTAACCATCCTGAGTTCACCCCACGTCTATCGGAAAAACTCACGCTCCCTGTTTATATCTTTCATGGAAAGGCGGACGAACTTATTCCCCCAAAGTTGATTCAGACAATCGCCGAAAGGGTCTTTACTCATTTAACCTTTACTATGGTGGATGATGACCACCGCCTATCCAGGACATTTACCTCAATCGATTGGCCCCAACTTCTATCCGATTAACCATACACGGTACTGGATTATTGGAGTATTGATTTTGTATTTTTCCATTACTCCCTTTCTCCATTCTTCCTTACTTTGCACTATTCCTCCAACTCCACATTCCAGTAAATATAATCCCTCCATGACTGGGGCAAATGCTTAAACCCTAATGTGATCGTTAGGATGGGCAGCCATTCTGGCCTTTTCGGTTTCCTGATCAAGGTCATTGAGACCTCTGATGGAATCCTCCCCCCCTTCCTTTTATTGCACTCAATACAACAGGTAACGATATTTCCCCATTCTGTCTTACCTCCTCTTGCCCTGGGCAAAACGTGATCCCAGGTTAGGTCAGTTGGAGGGAATATCCTGCCACAGTACTGACACCTGTAATTATCCCTAATGTAGATATTCTGTCTGCTAAATCTCACTGGTGTCTTTGGCCTTTTTACAAGTCTTAAAAGCCGGACAACCGCGGGCAATTTAATGGAAAAAGATACTGAATGGATCTCCCTGTTATACTCTTCAATCACCTCCACCTTACCCAGGGTGAGCATAATAATTGCCCTCTTCCAGTTGATAACCTTAAGAGGTTCGTAAGTAATATTTAAAAGGAGTACCTGTTCCATCCCGAAAAAACCCAAGTGAGTTAAAGTGCCTAAAGTGAGCTAAAGTTGTAATAATTCCTAATTTCCTCAATCCCTCAATTTTAAGTGATCAACCCAACAAACCAATGACACTGGTCGGGGCGAGAGGATTTGAACCTCCGACTCCCTGCTCCCAAAGCAGGTGCGCTTCCAGACTGCGCCACGCCCCGAATAATTTAACGTCCTGATTTTCTGCAACTTATTGAAATCAGTAATAATTTTATGGCAGTTGATTCACGCCATCCACATGGAATGATGGAATAACGGAATACTGGGAAAAGCGGAAAAGATCATTTTCTATCTGCTGTCTATCCGCTCATTCACTTTGTTCAGGACAAGTTCACCCATCATTCCACTGTTCCATTGTTCCACTATTCCATTTGTGAGCGAAGCAAACTA
>CP070660.1:8970-12135 GCA_020355145.1 Deltaproteobacteria bacterium
ATGGCGTCAGCACTAATTGGGTATCTGTCAAAGGGACTCAAAATCCATGAAAGAGTGATGTTGGCTCTTGCCTCCATTACGCTTGTCTTACCTACTGTAATAATAAATTTGGTAGGGATGGGTTTATTAGGGCTTGTTTTCTTCTTGCAAAAGCAAGGTAAATAGGAAGGCTTTTTTGGCTTTCACTGAAGAATCCTTTGTAAGCGTTCACTGTAAGTTGTTGATTTTATCAGCAACGAATCTCCATCTTGGCTATTTTTGGTACCTTCTTCGTCAATAGGCAGATAGGCTGTGTGAACCCAAATCGGATCATCAAAGCGGTTGAAGACTACCACTGTGAGTATGGCTCATATCCCGAACATATAACAGATCTGATCCCTGAGTTTATCTCGAAAGTGCCTTGCTCAGCTGGTTTTCTGGCTTTAGCAACAATGGCCCCTGAATCTCATTCTTGCCAATTTGCTAACAAATCATTACAGTGAGCGTAGAAACCACTAAGGGTTGATCAACATGGAGAACAGTAAGGTTTTGGGATATCTTGAAGATCTTGCTTTTAGATTGGGCATTGAGATTGTCTATGAAAAATTGGGAGAGCCGGATTTTCCCGTTGACGGAGATCTCTGTAAGGTCAAGAGGGTCTATAAGATCCTTATGGACCCTGCTGCGCCAATAGAAGCCCAGATAGAAATCCTGGCCCAGGCATTGTCTTCCTCGAAAATAGAGGAGGTCTATCTTCTCCCCTTTATCAGAGAGATCCTGGAAAAGGCCCAAAAGTCCTCGCAGTGAGTCTGCTTATCGCTATCTTGATTGCGGTGAGCTCATAATGGATTTGCCCGGGACCCTGGGCCCGAAAAGGTGGTCACCGCCGTGGTCTAGCCAGGGGGTAAACCATTGTTACAATAGAGCGATTTTTATGCATCCGCATTTACCTTTCAACCGACCGAAGGTGTTGTTGTTGACAGCAGGACATCTTGTAACGGATATTTATCCAGGGTTAGTTTCACCCTTGCTACCGGCGTTACAAATTAGCCTGGGACTCAGTCTGCCTGAAACGGCATTTATCGCATCTTCATTGGTGATCATTTCCTCGTTGTTCCAACTAGTATTCGGTTACCTGTCCGATCTAACCCGGAAAACACTCCTTGTGGCATCAGGTCCAGTGATTGGCGCCATGTTTTTGAGCAATCTGGGGTTTGCCGATAGCTACTGGATGCTCATACTCTTTGTTTCCCTTGGCGGGCTAGGCGTTGCTGCTTTCCATCCGCAAGGCGCGGCTTTGGTAGGGATTAAAAGCGGAGATCGTCCTTTCACGGGTATGTCGATATTTGTCACTGGGGGGGCGCTTGGCGTCTCAGTGGGGGCGTTGATTGCGGGACCGATTGTGGAGCTAGGCTCCATCCGAACGCTTTCGTATCTGATGATCCCCGGTATCTGTATTGGTTTCCTATTATGGAAATCTATTTCGCGGGATATTCTTATTAGGCATCACCAGAAAAACGCCTCCAGAAATGGGAAAGCCCATTGGGTGGTGTTCGTTATCATGGTCATCCTCGCAATGACCCGCGCGTACATCTTTGTTTCCTTGAGTACGTTTGTCCCGCTATATCTCGCTGAAAAGGGGCGTGCCTTAGCTTTTGGGGGCCTGACCCTTTTCTTTTTGCATATTGCTGCGGGAATCGGCGGGTTCAGCGGCGGTTTCTGGGCGGAAAAATTGGGGGCACCTAACGTGATCTTGATCTCTTTTCTGGTTCCACTGCCGTTGTTTATGCTATATGTTTTCGCGGAATCCTCAGTTGGTATTGTCTTCCTGGCGTTGGCTGCATACATTCTTTTCACATCTGCCCCTCTGGTGATCTCTCTTGGCCAGAGGGCATATCCCAAAAATATCTCTATGGCGTCAAGCATGGTTATGGGACTTGCCTGGGGCAGTGCCGGTGTCCTAGTGACACCGACGGGCGTTCTGGCAGACTATATCGGACTTTTTCATACACTAATATCTATTTCGTCTATGCCATTTGTTGGGTTTCTTCTGACGCTCCTGATCTTAAGAAAGATGGATTGGTAACTGAGAAAGACGTAAGAAAATCCGCTAGCTTTGACCGGGGCTGAACTTCCAGACTTCCTTGTTGAGACTCTGGTTGCCCCGCGTGGAAGTAATTTACCTCGGCATCATTGATAATTCTGGGACTCAATCTGCGGTTATTTCAAATATAACTGTTCCCCCACCTGTAATCTCGCAAGGGTCAAGGCACTGGACATAAGCCCTGTCCGGTTTTTTTCCTGAAAGCCCCAGGTTCTGTGGAGAGATCCCTTTAGACAGGGCAACATAGTAAGGCATAAGGGATGCCAGTGAGTGCATACACACTGCAGGGCTATCTTTTGTATCAAGGATATAGCCTTCTCGTATGACAATCGAGTCTCCAAGACTGTAGACTGGGCATGTTCCCTTTATCTCTTTTACCCTAACAACAAGATCCACAGAAATCACTCCGGTATTGACTTAATATTAGCGTTAAAGAATATATAGTCCTTTTCACTATCTGACAATAATAAATCTTCCTTAGAATTCTAAGGGGGTTGGGCTTGAGATAATCGGCTAAGTAAAAACAATGGCGATGTCCGTTGAAAGTTGCCAGTTCTCCATTGAAAAGAACTGAGAGATCAATTAGTAATAATGAGGGCCCAAAAAATAGATTGTATGTGTCTGTGCGCTTTTCTTGATTTAAGAGATTACTGGCTCCCAGAAAAATACGCTCCTTTAGTTAAGAATATTAAATTAAGATGACTGATATCAAGGCAAAGTACCTGGGTGGCATGGTTGGTAGCGCCCTCGGGGATGCGATTGGTGAGCTTGCATTCCGCTATCCTAGTAAAGACCGCCTTTGTATCCAATTGGATCAATTAAAGGAGTTTCGCTATACAGACGATAGCGCCATGTCTATAGGCCTTGCCGAATCTATTCTTAAAAAGGGTTTTCTAGATCAACAGGACCTGGGGGAGACATTCAGAACCAACTTCCAGAGGGAGCCGTGGCGAGGCTATGCCTCAGGGCCTCCAACTATATTCTCCATGGTAGAACGGTTGGGTATTACCTATGCTGAGGCTGCAAGGAGCCTATTTGGTGGTTCAGGTTCCTTTGGTAATGGCGCTGCCATGAGGATTGTC
>CP070660.1:12235-23245 GCA_020355145.1 Deltaproteobacteria bacterium
AAAGATAGAGGCCTTGTTTATATCTCAATCTTCAAGCTATCACTTTGATTATTTATATCACCGAACAAATATTGAGTCAATCACATCATTAGGTAAACCAATGCAGTGGCCGATTCCCTCTATTATGCAGCTAATACCTCCACTATCCCCGTGAAAAGCTCAACTATTATATGCAAAAACCTGCCACAAACGGTTTGCGGTGCACACTACTAACTTATTGTATTTTGAAGCCAACCCATTTCAACCCTTCTACGAAAGAACCTTTTCTTTGACATAAAGTTATTAATTTGATATAAATTTCAATAAGTTTTAATATATAGAGGATAAGTAAATTACACAAGACAATTAGGCAGGCTATCAATCGAAAGCCATACAGCACAAAGTCTGATAGATGAGAGAAACAGATAAGAAGACAAATCTTATTATAGGTGTGCTCGTGACGGCCACCTTTGTCTACCTATCCTTTACGTGCCTGCCCTTTTTGAGTCCCTTGAAAAGGCAATCTATGAGAATGAAATGAGGCTTGATACACTACGCAACCCTGGAGAAAGCAAGGTAGCTATAGTAAATACTGATAATAAGAGTATAGATAAATTTGGCAAATGGCCCTGGCCAAGGCATATTATAGCCGCGATGATAGAGATCCTAAAAGACAATGGGGCAAAACTCATTGGCCTAGATATAGTCTTCGAGGAAAGAGAAAAGAATCCCGGCATCCAAGAGATAAAAGGACTTTACCATGAAATCCTCAAGCGAGAAAAGGATCAAGATTCAGGACAAAGGGTCAAATGGATACTTGCTAAATTGAAAGAGATCGAAAAAACCTGAATAACGATGAAAGACTATACCAAGAGGAACATTTATCCGTCAAGGAACTAACTGGACACATAAAACTCTCACCTAATAAAATAATGATGGGCCAAGTCCACAAAAAATGGTAAAATCAAGGTAACTGATTTTGGAATAGCAAAGTCAATGCCTGCTTCAAAGACAAGGAGTGGAATAATACTCGGTACACCAAACTATATGTCACCAGAACAGATTATGGGTCGCCAGATAGACGCTAGATCAGATATATTCTCACTTGGTGTTGTTTTCTTTCAGCTCCTAACCGGAGAATTGCCATTCAGGGAAGAAAGCCTGAACAACCTCTTTTACCAGATTACACAGACCACGCATCCCTCACCTCGAAAAACAAATCCAAGGGTTTTAAAACCGTGTGAGCAGATAGTTAATAAGGCCTTAGCCAAAGACCCAGATCATAGATTCCAGCGAGCGAGGGTCCTTGCCAAGTATTTAAGGATCCTGGCCAATAAATATAGATGCCTTAAGAGTGCAAAAGGTAAAAGAGACTAATAGTTGATAAAGATTAGGGGAAAAAATTGAAACTTAAAGCAGCTAGTCTCTCTGATCCAGGTCTTAAGAGGGAAAGGAATGAAGATTACTCAGCGGTGGATAACTCTATTGGTTTATACATAGTGGCTGATGGTATGGGGGGCCATCAGGCTGGAGAGGTTGCCAGCAAGGTTGCCGTAGAGATAATCCAGAAAAATGTTAACTATTGGATAGCCAAGAACAGTCCCGAGGATGAGGTATTTGACCTTCCAGATAGCACCTTGAGCACAAGGGGTAATTATATATTAAGCAGTATAAAATTAGCCAACAGGGTTATCTATGAGCTGTCCAAAGTAAGCGCTAAATTCAAGGGGATGGGAACAACGATTGTAGTTCTGGCGTTAATGCCCTATACTGTAATTGCATCCAACGTGGGAGACAGCAGGATCTATCTTATAAGAGGAGATACTATCGAGCTTCTCTCTAGAGAGCATAACATGGTAACCGAACAGTTAGAGATGGGGCTGATATCCAAGGAAGAGGCAGAAGTTTCTCCTTTAAGACATGTACTTACGAGAAACCTTGGGTCTTCAGATACAGTTGATGTGGATATATTTGAGATTGAGCCCATGAATAAAGACCGCTTTTTGCTCTGCACTGATGGGCTAACAGACCTCGTATCAGACGATGAGATACTGAGGATTATCAAGAATGGAGACGATCCCAAGCATCTTTGTCAGCAACTCGTCTCCGAGGCCAATAAGAGGGGTGGTCATGATAATATCACTGTCTCTTTAATATTTGTAAATAAACAGGATGATGAAAGGAAGGGAGTGGCAAAAAGGTTCTGGCCCCTCTTCAAAAAAATCATAAGAGGCCTACGTTTTCAATTAACCACAAAAAAGGGCTAATATCATGGCACGGCTTATATTAGTATTCAATAAGAAGGTGATTAAAGATTATTCCTTTGTCAAAGAAAACATGACTATCGGGCGAGATGAAGGGAATGATATTGTGATTGATAATATGGCAGTATCTGGTTTCCATGCCAGGATAGATAAAACTGGAGATAACTATATCCTTACCGACCTACAAAGTACAAACGGAACATTTGTTAATGATAAGAAGATAATCTCTCATAAATTGCAACATAAGGATAAGTTAACTATCGGCAAGCATATAGTCTTCTTTGCTATGTCTCAAAAGGAACAGGCCAGGCTTAAAGAGGCAGAGCTTGACAGGACTATGATACTTGACACAGCCAAGCAGAAGGAACTATTAGCAAAAGAGGCTGAGGAAAAGGGCATAGATGTAGCGGGTAAAAAGGGAAGAATTGGTGTCATGAGCTTCATTGAGGGTTCCGATCAAGGCGAAATCCAACTTAGGAAAAAGTTAACCAAGATAGGAAAAGCGGAAACCTCGGAAATAAGGTTGAGTGGTTTTCGCATGCCCCATACTGCAGCTACTATTAGCCGCAGACCAAATGGTTATGCTATTACATCAACGGGTGGGACTAAGGTAAAGGTGAATAATCAGGCACTAAAAGAGGGTCATTTCCTAAAGGACTTTGATACGATTGAAATAGGATCATACAAGTTCCAGTTCTATACCCAAGAAAGTGAAGATGAAAAATAAGGCAATCTACTAAGGTTCAGATGGGTCCATAAGCCTCACTTCAAAATCCGTGGCAGATTCAACCCTTACTTCTTAGGCAATCCCAAAGACCTAAGCCTCTCATCTATCATCCCCTTTAAGCCTTTTTCTATCTGGTGTCTTGTGAAGTTCTTCTTGCAATGTATGCATTGGTAGATTACCTCTGTAACCTCATCATATATTAGATCATCTGAAAAATTAACCCTTCGAAAGTGTACGGAGAAATTATAGATTCGTAGAAAGTTCCTATTACTACATTTATCACATAAAAAACAATCCTTGATAATATCCATTAATGCCTCCAAAAAAGCATGTCGGGGTAAATCTTCTTATCTAATTTGGCCCCTTTTGTCAAAGAAAATATAGTTAACGACCTTATATCATTAGTTCCTCTCTGAATTTCTCAAAAACCTCATGGCTTTCATGGAGTAGGCTTGTGGCATCCATGAAAAAAACTCCCTAAATGCAATTAAATTCTTGAATGATTATTTTTGTTGTGTTAAAAGGAGATCGCCCTTTAAAAATAAAAAAGATTAAGGAGGAAAAAATGGCGGCTTTATTTGGTGGTTTGGTAGCTTTAGTGCTGGGCATTATAGGGATTATTATCTGGTGGGGATATTTCGTTAAGGCCTTAGCGGCTGGAATACCCACTTTACTTATCTTGGGCGGTGCCTTGGCCACCTATCTCGGCATTGAGGAATGGAAGGATAAAAGAAGTGCCCAGAAATTTGATGATGAATCCGATACAAGCAAGCTAAAGGAAGAGGTAAAAAGTATTAAAAAGGAGGTGGAGGATCTCAAGAAAGAAGAGTGAGATTGCCGGGGTCTTTATCTCTTAAGGATCTCCAATTCATTAAAAAAGTAAGCTATCTCAAATGCAGCGCTTCGGGGGCCATCTGACCCATGAACAACATTCTTCTCAATATCGGTTGCATAATCATGTCTAATAGTGCCTTTGGCAGCCTCCTTAAAGTCAGTAGCCCCCATTAATTCCCTATAGGTATCAATAACCTCTTTACCCTCCAAGACCATGACCACACATGGACCGGAACACATAAAACCCGTGAGACCTTCATAAAATGGCTTGCCAGCATGTACCTTGTAAAAGGCCTTTGCCTGCCCTTTTGTCATCCATATCATCTTCATGGCTATAATACTTATACCCTCTCTTTCCAATCGCCCGATTATCTCACCTACAAGGCCCCTGGCCACACCATCCGGTTTAATTATAGCCAATGTCCTTTCCATCTCAATATCCTCTTCATAATAGTAAATGTCATTTGTCAATGGTCATTTGTCATTGGATGAAAAAATTGTCAGGAAATTCCATATTTAACAAATGACTAATGACCAGTGACGTAACCCATAATTCACCCTGATACCCAATATCTCATGAACAATAGATCAGTCAAGCAAAAAACAGGAACACCATTAGACATTTCCCCAAAATCGCCTTGCAGTACATTTAAGTCATATGCTATAGGGTCTTTTCAAGGCTTAGGGTAGTAAAAAGAATTACATCAATCCTTTAAAAATCAATAATGACTATAGTGGAAGAGGAAAGAGAGATCATAGAGGTAGACGTCCTCTTTGTGGGTGGGGGTATAGCCTGTCTCGGTGGGGCCCTTCATCTCTCGAATCTAATAAGGAAACACAACGAAAGGGTTGAAAAACAAGGAAAAGGGAAAAGACTCGATGAAATCACGATCGCCCTGCTCGAAAAAGGAACTGATATAGGCTCACATAGCATCTCTGGGGCCATCATGGATCCTATTGCCCTCAAAGAGCTTGTCCCAGACTTTCTGGAAAAAGGTGCGCCAGTTGAAAGCGAGGTTACAAAGGAGGAGGTGTATCTCCTAACCAAGAAAGGCCGGGTTAAGTCTCCTATAATACCACCACCACTTAATAATCATGGTAATTATATCGTCTCGCTTTCAAGGCTAACGAACTGGCTTGGTAGGTTGGCGGGGGGAAATGAGGTTGATATCTTTCCCTGCTTTGCGGCAACAGAGGTACTCTATGAAGGCAATAGGGTTATTGGGGTGAGGACAGGGGAGAAGGGAATAGACCCAGATGGTAATAGGAAGGCAAACTTTGAACCGGGAATCGATTTACATGCCAAGGTAACTGTATTTGGGGACGGCTCAAGGGGGAACCTTACCAACGGCCTTATAAAAAAATTGAAATTAGACAAAGGGAAAAATCCACAGACCTATGTAGTTGGAGCCAAAGAGGTCTGGGAAATCCCAGAGGGAAGGTTCAAGCCAGGAGATGTCATCCATACCATGGGATACCCCCTTAAAAGCAATACATATGGCGGGGGTTTTATCTATGGAATGAAAGACAACCTGGTGTCAGTTGGCCTGTTAACCGGACTAGACTGGGAAGACCCATATCTGGATCCCCATCTTGAATTCCAAAAATTCAAACTCCACCCCCTTGTTGCTGACATATTAAGAGATGGCAAACTCCTACAATATGGGGCAAAAACAGTGCCAGTCGGAGGATATTTCTCCGTTCCAAAAATCGCCTTTGATGGAGGGGTCATTGTTGGAGATTCAGCCAGCCTATTCATCAGCCAAAAGATCAAGGGGATACACCTCGCTATGAAATCTGGAATACTTGCTGCTGAAACGATCTTAGAGGCCCTTTTAAAGGATGATTTCTCTGCTGCCCGGCTTGAGAATTACCAAACATCCCTTTATAAAAGTTACATAGGTAAGGAACTTTACAAGGTGCGTAATTTTCACCAGGCGTTCCAGGGGGGCTTATGGATAGGCCTGATTAAGGCAGGACTCCAATATATCTTGGGTGGTAGAATCTTAAAAGGTAGGCTCAATACAGAGAGCGATTTTGTCCATCAAAAGAAGGTAACTGACCTCTATGGTACTGATTTACCTACAGATGAACAAAAGGGGATAATCAAATTCGACGGAAAGAGGACCTTTGATAAGGCATCTGATGTGTATTATTCAGGTACAATCCATGAGGAACAACAGCCAGCACACCTCAAGATAGCTGATCTCAACATCTGCTATACTAAATGCAAAGAGGAACACCAGAATCCATGCCTCAGATTTTGTCCGGCCAATGTCTATGAGATGGAGATCGACGAGCAAACAGGTAAGCCCACTATGAAATTAAATTTCTCTAACTGCCTCCATTGTAAGACCTGCGATATAAAAGATCCATACGAAAATATCACATGGATACCGCCAGAAGGTGGAGGAGGTCCAAAATACACAATTATGTAGAAACTTAATAAGCTGGCAGCCCAAAATATAGAATAGAGCTTGGAACAGCAGGTCTCGTAATATAGGTAGGCTGATCTTTCTAATCCAGCCTCTTTCTAAACCTTTTGACTGCGCCTATAAAGACAATCAATCCAAGAACCATCAATGCCAAAAGTTGGGGCCACAGCATATTTATGCCCACCCCTTTTAAAAAGATCTCCCTGATAATGACCAGGAAATACATCAGGGGATTCAAATAGGTCAACCATTGAACAACAACTGGCATGTTGGCTATGGGGAAGGCGAAACCGCTCAGCATGAAGAAGGGAAGGATGGAAAAACAGGTGGTCATCATGGCCTGCTGCTGTGTAGCTGAGATGGTGGAAAGGACTTATACCATTTCCTACAGGAAATATACAATGTGAAACATCACGGCCTCTATTCCCTCAATAATGTGTTTTTCTGTAAGCTACTTACGAATATAATATGATATGTCTTTGCCTTGGGGAAAACCCTCAGCACCAACCTTAAGATATGGGCAAGATTGAATCCCCTAGCGTTTTTTGCGGGATGATGAAAGAAAAGGTAGAAAGATTCGTGGAAAGAAGTGGATCATTTCACTGGGCCTGGATTATCTTAGCGACTTGCTTTGTTAATCTCTTTATAAACTATTCTGTTCGTCTTGGATATGGTGTAGTCCTTCCGGAAATGATCAGGACTCTGGGCTTTGGGCGAGCTGCAGGCGGAACAATCTTTAACGCTTACCTCTTCTCCTATTTAGCACTGACACCCTTTACAGGTTATCTGACAGACCGACTTGGGGCCCGCCGCGTTATCACAAGTTGCAGTCTGATCCTTGGCCTTGGCATCCTATTAATGGGTACAATTAATAGCCTCTGGATGGCCTGCCTTTTTTATGCCATCACCGGTCTTGGAGCCACGGGCATGTGGACTCCGGTCATTACAGTTGTCCAGCGCTGGTTCTCTCTCAACCGCAGAGGTCTTGCCCTTGGTATACTTTCTACTGGGTATGGACTTGGATTTGCCACTATGGGGGTGGCCTTCCCCTGGGTCGTGAATCATTTTAACTGGCGCTATGCCTGGTATTTTTTGGGGACAGGGGCACTGGTGATGGTTTTGGTGAATGGCTTACTACTAAGAAGTGATCCAGAAGATTCAGGGTATTTACCATGGGGGCAGATGAATGAACCCTCCAGTGTCATTGAAACGGATGTGAAAGCCCACGCTAAAAGGGGTTCCCTTTCCATCGCCTTTAAAAACACAAGATTCTGGCTTATTGGGCTTTCCTATTTTTCAATCTCTTATAGCCTTTATGGAATCACTACATTTATGGTTGACTATGCCAGAGGCCAGATTGGATTGCCCCTGGAAAAGGCAAGCCTTCTGGCCACAGTGCATGGTATCTCCCAGGTCTTGGGAGTTCTGACGATCTTGCCCCTCTCCGATTACCTGGGTCGAAGAAGGACCATAATCATTTCCAACTCCTTTATCACAGTCTGTCTGATAGGGATACTCTTTACCGGAAATTCCTGGGGAATCCTCTTTATCCTAATAGGATTTATGGCCCTTTTTTACGGGGCAACGTTTCCCATCTATGGTGCCTGTGCAGGCGACTATTTTCCCAGGGATGTGATGGGAACTGTTATCGGGGCATGGACACCCTTTTATGGCCTTGGGGCCATTTTGGTAAATTGGGTCACTGGGATTTTACGGGATACAACAGGCATCTATGATCATGCCTTCACAATTAATGCAGCTATGGCCGCATTGGGGCTTTTTTTAATATGCCTGGTTAAAAAAAGATAATGCTACTACGTGCCCTAGTTTAGTAGAAAATGGCTTTGAAATGAAGGATATAAATCTCTGCATAAACCAACCTGCAATTTTAGGCTGTTTTCAAGCCCCCAGAATTTAAAAAAAAATTTTATGTTAAATCATTCTGCTATATACAAATTAGGTATTTTCACAGCCCAAGACCTTAACATTTATGTAAATTTTGAGTTGAAATGAGATCCCGACTCGATTGGAACTTCGCAAGGAAACCTATAGTTGTTAGAAAGTTTCGTAAAAAGAAAGAGTGGTGATCAAGTTGGGTCTTGATGCCATCATAATATCAGATTCCGGTGAAGATAGCTTCTCAGGCACAAATCCTCTAAGACTTAGACTTGACGGTAGAACTGCTACTATACAGCTAGTGCTGAATTATCTTGAGCATAAAGGCTATCTTGTCTTACCCATTGAGGGCGATGGTATAATGAGCTGGTCATCAGCACCCAAGCTCAACGGAATTTACCTTCTTAGCTACCTGAAAAAGCATAAATTCGACGTCGAATTGATTAATAGCTATTATGAAGAGAGGGATAGTTTTTGCAGTCTTCTCCAACACACACCGCGTGCGGTAATCATATCAACTACGTTTATTCCTAGCAAACAGGCTCTTCGCAAGCTCGTTGATGACATCCGCTCTCTAGCACCGGATGTTTTTACTATCGTCGGAGGACCATTCGTATATTCGTCTTACCTTATCCTTCAAAGGTCACATGAACAGGACTACGAAACGGAGTCAACGAAATATGACTTTCTGTTTCTGGACAATAATGAGCCTGCAGTTGATCTTTATATTATAAGTCTGCGGGGTGAACTGATACTATGCGAGGCCCTAAAAAGAATCAAAGAAAACCGACCAATAGATAACCTTCCTAATTCAGCACGCTTAGTGGGAAGAACATATTCTTTTACAAAGCGTGTAGACGATATTTCGAACGCCGGCGATATTTTTATCGATTGGCAATCTCTTCCTGATGCCATCTTCAAATCTGGCGTAATACCTGTGCAAGCCAGCAACGGGTGTCCTTACAGATGTGCCTTCTGTAATTTCACAAAGGATCCTCGACTAATGTTTACAAAACCCATAGACCGACTAATTGCTGAATTGAAGACTGTGTCAAGTCGCGGAGTTCGATACGTGTGGTTTACAGATGACAACTTCAGGCTCGGAAGAGGAAATCTCAAATCTGTTTGCCAACGTTTTGTTGATGAAGACATTCAAATTCATTGGATGAGTTTCATCCGGGCAAGTACATTGAAAGATGTTGATGGGGAATTGCTTCGAAGATCTGGCTGTATAGAAGTACAATTAGGTTTGGAATCTGCAGATTCACAAGTATTACGCAATATGAACAAGAAAGCCACTCCTTCACTGTACGTCGAGGTAGTTCGAAAACTTCTTTCTGCTGGTGTCAATTGTTCATGTTATTTTATCTTTGGATTTCCTGGTGAAACTGATGAAACTGCTCTTCGTACGCGAGAATTTATAAGAAGCATTGAATATCCCGAGCTCGAAGGAATCCTTTCATGGTCCATGTTTCCATTTATTTTAGCACCATTGAGCCCAATATACGAATTTGAAATGAGGAATAAGTACGGATTAACTGGATATATGCAAAATTGGAAACATAGAACAATGGACTTCCGTCAGGCGATGGAGCATATTAAGAAAGCCTTTCTCGAGCTTGAAAATTCCGGTCCCATTTACAGGGAAGACAACCTGGAAATGCTCCTTGGTTATACTCCATATCAACGCAAAAAATTTGTAGCTAGCAGACACAGGTTTTCAAAATTGGCAATGAAACGTCATCTTAGAAAACGTGATATTATTAAATCATTCACCGAACTATTCTCCTAATATGAAATACAATCCTAAAGATAGGCAAGTGGCATAATGCCCGGAATCAATTCCTATTTGATGGAAAATCTGGAAGAGATCATCCGCCTCGAGATCAAGACCGATCCGGAAGCGGTTCAAAAACAAGCTCTATGGTGTGGCGTGAAGCCCGGACTCCGGGTGCTTGATGCAGGATGCGGAACAGGTAAAACTACTTCAATTCTGCACAAAATGATACAGCCGGGTGGCAGGATAGTGGGAGTTGATTATTCAGAGGAGAGGATCCGCTACGCAAAACAGCACTATGGCCAGGCATCGGGGATTGATTTTCAGTCCCATGACCTGAAGGATCCCCTTGACGGTGTGGGTCTATTTGATCTTATTTGGGTCCGATTTTTCCTGGAGTACTACCGTCTGGAAGCTCCTGATATAGTTAGAAACCTAGCAACCTGCCTAAAACCGGGCGGCTATCTCTGTTTACTGGACCTCGACCACAACTGCCTCAACCATTACGAACTGCCTGATAAAATACAGGATATCCTCTTTGAGGCTATGAAAAGGATGGAGCAGGAATACAACTTCGATCCCTATTCAGGTCGAAAATTGTATGCGTATCTGTATGACCAGGGTTTTAAAAATATCCAGGTACATCTTATGGCACATCATCTGATCTATGGAAATATGAGGGACGAGGAGATCTTCGATTGGATTAAAAAGTTAGAAGTAGCATCCATGAAGAACAAGGAATTGTTTGATAATTACCCTGGTGGTCACAATGCCATTATTTCAGACTTTACTGAGTTCTTCCTTGACCCGAGACGGTTTACCTATACCCCTTTGATCCTTTGCAAGGGCATGAAGCGAAAATAAAAAAAGAGACAGGCATTTCGATTCTATAGAAAGTCTCCAGAGAGAGAAAACAGAGAAGTTGTGAAGGGTAATGACCAGGACATGTGCCAGAAAAACTATATATTGCCCGACTTCGGTTGAAGGCGTCAAGGGAAAATTCCAAAATTATTATTTCACTAATTCATCTCTAACAGCGAGCCCAATCTTCTCTAACAGAAATGGCTTTTTTACATAGGCCCCTGCACCCAATCTTTG
>CP070660.1:23345-29967 GCA_020355145.1 Deltaproteobacteria bacterium
ACAATACGAGCCGCTGATATCGGGTGTGGTGCCGGAAGGTATAACTTATTGCTTTTTGAACATTTAGACAATCTCCATTTGACCTGCATTGATATCAATGAATCAATGCTTAAAGAGACCTCAGCCTATCTGAAAGGCAATGGCATACACAGATTTATCACTGTCAAGGCAAATGTCTATGATCTTCCCTTGAAGGGTAACCTGATGGACTGTGTCTTTACCTTTAACGCCATTCACCATTTTGATCTTATCAGATTTGTTGAAAAGGCGGCTGCGATTACAAAAGAAGACGGTCTTATCTTTATTTATACGCGCCTTCAAAGTCAGAATGCTAGAAATATCTGGGGGAGATACTTTCCTCTCTTTTTGGAGAAAGAGGAGCGTCTCTATGAATTAAATGATATTACTGAGGCTATAGATTCAACAAGTTGCTCGACAATAGAGTCCATTGAAAACTTCCAGTTCAAGAGAAAATCCACCTTGGATCAGCTTTTGGATAAGGTTAGAAAAAGGCATTATTCTACCTTTTCCCTTTACGATGACCACGAATTAGAATATTGCCTGAGGAAATTTAGGAAGAAGATTGCCCATCATTTTACCGATCCCGAGCAAATAGAGTGGTTTGATGAAAACATTATGATCGTAGTGAGGCCTGGGCCAAAAACAGCCCCGTTGAGTTAGCAGGATCCCAGTGTTTGCCCGGCCGACTTGTGGGTATACCCACGTAAGATCTTACCTTAGGCTAATCTATCTCATAACAGCTCTGTGATGAAGGGTTTGAGAGAAAGCGCCAAAATGTGTTAAAATGCCAGTTTGATAGGATGAAAACCGGGTAGAAATAACTATGAAGACGCCGAAACCGAAAAATACTGCCCACCCACCAAACTTTATTGGAAATATCATCGCCGAAGACCTTAGGGCAAACAAATACGATGGCCGTGTTCATACCCGATTTCCACCGGAGCCGAACGGATATCTGCATATTGGACACGCCAAGTCCATCTGTCTCAATTTTGGTCTTGCCGCCGAAAACGGAGGCCTTTGCAACTTGCGATTCGATGATACGAATCCCAGCAAAGAGGAACTTGAGTATGTGGAGTCCATCATGGAAGACGTTCGATGGCTTGGATTCGATTGGGGTGATCGTCTCTTTTACGCATCAGATTACTTTGAGCAACTATATGAGCACGCCGTGCAGTTAATCAAAGATGGCAAGGCATACGTGTGCGAGTTGAGCACACGGGAAATCAGGGAATACCGTGGCGCCTTGACTGAGCCAGGCAAGGACAGTCCGTATCGGACGCGTTCGATAGAGGAGAACTTGGATTTGTTCGAGCGCATGAGGGCAGGAGAATTCGAGGATGGTTCCCACGTGCTTCGGGCGAAAATTGATATGGCATCTCCAAATTTGAATATGCGAGATCCGGTCATCTATCGTATTCTACGGGCGGAACATCACAGGACTGGTAACAAGTGGTGCATCTATCCCATGTACGACTTTACCCATTGCCTTTCGGATTCCATCGAAGGAATCACACATTCTATTTGTACGTTGGAATTTGAGGATCACCGACCGTTATACGACTGGTTCCTTTATGAGTTGAAGCTCTATCATCCGCAGCAAATCGAGTTTGCCCGTCTCAACCTCAGCTACACCGTGATGAGTAAGCGGATGCTTCTGGAATTGGTAGACCAGGGGTATGTCAACGGATGGGATGATCCACGGATGCCTACTATATCGGGTTTGCGTAGACGTGGATACACACCGGAGTCGATCCGAGACTTTTGCCAGCGCATTGGAGTTGCCAAGAGGGATAGTATGGTCGATATCGCACTCCTCGAGCACAGTGTCCGAGAGGATTTGAATAAACGAGCTCCGCGTGTTATGGGTGTGTTGCGCCCACTTCGGGTGGTGATTGACAACTATCCGGAAGACCAGGTGGAAGAGTTAGATGCCTTGAACAATCCGGAGAATCCCAGTATGGGATCACGGAAGGTCCCTTTTTCACGCCTACTGTACATCGAAGGAGATGATTTTCTTGAGGATCCTCCGAAGAAGTTCTTCCGCTTGGCCCCTCGTCGTGAGGTACGGCTACGATATGCGTATTTTATCAAATGCGTGGGTGTGGTCAAGGATGAGCAAACTGGCGAAGTGGTCGAGCTACACTGTACTATTGATCCGGAGACACGTGGTGGTTGGGCTCCGGACGGACGCAAGGTCAAGGCAACGTTGCACTGGGTTTCGGCCGCTCACTCCATTGAGGCCGAAGTACGCCTGTACGATCATCTCTTCCTGAGGGCAAACCCATCTGATGAAAGGGAAGGTGGCGATTTCAAGAGGTATCTGAACCCGAACTCATTGGAGACATTGACCTCTTGTCGTGTTGAACCGGGCTTAAAAGGTGCAACCCCAGGAAGCAGATACCAGTTCGAGAGATTGGGCTATTTCTGTGTGGATTCCGTTGATTCTTCTGATGAGGCACTGGTGTTCAATCGGACGGTAACATTACGTGATACATGGGCAAAGATCAAGAAGGCGGAGAACAGGTAAGGGAGCCGTGACCTCAAGTGATTTAGGACCTTTTTGCCCTGAATGTTGACCTCTAGTGTTCCAGTTCTGTAAAGATAGAGTAAATAGATATCGGCTTCTTTAAGCCCTTGGACAAACGCCGTGATTCTTTAGTGACGCGGAATTGCGAACCCAGCTGATCCTTCACACTCTTTGTTATGAGTATCTGCCCTGAGGCAGCAGTTGATGAAAGCTGCTTAGCAAGACTGACATCTGTTCCGATTACCGTGTAATCAAGCCTTTTTTGAGGGCCCACATTTCCCAAAAACATCTCACCTGAGGTAATTCCAATCCCGAGGCCAATCTGGACAAAGGGCCGCTTTGTAAATGTCCATATCTCCTTAAGTTCGTTAAACTTGACTATTCCCTGTAGCTCGCTACAGGGTTTCCCTTAAGTTCCCTCTCCTTGGGGAGAGGGTTAGGGTGAGGGGAGATAAAAGAGTTATTGCCACAAGATACCCTGCAGCTTGCTGCAGGGAGCTTCATTGGGAAATTTAACGGGGCAAGCGGAGCATTCTAACATGGTAAACCTTCGCTAGTTCTTGTTATGTTCACTACTGAACACTTGCTTTCCCTTTATTCAATAATTTAAGCCTTAGCCTGAGATAGGCGTTTTCCGCCTTTTCGTCCCCTGGGAAAATTTCAAGGATCTTTTGATACAGCTTTAAGGCCTGATCAAGATCACCTGCCTCTTCCTTTACCTTAGCCATCAGCCGGAGAAGATCGATATCATTTGGCTTCAACTTCAGGGCCTCTTTCATCTCTTTTACAGCCAGATCATTCTTCTTCAGATTGAGGTGGGCCAGGATTAGATACTGTCTTAACTCGAAACTTTTTGGATTTGCCTTCACGCCCTTAAGCATGTATTTAGCTAATTTTTCAAATTCAGACTGCTCCATAAGATATTTAAATATGTAATCATAATTGGAGATTTTCCTTGGGGCGAGGTTGATTAACTCCAGTGCTTGATCGAAGGCAAGATAGCCCCTTTTTTCTCTCTGATAGATATCAAATAGGGCCTCCCTGGCCTGGATATCCTTAGGATCAATCTTTACCAATGTCTCAAGGTAATAGATAGCCTTTTCCACATTTCCTCCCTCTGCCTCCAGTACCCCAAGATTAAAAAGGATAGTTGTATTTTTCGGCTCATGGGAAAGGATCTGCCTATAGATGCCCTTTAAGGCCTTCTTATCGCCTTCTTTTTCCACTATATTCGCCAAAACTGTGAGGGCCGCCAAATGATCAGGATCTCTTTTAAGGATCTCTTTTACATACCTTTTGGCCTCTTTTAATTTACCCTTTTTGAAAAGAGATTGTCCCAGCCTTAACCTGCCTCCAATATCGTCCTTTCTTAGGTCCACTGCCAAACGCAAGTATTCTTCTGCCAGCTCATGCCTCTTAAGCTCATCGTATATCGATCCTATATTGTAATAGAGGTTTGGATCTTTTTTGTCATACTTGGCTGCCTTAAGATACCATTCAAGGGCCTTTTTTTTCTGGCCATCCTGAAATAATAGATAACCCATATTCTTCATGCATACTATCCTTTCATCCTCGGGTAATCTTGGAAGGATAATGGTATATTCCTTTACAGCCTCTTTTAATCTACCCTGTTTTTCGAGAAGCCCTGCAAGCTTAAGCCTGATTTCCAGATCTTCAGGTGTCTGTATGAGAATCTTCCTTAGTGTAGTGATAACCTTACGGTATTGGTGTAGGTGCTCATAGGCATCCATGAGTCTTCTTAAAAGGCTCACCTCTGGCTTTTCTACAATTATATCCTCGATGATATTAGCCCCCTGTTCCCACTTCTTAAGGGCCAGATACTCATCTGCCAATCTGGTCTTGAGCCGAAGATCATTCCCCTTTTCTCTAACGGCCAATCTTAGGAAAACCAACCTTTTTTCAGGATCTATCACCCTGTTTGCCTTTTCTAACAGATCTTCTACCGAAGGAGAGATTACCAGGCCTACATTACCGATAGAATCATTTTCGTGCTTGATCTTTATGGTGTAGGTATAGTGGCGATAGGCATCTTGGCCAGGAAGGAGTTTTGCTATTACCGTCTCCTCTTGAAGGGCATTGATATCAAAACCCTTAGAAAATAGTCTTATTCCCCTGTTAAGGTGGACTGATGTATCTATCTTTACAATCTTAAGCCTATCAAGGGGATGAGTGTGAAGGGTTTGGTCTGGAATGAGCCTTTTTTTAACCCCATTGTGTTCGAATATTATGTAGTTAAATACGGGGACTGGATGGAGCAGTCTGTCTAATGCTAGCTTGAGATAGTTGCTACCAGTGCCACCAATGGAGAAATAAAGAAATCCACATAAGAGAAGAGAGGCCCCTAAAAAGACAGCTCTTATCCTTCGTTTCTTTTTCCAGCGTGGAGTTTCCTCTTTAAACAATTAGCTTCCTTTCCCTCGCCTCTTAATATTGGTGGCTCCTCGTTCCCATAGTTGGCCTTCCCAGATTAGAAGCACAGGACTTGCTACGTAAATAGAGGAATAGGTGCCAGCCACTATACCAACTGAGAGGGCAAAGGCAAAATCATGGATCACACCACCACCTAAGATAAAAAGGGATATAACAACAATGAGGGTGGTTGCTGATGTGAGCAGGGTACGACTGAGGGTCTCATTGATACTCTGGTTTATCACCTCGGCAAGATTGCGACTCCGGGAGCGTCTGTGATTTTCCCTGATCCTATCAAAGACGACAATCGTATCATTCAGGGAGTAGCCGACTATGGTCAGGAGGGCAGCTACAACGGGTAATGTTACCTCCCGGTTAGTAAGGGCAAAGGCCCCTATTGTTATGCTTACATCATGAAAGAGGGCAATGATGGCACCAAGGGCATATTCTAAGCGCAGGGACCAGCATAGGCCAATAGTAATGAGGAGGGCAACAACAATAAGCCAGATGATACTCATCCCCAGGGCCGAGATTATATACACTCCAAGGGCAAGAGAGGCTGCCATAATTATACTCATTGTCCACTTGTATTCAAACCTGCCGGATATATATATGACCATAAAGAGGAGTGCATAAAAGATAGCAAAAAGGGCCTTTTCCCTTAAGTCCTTCCCGACCTTTGGCCCTACCATCTCCACCCTCCTGATTTCCACATTCTCCTCACCGAACATGCTATCCAAGGATTTTTTCACCTTACCAGATAGGCCACCGAGCTCGATATCTGTTTTGTTAACCCTTATCAGATATTCAAGCTCCCCTTTTTCTCCGAACTCCTGGATAATGCTATCCTCCATAGCGATGGATTTCAATGCCTCCCTGATCTCATCTGGTGTTATTGGATGAACAAACCTCGCCTGAATAAGTATGCCGCCAGCAAAATCAACACCATAATTGGGTCCGCCCCGGAATATTAAAAGAAGGATAGTCAGCAGTATCAGAGTGCCAGATATAAGATGGGCCATCTTTCGCCGTCCGATAAAATCGATATTAATATTCGGCCTTATAAATTCCATTCGCCTGTCTC
This sequence comes from Deltaproteobacteria bacterium, assembly GCA_020355145.1. Taxonomy (GTDB): domain Bacteria; phylum Desulfobacterota; class DSM-4660; order Desulfatiglandales; family B25-G16; genus JABXJZ01. The sequence goes on from CP070660.1 coordinate 29,411, forward strand.
TATATTTCTCGTCTCTCGTCTCTCGTTTTCTTGACGAGCAACCAGCAACGAGCAACAAGTAGCTAATTTTGCCTATCGGAACTTCTACAACTTATTGAGATTAGAGGATCTTTCTGAGCCTCAGGTTTTTGCCTCACACATGGAATAATGGCCCGCCCTGGCGCGAGTTGCCTGGAAAGCTTTTCCGTCGCTGTAAGGTTTCCGAAGCGGCGCCCATGGAACGCCGGCGCTGCATGCCAGGTCTGGGCCAGGGAATGGTGGAATATTGGAATGTTGATACCAAAGGAAAGATGCTCCTTTATTAACTTCACTGTCAAGAGGAGCTTTGTCAACATCCCATTCCGCCAAAACCCATTATTCCATCGTTCCATTATTCCAATATTCCAATTGCGGAGCCCTTCGCCACTCAGGATAAACTCAGCGGGGCTAAGTTCTAAATACTTATCTTCTTCATACCCCGTTCAATAATGAGATAGTCAAATATTAGCCTGGTGATAAATATAGCCGTGAAGAGGCTGGCAATAATACCTATACTCAGGGTCACGGCAAATCCCTTC
>CP070660.1:30067-33763 GCA_020355145.1 Deltaproteobacteria bacterium
AAAGCTGATACCCCTTCGATAGCCTTAGCGGTTAGAGAATCAGTTGCCGCCTGAAACTCCCTCCTTAGCTCCTCTTTCACCTGGTTTACGATCTTGCCTATAGCAGGTCTTTGTTGTTTTGGCAACTCTGCTAGTCTCTTTGAAAGAAGGGTGAGTAGGCCCTTTCTGCCGAGATACCTCCGCCTTAATCTTTCTATATCAGAGCTTTCTGCAACTGATTTCAGCTCTTGTAAGGCCTCTTTCCTCAATTCAAGGAGCTCATCCTTCAATTGGAAACCCCTCCCTTAGACTTTTTACTGCCTTGACCAGGTGTAAGAAGGCCCATCTTCTCCAGCAGCTGTATTAAACCTGACTATCCAGAGCCTCCTACTACCAGCCCTGTATCCTTTTAGCTCCTTAAGGATCACTTTTCTTCATTTATGATAAATGAGTAAACCCTGTTAGCACACGGGGCACTATACCCCGTGTGAAAAAGCGGAACAATATTTTGGACACCATCCCCGTGCTTCTTCACCCCATTAAATAAGTACTTTGAATCTGACCTGCCTCTTTAGCCAACACATTTAACGGGGCAAGCGGGGCATTCTAACAGGGTAAAGAAAGAAGAGTATCAATGATAAGGAAGCAGCCTTGCCACCTTTTTTATATCCGTCTTGTCGAGTAGGGTAGATTTTCTGAGATTTCTCTTCCTCTTAGATGACTTCTTGGTTAATATGTGGCTCGCAAAGGCCCTGTTTCTAAGCAGCTTTCCACCACCAGTCCTTTTAAACCTCTTTAAGGCCCCCTTTTTGGTCTTTATCTTAGGCATGACAGCTTACCTATTTTGGCACAATGAGCATGGATAAGTCTCCCCCCATCCTGGGAGGTACCTCTACAACCCCAATGTCTTCAATCTTTTTGATAACCTCCTGTAGCAGATTGAATCCTAATTCGGTATGGGATCTTTCCCTGCCCCTGAATATCATAGAAACCTTTACCTTATCCCCCTGAGCCAAAAATTTTCTTATATTCTTTATCTTCACACCTACATCGTGTTCTGCAGTAAGGGGCCTCAGTTTGATCTCCTTGAGGTGACTCGATCTGGATTTGCCCTTTTCCCTTTTGGCCTTCTCATACCTAAGCTTGCCATAATCCATGATGCGGCAGACAGGGGGGTCTGCATTTGGGGCTACCTCAACCAGGTCAAGATCCTTTTCTCTGGCTGCAAGCAAGGCCTCCCCAATGGAGACGACCCCAATCTGCTTTGCGTCCACTGAGATTAATCTTACTGTCTTGGCCCTGATTTGCTCGTTAACCCTTACATCCGGTCTCTTGCTAATAGTTACCTCCTATTTTTTGATTCATCCCTTATTCTGTCTACTACCTCCTTTGGCGACATAGGGGGAAGATTACGCCCATCCCTAAGTCTAGTGGTTACATTACCAGTTTCCATCTCTTTGTCTCCCACTACCAGCATGTAAGGGATCTTTTTCATCTGGGCTTCCCTTACCTTAAAGCTCAGTTTTTCGTTCCTGAAGTCTTTCCCTGCCCTAATCCCTGCCCCAGATAAGGTCTCCAATAAATCCTCCCCGTAAGGGATGTTTCTATCGGTGATGGTAAAAATAATCGCCTGAACTGGTGCGAGCCATAGGGGGAAGGCACCTGCATAGTGCTCAATTAAGACACCGAGAAAGCGCTCTATAGAACCAAGTATTACCCTGTGAATCATTGCAGGCCTGTGTTTTTCACCATCGGGCCCCACATAGGTTAGGTCAAACCGCTCTGGGAGTGCAAAATCGCATTGTATGGTAGCACACTGCCAGCTTCTTTCAAGGGCATCTTTAAGCATAACATCTATCTTCGGACCATAGAATGCCCCCTCTCCCTGATTTATTTGATAGGGAAGATTATACTCTTCTACTGAGTCTATCAAGGCCTTAGTTGCCTTTTGCCAATCCACATCGGTGCCAATCGATTTTTTTGGCCTTGTACTTATTTCAAGATCATAATCAAAACCAAAGATGGCCATTATGTCCCTTACAAAGTCGAGTATATTCTGTATCTCCACCTTAAGTTGCTCAGGAGTGCAAAGGATGTGGGCATCATCCTGGGTAAATTGCCGCACCCTTATTAATCCGTGCAGCACTCCAGAGCGTTCATGCCGGTGTACGGTACCCAATTCAAAGTATCTCTTTGGTAACTCCCGATAGCTTCTTACTTTAGAGGAATAGATAAGCATATGGGCAAGGCAGTTCATAGGTTTTACCCCATAGGATTGGTCTTCTATAGAGGTAAAGTACATATGTTCCCTATAGTGATCAAAATGGCCTGATTTTTTCCACAATTCAGTCTTTAAAAGCTGGGGTCCTGTTGCAAGCTCGTAGCCCCTTTTAAGGTGTTCCTTTATCTCAAATTCCTCAATGATACGCCTAAGCATGGCCCCATTGGGATGGAATATCACCATGCCCGGGCCGACATCATCCCTGATGGTGAAGAGATCGAGTTTCCTGCCAAGTACGCGATGGTCTCTTTTTCTTGCCTCCTCAAGGTTCTTTAGGTGTGCATTAAGGGATTCCCGGTCAGCAAATGCAACACCGTAAATCCTGCTCAACATGGCATTACGTTCATCTCCTCTCCAGTATGCCCCAGCAACATGGGTTAGCTGAAAGGCCCTTATTTTTCCTGTTGAGGGAAGATGGGGACCCCTGCACAGGTCTGTAAAATTTCCCTGCCTATACATGGTAATGGCTTCTTCTGAAAGCTCTTCAATCAGCTCCACCTTGTAAGGCTCACCCTCGGATCTAAAAAAATCAATTGCCTCACTATGTGGGATCTCATTCCTGATAAATGGAAGATCCTCCTCTATTATCTCAGCCATCCTTTTTTCGATCTTGGGCAGATCATTGGCCTCAAATGCCCTTTCATAGTCGAAATCATAATAGAAACCATTCTTAATAGCCGGGCCTATTGTTACCTTTGTCCCAGGAAAGAGCTCTCTCACTGCCTCTGCCATGACATGGGCGGCACTATGCCTGAGTATTTGCAAGCCCTCTTGGGAATCTATGTAAACAGGCTCAAGTTCGGCTGATGAATTGATCTCTGCTGAGAGATCCTTGATCTCACCATTTATCTTGATAGCTGCCATCCTCTCCATGTTATCCATGCTTAAGGCCCTTAATGCCTTTAGGCCATTAAGGCCCTGGGCACGGATCTCAACAGGAGGGGAGCCTTTTACGCTTATGGTTACCTTTTTTTCCATGATTTAATACCCGGGGTAAAATAAGGCACCCAGGGGAAGATAATACTTAGATGCCACATCTTTTAGTTGGGCATACATCATCTAAAGATATAAAAATATCATCTTTATCCATTTTGTTGCAAGTCCTTATTTTGCCAAGGTCCGTGGTCCGTTGCACTATCCTTTGGCATACCTCTTGATACCCTCTTGATAGAGATCGTTTCCTTTTGTGTCATTAATCACTATTACTGGGAAATCCTCTACCTCTAATATCCTGATCGCCTCAGGTCCCAGGTCAGCGTAGGCAACGATTTTGGCACTTTTAATCCTTTTTGCAATGAGGGCCCCACCTCCCCCAGTGGCGCCAAAATAAACCGCCTTGAATCTCTTCATAGCTTCAATAACAGTCTGAGAGCGATTTCCTTTACCAATCATCCCTTTCAGTCCAAGCTCGATCAATCTTGGAGAATAAGGGTCCA
>CP070660.1:33863-36512 GCA_020355145.1 Deltaproteobacteria bacterium
AAGTATATACTCATAGGATGTCAAGAGTGAGAGCGTCTGATAGGCCGTAATAAACAGTAGTGGCCATCGTATCATAGGTAGGATAACATACCTTATCTGCCCAAACCAGGAGGCCCCATCGACCCTTGAGGCCCTTAAATAGTCATCTGGAATGGATGCAATAGCAGCGGCAAATATCACCATACCCATAGATGCGCCTATGACTCCGTTAGTAACTATGATAGTTCCCCAGGGATACCTACTGATCCAATCCACGGTCTGCAGTCCGATCCCCTGCCGGATAGTATTGAGCAGTCCGTAGTCGGTGGGGTCCAAGATCCAAAACCAGATCACAGCATACACAACAGGCGGTGTGAACCTCGGAAGCAGCCATACTGCCCTGAAAAACAGCCCAACCCTATCCTCAATATAGCTGGTTGACAAGGCCAATACCAAGCCGAACGTTACATTAAAAAGGGCCAATGTCCCGAATGTGTAAACCCCTGTATTCAGAAGTATCCTGGGGACCAAAGAATCCTTAGCCATCCTAATGTAATTCACGAAACCGACCCACTCCCACTCAAATCTATAGTCCAGCCCCGTAAGGCTCATCCATCCGGTGATAATGGCTGGCGTGATAAAAAACACGATAATAAGAAGTAAGGCAGGTAACAGGAATAACAAGGCCTTGGAAATAGTCCTTGTTCGCATGTTCGTCATATATGCTATATCCCCTTTTGCAATCAATACCTAAGTTCGGTTAAGGGTAATGATGCCTTTTCTGAAGTGACTGGCGGGAGGCCGCCGTCCTTTTCACGACTTATCAGCGGGGGAAACCGCAGGCCCCGACATGTCGGGGCAATGCGGAGGGGGCAAGAATCCCCCGTAGATAAGTCGTAGAAAAGACCAGGCCGGGAGCCTCGGAACTGAAGAAAAGGCCTCATGACCCAATTGTCCACAGTTCCAGAAATATGTAATGCCTTAACTCCTAAACGTTACCAATCTATCACCGGGTTCTCACAATGCCGTATCCCTTAAACGCCTGCTATCTCACGATCAACTCATCACCTATCTCCCCTTTAAGCCTATTAACTATAAATTCTAAGGCCCTATCTGGGGTGAGTTGACCGGTCTCAACACCGCTTAATCCCTTATGTATAGCCTCCCAGTAGAAAGGGGTCCTAGGATGGTTTGGTGAGAACCGTGAGTAGGGGAGCAGCTTGGTAAACTCCACCAAGACCTTACTCTCCGCGTATGGCCTGTAAGCTATCTGGGAGTCCCGGATCGCCAGATGCGCACTTTGGATTGCATGCCTTGTATTCAGGTCGCTGCTGGTGGCCAAGGTTACGATCAAGAAGCCAAGCCTCGGATTTCCCGCCTCTGCCGGGATTATATAAGCTAATGGATGGGATACGGAAACAGGTCTGCCCCCTTTGGAGCCGGCAGGTATAAGAGCCCATCCGATATTCTCCCACATATAATCCTCAGATAGCCTATATTTTGTCTTCCACTCACCCCAGTGCCAGATCCCACCTGTCAGAAATATACCGACTTCTCCCTTTGTAAAGGCCGTATGGATGGATGCCCAAGGTACATTTGTCATACCCCTGGGCACCACCTTAAGCGTGTTTGCTAGCCTGTCAAAAAAACCAAGCATCTTTAAGACGGCCTCTTTATCTAAAACCAACCTTCCGGTAGATGGTTCCTGAAGCTCCCCGCCATAGGTGTATATGAATTGAAACCAATCCGTACCTGGGGTGGGACGGTGGTAGATACCCCATTTTACCAGGCCACTGGCGTGCATCTCCCTTGCAAGATGGGCTAGGTCGTCCAAGAGGAACTGGCCTTCAATGACCTTCTTGGGTATAGCATTTATGTTATCTTCGCTCCAGCCCATCTTCCTCAGCACATCCTTCCGGTACCAGAAAAGCCTGGCCTCGGTGTCCTGAGGGATACCCCATATCTTTCCCTTGTACTTGACAGACCTCCACAGGGACGGGATGATGTCGTTGTAGGTCATATCCCAGTATTTTTTGATTAGATCGTCAAGCGGCCTTATGAAACCGGCTATAGCGTATGGGGCGATCATCTCATGTCCCGTGCAGATTATATCCGGGATCTGGTCAGGGTCACCTGACTGTAAGGCGAGCAGGTTCCTCTGCTTAAACGAGCCCCAGTCCTCGGTGTTGAACTCTGTCTCGACCTTAACCCTTATGTCGGAACTCACATCCGCCAGTATCTTATTAAGCCTCTGCCCAGCCGCCTCAAGGACCTGCGCCCTGGTGATTGATGGGTCGTCTGGACCAACTGTCCAGGCCCTTATCAATATCTCCCTTGCCTCGGCGAATCCTATCGCTGCTAAGGTTAAGGGACCTACAAGCAGCACCGCTAAAGACCTCTTCATAATTTGCACCTCATCTTGCAAAGATTGTAATTGAGAAAATTCCCTTAAGAAGACCTAAAGGTCAACATACACTCAACAGCCAACAATTTCAATTGTTACAAACACCTACCTCCTCAGGTCTTGCCCCGTTGAGTATGAGGCTAACAACCCACAGGGGCTGCTGTTCTACCAGTAAATGTACAGCTAGATCACTCAGATCCCGACTTATGCCTCCTAATTTTAGAAAACGAAAAGATTCCATTTTCCCTATTCTGTCAATGGCATAT
>CP070660.1:36612-44409 GCA_020355145.1 Deltaproteobacteria bacterium
ATACTGTCGACAAAGCCAGCGTTACAACATGTGATGGTGATAGGCCTGCATGGAAGATAACGGGAAGAAATCTGAAGGTTACGATAGAAGGATACGGTTTTGTGAATCATGCAACCCTTTGGGCAAAAAAAATACCTGTGCTGTACACCCCTTTCCTTGTCTTCCCTGTAAAGTTAAAGCGCCAGTCTGGCTTACTAGCGCCACAAATTGGCTATTCAGACCGAAAGGGTGCAGAATATAACCAACCTTTTTACTGGGCCATAAATGAGTGTTCAGATGCCACCTTCTATTTAAACCACATGGGACGTCGTGGCGAAAAACTCGGTTTGGAATACCGTTATGTCTTAGACGAAAGGTCAAAAGGAACCCTGATGTACGACTTTCTAGATGACAGGAAGGTAGATGATGGCTCACCGGGTTCTACCGAAGATTGGGGGTATGAAGATGATAATGTGCTGCGGCCAAATTCCGATCGCTACTGGTTCAGGATGAAGAATGATCAGGCAATGCCCTTTGGTTTCTCTGCAAGGCTCGACTTAGACATTGTAAGCGACCAGGATTACCTTCATGAATTCAAAGACGGATACACAGGATTTGAAAAAACAGATAGGTATTTTCACCGAACCTTCGGCAGGGACCTTGACGAATACGATGATCCGGTAAGGGTCAACAGCCTGAATATAAGCAGAAGCTGGTCCAATTATAGCCTGATCACCGAGGCACGTTGGTATGACGATGTCATAAGCCGCCGCAAGAATGATGCGAATACCGTCCTTCAGAAACTGCCTTTTGCAGAGTTTAATGCGTCAAAACAACGGATCTTAAAGACCCCCTTTTATCTCGATCTCGACTCCGAATACGTACGTTTTTACAGGGAAGAGAGCAAAAGAGGCCATCGGATAGATGCCCTTCCAAGGCTCTATCTGCCGTTAAGGCTCAAAAACTATTTCACCTTTGAACCGTCTTTTGGATGGCGGCAGACAGCCTGGTATATTGACAAATACCAAGTCCCATCTCCAGAAAGGGAAAGGGCACTATATAGGGAAATTTATGACGTAAAGCTGGATCTTTCTTCAGGGATACATAACGTATACAATCTAGAAGGAAATGGTATTGAACGGATCAGGCATGCAGTCAGGCCACAGATCGTCTATGAGTTCATACCCGATCAGAAACAGGACGAATATCCTTCCTTTGATGAGTTAGACCGGATTGAGAAAAAAAGCCTGATCACATATTCACTTACAAATACGTTTACCTCAAGATCAAGAAAACATACGGTAGAAGAGGGCAGGCGTCAGGAAGACGAATATTATGAGCCCAGCTATACATACAACGAGTTTTGCCGCTTCAAATTAGAACAGAGCTATGATATCAATAAGGCAAATGAGAATGATCCAGAGCCTTTTTCACCGGTCTACGGCGAGCTTCAAATTAACCCGGGCAGATATGTTTCCATACAGGCCGATGCCAAATGGTCCCAATATGAGAATGACTTTATATCCCATAATGTCGCGGCAAACATGTGGGATAAACGTGGGGACAGGCTATTTGCCGAGCACAGGTACAAACGTGATTCAAGCAGATCCATTTACTACCATCTTCTTTTAAGGATATCAGACGGACTCTCGGCGTACATCGAACACGAGCGTAACCTGTATGACAGGAAAGATATAGAATCCAGCACCGGCTTTTTGTATAAGGCTCAGTGCTGGTCAATAGAGTTAAGTTACACAGAGGAGGAGAATGATCGTAGATATGCATTTGTGATTAACCTCTATGGACTCGGAGGATTTGGTACCGAAGTGGCAGGACGGGATATGGAAAGCCTTTTTGTGAGTGAATAGTATTGAGCCTTGATCATCCTTCCGGTCACTGCAAAAGACACCTATCGTAGAGCACGCTGAGATCGCAGAGTATTAGAGTTTTCAGGTATAATAACTTGAAAAAGTTTACGAAACCCCAAATATGCCTAATATTAAAAACTTAAAGTCCTATAAGGGTTTCAGCAAAGATCTAATCTTACAATCTTCAATCCTGATTACCTTTGCTTTATCTCTGTCTGTTTGCGGCAGAAAGGCACCACCAATCCCGCCCAGCCAGATCCAACCTCCAGCAGTCAACGATCTAAGTGCAAGTATAGATGGGGATACACTCAAGCTGACCTGGAGTATCCCCAAGGAAAAAGGAAAGGTCATATCGGGCCTGTCCGGTTTTATTGTCTATAGATCAAAAATGCTACATTCGGAATCTGATTGCAAGGATTGCCCGATGCTGTTTAGGCGCGTTGCCGATATTCCAATTGAAGTGAAGGGTTCAGGAGATCTGAAAAAAGGCCATATGACGCACTATGAAACTCTGGAAAAGGGCTACAGGTATATCTATAAGGTAATCGGCTATACCAAAGGGGTTACAGGCAGTGACTCAAATTATGTAGACTTTATCTACTGATCAGGTTAATGAGCCAAACATGGGTTTGCTTGTTTATGCGAACGGCCTATGCTACATAAATAGATATGTTGTTCTTAAAGAGAAATAATATCTGGATAATCTCCCTTTTTTTGATGTCTTTCTCATCTTGCGGCTACAGGTTTGTAGGTAGTGGAAGCTTTCCAGCCGGCATAAAGAGTGTCTGTATACCAATCCTCGAAAACCGCACCTCTGAAACCGGCGTGGAGAATATACTAACAAATGACCTCATTTATGAGCTTACTAGGGACAAAAAGGTCTCTTTGACGAGCAGGGACCAGGCTGATGCCCTCCTTTCCGGGGTTATTAAATCCATGAGTATTGAGACAATCTCCCGCACAGGGACCCACTCCTCCCTTGAAAGACGGGTTAGAGTTACAGTCGATTTGAAATTAACAAGCCCCGATGGCAGGGTAATATGGTCTGCAAGAGGTGTTTCTGCAAATGAGGCCTATGATGTAATGCCGGACAAGCTAGCAACAGAACAAAACAGGCGGAATGCCATTTCAGTTCTTTCAAAAAGGCTTGCAGAAAGGGTCTATGGTCGTATAACAGACGATTTCTAACCACAGACTATTTCTTATTGATCAAATAAAGGTATATCTCCTCAGAAACTTAGCGAAATTCCTAATATATTAATATAATCTGAGTCTTAGAGATTCAAATATCCTCAATTGGGTAGTTAATAGGATCAAGGTATGATTTTACCTCACCAACGGTAAAGAGAGAACCGGTAATCAATATCAGATCCTTTTTGTCAGCCAGGGTTCTAGCCCTATCAATAGCTGCCGGTATAGAGAAACGAACCTCCCCGGCCTTTCCAAATCCCTTAGCCATATCCATTAGATATCGAGGGTCGGCCGCCCTGTAATAGGTCGGTCTAGTATAGATTGCCCTGTCGGCCAGAGGTAAGATCTCCTTAAGGATACTCGAGATATCCTTGTCTTCCATAACACCCAAAACCAAGATCAGTTGTTCGAAATCAAAATCAGTCTCGATTGAGTACACAAGTGATCTCATAGCTGACGGATTATGTGCACCATCAAGGATAATCGTAGGATTTGAAGAGACCCTCTCAAGCCTGCCAGGCCACATAAGATCAGAAAGGCCTAATCTAATAGCCTCATCTGAGATAGTAAGGCCCTCTCCCTTTAATATCTCCAAGGCCAATAAGGCCAAGGCAGCATTTCTATACTGGAATCTCCCCGTGAGACCAAGCTGGAGATTTTTATATCTATCCCTTAGACCATAATAGTCTAAGAGACCTGAGGATAATCTGCGATATAGGACATTATGCCCTACCCTCCAGAACGGGGCACCTTTTTTCCTGCACAGGGAGTCAAATAGTTTGATCACAGGGGGTTGATTCACGGCTGTTACCAAGTCAATCCCCTCCTTTATTATGCCGCCTTTCTCTTTTGCAATATCAATGATATTATCGCCCAGGAATTCCTGATGCTCTAAGCCGATATTGGTGATAATGGAAACCACTGGAGTGATTACATTGGTGGCATCTAAATGTCCACCCATTCCTACCTCAACAATACCGACATCGATATTGCTGTGGAAAAAGTAGATAAGTGCCATCGCAGTGGTAAACTCAAAAAAGGTCGGCGCCTCCTTATGGCTCACAACCCCTCTTAGTTCCCTGATAAGCGATGCTGCTTGGTCCTTTTTGATAAACCCTCGGTTAATCCGAAACCTCTCAGTAAAGCTGACCAAATGGGGTGAAGAGTAGAAGCCAACCTTCAGGCCTGATTTCATTAATATAGACTCCAGCATAGCTCCTACAGATCCCTTACCATTTGTGCCAGCAATATGGATGTATCTCTGACCAAGGTGAGGATCCCCAAAGGCCTTTAAAAGGTTTGATGTTCTTGAGAGACCAAATTTAATCCCAAATCTCTGGAGGCTATATAACCAGGAAACTGACTCTTTATAGGAATGATAATGCCTTCCTGTGTTCCTAGCCTGATTTACCACATTCCTCTCCTGAAATGATTCATACCTCATTAATGCCCTGCCTTCAAAAGGCTTGCCCTGCTAGAATGCCCCGCTGCCCCGTTAAATGTGCTGGCTAAAGAAGCAGGTCAGATTCAAAGCACTTATTTAACGGGGTGAAGAAGCACAGGGATGGATCCAAAATAGTATTCTGTTTTTTCACCCGGAGTATAATGCCCTGTGTGAAATCTAACAGGGTTTACTTGGCCATGCTCTATACTATATAATTAAAGGTGGAGTTTGAAATGATACAAGAATTTACATGGTGGCACAATCTATATTTCCTATTAACGATCAATCAAAGAGGCAATAATGGCTAAGGTCGCAACAGGCTTGGATCAATTTGTAGAAAAATTCTGGAAAAGATTCAGGGGTCAATCCTTAGCCCTATTAGCCAATCAGGCCTCTATAGATCATAATCTGCGGAATGCAAGAGATGCAATCTCTACCCTACTTCCCGGACAGCTCAAGATCCTTTTCGGGCCCCAACATGGATTTAGGGGCGAAGATCAGGACAATATGGTTGAGACACAAGACTATCTTGATCCACAGTTAAATATCCCAGTATTTAGCCTCTATGGAAACAAGATAGATAGCCTCTCTGATATCCTTGATCCTATAGATCTTCTTATTATAGACCTGCAAGATGTAGGAACAAGGGTATATACCTTTATCACCACCTTGCTTTACTGTCTTAAAGAAGCAGCCAAGGCAGGGAAAAGGGTTCTTATCTTAGACAGGCCTAACCCTTTGGGTGGAGCAATAGTAGAGGGAAACCTTTTACGCCCTGAATTTTATTCCCTTGTGGGGGCATTCGCTCTTCCCATGCGCCATGGAATGACTATGGGAGAACTCGCATACCTTTTTAAGGATGCCTTTAAGATTGACTGTGATATCACCATCCTTCCCCTTAAGGATTGGCGTCGGCACATGTTATGGAAGGATACAGGATTAAGATGGATTATGCCCTCACCAAATATGCCTCTGTTAGAAACTGCTTCAGTCTATCCAGGGCAGGTCATCTGGGAAGGTACAAATATCTCGGAGGGAAGAGGAACATGCCGCCCATTCGAGATATTTGGAGCACCTTTTATCAACCCCTCTATAATCAAAAAGGGGTTAGCATTTAGGGATATTGAAGGATGTTATCTTCAGGAATATTACTTTAGGCCTACATTCAATAAATGGAAGGGGAAGCTTTGTGGCGGCTTTATGATTCATGTATCAGATCCTAATATCTATAGGCCTTATCGGACATCACTTGCCTTACTCAAGATAATTATAGAGACTTATAGAGATGAGTTCGCCTGGCGGAAACCACCTTATGAATATGATTTTGAAAGGCTCCCAATAGACCTTATTTTCGGGGACTCTTCAATAAGGGTTAATTTAGAAGAGGGAAAAGATATCGAGGAACTCCTGGAGTATTGCTCCAAAGAGCTGGAGGACTTCCTTGAATCCAGAAGACCATACCTGATTTATAAGGGTTAATTTTAACCCTCCTCGCCGCAGGCGACTCAAAACTGGATAGGCTGCGAGGGTTAACTAATCTTGTCTAAGTTTTTTTTTGGCTATCTCCGCCTCCTTAGTCTCTGGAAAATTCTTAAGCACTTTCTTAAATACGAGATTTGCAGTTGTCTTATCATTTATCTTCTCAAACGCGAATGCCTGGTGTAGCATAGCTATAGGGACCTTATTTCCATTTGGATAGCCATTAATGACCTTTTGATATGCCAAAATTGCATCCTCGTACTTTTTTAGGTCCCTATGAGACTCACCTATCCAGAAATAGGCGTTATCTGCAAGGTCGGACTTGGGGTACAATTTAAGAAAGTTTTCAAAACCTGCTATAGCCCCCTCATACCGACCTTCCCTATAGTACCCCAATGCCTTATCATAGATAGCTGACTCAGTTAGTTCTTTCTTCTCAGGAACAGGAATATCCTTATGCCCAATCTCAGGCGACGCCTTTGCTAAGCCAGCCTTTTTCTTCTTGACTGAGGCCTCAAAACCAAAATAATTCTCAATCTTATCTATCCTTGATTTTAGGTCACCAACCTTAGAAGAAAGTTCTTCCATCTGGGATACCATAGAGTCCTCTTTAGTAGTATCTTCCTCTATACTCCTTTTCAATAAATGACTGCTATCTTCTACCCTGCCGCTCAATGTCTGAATATTTTCTTTTATTCCCACAAGGTCCGCCCCAAGTTTGGCGAGATGTAAATCTAGGGATTCCTGATCTTCCTTCAAGGCCTTTTCTGTCTCCCTTTGCTCAGCCTTGGATGCCTTGATCTCTTGTTCTAGGCTCTTTATGGATTTCTCAAATCTTTTCCCATCCTTCCTCGTTTGTCGATAAAGGGCCTCGAGCTGGTCGTTAAGAGAGATTATATCCTTCTGGGAGGCACAAGAGGTTACAAAAAAGATAGCTACTGGAAGAAAAATGAGGAATCTTATAAATATGTTAGCCATCCCTTTACTCCCCTACCCAACCCCTTACACCCTGTCTCAAGTTGAATCAGGAGCTTTTTCTTGATAAAATAATACCCGACCAAAAGTGTTTTAGGCAGCAAAGGCCCCATTCTTGTACCTAAAAGGCCTTACCTCCCGAATACCTAGATTTTAGTAAAACTATTCCGTTATAATCACAAAGTCATCGCGTCTGTTCCTGCTCCATGAATCCTCATCATGACCTAAGAAAAGAGGCCTCTCCTCGCCATAGCTTATGGTCTCTATCCTGTCAGAAGAGATCCCGAGAGATATGAGAAAGTTCTTTGCGCTATTGGCCCTTCTTTCCCCCAAGGCAATGTTGTATTCGTTGGTACCCCTTTCATCACAATTACCCTCAATCCTTATATTGATATCTGAATTATCCTTCAGGATTGATGCCTTTTCGCTAAGGGTGGCCCTATATTCTGGCTTAATGAAAGACTTATCAAAATCAAAATAGACTGACTCCCCCTCTAATCTTACGTCTACTATCTCCGGCAATGCCTCTTCCTCTACCTCCCTTTCCTCTGCCACCTCTACTTCCTCAGGCTCCTCAATCTCCACCCTTTCTGCCACCTCAATTTCCTCTTCCTCCTCTGCGAATTCTACCTCGATGGACGGCTCTTCCTCCTCAACCGTCACTACCTCCTCAGGAGGGGCGGTGACTTCTTCCTCTTCTGCTACTACCTGCTTTTTGGCGCACGAGGAAAGTAAAAAAATCGATGAGCATGCAAAGACCACCAGTGTTAAAATTATTAGATTCCTCTTCATAACCTTTACCTCCCTTTTTTAGGTTATATATCTAAATTCTCATTCTTTATAATTCGGCGATGATATCAT
>CP070660.1:44509-55380 GCA_020355145.1 Deltaproteobacteria bacterium
TGGTCTCGGTAATATCAAAATCAGCAATGACCACATCCTTCATAGGTCTGGTTGCCACAATATCCCCTGGCGTTCGGCCCAACATGGTCTTTGCCTCTTTTCCTACGGCCAGTATCTTGTTTCCCTTGTTCCCTACTTTCCTCAAGGCTACCACAGAAGGCTCATTCAGGACTATCCCCCTGCCCTTAACGTAAACCAATGTATTGGCCGTACCCAAGTCAATGGCTAGGTCATTAGAAAATAAACCAAGTATAGGGTCTAATAACATTAGAGTCTCCTCTCTAAAATCCTTATTTCCAAAGCCGGCTTAAACCAATTGCATACTGTTTAATAATTCAGATCTATGACCAAGCACGTATCTCCATTTAGTATACTATATTTAGCATACCATATTTTGTCCATTAGAATATAGCTTTTTCACACAGCGACAGTCAAGGATTAAAAGTGTGATCCTCCAAGGCGCAAATAAAATCCTTTCAGGAGGGCTACATTATGAAGGAAGGATATATTAAAAGTGAACAATAGTCGAAGGATATACCTTCTAACCACGAGATAAGATCTTAGGGCAATAAGAATAACTTGAGGGAAAAGTATCATTGACAATCACCTATCCCATTCTTAACTTTTAGAACAAATAATATTACCTGTGGAGGAAAGGCAATTATGCGCTTTGATAGATTTACACTCAAGGCCCAGGAGGTTATTCAGAACGCTCAAGAGATAGCCTCAGAGAAAGGCCATCAACAGATCGAACCTGAGCATTTGCTCTATGCCCTCCTTGAACAGAGAGAGGGTATAATTCCATCACTTCTAGGGAAGATAGGTGTCAAGGAGGATGCCATCCTTCATGAGTTAAATAAGGCCCTGGATCAATTACCTTCTGTTAGCGGAGCTGGATATGGGGGTGCCTATATCTCACCTCGATCAAAAGGGCTATTTGATCAGGCCTTAAAAGAGGCTGCCCAGATGAAGGATGAATATGTGAGTGTAGAGCATATATTCCTGGCAATAACCGAAGATAAAGAGGGAAAGGCGGCCAAAATCTTAGCCTCAAATGGATTAACTAGGGATACTATACTGAAGGCCCTACTAGATATAAGAGGTACCCAGAGGGTAACTGATGCAAATCCAGAGGATAAATACCAGGCTATAGAACGGTTTAGCTGTGATCTTACAGATATGGCTGAAAAGGATAAACTTGACCCTGTAATAGGTAGAGATGATGAAATCCGACGCGTGATCCAGGTTCTTTCCAGGAGGACAAAGAATAACCCGGTCCTAATAGGCGAGCCTGGAGTAGGCAAAACTGCCATTGCTGAAGGCCTGGCCCAGAGAATCGTTCATGGAGATGTCCCTGAAACCTTGAAAGACAAAAGGGTAGTGGCCCTTGATATGGGTGCGTTAATCGCTGGAGCAAAATATAGGGGGGAGTTTGAGGATAGGCTTAAGGCCTTTCTAAAGGAGGTTACGGATGCGGAGGGTTCTATAATCCTCTTTATTGACGAGCTTCATACCTTGGTAGGCGCTGGAGCGGCCGAAGGGGCAATGGATGCATCTAACATGCTAAAACCTGCCCTGGCCCGCGGCGAGCTCAGGTGCGTGGGGGCGACGACAATCAAGGAATACAGGAAAAACATAGAAAGGGATGCCGCCCTGGAGAGACGTTTTCAGCCAATCGTCGTAGAGGAACCCACTGTAGAGGACACCATATCCATACTACGTGGCCTTAAGGAGAAATATGAAGTCCACCATGGTGTCCGAATTAAGGACTCTGCGCTTGTCTCCGCCGCCGTGCTTTCAAACCGGTATATTACCGATCGTTTTCTCCCTGACAAGGCAATAGACCTGGTTGATGAGGCAACCAGCAGGCTGAGGATAGAGATAGATAGTCTGCCATCTGAGATAGATGACCTTAGGAGAAAGACTACCCAGCTTGAGATAGAGAGAGAGGCACTCAAGAAAGAGTCAGATAATCCCTCTAAACAACGTTTAAATAGGATAGATGAGGAATTGAAAGGCCTCAAAGGACAGGCAGATGAGATGACCAGCCACTGGCGCAAGGAAAGGGAAATTATTGCCCGTATCCGGGAGATAAAAGAAAGGATAGATTCCGCCAAGTCAGAGGCCCAGCTTGCAGAGAGGCAGGGAGATCTGGCAAAGGCAGCAGAACTGAGATACAGTACTATACTACGGCTGGAAAAAGATCTGTCTGAGAAAAACAGCGAACTCACGGAGCTTCAGTCAAACAAAAAGATGCTCAAAGAAGAGGTAGACAGCGATGACATTGCACAGGTAGTCTCCAAATGGACCGGTATACCAATAGACAGGATGATGGAGGGCGAAAGGGAAAAGTTGCTCAAGATGGAGGATAGGATTGGAAAAAGGGTAATAGGACAGGGAGATGCTATAATCGCTGTAGCCAATGCTGTTCGGAGGGCACGTTCAGGACTTCAGGATCCAAACCGGCCCATAGGTTCATTTATGTTCCTTGGTCCAACCGGTGTAGGCAAAACAGAGCTTGCAAAGGCGCTGGCCGAATTCCTATTTGATGATGAACAATACATGATCAGGATAGATATGTCCGAATATATGGAGAAACACTCAGTAGCCAGAATGATAGGGGCACCACCAGGCTATGTAGGCTATAAAGAAGGGGGATATCTAACCGAGTCGGTCCGGACACATCCTTATTCAGTAATCCTTCTTGACGAAATAGAGAAGGCCCATCCAGATGTATTCAATATCCTCCTTCAGATCTTAGACGATGGCAGGATGACCGATGGTAAGGGGAGGACCGTTGATTTCAAAAATACGGTCCTGATCATGACATCCAATATTGGAAGCCAGATAATAAAGGAATTTGCCGGTAAGGATAGGGAAAAAATGGCCAGTGGTGTCATGGAGATCCTGCGAGCAACCTTTAGGCCGGAATTCTTAAACAGGATCGACGAAACCATTATCTTTAACTCTCTCGGTAAGCAAGAGATAAAAAGGATCGTTGATATACAAATAGGACACTTAATGAGAAGGCTTCATGACCATAAGGTAAACCTTCAATTGACCAATGGGACCAGGGAATTTCTAGCTGATATTGGATTTGATCCTGTCTATGGTGCAAGGCCCCTAAAGAGGGTTATCCAACATCACATTGAAGATGAGCTGGCATTAAGGATATTGAGTGGTGATGTGGCAGATGGAGATACTGTTAACGTGGGTATGGCGGATGGAAAGATAGTATTCAGCTAAGTCTTCTCGGCAATTGTAATTTTATGACAACTTTAGGCACTTATAACTTTAGGCACTTAAGATCTATTCTTGAGTTCCTTTTCCCTGCCTTACTCTATCTTCTCCTTCTTCCACCGCTAAGCTGGGGAGATCAAGCCTTTCCTAGGGACAACGCTATAGTAAAGGCTGTCAGGAAGGTAGGCCCTGCTGTAATCAACATCAGCACCAGCAAGTTGGTGGAGAGAGGTGTTAACCCCTTTTTCTCCTGGGAAAACGATGACTTCTTCAACAGATTCTTTAGGGATTTTTTTGAGCCCAGGAGAAGACAATATGTCCAGAATAGTCTTGGCTCTGGTGTCATCATTGATAGCACTCACAAGTATATCCTGACAAATCACCATGTTATTGTAAGGGCATCTAAGATAACTATTACCTTGGCCAACCAACAAGAATTTGATGCAAGGGTAGTGGGGACTGATCCGGAATCGGATCTGGCTGTCCTAAAAATCGAAACAGACACAGAGTTGCCGACGATTACCATGGGCAAATCAGATGACCTTATGATAGGAGAGACGGTAATTGCTATAGGTAATCCATTCGGTCTGTCTCACACCGTAACAACCGGGGTAATAAGCGCCCTAAACAGATCTGTTAGGACAGAAAATCATGTTTATCATAATTTTATCCAGATAGATGCCTCTATTAACCCTGGAAACAGTGGCGGCCCCCTTCTTAATATCAATGGTGAGCTCATAGGCATCAATACAGCCATCTATTCCGGGGCTGAGGGGATAGGCTTTGCCATACCGATCGACAGGGCAAAGAGGATTGTGGGCAACCTCATAGACTATGGGCGGGTTCATACTGCCTGGCTGGGTATCACAGTGCAGGGTCTAAACGAAAGCTTAATCAACTACTTCCATTTACCTGTAGACTACGGTGCCATAATCACAGAGATTCTCACTGGTTCACCGGCTAAGAAAAGTGGCCTAAAAAGGGAGGATATCATTACCGAACTCAACAGGAAAAAGATCAAATCCACTCTTGAGTTTTACGACCAACTATCTCAGTATACTGCCAATGAGATGATTGATTTGGTTTTCTACAGGAATGGAAAAAGGCAAGAGATAAGCATCAGAGCTGCTCCATTCCCACCTGATCTTGCCCTTGATCTATCATTTAAGAGGTTGGGCTTCAAGGTTGAAGAATTGAATAGGCCCTTGGCCGCCAAATATAGGCTGAGGGAGAAAAAGGGCCTGGTTATTGTGGCTATCAAAAAAGGCTCCCAGGCAGATAAGATAGGTCTCGAACCAGGTGATCTTGTCAGGGGAATAAACGATCTTTCAGTTAACACAAAAGAGGATTTTAAAGAGGCAGTTATTAGGTATAGACTCAAAGAGCGGATAACCATACTTATTCAAAGGGGATGGACTGTTTACTCTATCTCTTTCAAGATGTAAACTCCCCCTTTTAATTCCTCTATAATTGGGCCCCATAGCCCTTACCAGCTCCTACCGCTTAATCGCTTCAATCAACCTTCGCATAAAAAAGTTACAAACGCAAAAAAGACTTTTCTCCAGCTTAGACCTTTCCAGTGTAGCTATCCAGGGATGGGCAATATCCCTGCCCAATATTTAGGCCATTGATCCTTGCATCTATAAAAGGAAAAGATTTAGGGGAAAAAACAAGAAGATTTAAAAAAGAGAGTCTTGTGAAGTAAGTGAAAGTTTGAAGTTTACCTGCCCGCCTCTGAAAAAGAGGTTATAGAGGAAGGGGGGGACCGCTGAAGAGTTCTTAAAGGGACTAAAAATCGGGTTGAGCCTCCTCATCTGCTATTCCCTTCAAATGACAGGTGTCATTCATCATAGATAGCACAAATCTCTCATCTGAATATTCAATCAAATTAATGCACCCTGTATCTTGTTTAATCTCCCAGAAATACGAGTTACTGAGGCCTAAAATTGCACATAGAAGAACCTTGTTTATAACCCTGTGAGGAATGATAAGGATCGATCTACCGGCATTTTCTCTTAAGATCTCCTTAAGGGCACAAAAAGATCTTTCCCTTACCTCATCAAGGGTTTCTCCCTTAGGGAACCTTACCAACTCCGGCCTTTCTTCCCATCTTGTGTATTGGTCCCTGTATCTTTCCCTTGCTTCATTAAATGTCAAACCCTCCCAATCACCGTAGCTTATATCAATTAATCCCTGAAAGGGCACTATTTCAATATTGAAAAATCTTGCAGTTGGCTGAGCGGTTTCAATGGAACGCCCGAGTGGACTTGTATAAATGGCATCGATGTTTTTATCCTTCAGGGCCTCAGCTATAGCTACTGCCTCCCTATGTCCCCTCTCATTTAACGGGATGTCTATTCTCCCCCTGAATGTTAGGTTTTTGTTCCACTCTGTCTGTCCATGTCTGACTAAATATACCTTTGTCATATATGTCTCCTACCCCGGTACAGAACCAAACGGGTTTTAAGAAGGTCGTGAGCCCTTACACCATGCCACTGTTTTTCATAAAATTCAAGGCCTTATTTAGCTTGACAAAATGACATGCTCCTTTTACGCTTCTTAATTTAGATAAACATCTGAGGAGCCTGGAAACCTTTAAGTTTTATCAAAAGGAGGGTGTAAAATGAATAAGGTATCCACAGCCCTTATAAGTGTCACCGATAAGGGTGGTATAGTTGAGTTTGCAAGATCTTTGGAGGGATTAGGCATAGAAATTCTTTCAACCGGGGGTACAGCTAGGACTATAAGGGATGGGGGGATAAAGGTCTTGGATATATCTGAGTATACTGCCTTTCCTGAGATGATGGATGGCAGGGTTAAAACACTTCATCCAAAGGTACATGGCGGATTGTTGGGAAGGAGAGATAACCAACAAGATATTCAGATGATGCGTATCCATGGTATTAAAGATATAAACATGGTAGTAGTTAATCTGTATCAATTTGAACAAACGATCTCAAGGGAGGGATGCACCCTGGAAGAGGCTGTGGAGAACATCGATATAGGTGGCCCTTCCATGCTCAGGTCAGCGGCCAAAAATTTTAGGTATGTGACTGTTATCGCTGACCCATCGGATTATCCCAAAGTATTAAAGGAACTCACGGAATCTGGTCAGACAACCTTAGAGACACGATTTGAACTGGCTAAAAAGGCCTTTAACCATACCTGGCAATACGATAGGGCAATAAGCGATTATCTGGAAGGGGTAGAACTGTAGTGACCAAAAAAGGGGTTTAGGTAGTATGGAATATAATTCGGAAAATATCCAACCTGATGCTAACCGGTTCAGATTGGTTAAGTTTTTTGCCTATGCAAGTTTTGGGATCCTCATTATTTCGAGCTTCATCCTCTCAATGGTTATTTCCCAGCGGGCTACAAAGGTCCTGATGAATACCCATGAGAATGACGCCCTCCTTATAGCGGAAAATTTGAACCATCAAGTATTTCACTATTTTGTTATCCCTGTTACTCAAAGGTATGGGGCAATCAGCCTAAGGGAAAGGGAGCAATCTGATCTGATGGATAAAATAGTCAGGACCACTATCCACTCCTTTAATATAGAAAAGGTCAATATATATGATATAAAAAAGGGCCAAATTGCCTATAGTACCGATAAGGATCAGATCGGATTAACCGGCAGAGGGGGCATGGGATATGTAACAGCCCTTGAAGGAAAACATAGCTCACGTCTAATATCCCGTGAACCTGCGATCTTTGGAACCTGGTTCATGGATTTAGCAAAGGAGAAGAAGCTAAGGACATTTATACCCTTTAAGGCAGAACCCCCTTATTCGTATATAGGGATATTAGGTGTATTTGAATTGACCCAGGATCTCACAAGGGAATATGAATCTATAGTAAAATTCAGGTATCTTACCTTTGGTGTATCCCTTGCCGTTATGGCTCTTATATTTCTGGCCCTCCTGCTGGTGGTAAGAAAGGCTGAACATATCCTTAGAAGGAGGGCACATGAACAGAAGTTATTAGAAGATCAACTGAATCAAGCAGAGCGTTTAGCTGTACTTGGTGAAATGGTCGCCGGTGTTTCTCACGAGATAAAAACCCCCTTGGGCATAATCAGGAGTACCGCCGAATTCTTGGGAGAGAAACAAGCATCAGATCAGATCCAGAAAAAATTATCTAATATTATTATTGAGGAATCAGGGCGTCTAAATGATATTGTAACCGATTTTCTTGACTTTGCCAGGCCCCAGGTACCAAATCTCCAAGATTGTCACCTTGAGGAAATTATAAATAAGAATCTCTCTTTCCTGGGACCTGAATTGGATAAAAAAAGTGTTATTGTAAATAACGGCAATCTGAATGGTAGATCATTTACTATTGAAGCGGATCCAGAGCTTCTTTACAGGGCATTCCTAAATATCTTCATAAACGCTATCCAGTCAATGAAGGATGGCGGTAATATCAATATCAGAATCGAAGAGGAGAAAGAAGACTACAGGGTAGAAATTCAAGATACAGGACCCGGAATCAGAAAGGAAAACCTCAAGAAGATATTTAATCCCTTTTTTACAACAAAGGAGAAGGGAAGTGGCCTTGGACTGTCTATTGTAAAAAAGATCATAGAGGGACACAGAGGAGCTATATGGATAGAGGGTGAGGAGGAAGTGGGTACAAGGGTATTTGTTACATTGCCCCGAAAAAAATAGATTAGAGGGCCCCTTATATGGAAACGATCTTAATCGTAGACGATGAAAAGAACTATCTGGTTATCCTTGAAGCCCTTCTGGCCCCTGAGGGCTACGAGATAATCACAGAAAATAACGCCCTCAATGCCCTTCGTTTAGTCAGGGAAACTGATCTGGATCTAGTTATTACCGATGTGAAAATGCCCGGGATTGACGGGATGGAACTCTTAGAGGAGGCAAAGGAAAAAGACCCAGAACTCCCGGTCATCATAATGACTGCCTATGGGACAATAGAGATGGCAGTGGAGGCTATGAAAAAGAGGGCCTATGATTACATCACCAAGCCCTTCAGGAATGAGGAATTAAAGCTGACCATCAAAAAGGCCCTCGAAGTTTACAGGCTTAAAAAGGAAAATAGGCTCCTCAGTGAGGCCCTTTCAGATCGCTATAGATATGGGAATATAATTGGCAAGACTAGCCCCATGCTCAAGATCTATGACATGGTCGGGAAGGTTGCTCAATCCAAGGCTTCTGTAATGATCACAGGCGCATCTGGTACAGGTAAAGAACTTATCGCCAAGGCCATTCATTATAACGGCCCGAGGAAAAATAGGCCATTTATCTCTATTAATTGCGGTGCATTGACTGAAACCCTGTTAGAAAGCGAGCTCTTCGGTCATGAGAAAGGCGCCTTTACCGGGGCTGTTACCATGAAAAAGGGGCGATTTGAATTGGCTGATGGGGGAACCTTATTTCTGGATGAGGTGGGCGCGATGCCACCTTCCTTACAGGTAAAGCTCCTGAGGGTGTTGCAGGAGATGGAATTTGAAAGGGTAGGAGGAACTAAAACCATTAAAGTAGATGTCAGAATTTTGACAGCCTCTAACCGTATATTAAAAGAGGATGTAAACAGGGGAATATTCAGGGAGGATCTTTTCTATCGTTTGAATGTGGTTCAGATAGAGGTGCCACCCTTAAAGGATAAAATCGAGGATATCCCCCTTTTAGTTGGACATTTTATAGAAAAATTCCAGCCATCCAAAAACCGAAAAATAGGGCTGTCTCCTGAGGTCTGGAAGGCCCTATACAGCTATAGCTGGCCTGGGAACATCAGAGAGCTTGAGAATACAATTGAAAGGGCCCTGGTGTTGAGTTCGGATGAAAATATAACCGTAGGAGATCTACCAGACTATCTGGTGGAGAAGAAAGAGGAAAAGATAGACCTGGATAAGATTGTTCCACTGAAACTGACTTTATCGGAGGCCCTTGAACAGATAGAGGAAAAACTTATTTCAAGGGCCCTTACGTACTCCAATAATGTGCAGTCCAAGGCAGCTGAAATGCTTGGCATCAGTCGGCGTGTAATGCATTACAAGATGAAGAAATACGGAATGCTCAGTTAGGTGTCAAAAAATTGGCAAAAAAACTTTTGATTTAATTTCGCTATGTTAAATAACTAGCATGACTATGTGCTGTTATAGTGCTGTTACAAAGTTGTAATAACGCTTCTTCCTTTAATTTCAATATATTAAATAGCTACCATATCTGTGAAGAGTGAAATGTTGTTACAAAATTGTAACAATTACCCATGGTAGGAATATAAATGTAGAAGGTAGGTAAAAAAATAGTCAAATTATTTCAACTAATTATCTTCTATTATGATGAGATTTAAAAAATTGGCAAGAATATTGCTAATTATAGAATGTTTGGAATAAACTCTTTTCTCCTAGCAAAAAACTGGCCGCTGAACAGTGGCTGGTTTTTTGTTTAATATCCAAGCCTTCTTAAAGAACGTGTATCACTGCTCCACTTTTTTTCTACCTTGACGAAAAGCCCCAGATAGACCTTAGCTGAAAATATTCTTTCTATTTCAATCCTCGCCTTTGTTCCTATTTTTTTAATCATTCTTCCATTTTTTCCTATAATCATCCCCTTCTGTGACGCCTTTTCCACATATATAACAGCCATGACATTAATGAGATTCCTTTCCGGATCTTCCTCTAACCTTTCAACCACCACAGCCGAGGAATACGGTAATTCTTCTCTTGTCTCATAATATATCTTCTCCCTTATAATTTCGGCTATTAGAAATTCCTCGGACTTATCGGTGCGTATCTCAGGAGGAAAAAATTGAGGCCCTGTAGAAAGTCTCTTCTTTACCTCCTCTCTCAAGGTTTCCAGCCCATCACCATAAAGGGCGGATATAGGTATAATGGAATCAAAACGGTAAAGTTTGCTGTATGATTCAATTATAGGCAGCAGATGTTCTTTTTTGATTAGATCTATCTTGTTTATGGCCAGGATGGCGGGTTTAGCCGCTTTTTTCAAGACTCTTAAGATAATCTTCAACTCTTTACTATGGACACATTCCTCTAATCCGACGACGAGAAGTATGATATCAACTTCACTCAAAGAAGCCTTAGCAGTTCTAACCATGCTTTTATGGAGCAGGGATCTTGTTTGATGGATACCCGGGGTATCTATGAATACCATCTGGCAGTCATCTCCATTATAAATCCCCAGGATCCTATTCCTGGTAGTCTGAGGCCTTGGTGATGTGATGGCTATCTTTTGACCAAGGAACTTGTTTAGAAGGGTAGATTTGCCGACGTTCGGTGGCCCTATTATGGCTATAAAACCGGATAAGAGACTCATATTGGACCAGAAGGCCTCCTTTATTTAAAGGGTCAGGCCTTGACATTTGACACAATGGCCCTCTTGGGTGCAGACTCTCATATTAATCGTGTCAAATGTCAACAGGCTCTTGCCCAAACCTAATTTCCGCGACAAGTATATTCTAAATTGGTGACTGATCATGAAGAAAACGGGTGATGACACCTTTTCTTCAATACCGAGGCTCCCGGCCTGGTCTTTTCTACGACTTATCTGCGGGGGATTCTTGCCCCCTCCGCATTGTCCCGCAAGCGGGACCTGCGGTTTCCCCCGCTGATAAGACGTGAAAAGGACGGCGGCCTCCCACCA
>CP070660.1:55480-58243 GCA_020355145.1 Deltaproteobacteria bacterium
GATAGCAAATTCTAAGCCAAGTTGATGGGCCGTGGTGATTGACTGGGAGGGATACATAAAAAGATGCCCGGTAAGTTGCACCTTACCCCATACACTTGCCTGTTCAGCAGTGACTGAGAAGGAGATATCCGTTCCCTGGGGGTCGGTAATCTTTACCTCACTAACCCTGGGTAATAGGTCCATGATCTTTCGCTCAATTAATGCTTGCACCTCTCCGGGGAAATCCTCCAGTCTCGATAGCATGTGTTCACAATTGGTAAATATCCAATTGTCCTTAAACTTTGAACCATGTTTGCCCATGGCAGTCCGATGCTGGCCCCGTCCGCCTCCCCCTACAAATACAGCGCTGTATTTGGGGTTACGATCCATGAATGACTCTAGAAGAGGCCATAATAGTTGCTCATTTTGCATGATTGGTGCAAGGCCCAGCATGTCTTCTGCTTCTTTCCTCCAGTTGAGTTCTAACCATGCATCTTCCGCGCTTACCGGTGTAAATTTCTCTAAAGGCTCACCGATTATCTCATGTTCTCCGACGCATTCGACTGTTATCCCCTTTTCCTTAACGGCCGCAACAAGAGCCTTAAGGACCATCTCATCCTGATTCGGGGGATAGATGAACAGTGCCGTATCGTCGGGTTTCAAAACTCCTAGTGCTCCTCTGCCTACTGTTCTTTCGATAGACTTTCTGGCGCCAGGCATTAATTCATCCACGCTGGCGACCTCTTGGGGAAATTTGGGCTGACGGGGAACAGGATACTGTAATGTTATTGATGACATTTTTTGGCCTCCCTGTATTGTTGGGTTTAAGGGATTCTAATTTCTTTTTGATTAGCCTATGGTAATCTCTTTCAAGAGTGACAGGTTATCAAGGACCTTTGCGGCCCCTAGAACGACGGTAGTAAGTGGATCATCGGTAATAGTTACGGGCAGGTGTGTCTCCTCTCTCAGCAAGACATCAAGATTCTTTAAAAGGGCTCCACCCCCCGTTAAGAATAACCCTTTGTCTACCACATCAGCAGAAAGTTCAGGCGGGGTCTGCTCCAAAGCAATTTTCACTGTTTGAGTAATGGTATCCAGCTGTCCAGATATCTCCTCTCTAACCTCCTCTGAATCTATGGTCAGCATCTTTGGTATGCCAGTGACAAGATCCCTGCCCTTAACCTCCATACATTCCGGTTCATCTGTTGGATAGGCATTTCCAATGGTAATCTTAACAAGCTCGGCGGTTTGCACGCCTACTAAGAGATTATACTTCCTTTTTGTGTGCTGTAGGATGGCCTCATCCATTTTATCGCCAGCCACCCTTGTTGAACGTGAATAGACAGTTCCTCCCAGTGAAATAACAGCTACCTCTGTGGTCCCTGCCCCTATATCAACTATCGTATTGCACGTGGGCTCAGTGATCGGTAACTCTGCGCCTATAGCCGCAGCCATGGGTTCCTCAATCAAAAACACCTCCCGAGCCCCAGCAGATTCTGCTGACTCCCGGACCGCTCTCTTTTCTACCTGGGTTACGCCCGATGGAACGGATATGATTATCCGGGGTCTCACCAGGGATCGTCGGTTATGAACCCTTCTAATAAAATATCTGAGCATGGTCTCGGTAATATCAAAATCAGCAATGACGCCATCCGCCATAGGCCGGGTCGCAACAATATCCCCTGGTGTTCGGCCCAGCATTGTCTTGGCCTCTTTTCCTATTGCCAATATCTTGCTTCTTCCCTGATCCCTCCTTCTCACCGCTACCACCGAGGGCTCATTTAAGACTATCCCTCTGCCCTTAACATAGACCAAGGTGTTGGCCGTACCAAGATCAATGGCTAGGTCATTAGAGAATAAACCGAGCACAGGATCTAATAACATGCGAGTCTCCTTTCCAACATTAATTGCCAAACCTCGCTTACCTTAATTGATTTTCAGAGATTTATCAAATATAAAATAGCGGTTTCCCTTCTTTTAAAGGTAATCCAGAGGATTGCAGCCTCTGCACATCGGGGCAAAAAGAATCAAAGAGCGCCCCCCTAGAGGGTATGCAAGAGGCTCGAACTACTGTTTAATTCCTGCCTGCCTCTTTTATCTTGACAACGATACCATGCTATGATTAAAAACATGGTAATTTCTAACGGACAGAAGGACTTAGGTAATGAAACGGACCTTTCAGCCAAGTAACATAAAACGGTCTCGCGTACATGGTTTTCGGGCTAGAATGAGTAGCCAAGGGGGCAGGAATGTGCTCAAACGAAGGAGGGCAAAAGGCCGGAAAAGATTATCTGCTTAACACATCGAGCAGTTTTCAATAGAGATTGGGGTTCTTCCCCGTTTTCACAGTGGTAGCCTTTGCCATGGGATCATTCTCCTTTAGAAAAGAGGAAAGGATATTCAGAAGGGCAGAACTGATTGATTTGAGCATCCATGGAAGACGGTATTATACTAAAAATTTTCTGGTAATCCTTAAACAGAACAGAAGGGACATAACGAGATTGGGTATAACCGCGAGCAAAAGGGTTGGAAATGCTGTAAAGAGAAACAGGACAAAGCGACTGATAAGAGAATTCTTTCGACTTAACAAACAACAGATTCCAAAAGGATACGACATATCGGTTATTGCTTTAAGGGTAAACGATGCGCTGAATACCTGCAAGGTACAAGAGGAGTTAGGAGATTTACTGCTAAAAAATGACAACCCTTTTTCTTAAACCTCGAACCGCGATAATAGCCCTAATCAGGCTCTATCAAATAACAGTATCACCCTTTCTGCCAACC
>CP070660.1:58343-65240 GCA_020355145.1 Deltaproteobacteria bacterium
CTTAATGCTTATGGAAGAACCGCCCTTATCCCTAATCTCCTTAGCTGTCTGCTGGGCTTCATTATCCAAGATATCCGCAATAACGACCTTGGCGCCCTCTTCTGCCATTGCCAGACAGAATACCTTTCCGAGTCCCCTTGCACCTCCTGTGACGATAACAACCTTATTTTCCAATCTTCCCATCTTATTCTCCTTTAATCCAACGGCTTTCTTTTTAAATCCTTGGAAGTAATCTGCAATCCGAATTGACTTTGATTGTTAGGCGCTTTCAAGCTTAATGATAAAGTTCCCGATATGCGCATTATTTTCCTGGGAAAGTGGGCCGCATTTTATCTTGAGCATATAGATTACCTGCTTTTCCAAATCCTCGCCATATAGGGCCTCAAAATTAAAAACACCTTTTGCGATCACAAGATCACTCTTTCTATAAGCCTCTTCAAGCAGGGACGTGGTTTCATCGGGAATAAAAACGCACTTTGTCGTCAGAATATCTTCTGCAAGTTTATCAATGCCGAAATAACAGGCATCCTTTATTGTGGCATCCTCAAGAAAGGGATCCTCCTTAACGACAATGGTCACTTTCACACCCATTGCCTTGAGCTCCTCAATTAAAAGGGAATCAAAGCCTATCTCTCCGGCATTATCGGCGAGGAAATAGACATGATCCGCCTTTTTGGCTGCCCCGTAAACGTCTCCGATCAAAAGGGGCATAGACCCTCGACCCATTATGACCTCCTCCAGCTCAGGAAATTTCAAAGCACCGGAGGGGGCGCCAATAGGGGACACGTTTCCAGCCGATGCCAGATAGCATGCCCTCTCGAAACGTTCTCGAGGCGTATTGCCTTTCCTGATGAATCCTCTTGATGCCGGCAGCAGCTCCTCCACGGCCTTGTTTGTCTTCGCCTTGATCCCATTGTAGTGGGCTTTGGAGGCGAATACAAATTCACTCACCGCGTCAAGCGTCCTCTTGCAGATGAGGCCTACGTTGCCAGATGCGTTGAACTCATGAGACAGCACACCCAGTATGGTTCTCATCAATAAATACCGCTGCTCCTCGCTCGCTGAAGGCGCGGTCCTTTCATAGATCCATTTCACTATGCACGGTGCACACTCTACCAGGGGTTTCATATGGCAAAATCCCTCTCGCCCTTTTAAGCAAATCTTCTACCGATTGCCGAATTATCCCGGCGCCTTTAGCACTCGCAACATAACTTTCTCAAAGGCATCTCTCATAGAAGGGGGCTCTCGATAGCCACAAAGAGCCCCCTCGCCGTTACTATATGATCGACTCATTTATCCAGAAAGTAGATGGCACCTTCAGTGGCATCAACCCTTATATTCATCCCGGTCTTGATCTTTGCAGTGCCTTCAAAGCAGTTTACTATGGTTGGCAATCCATATTCCCGACCAACGATGGCCGTATGACTCAGCGTTCCCCCCCTGTCGGAGACAACAGCCTTGACCAGACCAAAAACCGGTGTCCAGGCCGGATTTGTCCCTGGGCAGACGAGGATGTCACCCTTCTGGACTTGATCCAGCTCGTTGTAAGTCATGATGACCCGGGCCGGTCCCTCGGCAACGCCAGGGGCTCCGCATACGCCATAGATGTCAGCCTTCAACTCAGGCCTTACCCTTGGCAATTCTCCGACAACTATTTTGATAATAATCGGATCTTCTGACGGCAGGAGATCCATCCCCACGGCTTCTTCAATACTTGCCCGGCTTGTATATGCAGGGGGATGCGTCACCGCATTTACTTCCGCCCAATTTTCATTCAGGTACTCCCAGCGTGCCCGCCGCCTGTTGGCAATGTACTGCAATTTATGAAATTCGGGCCCCATCAATACCATTTCCACTTCATCGGGGTTAAGGAAAAAGATATCTTCAGGTTTATCAATGGTCCCTGCCTCGGCCAACCGTCTCCCCATGCCAAGAAAGCTGCGGCGTAATACCGCATGCATGTAAAGCTCGCAATAGAGATCATGCTCCTCGCTGTAAGAGCCTGTCTTGCCGCCTAAATTTATGAGGGCCTCGAACCAGGGCTTCTCACTTTGTGGTACTTTCTGTAAAAGATCTGCAATCGCCTTTTCTCTTTCGTTGGACAAATTCGCTCTGACGTCATCCAGGTCATAATCACCGCCTTTTTTAATAAAGGCCCTGATGGGCGATATCACCGTGCTCGGATCTTCAAGCCAATAGGGCTCATTTAAATCCATCATTCGCACCATCCTCCATCCGTCCACCTCGAGGAAATCGTAGAGATCTCTGAGCCATTCTTTCCCCGCTTCACTCTTATCGAGCTCATTTATCACCTCCTCGATTGGGGTGTTCATGATAACACTGTCCACGCCCTTATCAGTGGCCTTCCTGCCTAATTCCCACAGCTTTTTGTCCACCTGGAATACCTTATTGTCAAACCCCCTGAACATGTTTTGGAATTCAGGGCTCTCCGATGTCAGGCCGTAGGGTTTCACCATGTCTTCAAGCAACAAAAATGCCACATAGGAGACGGTCATCCCTTGAAAATGTATCTCCCACATCCTGCGGTTTGCACTGATCAGATCCCAGAGATGGTGCATGAGATCAATACTTGTAGCCTCTTCCAAATCAAACCCTCTGAGTTTTTCGTAAATAGAGAGTAACTCCTCCTGCTGAGCTCCCCACTTGCCGTCAAAGTCCTCAATCCACGGGACCAAGGCCTCCTTGAACTTGGTCGTTCGTTTCTTTATCTCCTCCTCATTTTTTATAATGCGCATGCCGACATAATCCGAGCCTTCCACATCTCTCAGCGTAAATCCTTTATTCCTGGGCATGCTAAAGGTTTCGGCTGCATACTGGGACCCATAGGCGCAGTTCCTGATCCAGAACCAGCTATACATTGGCGTCAACAATGGCACGGCGTGGGTTCCATCGAAGAAGTATGAACTTATTTGAGCCAGATCAACCTCTTCGTTGAAATCAAACCCAGGTACCGAATCCCATATCCTCACCCTCTCTTTCTTTATTTCTCCCATTTTCTCCCTCCTTTTTGATTTCTGAAAAAGTTTGTGTGTCGATACCCTAAGTCTTTTTCTCCACCCAATGAGGCGTTCCTCCCCTGAAATGTAGTCTGTTTTCCAGCAACCCTTTGGCCAGATATCAAAGGATGCCTTTTTGTTTGAGCTGTCGGATGAAAACCAAAAGGCCCATCATCTTTCTCATAACATCCTTCAATAAACGCCAAATCCTTCCCTTTCTCTCCCCATTACCGCCTAAGTAGTTTTCCAGTTATTCCTTCCGGCAGGATAAGGATAACAATGATCATTATCGATCCAAGGATGATCATGAAATAATCCTTAAAAGAGGTAAGCAGATACTCCTCCAATAGTGAAAGGACCACAGCTCCCACAACCGGCCCCAAGAACGTCTCTATTCCCCCGAATAATGTCATTATGGCGGGCATAAAGGAGTACAAGGAATTAAAGGCCATTCCAGAATCAATATAACCCCATTTAGATGCAAAGGCCGCCCCTAATAGGCCGATGAACATACCACTGATGGCAAAACCAATTATCTTGTAGAAAGTAGTATTCACACCCGAGTGATTAGCCGCCTCCTCACACTCGCCTATCATCTTCAGGGCAAAGATGAGTTTAGATCTCATTAAGAGGATTGTAGATAGGATAATAATAAAGGTTATTATTAATGTTGGATAATAGACATCAATAGAGGCGATGAACCGACCGCGGGTCCCTGTCACCTCCATCTCCCAAAACAGGATGGCATTGTTCAGGAGCTCAGAAAGACCAAAGGTAAAGATGGCGAAGTAAATGCCTTTCAATCTCAAAGTCACAAGACCAACGCCACATGCAAAAATGAAGTTGATCACACCTGCCAAGATCAGGACAAGAGGGAAGGGAAGAATTCCACTGAATATCGCCGTAACATATGCCCCTATCCCAAAGAAGGCTGCCGATCCCAGGGAAATATATTTTGTGGTGCCACAAAAAAAGTGCCAGCTAATAGTCAATCCGATCCATAATAGGACACTGGTAACCAATGATGAATAGTAGGGTGTAAGGAAGAGCGGGGCGATTATCAGGACGATAAAGGCTGCTCCAAGGGCTAGGTTTTTTGGCAAAGCAGGGAATTCCATGTCAGTCCGATTCCATCCGAATTTCGCAAGGCCATTTAAAATACCCGGCAATTAACTCTTGTTGGTCAGAAGGTTTCCCTGATCAAGTTGGAAGATATCCTGTTGATGGATAGGTCTATGGACTCCCTTTTTCATACCCCTCAGAAGTTCGGAAACAAAATATTTCACCTTGAAAAAAGGCCTGTTGGCCTTATGAGGAGTATCAATATTAAGACACTGTATACGACCACGAGGGTTAAGGCCGGATGTATGACCCTCATGGTCGTATAAGTAAGGTAACCAAGCACAAACCCCCCCACGATATTGCCCTTAAAACTTCCAATACCAGCCAAAATCACGAGTACCAGTGCTATTAATGTATATGGGGTCCCCATAAATGGACTTATGGTGGAATATATAATGCTTATTAAAGTGCCCGCCCATGCGCTCAACAAGACACCCAAGCTAAAGGAGACCGCATAGATGTTATGAATATTCACTCCAACAAGTTGAGCGCCCTGTTGCTGGTCAACTGTAGCCCTCATGGATAGGCCCATCTTCGTAAATCGCAGGAAGAAATAGAGGATCACATTGATAACAATGGATATTAAGGCAATTACAATCCTGTTTAGCTCAAATACCGCACCGAAGATGTTAATCGTTCCAAGTAAGGGGACCTCATATCCCCTGTAGTTTGCCGTCCACAGGGACATAGCAACTCCAGGGATTACAAAATAAAGGCCGAAACATAGCAAGAGGGATCTAAATTCAAGTTCCTCAGTGGATTTTGATATCTTCACCACCCTTCGAAGGATCACTGTATAAACGATGAGCCCGATCAAAAACATCAACGGCCCCACCACAATAAGGGAGGCAAATGGATTCATGCTGAATAGGACAAAGCAAAAATAGGTGATATAGGCGCCCAACATGAGAAAATGTCCATGTGCCACATTAAGTATACGTGTAACCCCGTATTGTAGATTGAGACCAACAGCAATCAGGGAGTAGATGGCTCCTAAAATGGCTCCTCCGATTACTATATCCAGTATCAAGGAGGGGGATGCCATGGTTTCATTCTCATATTGCTACCTTTTTGCGGATGGCCACGACGGTTTCGGGATCCATTGGGCGCTGGCCCTGTCTGAAGGCCAGACCACTTTCAATATCTCCTTGCCTTGCCACTGGCAGAGGTAACCTGCTCCAGGTACATCCAGGTAGACGTTTTCCAAATCCCACTTCGCTGGGCCAAGCACCGAATCAAATGTCTCAGTGGCAAGGGCGTCCCTGATTTTCTTTCTATCGAGGCCGTATTTTTCAACCGCCTTAAACAACACCTCATAGCATACATATGCCGCTATAGTATTGGCGCCAGGATAGGCCCCGACTTGCTTTTTGTATTTTTCGGCAAGGTCAAGTAACTTTGGGGTTGTTGCAAAATCCACCTCAAAACCATGGTATTCCATAATTCCCGTCATGGCTTCGACACCAAACGCTGGTACCATAATTGCCGGATACTGTGACCCAGGGCCCATAATCATTATCTTTGGAGAGTAACCAAGTTCCATGGATTGCCTTATTAACAAGGTGCCGTCAGTGGGATAAGTGGAGGCCCACAGGGCGTCCACATTAGACTCCTTAAGTTTCTTAATAATGGGTGATAGATCTTCAACATTCATGGGATAGAGTTCAGGTCCGACCACTGGCTTAATGCCTCTTCGATTGAGCTCTTCCTTGAGTTGACCAGTCCATTCTATGCCGTGCAAATCGCTTATACCAATGATCCCTACATGAGAGGCTCCTGCCGATTCAAAGAAATCAGAGGTATACTTGGCGCCAAATGGAGGCTGGGCCAATACCGGGAACATCCATTTTGCTTTCCCACCCTTAACGAGTTCCACTACCTGATTGCTTCCCGATGCATGGGAGATCATTGGGTATCCATATCTGTCATATAGAGGATAGACAGCGAAATTCTGGGATGTTCCCCAAGGCGCAAACATCAAGTCTACCTTGTCCTCAACAATGCATTTTTCAGTGAGTCTGATCAGGGTTTCTGTGTCGCTTTTTGAATCGTATTTTTTGAGCTCAATGGGTAATTTTTTATCATATCCTGGAACCTTGAGTCCTCCTTTTTCATTATACTCCTCGATGAGTATCTCCATCCATATGGTACCCCACATCTTCGGCCCTGGAGCAAATATGCCTGTAAATGCGTCCACGTTCCCAATAAGTATCTTTTCCTTTGGTGCTGTGAACGCTGATTCGGGGCCCACCACGATGAAAAGTCCCAACACCAGTACTGAAGCCAATGAAATCATGAATACCTTTTTTTTCATAACCTTCACCTCCTAACTTTAAAATGTGACCGCCAATAAGATCGTAACATGATGATATCATGTACGATTAAAGCCACTAGTTAATAAAGTGTGAAATCATGATGGGGCATCCATTCTCTTGAAAACTCATGGGTGAGTCTTGGATAGATATCCATTTCCTATCAGTAATTTCCGGTTAGAAAAATGCATATGATTTTAAGAACAGTATAACAAATTTCTTTAATTTACAAGCTTTTATGAGATATAGAGAAATTCTTTGCATGGTGGAAACGCCACTTCCGAGTCTGCCATCAACCGGCACCACCCCATTTTTTCTTTTGGTTATAAGATATTTACATCCCCAAATAGGATTTCTGGACAAGGTCATTCTGTAAAAGTTCTTTGCCCTTCCCCTCCAAAATAACCCTTCCATTTTCCAGCACATATGCCCAGTCAGCTATTTCC
>CP070660.1:65340-68118 GCA_020355145.1 Deltaproteobacteria bacterium
ATTCTGAAATCATTATTAGAATCAATTAATTGAACAGATCCAGTTTTAGGCTTTAAATAAACTTCTTTGCCTAGAGACTTCAATACGTTAATAATCCTCTCAGCATCGAGTATGCCCTGTAAATATAATGTAAAATCTTCGCTAATTGGTTTAAGAGCCCAATAAAGCTTAATTTTCTGCCCTTTAATATTTTCGTATCTTGAAGGCGTTGGGGCTAGAACCCCACAGCAATCCTATAATGGAACTTTTTATATTCATTTAATTGACTTTGATGTCAATTAAGACAAATTTTCCCTTGATATTAACCCATTATTGTCCTAAAGGAGGGTCTCAGGAGTGTTTGATGGATATAAAAAGAGATAGCATTAATAAGCTCTTTAACCCTAGGTCGGTTGCAGTTATAGGTGCATCGGAAAAACCCGCTAAGCTTGGCTTTCATGTAATGCTAAGTCTGACTAAAGGGGACTTCCCAGGTATGATCATACCGGTTAATCCTGGTTCAAAAGAGATCATGGGCCTGAAGGCCTTTCCCTCCATAAAAGGGCTTCCATATGAGATAGATCTGGCCATAATAGTCCTACCAGCAAAAATGGTTCCTGCTATCTTTGAAGAATGCCTTTCTAAAGGTGTTAAGGGTATAGTCCTTATTTCGGCAGGATTTAAGGAGATAGATGATCCAGTTGGGGTAGATCTTCATGAAAAACTTGCCAAGGTTGTGAAGAGGGCTAATGTGCCAGTGATCGGCCCCAATACATTTGGTATGATAAATTTACAGGTAAACCTGAATGCCTCCTTCACACCAGAGTTTTCTTTGTTAAAAAAGGGTGGTATTGGACTTGTCAGCCAGAGCGGAGGGATGTGCCATCTGCTCTGTTTCATGGCTATAAGGAATGATATAGGCTTCAGTAAAATAGTAGGAATTGGAAACCGACTGAATGTAGATTTTGCTCAGATGGTTGATTATTTGATGCAGGACCGAAATACAGATGTAATAGCTCTTTATATGGAGGGTATAGACAGGCCCCGGCAACTGATAGATACGGCCAAGACCTATAAGGGCAAAAAGCCGATTATAGCCTACAAAACAGGAATCGGAGATATAGGGGATAGTGCGTCTCGTTCCCATACAGGATCTCTGGCTGGAAGAGGGGAGATTTATTCAGGTGCGTTTGCTCAGGCAGGCATACTCGGACTGAATAGCGTCGAGGCCCTGTTAGATACAGCAAAGGCCCTTGCTGGGTCCCCTTTACCAAAGGGCCCTGGTGTGGCTATACTTTCCTCTCAAGCTGGTCCAGGTATAGCTGCCGCTGATATATGTCAGATGGGTGGTCTTAACATAGTTTCCTTTACGCGGGAGACGCAGGGGAGGATAAACGAGATTTTGCCGCCTCTGGCCTTAAGAACAAATCCGGTGGATATGGGGCCAGGCTGGTATAACCCAGAGGCAATGGTTGGCATTTTGCGGGCGGTTATGAGAGATGAAAACGTTGCAGGCATACTTCTATTTGCGATGTTTGCCTCCGCCAACATTGATTCTATTAAAGGTTTATCGTCTTTAGGGAAAGATAGGGGGCAGAAAAAGCCTATCATCACCTGCCTATCTGCCCCACCTGG
This sequence comes from Deltaproteobacteria bacterium, assembly GCA_020355145.1. Classification (GTDB taxonomy): domain Bacteria; phylum Desulfobacterota; class DSM-4660; order Desulfatiglandales; family B25-G16; genus JABXJZ01. The sequence continues at coordinate 66,955 of CP070660.1, forward strand.
AATATGGGACGAGCAAATAAAGGGGTTTCAAGAGGCTGCTCTTCTTGTCAATTTTCCCACGCCGGAAAGGGCAGCCAGAGTCATGGTCAATCTCAATAGATATCGTAATTTAATAATTGATCAGTGATGAGGTAACCCAGTCTGGGTTAGGCCTGTATATTAAGGGGATTTTGTTTTGGTCTGGGGGAGTTAGAGATAAAAGTGGGGCTAGAGAGGTTTTATTCCTCTTTCTTAGTCCGCTTCTTTACAAGTTCTATAAATTCCTGAAGGCTCTCCTGAGAGCCAAAAACTGTATCGTATAGCTTTTCACTCCAAATGGTAAGACCCAATTTGAATATGTGATGTATTATACTATCAGCATTTTTGGCTCCCTTGGATTTTAATGTCTGGTACAGCAAATCATCAGGCACCCTAATAGGGTATACAGCAGTATGGTTATTATCATCTGCCTTCAAGTATTCCTGAATACTCTTAAGTACCCTTAAATTTATATACTTGTTTGTGTATTCTTCCTCATCCATTCCCTAAACCATTTTTATGGCCACAAAGGATCTATGCCTTTTGAAGTAATATTTAACTAAATTTGTATAAATGTCAAGAACAGAATATTTAACAATGGATAATATGACAGGAAAGCAGTAATTGTACATGATTTTCTAAGGGTATAAAATTAGATTTAAAATAGTTAGGAGATATGATATATTAAAGGCTAAAATTATAAGGGTAAGGCAAGTATATGATTACAGTGCTCATAGCTATTCACGTACTTATCTGTATTGGTTTGATACTAGCTATACTTTTGCAGTCTGGTAAAGGAGCTGACTTGGGTGTTGCATTTGGGGGTAGCAGTCAGACAATATTTGGAAGTACTGGTGCTGCCCCTTTTCTCAACAAGGTAACGACAGGTGTGGCTATCGCTTTCATGATAACTTCCCTTTCCTTGGCCTTTATAGCAGCCAAGGCTCCAAAATCTTCGATAATGGAGGGAAAGGCCAAAACTCATCAGGAAAGGCCTTTAAAGGCTGGTGATCAAGTAAAGGCCAAACCGGAAAGCTCTGGCATCCCTTCGGATACAAAAACTGAGGGGAAATGATCTATTGTGCCGAAGTGGTGGAATCTGGTAGACACGCTATCTTGAGGGGGTAGTGGGTTATGCCCGTGCGG
>CP070660.1:68218-70889 GCA_020355145.1 Deltaproteobacteria bacterium
GGGTCTTCCTCCACCAATCTGGCCAGAGAAGAGTAGACCTTGTCCTCATTCTCTTTTTCTGTGGCCTCAATAGCAAAGGAAATGGTTGGCGAAAATGGCTCTGCTGGATGAAACACGATTGGATTGCCCTCCTTACAAAAGGTATCCCCTGTCGTGGTCTCTTTTAGCTTAGCTACAGCTGCTATATCGCCGGTACCAGCCGTATCCACTGGTGTCTGCCTTTTACCCTCAATCAACAGTAGCTGACCCAATTTCTCTTTGACCTTTCTTGTTGAATTAAACACGGTAGACTCTGAATCTATCCTTCCAGACATAACCTTGAAGAGATTGAGTTTCCCTGCAAATGGGTCTGCTAAGGTCTTGAAGATAAGGGCCGAAAATGGGGCCTCCTCTACAGCATCAAATTCTATCCCCTCATCACCGTCCACCTTATGCCCTTTAACCGTTCCCCTTTCTGGTGGAAAAGGCAATGATTGATCAATAATGTCTAAAAGTTGGCCAACACCTATATTAAGGGTAGCAGATCCAGGAACAACAGGCACCACATCGCCAGATTTAACACCCTCTATAAAGGTCTCCTCTATCTCCTTTGGACTGAGTTCCTGTCCATCAAGATATCTTTCCATCACATCATCATTGGCCTCGACAATATTTTCCATTATCTTTTCCCGCCATGTATCTACTATCTCGGCCATTGAATCTGGGATATCACCATCTTTAAATGTGCCAGTACCATCATTTTTGTACAGATGTGCCTTTAACCTTATGAGGTCTATCACTCCATTAAAGTCACTTTCTGTTCCAACTGGGAGATATATAGGCGTTGTCTTTATGGAAAATGTCCTTTCAATCTCCTCTATAACCTTATAAAAATCAGCCCGTTCCCTGTCCAGTTTGTTAATAAATATCAACCGAGGTAGATTGTATTCCTCGGAAAAGGCCCAGACCTTTTCGGTGCCCACCTTGATACCGTCAACGGCATCTACAATAACAACAGTCCCTTCCGCTACCTGAAGACATACCTTGGTGTCAGAAAGGAAATCATTTTCCCCTGGTGTATCTATAAGATTGAACCTCCCATTTTTCCATCTAAAGGGGTGAAAGGCTGTGCCGAGGCTCACCTTTCTCTTGATCTCTTCCGGTTCAAAATCCATGATGGAGGTACCATCATCCACTCTTCCCAATCTTTTTATAGCCTTGCTATTATAGAGAATGGCCTCTGCCAGTGATGTCTTTCCGCAACCGCTATGACCTATCAACCCTATATTTCTAATTTGATCAGTCTTTTTTATCATGTAATCTCCTCGATTATTTAAAGATAGTAAACACCTCGAATTTGTCCATAGGCCAAATCCAAGGATCAACGAAAGTGAGTGATAGGTAACTTACCCCAATAAGAAAAAAAGTCAAGACAAGAATAGTCTGGAGTTTCCTTAAAAATTTTGATTAGGCTTAATGAACCTATTGATTTTCTTTGTAAAGTCAGATCGCGCAACGAAAACCCATTATTTCTTCGCTTCAAGGCTTCCGCAGTGACCCTATCGGGTTCGCAGGCGGGGAATGCTTGCCCCTTCCCCGCTCTAAAGGCGGGGCTTTCCCCTTCCTGCTCACCTCGATGGGTGCCCCACTGCTCCCAGCGGATTTTCGCTCAGAAACAATGGGTTTCCCTCGAAACTCAGGAAACTCCGGTTATATTACCCCTTGACATGTTAATTGATGTGCACTATTATAGCTATATTTGTCCACAATTGTTAGGGGGGCATTTATGCGCACAATCCAAATGACCTTAGATGATGAACTTGTCGAATCAGTCGACAAAATTATCAAGGAGATTAAAACCACTCGATCTGCTTTCACTCGTCAGGCCTTACAAGAAGCGATTGATCGTTTGAATATCAGACGTCTTGAAGAAAAACATCGCGAAGGATACGAGTTGCATCCTGTGAATAAAGGAGAGTTTAGCGTGTGGGAAAATGAGCAGGATTGGGGGGATGAATGAAAAGAGGAGAAATAAGGTGGTACAAATTCAAAGCTACAGACAAGAAACGACCCGTAATGATCCTAACTCGGGATTCCATATTGGAATACCTCGGAGAAGTCACTGTTGCACCAATCACATCAACAATCAGAGATATACCAAGCGAGGTATTTTTATCCAAGAATGAAGGCATGCCAAAAGATTGTGTCATCAATTTTGACCATATTCAGACTGTATCAAAAGCAAAAATAGGCTCACTCGTTACAACCCTCTCACCTGGAAAAATGAAACAGGTGGGTGAAGCGATAGTCTTTGCGCTCAATTTGTGAGCGAGCACAAAAAACACTGAGAAAGATAACATCTGGACCAACTCGGACGGCCAAAGCCGCCGGTTATCCAGACGTTAGGCCGCATGCCAGATAGTGTTAGGGGACGGACGAGAAATCGGCGAGCGTGACGGCAAACGATCTCATCTGTTAACCTCTACAACCGAAGACGGGGTTTCGCCGCCAGAGTCCGGTGCAAGCCATTTTCAAGCAAGGAGAAACAGATATGGGTGATAAGGGGAAAAAAGATAAAGGCAAAAGGGAACAACAGAAAAAGGCTCAACTTAGTGCAAAGGAAAAACGAAAATTGAAAAAAGAAAAGAAGAAATAAATGCCCAGTGCTGTCCGGTGACCTTAAATCAAGCAC
>CP070660.1:70989-77770 GCA_020355145.1 Deltaproteobacteria bacterium
GCCCAGTTTTGTAGCTGTTAACAATACGATTGCAAGGGACGAGTCTATTGTTCGAAAGGGGCATGAAAGGGTCCTCCGGGCCAGGTTGGCTGATGCGGATTTCTTCTTTAGGGAGGACAGAAAAAGGCCTCTTGAGGACCGGCTGGAGGATTTAAAGGCGGTTATCTATCAGGCCGAGCTGGGGACCTCCTTTGCCAAGGTGCAACGGTTTACCAAACTGGCCGAATACCTGGCTGAAAGGATAACGCCAGAAGTGATAGATGATGTCAGGCTCGCAGCGAGGCTATGTAAATGTGATCTGGTTACCGAGATGGTGACAGAGTTCCCATCCCTCCAGGGTATAATGGGTGAGATATATGCCAGACTTGATGGACATCCGGCGGATGTCTGTGTGGCTATCTCAGATCATTATCTACCTGTTCAGGCAGATAGCAGACTCCCCGGATCCCTTATCGGGTCAATTGTAGGCCTGGCAGATAGGATGGACACCATCGTAGGATGTTTTGCAATTGGCCTGGAGCCTACCGGAACAGCAGATCCCTATGCACTCAGGCGACAGACCCTTGGTATTATCAGGCTTATTAGAGATAGAAAGATTACTATCTCCCTGCCGGATTTTGTCAGTAGATCAGGCTCTATTCTGAATGAGGCCATTTCATTTGACGTCCAAGAGATTGTTAATAAGGTGATTAACTTTATAAGGGATCGGTTTAGGAATATGTTGTTGTCTGAAGGTATTGCGCAGGCTCTGATCGACGCGGTAATCACGGTGGATTTTCACCTCCTGAACCAGTTAGAGGAAAGGATTGCAGCGCTCAAGAGATTTAGAGACCTTTCTAAGGACTTTGACCGGTTAGCCACTGCCTCTAAACGGATCATGAACATAATAAGGGGTTTTGAGGGCACCAACAGGGTAAATCCTGACTACTTTGAGGACAAGAGTGAAGAGGATTTATGGAAGACATTTCAGTTACTAGAGGATAGGGTAAGGAAGGAGATAGACAGAGAGAATTACCTTGAGGCATTGAATCTAATGGCCAAATTAAGTGTGCCTGTGGATGAATTCTTTTCTCAGGTAATGGTCATGGCAGAAGACAAAAGGGTAAGGGAAAACCGCCTTGGACTACTGAAAGGGATAAATCAGTTCTTTCTTCAAGTAGCCGATTTTTCTAGATTTGCCATTTAGGAATCTGGTTTTTTCACCAGAAAATATAGCTCCCCTTTGTCTTTAAGGTGACCTGCAGCCAACTCCGCATATGGGTCACTGCCCCAAAAGATGTCTGCCCGGCCTGCGCCCTTTATAGCCCCTCCAGTATCTTGATTCAAGAGGAACCGGGAAAATGGGGTCCATTCAGCTATATCCCCATCCTTTGCCATAATCGGTTTCTGGCAGCGAATATATACCAGGGCGCCTTTTGGAAAAAGCACGTTGTCAAGGGCCAGAGACCTTCCAGGTGTCAAAGGAACACCGATATTTCCGAGGGGCCCGTTATCAAGAAATCTGAAAAAGACGTAGGATGGATTATAATTCAATATCTCCTCTTTGATATCCGGGTGGTCATCAAGATAAGACCTGATGGTCTGAAGGGATAAATTATCACTCTCAATGTATCCCTTGTCTATCATATACCCCCCTATGCTCTTGTAAGGGTGTCCATTTGAGGCACTATAACCAACCCTGATCTTCTCTCCATTGGGTAATCTTATGATACCTGAACCCTGAATCTGTAATATGGCTATATCCAGGGGATCCTTTAACCAGGCGATCTCCAACCCTTGCCCTTCTAAAACCCTTCCCTCGGCTATATCCCTCCTTGTATAATAAGGGATAAGCCTCTGACCATCTACTCTGGCCGTAATGTACTCCCCATGGAATCTAGGGCGGAAGAGTCCCAAATCAATCCTGAGTAGATCATCTGGCCTTTTGTAGATCGGATATAGGTGTATAGAATCAGGCTCAAGATTCCCATTGATGATTGGCTCAAAATACCCAGTAAAAAGGACCTTCTTGCTTCCACGACGGCCGGCTGCCTTGTATAGGAAAAATCTCTTTCGTAACTCCCTGTTAAATTTCTTAATATTGGAATTCTGCCTGGTAATTAGTAAAAAGGTCCTTAAAGAGTCCCGGATATGTTCAACGGTAAATTTATCAGGCCCATAGGTAAAGACTTTATTATCCTCCAGCCGGTTCAGGTATTCGAGACTCCTTTCTATAGCCATATCAAGGGAATCCTTGTCCATGTCGTCCTGGAATTCCGGCCAAAAATGCCTCACCCTTTGAAGGGCCCTGGCTGGCTCCTTGACCTCTTTTTTGACCAAAGGGTAGCAACCACCAATAATAAGGAGGATTACTGCGGCTGAAACATAGCGGTAGGTGAGAAACATAGCCTTAATATTAGATCTAAATTCTTTCTAAATACAAGCAAAAAAGCATATGATATTGTATCAATCAGACACAAAAGATGTGTTAAATTTAACACACTAATAGGGAAGGTAAACAGATATAGAAGTTACCTTTATCTCAAAATTTGATATTAATTACAATTGGTTAACTATATGAAAACGTTCCTTTTGAGGACCTTTTTATTCAATGGCATATTATTTGCTATGTTAAAATACTCTGAGAAACTTACTGCGTCAAAATGAAGAAATTAGGGGCTTCGCCTCAATTGTAGTATGGGGGCAATGGAGTCCTGGAGTAATGGGTTTAAACTAATAAACAAATAATTCTTTCCGCTTCTACTATCCAATACTCCAGTACTCCAACACTCCATCATGCGGTGTGAATGGCATAAATCAGTCGCCATCAATAGAAAATCCAAGCTATTTTATTACCCAAGGGGAGTGATATGGATTTAAGACAGCAGACAGTGGCAGAGGACATAAGTTGCGCAGGAATAGGTCTTCACTCTGGCAAAAAGGTGAAACTTACCATAAAACCAACGCTGCCGAACAGTGGTATAACCTTTGAACGCCTTGATGTATCTCCTGATTGTAGTGTTAAGGCCTCTTTTGATAATGTAATCGCCACGAATATGGCTACCACTATTGGCTTTAATGGATATAGTATCTCCACAATAGAGCACCTTATGGCTGCCTTTTTCGGCATGGGTATAGATAATGCCTTGGTGCAGATTGATGGTGAAGAGGTCCCCATTATGGATGGAAGCTCTGCCCCTTTTGTATTTCTCCTTAAAAATGCAGGGGTTACCGTACAAGATAATACCAAGAGGTTTGTACTTGTAAAAAGGCCGGTCAAGATTCAGGATGGCAATCGATCCGTCCACCTCTATCCAGCCAATGAGTTGAAGATAACGTATAAGATCGACTTTGATCACCCCTTGATAAAAAATCAGGCCTATGAGATATCCTTTTCACAATCTACCTTCATCCAAGAGATTAGCAAGGCACGGACATTTGGTTTTTTGAAGGACGTTCAGACGCTAAAGAACAATGGATTGGCAAGGGGTGGGTCACTGGATAATGCTATTGTCATGGATGAATTCAAGGTCTTAAATGAGGATGGCCTGAGGTATAGAAACGAGTTTGTAAGACATAAGATCCTTGATTTCATAGGTGATTTAGCCATCCTTGGTCCTATAATAATTGGACATTTTGTGGTAGAAAGATCAGGGCATTCCTTGAACCAAAAATTGCTCAAGACATTTATGGCGCAGGAGGACTACTGGGAGGAAGTCCGATTTAGCAGTAAAGAAGAGTGCGGGAAGATAAAGGTCAAGATACCATCCTTTGGCGCCCTTGATTTGGTCTCTGCGTGAATGATGCTCCCATAATTCTGCGCTTCTTCTCAGGCCTCTTCGCCCTCTGATATCCATCATTTTTTTGGCGTTACAACCTTATCTCAATCTAGGCACATTCCAATTATAAAGTCTTGCAATCATCCTTCCTTTTTTCTATGATACCAAAATCATTATAAAATAGTCTTTTAAAGATCTTTCAAGATATCTTTGGAATCTTATATGTGGTAGAGGGCAAGTGGGGGCCTTTACCAAAGTAGGTTAGGATGCTAAAGAAGGGTTTTCATTGTGCTGTGGGTATCTTTGTTTTTTTCTTTATCTCTCCTACAGCTTCCTTGGCAAAAAACGAGGCCCGCCTGTCAGATATAATTGTCACTAATACCCGGGATGATCTACTTGCCTACTTTAATGTAAGAGATTGTTTTACTGAGGAGATGAACAATGCCATCATGAATGGGATCTCAACCAAGTTTATCTTTATTGTCAAGCTATATGAGGTCAGGAATGCATGGTTTGATCGCAAGATAGCAGATATTAAGTTAACGCATACCATAGAATATAATAGTTTGAAGAATGAATTTAACCTCTCTTTGCCAGAACAGAATAATAAAGAGGTAAAGACTAAGGATTTTGATGAGGCGAAGAAGTTAATGGCAGACGTAGTCGCCTTAGAGGTGGCCAGGCTTGATGAGCTTAAAAGAGGACTCATTTATCAGTTACGAATGAAGGCAGAGCTTGACAAGATTGAATTGCCCTTTTATCTAAACTATGTCTTCTTCTTTCTATCCCTTTGGGATTTTGAGACTGACTGGTATTCAGTGATCTTCAGGTATTAAGGCCGATGAAAAAACGTATAGCTATTAAGAATGAGGATCTAAAGAGGCGTAGACGGGAAATATTTATTATATGCGTCATACTACCCACTATTGTGCTGCTTACCTATCTGGGAACCAAGATCCTGGGTCTTGGCCTTGAGTTACCGGTCGCCGACAGCATCCTGATCTTTGCATTAATAAATATCAATGTAATCCTGCTGCTTCTTCTCCTCTATCTGACCATGAGAAATCTGGTCAAGCTGGTCTTTGAGAGAAAAAAGAAGGTCATGGGCTCTGGTCTTAGGGCCAAACTCGTCTTTGCCTTTGTCATCCTTTCCCTTTTGCCAACTATAATCATCTTTTTTGTCTCGGTGCAGTTTATCTCTCTGTCCATCGAACATTGGTTTAATCTTCAGGTTGAACAGTCCCTTCAGGACTCTTTAGAGATTGGTCAGGACTACTATAAAAGGGTTGCAGATGAGGCCCTGACCTTTGGCAATAGCCTGAGTTCCCTAATTACCCATGAAGGGTACATGCTGGTAGCCAAGAAAGATGAATTGCAGGCATTTCTAGAGGAAAAAAGGAAGGAATACAGGCTTGCCGCTATCCAGGTCTTTTCATCAAAGTTACTTCCAAGGGCCGTCTCTTATGACAGCAGGGTTGATTTAAAACCGTTTAAAGATCTGAGCATTGAAGTGCTGCGCAAGAGTTTCAAGGCCTCGACTGACATGACGGATACTCAAACATCCTCGCACGGAGATTTGGTCAGGGGTATCGTACCCATATTTTCACGGACCGAGACAAAGGCCCAGGTAGGAGCAATTGTCGTTGCCAAATTTATCCCAGGAGTGGTTTTGAATAGGCTGGAGACTGTTACCAAGGGCCTGCAAGGATATAAACAACTAAAGATGCTCAAGAGGCCAATAAAGTTAAGTCATTTGATCACCCTTTCCATTGTTACACTCTTGGTCATCTTTTCGGCAGTCTGGTTTGGTTTTTATCTGTCAAAGGGGATTACAGTCCCGATAGAGGAACTGGCCAGGGCTACTAACAGGATTGCCTCTGGCGATTACAGCTTTCGTATTGATCTGGAATCCAAGGATGAGATGGGCGTTCTTGTAGATTCATTCAACCGGATGACAGAGGATCTTAGGGAAGGCAAAAAGAAACTCGATGTTGTTAACAGGGATTTGATCAATAGCAATAAGGAATCAGAGCAGCGTAGGCTCTATATGGAGACTATCTTAGAAAGTGTGGCCGCAGGTGTTGTATCTGCGGATTCTCGAGGGGTGATCTCCACTATTAATAAGTCTGCGGAAAAGATGCTTAGTATCTCCGCCAAGCAGATAATAGGGAAGAATTATAGGGATATTTTAGGCCCCAAATATCGGTCGATTATCAGTGGGTTTGTGGCAGACAAAAATCTTTTTAACAAGGGATTTATCCACAAAGAGATACACATCTCTGTAAAGGGGCGTTTATTAAAGTTGCTGGTCTCTTTGAATGTCTTGAGGGATAATCAAGATAATTATCTCGGATTAGTTGCGGTATTTGAGGATCTGACGAAATTGGAAAGGGCACAGAGAATGGCTGCCTGGAGAGAGGTAGCCAGACGTATTGCCCATGAGGTAAAGAACCCATTGACCCCGGTTCAGTTGTCAGCACAAAGGTTGAGACGAAAGTATGGTAGTCGTTTAGCAAAAGAAGATGGGACTGTTTTTGATGAATGTACCCGGTTGATAATAGACAACGTTGAGGGGTTGAAGGTATTAGTAGACGAGTTTTCCAATTTTGCCCGCATGCCAGCTCCTAATCCACTGCCGGATAATATAAAGCAGATAATTCGGGATGCAATCTTATTGTATAAAGATGCCCAAAAGGACATAACCTTCAAGCTTATTGACAGCCATGATATCCCTATATTTAAGCTGGATAGAGAACAGATAAGAAGGGTGATGATTAATCTTTTGGATAATGCTGTGGCAGCCATCCCTGATAAGGGAAAGATCAGCATCAAACTTTTCTATGACAAGGTATTGAGGATTGTCAGGATTGAGGTTAGTGATACCGGTACCGGTATACCTAATGAGGACAAGGAGAGGCTTTTTGAACCATATTTCTCTACAAAGAAGTCTGGTACAGGATTGGGTCTCGCTATTGTTAGCAGGATAATCAGCGATCATAATGGTCTTATAAGAGTTGAGGATA
>CP070660.1:77870-84298 GCA_020355145.1 Deltaproteobacteria bacterium
TATACAAAATCCAGATAGAAGACTTGGAACTATACAGATAGATCTCGATGACAGGCACTATAAAAACATCGATCAGTTAAAGGAAAGGTTTGCCTATGATGTCCCTTCCCTGATTGATTGCCACTCACTTAAAATTGAGGGTAATATACACTTTGGCAGAGGGATTGTTATAAAAGGGGATGTGAATATTATCAGTCATTCCTCAAAGAGGGTTTCCATCCCTGAGGGGATGGTGATTAATACAGATCTCTTCTTTGATTAAATTCAAAAAGAGGTAAACCATGCCAGATGTCGATCCACATGATATCAAAAAGGCAATTAAGGCTATCCAGAATGTTGCTATCATGCTAACTGGAGCCGCTGAATTTGTATGTGAAGGAAGCATACTTAAGGGATTTTCAAGGGACATAGAAGCCAATCTCAAAAGATTGGAAACTGATATCGGCGCCCTTAGGAAAAGGTTTCCGGGGAGGTTTCCTAAAGCCCTGGCACCAGATAGCTCATTGTCCAGAATTAGAGATATCGCCAAAATACTTAAAGGATATAATGCTGATATAGAGGCTAAATGTCGATCAGGCGATCTGGGTAATGAATTAAACATAAGGGCAATCGAGTTAAAAGGTATTGTGAAAGATACCTTTGACACTATTAATGGGAGGGTCTCTGGATACACCTTCACTGATAGAATTGCTGACTATGGAGCGAGGGTAAAATCAGTTCTCTTAGATCTGTCTTCTTTTGTTTCAAATATAGGAAGGATTATTCTGGGAGTTATATTGGTTGCTGTTTTCTCCTTTGTTTATCTCTTCCTTACCATGGAATCAGAAGATGTCTTGCTTGATAGTATAAAAAATGATCTTGCCTATATAGAAGAGCAAAAGGATGCAATCAGGAGCCAAAGACAGGAATATAAAGAAATCGGGGAAAGTATAAAATCCCTTGAGAAGAAGGAGTTGATCAGAGAGGATAAAATCAAACTTCTAAACCTATCCAGGAAGGAAAGGGAGATCAAGGATTTCATAGATAAGACGACGATTTCTATAGAAAAAAGAAAGAGAGAGATTGCAGAGAAAAATAAAAAGGTAGAGGAGATTCGAAAAAAATCCTTTCTCCAAAGGTTATTAAGGAGTTAGGGTTAAGATATCTCAAATAATGAAGCGATGAAAATTGTCCTTTCCCCTTCCTGTGGCTAAAAGTGTCCAGTGTTCGGAATCCCTTTTTACCCGGACAGCAATCGATTTGTCACCTGTGGCATCACTGTAAGACACAGCTATGGAGGCAGCTAATTCTATCTCTTCAGGTGATAGGTCTCCTGGTACAAGAACAGTTGGGCCGGGAAAGGAGTCAATTGTTAAAAGCGTATCCCCTTCCCTGCTTAAGTAAGTAATCATCTCATTTTCTCTTTGATTTCGTCCTACCACAATCTTGGTCCTTTCACTAATCCTGAAATGCCTCCCCAATTTGAGGAGCTCTATATCTCGCCTTGAAAAATCTGGGTTAATATGAATCAGATCTCTTAGGCGGCGGGAAAATGCCTCCTCCGTAAGCAGACATCCTCCTGCAGGGGCAGGATATTCCTTTATCCCAAACTTCTTAGCCAATTCCATCTGTGGCCGGCGAGAACGTCCTGAAAGCCCCAATAACCTCTCTCTGATCACCCAGCCTTCTTTTTCAGGAGGAGTTTCTGGTAGCCTCTGTGCTGAAAGGGGCCTGAGGATAAGATCCTTAAAACCTGAATCGTGAGAGACAATGGAAAGGGCCCTTAAATTCTGAGACATGGGACGCTGGCCCAATACCTCTCCACTTATTACAAAGTCTGCCCCCTCCTCTTTCAGCATCTCACTTGCTATTTTGAACATAAGTGCGTGGCAGTCAATACATGGGTTTAGACCTCTTCCATAACCATGCCTCGGGTTTAGCACTATCTTAAGGATCCTATCGGTGATATCTACAATTTTAAGGGGAAGTCCGATATGTCGAGCAGAGCGGGTGGCCTTCTGGGAGGTGAAAAAGGGGGTCTCAAAAAAGATGCCGATGACGTCAATGCCTTGCTCCTGAATAAGTTTAACGGCCAAAATGCTATCAAGCCCACCAGAAAAAAGGGATAATGCCCTCATAAGGATACCCTCGTAGTATTAGTCTATCAAGCGGCAAAAATGAATCAAGTAAAAAGAGAGTTCTAATCAATGAATAACCTATCGTAAACATTGACTGATTTAATCTGTCCTGCTATTTAACAACTATAGAAACTGTAATTCTAAGGGACAGATTATGAGGGCCTTTGGGCCGATTCCATCAAGGCGATTGGGTCACAGCCTTGGGATAAACAATATAATACCCCCCAAGGCCTGTACCTACTGTTGTATCTATTGCCAAATAGGCAAGACAGTAAGGTTGTGCAATGGAAGAGAGGCATTCTACAGGATAGATGATCTAGCACGGGAGGTTAAGGAAAAGGTTAATGAGCTGAAAAAAAGGCAGACCAGGATAGATTATCTGTCCTTTGTCCCCGATGGCGAACCAACCCTGGATATTAACCTTGGCGGGAATATTGAACTTATAAGGCCATTAGATATAAAAATTGCCGTTATTACCAATGGATCTCTCATAAGCCTTAGAGATGTGAGGGAAGACCTGAAAAAGGCCGATCTGGTCTCAATAAAAATCGACGCTGTAAGCAGGGAAACCTGGGCAAGAATTAATAGGCCACACAACTCACTGGACCTTAGGGCAATCTTAGATGGGATGCTCGAATTTGGGTCTGTATTTAAAGGTGAGATGATTACAGAGACCATGCTTATCAAGGGAGTGAATGATAGCCATAGGGAGATCAAAACGATAGCCGAGTTTCTAACCTTACTAAAGCCGATAAGATCATATATTTCCATCCCTACCAGACCAACAGCAGAAAAGGGGCTACTACCTGCCAGTGACCAGGTCCTTAACATGGCCTACCAGGTCTTTAAAGGGAATTTACCCTGTGTGGAATATCTAATCGGCTATGAGGGAAACGAGTTTGGTTTCAGTGGTAATATTGAAGAGGATTTAATCAGCATCACCTCGGTTCATCCCATGAGGGAAGATGCTGTGAGGGCGTATCTGAAAAAGGCAGGTGCGGATTGGGGCGTAATAACCGATCTGATAAAAAGGGGCTCCTTAATAGAGCTCAAGTATCAGGGGAAGAACTTTTACATGAGAAGATTGCCTGGAAGGGATTGAGAGGCAAGCCCTTCAAAAAGGATGAACGACTGCAAACATTTAACCACTTCTAACAATTACCATATCCCCTTCCTGATATCCTATATGCTCGGAAACTACACTACATTTTACCTTCAGAAGAAAAAAGGTCTTTTTTTGCTCATCGCTTAGGGTTTCGTAATTCCCTTGGCCCTTGGCGATTACCAGATCGGCCTCCCTAAATTGCCCCTTAAACTCCTGTGAACATTCCTCCAGGATCGTCCCAGGGACATCTGATCCATTGTCCACTACCCTTACCAGTTTATCGAGGCCTACCATTTTTGCATCCTCTTTCAGTGCATCATTTATAATTGGGACACCCCTGACAACGAATTTAATAGGATACCCCTCTAACTCCTCTATGAGCAACCTATCAAAGAAGACCTCACCGGCGTTATCTCCTAAGTAGACTATATTCGATGCCTTCTCGATCTCCTCTCTCAGCTCATTAATACTATCTTTGCTAACCGGCTGATCAAGACATTGGAAAACCGTCTTTCTTAACCCTTCCTCACCAATACGGTCTCCCTGCCCATAGTCAATCATATTACCGGCAATAGCCAATCTCACCGCAGTCTCAAAAGGGTCTGCTGAACTCCTTATAAGTTCCTTAAGGGCTGGCATCAGCCTCATAGCCAAGTAATTTGAATTTCTCTTGATCTCAAGATAGGGATCATTATCACCGCTTAAGAGCTTAACGATCCTGTGTATATCCCTCCCAACAGAGGGCGGAGTCTTATCAAAGGATTGATTTGTTAGCCTGGAGAGAACCTCTCTTAAGATCCGTTCCCTAATCTCTTGATCATCCGTAACTAAGGCCCCGGCCTCAAAGGCCTGCCTCAAAAAGCAGGGAATACAACCTAACCCTATTCTCAATGTTGATGCCTTCCCCCTAACCCTCTTAGCTCATTAGATTCTCAGTCCGCCGGAGGCGGATCCATCTCAGCAAAAGGGGCTAATTGCCCTTGAAAGACCCTCTATGAAAATAGTCAAAGATATTCCTGGCAACTGTTCGATTGATTCCTGGCACCTCATTTAACTCTCCAATTCCTGCCTTGGCCAATGATTTAATATCTCCAAAATATCTTAACAATTCCACTTTCCTCTTTGGCCCCACGCCAGGGATCCCGTCCAGCTCAGATCCCGTTAACCTTTTCCCCCTCCTTTTTCGGTAATAACTGATCGCCCTCCTGTGCGTCTCATCCCTAAGGCGCATAAGCAGAGAAAGGACTGGATTATTGCGAGAAAGGATAAGGGGGTTTTTCCTGTCTGGAAGATATATCTTATCTATATCCCTTGGTTTTCCTTGATCGGCCTTTGCTATAGATATAACATCAGGTGGGTCCTCAAGGCCAAGGTCCTCCATAGTCTTCAGGGCTACAGACAGATGACCCCTTCCTCCATCTATAACAAAAAGGTCTGGTGGTTTGCCCTTTTTTAGTCTTCTCTTAATTACCTCTGCAATCATGGCATAGTCGTCGATCCCCTCTACATCCCTTATCCTGTAATTGCGATAATCGGATTTTTGAGGTAAACCCCTGGCAAATGTAACCAATGAGGCTACAGCAAGATCACCTCTCAGATTGGATATATCCATTCCCTCTATGAGTCCAGGTCTCCTTCTTAGATGTAATATGGATCTTGCCTCCTCAAGGATAGCAGACTGGTCGCCTTTTTGTCGTTCTAATAGCATATTCTCGGCATTTACCACGGCCATATTGACAAGCTTTCTCTTATCTCCCCTGGATGGAGCCGAGATAGATACCCTTTTTCCAGCCATCCCTGTAAGCCATTCGGAAATCAACCGTTTATCATCTATGGCATCCGATAGGATTATCTCAGGCGGAACAAATCCCTTATCTCTATAGTACTGTTTTAGGAAGGCCTCGAGCACCTCACCTGAATTTTCCCATTCACAATGTATGGAATAGTTTCTGGTTCCAACCATGTAGCCACTGCGCACAAGGAGAATCACAATCCCTGCCTTTTTACCAGAGCAAGATAGTCCGATAATATCCTGATCCTTCCCGCCAGTGGAGACCATAGTCTGGCGTTCCACTGTCTTCTCTACAGCCCTTATCTTATCCCTCACCCTGGCAGCCTTTTCAAAATTGAGCTCCCTTGCAGCCTTCTGCATCATCTCCTTTAATTGTGAGATTAATTCTCTGTTGCGCCCCTCTAAAAATAACTTGACATGATGCACTATCTCCTGATAATCATCCAGGCTTACTTCCAGACAGCACGGTGCCAGACATCTACCTAATTGATAATTTAGACATGGTCTCGATCTCTTAGCGGTCTCCCTTGTTCTACATTTTCTTAAGGGAAAAATAGGGCCTATAAGGCGGAGGGTAGAACGTACCGCTGAGGCGGATGTGAAAGGACCGAAATAGAGGGCACCGTCATTTTTCATCCTTCTTACAATACTTAAACGCGGGTACCTGTTATTAATATCCAGCTTAAGGAGGGGATAATTAGCATCATCCTTTAAAATTACATTATACCTGGGCCGATATCTCTTTATGAGATTTCCCTCAAGTATCAGGGCCTCTTTTTCCGTAGTGGTTATGATATGCTCTACTGTATGGGCATTCATGGTAATGATAGATAACTTATAGGCTAGATCCCTGGCCTTACCGAAGTATGAACTGATGCGTTTGTTCAAATTCTTGGCCTTGCCAATATAGAGTACCTTTCCAGACTTATCCTTGAATAGATAAACTCCTGGTTCTTGTGGAATATTCTTTATGGCATCACTGTTCAGCATTGTTCATTCTCATCGTTGATTAGTTAAATCGTTGAGTGCTTAAATGGTAAGTGGTTTGGTTTTCCACTCAACTACTCGACGACTTAACCAATAAACTTGATTTCGGCACGGACAACGTGCAACCAACATTTGGTTATTATACATTATAATCTTCCAGGATATATGTACCAAGGGAAATTTTCTTAGTATTTAAGGGAAAAATAAATTAAGATTCAACAAATTATCTTAAATGTAGAAAAGCAAAAACATTTTATTATTGCGTTAGCTTCTTTTGATTAACCACTAAAACATGTTAAGGCATAAGGACCTCGCAAAACCTGACAACCTTCCTTGCCCAGAAGAGGGTGGGGCTTTTCGGGAGTGACTGGTGGCCCGCGACGAGGAGTTCGACTGAGGCTCACTCGAAGTCCTCGGCCGAGTCGGA
>CP070660.1:84398-95476 GCA_020355145.1 Deltaproteobacteria bacterium
CATCACGCAGAGTGCTTACGGTGGATTTGAGTGTATAAACTACTGTCCGGGTGTTGTAAATCCGCCCGGGGAGGTTCGACCGTGGGCTTGGGTCTATACGAAGCTCGCTGAGAAACTCGGTATCGATCCAAGGAAGTTTTTCAAGTACTACACCACAGATGAGAATTGGGACAGGGATTGGGAAAGATACCTGAGAGATTGTTATCAGCAGATAGTATCATATTATAAAAACCGAGACATCGACGTTCCATCGTGGGAGGCGTTTACCCAGGGGGAATTCATCAATTGTGATGAATTAGATGATACGCCATTTACTGGCTGGGATGCGCAGATGAAGGAAGGCAAGCCTTTCAGAACCGAATCAGGCAAGATAGAGCTGAATTTCCGCTATATCGCCGACGAGGCCAACCGGGGCAAAGGAGAGCACTATGACTCTTTTGGCCGTTTGTATGATAACCTGCCAGGAGACTGGGCGGATCTTTCCCCCTCTCCGATCTATCAGACATCCGTTAGAGGGATGGATTCCCCCTTGACTGGGAGGTATCCCCTGATGCTGCTGAGCCCCCATGGCAGGTATCGGGTACACTATCTATTCTGGGATCACCCGTGGCTCAAAGACCATGTTTACAGGCATCGCGTTGGGATAAGCACCACGGATGCCAAATCCAGGGAGATAAAGGATGGAGACCTGGTCCGGGTTTACAACGACCGAGGAAGAGTGGTTATGCCGGCTTATGTGACCTCAAGGATAATGCCGGGCTTAATCGTGATTCGCCACGGGGGGAAGTACATTCCTGACGAATCCGGGGTTGACCGGGGGGCATCACCCTCAACTTTAATGGGTGGTGATTTTGAGAGCTGCATTACACCGGCGAAGGCCGCAAACCTAGTCCAGGTTGAAAAATGCCAGGGAGAATCAAAATGACACAATATGGCTTCTTTATCGATCAGAGTCGCTGCATCGGCTGCAATGCCTGCACCATTGCCTGTATGCAATGGCACGACATTGCGCCGAGTCCGGTCAAGTGGATGCGAATATATCAATGGGAGAAGGGTCATTTCCCGGAGGTAAGTCTCCATATTCTACCCGTTATGTGCTATCACTGTGAAAATCCTGTCTGCGTAAAGGCCTGTAAGAACAAGGCGCTTTATAAGGAAGACACATATGGTGCGGTCTTGGTGGATTCCTATAAATGCCAAGGGAGCCGAAGATGCTGGCAAGCCTGTCCCTATGGTGCCCCACAGCACGATGGAGACGCATTAGGCACGAAGATGTCGAAGTGCAACATGTGTATGGACCGCCTGAGGCAAGGATTAAAGCCAATCTGCGTGCTGGGCTGTTCGATGAGGGCGTTGGAGTTCGGCCCTCTGGGGGATTTGATTAAGAGGTATGGTAACTTGAGAAGCCTCGAGGACATGCCCAAAGATTCTATCACAAGGCCGGCAGTTGTCTTCAGGCCCGCTGACGGCAAAACTGAGGTGGTACCGTGGGACTCAAAAAGGGCCCTTGAGCTTTGGCAGAAAAGAAAGTCAGACAACGGCGAGGCTCTGCCCGATGTCTTTACGGAGATTACTGATGTTAGCAACGCATCCACTGATATTGTGGGTCGAAACAGGCTTGTTTTAAAGGCGAAAAATTGCGATGAACTCATGTACTACACGACAGACGACGAGTAACATGGAGCATTACCGGTTTGTTAAAGAAAAAGGCAACAGCGATTTATCAAATCTAAAACCAGCAATTTAAGAGAGGGTATGGGTGTCTTTTTTTTGTTATGCCCTATAACATGGACCCTTACTGGGTCGTTTCAAAATGGTTTATTTCCCCCTAAACCTTAGAATCATAAGCTCCGTCTATATAAACCATTTTGAAACGCCCACTAATCTAAGCTATATGAGGGCATAATCAAAAAAAAGACACCCATACCCTTAAGCTATTGGCTACTATATTAACAAACCGGTAATGCTCCCGATGATAAAGGCTAGCATTGATGATAAAGGCA
The DNA here is from genome assembly GCA_020355145.1 of Deltaproteobacteria bacterium. Taxonomy (GTDB): domain Bacteria; phylum Desulfobacterota; class DSM-4660; order Desulfatiglandales; family B25-G16; genus JABXJZ01. The sequence continues at coordinate 86,402 of CP070660.1, forward strand.
TTCAGGTTGAGGAGGGCACCACTATCCTGGAGGCTGCACATAAGGAGGGGATCTATATTCCTACATTGTGTTACCATCCTGATCTAAAGGGCCCAGAGGAGATGAGACCAGAGGAGTTTATCTACCAGGGGGGGAGGAAGATCATCAACTCCATGCCCGAGGGTGTTAATGAGGGATGTGGTATCTGCTTAGTTGCCCTTCAAGGTGTCGGTGATCTGATTAGGTCATGTACTACAGAGATAACAGATGGTATGGTGATAATAACCGAGAATGAGAGGATAAGACAGGAGAGGACAAGGAATTTCATCTCAATCATGAAGGGGCACCCCCATGCCTGCCTGGTATGTCCCCAGCAAGAGGGTTGCGACCTACTTCAGTGTTCAGCAGATATTCCAGTGGAGGAGCGATGCTGTGCCATTTTTGGCCACTGTGAGCTCCAGGATGTGGCCAACTATCTTGGTATAGACCCCACAACCCCACGATGGATTCCCACTGATTTACCAGCTATCAAGGATGGTCCACTCTTTGAATGGAATTATAACCTCTGCATTGGTTGCCTGAGATGTCTAAGGGCCTGCAATGATCTAAGAGGAGTAGGGGCACTGGGTTTTGTCTTTGATAAAGGGGGCGAGATCCAGGTTGGTTCATTGTCCTCCACCTTGGGTAAGTCCGGATGCAGATTCTGTACTGCCTGTGTAGAGGTTTGCCCTACAGGGGCGCTAATTGATAAAGACATTAGGGCCGGGCATGAGGAGGATCTCCTTCCTTGCAATGCGGCCTGTCCTGCGGATATTGATATTCCGGGTTACCTGAGATTGATTGCCGAGGGAAAGGCGGATGAGGCAAATGCATTGATAAGGGAAAAGGTGCCGTTCCCCGGTATCTTAGGTAGGGTTTGTAGCCGACCCTGTGAAGATGTTTGCAGGAGGGGTGATGTGAATGAGCCCGTATCTATCTGCGCGCTCAAGAGATTTGCCGGGGATAATGAGGGTGGATTGTGGAAGGGCTCAATGGACCTTAAAGGTGATACAGGACATAGGGTGGCAATTATCGGGTCTGGACCTGCAGGACTAACAGCGGCCTTTTATCTTAAGAAGAAGGGCCATCAGGTGACCGTATTCGAGTCAAGGCCACTACCCGGTGGTATGATGAGGTATGGGATCCCTGAATACAGGCTCCCTTTGAGTGTTGTGGAAAAGGAGATCCGGGATATCCTCGACTTTGGCATAGTGCTAAACACAGGAAGAACACTGGGGAAGGATCTTACCATTGATGTGTTAAAGGAGGAGGGCTATGAGGCGGTATTCTTAGCAGTTGGTGCTCAGCTAAGCCGAAAGATAGAGCTTGAGGACTCTGATCTAAAGGATGTCCTCTGGGGGGTAGATTTTCTCTACCAGGTAAAGGAGGGTAGGGGTTTTAAACTAAAGGATAAGGTAATTGTACTTGGTGGAGGGAATGTGGCCATTGATGTGGCCCTTACAGCCTTGAGATGTGGTGCCACCCACGTTACCATGGCCTGTTTAGAAAAAAGAGAAGAGATGCCAGCAGATGACTCGGAGATTCACCAGGCCATAGAAGATGGGGTCGAGATAATGACGGCATGGGGTCCAAATAGGATATTAAGTGGAGATGGTCAGGTAAGGGGGATTGAGCTCATTGGCTGTAGTCGTGTTTTTGATAAGGAGGGCGATTTTTCCCCGACCTTTGATGAGAGAAGAAGGGTAGTAGAGGCTGACCAGGTTATACTGGCAATAGGTCAGGCCACAGATCTCAGTTTTATTGATCCGGGAAGCCCTATTGATATCCAGAGGGGCATGATAGTAGTAGATGGGGAAACACTTGAGACAGGGATACCCGGGGTATTTGCCGGTGGAGATGTAACCAAGGCACCTGGTGCAATTATTCATGCCATAGTAGCAGGCAGAAAGGCAGCATCTTCTATTGATCGATTCTTGGGTGGGGATGGGGATATTGAGGAGACCCTTTTTCAACCCGGGCCCCTTTCTCCGACAGTAGGAAGGGTAGAGGGTTTTGCTGATCTACCAAGGCAGGGGGTTCCGGAACTTCCACCCGCACAAAGGCTCAGGGGCTTTAAAGAGGTAGCCCTAGGCTTTGATCGGGATACCGCCGGAAAAGAGGCCTCCCGCTGTCTGCAATGTGACCTAAGATTAGGGATAAAAAAGGTTATATCCCCCCCGGCCAGATTGTTGCAATGGACCGAGGCGAATATCCACAACGTGCCCCAAGGTGAGGGCGTATATCAACTGCTGGACGCCAGTAAAAAGGTCTTGGTTATCAAGGGTGTTATGAATATGAGGGAGTCCCTGCTCGGGGTATTTGAGGAGGATGATAGGGTAGCATGGTTTGAGTATGAGGAAGACCCCTTGTATTCAAAGAGGGAAAGTGAGCTGATTCAGCAATATCTAAGGCATCATGGCGAAATGCCCGGGGAAGATGAATTGAATGATCTATTCTAATGCCTTTTGATTATCTATTTTTTCCCTAAGGGGATGCACCTTTTCTCCTGTAGCCTCCAGGACCTAACAGCCCTTATCTTAAAGGCATTTTCAGGACTATCTCTTTAAAGATGCATTGATAGTGATATATTTTTCAAGTATTATGCCTGACGGGCTATGCTCTGATATCTTCAGGGTCTCTTTAAGAGGCGGGTGTGCTTGAGTTATTTTTCATCATTGTGATACTGCTTTTCTCTGTCATGATCCATGAGTGTGCCCATGGTCTGGTCGCCCTACTGTTCGGTGATGATACTGCAAAAAGAGAGGGAAGGTTATCTCTGAACATAATGAGGCATATAGATCTCGTGGGTACAATTATCCTACCATTGATTTTGCTTATGACCAGATCAGGGATCATATTCGGTTGGGCCAAGCCTGTGCCTGTTAGGGCAGGGAGGTTAAGAAATCCCGCCAGGGACTACACCCTTGTCTCCCTTGCCGGCCCTATATCTAATATGCTTTTAGCCTTTGCCTTCGCCTCTGTGTTACCTTTATCAATGATCATCTTTAAGGATCATGGTATCTATCTCTCTATAGCGAAATTCGTTCTCTTTGGCGTTAGGATAAACATTATCTTAGGCATGTTTAATCTTCTGCCAATTCCCCCCCTGGATGGTTCACATGTGTTGGCCTATCTGCTTCCCTATCCACTTTCGGTCAGGTATCAGCAGATGGCAAGATATGGTATCTTAATAATGCTTATCCTCATCCTTACAGATAGCTTAAAATACCCTTTCCTTTTTGCTGATTTTATCTCTAGGACTTTAATTAGCTGGATGTATAATGTAGGGAGCTCTTTGGGGTAGGTATTTTATTAATGGATAGGGGTAGGTTCTTAATCTTGAACAGGTAATGTCTATTCGTTTAAGGTTATTTTATGGGGTGAGTGACGGGACTTGAACCCGCGACCACTGGGGCCACAACCCAGTGCTCTACCGACTGAGCTACACCCACCATGTTATCTTGCTTTTTATCATACTATTTGGTGGCTGGCAAGCGGATATTTCTGTTATACTTGTTTTATAAGCGCTTACCACTGATGTTTTATATTAGGGCCAATGTTTCGGTTTTCTTAAAGGGTTATAGCAGTGGAAGATAACAAGAACTTGATCTTTAGGCAGATACCCTCTGTAGATTATCTATTGGAGTCATCCCCTATTAAGAGGGTGCTGTTGACTACTCCAAGGTCTCTGGTCCTGAGGGCCATTCGGCAAGTTTTGGATGACATCAGAACAAGGATAGAAAGGACCCAAATGGGCGATGAGTTGCCGGATTTAGGGTTAAACAATGTAGTTGATCAGATAGTGAAAAGGGTATCAATCTTATCTCAGCCAAGGTTGAGACATGTTATCAATGCCACCGGGGTTATCCTGCATACCAATTTGGGAAGATCTCCCTTATCAAGGAGGGTTATTGCCGGATTTAACTCCCTGGCAGGTTGTTATAGCAATCTGGAATATGATCTCAGGACTGGCAAAAGGGGCAGTAGGTATGTGCACGTGGAAGAGATCCTTATGGAGCTGACCGGGGCCGAGGGGGCAATGGTTGTTAATAATAATGCAGCCGCAGTTCTAATTGCCATGGATACTATTGCCAAGGATAGGGAGGTTATAATCTCCAGAGGTCAATTGGTGGCGATTGGCGGCTCCTTTAGAATACCTGAGGTCATGAAGAAAAGTGGGGCGAGTATGCTTGAGGTGGGAACTACCAACAAGACAAGTGTTAATGATTATGAGTCTGTTATTGGACCAGATACCGCTCTACTACTTAAGGTTCACACAAGCAATTTTCGGATAGTAGGATTTACCGAGGAAGTGGGATTAGAGGAGCTTATTGCCTTAGGAAAAAAATACAGTCTTCCTGTAATGGAGGATCTTGGTAGCGGTTGTCTTATAGATTTTTCAAGGTATGGACTTAAAAAAGAACCAACAGTTCAGGATTCCGTAGCAAAGGGGGCAGATATAATTACCTTCAGTGGTGATAAGATGTTGGGTGGACCACAATGCGGTATAATTCTTGGGAAGAAGGAGATTGTTTCGGCCATAAAGGCCAACCAGTTAAACAGGGCCCTCAGGGTAGATAAATTAACACTAATTGCGCTTCAGGAAACACTTGACACTTACAGGTATGAGCAAAGGGCAATTAGACAGATACCTACCCTGAGGATGTTATGCCAATCGTATCAAGGCCTGTGCAGAAAGGCGAAAAGATTATTGAACCTCATTGGAGAGATAGATGAAGATAATCTTTCAATAGGTCTGTGCGATGGTTTCTCTCGTGTTGGTGGTGGCGCTATGCCTTTAGAGGAGCTACGGAGCCGGCTTCTTTGCCTAACTACCCAAAGAATTCCAGCCCACTATATCGTGGAATCTTTGAGATCCCATGGCCCGCCTATTATAGCCCGACTTGAAAAAGACCAAGTCTTGCTGGATGTAAGAACGATCCAGGAAAAGGAGCTAAAGATTGTGGCCGAGGCTATAAGAAAAACAGCAGAAAAAGGTACGGAACGAATTAGCTAAAAGAATTGCGCCACCGCCTCTTTCGTTAGACAATTGCCTATGCTACACTTTGTTTTAATTCCTTCCCAGGACGAAACCTGACAACCCTGCTTGCGCTAATCCTAATTGGTTGTCCTGTCTGTGGGTTTCTCCCGGTCCTTGCCTTTCTGTTGACTACTACAAAGGTCCCAAAGCCAGCTAAGGGAAGTCTGCCTTTCCTTTTTATGGTCGACTTTGCAAGATTCAGGAAAGAATTTAGGGCCCTTTCTGAGTCCGCCTTTGTTAATCCAGTGCTTCTGGCTATCCCTGCTACTAATTCTGCTTTTGTCATGATGTCTCTCCGTTTTTTTGGGTTTTGATTTTAGATGCCAAAGATGCTCCATTACTTTAACTAATTATTCGATCTCTTCACCCCCTTTCCCTATAGATTTCTTAAGGACTATTTTAAAACGGCGAATAGCCAATTTTCGTATAACATCCTATACTAGCCCGGAAGGATATGGCCGAAATGTGGTATATCCCATATATAAGTGGTCGTGGTATCACAGTGTGACAGGAATTTCAACAAAAAAATTTTACCAGCGTACAAAAATTTTTTTTATTACCTAACATATTATTAAAAGATATTTAAAATATATAATATCAACAAGAGAATAGACCTATTAGTTAAAGTAATTTATAATTCCAAGATTTTTTTCCAGTCTCAATCAATCAGCGAGCGCCAAATCCAGCATTGACAAATCTATATGGAGATTATAATTTTATTTACTTGTTTGCAGCAGGGTATTTATCTTTAAAAAATAGGCAAATTAATGGACAATATTATTGCAGAGGCACTTAAAGAAGGCCTCAGGGTCAAGGAGGAGTTTATCAATAAAAATACCTCCAAATTGATACATCTTGCTGAACGTATTTCTAAGGCCTTTAAAAATGACAGAAAGCTTTTGATATGTGGTAATGGAGGAAGCGCAGGTGATGCCCAGCATCTTGCTGCAGAATTCGTTAACAGGTTTCAGTTAGAACGCCCGCCCTTACCAGCCTTAGCACTTACAACCGATACCTCTATTATTACAAGCGTGGCCAATGACTATAGCTATGACGAGGTTTTTTCTAAGCAGATAAAGGCGCTTGGTGTTGAGGGAGATATCTTGCTTGCTATCTCGACTAGTGGAAGGTCGGAAAGCGTTCTTTCTGCCATAAGGACTGCCAAGAAAAAAGGATTATATACGGTTGGTTTTATTGGAGGAGATGGCGGAGAGATGCGGAGGTTAGTGGATTTGACCTTGATAGTTAAAAGTGACAGGACCCCAAGGGTTCAAGAAGCCCATATCTTGGCCGGACACATAGTGTGTGAGTTAGTTGATTATATTCTTTTCCAGAGAGATTCCTCTTTGTATGACTAAAGACAAATTGAAACCAATATCCTTAAAGAATATACGGACCTATCCCCTCAAAAAAAGGGCAAGCAAGGTCTCGGTAATGGATTTTGGGTCGGGCTGGAGAGCAGGTGGTAAGATCGGCCTTTGGTATAAAAGGCTACCAAATATCTTAGCAGGAAGCGATCTTAGAAGGTTGGTTAATAAATTAACAATAGCAGTAAAGGAAAAGAGGACTATTATACTAGCTATGGGTGCACATAGCATTAAGCTTGGGTTGAGTCCTGTAATCTTGGATTTGATGGAAAGGGGAATAATCACAGGTATAGCTATGAACGGTGCTGGTATTATACATGATTTGGAGGTGGCCATGATTGGTGCCACATCAGAAGATGTGGACAATGAACTCCCTCACGGCAGATTTGGAATGGCTAAGGAGACAGGAGAATTTCTAAACAGGGCGATTAGGGAAGGGGCTAAAAAAGGCGATGGGTTAGGCTATTCGGTCGGAGGGAATATCCTCAAGGCATCTTTTCCCTATAACGAGTTTAGCTTATTGGCTGGGGCTGCGAGGATGAATATTCCCCTTACAGTGCACGTAGGTATAGGTACGGATATTATACATTTTCATCCGGCTGTAGACGGATCTGCAATAGGAAAGACCTCACATCTTGATTTTCGAATCTTTGCAACTTTGGTCTCACGTCTTGAGGGCGGTGTATATATCAATCTCGGTTCGGCGGTTATCATGCCTGAGGTGTTTTTAAAGGCCCTTACCCTTGTTCGAAACCTGGGGTTTGATGTCAGGAGATTTACGACACTAGACATGGATTTCGTAAGACAATATAGGCCCATGAATAATGTAGTTAAGAGGCCAACCTCAGAGGGTGGAGAGGGGTTTTCCCTTACAGGGCACAATGAGATTATGTTTCCCTTGCTTGTAGCGGCCCTGATTGAAAATCTGGAGGATAATAAGATTTTTTCTTAAGACACGGAGGATGGAGATGGCAGAAGAGATGTTCAGGGTCGGAGTTGGTTATGATGTTCATAGTCTGGTTGAGGGAAGGCCCCTTATCCTGGGAGGTGTTAAGATTCCATACATAAAGGGTCTATTAGGCTATTCCGACGCAGATGTCCTCACACATGCTGTTATTGACGCCATGCTTGGCGCGCTGGGTAAAGGTGATATTGGTCGCCATTTTCCGGGTTCTGATCCGGCTTACAAGGGAGTTGACAGCCTGTTTCTTCTAAAAGAGGTAGTGAAGATTGGACAAGATGAAGGATTCAAGGTGAACAACCTTGATGCCACCATAGTCGCCGAAGAACCGAGATTAATTACATATCTGAATGATATGATAGGTGGGTTATCGACTGTCTTAGAGGTAGACCCTCAGGTGGTAAACATAAAGGCAACCACCACCGAGGGATTGGGTTTTTGTGGTAGAGGGGAAGGGGTAGCCGCCTACGCGGTAGTAACTCTAAGGCGCGAGTAGTGAAGAAATAAGGATAATAGATGCCTCTTACATTCTATAATTCAGCAAGTCGGAAAAAAGAGATCTTTAAGCCAATAAGAGATGGTGAGGTTGGTATCTATGTCTGCGGGGTTACTGTCTACGATCTGTGCCACATAGGACATGCTCGCTCTGCCATTGTCTTTGATGTCTTGGTTAGATATCTTAGGGCCAGGGGCTTTAAGGTTACCTATGTAAGGAATTTCACGGATGTGGACGATAAGATCATTGAGCGGTCAAAAGAGACCGGGGTGGATACGGCTACCATGGCAGAAAGGTATATAAAGGCCTTTCAAGAGGATATGCTTGCCTTGGGCGTAATTAGGGCTGATGTGGAGCCCAGGGCCACAGAGCATATTGATGATATTATCGATATGATTAGACGCCTCCTTGAAAGGGGATTTGCCTACATAGGTGATAGTGATGTCTATTTTTCCGTTGAGAAGTTCGATAGTTATGGACGGCTTTCAGGTCGCCAACTGGAGGAGATGTTTGCCGGTGCGAGGATTGCAGTTGATGAGAAAAAGAGACACCCCATGGATTTTGTCCTGTGGAAAGGGGCAAAGCCAGGGGAGCCCAAGTGGAAGAGCCCCTGGGGTGAGGGAAGGCCAGGATGGCATATAGAGTGCTCTGCTATGAGCTGCAGGTGTTTAGGGGAGAATTTTGATATCCATGGTGGCGGTCGAGATCTGATATTCCCACACCATGAAAATGAACGGGCCCAGGCAATGGCGGCCAATGGGGTCAATTTTGCAAATTACTGGGTACATAACGGTTTTTTGACCGTGGAGTCTGAAAAGATGTCCAAATCCCTGGGTAATTTTATCACCATAAAGGATGCACTTGAGTTATATCACCCCCAGGAATTAAGGCTTTTTTTGCTCTCCAAGCATTATAGGAGTCCATTGGATTTTTCTGGCTCAGCCCTATTGGAGGCCAGATCCGGACTTATTAGGATCTACAGGACCCTTCAGAGACTAGAGGAGATAATAGGGCCTTATAAGGTTAGGTTAAACGGAAAAATCAACCGATCTTTGTCTAAATCGGATGGAGGTGATCTCAAGGGCCAATTTATTAACATCATGGATGATGATCTTAATACAGCAGGGGGATTAGGATTAATCTTCGATAAGGTAAGGGATATTAACAGGTCTTTAGATTCATCATCACAAGG
>CP070660.1:95576-98379 GCA_020355145.1 Deltaproteobacteria bacterium
GCGAGCGACCTGCCCGCCATCGCGAGCGCTCAGGCGAGGCGGGCGGGAGCGAAGCAATCATTTTGTGAAGATATTGCGGAGACCCTTGCGAAATTCGGGTCTAAAATTACTTCGCTATATGTAAGCGTTCACCCCAACCACCTCCATCTCGGCCTATAGATATCGCACCGAGGAAATTGACCCAGTCCCGCTAAAACATCACCGGCAAACGCCTATTGTTACATTACCCTTGACCAAAAATCGCCCCCTCTATTATTATCCTTGGGAGGGTTTTCGTTGGAGAGCAGCTCTCATCTAAATATAAGACACCAACCGCGCCAGTCCTGGTAATCTCTTATTCAACAGGGCAGATAGATGGGTAGTGTCCGTTGATAGTTGTCCGTTGTCTAAACGACAAAATTTAAGTAATTCGTCTAGATAGCAGAGAAGAATGCAGAAATCTAGTACCTCATCTAAGTGCTTGAAAATGTAGTCACAACTGACCACTGACAACAAACGACTGACATTACTGACAGATAGAATTTCCCTATTATTCATGAAGGAGAGGTATCATGGGGGCCTATGATGAACTTGTAATTAGTGCATTTGATCGGGCATGTGAGAGATATCCTGACAAAACAGCAATAATCTATGTTGGTGAGAAATTTTCCTACAGTAAAATAAGGGAGTTAATAGATAGATTTGCTTCTGCTTTATATGACTTAGGCGTCAAAGATAATGATAAGGTTATGCTCTATATCCCCAATTGCCCACAATTCCTTATAGGATACCTTGCAGCCCAGCAGATTGGGGCTATACCTGTCCCTATTTCTCCTATTTATACACCAACCCAGATAACATACCTTATTAACGATTCAGGGGCAGAGACGGTCCTGTGCCAGGACACAAATTTTAGGTATATCAAGGAGGTCTTCCCAGAGACTTGCCTAAAGAGGGCTATTATCACAACCTATGTAGATTTACTCCCAATGTATAAGAGGGTTATCGGTGCCTTGTTTGACAAGGTACCGGGTGGGGTAGCTGAGAAGGGTGAAGATATCTATTTCTTTAAAGATGTAATTCGCAAATATCCACCAACCCAACCGAGTTTAAACATCGATCCCAGGGAACATCTCAGCTATATCCTGTATACAGGTGGGACAACCGGCTTTCCTAAAGGCTGCATCTCCACCCATACAGGTATGGTATCCTTTATAGATGAGATTCGGAAACTAGGTGAGGGCTATATCTCAGACGGGGAGGATGTATTCATCATGGTGAATCCCCTTTTCCACCAGATGGCCCAGGGGATCATTTTGGGAATGATCCTAAACAAAGGGAATGTTGCTGTATTAATGCCTATACCTCAAGTGGATGCTATCTTAGATGCGATAAAGATATATAAAGGTACTCTATTTTTTGGAGCGCCAAGCCTTTACAGGATGATCCTGGAAAATGACAGGGTAGACCTATATGATCTAAGCTCGCTGAGATACTGTTGGAGTGGTGGTGATGTTCTCCCCAACGAGGTTTTTAACAGATGGAAAAAGAAATTTGGTGTTCCGATATATCAGATTTATGGCTCAACTGAGGTGGGCTTTATAGCTATGAGTCCCTTGGACGAGGAACCTATTCCAGGGAGCATCGGGCGTCCGCTACCTAGCAGAGAAATCAAGATTGTGGATCCTGATACCTTGGAAACGGTGAAGCCCGGTACACCAGGGGAATTGTTGGTTACCTCTGAATATATATCGAAGGGCTACTGGAATAAGCCAGAAGAAACCACCTCCTCCTATGTGAAGATCCATGGGAGAATCTGGTACCGACTGAAGGACTATGTTAGGATGGACAAAGATGGACAGCTATATTACATAGGTAGAAGTGCAGACCTCATAGAATATAGGGGTTACAGGGTTTCATGTTCAGAAATCGAGTCAGTGCTGCAAGACCACCCTACTGTAGTAGGGGCATGCGTTGTCGGGCTTCCAGATCCTGAGGTTGGTGAAAGGATCAAGGCAATAGTGGTGCTAAAAGTGGGTGCAAGAGGTGTAGGTGGAGCCGAGTTGACTAAATGGTGCATGGAGAGACTTGCCCCATATAAGGTTCCCCAATATATAGAGTTTAGGGATATGCTTCCAAAGTCCAGGGTGGGAAAGCTATTAAGGCGGGAGATAAGGGATGAGGAGCGACGGAGAAAAAACGCATCAAGATGAGCAAATCCTTTTAATCAAAGTCCCTGGAATATAATGCTCTTTGATATACCGATCATCAACCATCTCACCCCTTACGGATATAAGTCGTTGATTTGGATCGGAGCCAAGGTATTCTTCTTCAAGGCAGGCGTGCATGCATCCATTTATTAAAAGGAGGATATCAACAGGGCTCTCCTTATCCATAGTCAAATCTACCTCTAAGCCCATCTTCTCTAGACCCTCCCTTAGATCCCCTACTACCCTTAATCTATCTATCTGGGGATTACATCCACCGCAGTACCTTACCCCGATTGTGGTCATAGAGGCCAAGAATTCCTACAGAGATAGAAGTAAAGTATCCAGGCCCAAAGGACCTGGGCTTGCTTATGCCCCCTGGAAGGGGGCTTCAAACGCTTCACTGTAATTTAACCGTTCTCTGGAGTAATGGAGAGATGGAGTAATGAAGAATCCGAGACACAATGTTATACTGTCAGAAGAGAACAAGAAAATATGCTCAGATATCTAAATTATGTTTCCAGATTCAAACCCAGTACTCTAGTACTCCAATATTCCAATACTCCAAGCCATTGCTTCCAGGCAAAGCCAATTATCTCTGACCACGCCCAAAGGAC
>CP070660.1:98479-106385 GCA_020355145.1 Deltaproteobacteria bacterium
AATACCTGGGAAACCATAGAAGGCACAGAACATGCAGTCCATGTGGGGGCCGATGCAGCCCTTCTGGTAGATCCTTATTACAATGGGCCCAGCTCCCTTGAGATCCGCAAGGAATATGTGGCCCCTGTGGCAGAGAAGTTTCCCCAGATTCAAATCATCCCGTATGTAATCCCGGGACGAACTGGTACACAGCTTCTCCCCGAAGACCTTGCTGTACTCCATAGGCAATTTGCCAATATGAGCGCGGTTAAGGAGGCTACAGGAGACATAGAGAATATGAGACGCACCAGGGAGTGCTGTGGGGAGGACTTTACGATCCTTTCCGGCGATGATGACAAGACCTTTCCCATGATGACCGATCCGGTCATCAAGGCAAGCGGGGTGATCTCGGTAGCCTCCAACATAGCCCCCAAGGCTGTCCAGGAAATGACCACGATCCTCAATGAAGGGAAAAGGGCTGAAGGAGAAAAACTCATGGTCGCCTTGAGGCCCCTTTTTGGGATTGTGACCGTAAAAACCCAGGAGGAGACCCCTTACGGGACAGTGACCTGTCGTGCCAGAAATCCCCTCGCCACAAAGACCCTTATGGCTATACTCGGCATGCCATCTGGGCCATGCCGCCAGCCCCTGGGCAAGATGACCAAGAAAGGGATTGATGTCGTATTGGAGGCAGGCCGCACGGTGTGGAAGAATAACCCAGAGATCCTGAAACCGATCGCCGATTTCTTTGACGTAGATATCGAAGCCAGGCTCTATGACGAGTCAATCCTGACAGGGCTGACCTATGATCAATATTAGGAGGAAGTAAAATAGGCAAAGAAAGAAACCTTCTTTCTGGCGAAGCTTCGCCTCAAACCGTCGAGGTATTTAAACTGTTACAAAAATCGAAATGAAAGATTTTTCACCGCAGGGACGCAAAGGACGCAGAGATGATTCTTCTTTTTCTTTACCGCTGAGACGCCGGCAAAGAAAAATGAGCATGCCCTTCAGGCAGGATTTGACTGATTCGAATAACTAATGCGAAGCATCGGAATTTTTCCTTTTCTGCCCTCTCAGCAGAAAAGGAAAAATAGCTTCCTTTGCGATCTCTGCGTCTCTAACGAAGCGGGTGGTGAGATATTGGTCTAACCCCACACCAAAACTTGACATAAATCATAAGATCTCGGGCTATGAAAAGATCTAGAGAGGTATAGTGCAAAAGACTGCTAGAATAGCCGTTGTTGGGACTGGTTATTGGGGAAAGAATCTGGTAAGGAATTTTGCCTCTCTCGACTCACTTACCGCAATATGTGACCTTGAGGAGAAGGGCCTCTCCTCAATTAAGAGAAGATACCCTGGGTTAAAGACCACTAATTCCTTCTTGGATATCCTATCTGATAACGGTTTAGATGCAGTGGCTATATCAACGCCTGCAGAGCTTCATTACCAGATGGCGAGAGATTCCCTATTAGCTGATAAACATGTCCTTGTGGAAAAGCCGTTGGCGTTGAATATGGATCAAGGAGAAGAACTTTTGGAGCTATCTAATGATAGGAAAAGGATTCTCATGGTAGGGCATCTTCTCCAATATCATCCTGCAGTAATCAAGCTTAAGGGGTTGGTTAAGGAAGGGGAATTAGGAAAGATTGAATACATTTACTCCAACAGGCTGAATCTCGGTAAGATAAGAAGAGAGGAAAACATCCTCTGGAGCTTTGCGCCTCACGATATATCGGTCATCTTAAGCCTGACTGGAGAGATGCCAGAGAATGCATCCTCCTTTGGGGGGAATTATCTTCATGAGAAGATTGCTGATGTAACATTAAGTCATCTATCCTTTCCTTCAGGAATAAAGGCACACATCTTTGTAAGCTGGCTACATCCATATAAGGACCAGAGGTTAGTGGTTGTAGGGGATAGAAAAATGGCCTTGTTCAACGACCTTAACTCAGAGGATAAGCTTATTGTCTACCCCCATACAATAGAATGGAAGGATCATCTCCCCACGCCAGATATGAAGGAAGGGCAGATAGTTCCTGTTGATCAAGTTGAGCCTTTAAGAGAGGAGTGTCGGCATTTTGTGGAATGTATCGTCAACAATCGCCAGCCCCGGACAGATGGGATTGAGGGATTAAAGGTCCTAACAGTCCTTCAGGCATGTCAGGAATCCCTGGAGAATAATGGGAAGGTTATCCCTGTTTCAAGGCTTGCTGATTGGAGAGAAAGAAGGGAAGACATATATTATGTCGATAAGACAAGCATAGTGGATGAGGGGTGCATAATAGGTAGGGGAACAAAGATCTGGCATTTCTCTCATATTATCAAGGGAAGTCACATTGGCTATGATTGTAGCATAGGCCAGAACGTAATGATTGGACCACATGTAAAGGTAGGTAATAGGGTAAAGATACAGAATAACGTCTCTATATACCCTGGGGTAACCCTTGAGGACGGTGTATTCTGTGGCCCTTCTATGGTCTTTACCAATGTCTATAACCCAAGGAGTTATATACCCCGTAAGGATGAAATTAGACCAACAATGGTTCGAGAGGGGGCTACCTTGGGTGCTAATTCAACTATTCTGTGCGGGCATACAATAGGGAGATTTGCCTTTGTGGCTGCTGGATCTGTTGTCCTTGATGACATACCAGACTTTGCATTGATAGCCGGAAATCCTGCAGTGATAAAAGGGTGGATTTGCAGGTGCGGTGTTAGACTTGAATTTGAAGATGGAATGGCGACCTGCGATGCCTGTGGCCTGAGCTATAAAAAGGAGAAGAATAAGGTCACTATCTTATCCTAACTCCCTAGCTTGCAAACTACAATCGTCCACATTGATATATTAATTATAAAGGTTTTTTTCTTTCTGCAGAGAATAAATTGGAGATACGAATATCGAAATTCGAAAAAAATCCGAAATTCCAATACCAAATGCTTAAGACGTTTAAAACGTTGTTGAATACTACACAGTGTCGAAACAATCTAAACATCAACACAATCATGGTATTTTAGGTTTTGTTTTGTGGTGATTGTTTCGTATTTCGTGCTTAGAGTTTCGGATTTGCGTGTTGAACACGCAATCTTACAATCTACTCGCCCTTTTCGTATCCCATCCCCATAGCCCTTTCAAGCCTTGCCAAGGCAATATTGTGCTCGCTCAGGGCATTAAAATAGTTTGCCCTTGCCCGTGTGAGCAGGGTCTGGGCGTCCAGGACATCGGTTGAGGTGGCCACCTGTTGTTTGTATCTTTCCTCATTCATTCTGAAATTCTCCTCTGCCTGGTCCACTGCCTTTCTGGCTACATGAATATACTTCTCCGCGTCCCTCAAAAATAAATAGGTCTCCCTCACCTCCAACTGGATATTATCCTTGATCTCTTGTAAGAGATATTTAGTCTTTGCCAGTTCTGCCCTGGAAGATGCCACATCATGCCTGGTCTTTCCCCATTCCCAGAAATTCCACTCTGCCTCTAAGGTTATGGTCCAGTTATCAGGATCTGCTTCCCCGAACACTACCTCCCCAGTAGTCTTTCTCTGATAATTACCAACTAAGCTCACTGATGGATAATAGCTACTCTTGCTAAATTCCACCCCTTTTTCAGCAGACACTATATTCAAAGAAACCTCTTTTATCTCCGCTCTATTTAGTTCAGCCCTTTCCATGCATTGATCAAGGGTCAGCCTCACAGGATGATAATCAAGTATGTCTTTAATCAGTATTTTTTTGCTAAGTCGCCTTCTTAGCAACTTGTTAAAAACAGATCCCGCAATCTCTACCCGATTCGTTGCCCTGATAAGATCCTGTCTCGCCTCAGCCATCTGTACCTCGGTTTCCAGGAGGTCATTCTTGGCTATAATCCCTTCATCATAAAATGCCTGGGATACCCTCAAATGGGCCTTTAGTTGCTCAACCGCCTGTCTGGCTACATTTTCAAGCTTCTTTGCCTTCAATATCTCAAAATATGTCCCCTTTACGTCGAAAATGAGATCTTGGATTGTGATCTCTTTCTGGACCTTAGCTGTATCAACTCCTAATGAGGCCAACTCCCGTGATATAGTAAGTGCCCATCCGGTAAATAAGGGTTGAGTGCCTGTTAGATTAAATTCGTAGGCATAGGTCTCCAAGGGAAAAATTTCCCTTGAAAGATACGTAAATCTGGCATCATTAACAGTGTCCCTATCAAGACGGGTATAGGAGTAACTAGTGCTCAGCTTTGGAAAAAAGTCAGCCTTTCTGGAGCGCTCTTCAAATTCCCTTGCCTTTATCTCTTCTTCTGCTGACTTTACTGATAAGCCCCTCTCCAAGGCAATCCTAATGCTCTCTTCCATGGTAAGGACATCAGAGGCTATAATCGTTGAAGACCCCACTAGTAAAAAAAATAGGATTCCCAGAAAAATAGATGCATTTCTCATAATTCTCCTTTCTATTTACCCCGTTAGAGTCCCCCGTGTGGAAGCCTAAAGATGGTATTCAATCCACCTGCTATGGGCCATTTTTCGCATGGGCTATTGTGCCCGTGTACCTAACGGGGTTTACCTACTCCTTTTTCATTTCTTGGGTAGTGCAAGACCCCAACGAATATTCATAAATAGTCTATGATTTATCTATGTCAAGAAAATAATAGATAGTATAATTGAATTATCTCTTTAAAAAGGTTTTAACCAATCTCATCCAGGAGCGGACTATTGGCGCAAGAGGTGGTCAACCCCCAGGGTAAGTGCAGGTTAAAAGAAGAAGGATTTGACTCCGGAAGCTGTATGGTGGGTTATAAGACAGGGAGGATCAGCAGGGCCTGCAGGGTTACCCTTAGATGGGAGGGGAATTTACCTTTCCGGCTTATGAAATCTGCTCATCTATCAAGGCCTGAGCATTATTTTTCTATTTATCAATCCGGATGTAACTTTAGTTGCAAGAAATGCCATTCGTGGTATTTCACTAGGTATGCCTCCGGAGAGTGGATGTCGCCGAAGGATATAGGCGTATTGGCAAGGGATTATATAAAAACCATCACATATTGGGAGTCCAGGGAGAGGGCGACCAGTTTCCATGCACATGATCTATGTCGCTCCTGTGGATTATGCGTTACAGGGAAAAGGAGATCTCAGTATTGTCCCGGGGTATTAGAACCTGATCAGGTAATCCCCTCACCCCAGGGGTGGGGACCAGCCAGGAATATCATCGGCTTTACAGGAGGTGACATGGCCTGCCAGCCAGAATTTTACTGCTTGGCCTCAGAGGAGGTTAAAGGACAAAGAGAGGATCTCTGGGTTCTCTTTGAGACCAATGGGTATGGACTTACCCCGAGAAATCTGGACAGGTTTAAGGCCTCTGGAATTGACGCATTCTGGTTGGATATCAAGGCCCATGATGATGCCCTCCATCGAAGATTGACAGGTTGCTCTAATGAGTGGATATTAAGGCTTCCTTACGAGATAAAGAAAAGGGACTTTGTCCTTGAGGTGCTCTCCCTTTTTATCCCTGGCTGGGTAGAGACAGATCAGATAGAAAAGATAGCCCAGATCCTCGCAGGGGTAGATCCCCAGATCCCATTTACAATTCTCGCCTTCTTTCCAGAATATCAACTAAAGGGGGTTCCCTCTCCTAATCTTGGGCAGATGCTAGAGGCTTACGAAAGGGTAAAGGATAGAGGGCTTAAGAATGTGAGATTGGGAAACATCGGTATATTCGTAAGAACAGAGGAGGAGTTTGAATTATTGAGAGATCTATTATGAGCTTCGAAAAGTTCTTTCGGATTCAATAAGTTGTAGAAATTCCGAGATATGTAGATTAATGATTAAAGAGGGAATAGGCTTAGAGAAGCACAGGGCAAGACGGTGAGCAAGGAGGTGTCAATAGAGGTAGATGGAAAAGGGGTAAAAGTCCAGGATGGGATAACGATCAAAAAGGCCCTGGAGATGACTGGCTACAAGGTAGCAAAATATCCAGAGAAGGGCTCATTATTCGCACCCTGTGAGATTGGTGGGTGCTGGAGTTGTGCTGTTGAGGTAGACAAAGAGCTCAAACCTGCCTGTGTTACATTTGTAAAGGATGGGCTTAGAATCGGCACAAGCCTTCCAGAGGGTCATGTACCTAAAAGAATAGTCCATAGTTTCAGCGGGCATACTGTTGGCGGGGTGGGAACACCCTGGTGGCTGAAGGGCAGTCATGGCTATATAGAGGCTGCCTGCTTTGCAGCAGGATGCAACCTTTGCTGTCCACAATGTCAGAACTGGGAGACAACCTATAGGGGGAAGGGTAAGGCATTTACCCCTAAAGAGGCGGCAGAGACTATGACAAGTACAAGGAGCGAGTTTGGGGTGGACAGGATGGCAATTTCTGGGGGTGAGAGCACCTTAAACAGGAGATGGCTTGTGGAGTATGTAAGAGAGTTAAAAGGGCTCAACCCTGATCCAGATGCAAGGATCCATGTTGATACAAATGCCTCTATCCTGACAAGGGATTATATCGATGAATTGGTTGATGCCGGGATGGCGGATATAGGCCCAGACCTAAAAGGCTATTATCCAGAGACATTTATGCGGATAGCTGCGATAGAGGATAAGGGACTGGCTGAGAGGTATTTGAATACTGCATGGGATGCAGCTAAATATCTGATTGACAGATATAAGGACAGGGTCTTTATTGGGATAGGGATTCCGTATAATAAGGAGCTAATATCAGTCCATGAAATAGGACTGATAGGAGAAAGGTTGTATGAGATAGACCCCGAGGTACAGGTCTGCGTCCTCGATTACAGACCGGAGTTTAAGAGGCTTGATCTGGTCAAGCCAGGCTATGAGGAAATGGTAGAAATCCATAAGATACTAAAGGGAAAGGGGCTCAAGGCCGTGATCTGTCAAACTCAGCATGGTCACATAGGACCGGAATTATGAGTACCAAGATTGGAGGGCTTTCAGAACATATCCCACTTAACCTGCTCCTGGAAAGGCCAAGACCTTGCCTGGTAAGTACAAGTTCCCTGGAAGATGAGAAGAACTATGCATAGGAGCTGGAGAAGACCGCCACCCATTAGGTCTTATCTATCAGGAAAGCGGCGAATATGAAAAGGCCTTGGATTGCTATGATAGGGTCCTTAAAGGTATTGAAGAATACTCCCAGGTATTCAGAGAGGGTTTTTCCAGGTTGCAGAGTCAAGGGATCAGGGGGTTTCATCAAACTCTGAACTCAAAAGATGCACCATATTTTTCTTTTGCTCCTAAGACGAATTGTCCAGCTACATTCCCGTAATTTTGTTTACCTGATTTTTTATCATTGATTTTTTTCCTACCACCATCCCTTTGCGTCTAATCCCATGACATTCTTGACAGGTCCACGCTGAAACTCGCAGAAACAATCCCCTCACCTCATTCCCCTCCCATGTTGGGGAGAGGATATATTTTTGGTCATTAAACTTGCATTTTAAAAAAAATGTGATATAGTCCGCTTCATTATGGACATAAATCTGATCGTAAAACATATAGGTGACTTCGCATGGGGTCCCATTATGATTGTGTTTTTGGTAGGAACAGGACTTTATCTTACCATAAGAATGGGACTTATCCAGGTCAGAGGATTTAAACATGCATGGGCGCTGATCTCAGGCAAGTACGATAAGAAAGAAGACGAAGGGGAAGTAACACACTTCCAGGCGCTATGCACAGCCCTCTCAGCTACTATCGGCACGGGAAACATCGCCGGCGTGGCTACGGCTATTGCTTCCGGAGGACCTGGTGCTGTCTTCTGGATGTGGGTAACAGCAGTCGTAGGTATGGCAACCAAGTTCACATCGTGTTCTTTGAGTCTATTCTTCAGAAGGTTCAATGAAGACGGTTCCGTCAGCGGCGGTCCCATGTATTATCTGGAAAAAGGATTGAATCAGAAATGGTTAGGCATCCTTTTTGCGTTCTTTGCATTGATTGCATCCTTC
>CP070660.1:106485-112956 GCA_020355145.1 Deltaproteobacteria bacterium
TAGTTTTTCCATCGCCGTTGAGAGGACGGCGATGGAAAACCACTCAGCAGCTGACGCTGCAATAGACACTTTCCATAAATCCATTGATCGATAATGGCATCTACAGATAACCTATTACCCGAAGGGTTTATGTCATTTTGCTTTTTGGCGTCTCAGCGAAAGGCAAAATAAAAAAACAATAACTCTGCGTCTGTGGTGAGAAATTAAGGGATAAAGATTTACCCTTTTAGGGTTCAATTCATCAAGCCCCCCTTTTAGGGGTGGTAGTTGACTATTGACGTTTTGGATTAGGCGGTAGCCACACTACCTGCTTGGGAGTTTATATCGGTCTTTCATGAGCCAAAGTATAACTAGCCCTATCCAGAGGAGGGTGCCCAGTAATACACCAATACTCCTGAGATACCCCTTACTTACCGCATACCAGCCCATACCCCAGGCCGTGAGACATATTGCTACAAATGTCAGTAAACCTTGTGCACTAGAGCCAAGAAGTGCCGCGAGAAGACTAAATGCGAAGATGATTACACCGACGAATATATAAATTGCGGCTTTTTCCCGGTATCTTTTTATCTCCTCTGAGGTAGGGGAATGTGGCATTTTTCCTTTACCCTCACAACTCCAGCCAAGAATCGGAGTAAAGTGACTTTTTAAGGAGGATGCGTGCTGTTTTTACATAATCCTGCAGCTCTTTTGAAAGGGATGACATATCAATGTCCTCTTCGTCCATCACCTTCCCTATGATCTCTACTGTATCTTGCCGTCTTCCTCTGGCTATATCAACCAGATCTTTATCATAGGCATCGGCAATAGCTGAATACAGACCATTCCTCTCCAGCATCACCAGATAGGTCCGGTTCAATATGGGCCTCAGGTGATCAGGTGGCCCATTTGAGACATTGGATAGCCCACAGGTGGATTTCAATCCCTCACCAAGATCCTTGACCATGGGCATGAATTGAAGGAGTGAGAAGACCTGGTCCTGCTGTACATTAACAGGTGCGGCAATACCATCCACAAAGATATCCTCATTGGGGATCCCGGCCTCATTAGCTGCGTATACTAATTCCACTGCCAGTTCAGCCCTCTCATTCTCATCCCTGGGCATACCTTGAGGACCCCAAAGGAGTGCTATCATATATGCATTGTATTTTGCACAGAGGGGAAGCATCTTTTCATACCTCTCCTTCCGGCACATGATGGAATTGATCATGGCCTTACCCCTGCACACGGCCAGCCCGGCCTCGATAGCCTCGATATTGGATGTATCAAGGGCAAGTGGTACATCGTCAACGACCTCCTGCACGGTCTTCACCACCCACTCCATCAATTCAGGGCCCCCCTTTCTGGCAGGGCCTAGATTGATGTCAATGAAGTCCATGCCCAATTCCTTCTGCTGCTTGGCCTCTTCCTGGATTGGGACCGGGTCTCTCTGCTTGAAGGCCTGGCCTATTTTTGTGGAGATCACATTCAGGCTTTCCCCGATTAAGAGCATTTGTCCACCCCCTCACCTAAATTCAGGCCTTAAACTCCTTGAGGAACTTCGGAATATGTGCCGCATCCCGTGGTCCGACAAGTACCTCAGAGCCCTTGACCTCCTCTTCTAGATCACCACTAATAGCCGCAGCATAGCCGGATATGATAAGCTTCCTATGCCTTACCTTATCCAGTATACCGCATTTGTTAACAAATACACCTACGGCATCACCCACAAATTTGCCAGCTGCCCAGGCCGTCATAACAGAAAGCCCCTCTGTATCCATGATTAAGAGCCATGTTGGGACCCTGCTCGCCTCGATCTCACTGCTGACAATGAAGTATGTCAGGGAGAAGTTGGTCGTGATGCACACAGGTGAATTCTCGTCGGGGCCGTTGATTTCATAGATGCCCTGCTTGACGGTCATCGGCCTCTGTGGGTCGGTGTAGATATTTAATCGCTCCACCAGAAGGGGAAAGAGGCTCTCGCCGATAAAATCAGAAAGTATTATGATCCCCGCGTATTTGGCTATGAACATGGCTGCAATAACGGTTTCCTTGTCAAGGCTGTCTGCCATCTCGCACGGGAATGTAATGGTGGGAAAACCGAGGGCCCTGTTTTTTTTCATGATTGCCTCACGGCGCAGCCAGACCTGGTCCTCAAAGGCCCTCCTAACGGTCCTTGAGCCGGCATCAAGGATCAGGTCCTTCAGTCCCATACCGGCCAGTTTGTTCGTAAGCCCCATAAGCCCATCCATATCATCCGCCTTTACTGCTAATGGAAGCCCCTTTTCCTTGGCAAGGGCCCCCATATCATCCACATTGTTCTTTGTGGCTGCATATATCGCTGGCCTTCTTTCAATGGAGGCATCTATCCCCGCCCTCATGGTCCCAACATCCTCACTCATCAGTACCAGGCAAAAGTCGCTCTCATCAACGACCTTTTTGGCGAGGGTTGCAAACCTTCCTGAATCACCACCAACATCCTTTATAGCCACAAGCTCAGGTCTCAGATTCAGGCCAACACGTTCAAACTGGAGGTTATCCCACACCTTCAACCTCTCTGCCAATTTTCCTTCATCTGTGTCAGAGGCTACCAGTGCACCCAGGCCAGGTGGGCTGACAAATGTCTTTTCATGTCTGAAGAGTACTGTCTCCCCGCCAAGCTTAAAGGATCTATCACCTGCCCCAATCTGGATCGGCCTCACTGGCGGTGCGGATGCCTCTGCGAGTTGCTCCTTTGCCTCATCACTTACATAAGGGCAGCTGCTCAGATCCGCCTTACCTGTCGCAAGGGCCATTGCAAAGGCCAGGCAGGTGGGGTGGCCACATTCCTTGCAATTTGTCTTAGGCAGTAGCTTAAAGATCTGGATACCTGTTAAACCCATATCGTTCTCCTCTTCTTACCTGATTATCTGCATTTTCCGTAAGAATAACACCTATTCCAGGATGGGATCCATCTCAAGGGCGGGATGCCTTTTTTCCTGAAGCCAGGGAAGGATCTCCTCTTCAGTAGTCCCGATCGTCTCATCGGCGATCATCTCAGGGAAATTGGGAATACCGATCTCCTCGGATCTGGCCTTAAGCCTGTCGGCAATCTCCTCCTTAAGCATCTTGGGTATCCATACCAGCCTCTTTATCCCGCCATCACCGATTATGAATTTTCGCTGACAGATGCCATATTTTGAATGTCCCACAAAACCAGGGGTGCTCAGGCCCCCTCCGATAGTGCCTGCCAAGGTGGTAAATGGCATCCCACAAGGGGTATCCATGGTATATTCCCGATTTACGGTCATTACCCCATTGCACATGGGGAGAATGGCAGCAATACATTCGCAACACCCACAGGTTGTCATGGGATCATGCACGATACTATAGAAGTTGTAGTGGTCGGTCTTCTGCCTGGTAGCCTTGAAGACAAACTCGTTTACTCCCTTCCACTGTCCAAATTTGGGATCGATACATTGCCCCTTTTCCACCGGTTGATTGGGACCGGTAGGATTGATCTCATAAGAGGCCTTGCAGTCCATCCAGTTGTATGACCCGCAAAGACCAGTCCTTTCAGGACTAATCATACAACAATGGCCAGGGGCAAATGATTGACACAGGGTACAGCTATAATAGGTTTCCACGCCCTCATCGGTCATTCCCTCAATCCGGGTATCCCTGGCCGCGTAAACCCCTCTTGCCCTTTCTACTATCTCCCTTACCTTGTCCTCCGTGGTATAGATATTGACCTGAAGCTTATCGAAGATCCTGCCAAAATCCTGGTGGAGTTTTGCATGGAGGATGCTCCCAATATGCGATAGTCGAAAGCCCTTTTCCACTGCACCTTTACTGACCCGAAGCCAGGCGATGTCTCGCTGTCCAATATGCATCGCCCCCTGGGCATAATTTATCAGATGATGGATCTGCCTCTCCAGGATTGGCTCATAGTCCTCCTGCATCTCTCTTCCGGCTACCTCAACTGCTATAGCCAAGGGCAATTGACTACCTGGCTCCACGTCGGTTATCTCAGGACCAACCACCTCAATCTTTCCATCATCTACCTCCTCCATTCGTTTGGAGGTAGTCCACTCTACCATGGAGGTTCTTCCGCCCCCGCACTCCAGGTATATATCCTCTCCTCTTACCCTTTCGCCCTCGAAGGCAGCGCCATAGGCAACCGGCACCGGCACTTCAGCCACGGCTACCTTAAGTCCCCTCACCTCAATTGCCTTGGCCACTATCTGATCGTGGGGAATATTAGAAACCACGTGCTCATAGGTGCAGATCCCGGTGGGTAGTACCTCCGGGATAGGGGTGTCGGCGACGGTAGGGAAACCAAAGTTGACACATCCCAGGGCATTGGCATACCACTCATCGGTCACATAACCCAAAGGCATAGCAAAGGCAAAGGTCCTATCCTTGTTGTAGACCAGATGTTTTCTGAACTCTCCAGGGCCAACCCCACCAAAGGAGGAGCTCACACGGATAGCAAAGCCGGCGGCAAAAACGGCTGAGGTTATATCCGGGCCAAAGCTGACTAACCTGGTTGGCCATCCAATCTGGACCCCTGCCTCTATGAGCTGCTCTGAAAATCTCTTTCCCTCATGTTCTGCGTGCATAAACACATAAAGATTCTTCTCCTGAAGCTCCTGGGCAATCCTCTTGGCGATCTCCGGATTAGGGGCTGCCCCTAAGATGGCAGCAAATCCAGGGGCGGTCCCATCCACAAACTCGATCCCTCGCTTTCTCAGGATAATATCGTCTGCTGCCCCTAGCCAGATGTTACCATCGGTAGGGTCTTCCCCTTTGGTATAAAAGTCCGGATTCTCTATATACCTTATGGCCTCGATGATCTCCTCGGCAAAAAATGTCGCCATTCCCGCATCAAGCGCCGGGGCCAGATAAGGCAGACAGACCTTTTCCCTGACCATGGGGGGCAGAAGGGATTTGCATCTATTTAAGACCGGTTCCATATCGCCCAATTTTTCTACCTTCATGCCGGTGATCCCATAGATTACCGGCAGATAATAGGCGGTGTTGGGAAATCCCACTGGTTCATTGGGCCCCCACCTATCCATGGCCTCCTTCCATTTTTCCTCGGCCTTTCCTACAGTCTTATGGGCCCCTCTTATCCCCGCTGATGCAATAATCTTTGACATGCCTTATTCACCTCCCTTAAAAATTATACCGCCTCGAGTTCTCTTCTCATGGCCATATCATACAGGATTCTCTCCCGGGCCTTATCTATTCCCAATGCCTTTCTCTTGGTATCGATATGATCAATCATAAGATGGGCTGCCTTCATAGGATCGGGCTCAAAGGCCCACATCCCACCAGTAATGCCCTCAAACTCCTTAAACAGATAGTTGGTTAGCTCCTCGCTACCTATAGTGGGCCAGGTAGCACCAAATACCGTGAATACACCGGAGGAGACAAAATACTGGCCAATGGCTATGGCCTTTTCACTCATCCATTCAGGGGCTGCCCCTGCTGCTGGTAGATCGCTAATGTCATCGCCCAATCCTCCATCCTTTACAACCGCGGTAGCAGCCATCAAGATCCGGGAGTTATCTACACAGGAACCGAGATGCAATACCGGAGGGATGCCGACGGCCTCGCAAACAGACCAAAGTCCCTCTCCGGCGAATTCCCTTGCAGCCTCCGGGGTCAGAAGGCCTGCCTTGGCACAGGCCATAGCACTGCAGCCCGTCTGTAGCACTATCACATCATTTTTGATCAACTCCTTAACCATGGTGACATGGGCGTCATCCTGCCTTACCCGGGCATTATTACATCCCACTACCCCGGCTATTCCTCGGATCCTTCCGTTGATGATATTATCATTTAAGGGGCGATAAGAGGCCCGGTATATACCCCCCAAGAGATAATTTATCGTCTCATGGCTGAAGCCTGCTACCAGATCCATCTCCTCATCGGGAATTTCTATATTCCCTGGTCGATTGGGGTAATTCTCAATAGCAGTCTTAACTATGGCCTTGGCACTGTCCATGGCATTATGTTCTGAAAATTCGATATGGATTGCCCCGGGAATCTTTGCCTTGGGGCTAGTAGTGACTACCTTGGTATGATAACACTGGGCAACATCGGGCAAGGACTGCATGATACACTGAATATCCACCACCATGGCCTCTACAGCACCGGTAACAATCGCCGATTCTTGCTGCAGGAAGTTTCCTGCCAGGGGAATTCCATGCCTCATTAAGATCTCATTGGCGGTACAGCAGATGCCCGCCAGGTTTATCCCCTTTGCCCCCTTTGCCTTCGCTAAATCTATCATTTCCGCATCCTGGGCCGCTACCACGATCATCTCTGACAGCAGAGGGTCATGGCCATGGATGATGATGTTCACCTCATCCCTGCTCAAGACCCCTAAATTCACCCTACCCAAGACAGGAGTCGGGGTGCCGAATAGGATATCCTGCAGTTCGGTGGCGATCATGGAGCCTCCCCAGCCATCAGCTAATGCAGCCCGAGTTGCTTGTACTAATA
>CP070660.1:113056-117271 GCA_020355145.1 Deltaproteobacteria bacterium
GAACGATGAAGGCAGGACGGTATATCTTGATGAAGAGCTAAGAGAGGTTTTCTCCTATCAATCGGAGTGCAGGAAGAAAAGCAAAAAATTAATACCCTGTGTTTTTCCTAATTGGGATGGCACAGGCAAAATAAGGAATTTCATGGGTGCATGGAGAAAAGCCTGTCAAGACGCTGGTATCGGAAAGCGGTTATTCCATGACTTTCGTAGGACAGCGGTTCGAAACATGGTTAGAGCTGGCATTCCTGAGAGGGTAGCTATGATGGTATCAGGACACAAGACACGGAGCGTATTTGACCGATACAATATTGTCAATGATGCTGATTTAAAGCTTGCAGCACAGAGGCGAGAAGAATACTTGAAGATCCAAAATAAGCACAAAACCGCTACAATCAGTACTTTTTCTAAAAAAGAGAGGACGCGGCAAGATGGCTGAAATCCTTGGCGGAAGTGCATGGGAATCGAACCCACCTGTCAGGTTATTAGCCCGACACACCGGATTTGAAGTCCGGGAGCCCCACCAGTGAGCTTTCCACTTCCAAGATCACAATATATTTAATATTTATTGCGATGTCAATAATAGGAAAGCCAATAACCACACCTTGAAAAGGACGGCTTGCCTTGAAAAGATACCACATAACTGATATATTTAATTAAAAAAGCCTCTTTCCTTATAGAGGTGAATAGTCTTTACCCCCAAAGGGGTAGGGTAGAGGAGTATCTAAGGATGATTAAGCTTGTCCTTGTCAGACATGGCCAGAGCACATGGAACCTCGAAAACAGGTTTTCCGGATGGATAGATGTAGGTCTTTCTAAGTTGGGTAAAGAAGAGGCCAAGTCCGCTGCCCGGCTTCTATTGGAAGAGAGGTATACCTTTGATATTGCGTATACCTCAGTACTTAAACGGGCTATCCAGACGCTGTGGATTATCTTAGAGGAGATGGATTTAATGTGGATCCCGGTATACAGGAGCTGGAGGCTTAACGAAAGGCACTATGGTGCCTTACAGGGCTTGAATAAGTCTGAAACAGCCGCCAAACACGGAGCCGATCAGGTTCTTCTATGGCGGCGAAGCTATGACATTAGGCCGCCTGAGCTGGATAGAAATGACAGTATGTATCCGGGAAAAGACCCCAGATATGCAGATCTTGAAGAAAAGGATATCCCCTTAGCGGAATGCCTAAAGGACACCGTTGAGCGTTTTTTGCCTTACTGGCATAATACCATTGTCCCAACTCTCAAAAAAGGGAAAAAGGTCTTGATTTCAGCGCATGGAAATAGCCTGCGGGCACTGGTCATGTACCTTGACAATGTTTCCAGGGAGGAGATTGTTAGCCTTAACATCCCAACAGGTATTCCCCTGGTATACGAACTAGATGACGATCTGAAGGCGACAAATCATTATTATTTAGGAGACCCTGAGGTTGCAAAGAGGGCTGCTGAGGCCGTAGCAAGCCAGGCTAAGTCCTTCGATTCATAAATTCGGTCCCGAATTTATTTACTCAGGACTTAGTACTGCCCTCGGCCATGAGCTCGGGCCGAATGGAGTGAGCAAAATCGAACAAAATGATTGGAAAAATCGTTACCGTATGTGCGAATCGAAGCACTAAGGAATAGTTCCAGAACCCTGGTGAAGGGCCCGTTTAAGAAAGGTCGACGGAGAGATAGTTTCTGGCCTTTTGAGGTACATAAAATCTTACTTTATCTTCTTTAAACGGTAGATCAAGAGAGGTTTTTAGCTCTTTTAATACCTCTTCTTTAGACAAGAGCCCGTTCTTATTAAAGAAGGTTTGGCAAAAACGTTCACCCCAGCTATTGTCATAGATGGCTGTATATTCAAAGATCTTCTTTTCCCCTCTATCCTTACCAAAATTTGGAATAAGGAGAAGCCTTCTGATATAGGTATCACGTAGGAGATCCTCCAAGTAAATGTCTTGAATCCACTGCTTAGGGAAAAATCTCGCCAGCCCTCTCAGAAGATCTCGTACATCTTGAATTGATATGGGGGATGGGTTTGGATAAAGATTAATAGATGTCTCGGTTGAAAAAAAACCATTATTCATCATCCAGGCCGCGAGGAACTCGACCCTTTGGGCTATCTTTAGGGTCTCCTCGCCCTTTTCTTTCTGGGGTATCTCTGATAATTGGATAAGCCTCCATGCAATACCAGTCTTTTGCCTTTCATATTTGATAAAAAGCTTCTTGAAGGCTTTTCCCGCAGGTGACACCATCGTCAATCTCTCTACCTTTCCCTCCTTTTGGATGAACCGTGAGGCGATTATCCTTCCGAAAATTGTCAGATCAGTAGGAGAAATAATAGAGTCTTTCCCCTTTCCCAGACCCATGGCAATCCTTTTGTAGGTCTTGATCATGTATTTATTTATATCAGTGCTTTGCTCAACTAATTTTTCAAAGGACCACCCTTTAGATTGGTCTAAGTGTTGGATCTTTTTCTCATCCCAGTTCCACCTGTCTACATAGTTCAAAATCAGGCCCCTCTTGTCTATAGAGACCATATCTTTTAGACCGTATAAGGACCGAAGCCCGAGTTTTAGATAGAAAGATGTCTGGCTCTCAAAGAGGGAGTCTTCATCACCCCTGTCTTGATAATATCCAAGAACCTCTTCAAGTAGAAGCACGTAGGGGTCAGTCTCCCTTAGATCTATTGAGCCTCTATTATAATTCGCCTGTAATTTATTACAGAGAAGCTGATAGTTTTCTCCTTTAAGGACATACTTCTCAAGAAGGGCCATCTTCATTACTGATTTATATGGGCTGGTCAGGCCCTTTAAGATTTGCCAGATAGAGGCCCCGAGAAACTCACCTAAAGGGATATTTTCTACGTTGCCTAAATCTATAAAATCCTCTTCAAGGATAGAGGCTAACCCATTCATATATTGGTAAAGGCGGTCACTTATGTTGGCCGGCAATAACCACCACAGAGGTAATTTGCCGGCTATAAAGACCATGGTGCGATATAATTCCTCCTTTAGTAACCTTCCCTGGGCTGAACCTGAGCTCTCTATGTCACTGCTTCCAAAATCATTCTGTCTGGCCTTTTCGCTGTCCACTATGAAGAAGTTAACCTTGGTGCGAAATATCTCTAATGCCCATGTAGAGATAGCCTCGAGTTTCACCCTTAGCTGCCCAAGTTTTTTCTCGCCCAGAGACTCGGCATCTATACATACCCAGTAATCAATGTCTGAATCTTTACTCTGTGCTATCGAGCCAACACTTCCAATGGTAAAAAGGGCCTGAATATCCCCTTTCTTCTTCAAAAAAGGGGGTAATTTTATCTTGGGGAAATATCTCCTGACCTTCTTCAGGGTGCTATAGGAAGGTATATAATTATCAATCCCTTCAGGTGAATCAGCCCCATAACCATCATATAAGAGAAGATTTTCTGCTGTGTGGAGCAAAAGGGGAATCAATTCAAAAAGATCGGCCTGTTCAGATCTAAATGACTCAAAGGCTATCTCCATCCTTCCCTTATTATATTTGAGAAAGATCCGTTTTTGTTTCTTGATTTCTTCCGAGAATACAAGTGCATCAAATACCTTCTGGAACGCCTTAAATGCACTATCTTCAAAAAAGATGGGCGATAAGGGGGATGATAATTGTGTCTTGCCTTCAGAGGATAGCCCTTCAAGAAATTCGGTATGAGAGGTAAAGGCCATGGACATATCTGAACCTGAGAAGTCCGAGGAGGAGATTGAGGCATAGGAGAGATCAGATATCTGAAGATTGGAGAGGATAAATGGCGTGTTTTGAATCTCAGCCTCAAAGAAAGATGCCCCTTCCAGGTCTGCCAGGGAAAAGTCAGAATCCAAGATCTTCGCATTCGCAAAGATTGAGTCCCTCATTTGCGCCTCTCTGAAGTCGGAGTTATGAATAAGGCTGCTCGAAAAATCTACGGCTGAAAAGCTGGCATTAATACCTCTGAGGGATTTAAGAGATGAATGGGCGAGATTGACCGAGTCCAGATATGCATCCTCGAGATTTACCTCCTCAAGTAAGGCACCGCTAAGGTTAACAGAGGAAAGTTTGGCGGAGGAAAGATCCACCTTTTTTATGATTGCGCCACTGAAATCCACATTGGTTAAGCTTATTCTCGAGAGATCAAGGCCGGATATCTGTACTCCGGATAGATCAACATCATCGAGGGGAATCCTCTTGGTGAGCTTTTTCAGAAGGAGCCTCTTTTTAAGAGGGGAA
>CP070660.1:117371-123309 GCA_020355145.1 Deltaproteobacteria bacterium
AATAGATATCTTGCCGCCATCAGGTGAAAATTTGATGGCATTGTCTAATAGGTTTAAGAATACCTGAACCATCTTATCCATGTCAGCTAATAGATCAGGTAAAGGCGAGGGGATATCGACAGCTATTTGATGTCTGCCACTCTTATCTTTAAGGCTTGTTAATACTATCTGAATAACGTCAGATAGGGCCACGGGGCTCAATTCTGTCTCAAATTTCCCTGATTCAATCCGAGAAATATCCAGAAGGTCGCTTACCAGGGCTGTCAGTCTATCGGTTTCATCATTAACCACGGTAAGGAATTCTCTCTGGGTCTGGTAGTCGCTGGGGTCCACCTGATCAAGCAGGGCTTCAACATATGACTTGATAACACTTATCGGCGAGCGCAGCTCGTGGGATACATTTGAGACAAATTCGCTTTTCAGCTCATCCAGTTGTCTCAGCCGTTCAAGCTCCTTTAAGGCCAACATATTCCTAAATATGATAATTATACCAATGCGATTAAATTTATCGTCTAGTAATACAGAGGAAGTTATTCCCAAAGGGATTCCTAGGTCCTTGGCCGGAAAATAATCAAATAGGATCTCAAATGCAAAGCCATCCTTTAAAGCCTCCTTCTTTACCTTGTCAATCATCTTGACTAAATCTTTAGTCAGGGCATCTTTATAGTTGAGTCCAATAATGTCTGCAGATGGAAGTCTTAACATGGCTGTAGCATTCTTGTTTATCTGGGTAATCCTATCTGCCATATCTATGGTGATAATCCCGCTATTTATGCTCTCTAAGATATTTTTGGTGTACTCCCTTGAATGACTCAATTTTGAATACAAATCCTGATTTTCCAATGCTATACCGGTCTGGCTGGCTACAAACGAGAGGTGTTTAATGTTTGCTTGGGTAAAGACATTTTTCTCCGGGTCAGAGGACATCAACAAAAAGCCTAAATCCCTTTTAGCACCTTGCAGTGGAAGTACACTAAAGAAGTCATTTTTTTTTGGATTAGGGCGCTCGAAGAAGGATATATGAGTCCATCTTCCCTCTTTCAAAACCCAGTTTATTATTTCATCATCCAGCTCATAGTCTTTCAGGTCTTTTTCTG
Source organism: Deltaproteobacteria bacterium (assembly GCA_020355145.1). Lineage (GTDB taxonomy): Bacteria > Desulfobacterota > DSM-4660 > Desulfatiglandales > B25-G16 > JABXJZ01. The sequence goes on from CP070660.1 coordinate 118,469, forward strand.
AAATATCCCGAAATGTTGACACCTGGTAGGCGTTAGAATCCTCATCGTAAAGATATAAGATGCATGATTTATAGCCAATAAGTTCGTCAACTATATCAAGGAAGATATTAATGATCTGGTCGAAATTATAGTTGGAAATTATCTGCTTACTTATGTCTTGCAGCATGGTTAATTGATCGACCTCTTCTCTTAGATCGGAGACAGTTTTTCGCAGGAAAATGGTGTCTTCTTTAATGGGGGCAATTTTCATCTCAATCACCAATGCTTATTCCACCAAAGCCAAGAGGGCCTTAGCATTTGCAATCTCTTTCTCCATTTCTGAGAATAACCTTTTCATTCTTTGCCTGCTAAGGCCCAATAGTTTCCAAGAGTCTTCATTTATGCAAGGGACCTTACTGTCTCCTCCATTGCCCATGCCTATCGCTCGACAAAGCGCGTCTGCCAAATGCACTATGGCAGCCATTCTCATCGATTCATTAGCCAGAGGGGGATTATGATGGAATCGAATGACTTTTATAAGTGCTGGAGGTAGGTTCCATTTATCCGCCACAATACCCCCCACTGCAGCATGGTCAAAGCCCAGAAGTTCCTGTTCCGCTTCTCTTATAAGGATTTCCTTTTCCTCTACCATGCAGAATACCCGAGTAAAGTCCTCACTAAAGTACGTGTCCAGAATCAACTTTCCGAGATCATGAAGCAAACCCGATATGAAGACCTCCTCGAGGTTATTTATCCCTAACCTCTTTGCGATGAGTTTTGAGGTAACGCCACAGGCAAGGGAGTGGTTCCAAAATCCTTCTCGATCGAAATGTCCATCCCCTCCGCTTGATGGAAACATATCGACTATGGATGCAGTAAGGACTAAATTCCTGATGTTGGCAAAACCAAGTATAACTATGGCATGGGTGATGGTAGTTATTTCCTTTGGAAATCCATAAAAGGTAGAGTTGGCAATCCTCAAGATCTTTGACACAAGAGCCTGGTCTTGAGAGATAGCCATTCCTACTTCTAAGGCAGAGGATTTAGGGTTCTGGGTGATTAGGATGATGTTATTGGCTACAACTGAAAGCGTAGGAAGATCAATGATTTTTGCAAGCTTATTTTCTAAATTAATATGTGCCATTACTGCCACCTTTTTCTTCTATATACTCTTTGATAGCGGCCATAAGCTCTTCCATAATTGCATTACCCATCACATCCGAAAATCTGTGTTCTAATTCCTCTAGTTGGGTTGATACTTCTGGGGAAGTATTATCTGTATTATTATTTTCCTCAGCATTCTTCACGCATACTCCTGAAATTCGCAATGATTTTAGCTTCCCAATCAAGGCCTTTGTTAAGATAGTGCCTTTTTTAAGGAGGACATTTCCTTGCTTATTGAGGACGTCCTCAACACTAATCATGCCTTCCCTTGCATTATCTATGTCCACCATCCCCATGTCATTCCCTCCATCCTAACAATATTAGGCGCTTTGCAGCAGTAGAAGCACAATCCTTCTTACTCTCACTCTTGTTTAAGGAAAAATTCGCATGCCGATTCGATTTCGGTTGCTATATCCGGAAACCACTCTGGAATGGTTTCCAACTGGCGAAACATAATCCTTTTTGCCTCAGGATCGATTGTGGAAGAATCAGGGATGGTGTCTGAACCAACTTCGTACTTATTCGCAATGCTATTTGCCGTATGCACAATCACCAATTGGCTAAGATTGGATACAGTATTTCTGATTTTATGGTGATAGGTGATGGAGTCAATCAGGCTAACTGGAAATCGCCATTTCTTTGCTAAATGGGCTCCGATTTGGGCATGGTTGACCGGTAACAGCTTTTTCTCTGCCTCATAAAAGGACGATCCATCCTCTTTAACTGATTTCCACACTAAACCAAAAAACGCGGTGAAATGCTGAGAGAGAACTACTTTCCCGATATCATGCAAAAGGCCGGCAACGAAACAGTCATCTGGAGAGTCAAGTCTGGTTTGCTCGGACAGATACCTGCTTAACACAGCCACGGCAACCGAATGCCTCCAGAACTCCGCGATTTCAAATCCTTCAAAGTGCTTTTTCCCTGAAAATGTCTTTATAATCGACACCGAGACGACGGCATTCCTGACGTTATTAAAACCCAATATGATAATGGCATGAGGGATGTTTCTTATCTTGGATCTGAACCCATAAAAGGCTGAGTTGACCAACCTGAGAATCTTACTGACCATGGCCTGGTCTGTTTCTATGATTTTGCCCAATTCCTTGATGGAGGTCTCCTGATCCTGAAGCATTTGGTTTACCTTTATCACAATATTCGGCAGCGATGGGAGGTCAGGTATATTGTCAAGGCCTTTTAAAAATGTTTGTGCATCCATGGTTAACTACCCTCATCGGTCATCTTTAACCTCACTTATGGTATTTTATTGCAATATAAGTGCCATGTAACTTTGGGATTTGGGGTTAAAGGCAGGATATTATGCAGTAGGGCTGGATGAGCCTTAAAAGAACCCCGCTTACTTAAAGAGATCTCTTTCTGCCAATAATTTGACATGAGGTAGCCTGAAATTTGACGCATTTTTTTATGATTTGCGATAGCCTGAGATATCAAGAGTATGGTCCGCAAAATACATGCCATCTGTCGGCGAGGATCACGCCTAGGTTGGCCCGAGTAAAATGGCTTCAGCCCTGGACGATCACAGTAAGTTCTTCCAGCAGCAACTCACTCGGGTCATGGAGATGCGGAGTGCATGCGGGGCAGGTGTGGTCTTTGGATCATTGGCCCTGCTTTTCATGTTTAAGCTCAGGCAAGCGGCAACATATAGTCGGCAAGGCGGCTTGATGTCTTACGCAGATTCAGACTTAGTAAACGTGAAATCCTCTTGAGAATTTTTACGCCTATTTTGGGATCTTCCTCCAATATCAATTCGAGACCTTCCTGTGTCAATATGACCAATTTAGCTTCTGTTCGAGCCTTTACTGTTGCTGACCGTGGAAAATCATCAATAACTGACATCTCTCCAATTGAACGTCCCTTTGACAATGCAGTTATTACGACACTTTCTCCAGTCACAGATTCTTTCATAACATCTAATGTACCATCTACAATAAAACACACATAGTTTCCTTTATCCCCTTCCTTAAAGAGAATCTCGCCTTTGTCGATCTCAATGAAATTCATCCTTTTTACAATAAATCTTAGTTCACTTGTCTTGAGCTTATCAAACAAAGGAAGGTCAATAAGAAAATCGATAATTGCGTCTCTCATCTTACCTTCTTGAATAACTTTAGTTTCTTTCATTTTCACCTCCTATAATCTTTTAAGGTCCCCGCCCGATTTTTTCTCAGGGAGCAGGGAGATGAGGCCAATTGTCAGCAAGGGTATTATTGCCAGGAACACGAGAACTCCTCGGATCGAAAAGATGTCCGCCAGCTTTCCTGTCAGAGGGGTCATTATTCCTCCCAATCCAAAGGCAAGGCCCATCATAAGGCTCGAGACCATAGACCTTCCCTTGGGGGCCAATTCCTGTGCCATGGCTACCCCCAGCGGCAGAGTAGCCATAGCAAAAAATCCCGCCAAAGACACGCTAAAATATACCCAGTTTCCAGGAAGATAGAGTAGCAAATACAGGCTGGGCGTTGCCAGGCTGTGGGCAAGATAAAAAATGGGTTTGTATCCAATTCTATCCGACAGGTGGCCTGCAATGAGACCGCTGATTGTCCCAGCAACGGTGAACAGAGACACCATTGTCCCGATAGAGAGCAGGGAGTATCCTTCCTTTGCGTACAACACTGGTACGAAGATCAGGAACGACTGGGCGACAAATGCTCGCAAGATCATAACCGCCAAAATCAGCATAATGGATCTCCATACCCTTCCCAAGACCTCCTTTATCAAACGTATAAAACCGAGGTTTTTTAGTCCCTCCCCTTGGGGAGGAGGCACGATCCTGAAGAGAAGGACCATCAACGCTAATCCAAAGGTCATCGTAAACGGGGATACCGCCAGGCCGTAAGAGCCCACAAGATAGGTGATAAAGAGTGGTCCTGTCGCAAAGGCCAGGGTGCCACCCATGGTGAAGATCGACAAGGAAAGGCCGAAATGCTGTCCGGAATATGAGGAAACCATGCCTGCAGTTGTCGGATGAAACATGGATGAACCGATAGAGCCCAAGGATATAAAGACAAGCAGCACTAAAAAGCAGGGGGCTATTCCCACAAGTGGAATAAAGACGATGGCCAGCAGCGGTCCACCCAGGATAAAAAGGCGCGTTCTGTATTGTTCGGCGAGGTAGCCTACCGGGGGCTGGACAAAAAAGGCCAGGATGCGGCTTATCCCTGCGATCAGCCCGACCTGTGTTAATGTGAGGGAAAAATGTTCGATAAACACGGGAAGCAAGGGAGTAATAAAAGAGGAGTAGAAATCGCCAATAAAATGAACAAGGGTCAGGCCAAAGATCACCTTTATATCAGCTGTTCTTGGATGTTCCATTAGGGTAACAAAAAAACCACCTTCTGGTGGGTTGCTCAGACCGGGTTTCACATAGTTGAGGTCGCTTTTTGCCTCATCTTAGGGGCAGAAGATATAGGGAAGATGGTTATGAGTCAATAGGAAAGATTTCTGGAGTTTCCTTAAAAATTTTGATTAGGCTTAATGAACCTATTGATTTTCTTTGTAAAGTCAGATCGCGCAACGAAAACCCACTATTTCTTCGCTTCAAGGCTTCCGCAGTGACCCTATCGGGTTCGCAGGTGGGGAATACTTGCCCCTTCCCCGCTCTGAAGGCGGGCTTTCCCCTTCCTGCTTACCTCGATGGGTACCCCACTGCTCCCAGCGGATTTTCGCTCAGAAACAAT
>CP070660.1:123409-125938 GCA_020355145.1 Deltaproteobacteria bacterium
GTTTTATAGACATTATTTGTGATCTGGTATAATTTCCTGGCGTTGGCTTGATCTGTGAACTGCCGGATATTCATGCCCATCAACTCATCTTTTCGATATCCAAAGATCCTGCACAATGAATCATTAAGGAAGGTAAGGTTCCCTGCGATATCTGTCTCAAAGTAGCCGTCTTCGATACTTTCAAGGATGGTTCGGTATTTTTCTTCGCCCCTTGTTAATGTCTCCTCCTTATGCTTACGTTTGGCGAGGTCTGTAAATGAACTCTTTATGCAGACAGGTTTACCAGCCTTATCTACAACCATCCTTGCCGAGACCTGGACATCAAACATTGAACCATCCTTTCTCCTGGCGGTAAGTCCACCCACCCAACTCCCATTTTTGCGCAATACTTCTACTACCTCTAAGGTCTTCTCTTTCGTCTGCCAGAATTCTATAGCAGGTTTTCCCAGGATCTCCTTTTCATCATCATATCCCCACAATTTGAGAAAAGAAGGGTTTGCGTATATCAGATTACCTTTGAGACCTGTAATAGCAGTGGCATTAAGGGGGGATTCATTTATGCGTTGCCATTTGGTTTTTTCTTCATCTTTCATCTTCTTTAGATTTACCTTGTATAATAGTACAAAGTCATTCTCAAGACCTTTTGACTATTACTTGATACGATATTTTGTAAAAAATGACAAGAAGAAAATGCCCCTACTAATTGGATGTCCATCAGCTAGCAGGGGTGCAGACACTTAGCTGATTGCTACAAATAGCTAGTGCTCAGGGTAAAGAATTTTCGCTTAATCTTCTGAGGATATCCCAGAATGCGCCTCGATAGCCGTTTTTGATGGCCACCATTAGTTGAGAATTATCGTTATAGTTATAGTTCTGATGAGTTTGTCCCTTGCTAACAAAGAAAAAGCGGCTGTCGCCTTTGATTAAATCCCCAATATATGATTCAATCTCGTCACCCAGTTCATGGGATAAGTAAAATATGGGTCTTAGCATGTTGGAATTTTCGTCAATTGTGCCCTGAAGATGGGGGTTGTTTCTTATTGCCCCTTGTTTTTTGACCATCTTCCCCAATGGGGTATCTGGATAAAGCCGGACCCCGAGACTTATGCCTACCCGGGGAGGCTCAAGGTCCTTCATTAATTCAAGTGTTTCCCTTATTGTCTGGCGTGTCTCACCAGGCCCGCCTAATAACAGGTTGAACATAAAGGAAAAGCCATAGCGGTGACATAATCGAGTCAGCTTGCTAATATCATTTACCCGATGCAGGTGGCCCAACCGCTGGAGTTGGCTGTCGTTACCGGAATCGACTGTAAAATCTATACCAACACATCCTGCCCGGCGCATTAGATTTGCAAGCTCCTCAGAAAAGGGGCCAGGCACACAATAGGCATACCATTGAATATTGTCACCGAGGTGCTGGCCGATAATAGCCCTACAAACAGCCTTGGCATGCTCTTCCGGCACATTAAATTCGCTATCGGCAGTGTGGAAATGAGTTATACCATGTTTAAGTAGTCCTTTAAGCTCCATGGCCACATCCCTGGGATCCCTAAATCGAATTTTCTGGCCTTTGGCTACAGGGTCAGCACAATAAATGCATTGTCGATCGCAGCCCCGCTTTGCCTCAAAGCCTACCATTGCCCCTTTCTGGAAATAAAGGACATTGTCTACTAGGTCTCGCTGGGCAAGGCTCATTTTATCAAGGTCTAAATACTCGGCCGGGTTAAATTTGTAGTTATGCTTATCTTTATAGAATAGGCCTGGAATAGATGTATACACTGTTTTCTCGTGAAAGGCCCTGGCTAAGGTATAAAGCGCGAGCTCACTGTCGCCATAAATGCCGAAATCTGCATTGCAGTATTGCATTACTTGCAGGGGGAATATAGAGAACCCCACCCCACCCAGGACTATGGGACAGTCAGAGAGATCTTTTATCTTATTTATAATCTCCTGGCTTTTCTGGAGACAAAAATCTTGACTAGCAAAATACGAGTCATCTATATTACGCAAGCTAATACCGATAAATAGGTAGTCATCATCCACAGCGTGCTGGATCTCTTTATCCACCTCCCTGGAGAACCCCAGGTCCAATAGCCTTACATCATATCCGGCCTTTCGCAGGGCACTGTGCAGATAATCAAGACCTATCGGTGCCACTGGTGGTTTCATCAAATTTGGATTCACCATTAAAATCCTTCGGCTCATACCGCTGATACCCGCTCTCCCACTGAGTTAACTCCACACTAGATGCCTTCATGGCTCAAGATTTTAACATTTATATCAAGTTTTAGGGTGAAATGAGATCCCTATTCTAATGAGATGTTTACATCCGAAATTCGAAACAATATCGAAAATTGATTATTGCTTTAGCTCCTTTTGATTAACCCATAAAACATGTTAAGGCATAAGGACCTCGCAAAACCTGACAACCTTCCTTGCCCAGAAGAGGGTGGGGCTTTTCGGGAGTGACTGGTGGCCCGCGACGAGGAGTTCGACTGAGGCTCACTCGAAGTCCTCGGCCGAGTCGGA
>CP070660.1:126038-133289 GCA_020355145.1 Deltaproteobacteria bacterium
AGCGCAACTCGGCGGCTTGCCTGAGAAACCCCAGATACGCCAATTCCAAAGTGTAATCCGATCTCTTTTAGCTTTTGTCCACTAAATTTATGGCACAAGTAGATCTGTGTCAACTGTGTAGGCCTGACACCCATGTCTTACTTAACATCACCGACAATGGGTTTCTTTTCTATTCCCCGAATGATCTCATGATCCAGGGTTCCGGGTGCATCAAGTCTCGCTTGTCTTGGCATTATCTTGCATCCCCTCGAAAAAATATCCTTATCAATATCATAATATTTCATCAAATTCAAGAACGTCCCCAAGACTTAACGAATTGATAGGAAAACCACTTAAAGCATATCGGCGTCGACGCCGGAGGAAGCTAACATGACAAGACAGAGCAAATTCCCGACGAGATGGGACGAAGAGCGCGTAAAGCGAGTGCTTGAGCACTATGAGTCCCAGTCAGAAGACGAGGCCGTGGCGGAGGACGAAGCCGCCTATGAAGATCCTTCCCAGACCTTCGTGGAGATCCCGAATGATTTGGTGCCAGTGGTTCGGGAACTTCTAGCGAAGAAGGCTGGATGATCGATCAGAAAGGGGGGGGCAGAACCAGTGGCTGCACCTGACCGGCGTTACGTTGCGCTCCGCACCGGCAGATGAGCCATTCGTTAGTGTTGCCTTTCAACCACTGTTATGAAACACGCAAAATGAAAGCTCGAAAAAGTTAAGTATTCCAGATGCAATCTATACCTAGGCTGTCAGATTGGCTGGCAAAGATTGTGACAAGGATACTGAAATTTGCAGCTTTTGAATTGACCCGCAATATCTTGTTAGATTGACAGAGAAATGAAAAAGGCTTCTAGATCGTCTAAGTTTATCCATGAATGGTAGTCATTGCAGCCAGTCGTCTCTTCAGATCAGCGGGGACTCCAGAATTGGCCTCGATGAATTTCAACTGGGGAACTCCGCCAAACAACTGAAATGCCCGTCTCAGGGCTCGATCGTCCCAAATGGTTTCCAGATTCTTTCTGACTAGTGTCTCCGCCCCTACGGCCTGGACCATTCCGCTTAGAAGTTTGACAACCCACCGGTTGGCCATATTAACAATGAACTGGCTGGCGTAAGGGTCCCGGCGACCTTTCTTATGTTCTTCTGGGACTATCCTCCTAGATTGTAGAAGCCAAGCCAGGGAGATCATATCATGGGCGACGAGTGATTCGGAGGCAAAGATAAGCCCGGCATTGGGCGCGACCACATACCCCTTGTCCGGACCAAAGGTTGCCTGTACTTTGTCGGCAACAGTCAGAGTAAGGCGTTGCTTTTCTTTCAGACTGGCCACGGTATTAGCCTCGGCCGTTTTCTCATGGAAAGTGGCAGCATCTTGATGGTACTCCAATCGGCTATCGGTTCGCCAATACCCGACGGCCGCCTTCATCCCAAGAGTGGCCCCGGCCAGAGGGTGCCTACTACAGCGGGGCAAAAGGACAACGTGGTCTACCTCCCTGAGAATTTTAGGCATCATAATTCCGGATTTCCAACTGGAGCCGGGGGCAGGACTGTCTTCAAAAAAGGCTGTCCAACCCTGTTCTTCAGGAAAATACAGCTCCGCACCGCTTTCCTCGGCCGCCTGGGCTACACCGCAGTACTTCATCAATTCCCTGGTGCTACCCCGCATGTTGTCAGGTGAGAGTTTGACATGCTCGATCCCGGACATATCACTGACCACAACTCGCTTGGCTCCTTTCTCCTTTAAAAGGACAATCATGGCTTTCAGTCCGGCCGGGCTGGTCGTGGCTGGATACGGATTGCCGGAATTTACCACTGGTTTTATCAGGACAGAGTCCCCCCGAGAAAGCCTGGAAAAATCCGTTGCCGACTCAGCCGCTTGCCGAACTGACGCTAAGAGTTCGGCTTCAGGGGCTCCTCGGGTCACCCCGGCCAAACTCACCTTGGCTTCGGGACCGGATCTAAGGACTTTTTCAGCAGCACGGACCAGTTCCCGTGGCATGGCCACAGCCGGTGCAGTACAAGGATGATTTGTTGTCATATTCCAAGAGCCTATCCCATATTCTGTTAAGAATATAAACTAACTCTGGCCAAATTTACATTACGTTAAAGCGGCAATAGCTTCTTACAATCACGTCGCACCAGGGCGGGCTTGACATAAATCCGCCTCAGGCGGATAAATTTTAAGATCTTAGCCTATATAGACATCTAGAAAGTGTCGGAGGTATAAGGTAGGAAAGCTAAGGGCAAACCCCGCATCTGGTACAGCTACCAAGATCACATGGAGGGGACTCCGTTGAGGCAAGTGCGTGGTTGTACTCTTCCTGGAGGAAGGATTTTTGAATACCGTGGTCAATAAAATCCCATGGAAGTCTTTCATTGAGGTCTTTAGCCCTATAGACAAAGAAATCTGGATTGACATCTGAGGAACGAAGGGTCCGCCTCCAATCTCCATTATTCCTATGCGTAGTTAATAGCATCTGCCCTACCCTTCTGTCGCCCATAGAAAGTAGGCCCTGTATATATGCCCATTTTGGGACATCAAGACCAATCCCAATACCACCCTCACCCAAGAGGGCCCTCTTTAATAGGTTCTGCTTTTCCTTAAGGGAGTCCACTGTATCCATGGGAGTCCACTGGAAAGGGGTAAATGGCTTTGGCACAAAGCAATTAACGCTCAACCTGATCCTGCCTATCCTTTTCCTGCCTTTACTTTCCTTGATTAAATAATGCCGTATAGATTTAACCAGGCCGACAATGGCCTTTATATCATCTCTTGTCTCAGTAGGAAGACCGATCATAAAATAGAGCTTGATGTGAAAAAAGCCCGTCCTTGCTATGAGTCTAATGGTCTCTATAATCTGTTCCCTTGTCAATTTTTTGTTAATGACCCTCCGTAATCTATCGCTACCTGTCTCTGGGGCAATAGTCAGGGTTTTCTGGCTGCCTGCCCTTAAATTTCCTATCAATCCGCTTGTTAATGAATCTGCCCTGAGGGAAGAAAGGGAGAAATCACCACCCTTTTCCAGGATATACCTGGTCAATCTTTCAATCCCGGGGAAATTAGAAACCGCGGGACTTATAAGACCGATCCTGCTTTTTTCAGATAAAATTTTCTCAATGGAGGTAAATATCTCATCCTCTTCTATAACCCTTGGAGGTCTGTAGACATGGCCAGCAGCACAAAATCTGCACCCAATACCACATCCGCGGTTAAGCTCTACGAGGATGGTATTGGAAAATTCTGTAAGGGGTGTAATTATCCGCGATCTGCGTAAAGGCCCCTTAAAGGGGACCTGCCTGATGACCTTTACCTTGGAAGGGATGGAGGGGATTGAAGGCTCAAAGGAGGCAATTAGTCCATCTTCATTGTATGTAATATTATAGAGGGATGGACAATAAACACCCTCTACGTCCTTTGCCAAGATCCTCAAGGCCTCCTCTTTCTTAATAGATGATAATTGAAGATCAAGATAGGTCTGAAAGAATTCCCTCAAGATAACCTCGCCGTCCCCAAGAAGAAAGCAATCTACGAAGTTGGCCAGGGGCTCAGGGTTCATAAAGGTTGTTACACCCCCCGCTATGATGAGGGGATAATCCTCACCTCTTTCCTTACTCATGATGGGAATCTTGCTGAGATCAAGAATGGTAAGGACATTTGGATAATCATTCTCAAATGAAAGGGAAAATGCTAAGAGATCAAATCTTAGAAGGGGTGTCTGTGACTCTAAGGAAAGCAGAGGTTGATCTGTCCTTTTATATATGGATAATTCCTCTTCCTCTGGTAGAAATACCCTCTCTGATATAATAGCAGGATTATCATTCAATATCCCATAGACTACCTGGAAGCCAAGATTGGACATTCCAATCTGGTAATAATTAGGGTAGATCAGGGCCACGGATATCTTGCCGCCCCAGTCCTTTTTTACGGTACCCCTCTCTTTAGAAAGCCTTCTCCTGTAGAGAGTGGTAATCTTTGCCATTAATCTACTTGCTTCCTCAGAAAGGTAGGATATTCAAGATTTTCCCTTTGAAAGACCCTATGTAATATACCCTTTTTCCCGGGGTTTAAACCTTTCTCATTCAGAGGCCTATCTCCATCTTGCTCAGCTAACCGCCTCTGGTATGCTGGCTTATCAAGACTCTCCTTTGGCCTTACTGTCCAATCCTCATCCCTTTCCTCGGGGGTAAGATCCCTAATATTAATAACATTTCTGTCCCTAATGTCACTTATACCAGTGGCAATTACGGTTATCCTGATCACATCATCCATATTATCGTCAAAGACCATACCCCATATGATCTCTGCACCAGGGTGGACCTCATTCTTTATAAAGGACGATCCCTCTACAACCTCATCCATAGTCATTCTGGTAGAACCAGTGAGGTTGATGAGGACACCTTTTGCTTGATCAATTGAGATATCCTCCAACAGGGGACTGCTAATGGCCATCCGGGCTGCCTCAATGGCCCTATTTTCTCCCTCAGCTATCCCTGTACCCATTATGGCCGTTCCCATTTGCTCCATAACCCTTTTAATATCCGCAAAATCAAGGTTTATGAAGCCAGGGACCGTGATAAGATCCGATATCCCCTTGACTGCATATAGAAGCACATCATCGGCCATTTTCATAAGATCCAGAAACGGGGTATCTTTATTCCCTAATGTCCTTAATCGTTCATTTGGAAGGACAAGCAGGGTATCAACCTCATTCTTAAGCTTGCCAATACCGGTCATGGCTGTCTTCATCCTTTTCGCGCCCTCAAAGTCAAAGGGCTTTGTTACAACTGCCACTGTCAGGGCCCCGAGATTTCTAGCCTCCCTGGCGATTACGGGAGATGCGCCGGTCCCTGTTCCTCCTCCCATGCCTGCGGTAATAAAGATCATATCCGCATGTTCTGCGGCAGCCCTTACTGCCTCCACGCTCTCCTCTGCTGCCAGGGTTCCCTTCTCCGGGTCAGCTCCTACCCCTAATCCATGGGTTAGATTGGCCCCCAATTGCAATTTTTCAAGGGCAGAGCTAAGATCAAGGGCCTGTTTGTCAGTATTTGCGCCTATAAAATCCACCCCCTTGAGTCCGGCAGCAATCATGTTATTGATTGCATTGCCCCCTGCGCCTCCAACACCAAAAACCTTTATCTTGGCGCCTGGGCTCTCTTCAACAAATTCGTATCTCATAATCCCCTCCATCTGTTAATTTTATTTATTCTCCCTCTGTAAACCATCTCTTCATCCTGGATACTATCCGGTTAAAGATGTTTGTATCCCTTATCCTAAATCTCTTCTCTCTCTGCTGTGAGTTGGCCCCATAAAGGACAAGACCTACTGCTGTTGCGTACATGGGGCTGTTGACAATCTCTTTTAGCCCCCCGATATGCTCGGGATAACCAACCCTGGCGGGCATATTGAAAACCTGCTCCGCGATCTCCGGTACACCCGCCAGGATAGAAGACCCGCCTGTGACAACCACACCAGAGGTGACCAGATCATCATAACCAGACCTAACCATCTCCTGGCAAATAAGGCTAAAAATCTCCTCCACCCGGGGCTCCAAAATCTCTCCCAGCAATTGCCTGCTAACGGTCCTCGGTTTCCTGCCACCCACACTTGGAACCTCAATAGTCTCATCCTTACCGATAAACGAGGTAAGGCCACATCCATACCGTATCTTTATCTTTTCCGCCTCTTTAAAGGGGGTCCTAATTCCAATAGCAATATCATTGGTCAGGTTGTCACCACCTAAGGTTAATACAGATGTATGTTTTATCGAGCCCTGGGAAAATATCGCCAAATCCGTAGTCCCGCCTCCAAAATCTATTAAGGCCACGCCCAGATTTCTTTCTTCATCTGTAAGGATCGCCTCACTGGAGGCAAGGGATTCAAGAATAATATCGTAAACATCAAGACCAGCCCTGTTGGCGCACTTGATAATATTCTGCGCTGATGTAACCGCTCCAGTTACTATATGTATCTTAACCTCAAGGCGGACACCTGACATCCCTGTGGGATCACTGATACCAGCCTGATCGTCAACAATGAATTCCTGGGGAAGGGTATGGATAACTTCCCTGTCCATGGGAATTGCAACTGCCCTGGCTGCATCAACCACCCTGTCAATATCTATCTTGCCTACCTCCCTCTTCTTTAAGGCTATAATCCCATGACTGTTAAAACCCTTTATATGGCCTCCGGCAATCCCAGCGTAGACAGAACTGATCTCGCAGCCAGCCATAGTTTCCGCCTCTTCTATGGCCTCTTTAATGCTATTTACCGTGTTTTCGATGTTGATCACCACACCCTTTCTCAGCCCGATAGATGGATGAGATCCCATTCCTATGATATCAACCATCCCGTCAGGCCTAGGTTCCCCAACCACTGCACAGATCTTACTCGTGCCTATGTCAAGGCCTACAATCAATTGCTCCATTATAGCCAAACCCCCTTTATTATCGATTAACCAATCCCATCACTCTTTAGACCACCCTGCCGGTAAACGCAACGACTGCCCTATCACTATAACCCAAATCTATTGACCTGACCTGATAGAGTCGATGAGTGGCCCGGAGATGTTTGATAATATGCGTCAATGAATCAATCTTTCTGATAAAATCATCTCCCCCGAGAAAGACCTTAAAGGGTAATTTATTGAAATAGATGGCGAGAGTTCCATCTTCTTCCACATGAATCTCTGATAGCCTCTCTACTGATAATGGAGTATCCATCAAGTAGAGGGCATTTAAAAAGGATGCGACCTCCTTAAGATATGCCCCATTTGCTTTATCACCTGGGGATAGGCCAGTTACTACAGGAAGATCAACTGGTTCATCTCTTTCAACCTCCTTAAATATATCCCCCTCTCTATCCATGAAGCACATCCGCCCTATTAGGACTATTGCCACTGCCTCTTGCGTCTCTGCCTTTATATAAAGGGTATGGGGGAATTCCTTCTTTAGGAAAACAGATTTTATCCATGGATGGGCCTCGATATTTCCCTTAATGGTAACCGGATCAATAGACAAAAGACTTTCCCTTTTCCTAAGACCCGATATCTTTATCACCTCTTCCCTTAAATCATCATTAACCCCGGTCAGGACAATATTATGTAGTCTAAAATAGGGCGATGAAGACAGGAATTGGTATCCGGATATAAGGATTAAAGAAAGGACTCCAAGCACTAAAAGGAATAGAAATATCTTAAGGAGGCCAAAACCTAGTTGGCCTAAGGTCCTCTTAAGGGGGGAAAAACCCTTTTGCCTATC
>CP070660.1:133389-136742 GCA_020355145.1 Deltaproteobacteria bacterium
CAACTGTGGTATGATGTGTAATGATGGGTTAGATCTTCCAATCATAAGCTTCTGTTAGCTTTTTGATATGCCACTTGACAAAAGAATTATTCTTTACCACCCTGTCCATTTGTAGTACATTAAACATATCTTTCAGAAATTTTTGTAATAAACACGGCAGATAGATGCCCTTTTAAGTTTTTGGTCTTCTATTTTCTGTTAGTTTTTATTTGTTGAGGGAGTAGCTTCAATGAAAAGAATCTGGATGAGAAAAGCAAAGTCCTTTGCCGAAGCTCATGAACAGGATCTGGATTACTACATCAATATGAGCGCCCAGGAGCGTCTTGAGATAGTCCAGTTCCTACGTGAACAGTATCCTAAGTTTGCCAGAGTGAATGCGAATGAAAGTGGAAAAAGATTAGAAAGAACTGTTACAATTGTTCAACAAACATAATGTAAGGTACTGTATTGTCGGTTCCTATGCCCTTGCTTTCTACGCACGGCCACGATACTCCAAGGACATGGATATTCTGGTTGAACCTTCCACTGAAAACGCCTGTAGATCCTGGAGGCCTTGCAAAAGTTTGGATTTGGCTCCTTGCCACTGTCAGAAAAGGATTTCACGGAACCGGGGCAGATTGTTCAGTTGGGGTACGAACCGATCGGTATTGATTTTATTACTTCGATTGAATGTATGGATTTCAAGAAGATATGGAAAACCGAGCCCTTGGGCAGTTCGGTCGGCAGCAAGTCCCTTTTATAGGACTGAAGGATCTAATAACTTGTAAGAAGATCGCCAACCGTAGTCAAGACCGAGCGGATTTGCAAGTGCTGCTGGAGGTTCTTGAAAGGACAGATGAATGAAATATCATATTTTGTTGGAAAATCTGAGACCTAGCTCTAAGACCAAGGGAACCTAGTTTAACTACGCAGTTCCGATTTTCCCGAAAAGGGATAAAACCAAGAATATCGCCTATTCCTTCTTTGCTTCCCAGATCAATAGTCGTAGGCGATTTTTCAGCTCCGGGAGGAGGTGGTTATACTCCTCCTGGCTTAGTACTAGACATCGGATTTTTTGTTTAATATATCGTTCAGTTTTTCTACTCAAATCGTTAAGATGTTAGTGATTGATATTTCCGCTATGAAAACGCTATATTTTTTAATAATTATTGACGCTATTAAATTTTAAGATTATGAACTCTGCTCCCTTGACCTATCAGATTATTGATCATACGGCTGATCTGGGGATAATCGTTGAAGGCCCCGATGTAAGACATCTCTTTATGAATGCTGCCCGGGCCATGATCGATCTCATGGTGGAGGGAGATATTAGTGAGAGGATTGCCATAAGGGATGTCTTGGTTAAGGGTGAAGATTTTCCAGACCTTATGGTCAGGTGGCTCGGGGAGATCCTCTATCTCTTTGAAGGAGAGAATTTGATAGTAAATTCAATAGAGATTAAGTCTATCAGTCCAATACAACTGAAATCTACACTTACCCTAACTAGTTTCGACCCGAAACGTCATCAGGTCCTTAGAGAAATAAAGGCCGTTACATACCATCAGATTTCAGTCAATAAAGTCAATGATGGATGGGAGGCCACGGTTATATTTGATATTTAGAACGGTTACGATTTAGGGATTGTGGATTGGGGAATTAAGGAATCATAATAGCTTTAGACACTTATAACTTTAAGTACTTTAGGCACTTAATCGGGAAGTTATGGATTTTGAGATAAAAAAGATAGACGAGTGGCGCTTCCTCATACCTAAGGCAGGTGCTATGAGGGTGCCAGGGCTTATCTTTTCCAGCTCCGAGCTAATGCCCAATATAAAAGATGATCAGAGCCTGCAACAGGTAGTTAATGTCGCCACTCTCCCAGGTATTGTCAAACATGCCCTTGCTATGCCAGACATACATTGGGGTTATGGCTTCCCTATAGGTGGTGTGGCTGCATTTACCATGGAAAACGGGATCATCTCACCAGGTGGGGTGGGTTATGACATAAACTGCGGTGTCAGGCTTCTGACCACCTCTCTGTTGGCAAACGAAATCCGGCCTAAGATAAAAGAGCTTATTTCGGCCCTTTTCAAGGCTATCCCTACAGGCGTTGGCTCCAGAGGAAGGATACGCCTATCAAGAGGGGAGGAGAAAAAGGTGGCTGTTCAGGGTGCTTCCTGGGCTGTAAAGAAAGGCTTGGGTACAAAAGAGGATTTGGAGAGAACAGAGGATCATGGGGCTATGCAAGGGGCTGACCCTTCAGTGGTAAGTGACAGGGCATTTAAGAGGGGGCACGATCAACTCGGAACACTTGGCTCCGGAAATCACTTTTTAGAGATACAGGCAGTTGACGAGATTTATGACCAAAAAATAGCTGATGCTTTTTATCTCTTTGAAGGTCAACTCGCGGTACTCATTCATTCAGGATCAAGGGGATTTGGCCACCAAATCTGCGATGACTTCTTAAAGGAGATGGGAACTCACGTGAAAGGGTTAGGGTTTAATCTCCCGGATAGACAGTTAGCGTGTGCCTATATCAAATCCAACATGGGTAAAAGGTATCTTTCTGGTATGGCGTGTGCAGCCAACTATGCCTGGGCAAACCGGCAGATAATAATGCACTGGACAAGGGAGACATTTGAGAAGGTCTTAGGGATTAACCCCAGTGATTTGAATATGGAGCCCCTCTACGATGTGTGCCATAACATTGCAAAATTAGAGACACATGTGGTAGATGGCAAAAAGCTTGCCCTGTGTGTTCACCGAAAGGGGGCAACCCGGTCACTGCCTCCTGGCCATCCAGATGTACCCGAAAGATACAGGAAGGTAGGGCAGCCGGTCCTGATACCTGGCGATATGGGCACTTGCTCTTACGTATTGGCAGGCTCTCAAAAGGCCATGGAGGAAACCTTTGGGTCCACCTGTCATGGGGCCGGCAGGGTGTTGAGCAGGAAGCAGGCTATTAAGGCGGCAAAAGGGAGGGCCATCAGTCGAGAGCTTGAAGATAAGGGTATAATTGTTCAATCAAGGGGAAAGACTACGTTGAAAGAGGAGATATCTGAGGCCTATAAGGATGTCTCCTTAGTGGTTGAGGCAGTTCATATGGCTGGATTAGCAAAGAAAGTAGCTAGATTAAGACCACTTGGTGTTATAAAGGGCTAGCCTTTTTTTCGTGCCAAAAAGTTCATACTGAAGACCGCCAGAAAGCCAAAAAACATAAAAAGGAGTGCAAGCCCGACCTCACTGTCAAAAGAGGGAGGCAGTGTATTAATCTGTAGGGCAGGAACCTCCTTGCCATGACTGTCAAGAAAGGTAGTCAAGGTCTCTTTCCACGGCCAGATCTTCCTCAAAGAGCCAAGCATTAAACCGATTAG
>CP070660.1:136842-141682 GCA_020355145.1 Deltaproteobacteria bacterium
CAATTACGGTCCAAGAAGAGAGGGCAAGCGCCAGGTTCGGAAAATTCATGGACTTCGTATCCTCGACCCCGCAATATGGATGAAACGAGAGAGCGAATCCCCTCGTCATCATCAAAGACCAGCGCCCTGATTTTCGTGACACTACCTCCGCAAAGAGATCATCTTCATTTGCCTAATGCCCACAACAATCTGGGGCAAAAAGGCCATGTAATTTTGCGCCCCTTAATCATAGGGATCAGTATCATATCCAAGCTCTTTCCAGTTGATGACATACCCATCCTCTCCGTGGCAATCTTCGCAGTTGAAGGACTGTTCGCTTGGGACAATGGAGTGGGTCACGCTGAAATTGAACTCCCTGGTAACAAGGGTAGCGTCTCTATATTTCCCCTTCTTGTAGGAGCGCATCTCCTCGACCGTGGTTTCCCCATCCTTATCGGCATCTGCTGCCTTGACCTCAGGGACACTAATAATATCATCAAGTGGGGCATCACCCCTTTCGATAAACCAGGTGAAGGTAACTACATTAAATGGATGGATCTTCGATACCAGATCTGTTGCCCCTAAGATAGGAAGATGACCTAATTTCCTTCCAGTGTACCATTTATGTTTGGGGACCCATCCAGGTTGCCTTTTTTCCGTTACCGGCTTGCCATCCTCTGTAAACCTATTCCAGGTTCTAGCCTTTATGGCCTTTCCCGGCCTTTTGCCGGTGTGGCAGGTTACACATGCTATTTTATTAACATGGTTGCTGTCCAGGATTTCACCCTCATCAACCCCGTCGTGGGGCCTTTCCTCGTGGCATTTTGTGCAGGAAAGGGTCCCCTCGACTGTGCCCTCTGTTGTATCAATGGCATACCCCTTTGCAAACTGGTGGTCGCTATGGGGATCTGTTAATCTCTCATGACAATCATGGCACCCCATCCCAACTGCCAGATGGATATCACTTTCCTCATCGAGTATATCACCTCTCTTGAGCGTACCATAGGTATGGTGGCACCTTGAGCATTGGGCCAAGGTTGGTCTCCCTTTGCCATCCTTGGTCTCATGGCAGAGTCGGCAATCGGTCTTTCCGGTTGCAGGATCCCTATAGGTGGAGGTATGGCACTCCCCGCACTGTGCCTTGAACCCTTTAATCCTCCCCTGTTTTTCAAAGCTAAAATTCGTGAATGGGTCCCACTTTTCCAACATCCCAAGACCGTTGCCCCAGCCACCAAGTGCCGGACTTTTTCCAAGTTGCCCATGATAGGAGCTCTCGACGACATCCTTTGCCAGAGTGAGGGCAGGATTGATAAGAAGGGAAAGGGATAGGGCAGTCAGGATAATCAGGCTATTGCTTGGGGGTTTCACCTTGTTTATTCTCCTTTTCTGTTTGAAAAAGACAGTAGGAATAAACATATATTTCTATTGGATGTCAAGGAAAGAGTGTTCAAGACATGGGTTTATCTTTTACTCAAGAGGGGTTACGATCTTTATCTCTGCCTTTTCTTTTAGGGATTGAAGCCAGGCATTGGATGTCCTCCTTCCCTTTGCTAAGAGAAGCGAGTGTTTAAAGGGGCTCTTTTCCTTATCGAAATCCTCTGTATTAATGTCTTCTCTCTCGAGCCATCTAATAATATAAGCCTTCTTTTTTACCTCAAAGACCTGATCTGGATACCTGTTTTCAGATGAGAGGGAAAAGGCGGCCTCATGGAGTGATGGAGAATAGCCGATTTTTGGTATATTCGCTCCTCTGGCAAAGAAACCAGTCTCATCTTCCTTTAACCCCTTTGCTTTAGCCAGTTCAGACCAATCAGCACCCCCTTTTAATTCCTCAAGGTAACCCTCTGCCTCCTCTTTTGCTGCAACAAGGGATAGATGATCTCTAAAATCCTTATCTAATTGATCGGAGACCTCGGTTGGTTTTGGGATATAGGAATCCTTGCTGTCAACAACCTGGATGATATAGAATTTACCCCTATGTTCGATGACCTCACTTACGTCCCCCTTCTTTAAGGCATAGATAGATTTCTTAAGCCTTTCATCCCCCCCCAGTCCTGGAATGGATCCTTTTTTAGAGAAATAACCGCTCTCGGTCACTGTAAGCCCATGTTGGGCCGCATAGGTGGCTAGATCAATATCGTATGGCATCTGATCCATCAGAGTCAGGGACCTCTCATGTGCTATGTCCGTTCTTATATCCTTCTCCAAGGTGGCCACTATTTGGTCCCGGACCTCGGGGAGTGTTTTAACAACGGCATCCTTAACGTCATCTACCTTGATTATATGCCATCCGAACCTGGTTTTTACCGGTCCACCCAGCTCTCCTGATTTAAGGCTAAAGGCCAGGTCTTCGAAGGGCTTGGCCATCTTACCGCTTGTAAAATAGCCTAGATCCCCTCCTTTTGAGGCAGTAGGATCCTGGGAGTATTTTCTGGCCAGTTCCGAGAAATCCTCTCCATCCCTTGCCTTTTTTAGGATGTCGAGTGCCTTCTCCTTTGCCGTTGCCTCTTCCGATTCCGATGCGTCCGGTGATAGCTTAAGGAGGATATGCCGTGCCTTAATCTTTTTTGGATCCTTAAACTTTTCTTGATTTAATTCATAGTAGTCCGATACCTCTCTTTCCGTAATGGTTACCTTATCTACAAAATCGGATGGGTCAAGGGTGAGGTAGGCTATTTTTATCCTTTCTGGGGCCTTGTATTTCTCCTTATTCTCCTTGAAATAGTCCTCCTTCTCATCTTGTTTTACCTCTACTTTTTCCCTAAAATCCTTTGGATTAAAGGAGACAAAACTGATATTAATCTTCTCCTTTTGATAGGTATAAAAGTGTCTGATCTCCATGTCGGTTAATGGGAAAAAGCTTCTGATAAGCCGATGGATCTTTTGCCCCAACAGTTCTGATCTTATCCTTGATTCAAAGTCCGCTGGTTCCATCCTATTATACCTCAGAAGAGACCTATACCTGCCCTCATCAAACCCACCATTTACCTGAAAGGCAGGGTCCGTCCGAATTGCATCAGCTACCTCATCATCAGTGATCCTCAGGCCAAGTCTTTCAGCCTCCTGACTGATTAATCTCTTATCTATCAGGCTATCCAGGGCCCTTTGCCTGAGTCGGAATACCCTTATGAGATTATCATTCCAGTATTGTCTATACTGTCTTTGTAATGCATCCAACATATCCCGATAGACCGCATCATATTCCTGGCCCGTGATCAAATCGCCATTTACATAGGCAATCTTTGTACCGGGTTTCTCCCGAATTGAATATATGCCCCAAAAGATAAAGACAGTGGCAATGAGGCCAACCATTACCTTAATTATGATACCTTTAGTGTGCCTTCTCAGCATTGTGATGAACATTTGGTTTAGGCTCCTTTACTTAAAACTCAATTCCCTTTCTCACCTTTAATCCCTTCTGAAAAGGGTGCTTGATCTCGTCTATAGCGGAGACAAGGTCGGCCCTTTCAATTAGTTCCTGAGGGCAGTTTCGACCAGTAAGCACCAACTCGAGATTATCTGGTTTTTTATCTAAAAGATCAACCACCTTTTTCAGGGGTATCAGATGGAAATCAACGGCCACGTTGATCTCATCTAAGATCAGGACATCGTAGTTGGCCCTTTTTATGAGGTCTTCGGCCTTTGACAGTGCCTTGTTGGCCTGCTCAAGGTCTATGGGTGATGGATTTTTAGGGTCAACAAACCCCCTTGTTCCATATCGGAAGAGATCAATGCCAAGCCTCCTTAAGCTCGCTACCTCTCCATAATCCCATAGTTTCATAAAGTGAATAATGGCAATCTTGAAATTATGCCCGGCGGCCCTCATGGCCAGACCAAGGGCCGCGGTTGTCTTTCCCTTTCCATCCCCTGTATAGACCTGAACAAGGCCAAGACCGTCCTTATTTTTCATCTGTAGCTCAAGATTTTAACATTTATCCGCCTGGGGCGGATTAATGTCAAGTTCTCATCATACTGGATGCTTGATACTGGATGGATACCAAAAGAGATCCTTGCCGATACAGTGGTTTTTCATCCGGCATCCCCGCCCGCCTCGCCTGAAGGCGAAGCCGATGGCGGGCAGGCAGCATCCAATGTCCAGCATCGCGAAGCCTCAAGCCTCGACGGTCTGAGGCGGAGCTTTGCTAGATTTAACTACTTTAGCTGCACCTATTTTTAACTGATCAAGGAATTCATGTCAATCTAAGGGGCTAAGGAATTGTGTCTATGTAAAGAAAATGTTATAGGTTCTTATAGCTAAGCGGATAGAATCTCCGAGAGGCCGTTAAGCTTAGGCAAGCAGATGCTAAGGCAGGGGTTAGTCCAGGTCTATACAGGGAAAACAAGGCAGATTAATTTTGCTTATATGGGTCTTAGTCTTAGGGCCACTGGACAAAATCTGCGCACATTCGTGATGGGTATTCTTCCGCACCCATTTATAGATTTAGAGGATAGGGCGCTTTCCTTTCTCAAGCCTAACGTAGTGGTAGAGCGCTTGCCCTTTAAATCTACGTCCTCTGATGAAGAGATCCATGGCCGGGACATAGATAGGATAAATAAATCCCTTGGTCATATTCGGGATGTGGTTTTTGGTGGTGCCTTTGATATCATCATCCTTGAGGAGATAAACCAGGTTGTTGATATGGGTATTATCCCGGTGGGTGATATCATCGAGCTCATAAAGAGAAAACCCCACAATGTGGAATTGGTCTTGACCGGCAGGAATGCAAGGGGTGAGATTATCGAGCGGGCCGATCTTGTAACCGAGATGGTTGAGCACAAGAGGGAAGAGGGGTCCTGGGAGATTGATGGTGGCGATCAGGAGGGATGTGTGGGGGTAGTTACGGGAGATGGCAAGGGAAAG
>CP070660.1:141782-147517 GCA_020355145.1 Deltaproteobacteria bacterium
GGCAAAAGACCCTCTTACCGGCTTGAGATTTTTAAGATCATTGAACCTCATAACCTAAATGCAGGGAATGGAGTGCAAACCGGATAAGCCAATAAAAGGGATTAATCGAAAAAGTTCTAAAAAAAATAACGCCCATATCGAATCATCTCATCGGCGATATCCCTCCTTAAGGTCACGGTATTTATTGGAGGCGACACCATTAGTCTTCTAATCATTTTAATATGCCTCTCCAGCAATTCTCCGTCTTCCATAGCCTCCAATGCCCTTGTAGCGAGGAAGCCTATCCTCTCAAGGGAATCATGGAAAAGGACCTTTGTCATTATAACCGAGATTGTAGCCTTCTCAGGTTTTTTGCCATTTAACATCTTCTGGCTTCTTAATAGGACGCTTTCATTGGCATAAACTTCGATTATCATATCGCTCATTATGCCAATAAGCTCTTGTTCTTCTCTTAGCCCTTTTCCGTGCATTTCATAGGCCATGCCAAAGACAAAAAGAATAATCTTTTTTGCCATCTGGATTAATCTCATTTGGGCGTCCAATCTATTAGGTTCATCAGAGCCAACAGGCTCAAGTTTCTCAATCTCCTCAGATAGACGTTGAAAGGTAGGCATCAGGTCAAATGTGCCTTTGGTTGCCCTTCTCATCAATGTATTAACGATAACGAGACGGTTGATTTCATTAGTACCTTCCCAGATCCGATTTATCCTGGCATTTCGGTAGGCCAACTCCGGATGATTCCCATGTATATACCCATAGCCACCGAAAATCTGAACCTCTTCGTCAACCACATAGTCCTCGGTCTCCGATCCATAGATCTTATTGATTGAGCATTCAATAAGGTACTCCTCAAGTGCCCCTGCTGTCCTGATGCCGGCATCATCCGAGCCCATATCCAGGCCTTCTAATTTGGCCTGGATTAACCCTGCGGTGCGAAACATCATGCTGTCTGATGCAAAGAGCCGAATAGCCATCTGACTAATCTTTTCCTTTATCAAGCCGAATTCACATATGGGCCTCCCAAACTGTACCCTTTGCTTGGCATACTTGACTGCCTCATCGAAGGCCGCCTTGGCATCCCCAATACAGGCTGCTCCAACCTTATAACGGCCCATATTAAGTGCATTGAGGGCAACTACATGGCCTCTCCCGACCTCACCCAGGACGTTTTCCACCGGTACCTTGACATTATCGAAATGGTAGGCCCTTGTTGAGGTACCATGCATTCCCATCTTCTCCTCTTCCTCATCAAGGGAAACACCTTCCCAGTTTTGCTCCACAATGAAGGCAGTGAAAAGCTTGCCATCTACCTTGGCATATGTGAAGACGATATCCGCGAAGCCTGCATTTGTTATGAACTGTTTACTACCGTTTAAGAGATAGTATTTTCCGTCCTCAGTAAGTGTAGCCGTAGTCAATGGATTCAGGGCATCAGAGCCTGCCTCTGGTTCGGTCAAGCCAAAGGCACCTACAAGCTTGCCTGAACTCAGCCCAGGGAGATATTTTTCCTTCTGTTCCTCTGTACCGAATAAGGCCACGGGTAAAGTGCCAATGCCTGTATGATTAAATTCGGTTACAGCAAAGGAACCAGCGCCATATCCAAATCTCTCCGCAACAATAGCGGAGCTTATCTTGTCCAATTCCATTCCCCCATACTTTTCCGGTATATCTATTCCCAGGAATCCTAGCTCTCCAGCCTTCCTCATAAGCTCCCTTGACAGTTCATTATTAATCGTCTCAATTTCCTCGTCTCGACTTATAATCTCGCCCTTTATAAAATCCTCAAGTGCCTTGGCAATGTCCTTATGCTCGCTGGTAAAATCCTCCGGCGTAAAAATCTCTTGAAAACTAATATCTTCTAATAGAAACATTGCTCCTCCAACTATCTTCTTATCATTACCATTCATAAGCGATGCCCTCTCTCTAAGGATTTTGATACTTAAATATTAACAATATTTCTAATCTATTTTTTCGTCTGCTGCATTAAATATCTTGTCTGAGTGCCATTATACATAATCTTCATACTGTTAAAAGTCTAGAATCTCGTTTTGCTCGATAATTTTAACGTTCGGAATTTCTACAACTTATTGAAATCAGTACTAATTTTATAGCAGTTGATTTATGCCATCCACATGGAATGATGGAATAATGGAATACTGAGTACTAAAGACGGAAAAGATCATTCTCTATTTGCTATCTATCTTCTAAACCCATCATTCCACTATTCCAATTGTGAGCGAAGCGAACTAAATTTATTGAATAATATAAATTTTATTTAAAAATTGACAAAAATCGAATAGTATTTTGAGGTCTTACAGCTGATCTGCTAAACCGATATAAAAAAACCGAGGCCAAGCAAAATGTATAAGGATGTTTCTATTGTCAATGCGGTGCGAACACCTTTTGGACGGTATGGGGGCTCTTTAAGGGAGTATGACTATTTTGATTTGGGGGCAATACCCATGCGTGACGTCTTAAGTAAGGTCAATCTTGAACCCCATATCGTGGATGAGGTATTTTGGGGTGTAGGTGATACATCTCCTACTAAAGATGTTTACACGCCAGTAGCTGCACGACAAACCTTACTAAAAGCCGGGCTTCCGGCTGAAACCCCGTCTATCTCCCTTGATAAAGCGTGTGTGTCTGCAATGTCAGCCGTAAAATTAGGGTGTATGGCTATAAAACTTGGAGAGATTGAGGTAGCCATCGGAGGGGGGGCAACATCCTTTAGCCAGGAACCTCTTATTGTCAGAGGGATTCGCTTCCAGGGGTTCCGTATAGGAGATGTCAAGATGGAAGACCCACTTTATGCCATAGGTTATAGGGATTTCAATCCTGTTTCAGTGGATACTGATAATGTAGCCTATGAGTGTGGAATTTCAAGAGAAGAGCAAGATGAGTGGGCCTTTAGAAGCCATCAAAACTACGGAGCGGCCTGGAATGCGGGTAAGTTTAAAGAGGAAATCCTTCCCTTGGAGATTGCCTTAAAGAAACAAAGGCCTTTTACGTTAGATATCGATGAACAATACCGTCCTGATACCTCTCTGGAGGCGCTAAGAAGACTAAAATCAATCTATGGGACTAGGGCCATAACTGCGGGCAATGCCCCTGGCCTAAACGACGGGGCTACTGCTATCCTTTTCATGAAAAGGGCCAAGGCTATTGAACAGGGCCTGGAGCCTTTGGCAGAAATTGTGTCCATGTCTTCTATCGCCATCAGTCCACACCGCATGCCCGAAGGCCCTGCATTTGCCGCCATAAAGGCGCTTAAGTTAGCTGACCTGAGCCTCGATGACATCAGCGTTATGGAGATCAATGAGGCCTTTGCAGCCGTACCCCTGATCAGCACACTTCTTCTGACAGATAAGGATAAACAGAAGGCAAAGGCACTCCGTGAAAAGACCAACATCAATGGCAGTGCTATTGCAATCGGTCATCCAAACACAGCCAGCGGGGCTCGAATTATAATGAACCTCATGTATGAGCTGCGGCGTCGTGGAGGGGGCTACGCCCTTGGGGCAATCTGCGGCGGTCTGGCCCAGGCCGATGCATGTATTATCAAGGTTTAATTGGATCAAGAAAGGGGGAACCATGGATCTCAAATATATAAATTTCAAGCAAAAAGATGGGATTGGCTGGGTGCAATTCAACCGACCCGAAAGATTAAATGCGCTGAATCCTGACGTATTAAGAGATCTGGAAGCCGCAGTGGTCTGCTGCGAAGAAAATGATACCATCAGGGTTGTCGTTCTCAAGGGCAATGATAAGGCCTTTGTGTCCGGGGCTGACATAGAAAATATGGCCAAAGGAGATATCAAATTCGCCTATAAATTGACTGATCTAACAATGCGAGTTCAAGAGAGGCTTGCTGATCTGCCCAAACCCACCATCGCGGCCATCTCCGGATACGCACTTGGGGGTGGGTTAGAGGTGGCCCTATGCTGTGACTTCAGGATTGCGGCTGATAACGCGGGCCTAGGATCTCCGGAGATCACCCTGGGGATTATTCCAGGCGCAGGCGGCACCCAACGGCTTCCCCGTTTAGTAAACCTTGGGGTTGCCACCAGAATTATCCTTTTAGGTGAGATGATCAAATCGGAAGAGGCGGAAAAGTTAGGTCTTGTGGATAAGGTTGTTCCTTTAAGCCGTTTAGAGGCCGAGGTAGAAGCCCTGGCATCTAAATTGATGCAAAGGCCCCCTTTGGCCCTTCATGCGGCCAAAACTGCTATACGTAAGGGACTGAGCACCTCACTTAAGGAGGGGTTACAGATCGAACAGGATCAGTTTTGTAGGCTCTTTGGGACAGAGGATCAGAAGGAGGGGATGGCCGCCTTTCTGGAAAAGCGGAGGCCTGTATTTAAAGGAAGATAGGGGGGATATACCCTCTCAGTCTTTGTTATCCTCTTCAACCGCATTGACCAACAATTCAAAGATGTTTGGAACAGCGGAGAGCACCCTGTTCCAGTTCGGTATGTAGGGAACTTCAACCGGCATTTCCAGAAACTCCTGTCCAGCGCTAATGATGCACGTAACGAATGCCTCAGCCGCACTGCCTTCTCTATGCCTATCATACTGTAACCCGTTCATCTCGGAATCATATTCATACCGTGCGATGAAGTCCTGGGCAATCCTCAGATAGCTCGACCTCAGTGTCAAAAAAAACTCATTTGTAAGAGTATACCCCATACTTGCCATAGTTCTGAATATGGATTTTGCGATGTCTGTTCCCATCTTTAGCAGCCCCTTGTTGGGGTCCTCAAGGGTGAGGGGCTGATGTTTATGTTCATAGCTATCAGAAAGGTCAACCTGGCATATTCTGCGCAGGGCACAATTCCTGTGAATTTCAGCAAGCACACCGACCTCCAGTCCCCAGTCACCGGGGATTCTGATCAGGTGTGCCAAATCTACATCCATTGAGAACTCCCCGGCCAGGATATACCTGAAACTATCCAGGTACTCCAAAAACTGATTAGAACCCAAGGCTTCCTTCAGGGCCCTGATAAGAGGTGTTACAAAGATCCGCGTAACCCTTCCGTGCATCTGGTCCGTAACCCTACTATAGTAGCCCTTGCAGAAACCGAAGCCAATGTTCGGGTGTGCAACTGGATAACACAGTCGCGCAAGTAAGTCCCGATTATAGGAGACAATATCGCAGTCGTGCAATGCAATAACCTGACTATCCTCAAGCGCAAGGATGTATCCGTAAGAGATCCATGCAGACCTTCCTTTGCCATCTTCTCCAACATTGATCCCATTGGCAGCCATTAGTTTATATAGATTTTCAAATGCCGGGCCTGTGCACCATATCAATTTTGGTTTTTGTGGAAGGACAGAAAAGAATTTCTTTGCCTGCCTAAACTCCTCTGCGTTTGCCCTTCCAATACCAACGACGATATTTTTAAGGTATCTTACATTCTTTAATTGCTCAACAATCTTCGGAAGACCCGGTCCCTGGAGTTCAAGCGGAATGTATGGAAGGACAAGGGAAACAGGCCTATGTTTTGTGGCCTCTTGGAGTTCCTCCTCAAGCTCCTTGATATCCCGATGTCTAAGCCTATGAAATGTTGCTATCTCACCGTTTTGAAAAAAATCTGACATTATTCCTCCCCCCCATTCCCCTAAGCTGTCTCCTTTTAGCCACTTTAGCTCACTTTAGACTTTAGGCACTTTAGGCGTCATTATTGTTGATGGTGGAGCCAAACCTATAACCTGCCTTCTTGTAATTCTCTAAGGCC
>CP070660.1:147617-158877 GCA_020355145.1 Deltaproteobacteria bacterium
CTGAGCTACGTGGGCAGTGGCTCAATTAAAATCCAATAATGAGAGCGGGAAACGGGACTCGAACCCGCGACCCTCAGCTTGGAAGGCTGACGCTCTAGCCAACTGAGCTATTCCCGCTTTTTCGACCCCACTGGATGGTGGAGAGGGGAGGATTCGAACCTCCGAAGGCAGAGCCGGCAGATTTACAGTCTGCTCCCTTTAACCACTCGGGAACCTCTCCCAAAATATCCATATTGAAGCCAGCGAAGGGAATCGAACCCCCGACCCACTGATTACAAATCAGTTGCTCTGCCTGCTGAG
This sequence comes from Deltaproteobacteria bacterium, assembly GCA_020355145.1. Classification (GTDB taxonomy): domain Bacteria; phylum Desulfobacterota; class DSM-4660; order Desulfatiglandales; family B25-G16; genus JABXJZ01. The sequence goes on from CP070660.1 coordinate 147,918, forward strand.
CTACGCTGGCTTTAAAAAAATTAATTTTTTATTATCACTTGAAAAAATAAAAAAAGCAATAAAAATTTTTATTAAACTTAAAAAAATTCTGTTATCTCTTAATGTCGCTTTCACTTTTCTATCTACAATATTCCTCATTGACCCTATATACTTTCTCTCAACAAGTTAAATACCTTTTTTGATTATAAAAACAAATATCATCTTAAAAAAGTCTCCATAATTGATCCTTGATCTTTCTCCCCAAATAATCTATAAAATAACCAGGTGGGCGATTAGCTCAGGTGGATAGAGCGTTGGTCTCCGGAACCAGAGGCCGTGGGTTCGAGTCCCGCATCGCCCGCCATTTAAAGTCAAACAAAAATAAAGGGTTAGCTTCTCGAAGTCAACTCCTTTTTTGATGATTGTCAGATATGAATTAAAGGTGCACTGTTTTGGTGAGATTTAAGGGTTTGAAACGCATTCATAATTCGTGTAAGAAATAGTCGTAAAGGCCACCTTATAATCCGCTAAGGATCTGTTAGAAGGGATTAAAATCGTCCATCGACTAGCAGCTGCGAGCTGACCATGGTGGAGTTAGAGAGAAGGGGATTAGCCTTTTCCAATCCCCGAAAAAGAATAGTATAGAGCGGTCCTATATCTTCTTTCCAAATTTGCTTAAATATGGAAACAAGACAGCATGAATAAATTCTTTCTTTTCCGGTGTGGTTTTTACCCGCTTGTAGTGTCCGCCATCTTTATAGGAAAGCTCAAAAATAAACAGTTCGGCGTTCTTGTAATAGGCATAGCCAGTTATTTCTCTGTAGAAGTGATTGGTTCGAAGCAACACATAGCTAATCGGCTGAAGGGTATTAGGGTTCTTAGCTACTATAAAGTAATCTCCAGTCGGAAATATGTTCGATACTTCAATGGCTTCCCACTTATTGAAAACTTTTGGGTCAAAATCCGAATCTGAGTCATAGGTATAGGCCTGGGCCTCTCTCGCAACCGACACTATCAGTATTAAAAGCAGAAGCAACAAAGAAATTAGAAGGGTCTTCTTCATCTCATATCGCCTCCTTAATTGCTATGGTTGTTTATATATTTATCATGCAACTTCCGGGCCATCACGTCCAAAAATTTTCGATAAAATTTCCTCCTAGTCTGCTATAACTTGAAGACGGGCCTTTAAAGGAGAGAGATTAGCTTAGCGAGGAGTCAGTATGCGGGCTTAACACCTATTTTGATGGAGCAGTTGACATTATGGCATTGATTGTACCCTCTGGCATCTAGAGTACCTGCCATAAACCACAGCCTTCCGTTAAGAAAAGAGGGATTAGCAGAGGGAATATCGGCAAGGAAATAGATCAAGTCTAAATCAAGCAAGGTCAAAATCAACTAATATCTTAAAAGTCCTCACCGTTGGTAAGTTAAGGATTTCTCTTACTCCAGTATCCCGAATAATTTCCTCGATATATCTATTTATCACTTTCATATTAAGAGCCACAAGGGTAAACCATATATTATAGTAGTGATTTCTAAGATAATTGTGAGTTACCTCTGGATATTGGTTAACCACCTCAACAAATCTGTTGATCTTATCATCTGAGACCTTGGCTGCACAGAGAGTGGTGGCAAAACCCAGCCTTTTAGAGTCAAAATTTCCACCTATCCTCCGGATTATGCCCTCCTTTCTTAATCTCTCTACTCGCTTAAGGATCTCGTCTTCAGGGCAATTCAATCGAGTCCCCAAAGCTTCATAAGGTGTTTTGATAATAGGAAAATGGGATTGGATCTCGTTCAAAAGTTTCCTATCAATATCATCCATACCAACACCATCGACCAGTACTTCGATTAATTAAAATCTTTACATTCAACATTGCCTTGAAATTACATTCTTGCTTTTGAAATCCGAAGCACTAAATCCGAAACAAATTCAATCTCGCTTTCTGCGGGACTAATTTTCTAAACTATGTTTTGAATCTTGATCATTCGATATTCGGATTTATCAAATTTGTACATTGAATAATACTGTTATCGGTTTTTGAAAATATTTAACTGAAACTATATACTTACTGGATTATAGGCACATAATGGCTCCTCAGATAGGTAATCCCCATGAGCTGCATAGGCCCTCGCCCTGCAACCACCACAAACAGCAATATATTTACATCTTCCGCATTTCCCCTTATATTTGGAGAAGTCTCGGAGGTCAGCAAATATAGAGGAATTCCTCCATATATCCGGAAATGTGGATTCCCTTAAATCTCCGGAATTCAATTCTAAGTAGCCACAGGGCTGGACAATACCTTCATTAGCTATAAAACAGTAGGAAATTCCAGCCAGGCAACCCCTTGTTACGGCATCAAGGCCATGGGTTTTGCTGTTCACCTTATCCCCTTTAGAATGTGCCTCCTGCGTCATAATTCTATAGTATTGAGGTGCGCAAGTAGCCTTAAGCTTAAGGGGGACATCATCCTGCTTCTTATAAAACCAGTACAGTGTATCCTCATATTCCTGGGGATTTAACTGTTGGTTTAGCATCTCTTTAGCCCTTCCAGCAGGGACAAGCAAAAATACATGATGTGCAGCTGCCTCAAGACGTACTGCAAGGTCTAAGATACCTTCTAACTCAGATAGATTGTGGCTTGTTATGGTGGTATTGATCTGGAACTCAATGCCCTGATCTTTTAGGTATGATACTCCCTTCATAGCTCTATCAAAGGCCCCATTAACCTGTCTAAATGTATCGTGGCTTTCCTTTGTAGCCCCATCAAGAGATATACTTACTCTCTTAATCCCGGACTCCGTTATCTTCTCTGTAATATCAGGGGTAATCAGGGTTCCATTGGTAGCCAGGACCATTCTCAGGCCCTTTTTTGTCCCGTAGTCCGCCAGGGCAAAGATATCCTTCCTTAGAAGAGGTTCACCGCCCGTGAGGATTATAATAGGTTTGCCAGCCTCTCGTATTTGTTCTAATACCTCCATTGCCTTGACCGTATCCAACTCTTGAGGATACGGACCAAAATTTGATGATGCCCGGCAATGAACACAATTTAGATTACATGACCTGGTAACTTCCCATGCTACTATTCTTAGGATTGGAACCAAAACAATTTCCCCAAAGCAATTTTGCTTTTAATTCCAGCATAGAGCCGGTGATTTGAAATTCGAAATCCGAAGCAGGAAACCTCTGGCCCAGATCTGATGTGCAAGGACTGATCGCTATAGCTTCCACTTCCATCTTATTACAGCAGAAAGAGATTATTTCAAGCACATCGCGCCAGGGCTGGCCGAAACAAATTCAAAAGCCCAAAGTCAAAAATTCAAAACCATATGATCTTTAATGTTTTTGTGGTTGAGCCATCAAAAAGGATATTTTGCAGTTGTTTAGAGCATTTGATATTTGAAATTCGGATTTGTTTCGTATTTCGACCTGCCCGCAATGCCTTTGTGTAGATTCAGGGTAATACCTTAAGGCTAATGTTATTGCCACTGTTATTATTCTATCCCTAAATACTTTGCATGGCAGGCGGGTATTCGATATTCGGATTTAGTCAACTTTCGGCATATATCTTTTCATGCTCAATCAATAACTTAGCTGCCTCTTTTGCAAAATAGGTCAGGATAAGATCAGCCCCAGCCCTCTTGATAGAAAGAAGCATCTCCATCATTACCCTTTCCCCCTCTATCCAACCCCTTTGATCAGCTGCCTTAACCATGGCATACTCTCCGCTCACATTGTATGCTGCTACAGGGAGATTAATATTTGCTCGAACTTGCTGGACAATATCCAGATAGGGCAATGCTGGTTTAATCATAATGATATCTGCACCCTCTTCAACATCTATTGAGGCCTCCTTAAGCGCCTCTCTTGCGTTAGCTGGATCCATCTGATAACTCGCCCTGTCACCAAACTTCGGTGCGCAATCAGCCGCCTCGCGAAATGGCCCATAAAAGGAAGAGGCATATTTTACAGCATATGCCAGGATACCTGTATCCTTAAATCCACCTCTGTCCAAGGTATCTCTAATTGCCCTAACTCTCCCATCCATCATATCTGAAGGGGCAACAAAATCAGCCCCTGCCTCTGCATGTGAAAGGGCTGTGCGGGAAAGTATTTCAAGGGTAGCATCGTTGTCTACGAGACCATCTTTTATAATCCCACAATGCCCGTGATCTGTATACTCACAGAGACAGGCATCAGTTAAAACAACTAGTTTCGGCACCTTATCCTTAACTGCAGCCACAGCCTGCTGAACAATTCCATCCCTGGCATATGCCTCGCTGCCTAGCTCGTCCTTCTTTTTCGGCAAACCAAAAAGAATCACACCTGGTATACCCAGGGACAACACCTCCGCTGTCTCCTTGACCAATTCATCAACTGATAACCTATAGTGGCCCACCATAGATGGAATAGGCTCTCTGTCTCCTTTACCATGTTTGACAAACAGGGGATAAATGAGGTCATCCACCCTTATATATGTCTCCCTTGCCATTCGTCTAATAGTGGAAGTTCGCCTAAGGCGCCTGGGTCTGATCATCATCTTTATTCTCCTTTATTTTCACCTTTTCCCCATTGAGTTAGATAATGGGTCTGCTCATAGGTTCTACACCAGACCTTTCATATGAAAGGGTCTTATCATGCCTTTGGCCTTATATTTAAGTCATAATTTTAGATTTTTTAACTGGCAGAAGATTTAGGTATCTAAAGGTTTAAATGCCCTGACTGGTAATAAGGGCGGAGGGAATAATAGGCTTAGGATGTCACCGGATCCTGGCTATAATACTCTTTTATCAGGCTATCTAAGTATTTCTCAGGATCTAAAACCGCCTCCCCGGTAATAGTAAATGCATCACAGCCAATCCGATCTCTAACTAATTTGAGCCCATACTCCAATTCATTTGCCAAGTTAAGACATATCGCACTAACATCCCGATCCTGAACAATAGCAATCCTTAGTATCTCGTCAATGGCGCTATCTGCTAAACGGACATTAATTCCCAACTGGGAAAACAATCCCTCATTCTGGGCCTTTATCTGATTACACATCTCCCTAAAATCCGTAAAAGCAGAGTCAATATCGGATATAGATTTAAGTGTATGTTCAGTAATCAAATCTATTCTATCCGCGTATAATCTTAAACCTGATTGGGCCTCAAATTCCTTTGCTCTTTTCTCTATAGTACTCTTCACTCTTTGTTTTTCATTTGCAACTGCCTTTTCAAATCGTTCTTCCATCTTAGGGTCATTCTTATCCCCATCGGGGTCAACCCGTTTAAGCTCTTGCTCTGGGCCTTCAACAAGCTCTGGGGTAACCAACAGCCTCTTTATAATAGTCGATGGAAGATGCTTTTCAAAAGGCATAAGGGTTCTCTCAACAGCACTAACTAAACCTCTTGCACCAGTCTTCTCCTGAGCAGCCATCTCCGATGATTTTTCAAGTGCCTCATCTTCAAACTGAATATTGATATCATATGCCGTAAAATCCCTTTTCTTGCTTAGGATAATAGGGTTATTTGGATTTTTGAGAATTGCAGCAAGGTCATCTTTTGTTAACTCATCAAAGACAACAATTACTGGAAGACGACCTATAAATTCTGACTCAAATCCAAACTCTATAAGATCCTGTGGCCTTACCTCTTTGAGAATATCCATACTTGTCTCAGCTGAATGGATATCTGCCTCGAATCCTATACCCTGACGTTTGAGACGTTTTTTAATGATATCTGTCAATCCTTCAAAGGCCCCACTCATGATAAAAAGTATATTTTTTGTATTTACTACCTGCTTTTCCCTTTTCCCGGTTCTTCGGTAATGTTCAATAGCCTGTATCTGTGAGATTGGGTCATGCGGTACCTTCAGGTCCACATCGGTTTCTTCCATCGGTTTTAGAAGGGCCCTCTGTACTCCTGTCCTTGAAACATCATGGCCGATAATATTTTGGCTGGAGGCAATCTTATCTATCTCGTCTATGTAAATAATGCCATTCTCAGCTAGCTTAATATCATCCTTAGCTTCATATACCAGATCCCTTACCAAATCCTCCACATCACCACCTACATAACCTGTCTCGCTAAATTTGGTAGCATCACCCTTGACAAATGGAACCCCTATCTTTTGGGCGATTAATTTTATCAAATATGTTTTGCCAACACCTGTAGGGCCTATCATAAGAATATTGTTCTTAATCATCCCAACAGAAAAGGGTTTTTCTTTTCTGAGTCCTTTACCTATGGATTTTATCCGGTTGAAATGGGTACAGATCTTTGTAGCCAGCACACCTTTGGCCTGATCTTGCTTAACTACATATCCATCTAAATAGGACTCTAATTCCTCCGGCTTCATATCAAAGGCAGGAACGCCACTCTTCTTGAGGTCCCCTTTTCCACCTTCCTCCTTCTTCCTGGGATCGCTCTGAGGGAACAGGAGAGGCGATACTATCTTTATCCGATCACCGTATTTTTTGGAAAGATACTCACTTAGCTCCTTTTCCAGTTCTTTTTGGGTGGGAATCCTCTGGTCTTGCCCTTTCTCTTCTTCTAAACTATATTCAGACTCCATTAACCTACCTCATATCAATATCTTTAAGGATTATTAGAAATGTTAACGCCTTTACTATAGTCATTATACTTAACTTTTGCAACCCCTTTTCAAAACTAGGTCAGTGAACCCCTCCTATTGTCAATCCATATACTTATCGGCCTTTCCCTCTAATATCTTTACCTCTATCATCTCTTGCCCCAAATAGATTCCTGATACTGCTCTTGTAAGGTGATTGGAGGACCCCCTTTTCGGTTATTATAGCGGAAATGTATCTTGACGGAGTTATATCAAAGGCAGGATTAAAGGCATCGACACCCTCTGGGCCAAGCTGATGACCAGCAAAGGAGATTACCTCTCCTGGTTCCCTTTCTTCAATTGGGATCAGATCCCCCTTTTTTAGATCAAGATCAAAGGTTGAAAGGGGTGAGGCGACGTAAAAGGGGATCTTATTCTCCTTTGCTATCACGGCCAATTGGTAGGAGCCAATCTTATTGGCCACATCCCCATTTGATGCTATCCGATCAGCACCGATTATTACTAAATCTATCATCTTTTTTCTAATTAGATAACCTGCCGCACTATCTACTATTACCGTAACTGGGATGTTCTCCTCCATCAGTTCAAATGCTGTAAGACGCATACCCTGGAGCAATGGTCTTGTCTCATCCGCGATCACATGGATATCTTTACCAGCCTCATAGGCTGCCCTGATTATGCCCAAAGCAGTACCATAACCACATGTAGCTAATGCCCCGGCATTACAGTGGGTAAGGATAGTTGCCCTGTCTGGGATGAGCTCCAGACCATTATGACCGATCTTGAGATTTATCTCAATATCCCTCTCTAAGATGATCCGGGATTCGTTTCTGACAGCCTCTTTAATCTCCTCCACATTCTTATTATGCATTCTTTCCACGAGCTTAATCATCCTCTCAATTGCCCATCTGAGATTAGCTGCTGTGGGCCTGGCCGATTTCATCTGCTGTGCCATTTCCAAAAATCTTCTCCTGAAGACTCCATATTTCCCTGTCTTGATAGATTGAGAACCCAATGCTAAGCCCATGGCAGCGGCCACTCCAATGGCTGGAGCACCTCTTATAGCCATTTCTTTGATGGCGGTAATAACATCCTGAAGGGTGTGGCATACAAGGCATTCCTTTTCTCTAGGGAGGTTTCTCTGATCAATAATATAAATACAATTATCTTCCCATCTTATTGTTGGAATCATGATAAGAACCCCATGTCACGGAAAAAATCCCCGGAAAGGGTCTGGGGCTGTTTCCGAGGTGAAAATTTATGAAAAACCTGCGAGAATAGAAAACATCACCTTATTCCATGCCTTAGGCCCATTACCCTGTGCCTTAAGGAGATCTGGATGATCCAGACCTTCTATATAGGTGCCGTCTTTATCCTGCATTAAAATAGCCTTATCCGCCATCTTCAGCATGGAGATATCATTTGGGCTGTCGCCAATAGCAATAGAAAAAATAGGGCCCCTTAGTTGTCCATAGATATTGAGCACTATCCCCACAGCCCTACCCTTATTGCCACCCAAAAAAAGATGAATAAATCGACCCCCGTGTACACAATCAAGGCCAAGATCGGAGGCCTTCTTGCAGAATATCTCACCATCATCCAGGGGATTTGTTAACAATATCGGTTCATCAAATTCTCTCATGGAGGCAAGAATGGCCTGCTCCAGTTTGAGGCCAGTCACTGAAGCAATCTCTTCAGGAGGCATCTCGGAGAAACCCTTGAAGTCAAAATTCTCCTTTAGTCTGCGGGTCTTCTCAAGTACCTCCTCTATTGGCCTTCCTATAAATATCGCATTATAACCATGGACCCTTTTATATGGGTAATCTTTGGGTAATTCAAAGGTGGCTGGGAAAAATATACCCCCTCCATTTTCTGCTATAAAGAGGCTATCCAAAGACAATCTTTTCCTCAAGGATTCAATCTCAGCCCGGGTCTTGCTGCTTACCAAGATAAGGGGGATCTTTAGTGAGTGAATAAGCCTTAGGGCAGGTAGTGCCGGTTTGAAATCGTAGGTTTGATCATCTAACAATGTACCATCTAAGTCTGTGAATATCAAAATCCGATGTCGAGCCCTTTTTGACCAGTCAACCATGGAAATATTCTTTTACCTGTTTTATGGCACAGAATTTACCGCACATGGTGCATACATCCTCTTCTGCTGGTGGCCTGTTCTTTCTATATTCCCTGGCCTTTGTTTGATCAAGTGCAAGATTGATCTGTTTTTCCCAGTCAAGATTCTTTCTTGCCATACCCATCTCTTTGTCTAGCCCCAAGGCAAGCTTATTCCCTCTGGCAATATCAGCAGCATGCGCAGCAATCTTCGTTGCAATAACTCCCTGTCTAACGTCATCCACTGAGGGTAAAGAGAGGTGTTCACTGGGTGTGACATAGCAGAGGAAATCCGCCCCAGCCCATCCAGCTACAGCACCACCTATAGCACAGGCGATATGATCGTGGCCAGCAGCTATATCAGTAACTAGGGGCCCAAGCACATAGAAGGGGGCATTATTGCAGAGGCTCTTCTCAAGTTTGATGTTCGTCTCGATCTCATGTAAAGGTATATGGCCTGGCCCCTCTATCATTGCCTGTACATCCTCTTCCCAGGCCAGTTTTGTAAGAGAACCCAAGGTCATTAGTTCGTGGATCTGGGCCCTGTCAGTGGAGTCAGCCAGGCAGCCAGGCCTCAGGCTGTCACCGAGACTGAGAACAACATCATAACTCTTGGCAAGGGACAAGAGCCTGTCATAATACTCAAATAAGGGATTTTCCCTTTCATGATAGAGCATCCAGGTAGTCAGAAATGCTCCCCCCCTGCTGACTATGTCAAGGTCTCTACCTTGAGTCTTTAGCACCTCCAGGCCCTTAAGGGTTAGACCGCAATGGACGGTAATAAAGTCAACCCCATCAGATAACTGTCTCTCTATTGTCTCAAATAGTCTATCCGCTGTTAAATGGATAAGGCCACCTGAATCCGCAACTGTCTCTATCACTGCCTGGTATATTGGAACAGTTCCTATTGGTACCTTTGATGCCCCTATTATCTTCCTTCTTATCAGATCAAGATCACCACCAGTGGAGAGATCCATCACAGTATCTGCCCCTGCCTCAATAGAGGCCTCCAGCTTAGCCATTTCCTCTTCCAAATCAATGTGATCAGAGGAGGTACCTATGTTTGAGTTCACCTTTATCAACAACCCCTCACCAATCCCACATGGTTCTAAATCCTTGTGATTCTTATTTGCCGGGATCACAACCCTCCCTTTAGCCACCATCTCCCCAAGGTGAGAGGGATCGACCTTCTCTTTTTCAGCTATATAGTTAACCTCTGGGGTCAAAACCCCATCCTTCGCCATTCTTAACTGGGTCATTACCACCTTTCTCCTTCTATATCCCGATTGGATGGAGGCTGTACACTCCCAGGGCCTTTACCTACTCTAGATCCCTTGCTTATTGCCTTCCTGGTAAAGTTATTGGCCATCTCGACCCCTTTTCTGACATTGTTACCCATTGCCAAAAATGTAGCTAAGGCAGCAGAAAAAACACACCCGCTTCCATGGGTATGTTCGGATTCTATTCGAGGTCCGCCAAAACGATAGACCTCCTTACCATTATATAGTATATCTATACATTCCTCCCCAAGATGCCCTCCGGTTATTATAACATTATCTGGACCGAATTCCTTGATCTGTTTTGCTGCTGCTACCATCTCCTGTAAATTCCCCACCTTACGGCCGCTTAAAACCTCAGCCTCATGCAAATTGGGGGTCACGAAAGTTGCCAGCGGCAAGAGTTGTTCCCTGAGCATATTTATGGCATTGGATTCCAGCAAGACCTTTCCGGTTGATGAAAGGATCACCGGATCTACTACCAGTAAGGGCAATCTATATCTTTCAACCGTTCTCACCACAGCCTTGAGGATACTTGCATTGAGGAGCATCCCGGTTTTTGTTGCATGGGGAGACATATCACTGATCACGCTTTTCATTTGGGCAGCAACGAAATCTGGCGGAACCTTAAGAATACTATCCACCCCCTGGGAATTCTGGGCCGTCAAGGCACTTATTACAGTTAAGGGATATGCCCCGAGGGTAAATATGGTCTTGATATCTGCCTGGATCCCCGCCCCTCCACCACTATCCGAACCTGCTATTGTCAATACCTTTATCATCTCTAACATAAAAAGCCGTTTTCTCCTTAAAAGAAAACGGCTAATTCTAAACGATTTCCTCAAAAATGTCTATCAGCCGAAACATCTTTATTTTTTTAATCTATCAATCCGCTTACAAATTTGTCAAGCAAATCTTATCCTTAAAAACTTGTCTTCTTGACTTTATGGATAGTTACCATATATGGTTAACTTAATGAAATTAGTAATAATTGAAAGGATTCTCTGACCTCGAA
>CP070660.1:158977-165729 GCA_020355145.1 Deltaproteobacteria bacterium
AAAAAAGACGAAAAGGGATGTTACTACAAATTATGAGATAAATAAGATCTCAAGGACAATCCTTAAGCCAGCAGGAAAGATCAGACTCCTTTCGGTTGCCGCGGCTATCGATGGAAAATACAAGGTGGAGAAGTTAAGAGATGGGTCAATTAAGCGGACTTACATCCCGAGAAGTAAAGAGGAGTTAAAGACATTTGAAGATATAGTAAAGAGGGCAATGGGTTATAGTGAGGATAGGGAAGATCAGGTTTCAGTAAGCTCCATTCCATTTTCAGAGGCGATTTCCTTAGAGGGCGAGGTTGAAGGGGAGGGTGAAAAATTTGATATCTTAACACTCTTGAGAAGCAATAGAAAAACAATAGTAAATCTACTTTTAGTCGCCTTGGTTTTTTTCATTATAGTCAGACCCTTACTAAGGACTATAAAGAGGATGGCAACAGAGGCTACTTTCGAGACGAAGGAGCTGCCATCAGGTGGAAAGGAGTTTGCACAAATTCCTGAATCAGGAGAGGCGAGCTCAAGGGAGAAGGTCCTTGAAGCGAGCAAGAAAAGCCCTAAGACTACCGAACAGGTCATTAAAGGGTGGATAGGTGAGTCAAAATAATGGCGACCAGTGAAATAAACCCTTCGAAGTTAACCGGGCCTCAAAAGGCGGCTATCTTTCTTCTGAGCATGGGTGAAGAATTTACTACGTCCCTTTTTAAGAGCTTGGATGAGGAAAGTATAAAAACGGTAGGGAGATATATGTCAGAGATAAGCTTTATCCCTACTGAGGCCTTAAATGCAGTAATGAGTGAATTTCTAAGGACTTTTCAAGGCAATACTAACTTAAATGTTTCTGGAAGAGAATTCCTTGAGGGGGTTGTGACCAGGAGCTTGGATGAAAAAACAGCAAGAGAGGTCTTTAGGGCAATAGGTACCCACAGCGGCAATGCGCCTTTTAGTGGCCTGTCCTACCTACCAGCAGATAACCTGGTCAGAATAATTAAAGGAGAACATCCTCAGACTATTGCCTTAATACTGTCCTATCTTCCACAGGGAAAGGCAGCAGAAATACTAAATCTCCTTCCTGAGGAGGTCAAGGCCGATATCGCCCTTAGGATAGTAAGGATCACTCAGGTTCCGGATGATCTTATAAGGGAGCTTGACGAGGCAATCAGAAGTGATGTTTCCAAGGTTGGTGTTGCTACAAGGAAGTTTGATGGCGTTGATACATTGGCCAATATCCTCAATGAGGTTGATGGAAATACAGAGGAGTACGTCCTATCTCATATAGAAAATGAGGATAGCGATCTGGCAGACCAAATAAGACAAAAGATGTTTGTCTTTGAAGATCTCTTGCAGGTTGATGACAGGAGTTTTAGGGAAATCCTACAGAATATAGACAACCAAACACTGGTGAAGGCCTTAAAAACGGCCTCTGAGGATCTGAAACAAAAGATATTTAGTAACCTATCAGAGAGGGCTTCAGATATGCTCAGGGAAGATATGGAGGTCGTAGGCCCGGTTAGGTTGAAGGAGGTTGAGGAGTGCCAGCAAGGCATTATAAGAGCCGCAAAGAGGCTTGAGGCAGATGGGAAAATAGTTCTTGGTGGTAAGGGAGAGGAGATCTTTGTCGAGTAATTCAGAAAAGATAGCAGCAAGGGAAAAATCTTGGACCAGATTTGAAATGGACTCCCTTGAATCCCCATCTTTACCCAAGAGAGAGGAGAAGGCCGATTTTGTTTCCCTTCAAATAGAAGGGAAAAAAGGGGGAGATTTTATCCCCCTTCAGGAGAGCGGAGATGATTACAAAAAGAGAAGACAGGCAGAGGATATTTTAAAAGAGGCCCAGGAAAAGGCCGCCTTTTTAGAGCAGGAGGCATATGAAAAGGGCTTTGCCCAAGGAGAAAAAGATGGCCTTGAATTAGGAGAGAAAAAGGGATTAAAGGTAGTTGAAGCCATTGAGAATCTTTTCACTGAGATTAGTCATCTAAAGGAGGAGATTCTAACGCAGTATGAAAAGGGAACATTAGAATTAATCTTTGCTATTGCTAAGAAGATTATCCATCACCAGATAAGCTCAGATGAAAAGGCCATAAAGGAAACTGTTTTTAACGCACTCCACTTAGCAGCCGAAAAGAGTAAAATCATCCTTCGGGTTAATCCAGAGGATCTCGATTATGTTGAGAGATTAAGGCCGGAGGTCATTGCCAAATTCAAGGAAATGAAGTCAATAACAGTTACCTCAGATCCCTCCATTACTAGAGGGGGTTGTTTTTTAGAGACCCCTTATGGTGATATAGATGCCAGGATCGAGGCCCAGTTGGACAAGATCTACCAATCTCTGGAGGAAGCAAGGGATAGGGGGTCAGGCCTTGACATTTGACATATTGCCATAAACTCTTTCCAGATTGATTTTTGTGTCAAATGTCGTAGCCTTTCACCAGTAATGTCTTAGGAACTGGAGCAAGTGAAGGGTTACCAAATGTCAAGGTCTGACCCCGATACATTTATGAGTGAGCTAAAGGGAGAAATCAATTGGGATGAATATTTGGGGGCTATAAGCTCATGCCAGCCTATAAAATTAGAGGGTAAGATTGTGAAGGTTGCAGGAATAGTTGCTGAAGGACATGGACCAGGGCTAAGTGTTGGTAATCTTTGTGCCATCGAGAATTCAGATGGCACCGATGTCCAGGCCGAGGTAGTAGGATTTAAAGACAAAAGGGTAATTGTAATGCCCTACGGTGAGATGAGGGGAATAAGGCCGGGAAGCCGGATTGTCGATATAAGTAAGAGACCTACCGTTCAAGTGGGAGAGGCATATTTAGGTAGGGTAATAGATGGCCTTGGTCAGCCCATTGATGGAAAAGGTACAATAAGGTCGGAGACAGAATATCCGATCTATGGAGATGTTCTCAATCCTTTGAAGAGGGAGATTATCCGGGAGGCGATAGATGTTGGTGTATGTTCTATCAACGCCTTAATAACAGCGGGGAAGGGTCAGAGGATAGCTATAATGTCAGGCTCGGGCGTAGGGAAGAGTGTTCTAATGGGTATGATAGCCAAGAATACATCTGCAGATGTAACAGTAATGGCCCTGGTTGGGGAGCGGGGCAGAGAGGTGAGGGAGTTTGTCGAAAGAAGCCTAGGGGAGGAGGGGCTTAAAAAGTCGGTTGTTGTAGTGGCTACATCTGATACCCCCGCCTTGGTCAGGATAAGAGGGGCCTATCTTGCCACCACCCTGGCAGAATACTTCAGGGATAAAGGCTTAGATGTTATCCTAGTTATGGATTCTATTACCAGGTTTGCCATGTCTCTAAGGGAGGTAGGATTGGCTGCAGGGGAACCACCTTCGGCAAAAGCCTATACTCCCAGTGTTTTTGCAAAGATACCAAAACTTGTGGAGAGGGCTGGAACAATTGAGAAAAGCGGAAGCATTACAGGGATATATAATGTCTTGGTTGAAGGAGATGATATGACTGAACCCATAGCAGACGCTGTTCGCTCTGCTGTTGATGGCCATATAGTGCTATCCCGAACCCTTGCAGAGAGGGGACATTACCCTGCTGTAGATGTATTGGCAAGTATTAGTAGGGTAATGAAGGATGTTGTTGATCCCGAACACCTTGATAATGCCAAGAAGTTGGTCAAGGTCCTCTCTATTTATAGAGAGGCAGAGGATTTGATTAATATAGGGGCCTATGTGGACGGGAGTGATCCACAGATAGATTATGCCAAGAAGATGATCGGTAAGATTAATTCATTTCTCCATCAGGATATCTATCAGAAGGTAACATTTAAGGAAAGTGTTGCTGGATTGAAGGACTTGTTTGTGGATGGTGAACCATGAAGCCATTTTCCTTTAGGCTTGATAGTATACTTAACTACAGAGATTACCTGGAGAAAAGGGCCCAGAGAGATTTATTTAATGCCAGGAATGAATACATGGAGAGGGTGAAGGCAGTTAAAAGATTAGCAAAGGAGAGGGTCGAAATCGCCAGAAGATGCAGGGATGAAGGGTTTAGGGGGATAGATGTCCCCCTATATCAGATTTATATATCCTTTCTGCAAAGGTTAGAGCATGATATTGAAAGGGCTCATATGAGCCTCAAGAAGGGAGAGGAGAAGGTAAAGGCACAAGAGGCGGTTTTAAAAAAGGAATCAATAAAGAAAAAGACGTTGGAGCTCCTAAAGGATTTACAGCTTAAAAGGCGCCTTGAGAGATTAGAAAGAGAGGAACAAAAGCAAATGGATGAACTGGTTATAATAAGAAGAGGGGTAAGAGGATGAAGCTATTGACCCAGATTTTTCTTGCCTCCTTGATAATTGTAAAGATTGTATTGGGCTCTATTTTTATATACCGGGTAGAGCTGGGTCCCTTTTTCTTGGAGGGAAATGCCATAGCAGAGGAGGTGCAAGAGAATCCTGAAGGGATAGCAAAGCCTGCCCGCCATCGTCCCGCTCAGCGGGACTCAGGCGAGGCGGGCGGGGAAGGTGAAGATATTGCCGATGTGCAAGGGGCCCCTGAGGGGGCTGCAAAGGAAGGTGAAGGTATTATCGAGGAAGAGAAGATCGATCTGAATTTTCTGCTTAAGAGGAAGGCTGAGCTTCGAAAAGAAGGAGAGGATCTTTCAAAAAAGAGGGCAGAACTTATGGCGATACAGGACGAGATAAATAATAAGATTGCGATACTCACCGAATTAAGGAATGAAATCGTGGCCGAGATGGCCAAGAAAAAGATAGCTGAGGAGAGGAGCCTTAGACACCTTATAAAGGCATATTCTGCCATGAAGCCACAGAAGGCAGCGTCCTTGATTGAAAAACTGGACATAACGTTTGCTATAGAACTTCTTTCGAAGATGAAAGGGGATGCAGTCGGCAATATTCTCTCATTTGTAGATACAGACAAGGCTGCCAGGATAAGTGAGCAGCTTGCCAAGCGAAAGTAAAGACTGGGTTTTTGTTAGCTGGTGAAGAAATGGCCAAATATATATCAATCATAATGCTGCTATGCCATTTGCTTTTTAGCTTGAGTAGTGCCTTTGCCGTAAACCCCAAGGATATTGTCAGACTAAAAAAAGCAGGGGTAGGCGATAGGCTAATAAGGGAGATCATCAGCTCACATGCGATTTCCCGGGCCTTAATTTCTGTGGAGGAGATTGTTGAAATGAAAGAGGCCAAAGTCGGAGATGAGGTCATTTTAGCGATAATCCAAGAAGGAAGTGCAACTGCCCCTGAATTAGATAGGGAGGATTTTGCGTATAGGGCCCTTAAGAGAATGATGAAAAGGCAGCAAATTATAGTAGAGATGCAAAAGAAAGAACTCGATCTTCTAGTGCAATACTTATCAAGGCTTATTACAAGTCCCGAGGTAATTAAGCTTGTTCATGAGGGGAAAATAGCAGGTGAGGATTATGCCCAGATTGTTAAATATCTAAAACAATATGCCAGGGGAGAAGAGACTATAGAGTACGGTGATCAAGGTGATATAATTATTGACATAGATAAGACCCATAAATGAAAGAACCTATAGGGGCTTCGCCCCAACACTCCCTGGCCCAGACCTGGCCTTGCAAGCCCTGAGTTCCATGACTTCCGTTTCTGAATTATTACAGCGACATTAGATTGTTGCAGACCTAGTCGCGCCAGGGCGGGCCAACACTCCATGCCCGCCCGCCGCGCCTGAGCGCTCGCGATGGCGTGCAGGTGAACGACATAAATCGAATGTTGCTAAAAGCACCACGACTTGTCTGAAATGTTAAGTTATGGTGATACAGGATGGAGTTAGATATAGAGATCTATAAACGTTCCCTTTTCCCAGAAGGTATTGGATTCAAGCTCTATCACTTTATCCAGGATAACTGAATCACTTGGATTATTGGAGGGGACATTAGTATAAGATTCCTTCTGAAGGGCGTTTTGCTTTGATGGGGGAATAGCCATTAGTGGCCAATTAGTACCGATCTCAATAGACATTCTCGTTCTCTTACCAGAATCCTTTGAATTCTTATCATAAAAGATCTCAAAAATCAAGACCTTCACTCAGAGGTGGAAATATTTTCCTTTTACCACCTTTTCCCTAGGCAAATTATTTCATCGTGAGTATCCCCTTCCCATAGACTTTACCCCATGCCTTTCTTTAAGTTGTTGTATTAATTCAACAATTTTTTATTGCCAGATTTTGGTATAGCAATTGCTATCTAATAAAGCCAGGTTTCAGTTGACAGCTATCAACGGACATTACTCAAAATGCAATGATTGACGCACTATGAACCAGATGATCTTAAAAATAGCTTCCTTACCAATAGGTTATAAGACAGATATTAGTAAGCCCCTAGAATCAGGGAAAGGCAGTGGGGATTTTTTTTCGACTATCCAGAGATTAATGAAATCGGTTCAAAGAAGGTCTTTTCATGGGCCTACCGAGCCTCCTGGAGCGGGATTACCCCCTAAAGATGGATACTCTTTTTATCTCGAATCACTTAGAAAGGGACTTTTAGGGAAGGGAAAACCATTAAATAGAATCTCCTTAAAGGGCCAGGATTTTCCTGTATTAAAGGAATTTCTTTACCAATGCGGTTTATCACAAGAGAATGTGGAAAGGCTCTTAAGGGAACTGGTAGAGAATAATCCCCATGGAGAGATTGATCTTTCCCAATTTTTCCTTAAGATAGCTGAGCTTGGCCCGCCCAAGGGAAATATATATCAGCCTATCACCCTGGAGCCCTCGGCTATCCCCTACATTGAATCAGCATTGAGGGATTTTGGCC
>CP070660.1:165829-169397 GCA_020355145.1 Deltaproteobacteria bacterium
ACGCTTCTTTTTCTGGTAGCGGCCTTTGCTGGACTTGATCTGACCATAAGGGCCTATCGTTGGGCGATGGAAAGTGGGTACAGGTTTTACAGTTACGGAGATGCCATGATGATAATATAAACATTAACCGCAGAGATCGCCCAGGTTTAGCTGCTTTTTCGCTTTCCGCTGGGACGGCGTAAAGCGAAAAGACTAAAGCCCCTGCGGGGGTCAAAAATCTTGCAACATAAGCCATTGATTATGATCAACCTGTCAGGGCAACAGGCACGTACACCTCCAAGTGTCAGCCTCAGCGGTGAACAGGTTTGTTTTTTCTTTCTCTTTCTGATGGCTGAAAAGCAAAAGGCTTACGTTGAAGGATAGTAGGCAAAGAGATCAAAACCGTGGAATTCCAGGTTGTTAAAAGGTGTAAATCAAGCAAGGCCAGGCTTGGAGAGATAATAACAGATCATGGGAGGTTTGAGACACCTGTGTTTATGCCTGTTGGAACACTAGGAGCAATCAAGGGCGTATCACCTGATGAGGCCTGGGATGCAGGCGTGAAAATAATCCTGGCAAATACATATCATCTTTACCTGAGGCCAGGCCATGAACTGATAGAGAAGCTGGGCGGCCTTCACCGCTTCATAAACTGGTCAGGGCCTATACTTACTGATAGTGGAGGATTTCAAACCTTAAGCCTTTCAAAACTCAGGACTATATCAGCTGACGGGGTTACCTTCCAGTCTCATTTAGATGGTTCAACCCACTTTCTTGGCCCGGAAAAGGTTATGGAAATCCAGAGGGCCCTTGGGGCAGATATTATCATGACCTTAGATGAATGCGCACCCCTTGGTGCTAACCACGATTATGTCCTTGCCTCCGTTAAGCTTACTGAACAATGGGCCAGGCAATGTCTTGAGCAAAGGAAGGATAATGGGCAGGCACTTTTTGGGATTGTTCAGGGTGGGATCTACCCAGAATTGAGGGAGATGAGTGCCAGAGGCCTTGTAAATATGGGCTTCGACGGCTATTCCTTGGGCGGTTTATCCCTTGGAGAAGACAGACGTACCAGAGAGAATGTGATCAGATCTACAAGGGAATTTCTTCCAGAGGAAAAGCCTGTGTATCTTATGGGGGTAGGAACACCGGAGGATATAATTGAGTCAGTGAAAATGGGTGTGGATATGTTTGATTGTGTGATGCCTACACGCAATGCCAGAAATGGTATGTTATTTACCCATAAGGGAAGGCTGACAATAAAGAATGCAGTGTATAAAGAAGATAGTTCACCTATTGAGGAGGGGTGTGCCTGTTACACCTGCTCCAATTACTCGCGGGCCTATCTGAGACACCTCTTTGTCTCAAGGGAAATACTGGCCTATAGGTTGAACACCATTCATAATCTCTATTACTATGCCCATCTAATGTCTGAGATAAGGCAGGCCATGAGAGAGGATAGACTGGCTGAATTTAGCCATGATTTTTATAAAACAAAAGAGAAATGGAGGGAGACAAATGTTTGATTTAGTTTACGCTATGGGCACCGGAGGCGGTGAAGGACAGTCAGGAGGTATAGGCGCATTTTTACCCCTGATCATTATATTTGCCATCTTTTACTTTCTTCTGATCAGGCCCCAGCAGAGAAAGGCCAAACAGCATAAGCAGGTCCTTGCTGCCCTGAAAAAAGGGGATAGGGTAGTTAGCTCCGGGGGTCTGCATGGCCTTATAACCGGCTTGACTGACGATGTAGTTACCATGGAAATATCCCCAAAAGTAAGGGTGAAGGTTACAAGAGGTTCCATAGCAGGGATAATCGGAAGGGCAGAGAGTGGAACTTAAGGAGTAAAGAATGTCTAAGAGATTAAGGTGGAGGGGATTCATTGTCCTGACTGTGATTGTAGTTGCACTGATCTATATAGCTCCCTCCATAAGTGAAACACTGCCCCTTTGGTGGCCTAATATACTACCTGAGGAGAAGATTCGTCTTGGGCTTGATCTAAAAGGTGGTATGCATCTCGTCTTGGAGGTCCAGGCCCAGAAGGCCGTGGAAAGTCATCTTGAAAGGATGGTTGAAGATATAAGATACAGCCTCAGGAGTGCCAAGGTCAGGTATCAGCAATTAAGAAGAAGTGGCTCAGACAGGATTGGCATTACCCTGATAAGGGGCGCGGACAGGAAGGCCGTGGAAGAGATGGTCACAGACAATCTCCCAGACCTTGCCGTTGAATCTGGGTCATTTGGGGAAACGGACCTTAAGTTGGAATTGGTACTCTCTCAGAAGGCCCAGCAGCATATCAAGAGGATGGCAGTAGATCAGGCAGTAGAAACCATAACTAATAGGATAGATCAATTTGGTGTGGCAGAACCGGATATCCGGCCCCAAGGCAGAGATAGAATCTTAGTTCAACTTCCTGGGATAAAGGACCCCAAGAGGGCTATTGATATTATAGGAAAGACTGCCCTTCTGGAGTTCAAGCTGGTAGACGAGGACAATAGCCTGGAAGAGGCATTAAGGGGAAATATACCACCAGGAGATGAGATCCTTTACCGGATAGAGGGAGGGCCTGAATCCCAAAAAAAGATCCCCCTTCTCTTGAAAAAGAGGGCTGTCCTAACTGGTGAGTATCTGACCGATGCCAGGGTCATGATAGATAGTCAATACAATGAGCCCTATGTATCGCTTTCATTTGATTCCCGGGGGGCTAGGCTCTTTGAACAGATTACAGGGGCAAATATAAAGAAGAGATTGGCTATTGTCTTAGATGATGTTGTAAACAGTGCACCGGTTATACAGGATAAAATTACAGGTGGAAGGGCCCAGATAACAGGTAGATTTACCACGGAAGAGGCCAGGGATCTGGCCATTGTCCTGAGGGCAGGTGCCCTGCCAGCACCGGTCAAGATCATTGAAGAGAGAACGGTTGGCCCCTCCCTGGGAAGGGACTCCATTAATAAAGGGCTCAAATCAATGATAATCGGGGGCCTGATTGTTATCCTCTTTATGGTTTTTTACTATAGAGTTGCAGGAATCCTGGCCGATCTGGCCCTTTTTTTGAATATCATCTTCATCGCAGCAGGATTGGCACTGTTCGGTGCTACCTTAACATTGCCTGGCATAGCAGGCATCATCCTGATTATAGGTATGGCCATAGATGCCAATGTACTTGTATTTGAAAGGATCCGGGAAGAGCTGAGATTGGGGAAAACCCCGCGGGCAGCCGTTGACAGTGGCTATAGCAAGGCGCTTGTAACCATACTTGATGCCAATATTACAACCCTGATCGCTGCCTTGGTCCTATTTCAGTTTGGAACAGGGCCGGTGAAGGGATTTGCCGTGACCCTGAGTATAGGTATTATTGCCAGCCTCTTCACGGCTATATTTATCACCAGGCTAATATTTGACTATCTCATTATTGAACGGGGTATGAAGAAGGTAAGCATTTAATAATCAGTTGCTGGTTGCTCGTCAAGAAAACGAGAGACGAGAGACGAGAAATATAGAGACAGGCGAATGGAATTTATAAGGCCGAATATTAATATCGATTTTATCGGACGGCGAAAGATGGCCCATCTTATATCTGGCACT
>CP070660.1:169497-173472 GCA_020355145.1 Deltaproteobacteria bacterium
CCAGGATGGGCAGGGCCTCTTCGGCTGAACCAGCGCTTAGAATACTATAGGGCTCGTTTGAAAGCACACCTTTCAACGTGTCCGTAATGGTCGGTTCATCGTCAACGATCATAACCTTATGCTGCATGGCTTGAGCTCCTAAGACCTTGATATTTTGCCAGATTAAACCAACGATTCCCTCTCATGCCCCAAGCAGCGAAGGATTAGCCGTCTAATTGATGCATATCATATTAAAGATCTGAGCAAAAGAGATGCCAACCATAATCCTCCCTCCCTTCTAATATCTATAGGTTTTAATCCACATTACCCCTTATCGTTATGTTAGCGTCCCTCTGAAACATTTAGCATACAACATGTTTAGATATCCTTAGAGTAGGGTGACCAAGTGTCAAGAATTTGACACATTGGAGGATTTTGAGTCAAATCTGTCCATAATACGTGCACAAAGAAGCCTTTTAATCATGTGGCCTTCATGGGTTTGTTGATCATCAATTGGCAAGCTCGCGGCATTACAGAAAACATTAGAGTTATCAATAAGTTAAGGAAACTTAAACCCCTTTATAGTACTAAGTTTCTTTCTAGATTTTCTTTTTTTTTCTGTAAAAACACTAAGTTCCAGGCTTTTTTTGGAATTAAGGCATGATATTTGCAATAACTGATATTAACTGCCTTTTTGGGCATTAACGGGAATTCTCAGGGGATACGTTTGAAACGAAGTGATTTAATCATGACCTCGCAGGAGGTGGCTCACTATCTCAGGATTCCAATCAGAACTGTCTATAAGTTATGCCAGGAAGGAAAGATACCGGCCACAAAGGTCGGAAGACACTGGCGTTTTAGGAAGGATATGCTGGATAACTGGTTCGACAAAAATCACAGTCTTGTCAAAAGCCCTTAGATAACTAAGGGATGCATCCCATTGGGGATAGGAGAATGAAGTCAGCTGAAGGTTTAGACATGGTGCAACGGGGACTTAAGGTTTTGGCCTTCCTCCTGAAAAAGGGTATTCCCCATAACAGTGTCGGGCATCAAGGGGGTAAGGTATATCTGCAAAAGTCCAATGGAGAGCTTGAAAGGACCACTCAGGAACTCAAGAAGTCATTAAAGGAGTTAAAGAAGGCCAACAAAAAAATCCTAAAGCAACAAAAGGCAGTTATTGAGGAGGAAAGGCTCAAGGTGCTCCTCCAAATGGCAGGAGCTACTGCCCATGAGTTGAATCAACCACTGATGGCCCTCTTGGGTAATATTGAATTGATGGGGATGAATAAGGATAATCCTGAAAAAGTGAACAATTGTATGGTCCAGATAGAAGAGGCCGGTCAACGGATAGCTGATATCGTAAAAAAGATCCAAACCATCCGTCATGTGGAAACCAGACCTTATCTTGGTAACACCCGTATCATTAATCTCGAGCAAAAGGTAAAAACACTCTCAGTGGAAGACTCGGACGATGATTTTGAAATGCTCAATGTCATCTTAAAGGATCACCACCGGATCAATGTGACCCGGGCAATGAGTATTGAAGAGGCCATGCAGGTATTGGAACAGGAAGAGTATGATCTTATTTTTTTAGACTATCTTCTTCCTGATGGAAATGGTCTTGATTTTTTAAGAAGAATGGAAAGGAAGGGGTTAGAGATACCAGTGGTGGTCATTACCGGGCAGGGGGATGAAATGACTGCCGCACGTGTGATCCAGGCCGGTGCCTATGATTATCTACCTAAGGACAAGCTCAGTGATAAATCCCTTTCCCGGATCATATTCAACACCCTGGAAAAAGATCGTCTCCAGCGAGAGATAAAAGAGGCCCAAAAGAAGATGGCCGATATGTCCACCAGAGACGTATTGACAGGGCTTTATAATCGGCGTTACTTTATGGAGGCCCTGGAACGTGAGGTGTCAAGGGCCAAGAGGTATGAAACCAACATGGTGCTCTGCATGATAGATCTGGATCACTTCAAGAGAATAAACGACTCCCATGGTCATCCTGCTGGAGATATGGTTCTCACTGAGACTGGCAAGATGCTTAAGAGATGTGTCCGTCGGAGTGACCTGGCCTGCCGTTATGGAGGTGAGGAGTTTGCACTGATCCTGCCTGACACGCAGACAGACAAGGCCCGTATGGTGTGTAACAGGTTCAGGGAGATGGTAAGCAAACACGACTTTATATATAACTCATCTCGATTTCAGATAACACTCAGCATAGGCATTGCCTTATTCAATCATTCCAACCCAAGGACCCCCCCTAATTTGATTTCCAGGGCCGATGAGGCCCTCTACCAGGCAAAGGAGGCAGGCAGAGACAAGATACGCTGTAAGACATAGGTTGGGCAGAAGAGTTCTTTCTGTAGACCTAAAGAATTACGCATTATTAGCCGATGGAATCAGTTGGAGTATCTGACATTGTCCCCTGACTTTATTAATTCCTGATTTGATTATTGCTTTAGCTCCTTTTGATTAACCCCCAAGATATGTTAAAGCATGAGGACTTTGCAAAACCTGACAATCTTCCTCGCCCAGAAAAGACCTCAAGACCGCTCTTTACCTCGAAGTGCCACGGGCGTAAGCCCGTGGGTGTCTGTTTTGCTGTAAGCAGAAAAGAACTTTCCAAAGAGAAACCCGGTTTATCCATTGTAAACTACATGGGAAAGGGAGAGTCCGTCTTAGTGGTGGATGATGTGGAGGAGCAAAGGGAGATTGCCTCCAGGATACTAAAGAGATCGGGCTACTCTGTGAAGACGGTTTCAAGTGGTGAAGAGGCAGTTGATTACATGAAGAACAATTCAGCCAACCTCTTACTTCTAGATATGATTATGGACCCCGGAATTGAGAGAAGTGCCCTAGGTGTTGTGAGGAGATGGAATTTTTCCCGAGGCAGATTGGGTTTTGCAGATTAGAATATTCAGATGTCGATTATGGATAATCGGCCAGGAAGGGACGAAAATAGAAGAATATGGTTAGAAAACTTCGTCTAAGAAGGCATCAACAAGCTTATCAGCAACACGTTTATGATCAATTTTATATCTTCCGGACTCGATCTCTTCTTTTAGGGCAGATACCTTATCTTCCCTGACATCCGGTTCGGAGAGAATGGTTTCTTTTATCTTCTGAGCCTCTTTTGAGGCCTGGGAAAGATTAACAATAGTATCTTGCTCTGATTGATCCTTTGTCTCAACCTTCTGTTCATCAGAAAGCCTTTTTTCCTCAATCTTTTTGGTCTCATTTGGTGTGGATTTAGGAAGATGCTTACTGATCTCATAGTTAATAATCCTGTCGTCAATTTTCATTTGCTAGTCCTCCAAGCCTTATATCATATTTTTGTTTACTGTGTCTTTGGTAATCTCCTCTAATTTATACCTTAAAAACATAGAATCTTCAATAGAAAGTGAATTTATTGTTTCACCATTTTCATCAATTACCTTAAATATTAAATCATTGGGGTTCTTTCTGGTAACGGCCAAATTTACCCCATATTCATCCTCAAGTTTTTTAAATACCTCTTTTTCAACACTATCATGTGGTCCGTATTGACTGATCTTATCTACAATATCAGATGCTATCTTACCAACAATGGCCTGCCTCTTAGCATCAGCAGAGATACTAATCCTGTCCGGTATACGAGTATTGCTGTCCTTCAATCTGTTTAAGGCCCTGTTTTGGCGAAGTTGAGTCCCGTAAACCCTCAAGACATTATTGATTTGATAGGGAGTGATTACCACGATTTTGCCTCATTTTTTTTATCGGAATTTAGGTAAAAAACTTTAGAAAAAAATGATAGGTTTTGTAACTTATTAATTATACGTAAAGTTTTCCCTCGCACAGATGATCTGGGCTGGCATTAGCTTAGCAGGTGTTATGTTTGACGGCTGGTTTCCAGATGTGTCTCTTATCTTTTTAATAGCCTCCCCTTTTGCCTTAATAGTCTCGTCGCACGGAAAGGTAGTCTCCAATAAGTGGAAAATATAAATTGAAAAC
>CP070660.1:173572-177707 GCA_020355145.1 Deltaproteobacteria bacterium
AGTGGAGATGGTTATGCCTGGTGATAATGTCTCCCTGGAGATAAATCTGATAACCCCAATAGCCATGGAAAAGGAACTCCGCTTTGCTATCAGGGAAGGCGGTAAGACGGTTGGTGCAGGGGTGATAAGTGATATTATAGAATAGAGCTCTACATATGAGGGATATCATTACCTTGGTCTGTACAACGTGTAAGCATAGAAATTACACGACTACAAAGAATAAGAGAAGAACCCCAGATAGATTGCAGCTCAATAAATACTGTCCATTTTGCCGGACACATACCGTTCATAAGGAAGCCAAATAGAAACTGTTTTTATGCAGGCCAGTAGCTCTAACGGCTAGAGCACCGGACTCCAAATCCGGGTGTTGGGGGTTCAAATCCCTCCTGGCCTGCCATTTTTGGAATAATTTCGCAATTAATAAATGGGCATTTTTCAATGTGGGATGTGAGATTGGCTCCCTAAAGGAATATCGTGGATTATGAAAAAGAAGAAGGCCCACAGAAGAAAAGGCATTAGTAGGAGATCAAATGTAAAGACAACTGCCAGCATTCCTAAAGAAAAAGGAGCTGGTAGAGTAGCCATTCCAGACAAGGAAGATCTTCGACCAACGCCGTTGAAAAAGGATTTTTACAAGAGGGTAGAGAATGGTGTATTTGCACCCAAGAGATATTTTATCGTGGCTCGACAGTTTTTAGTGGATGCCAAAGTAGAGCTGAAAAAGGTAACCTGGCCTACAAAAAAGGAACTTTTATCTGCTACAGCAGTAGTTCTCCTGTTGGTAATTTTGATTGCCTTTTTTCTGGGTATAGTTGATTTAGGTTTGGTGAAGATTATAAAGAATGTAGTCGGATAATTGTCCGTAAGACTCAGGGGCTGCTGTGGAGTTAAAGTGGTATATAGTCCATACCTATTCCGGATTCGAAAATAGGGTAAAGGAGACCTTACAGGAGAAAATCAAATCCTTTGGGAAAGAGGAGTTTTTTGGCCAGATAATAGTGCCTACTGAGCAGGTTATAGAGTTGGTTAAAGGGAAGAAAAAGACATCTTCTCGGAAGTTCTACCCTGGTTATTTAATGATTCAAATGGCATTGACTGACGAAACATGGCATATAGTTCAAAATACAGACAAGACAACGGGATTTTTAGGCGGGAGAACAAAGCCTATTCCAATTTCTGAAGAGGAGGCCCAGAGGATCCTTACGAGGATGGAGGATGGAAGGGAGAAGCCAAAACCGAAGTTCTTTTTTGAAGAAGGTGACGAGATTAGGGTGATTGATGGTCCATTTACTAACTTCAACGGAGTTGTGGAGGAGGTAAGACCGGATAAGGCTAAGCTAAGGGTTTTGATAAGTATTTTCGGGCGTTCAACCCCAGTTGAACTTGATTTTGTTCAGGTTACAAAAGTCTAAAAGGGCATATGGCAAAAAGGCCTATCGCAACCATAAAATTGCAAATAAGGGCTGGACAAGCAAACCCTTCACCACCAGTTGGACCTGCATTGGGACAACATGGCGTTAACATAATGGAATTTTGTAAGGCCTTTAATGCTAAGACACAAAATCAGGAGGGTATGATTATTCCTGTAGTTATAACGGTTTTTGCAGATAAATCTTTCTCTTTTATAACTAAAACCCCGCCTGCCTCTGTACTTCTAAAGCAGGCAGCAAATATAGCTAAGGGTTCTTCTGATCCAAGGAGAGAGAAAGTAGGAACTGTGACCAGGAGCAAGATAGAGGAGATAGCCAAACTAAAATTTGAGGACCTTAGCGCTGTTGACCTACCAGGGGCCTTGAAGATTATCGAGGGTTCGGCCCGAAGTATGGGAATTACTGTTGAAGATGTAGAAGATAATTAAGTATCTCGGAATTTCTATAACTTAATTGTATTAAATAGTTTCTTGAGGCTTTTGTCTATTGCCTCACACATGGAGTAATGGAATGATGTAAAAGAAAATTTCTTTTGATCCAATACTCCATCATTCCCATTGCGAAGCGGAGCTAAGTTCGTTTTAGGAAAAGGTTGATATGCCTAAGAGAGGAAAGAGATATATTGAGGCTGCTAAAAAAATAGATAGGTTGAAGAAATACACATTTAAGGAGGCTATTGAATTATCCATAGATAGTTCATACGTGAAGTTTGATGCCTCGGTGGATATGTCTGTCCGGTTAAATGTTGATCCCCGCCATGCCGATCAGATGGTAAGGGGTAGTGTTTCCCTTCCCCATGGTATTGGCAAACCAGTTAGGGTAGTTGTCTTTGCAAAGGGAGAAAAGGAAAAGGAGGCGTTGGAGGCGGGGGCGGATTTTGTTGGCTCTGAGGATCTCTTGGAGAAGATCCAGAAAGGGTGGCTTGAATTTGATAAGGTGGTTGCTACTCCAGATATGATGGGCATAGCGGGTAAGTTAGGGCGTATTCTGGGCCCGAGAGGTATGATGCCCAACGCAAAACTTGGCACTGTAACCTTTGATGTAGCCAAGGCCGTCAGCGAGCTAAAGGCAGGGAAGATTGATTTCAAGGTGGATAAGGCAGGAATAATACATACCTCGATAGGGAGGGTATCTTTCGGAATTGATAAGCTTTTGGAAAATACCGCCTTTTTTCTGGATACCCTCGTAAGGTTAAAGCCATCCTCCAGTAAGGGAACCTATCTAAGGAGTATCGCTGTATCAACCAGTATGGGACCAGGTATTAAGGTAGATCCAGTCTATGTCCGAGATCTTCTTAGGTAAACCCTGTTAGAAGGTTTAAGCGAGGCCTTAAGAGTTGCTTGGAATTAATCGATTCTTTCACCTAGCAATAAATGGGGACATCTTTTGTCTCTAACGGGGTAAATATGTGTTACGATATTCAGCCTTATATCTCCAAATTTTTGGAGACCTAAGCTAATTATTATCAGTAGAGGAGAAGGGAGGTGATTTTTGTCTTTGCATAGGAAGGAAAAGGAAAAGGTTGTGACAGGGTTAAAAGAAGGGCTTGGAAGGGCTTGCGGAACCTTTCTGGTTGATTACCAGGGATTGAATGTGGAGGCACTTACAAAATTGAGGCGCGAGTTGAGGGAGGCAGATATTGAGTTTCAGGTTGTAAAGAACAGGCTGCTGTTGATTGCATCTCAAGGCACAGAGACAGCTGTTTTAAAGGATTATATTGGTGGGCCTTGCGCCTTGGCTATAACGTATGATGATGTGGTTATGCCTGCCAAGGTCTTGACGAAATTTAGTCAGGACCATGAAGCATTAGAGATAAAGATTGGTCAGATACAGGGTAAAATCGTTGAATTGCCTGCTATTAGAAGACTAGCCCGGCTTCCTTCAAGGGAGGTTCTTCTTTCACAACTTCTCTTTTCTCTTTCTAGTGGACCAACTTCCTTTATCAGAACATTATGTGAGATACCAAGGAGATTGGTCAATGTTTTAGAGGCCATAAAAGGGCAAAAGGCGTAAATTCTCAAGTGATGAGCAAGCCTTTGTTAGAAAGATTGATACCTAAATGAGATTTTAACAGGGAGGTTTTTGGATAGATATGACAACTAAGACAACCAAGATAACTAAAAAAGACGTAATTGAGTTTATTTCCAATATGACGGTTTTAGAGCTGTCCGAATTGGTAAAGGAGTTTGAAGAGAAATTTGGTGTTTCAGCTGCTACCCCGGTGGCTGTATCAGCCGCTACTGATTCTGAAAAAGCTGAACAGGTAGAAGAGGCGGAAAAAACAGAGTTTGATGTTATGTTAACAGGAGTTGGGGATAAAAAGATTCAGGTGATTAAGGTTGTTCGCTCCGTAACAAATTTAGGATTGAAGGAGGCCAAGGAATTGGTTGACAATGTACCCAGCAAAGTAAAAGAGGGTGTTTCAAAAGAAGATGCAGACAACATTAAGAAACAACTTGAAGAGGCCGGGGCCGTAGTTGATATAAAATAGATTCTACTTATGAACCTATCTTCTGGTATGCTGATGTTATGTCTGCCATTCAAAAACATTTATTTTAATAAGATTTATAAGGAGATCTAGGTGTGAATAAATCAGATTATGTAAGTTGTTATCCTAGAAAGAACTTCGGGAGGATAAAATCTATCCTTGAGATACCCGATCTTATAGATGTACAAAGGGATTCTTACGAGCGTTTTTTGCAAAA
>CP070660.1:177807-181068 GCA_020355145.1 Deltaproteobacteria bacterium
CAGATTTTGCCGAAGAATTCCTGCACCTCCTTGATCATAGCAACCTTGGTATCTAACGATACATCCTCCTCAAACAAGAATTCCAGTAGAAATATCATCTTATAATCCACTGCAGAGGTCTCATATTCCTGTAGAGAGGTCGCCTTGACCTCCTTGAGCTTACTATAATCATCTCTCTTAAATAAATTGGTCTTTCTTAGAATAAGATTGATTGCCTCTTTGGCATCATTAGTATTCTCCAACACAATTTCAATCCCATCCAGCTTCTTCACAGCCTTCATGATCTTTTCGCTTTCGACCTTAAATTTCATTTAACCCTCTATTTATTAGATTACCCCTATTTGCATCTTTCTATGCCTTAACCCCTGCTACAAATAGTGACCCGAAATCATTCCCTTGTCAAGGGTTTCTGGGTCCAACTATTATCTTAATTCATCAATCAAGTTTTGTCTGATTCAGGGGCTAGAGAAAAGAGGACTAAAATGAGGTGAATCGTGTAAGACAAAACACCTTGACAGATGATGAAAAACTGGTAATTGTAACATCCATTCAAATCATGGTAGGTAATGTATAATAAATTCCTTAATCTAGACATTGTCTCAGGGGCATATCGAAGGATATGATGAGGTACAAGGGAGTCTGTGGAATATTTTAAGAGTTATTTGATAACGGTTACCTTAATATCGGTATTTTGGAGGAGGAACTCATGATAATCATTGGTGAAAGAATAAACTCATCTCGTGAGCAGATTGCCCAGGCTATATTATCAAATGACGCCGGTTTCATTCAGAAGGAGGCGAAGGCTCAAGCCAAGGCCGGGGCCAACTACATTGATGTCAATGCGGGAAGCTTTGTCGGAGAGGAGGCGAAACACCTAAGGTGGTTAATTGAGGTGGTTCAGGATGTTACAGATCATCCCCTTTGTATTGATTCTCCAGACCCGGAGGTTATCAAATTCGTGCTCCCTATGGCAAAGATTACACCCATGATCAATTCCATAACCCTGGAGCCCTATCGTTTGGAAGGCATGCTTCCATTGGTGGTCGAACATGGATGCAACGTAATAGCACTCTGCCAAACAGGGTCTTCCATGGCAAAGACCACTGAAGAAAAGGTAAAGATGGCATCCCAATTAGTTGAAAAGGTTACTGCCTCAGGTGTGCCCCTCGATGACCTATATATAGATCCCCTCGTATATCCCCTTTCGACTGATACGGAAACCACCCTGTGCACACTGGAGGCGATTGAACAAATCATGAAACAGTTCCCCGGAGTCCACACCACGTGCGGCCTGACAAATATTTCCTATGGGCTTCCAAATAGAAGGCTTGTCAATAGAACCTTTCTTGTAGCGGCAATAGCACGTGGACTTGATTCCGCCATAATTGATCCGACTGACAAAGGGCTTTATGAATCCCTCAAGACCGCTCTAATGGTCGTTGGTAAGGACAAATTTTGTGTGGAATATCTCAAGGCCTTTAGAGATGGAGGATTCGAATAGTCAAATTCCCGGTATATCCACTATAAGGCCAGGATGTTTCTATGAAACATCATGGAGATTGGGGTCTTTCCTCAAATAGGAGATGATTTCTTTTATCTCCTTAAGATATGCTTCTGGTGCGCTGACGTATCCCCACCCTTTCTGAGTCTGGTATAGACCATCATAAGCAGTGTCATAGTAAGATATAATGAGATGGGGGATATTCCGTTCATTAAGTATGGAATCCAAGAGACGAGCCTCAATCTCATTTTCCAGAGTTGCCACTTTTTTATATTCTTCCTCCATTGACATTCCGGATTTTTCAATAAAGCCCTATAAAGAAGTGAATTGGATCATAGTCCTGATAATGTCTAAGATGCGTTTGATTCAGTATTAAGATTCTAATTAATAAATTATACGTGAGAAGACAAGAGCATTTATCTTTACATTCATACTTAGATTATTGTATATAAATAAAAGATTTTAATGATGATAAAGATAACAAAGAGGGATATATATGAGGACTACCCTGAGTATAATTAAGGCCGATATAGGAAGTGTTGGAGGTCACATTAAGCCAAGCCGTCAATTGCTCCAAGGTGTTCGAGAGTTTGTGGATAATAACGGCAAGGGCCTGATAGATGACTTTTGTATAAGCTACACCGGGGATGATATAGCCTTGCTCTTCGTTCACAGAAAGGGGACAGGAAATGAGGATGTTCACAAACTTGCGTGGGATGCCTTTTTGGATGGGACCAAGATGGCTAAAGAGCAAGGACTATATGGGGCTGGCCAGGACCTCCTGAAGGATGCCTTCTCTGGAAATGTAAAAGGGATGGGGCCTGCTGTTGCGGAGATAGAGTTTGAGGAGAGACCCAATGAGCCCTTTCTCTTCTTTGCTGCAGACAAAACCGATCCAGGGGCGTATAATCTTCCCCTCTTTCTTGCCTTTGCTGACCCCATGTTTTGTCCTGGCCTTATGCTAAGCCCAAAAATGGGAAAGGGTTTCAAGTTCAATATCATGGATGTTGAATACACCGAAGGGGATAGGATTATAGAATTAAACGCTCCAGAAGACCTCTATGATATTGCCTCTCTTTTGCGGGACAACGAGAGGTTTGTGATCGAGAATATCTATTCCAGAGAGACCGGAGAAATAGCAGTTTCGGTAAGCACATCACGTCTCCATAACATAGCCGGAAAGTATACAGGCAAGGATGACCCAGTGATGCTTGTAAGGGTCCAGGGGAATTTTCCCGCCACGGGCGAGGTTCTCGCTCCTTATACCATCGGACATTATGTTGCTGGATTCATGAGAGGAAGCCATGTTGGACCACTCATGCCTGTGAAGATCAATTCCCCAGTTTCCTATTTTGATGGTCCTCCGGTGGTCTCATGCCATGCCTTTTGTGTCCATGAATGCAAGCTCACCGAGCCAGTAGATGCTTTCGATCACCCATTCTGGGATTATGTGAGGGATAAGGTCACAGGAAAGGCCATTGAAATGAGAGAACAAGGATTTTCAGGGGCTGCCATGCTTCCTTACAGTGAGTTAGAGTATGGGGGAATTGTGGAGAGGATGAAGAAATTGGACAGGCAGTTTAAGATTAGGACTTAAGGAAGACGGGAACAGGAAGGATTAGCATGATAAAGTGCGCCTTTTGCAATAAGGAGATGGAATTTGAAGGCAAGGTATCTCGTAATGATACCTGTCCCCATTGCGGTCGCGATCTCCATTGTTGCCTACAGTGCAAATTTTATGACCTTGGATCCTATAATGA
>CP070660.1:181168-189763 GCA_020355145.1 Deltaproteobacteria bacterium
CAAACGTCAACGGATATTATAAGGCCTTTAATCTGCTTGCAATTTCCTTACCAGCTACTATTCCACTGATGGAGGCCTGAATAAGGCCCCTGGTAATGCCAGCACCATCTCCTACTACAAAGAGATTCCTTATGTCAGATTCAAGCTGTCTTGTTAATTTTATCCGGTGAGAATAGAATTTCACCTCAACACCATAGAGGAGTGTGTGTCTGGAGAAGATACCTGGTGCTATGTTGTCCAATATCTCAAGCATCTCGATGATATCCTTTAGATATCGATAAGGAAGGACAAAGCTAAGATCGCCTGGGGTTGCATTATGGAGGGTGGGTCTTGTAATGCATTTTGAAATCCTCTTTTCTGTTGATCTCCGGCCTGCAAGAAGATCACCAAGCCTCTGGATAATGGCCCCTTTTCCGAGCATATTGGCAAGAGAGGCGATATACTTGCCGTACTTAATTGGATTATGGAAGGGCTCTGTGAAGGTGCTGCTTACAAGAAGGGCAAAGTTGGTATTATCTGATTTTTTCTGGGCATAACTATGGCCATTTACCGTAATAATGTCATCGGACTGTTCAAGGACTACTTCACCATATGGATTCATACAAAATGTCCTGACCTTATCATCAAATGTCTTGGAATAGTAGATCAGCTTAGCCTCATACACCTCTTTTGTCAGGGGTTCTATGATGGATGCAGGTGCCTCTATCCGTAATCCGATGTCCACAGGGCTATGGACAGAGTGTAAATTCAACAGATCGGCCTGGGATTTCATCCAACCTGCCCCTATTCTGCCAGGTGCAGCCACTACAAAGCGGCTATTTATGATCTGGCCATCTGATAGCCTAACACCGGCTACCTCATTTTTATTAGTCAAGATCTCCTCTGCCCTACATTGGGTTTTAATGGATATTTTGCCATTCAGGTCTTGGCGCATGTTTTTCAGGACAGGGACGCAGTTTTCCGTACCCATATGCCTTATCATTGTGGGAACAAAGGTTAATCCTACCTTTCGGGCATCAGCAGAGAGCTTTTCTATTTTAGGCAAATTAGTACCATAGATCTTGTCAGGTGCCTCATAGCCTTGATAGATTTTGTCTGCCTCCTTTAAAAGCCTTTCCAATTTCCCAGTAGGCATGAACTCATTCAGAAATCCACCAATCTCTGTTGACAGGTTTAATTTCCCATCACTGTAGGCACCTGCCCCACCCCATCCACAAAGGAGATCCCGTCCTGATCGCCTATCTCTCTTGTCAATATCCTTTCCCTGTTCGATGAGCAGGACCCTGTCAATACCCATTTTAGTGAGGATTATGGAAACGAAGATGCCAGCTGGCCCTGCTCCAATAATAATCACATTATAATCAGGCTTCATAGCAACTATCCCCTTAAGGATAGTATTCTTTTAAACAAGTACAGATGAATTGTAAAGGATATCCATTAAAATCATTAGAAAAATATCTTATTGTATTATTGTCTCATTGTGATAAAGAATAAAGAAGCAGGCAAAGAGAATATTATGACCAATATAGGTGATGTTGTACTGATCTATTATAGGGAAAAGCCGGCCTTCTTTGCCAGGATTGAATCCATTGAGCCTGATATAAAAAAGGATTGGTTTAGGGTACAGCTTTTAACCTTGACTATTCCCTTGAGAACCGTTACTTGGATATTAAGGGAAGAGTATATAAATGGTGCACCATTTACAATGGAAGGCAGTCCAGCAAGGATCGAGGCTGTAATTCCGCCTCCCCCAATATCGGATTCTGAGGATACAAAAGATGTGGCCATTAAAGAGGTTACATCTAAGGATGGGAGAAAGATAATCCCGTTTATAAGATTGAAAAAGAAAGATATAAAAGGGGCTTGATCAGACCTTAATGACGTGGTAATATCCAATCTTAAAGATGAGATCTCAGCGGAATATATTTCGTGTTCAGCGGTTAATCTTATTACTAGCGGGCAGGCAAGACAGGAGGGAGTGAGGTTATAGGGTTAAAGTTATGTTGACAAATGGGATTTATATGAGTTTAATAAAAGGCATAGAGGTGCTAAAATAGTGTGAGGGAGGAAATCTTATGCTCAAGGCGATGACGATATCTTCAATAAATATGGATCCGGTAACGAATAGTCCAATAATTATCTTGGAAGAGGTTGAAGGGAAACAAACTTTACCTATTTGGATAGGTCTGCTTGAGGCAACGGCAATTGCAAGTGAAATAGAAGGGGTAAGGTTTTCCAGGCCCATGACCCATGATCTTTTGAAAAATATTATGGATAAGACGGATATCAAGGTAAATAAAATAGAGATCTGTGACCTGAGGGATAATACATATTACGCCATTATTCACCTAACGAAGAAGGGTGAGACCGTATCGATAGATTCTCGGCCAAGTGATGCTATTGCCTTAGCCCTTAGGACCAAGGCGCCTATATTTGTCTCGGATGAGGTGCTGAAGAAATCCAAGCAGATTGAGGCGGCCAAAGAAGGTGTGGCTACTGATAAAAGTGAGCAAGGAAAGAAGTGGCAAGATATACTTGAGAAACTTAACCCAGAGGATTTTGGTAAATACAAGATGTAAGCCCTGCACATGGGGTATTATACCCTATAATCCCATTGCTTCTTCACCCCGTTAAAAGAATATATTTTAACGGGGCAAGCCGGGTATTCTAAAAGGGGAACGATCAATATACACAATAGCCTCATGCACCTTAAGGTCATATCTCAGAGCCAGCCAAGATAACCCCTTTAAAGATTTAATCTATGATAGACCTCCATGTCCATTCCCTATTAAGTGATGGTGAATTGCTTCCTTCAGAGCTTGCAAGGCGCCTGGAGGACATGGGTTATTCCTGTGTTGCCATAACTGATCATGTTGATTTATCAAACCTCGATTTTGTGATCCCCAGACTCCTCAAGGTAGCAAGAGATTTAGCCCAGAGACAATCTATTAAGCTCATACCTGGCGTTGAGATCACCCATGTGCCACCAGAGTTAATTGAATCTCTGGTTAAAAAGGCCAGGGAATTAGGGGCAGAGATAGTTTTAGTTCATGGGGAGACTATCGTAGAGCCAGTAGCTAAAGGGACCAATAGGGCGGCTATTCTTTCTGGTGCCGATATCCTGGCCCATCCTGGTCTTATATCTATTGAGGACATTAAGCTGGCTGCCGAAAGAGGTGTGTATCTCGAGATCTCCGCTCGCCATGGCCATAGCTTTACAAATGGATATGTTGCCAGATGGGCAAGAGAATTTGGGATAAGACTTGTTTTAAACTCAGATGCCCATTCCCCTCATGACCTCATGACCCGCCAATTTGCTCAGACAGTAGCCGATGGGACTGGTCTGGGAGAAAATGCCTTTGAGGAGATGCTTGGCAATTCCCGGGACCTCATAAAGAAAATCCTGTGAGTTACTTTACCCTCCAATAACTGAAAGTCATTATGAAACGCTGATGGCCCTTAGGGCACAGAGAGCGCGAAAATAGTGAACTAAAAATGGCAAATGCTTCCGAGTTCCGGAATTCGGAAACAAAGCTCAAATGTCAAATCAAGCCCAAAGTCCAAATGATAAAACAAAAATCTTGGCATTCAGGGATTTAGATTTCATTTGGTACTCTTGCCCTGTTAGATAGTAAAGAAGGTAAGAATAACAATATTCCTGGTGTAGAAACGTATTAGGGCCTAAATTAAAAAGGTAAATCCTTTATCTAACAGGGTGAAGATTTTGGCATTTAGGCTTAATATTAATAGAGGGCAAGTTAGAGATGAGGAAAAATCTAGTAGCAGTCCATTGAGGAGGCTATTTTCAGGTGAGAAGAACGGTTATCTATAAGATTTCCGGGATTGTGATAGTCCTTTTCTGGCTCTTTGTCCTGGCAGAGCTTGTAAGGAGGACTAATTTTAGCCCAAGTGTAGATCTCACCCATATTGGTGAGAAGATGCCCTTGGACGAAATAGCAGAGGAGTGGATGGAGATCTTTGTAAGAGGGCACAAGGTTGGATACACAGTTACCAGGATTAAAAAGATCGAAAGAGGTTTTGAGGTAAGAGAGCAGATATTTCTTGCTGTTGATCTGATGGGTTCAGCACAAGAGATTTTAAGCAATACAAGGGCCCAGTTAGACAAGAGATTCCTCTTGAACAGTTTTGACTTTTCACTTTCTTCCGGCCTCATTGAATTTAAGACATCTGGCAGGATAAGGGGAAATAATCTTCAGTTGTCAGTAGGTGAGAAGGGGAAAGGTGAAAAAAGATTACTCAGGTTGCCATCTAGGCCTATGATTAGTGCAGGCATGAGACAGTTTTTTAGGTCATGCAAATTAAAGATAGGGGACTCTTTTACCTTCCCTGTCTTTGACCCGATTACCATGACTACCAATCCTATTATTATCAAGGTGGCAGCAAGAGAGGTCATTGGGCTTGATGGTAAATCCTATAAGGCCTTCCGAATGGAGATGGATTTCTTGGGAAGGCCTTTGGTTTTCTGGCTTGATGAAAAGGGGGCATCTCTAAAGGAGAAGGGTTTTATGGGGCTTACCCTTGTCAGATCAACCCCTGCTAAGGCCAAATTAGGTTTAGATAGGTCAAAAAGGGTAGATTTTTCTGAATTATCAGCCATAAGGGTATCAAAGAAGATAAAAGATCCCCGAGGACTATCATACCTAATGGTTCAGTTGAATCAGGTTCCATCCTCCCTGCCTATTGATGGTTCAAGACAATCTCTAAGTGGCAAGATTCTTGCAGTAGAAAAAGAAGGGCCCCCTTTTAAGGCCCCCTATACCATCCCTTATAGGGGTAATGATAACAACTTATTAAATCATCTAATGCCGGAGACGTTAATTCAATCGGAAGATCCAGAGATAATCACCTTGGCCAAAAGGATAGTTGATGAAACCGCTGATCCTTTCATGGCAGCAGAGCTAATTCTGGGCTGGGTTTTTGAGAATCTAGAAAAGACACCGGTAGTATCCATTCCAGATGCAAGGGAGATTCTTAAACACAGAAAAGGAGACTGTAATGAACATGCCACTATCCTGACCGCACTATTGAGGGCATCTGGAATTCCAGCCAGAATCGTTGTTGGCGTGGTTTACAAAGATGGAAGGTTTTATTACCATGCCTGGAATGAGGCCTATATAAACAAATGGATTTCCATGGATGCAACCCTAAAACAGATGCCAGTTGATGCCACCCATATTAAGCTTATTGATGGCGGGGTTGAAAAACAGATCCAGATTGTAGGAATGATTGGTACCCTTGAATTTAGCATCTTAGATTACCAATGAAAGTGAGCTAAAGTGGGCTGATGATTAGATTTGAGAACCTCACCAAGATTTACAGGGGCATAAAGGCCGTTGATGACCTGAATCTTCAGATCCCTCAAGGAACCATCTTTGGTTTTATAGGGCCAAACGGGGCAGGAAAGACAACTACTATCAAGATGATGGCAGGCGTCTTAAGGCCCACGAGGGGTCGCATCTATATAGATGGATTGGATATAGCCAAGGAACCATCTAAGGTAAAGAGGATTATTGGCTTTATCCCTGATCGGCCCTTTCTTTATGAAAGGCTCAGCGGTTTAGAGTTCCTTAGGTTTAAGGCAGGCCTATATGGGATGAAAGAGGATAGGTTAGATGAAAGGATTTGGGATTTGCTGGGCCTATTTGAATTGAGGGAGTGGGCTGATGAGCTTATTGAATCCTATTCACATGGTATGAAACAGAGGCTCATTATAGCTGCATCTATGATACATGACCCCCAGGTTATTATTGTTGATGAGCCGATGGTTGGCCTTGATCCAAAGGGAGCCAAACTGGTCAAGGAGATATTTAGACAGTGGGCAGGTGAAGGGGCCACAGTTTTTATATCAACCCACACGCTTGCGCTGGCTCAGGAGATATGCCAACAGATAGCTATTGTAGATAAGGGTAGGATTGTGGCCTCTGGCACATCCGAGGATCTAAGGAAACAGGCAGGTGTAGAAGGGGATTTGGAGAGGACCTTTCTTAAGATAACAGAAGGGGTGGCAGGCAAGTGAGGATGTTCAGGCTTCTCATTTCCCCTAAGTTCGTTGGTTTTAAAAATGGTCTTAAGAGATCCCGCAGTAAGATAAAGATAAAGGTCCTTACCCTAACTGGTACAGGTATCCTATTCTGGTTAGCCCTGTTTTTCCTTTCTTGCAGGGTGCTTATCTACTTTTCCTCCCAGGAGATAATCGGTGATATCCTTGCAAGACATCTCCTTGCCATGGCCCTTCTGATCTTCTTTTCTCTATTGATCTTCAGTCATATTATAACCGCCCTATCTAATCTTTACATCTCTCAAGATCTAGAACTATGCCACTCTTCGCCGGCAAGGCTTACAGAGATATTTCTGAGCCGCTCCTTTTATACGGTAATTGATAGCTCCTGGATGCTACTTGTATTTGGCCTTCCCGTGATGATGGCATATGGTTTTGTTTACCACGCTGGCCTTGATTATTATCTGAGCCTTATCCACGTGTCTTTTCCTTTGATTATCATTGCTGCAAGCTTAGGTATCATGCTGATCATGGTCTTAGTGAGGTTCTTTCCTGCGCAAAGGGCTAGGGATATTATCATGTTTCTGTCCCTTATTCTGATTGTTATTCTCTATCTCCTTTTTCGGTTTCTCAGGCCAGAGAGACTGGTCAATCCAGAGACATTCATAAGCGTAGCCCAGTATTTAGGTGCCTTAAAGGCCCCTGATTCACCTTATCTGCCAAGCCATTGGGCAACAGAAATCCTGTGGGCAAGATTGATCAAGTATACAGGGGGCCATGTATTAAACCATCTTCTTCTCTGGAGTACTGCCTTTGCACTAGTAGTAATAGATATCTGGATGGCAGGGCTTATATATTTCGATGGTTTTTCAAGGGCGCAGGAGGCAAAGAGGAGAAGCCGCACCGGGAGAAAGATACTTGAGAGGATAGTTTCAGTAATAACCAGGCCGTTAGGGCCAGACATGACATCTTTGATCGCCAAGGACGTGCGCACATTTTTCAGGGATAACAGCCAGTGGTCCCAGCTCCTCCTCTTAGGTGCCCTGGTGGTTGTTTATCTCTATAATTTCAGTGTTCTCCCCTTAGAGAGAAGCCCAATAAGGTCAATCTATCTTCAGAATGCATTGTCCTTTCTGAACATAGGGCTGGCAGGGTTTGTTATCTCTGCCCTGTCTGTAAGGTTCATATTTCCGGCAGTAAGCTCTGAGGGACAGGCCTTCTGGATTATCCTCTCCTCACCTCTTTCACCAAGGCGTTTCTTGTGGTCTAAGTTCCTTGCCTATCTGCTTCCCATGCTCGTTTTGGCCGAGATGTTAATAATTTACACCAACTACCTTTTAAAGGTGACTCCCTTTATGATGGCCTTATCCTCAGTGACGATATTTTTCCTGGTATTTGGGATTGTGGCCTTGGGGGTTGGTTTGGGTGCAGTTTACCCCAATTTCCGGCATGAAAATATTGCCCAGGTGGCCACAGGCTTTGGGGGGTTAATCTATATGATAATTAGTTCGGTATTCATTGCCTTGGTCATTATGCTGGAGGCAGGACCTGTTTATACCATACTTTCAACACATTTTAGGGGGGAGGAGATTACCCATCTTCAATGGATTTGGATAGTTGGCTCCTTTATCATGGTTATCTTTCTCAATATATTTGCGGTTCAAAGACCTATGGCCGCTGGATTGAAGGCCATTAATGGTTATGAGGGATGAATGGTAGCCGCGGCGTCTTTTGAATATGTAGGCAATCTCCACATCCATACAACCCATTCTGACGGGGGTGGGGGTGCCAAAGAGATTGCTGCGGTAGCAAGGACAGTAGGCCTCGATTTTATAACCCTGAATGATCATTCCTATCTCGCCCAGCTTCATCTTGAAGACGAGGGCTATTATAAGGGTATACTTGTCCTGGTCGGCTCTGAGATTGGCACCAGGTTGCACCATTACCTTGCCTATAATATCAAGGTCCAGGTAGATGATGAGCGCTACAGCCCTCAGGATGTAATAGATACAGTAGACAGGCAGGGCGGGTTTGGATTTCTGGCCCACCCCTTTGAAAAGGGTATGCATTTTCTGGAGAACAACGTGGCCTATACCTGGAATGATTGGTCAGTAAGTGGGTACACAGGCATCTGTATCTGGAACTTCTCCTCCAGGTGGAAGGAAAATATCCGGTCATTCTGGCATGGGGTATTCCATCTTGTGTTCAAAACGTACACCTTAAAAGGTCCAAGTCAAGAGACCTTGGCCAAATGGGACAGCCTGTGCTCCAAGAGGCGAGTAGTAGCTATAGGGGGATCAGATGCACATGGGTCGCATATAAAGATAGGGTTTCTTAAGTTCAAGCCTCTTTCATACAGGTATGTTTTGAGAACTATAAATACACACATTCTAACAACCTCGCCACTTAGCGGTGATTTAATAACAGATAAAGGGATCATCTACGATTCACTCAGGCAAGGTAATTGCTTTATAGCCCATGATGGCCTTTTACCTGCAAGGGGCTTCAACTTCTACTTTAACAGGGAAGGAAATAAGGAGATGCTTGGGATGGGAAAGGAAGGTAAATTCAGTCCA
>CP070660.1:189863-193755 GCA_020355145.1 Deltaproteobacteria bacterium
CAAGATTCTCACAGACAATCTTTAATATTCAGCCAAGTCATTGAATTATAAAAACGTCCAATCTCAGTTGCAGCTTTTAACTTTTAACTTTAGACTTTAAACTCAGCTGGCGTATGGATAGCAGAGAGGTAAGGCAAGAATTTCTACAATACTTTAGAGACCATGGTCATGAGATAGCGAAAAGCTCATCCCTGGTCCCCAAGGATGACCCTACCCTGCTTTTTACAAATGCCGGCATGGTCCAGTTTAAGAATCTGTTCCTCGGCCTCGAAAAGGGGTCATACACAAGGGCGGCCAGCTCCCAGAAATGTGTCAGGGCTGGCGGAAAACACAATGATCTCGATCAGGTAGGATACACCAACCGGCATCATACGTTCTTTGAGATGCTTGGCAACTTCTCCTTTGGTGACTATTTCAAGGAGGGGGCCATTGATATGGCATGGGAACTCCTGACTGTGGGATATGGCCTTTCAGAGGGAAGGCTCTGGGTATCAATCTATAAGGATGATGACGAGGCATACAAGATCTGGAACGAAAAGATAGGCCTGCCTGATGATAGGATCTTTAGATTTGGAGAAGAGGACAATTTCTGGGCCATGGGAGAGACAGGCCCATGCGGCCCATGCTCGGAGATCTATTTTGATCAAGGTCCTGCCACAGGTTGTGGTAAGCCCACCTGTTCAGTAGGGTGTGACTGCGACAGGTACCTAGAATTGTGGAACCTGGTCTTCACCCAGTACGATAGAGGGCCTAATGGTGAACTTAGCCCCCTTCCTAAGCCAAATATAGATACCGGTATGGGCCTGGAGAGACTGGCCGCGGTTATGCAGGGTGTTTATTCAAACTACGATTCAGACCTATTCTCCGATATCCTGAGACTCATTGAGGAGTTTGCAGGGTCAAGCTATGGCCAGGATAAAAAGGGTGATATCTCCTTCAGGGTGATTGCAGATCACTGCCGGGCTGTGGCATTCCTGATAGCTGACGGTATTATGCCTTCAAACGAGGGCAGGGGTTATGTGCTCAGGCGGATAATCAGGCGGGCTGTACGATACGCCCAGGTCCTTGGACTAAAGGGACCATTTCTTCATCGCTTAACGGATAAGGTGGTTGATGTGATGGGCACTGACTATTCGGAGTTAGTGCGCTCGAGGAGATTTATCGATGAAGTGGTGATCAATGAGGAGAAGAGGTTTGCCGACACACTCTTCCATGGTCTGTCCCTCTTAAAGGGAGAGATGGATGGACTGCGCTCAAAGGAAAAGCCCACTATCCCAGGCGGGCTGGTTTTCAGGCTCTATGATACCTTTGGTTTTCCACCAGACCTGGTGGAGGACATAGCTCGAGATGAGGGTTTCAGGGTAGACATTGGGGGTTTTGATCAGGCCATGGCAGAGCAAAGGGCAGCATCTCAGAGGAGCTGGAAGGGAAGTGGAGAGGAGGAGATACCCAAGATCTATAGAATGCTTGACTCCAGAGGGCTGGACTCCAAGTTCTTGGGCTATGAAACACTAAAGGCAAATGCAAGGGTTATCTCCGTACTAAAGGATTCTCAGGAGGCTAACTCAGCAGGTAAAGGGGAAGGGGTGGAGATCATCCTCGATCAAAGCCCATTTTATGGGGAAGCCGGAGGTCAGGTTGGTGACACCGGATGGATAGGTAATGATAGTGTGAGGGTTGAGGTTATGGATACCATCAGGTATCCCAAAAACCTGATCATTCATAAAGGGAAGCTTATTGAAGGTATGATCTCTACGGGTGATAAAGTCGAGGCCTTGGTGGATGAAGCGAGGAGGAGCAATATTGCCCACAATCACACAGCAACCCATCTGCTTCAGGCTGCATTAAGGGAGACCCTGGGGGAGCATGTTAAACAGGCAGGATCTTACGTGGGACCTGAGAGATTGAGGTTCGATTTCACCCATTTTGCACAGATAGCGCCTGAGAGGCTAAAAGAGATCGAGATGCTCGTAAACCTAAATATACAGAGGAATCTCCCAGTGGCAACCCAAATATTGCCAAGGGACGAGGCCTTTAAACTCGATGCCATTGCCCTGTTTGAGGAGCGATATGCCGATCAGGTGAGGGTTATGACCATAGGGGATGGTATTAGCAGGGAGCTATGTGGGGGGACTCATGTGATGACAACGGGGGAGATAGGTGTCTTCCTCCTATTAAGTGAAGGGGCGGTTGCAGCAGGTATTAGGAGGATTGAGGCACTCACTGGAGAGGGTGCTATCAGGGAAATACAAAAGGAGATGGATAATCTCAAGGGCATATCTGCCATCCTTAAAACCACTCCTGATCAACTCCTCGCTAGGGTCCAACACCTTATAGGGGATCAGAAGGAAAAGGAGCGCCAGATAGAATCCCTAAAGGCGAGACTCGCAACCAAACAGTCAGAGGATCTAATCAATACCGCTAAGGAGATAAAAGGCGTCAGGGTTATAAGCCAGGAGGTCGCAGTGGCTAACCCAAAAGACCTGAGGGAGTTTGGTGACCATTTAAGGGATAAACTGGGCTCCGGGATAATCGTGCTCGGTGCCAGGGGTGACAGTAAGGTCTTTCTCCTCTGCCGGGTTACCCCTGATCTGGTTGATAAATACGAGGCTGGAAAAATTATGAAGACCTTGTCTGCGCTTGTCGGCGGAAAGGGTGGTGGAAGAAAAGACCTAGCAGAGGGGGGTGGAACAAAGGTATCTGAACTTAAAAATGCCCTATCTAAGGTCTACGATATGATTGCTGAATGGAAAACCATTGCTTGAGCATACCTTTATCCACATTCCCGGTATTGGTCCAAAGACTGAACAGGGGCTCTGGCGGCATGGAATCCTCACCTGGAGACATTTTCTCAGCAACAAGGAGACACCTTTTCCCCCGGCCCGGGATGCCTTTATACGTAAGAACCTGGAGGCCTCCCTTGAAAATAGGGACAACATCCGATTTTTCCTGAATAGGCTATCTCCTGGTGATCTCTGGCGGGTATTTGAGGACTTTAAGGATAAGGCTGTATATCTGGACATTGAAACAAGCGGGCTTTATCGGGGAGTTGATGAGATCACCATTATTGGCCTCTATAACGGCCACACGGTAAAGAGCTTCGTAAGTGGTATCAATTTAGCCGAATTTGAGTCTGAAATAACATCCTATGAACTGGTCATCACCTTTAATGGATCCCAATTTGACCTGCCTTTCATCAGGCGCCAATTTCCGA
Source organism: Deltaproteobacteria bacterium (assembly GCA_020355145.1). GTDB lineage: Bacteria > Desulfobacterota > DSM-4660 > Desulfatiglandales > B25-G16 > JABXJZ01. The sequence continues at coordinate 193,078 of CP070660.1, forward strand.
ACATCTCACTGCCCCATGCCCATATCGACCTGCGTTTCTTTCTGAAGAGGTTAGGCCTTAGGGGTGGCCTTAAGGCAATCGAGAAATCCCTTGGCCTTTCCCGTGCCCCTGAAATCGATGGAATTGACGGCTATGAGGCCGTTTTGCTCTGGAGGGCATACCAGTGGGGAGATAAGAACGCGCTGGATCGCTTGATCCTTTATAACACCGCTGACATTGTCCATCTCAAGCCCCTGATGGAAAAGGGCTACCAGCAAATGAAGACACAGTTGTTATCCTTCAATGAAAAATTAGATAAAGAAAGGGGCGGTTAGAAAAAAATACCCGAGCACATATAGTAAATTAACGACTCAAGCCCTGACCATAATCACCCTTACTATATATCATACATAGGACTAAATGAATCTAATGTTGCATATAGTAGCACTATGTGTTCAGCCCCTATGGCCCAAGACATTAATCGGCCATTCAGACGATCCTATAACAACATTCTTGTTGATTTTGTAGCCCTGGAAACCCTTATCGATATTGTTTGGAAAACAAGAAGAGGTGTCTAAGATTGTAACCGTTCACGGGTTCAGGGTTAGTGAAGGTTAACAAAAGAAAAGCAACCCTGAACGGTGAACTCTGAACCTGTGAACGCCTACTTAAAAAGAAAGATAGGAGGCCAAGTCTGGA
>CP070660.1:193855-207073 GCA_020355145.1 Deltaproteobacteria bacterium
AAGTTGTTTTTCCTGAGCCGGTAATGCCGACAAGGGCCACCATCTGGCCTGGCATAATCTGAAATGAAACGTCAGTAAGGACTGGGAGGCCTTTCTCATAGGAAAAAGAAACGTCCTTGAACTGAAGATGGCCTTCAGCCCTCATCGGTCTTTTAGGTAGCCTTGGCTCATGAATCACCTCCCTTTTATCCATGAGCTCAAATATTCGCTCTATGCTGGCCATAGCAGACTGCATTATATTGTATTTTTCTGAGATGTCCCGTATGGGTTTGAAGAACATCTGGATGTAACCTATAAAGGCTACAAGAGAGCCCAGGGTGAGCTGTTCTGCCATAACCCTTCCCCCTCCATACCATATCATAAGACCAATGCCTACGGAGGAGAAGACCTCCATGGAGGGCATAAATACAGCAAAGATCTTGATCTGTCTCATGTTTGCAAGGTAATTGTTATGGTTAAGCTCTTTAAAGCGGTCAAGCTGTACCTTTTCCTGGACAAAGAGCTGGATAATGCGAATGCAAGAAAGTCTCTCCTGCAGAAATGCATTAATTGTGGCGAGGTTTTTCCTTATCTCCCGGAATACCTCTCTTGCCTGTGAGCTAAAGAATAAGGTCAATCCAAATACAAAGGGCAGGAGAATAAATGAAATCAAGGCCAGGCGTGGGTTCAGGTAGATCAGAACTACTATAATGCCTGATAGGAGAAATATATCCTTAAATGCCGTGATTAGAACCGATTTGAACATCTCATTTAGATTTTGGATATCATTTGTTGCCCTGGTGACCAGTCTTCCTACTGGGTTTCGGTCAAAGAACTGGATTGCCTGCCCCTGAATCCGGCTAAAGAGCTCCATCCTGATATCCTGCATCATATTCTGTCCGGATTTCTCAAGGAGATAATACTGACAATAATTCAAGCCAACAGATCCCCCAATCAGAAAGAGTAAAAAGAGCCCTATAAGCAGTACGCCTTTAAGGTCTCTCTGTCTCAATTCCGCTATCCTATCAGGGGAGAGACCCTTTAATTCCGTGGCAGGTACATAGAGATAGGGGCCTTGTGCTCTTATTACCCCTTCAGGGCTAAATAACCTTTTTTGATCAGTTACCTCAGCAGGGATCCTATAAAATCTCCTTCTGGAGATGAGCCCTTCTTCCTGGTAGCGTCTGAGGTCTGTAGGGTCAATTTCCTTGAGCATGGAGTTTGAGATAAATCCAACCCCAGCCTCTCGTGTTGCGTCTATAAGGTGGCCATATCTCTTGGTAAAATCATCTGCTAACTCACCGGGCCTTGCCTTCTGGTCGACAGGGTACCAGAAGGATAATATGTATCTGTCTATAGCGACCTTGGGAAGGTAAGGAATAATAAGGTCAAATAGGATGATCAAAAGCGTTAGGGCCAGGGCGAGGAAGATGGGTTTCTTATAGGGCCTTGCATATGGGATTAGTCTCTTTAAGAGGCCTATATTGTATGGTTTGCCCAGTTTGCCCTCTTCCATGTATCCATAATCAAGATGCATTGCTATCTACCCCTTCCATACCTCTTCAACCCAGATTGGGGCTGGGGCTGTTTCTATCTTTCCAATTCCTCGCTTAATTGCTGTCTTTCATAGAGCCTGGTATATTCCCGCCGAGCAGCCAGAAGGGTAGTGTGGTCACCTCTCTCTACCAGTCTGCCGGCCCTGAGCACGTAAATGATATCTGCCCTGCTAATGGTTGAAGGCCTATGAGAGACAATGATATTCGTTTTCCCCTGTCTCATCTCAAGTATTCTGTTTAATATGGTAGCTTCAGTGGAGGTATCCACCTGAGAAAGGGCGTCATCCAAGATGAGGATAGGGGGGTTAGAAATAAGGGCCCTTGCTATGGTCAGTCTCTGCCTCTGCCCTCCTGACAGGGTTATCCCCTTTTCTCCCAACAGCGAGTGGGTACCCTTGGGAAATGAGTCGATTTCGCAGGTTAATTGAGAGACCTCAAGGACATCCTTAATGATCTCGTTGCCGATTCCCTGTCTACCGAAGATTATGTTGTTCAATATGGTATCAGAAAGGATATGGGTCTCCTGGGTCACAAAACCGATAGATTCCCTCAAATTTCTTAGGTCTATGTCATGGATAGGGATTCCATCAATTTGCACCATGCCCCTTTCTGTTTCCAATAATCGGGGTGTTGTCTGAAGGAGTGTGCTCTTGCCTGATCCTACTGCGCCTACAATTGCCACTGTGTGTCCGGCCTCTATCGTGAGATCTATATCTTTAAGGGCAGGATTCCCTTGCTCCGGATAATAAAATGTTAAATTCCTTACCCCAATTTCGCCTTTAATAACCCCTCTAAATGGATTAGTTATCTGATTGGTAATTTCAGGGACCTCATCTAGTACCCTGTTTATCCTCCTCATTGAGGCAGAGGCTCTCTGGATAGAGTTTGTAACCCAACCAAGTGCCATCATGGGCCAGGTTAGAAGGTTGAGATAGCTAATAAATGCGACAAAATCGCCAGTTGTAATGTTTTCCAGAATTGTCAGGCGTCCCCCAATCCAGATAACAATGGCCAGCCCAAGATTGGTAAATAACGTCATCATCGGGAAAAATAGGGCAAGGGACCTGCCTAAATCCAGATTGTTCTTGATATACTTCTCGCCCTGCTCCTTCACCCTACTATATTCCCACGACTGCCGATTATAGGCCTTAGTCACCCTGATTCCGGCCAATGCCTCCCTAACTGACTCTGTCAATTCGGCGAATGTCTGTTGTACCCGATTGAATCCCGTTCCCATCCTGCGGGTAATAAACCGTGTAAAATAGATGATAAGAGGTGTGGGTAAAAGGGAGATGAGGGTTAGTTTTATGTCTATATATAACATAAAACCTATAGTGGCCAAGCCAAGTACAACCCCGTCGGTCAGCGCCACTAATCCCATTCCCGTAGCCATCCTTACAGCATCGATATCATTTACAGCCCTTGCCATTAAGTCACCTGTTTTGCTCTTCCAGTAAAAGGAAAGGGAAAGGGCCTGCAGGTGCTTATAGATTCTATTTCTTAGGGCCTCTTCCACCTTTCTGGAGTGACCAAAGACGAGATATCGCCAGATGTATCTAAAGATCGCCATGGTAATTGCAATCCCCACTATAATCAGGGCATACCTGACTAAAAGCCCGGGGCTTGCCTGGCCTACGGTTAGGGCATCAACGGATTTTTTGATGATCCTGGGGATGAAAAGTTGGAGAAAATCCACCAACAAGAGGCTGGAGAGTCCCAGAATCAGGGCTATCCGGTTTTCAATAAAATATGTCTTCAGGGATTTAAACTCTTTCAGCATGCTGTCCCTGCACTCGCCATAGAAAATGAGAGAAATTTAGAAGGCTCTAACCTTACCGAAAGATATTATAGATTTTCAACCGTTTTTCGCACAAGATTTGTAGATAGCCGATGGTAGTTGACATCCCGGTTATTTCAATTTTACAAAATGCGTAGGTAAGTTGATTTAGGGCGTTAAAGGAGGAATTGTAGAGGGGAAAGATTATAGACCAACACCTGCGATAGAACTCTTGCAAGAGGGGCAATGGCCTTGCTCAATCTTATTTTTAACTATTGAATAGCCCCACCTTTCAATCAATAGCTCCCCGCATTTATAGCAATATGTATTCTCATTTCCCCTTCCAGGCACATTTCCCTCATAAACATAGTAGAGACCGGTTTTCATGCCTATCTCCCTTGCCATATGTAGTGTCTCTACAGGGGTGCGTGGTAGGGTTGTCAATCTATGGGTCGGATAGAATTGTGAGAGGTGCCAGGGGATGGCCTTATCTACACCCTTTATGAATTCGGCTATCTTCTGCAGCTCATCCCTGCTGTCGTTAAGTGTGGGAATGATCAGGGTTGTTACCTCAACCCATATCCCGAGCTCTTTGGCGAGCTTGATATTTTCTAGAACCGGCTCCAGACGTCCTCCACATATGTCCTTATAGAACCTTTCAGTAAAGGACTTTAAATCGATATTAATCCCATCAAGATAGGGTGAGATCTCCTTTAGGGCCTCTGGGGTCATAAATCCATTACTCACGAAGATGTTCTTGATTCCCTTGGGGTGGGCGAACTTTGCCGTATCATAGGCAAGCTCAAAAAACATAGTGGGTTCGGTGTAGGTATAGGCAATCGATTTACAGCCCGAGCTGTCTGCCTGTCTTACTATTTCCTCTGGCCCCATCCTATCGCCAACAATGTGTCCCGTTCTCTCACTTGGGAGTTGGGATATGTCAAAGTTCTGACATTGTTTGCACCTGAAATTGCATCCAACAGTGGCAATGGAATAGGCCCTAGAGCCTGGATAGAATTGGAACAGGGGTTTTTTTTCAATAGGATCAATATGGGATGCCACGATCCTATCATAGACGAGGCTAAAGAGTGATCCATCTCTATTTTGCCTTACTCCGCAGATGCCGTAGTTCCCATCTTTTATGCTACACCGGTGGTTGCAGAGGTTGCATCGTACTTTACTGTCAGAGAGCCTTTCATAGAGCATGGCCTCTTTCATAATCCTTGCTTTCCTTAAATGTGGTCTTATTAGCCAGTGGCATTTTTTCTGAACAAGCTAAATGACTTGTGGCTGTTCACCAGAATACGGGACTGGGCCAATTTCCTCTAGGCGTAGAAATAAAGAGTTGCCCTAAATGATGCTACCCTGCCGACACAGAATCCTTTTCTTAGGTTCTATATCGCAGGTTACTGCAACAATTTGAGTGTGTCAAGGCGTGTGCCCTTACTTTTCATTGTTGACGTAGCCTTCTTGAGTTGCTACATCAATAGTAAATTAAGGTGGGGTGAAAGTGATTATGCTGACGGATTTTTTGGCCTATTTGATCTTCCGGTCCTTCCTATTTGTAGTTTGTTTCCTACCACTTAGGCTAAATGCTATTCTTGGTAGGCTTATAGGGAGGGCATATTACCGTATTGATAGGACTCGGCGCAGGTTTATCAAGGCAAATATCTGTGTAGTTTTTGGAAGGGATCTGGATGATAAAAAGAGAGAGATTCTGGGCAGGAAGGGTTGCGAATACCTTGCCATGAATATCTTGGATTTTGTGAAACTAGACAAGATAGTTAACCCCAAAAACTATCACAGATTTATCGAGATTAGGGGATTGTCAAATCTAATGAGATCCATAGAGAGGGGCAAGGGTACAATTATAGTTATGGGACATTTCGGAAATCTTTTCCTTGTTCGGTATGTATGTTACCAAGATATTCCCTCAAGGGCTGTTATTATAAGGGAGATAGATAACCCTTACCTGGAGCGATTTATTAGCTCCATCGTTAAGGTACATGATGCGATCGCTGTTAGGCCTGATGGGGCGATAAAAAGGATGCGCGGGTTGCTTTTGCAGAATGCTATTATATTAACTCTTGCCGATCAGAAGGCAGGTGGCGACCCAAGGGTTGGTAGGCACGGGATTGTAGTTGACTTTTTTGGTATCCCTTCACAGACACATATAACAGCACCACTTCTTGCACGGCACACAGGGGCAAGCATAATACCTTTATTTATTATAAGAAAGGGACCAGGCAGATATAAGATAGAGATAAATGAACCTCTAAGGCTGATTTGCACGGCTGACGAAAAAGGTGATCTAAGGAGAAATACACGGAGGTTAAATCAGATTTTCGAGGATTATATCAGGATGTATCCTCAACATTGGTTTTGGTTGCACAGGAGATGGAAGGATATACCTGGCCTGGAAGGACTTTATGAAACGGACAATCCCCTTGAATTGATAGAGAATTTCAGGCGTGATCCAACCCCAGACAGTAGTTGAAATGATGAGAAGGGTTTTTTGGATAATAGCCTTCAGCGTGTCCTTGGCATTTGTGGAGTCAGCGGTAGTGATATAGAGGACGAGGGTTATGAATCCGGTCCCAAGTAGGAGGTATAGCTGAGAGACGCTTATTTATAATACTATTTTCAGACAGATAGCGTCATCCATCTAGAGACCACATTTATCATAGCCCAGATGATATCCAGTGGGAGATGGCTTGATATGGTGCTGTCGAAGTTTACCTTGAGCGCTGCTGGGAACTCATCATCTTTTTCCCAAAGGATCAAGGTCAGTGGTACCCTTGGGAACACAGGTAAACAAATAGCGGCATCTCCAAATTTCTTCACCTTACCATTTAGTCTCTTGCCAGCTGACAGAAATGCCTCCTTATCCTGCCCAAATATTCCCTCCATGGACCGCGTGTTAAGGGAGTGGGGCCCGCGAAAGAATGTTTCCCCACCGGCGATTTGCTTCTCATTTACCATTTTTCCACTCAGATCCACTGCCTGTGCCCTTAGCAGATAGGTGAGGATAATGAGATCGAGTTCAAAGCATTTGATTTTAGGGGCATGAGTATCTAAAGGAACAATAGATCTCCTTTTCGGTAGGATCTGAATGGCTTGGTTCAGCATAGGGAGCAAAAATCCTTTTGCATGATGATAGCTCACCAGGGCCTTATGGCAGATCTCTTCCGGTATCTCTCTTTCTAATTCGACCCAGAGGTGTGGATCTGGCTCGTAGGCAGTTCCATCCCATTCCCTTTGTCGGGATCTATCTTCTTTAATCATAGCTACCATTTTATTATAAAGTTTAGCTTTTCAACATCACTACAATTTGTTATCATAGGCTATAAGGTATTAAAAGTTCAAAGATAGAGAGCAGGCCTTTAGTCATAAAGATTGAGGGGGAATCCTTGGGCCACGATCTGGATCAGGTGCTCGAGCTTTTAAGGAAGAAGCAACAGGATTACACTGCCTATAAGTTTAGGACCAACGAGACAATGGCCATCTTTGCCTTCTTTGATCTGGCTCAGGAATTTGCCTCCCTCAATAATCTTTACAGGATAGCAGTTGCCGTAGTTAGCTTCTTTTTTGACTATGAAAGCTGTGTTTATGTAATCAGACCTGAAGATGAAGCCCTGATGCTTCAGTGCTGCTCTTCTGAGGGTCTTTTGGATCCACCTGTACCGGCCAGGGCAGACATTATCACTCACCATAGCCCTTATAGGGCAGGGTCTTCCTTTCTCTTTCCCATTATTGGGAAAAAGGTCTTAACAGATAAGGTTCCCCTTTTTTTGGATGATCAAGTCTTAGGCATGTTCGAGATATACCCGGTCAAAAGGATGAGTCAACACGGACTCCTATTTTTCCAGAAATACGCCAACAGGGTTGGTTATAACATGCATAATAAGCTTGTTGTTGAACAGGATATAGAACATATTCGGTTTATCAATCAGCTCGTATCAGATATTGAACACAATGTGATTACACCAAATCTCTACTACAAGGCCTTTTTGATCAGTATGAAGAAGAACCTAAGAAGACATCTCTCCGAATTAGAAAGTCTAAGCTCTATCCTCCTTAAGACTAAGAACCATAACCATTTGCCAGAAGAGGAGATTATCCGGGCAGCTGATAATCTCCACAATATCCACCAGGATATGGGAAATAGGATGCAAGAATTTGAAAGCCATTTTAAGCACTTGAGCCTCTTTATCGAAACACTCTTTCGTGGAGAACATTTCAAGACCGGAGGCTACGTACTCAGGAGGCGTACTTACAATCTTCTGAGGGATGTGTTTTTGTCGGAGCTGGAACACTACAGGAACAGATTGGAGGATAAAGAGATAGATATAGTTGAACCATTAGATCTGCCTCCAGATGAGGATCTGACCATGTTTATTGATCTGGGCCTGATAGCTCAGGTCTTTGCCAATCTTCTGTCCAATGTGCTGAAGTACTGCATGCCGGTCTTGGATGAAGATGGTAACTATCGAAAATATATCTCCTACAATATAGAGATAGTAGGCCAGGAATCTTATGGAATCCGAGATACCCTTAAATTTAGCCTATTTAGCACAGGCAAGCCAATTTCCACAAAAGAGGCACTCCTGGTATTTGAAGATGGTCATAAAGGCCCCGGGGATAACAGTAAAGAGGGTAAAGGGCATGGACTTTATTTCATTAATAATATAGTTCAACTCCATGGAGGATATGCGGGTTGTAAGCCCAGGGAAAATGGAAATGAATTCTATATAGTTTTGCCAAAGGTCTCAGCTAACGATAGACCAGGAAAAAAAGTTGGATCTTGATCCCCTTTTATATATATCCACAGGATGCTCCCCATTGTCACCATAGTCGGTCGCGCCAATGTCGGTAAATCTACCCTTTTCAACCGTTTAACAAAAAAGAGAAGCGCCATTGTCGATGACATCCCTGGTGTAACCAGGGATCGCCTGTATGCATCTATAGAGTGGGATGGTAGGAATTTGGTGCTTGTTGATACAGGTGGTTTTGACCCCTCTCAAAAGGGAACAATGTTGAATGGGGTAAAGAGGCAGGTGGAGATGGCTATTGAGGAGGCGGATTTGATCATCCTCTTGTTTGATGGGAGGGCTGGACCCCTGTTGGATGATGAGGAGTTGCTCATGCTTCTTAGGCGATCGGAGAAAAAGGTAGTGTATGTGGTAAACAAGATTGATAGCCCGGAACAAGAGCATTTAAGCTTGGAGTTCTATTCTCTCGGCATGGACAAGGTTTTCCCCATATCTTCAGCTCATGGATACGGGATTGGATCCCTCATGGGGCAGGTCATCAGGGATCTCCCCGCTATAGAGCAGCCCCATGAGGAAGAAGACAGGATGAAGATAGCAATTATCGGCCGTCCCAATGTCGGTAAATCCTCCCTCATTAATAGGATCATTGGGGCTGATAGACTGGTTGTCAGCGAGCTACCGGGCACTACCAGGGATTCTGTGGATATATCATTTGAAAGGGGGGGCAAATCCTATCTATTGATAGATACAGCAGGGATTAGAAGAAGGGCTCGGGTTAAGGAAAGGGTTGAGAGATTTTCGATAATTAAGGCATTAAAGGCGATTAATAGGTGCCATATATCCATTATCTTACTCGACTCCCTTGCGGGTGTATATGATCAGGATGCAAGAATCTGCGGATACGGACTTGAGAGTGGCTGCGGCATGGTTATAGCCTTTAATAAATGGGACCTAATTAAAGATAATCCCTCTTCAATTAGATCCTTAGAGGATTCTGTTGACCGGCAGTTGAGATTTGTCTCTTTTGTACCCAGGATAAATATCTCGGCCCTCACTGGAGAGAGGGTTAGAGGATTGTTTAAGCTGATAGATACAGTCTGGGCACAATATAGTCTTCGTGTGTCAACACCAGCTATTAACAGGGCTTTGGAGGACATTGTCAAACGCCATCCTCCACCATCTATTGGTGGAAGGAGGCCTAAATTTTACTATGCCACCCAGGTCTCGGTTTATCCGCCTACCTTTATTATCTTTGTTAACTATCCAGATAGTATTCATAGTTCCTATGAGAGATACCTTGTAAACCAGTTTAGAGAGCAATTTGGGTTAAATCTTATCCCAATTAAAATCTTCTTCAGAAGGAGATGAGACAACTGCAGACAAAAATCCGAAGGCCACACAAAACACCTTGTCATTGAAGCATTTTGATTTGACATTTTGGTTTTGTCATTTGACATTTTTTAGTGATTTAATTTAAATCAACGGACATTAGGCAACAAAATATTATTTAGGGGGAATATTATGGAGAAGATCGAGATAGTCTTTGGCAGAGAGATCCTGGATTCCAGAGGAAATCCCACTATTGAGGTTGAGGTAGGTCTATCTGATGGTGGATGGGGCCAGGCTGCTGTTCCATCTGGTGCCTCAAAAGGCGAGTTTGAGGCCTTAGAGTTGAGGGACGGCGATTCAAAAAGATATTCAGGCAAAGGTGTAGTGAAGGCAGTGGAGAATGTTAATAACATTATCGGTCCGGCCATAACAGGTATGGATCCATTTGCCCAGGCGCTTATTGACAAGACATTGATCGACTTAGATGGCACACAAAACAAGGGAAAATTGGGGGCAAATGCAATATTAGGTGTATCTCTTGCTGTAGCGAGGGCTGCTGCCGATTCCTTAGGTACCCCTCTTTATAGGTACATAGGTGGTACAAATGCCTACAGGCTCCCCATGCCTATGATGAATATCCTAAATGGAGGCAAGCACGCTGCCAACAATTTGGATCTTCAGGAATTTATGATTGTGCCCAAAGGGGGAGGGAATTTCAAGGAGGCCTTGAGAGTCGGCTCGGAGGTCTTTCATTCTCTTGCTAAGGTGCTGTCAGATAAGGGGTTATCCACGGGTGTGGGTGATGAAGGCGGCTTCGCACCAGATCTTAACTCAAATGATCAGGGCATGGAGATGATATTAAAGGGGATAGAAAAGGCCAGTTATAGGCCAGGTGAAGATGTAGTTCTGGCCATTGATGCAGCAGCCTCATCTTTTTGTGAAAATGCTAGATATACTTTTAGTGGGTCTGACCAATCGGAGAGGGACTCCGGGATGATGATAGACCTTTACGCTGACTGGGTTAATCGATATCCTATCTTTTCCCTTGAAGATGGTCTCGATGAGGATGACTGGGGTAGCTGGAAGACATTGACCCAAAGATTAGGGGGCCAGATTCAGATTGTAGGTGATGATCTCTTTGTTACCAGTCCTGATAGAATCGCCAGGGGTATAGAAGAGGGGTGTGCCAATGCTGTTTTGATCAAACTCAATCAGATAGGAACCTTGACCGAGACACTTCAGGCCATTGAGATGGCCCACAGGGCTGGCTGGAGAACAATTATATCCCATCGTTCTGGGGAGACAGAAGACAGTTTTATAGCTGATCTTAGCGTGGCTATGGGTAGTGGACAGATAAAGACAGGATCCCTCAGCCGCTCCGAAAGGATATGTAAGTATAACAGGCTCCTGAGGATCGAGGAGGAATTAGGGGAGGCGGCCACATTCGGGTTTCCTTCCTAATTCAAACAGCGTCAATTAGTTAATGGTTAAATGGTCAAATAGGAACGAAATACTAATAATATCAATACATTAAGAATAAAATCCGAAGCATCCAATTTTTACGTATTTGACTGATTTTTGATAATGACAACCAATTAACGGATAAACCAATTGACGATTTGACGAGATCTGTAATCAGGGAAATGGCCATCCATAGGATTCTTGACAATATATTCCTTGTTGATCTGGATTTACCGCCTCCAGGTTTCTACCGTTTTATAAGTAGCTGGATAGTTAAGGAGGGGGATCGGGCTATAATAATCGATCCCGGTCCTACTGCGACTATTGCCACATTGCTTAACGCATTAAGGGAGATAGGGATCAAGGGGATTGATTATATCTTTGTCACCCATATCCATCTTGATCATGCCGGTGGATGTGGAGATTTGATAAAAAACTATCCAGATCCTGTTATCGTTTGTCACCCTCAGGCCGTTGACCATCTTTCTAATCCGGAAAGGCTCTGGCAAGGCTCTCTGAATGTCCTTGGGGATCTTGCAAGGGCCTATGGTCAGCCTTCACCGGTAGACAGGGAGAGGATTTGCTCCGAGCCAGATATCGATTGGAAGGGTTATATAATCCAATCGTTGGAAACACCGGGACATGCATCCCATCATATGTGTTTTTTCCTCCGAGGCCTCGTCTTTGCCGGGGAGGTTGCAGGCGTCAGGGTCCCTTCAGGCAACAAACGCTATATCAGGCCTGCTACTCCGCCTCCATTTAGGCCTGAAATTGCCCTGAAATCCATCTCCCTTGTTACCGATATGGGTCCTGAAGTGATATGTTATGGCCATTATGGTTTCCTGAGGGATGCAGTTACTATTCTAAAGATGGCTGAAGGGCAGATAAGGTCCTGGCTTACTGTAATAGAAGAGAGACGGAATGAGGGTCTCAGCCTTACGGAAGAGGAGATCCTTGGCGAGATCCTTGCCAGGGACCCCTATATGAGTCCTTTCCCCAAACTGGAATCCGACATAAGAGAAAGGGAATCATACTTTATTAAAAACAGTATTAAAGGGATGTTGGGCTTTATAAATAGCTAAGGATGATCATAGACCTTCATAGCCACACCAAATATTCCTACGATTGCTATCTAGAACCATTCATGCAGCCTGTACCCTGAAACTGCCATCTATAGGAGGTAGTGACTGCCACATAATTGAACAGGTTGGAAAGGCAGTAACCGAATTTTTTAATCCTATTCAAACCATAGATGATATGATAAGGGAGATAAAAAAGGGAAATTGTCAATCCAACGCTTTACATAATCAACAACCCCTCAGAGAACTTAAAAGTGCAGGAGAAGATGGAGGTTGTGAGGTTTGTAGTACCTTTAGAGGAATGGTAAGACAAGGGAGTGAAGGTATGAAAAAAAGAATGAATTTGGAAGAGATTAAAAGAATCTTGGAAGAAGTCAAGGGCATATCAAGGAAGGAATATAAAGCAGAAATAATGGGAATATTTGGGTCTTATGTTCGTGGCAAAGAGAAGGAAATGAGCGATATTGATATTCTTGTTAGATTCCTTGAGGGGGCTACGCTTCTTGACTTTGTAGGTCTTGCGGATTTTCTTGAGGAAAAGTTGCATATCTCCGTTGATATCGTCCCTATAGATACAATCAGAAAGGAGCTCGAAGAACATATTTTAAAGGAGGAGGCTGTTTATCTATGAGAGAGTCAAAGCTCTATTTAAGAGATATATTAGGAGCCATGGAAGCAATTGAGCAGTTTGTGAAAAACATGGATTTTGAAGAATTTAAAAATAACGATTTGGTATCAAGTGCAGTAATCAGGAAATTTGAGATAATAGGAGAGGCGGCAAAAAATATCCCAAAAGATATAACTCAGAAATATCCGGAGATACCCTGGCAGAAAATGGCTGGTATGAGAGATAGACTTATACATTTTTATTTCGGTGTGAAATACGACCTTGTATGGCAAACTATTAAGAAAGATATTCCTCACTTAAAGCCTCTAATTCAAAAAATCTGAGAAGGTCTGAAGGATCGTGCATGAAGAAATTGGCTAGCACGGGGTTTGTGGCTTAGTGCTTCGATTCGCAAATACAGTGACGTATTTTAACGAATTAGCGCGGAGCAATTGTCTCCGACCTTGAGCTCCATTCGGCCCGAGCCTTTCGGCAGTGAGCTCAAGGTCGATCTGCTCATGGCTGCGGGCAGACCGAAGGGCTCACTCAGCACTAAGTCCTGGCGGCTTCGACTGAGACATGTCGACGAGCTCATGTCGAGTCGCTCAGCCGAAGTCTAAGTAAGTTCGTAATCGAACTTATGAATCGAAGGACTTAG
>CP070660.1:207173-213639 GCA_020355145.1 Deltaproteobacteria bacterium
ATCAGTGGCATACTCTCCTCCAGTTAAACAAGTTTTACTGATACTACACGCGGATGCGCTGTTTCCGAAAGGCTGAATCGCCTTGAGGAAATTGGCCTCTCCCTCGTAAAGAGCTTTCCAGCAGCTATTTCCGGGTAGGTGCCAGCCTTCTGAGCTCCAGGGAAAGCTTCCTTAAGTGGTCTTTCTCCTCACAAACCAACTGACCAACAAATTCACGCCCCTTCTTGTCCTCAGTAGCATCTTGCATGGTGAGAAAGAAGATTATTGAATCCTTCTCAAACTGAATCCCAAGCCTCAGCACATCTTCAGGGTTTTTCACTCGAGATAATTTCCCTTCCACATCCAAATCCGATCTGAAGACGTGCATATCAGCCATCATCTGGAGGTATTGGTTCATCTCATGTTTAGGATCCCATACAGTATTCTCAGTAGCTGCTTTGGGCAGTTGAGCCTTCAGCTCAGTAAATGTCCTCAGGTGTTCGACCTCCTCTTGAGCAAGGGAGGCGAAAAGCGCCTTTACATCAGGATTATCAAAGAGATCCATGGCCTTTTCGTAAAAGCGCTTTCCATTTTTCTCTATATCAATAGCTATTTGGAAAACCTCGTTTGCATTAAATCCGTAAATCACAACAGTGCCCCCTCCTCATCCTCAATCACTATTCCTTTTCAAAATCATCCTTTGAGGCGCCGCACACTGGACAGGTCCAGTCATCTGGCAGATCATCAAAGGCGGTGCCAGCTGCTATTCCATTGTCTGGATCTCCCACAGCAGGATCATATACATAACCACAAACCGTACATACGTATCTATCCATGTCTTCCTCCTCCCTCTTTCATCCTGGTAATGGCCTAAACATATACCAAGAAATCGGCATTTTACAGCAATCTCCTCACAGCATCCAAGACTGTTTCATAGTCAGGCTCCTGCGTCAACTCCCTGACCAACTGAATATATCGAATCCTTCCCCCTCGATCCACCACGAATACGGCCCTTGCAAGCAGGCGCATCTCTTTTATCAAAACACCGAAGGCCTCTCCAAAAGCAGCATAGCGGTGATCGGAAAGCGTCGTCACCCTATTAACACCAGCTGCTCCACACCAGCGCTTTTGCGCAAAAGGCAGATCCATGCTGATTGTAAGTATAACCACATCAGAACCCAATCTTCCTGCCTCCTCATTAAACCTTCTGGTTTCCATATCACAAACAGGTGTGTCTAGAGAAGGTACTGAAGAGATGACGCATACCTTGTCACGAAAGGAGGAAAGCTTGACAGATGAGAGATCATTATCCAGCATCTCGACGTCAGGAGCTGGGTCACCTAACTTCAGTTCATCTCCTATCAAGGTGAGTGGGTCCCCTTTCATGGTTATCATGCCTGTACGCTCTTTCATTTTATCCCCCCCTTCCTGCATACGGGACATATCCCGAAAAACTCAACCCTGTGCCCTATTATACTATAATCGCTTACTTCACGAATAGCACTCTCGATGTTATCCGCCGGCTCAATTGGAGCATCCTCTACTCTGCCGCAATGGATACAACGAATGTGATAGTGGACTTTTGTATTGCCATTAAGCCGCATTTGACTGGACACGGGTCCAATTTTTTGTACCAAACCGTGGGTGGATAGGATCTCCAGGTTACGGTAGACGGTTCCCAAGCTTATCCGGGGAAGTCTCTTACGCACCATTTCATATACCTCATCTGCCGTAGGATGGGTATTGAGCTTTTGGATTTCCTCCAGAATAACCCTGCGCTGATGCGTCATCCTGTATCTTCTTTCGGATCCAAAGAAATCTTCTGGGTTCATAAGCTTATCACTCCAGCCTTTCAAGCTCCTTTACCCGGAACTCAAGGCGAGGCCTCTTGTTGATATCGTTCACGCCAATATATCGAATGATCCCTTTCTTGTCGATTACAAAAAGTACCCTTTCTGAGACCCCATTGGAGCGTAAGATACTCCTTCCTCTTCCTGCATCACTTACTCTACCCTAAAGAATGCGGTGGATTTTGCACTGCATACAGGACATCTCTCCGGTGGCTTGTTCTCACAGGTATAGCCACACACAGAGCAGACATAGTAGTCCACCTCTTTGAGACTACTCAGGTTATCCAGGGCCTTCTGGTAAAGAATGGCGTGGATTTTCTCGACCTCATTGGCATAGGTAAAACTTCTCTCCGCTGCCTTGTTGCCCTCCTCTTTGGCATCCTCAATCATAGCCGGATACATTTTCCTGAATTCATAGGTTTCTCCTGAGATAGCCTCTTTGAGGTTTTCGGCTGTACTCTTGACTCCCCCAAGGACACGAAGATGTGCATGGGCATGGACAGTTTCTGCCTCGGCCGCCGCCCTGAAAAGTTTTGCAATATCTGGATAGCCCTCTTTGTCCGCCTGTTTGGCAAAGGCAAGGTAACTCCGGTTGGCCTGGGATTCACCCGCAAAAGCGGATTCCAGGTCTTTTTCTGTTTTACTTCCCTTTAATTCAGCCATTTATATATCTCCTATTTTCTCTTGAAAAATTACACAAGAATGGTGGGTCTTATGGAGAATCAATAGTTACGATTACTAATCTTATTAATCCAGGATAGACCTTTCAAGTATTTTCTTGGTAGTGAACCAATTCCATTCCTCCCCTATATGCCTCCTCTAAATATTCCGGATGCCTCAATACATCTCCCTCAAGATCCAAACCGCGATACAAAAGAGACCGCCATAGCTCCACATCAAGGACATCCAAAAAATATCGAATGCTGAGGAGGGTCCCGTCAAAGAGCCTTTTTCCCCTGGTTGCTCCCACCGAAATGAAAAGCCCTTTACGTGTGGCATTATGCCTCCCAATAGGAGTCTTTTCCAGCCAATATCTCTTCACCCAAAAGGACTGACAGCGATCCATAAGAATTTTAGTTTGGGCACTTACCGTATAGAAAAATATAGGGGAGGCCAACATCAAACCATGGCATGCTAAAATCTGGTCATAAACCCTCTGAAAATCATCCTGGATCACACACCGACCTGTCTCCTTACAGCCATAAATCTCAAGGCAGGGGGACATCTTCAGATCACGAAGCACCACCTCTTCCACCTCAGCGCCTGCCTCGACAGCTCCCTGAACAGCCCTTTTGAGCAACAAGGATGTATTTCCCTTTCTACGTGGGCTACCATAGATAGCAAGAATTCTAACCATTTTGGACCCATTCTTCACATGGCCATTTGCAGCGGAAAGTATACATGATTGTTAAAACTTATAGAAGAGGTAATTTTGCTCAGGGTCATCAAAACCTCCCTTGTTAGTTTAGCCTGAGATACCAAAATAGAAATAACTTGCATCTTGAGAAGGTAGTTCTTAAAATGCCTGTATTGGAGTAAACTTTCCGCAGGATAACAAGGAGGCCTAATCATGCCAGGGCTAATCATATGGAAGAATCAGGAAATCGATAAATTGAGGAGGGACATGGACCGTCTCTTTGCCAGGGTAAGGGACGATTTTGGTATGCCCCTCTTCCCAAGAATTGCCAGGGATGTCCCTTCCATAGACCTATCAGAGACAGAAGACGATCTGATTATCAAGGTCGAAATTCCAGGTATAGATCCAGAGGATTTGGATATCTCCATTGCTGGGGATATCCTGAGCATTAAGGGAGAGATGAAACAGGGGTTCATTGAAGAGAGTGAAGATTATCATCAAATGGAAAGGAGATATGGCTCTTTCTCTCGTACTATCCAACTCCCCTGTCGAGTAATGATCGAGGATGTAGAGGCCACCTATAAGAAAGGTATATTGAATATCGTTATGCCTAAATGTAAGCCCGAGACAGCTCGTGCACTAAAGATCAAGGTAAAGTAGTTCATCCAACCAAGGACTTAAGGAGAAGATTGAGGAGATCACAGATGCCCAGGAAAAGATCGTATAGGGAATTGCCTATTGATAAACTCAGATGGCGACTTGATCCAGCCGCCCTGCCATTTGAGACCACTGAAGACCTTGGACCCCTAAAGGAGATTATCGGCCAAAAAAGGGGTGTGGAGGCCTTCAGATTTGGTATGGGTATGGATAAACCGGGATACAACGTCTTTGTCACCGGGATCACAGGCACTGGGAGAATGTCCACGGTTCGAAAACTGCTTGAAGAGATCTCTAAGAAGAAGGGGAGAGTGCCAGATGAGCTTTGCTATGTCAATAACTTCAAGAACCCAGAGGCGCCCATCCTCCTGCGACTCAAGGCGGGTATGGGGAGCAAATTCAAGAAGGATGTCCGCGATCTTCTTGGAACCCTAAAGAAGGAGATCCCTCGGCTTTTTGAGAGCCAGGATTACCTCAACCGAAAAAAGGAGATCATGGAGGAATATGAGAAAAAGGGCAAGGACTTCTTCAAGGACCTGGATAAGAAGGTTAGAGAGGAGGGATTTGCCGTCGTGGATATACAGGTGGGACAGATTAAGAGGCCTGGTGTCATGCCTTTGGTTGACGGAAACCCCGTGGATATCGACCAGGTTGAGGCAATGGTGGAAAAGGGAAGGTTCCCAAAGGAGGAGTTTGAGGAGTTAAAAGAAAGGCAGGCAAGGCTAAGGGGGGAGATAGACCAGATCTTCCTTGATCTCAGGAGTCTTCAAAAAGAGGTCCAGGAAGATGTAGAAAAAATGGACCGCTTGATGTTCACGAAAATGGCCACGGAACTCGCTGCACCCATAAGGGATAGGTATAAGAGTAAAGAGATCGATAATTATCTCAACGACATGCTTGAGGATATGACCGAAAATCTACAAATCTTTACACGCCAGAACCAGCAAGCCCTTCCCGGGATTCCCTTGTTGCTCCCTGAAGGCGACCCTTTTCAACCCTATCAGGTTAATCTCCTGGTGGATAATGGAGATAAGAAGGGACCCCCTGTTATTATCGAATCCTATCCGACTTACAGAAATCTCTTCGGCAGCATTGAAAGGGTTGTTGATCGAAGCGGGGTATGGAGGACGGATTTCAGCAAGATTAAGGCAGGGTCTTTTATCAAGGCCAATGGGGGCTACCTTGTTCTGAACCTGCTTGATGCCCTTATGGAGCCTGGCGTATGGCCGGCCCTAAAGAGGTCCCTAAAAACCGAGAAGATGGAGATCCAGACCTATGATCCCTTTTACCTTTTCACCACCACAGCTCTAAAACCCGAACCCATTGAGATGGATATCAAGGTGGTCACCATCTCAGATGAGTACCTATATCATCTACTCCTAGCCTATGACGAGGATGTCAAAAAGATCTTTAAGGTGAGGGCAGATTTTGACACCTCCATGGACAAAAACGAGGAATCCATCCATAAATTTGCGGAGTTTATCAAGATGAAAAAGGATGAGGATTCATTGAGGTCCTTTGACAGAACCGCGGTAGCTACACTAATAGAGCATGCAGTTCGTATGGCAGGGAGGCAGGAAAAGATATCTACCAGCTTTCCCGCCATAACAGACCTCATCCGGGAGGCCGATTACTGGGCAGGCCAGGAAAACCTATCAGTGATAGGGGAAAAACATGTAGATAAGGCCATTGAAGCCAAGGTCTATAGATCCAACATGATTGAAGAGCATATTCAGGAGATGATCGATCGGGGGACCTTGATGATCGATGTGGAAGGGGAGGTAGTTGGCCAGGTTAATGGGCTCGCTGTTTATAACCTGGGGGACTATATGTTCGGAAAGCCCTCTCGTATTACCGCCTCTACCTCTATGGGTCGCTCAGGCATCATCAATATTGAAAGGGAAGCCGACCTGTCAGGCAGTACACACAATAAAGGGGTACTGATTTTAGGTGGATATTTGAGAAAAAAGTATGCCCAGGATAAACCGTTAACTATGAGCGCCAGCATTGCCTTTGAGCAGTCTTACAGCGGTGTGGATGGGGACAGCGCCTCTTCAACTGAAATCTATGCCCTGCTTTCAAGTCTTTCAGGTGTTCCCCTTAAACAATCTATAGCAGTTACCGGGTCTGTAAATCAGAAGGGGGAGGTACAGGCCATTGGTGGTGTCAATGAGAAGATAGAGGGATTCTACGACTGTTGCCGAAAGGCAAGGCTAACCGGTGACCAGGGAGTTATGATACCGGAAAGTAATGTCAAAGACCTTATGCTTCGTAAAGATGTGGTGGGGGCGGTGAGGCAAGGAAAATTCCATATCTACGCTGTAAGGTCCATTGATGAAGGGATCGAGATCCTGACCGGTAAAAAGCCTGGAGAAAAGCAATCCGACGGGGCCTATCCCAAAGGGACGATAAATTACCTGGTCAATGAAAAGTTGAAGGAGTTGGCCGAGGGATTGAAGAAGTTTGGTGAAAAAGAGGAGGAAGAGGAGAAGAAGAAAGGCAAAGGGAATCCTGCCTTTGAGAATCCTTGATAATTATTTTAATGCCTATTCTCTTAGATCCTAATAGTGCTGGTGGGGACTTAGAAGCTAGACCTCCATTGTTTGAGACTTCCCCGGGGACC
>CP070660.1:213739-218363 GCA_020355145.1 Deltaproteobacteria bacterium
ACAGTTTCACTCAATAGAAAATCTCTTTGAAAATACGGATAAAGTAGCCAAGGCCTCACTTAAGGAAAAGCTCGAGCAGTCCACGGAACAGGTCCTTTTAAGCAAGAAATTGGTAACTATAGATAATTCGGTACCAATTGAGATCACTATCGATGATCTAAGGCTCCAATCACCAAGAAAAGATAAACTGGCCCAGATATTCCGTGAACTTGAATTCAAATCACTTGTAGATAAATTCTCCGAGCATGCCGAACTGAGCAAGAAAGACTATAGATTAATCCTGAAGCTCGAGGAGCTGAGGTCTCTCATCAAGACTATAAGGAAGAAGGGGATGGTCTGCCTTGATACAGAGACGACCAGCAAGGACTATCTCATGGCAGAACTGGTAGGCATATCATTCTGTGTCGAGCCGGGGATTGCATACTATCTCCCCTTGGGGCACATATATAACGGCGTAAACCCCCAGATAGATATCGGTGATGCCCTGGGCCTTCTAAAGGATATCCTCTGCGATGATAGGGTAGAGAAGATAGGGCAAAATATCAAATACGATGCAGAGGTGCTGGCCAGATACGGTATCCATCTAAAGGGAATGACCTTTGATACCATGGTCGCATCATACGTTATTGATCCTACCTTGCGCCAGCATAATCTGGACTATCTCGCACAGCACTATTTGAGCTACAAGATGCTCAGCTATGAGGAGGTAACCGGGCATAATAAGGATAAAGGTCTTGGTGCTGTTGATATGGATAAGGCCAAGGAATATTCCTGCGAGGATGCGGAGATAACGCTTCTACTGAAATCCATTCTGGAGGAAAAACTCAAAACCACAGATAATTATACCCTCTTTCAGGATCTGGAGATGAGGCTCATCCCGGTGATAATGGATATGGAGATGACCGGGATAAGGATAGATGTGGATTTCTTTAAGGCTATGTCAGAGGCATTTGCCGATGAGCTCTCCTCTATTGAAGGCAGGATCATCGATCTAGCCGGAGAGGAGTTCAACATAAACTCACCTCAGCAACTCGGCTACATCCTCTTTGAAAAGTTAAAACTTCCGTGGAAGAAAAAGACAAGGAAAAAGACCGGGTACTCGACAGACGTTGAGGTACTCACCGAGCTTGCAGTTCAGCATGAGGTCCCGAACCTTCTTCTGAGGTTCAGGACCATCAGTAAGCTAAAATCCACCTATCTGGATGCCCTGGTGAACATGGTAAACCCACTCACCGGAAGGATCCACACCTCCTACAATCAGACGGTAACTGCAACCGGCCGCTTAAGCAGCAGCAATCCGAATCTCCAGAACATACCTATCAGAACTGAGGAAGGAAGGGAGATAAGAAAGGGCTTTATAGCAGATGAGGGTCACCTTCTGCTTTCCGCTGATTACTCACAGATCGAGTTAAGGGTATTCGCCCATTATTCAGAGGACCCTGTCCTCCTTCAAGCCTTTGAAAGTGGAGAGGACATACATACCAGGACAGGTGCAGAGGTATTTGATCTGGATCCAAGAATGGTCACACCGGAGATGCGACGGATGGCCAAGATGATAAATTTCGGGATCATTTACGGAATGGGGCCTATCAAGTTAGCCAAGGAGCTCGGGATTCCCAAGAAGGTAGCACAGGCTTATCTTGACAATTATTATGAAAGATACAAAGGGGTTAAGGACCTCAAAGAAGAGATCCTGTCCCGTGTAAGGCAAAATGGATATGTGACCACACTTCTCAAGAGAAGGAGATACCTGCCTAATATAAACAGCGATAATGGAAACCTAAGAGCCGAGGCAGAGAGGGCTGCTATTAATACGCCCATACAGGGAACGGCCGCTGACCTTATAAAGATGGCCATGATAAATATTGCCGAAAGATTAAGGAGGGAGAATTTAAGCACGAAGATGCTCCTTCAGGTGCATGATGAGTTGGTCTTCGAGGTCCCTCAAGAGGAGCTTAATAGTGCTACTAGGCTAATAAAAGATGAGATGGAGGGCGTTTATCCCTTGAATATCCCCTTAAAGGTAGATATAAACTGGGGTAATAACTGGGGGGAGGCCCATTGAGTTTGTTTGGTTTGTTGGGTTTATTTTAGGCACTTTAGTTCACTTTTAACCCTGGCCCAGACCTGGCTTATAGGCTTACTAGGCTGATTCGAGCACGTAGCAGCATATAGATTTCTAGCCTGATTCTAACACCTAGCGCCAGGGCAGGCTTTAGGCACCTAAGAAAATGGAAAATTATTATATCGGTATTGACGCTGGCTCTGTAAGTGTAAACGCCGTTGTA
The DNA here is from genome assembly GCA_020355145.1 of Deltaproteobacteria bacterium. Lineage (GTDB taxonomy): Bacteria > Desulfobacterota > DSM-4660 > Desulfatiglandales > B25-G16 > JABXJZ01. Next base: position 216,028 of record CP070660.1, read on the forward strand.
ATCAACAGCAAAGGGGAATTGATTCTTGAGTACCCTTACAAGAGACATTTTGGTGGTGTGGAGGCATCTGTCTTTGAGATCGTCAATGAGCTATACAGCCGTTTTGGACTTGAAAAGACAAGGGCCCTGGCCTTGACTGGAAATCATGGAAGGATAATAAGTGAGAGGATAGGCGGATTTTATGAGTTTGAATCCATCGCCCAAATCCTTGGTTCTGTTCGCCTACAACCAGATGTAAGGACTATTATCAGCATGGGTGGGCAGGATATCGCCTTGTATATCCTCAGCCATAATGGGGACAAGTGGGAACTCGACGACTTCAACACAAATGGTCCCTGTGCCTCTGGTACAGGGTCCTTTATTGACCAACAGGCAGAAAGGCTGGCATCGTCGATCTATGAGAAAGACTTCGATACATCAGAGGCCCATATCTCCAAGATCCTGGAGGATTTTATTACATTAGGTCTTAAAAGTAAAAACTCTGCCATGGTAGCATGTCGATGTACGGTCTTTACCAAGTCGGACATGATTCACCTGCAGAATAAGGGTGAAAAACTCGCTGATATAATCGCAGGGCTCCATGAGGGAAATGCATCCAACTACCTGAGCACCATTGTCTCTAACCGGGTGCTATCCAGACCTATACTATTTATCGGTGGTTTAGCAGCCAACGAGCTTCAGGTGAGAACCTTCAGGGATCATTTTCCTGAACTCATTGTCCCTGAACATTTTACCTCTGTTGGTGCCTTAGGGGTCGCACTTCAGGCAAGGGAATTAGAGATAGCCAATAGGCCTGATTTAGATGAACTTAAATCCATGACCGAAAAGGGATCGTTTTCATTTCTATCAGCCCCGAGATTGCAACTGATCAACACAGCCTTTCCAGCGGATAATCAGGTAAAAGGGCAGCCCAAGACCAGGGGACAGATCCCTGTATTTCTGGGCATTGATGTTGGTTCAACAACCACCAAATACGCCCTAATCAATCAGGAAAGGGAAATCATAGACAAGGAGTATCGCCAGACAATGGGCAAACCCATTGAGGTAACCCAGGATCTCTTGAGGATAGTAAAAGATAGATTTGGAGATCGTATATGTATCAAAGGGGTAGCAACCACAGGCTCAGGGAGAATGGTTGTTGGTGATTTCATTAATGCGGACCTGATTATCGATGAGATAACTGCTCATGCACAGGGTGGGGTGGAGATTGATCCTTCCATAGATACCGTCTTTGAAATAGGTGGACAGGACAGTAAGTACATCTCTATCTCCAATACCCATCCACTTGACTTTGATATGAACAAGGTATGTGCAGCTGGAACAGGGAGCTTTCTGCATGAGCTGGCAAGTAAGAATGGTATAAACATTGTTGAGGAATTCCAGCAGATAGCCCTATCCTCAAAAAATCCCATCAAATTGACCGAAAGATGCACCGTGTTTATGGAATCCGATCTTGTATCCTATGCACAAAAAGGGGCCCAGAAAAATAATCTTATCGCTGGCCTTTGTTATGCCATTGTCTACAACTACCTTTATAGGGTAGTTGGAAACAAAAAGATAGGCGATAGGATTATGTTCTTGGGTGGCCCCTCTCTCAATAAGGCAATAGTGGCTGCCTTTGAGGCAGTGCTGGAAAAAGCCCTTTTGATACCCAAACACAGGGAGGTATTGGGTGGATTCGGGGCTGCTATCAGTGTGCAGGAAAAGATGGAGAAAGAAGATAAACCTGTATCTGCCTTCAGGGGGTTGGATGAGGCAATTAATGATAAGCTGGATTACAAGGAGACAATATGCCATGCAGACCAACAGTGCCATAACGAATGCAAATTGAAGATATATAACTTTAGTGGAAGAAAGAGTATATGGGGAGGAGAGTGTGGGAGGCATGAAGTAAGAGGCCATTATGGAGAAAAAAAAGAGGATTATTTTAAAGTGAGGGATGCTATCTGGGAAAGCCATCTCAAAGGCCTCTACTGTGACCTGGGAGATCTGAAAAAGGGTGATAGGGGGGATGACAGGGCCATCTCCGAAATTGACGGAAGGCCCACTGTTGGGACGCAGAGGGCACTATATAACCACCAGTTTGCCCTTTTCTGGGCAAGCTTCTTTGATACCCTCGGGTATCGGGTTGTGTTAACACCAAAGACCAACGATCGGATCTCAAAATTAGGAATAGAGTCAATGACAACCGAGACATGCTTTCCAGTTAAGGTCTCACATGGTCATGTCATAGATCTACTGGGTAAGACACAATACCTGTTTCTGCCAAACATCATTGATCTTCCTTCTCACGATGAAGAGAAAAATAGTTTTTATTGCCCCCTGGTCCAGGGGAA
>CP070660.1:218463-221436 GCA_020355145.1 Deltaproteobacteria bacterium
AGCCGGGGTGATTTCATTGTGGCAGGGGAAAATTTTGGTTGTGGCTCATCAAGGGAACATGCCCCACTAGCCATAAGATCTGCTGGGATCAGTGTAATTATTGCAAGGAGCTTTGCCAGGATATTTTACCGAAACGCCTTTAATATAGGTCTTCCAATATTGGAATCCAAAGAGGCATCTACCTCTATTGAGGAAGGCAATCGGATATCTGTTGATCTTTCAACTGGTGAGATAGTCAATACGGATACCGGGGAGAGGTATTTTGCCAGACCCATCCCGGATTTTATGAGAGAGATAGTGGGGAACGGGGGACTGGTGGAATATATCAAGAAAAAGGGATTAGCTAAACAAGAGATGTAATGAACCTGAAGAAGGGAGGTATTAGACGTGGAATTAACCGGGGCTAAGATCATAATGGAGATCCTGAAAGAAGAGGGGGTCGATACTGTATTTGGTATAACTGGCGGTGCTGCTATTGAGATGTACGATGAGCTGGCCAAGACTGATATCCGGCATATTATGGTCAGGCATGAGCAGGGGGCCGTACACGCAGCAGATGGTTATGCAAGGGCAAAAAAGGATGTAGGGGTATGCATGGTGACCTCTGGCCCAGGGGCAACCAATACAGTATCAGGTATTGCATCTGCATATATGGATTCTATCCCGTTGGTTGTCTTTACTGCCCAGGTACCTACCAGCCTGATAGGAAATGATGCCTTCCAGGAGGTCGATATTGTGGGGATCACCCGACCATGTACCAAACATAACTATCTTGTCAGGAGCATAGAGGATCTGGCCAGGACTGTTAAGGAGGCCTTTTACATTGCCCGATCCGGACGTCCTGGTCCTGTGCTTGTGGATATCCCGAAGGACATCAGCCAGACTACAACGAACTATAAGCCCTCACCAAGGCCCTCTTTAAAGTCTTACAATCCCACCTATAGGCCCAATATAAGACAGCTAAGGTGGGCTATGGGGCTTATTAAAGAGGCCAGGAAGCCGGTTATATTTGCCGGTGGAGGCGTAATCTTATCAGGGGCATCCAGGGAACTCACCAAGTTTGCAAAAAGGTTAAAGGCCCCTGTTGCAGGTACTCTCATGGGCCTGGGTGCCTTCCCCGGTACTGATAAGCTGTGGCTTGGGATGCTCGGAATGCACGGCACATACAGGGCAAATATGTCCGTTCAATCTTGTGATCTCTTAATTGGTGTTGGTGTTCGTTTTGATGACAGGGTAACAGGTAAACTTGGTACCTTTGCCCCCTACGCCAAGATTATTCATATTGATATTGATCCGACATCCATTCGCAAGAATATCCCGGTAACCGTCCCTATAGTTGGGGATTGCAAGATATCACTTGCTGAGCTAAATAGGCTCATGACCAAGGAGTCATTTACCGTAGACAAGAAAAGCAGCAAACTCTGGCTTGACCAGATAGAGGAATGGAAGAAGACCATGCCCCTGTCCTACGATCAAAGGAAAACCATAAAACCCCAGCATGTCGTCGAAAAGCTCTATGAGCTGACAAACGGCAATGCCATTATCACTACTGAGGTCGGACAGAATCAGATGTGGGCAGCCCAATATTATCACTTTGATCAACCCAACTGTTTTATTACCTCTGGTGGATTAGGTTGTATGGGCTTTGGGTTTCCGGCTGCGATTGGTGCACAGGTTGCCTGTCCGGACAAACTTGTGGTAGATATAGCCGGGGATGGCAGCATCCAGATGAACATCCAGGAACTGGCCACCGCCATGCAGTATAAGCTGCCAGTTAAGATAGTTATCTTAAACAACCGATACCTGGGTATGGTTAGACAGTGGCAGGAACTTTTCTATGACAAGAGGTATGCATCTACTGACATTGCACATGCGCCCGATTTTGTGAAATTGGCAGAGTCTTATGGCGGAGTTGGCATGAGGGCTACGAGGCCAGAAGAGGTTGAGCCTGTGCTTAAGGAAGGATTGAACACACCCGGGCTGGCTATTATGGACTTTTTGGTAGAACGGGAAGAGAGCGTATACCCAATGGTCCCGGCAGGGGCACCGATCACGGATATGTTGCTCGTAAATTAAGGAGTGTAAGGATAATGACAGAGGAAAAACATACTATTTCATTGTTGGTTGAAAATACACCTGGTGTACTTTCTCGCATTGCCGGCCTGTTTAGCGGTCGTGGTTTCAATATAGAGAGCATCTGTGCGGCCCCCACGATGGATCGCCTTGTTACCAGGATAACCCTGGTCACCAGGGGAGACGAATCGATTATGGAGCAGATCAATAAGCAGCTGAACAAACTGGTCAATGTCATCAAGGTTCAAGATCTGACCGAGACGGATTTTGTGGAGCGTGAGATGGCCCTGGTGAAGGTAAAGGCTGAGGCAAAGAATAGGGCCGAGATCCTAAGGCTTGTGGATATCTTCAGGTGTAAGGTGGTGGATGTCACTCCTACCCATTATACCCTTGAGGTCACAGGCACAGCGGAGAAGCTGACGGCACTCTTAGACCTCTTAAAGAGCATGGGGATCAAGGAGATTGCCAGGACTGGCTCTATTGCTATGACGCGGGAAAAGAAGTAAGGCAGAAAACATTAATAAGGAGGGTAATTATGGCAAGGATCGATTTTGGAGGAGTTGTAGAGGATGTGGTCACCTCGGAGGAGTTTCCACTGGAAAAGGCAAGGGAAGTCTTGGCGAATGAGACAGTGGCGGTTCTTGGATATGGCGTTCAAGGGCCTGCACAGTCTATGAATATGAGGGATAATGGTATAAATGTTATTGTAGGCCAAAGGGAGGAGGAGAGGGTATTTTGGGACAAGGCTATTAACGACGGCTTTAAGCCAGGGGAGACCCTCTTTTCCTTGGAAGACGCTGCAGAACGAGGAACGATTATTAAGATGTTGATTTCTGATGCAGGACAGATGGCTGTATGGCCGAGGATCAAGGGGCTTCTCAAAGAGGGAGATGCACTTTA
>CP070660.1:221536-229847 GCA_020355145.1 Deltaproteobacteria bacterium
GCCAGCAGTGTGGCATTTAATGTAGCAAGGAAAATAGCACTTAAGACAGCCGGCAGGGATATATTTTTGGATAATGATCTGTCAGATAATGCCCTAAAGATCCAAATGGAGAGGTTGCTCAGTCTGGCAAGACATAAGGGCTGGGCTATAGGCATTGGACATCCTCACAAAAAGACCCTTAAGCTCCTAAAGAGATTCCAATGGACCCTTAATAATGAGGCCGAGGTGGTACCTATTTCTAAACTGGTTAATTGACCCTAAGAAGGAGGATCAGGGTTGAACATACCTTTACTGGGTTTAAAGAAACAGTATGAGGCCATTAAAGATGAGATCATACCAGCTACCATGGAGGTTTATCAATCGCAGAGGTTTATCCTGGGTCCAAAGGTGGAGGAATTGGAAAGAAAAATAGCCGCTTACACTAAGGTCAAGTATGCGGTGGGTGTCTCTTCAGGCACGGATGCCTTGCTCATATCCTTAATGAGTGCAGGCATTGGTCCTGGGGATCTGGTAGTTACCTCCCCTTATACATTTTTTTCCACCGCTGGTTCAATTGCCAGATTAGGTGCTATTCCTGTTTTTGTAGATATAGACAATCTTACCTATAATATTGATCCAGGGAAATTAGAGAAGAGCATTTCTGGATTAAACCCGGGGGAGAGGTCTCGATTAAGGGCAATATTACCTGTTCATCTTTTTGGGCAATGTGCAGATATGGATGATATTATAGCAATAGCAAGATCTTTAGGGATACCAATTATAGAGGATGCAGCTCAGGCTATTGGGGCAGAATATATGTCTTCTGATGGATCTTTGAAGAGAGCGGGGTCTATGGGCAACTATGGTTGCTTTTCCTTTTTCCCCTCGAAAAATCTTGGTTCCTTTGGGGATGGGGGTATGGTTACCACAAACGATGAGGAGGCATTTCAAAGACTTAAGATAATGAGGGTCCATGGGTCTCAACCAAAATATTACCATAAGGTTATCGGTGGAAATTTTAGGCTTGATGCCCTTCAGGCAGCCATTCTCCTGATAAAATTTAATTATCTTGAGCGGTGGACTGAAAAGAGGAGAAAGAATGCACGCATTTATAGGGTGCTGTTTGCCAGGAAAGCTATAAGAGGCATTGAGCTCCCTTTTGAGGGAAAAGGAAGACATATATATAACCAATTTGTAATAAAAATTGATCAAAAGAGGGATGAGCTAAAGAGATATCTAACCAACCAGGGGATAGGTTGCGAGATCTATTATCCAGTTCCACTTCATATTCAGGAGTGTTTTCGATATTTGGGTTATCGCCCAGAGGATTGCCCTGTTTCCCTTGAGGCCGCAGCAAAGACTATTGCTTTACCGATTTACCCGGAGTTAAGAGAGGAGCAGATTGAATATATTGTAGAAAAGATAGGTTCTTTTTATAAAGATAATATAAGTAGTTAGTTGTGAGCATGACTGAAGACTTTGTCACATTTTATCAAACACCCCCATTACATAACCCAATACTGATTGTCGGATTTGAGGGCTGGTCAAATGCTGGCAATATCGCACTGCAGTCAATTGAGTACATTATTCAAAAAAAAGGGGCTAATCTGATAGCCGAAATAGATCAAGATCCTTTTTACCAGTTTACCCAAAACAGACCAGTTGTTACTATTAAGAAAGGAAGGCTTCGGGCTATATATCTAAAGAATATATATTTTTATCTTTGGCCTAACAAGAAAGGAAAGAATGATCTTATCCTCTTAAAGGCGCAAGAGCCAGATTATAGATGGCCCAGCTTTGTTCAGACCCTGTTTCATCTATGTAAACAATGGGGGGTTTCTCTTATCATGAGTGTTGGGGGTGTGCATGATGATGTGCTTCACACCGAGGCAATAGTCTCTGGGGTCTATTCTTTTAGGGAGGGGAGAGATGTCTTTATGAAAAAGGACATCCATCTGATTGAGTATGAGGGTCCCTCGGGGATCCATTCCCTTATTATGCAAAAGGCGGAAAAAGAAGGATGCCCATTTATTGGGCTTTGGGGCCACTCCCCACTATACCTTAGGGGTACAAATTTTAGGGTGGTACTTAGGATTGTTAATCTAATCGCCTCTTTCTTTGCCTTTTCTATTGATACCATTGAACTTGAGAGTTCTTTAAAGGAACTTGAGCATCAAATTGGGGAGATTTTAGAAACGAATTCAGAATTGAGGGAATATACAAAGAAGATTAAAAAGATCAGAAAAGGGGAGCCACGAAGGAAGGATACACCAAAGGTTATAAATATAAAGGATTTTATCAGGCCTAAGGATTCATAATCAGGTGTCCCATCTCTGTATTATTCCTAAAGAGGGTGCAGAGGGGATTCTCTTGTTTGAGGTATAAGAATATGGCTAATGTCGTTGTTATTGGCACCCAGTGGGGTGACGAAGGAAAGGGGAAGGTAGTTGATCTTCTAAGTGCTCATGCAAAAAGGATAGTTAGATTTCAAGGGGGAAACAATGCGGGACATACACTTGTGGTACATGGTGAGCGATTTATCTTCCATCTTATACCTTCTGGGATCCTTTATCCAGATACGAGATGTCTCATAGGTAATGGGGTAGTCGTTGACCCTGAGGTCTTGTTGGAGGAGATAAAGGAATTGGTTGATAGAGGAATAGCTATCAGCCCTGAAAAATTAGGCTTAAGCGAGCGGGCCCATCTGATAATGCCTTACCATAAGGCCATTGATATAGCTCGTGAAAAGGCAAAAGGGGACTCCAAGATCGGGACCACTGGAAGGGGCATAGGTCCGTGCTACGAAGATAAGGTAGCCAGGGTGGGGATAAGGGCCGTTGATCTAACAGAACTGGATATATTAAAGGAGAAGATCAGGGCAAATCTCGGCGAGAAGAATTTTTATCTTACCAATCTCTTTGGCTGCGAGCCGCTTGAATATCAGTCTATATTAGAGGAATACCTCTCACTATCCCATGAACTCTCACCATTTATTGTTGATGTCTCCATGGAACTGGATGAGGCAATGAGAAGGAAGGAGAATATCCTTTTCGAAGGTGCCCAGGGAACGCATTTGGATGTTGACCATGGTACATATCCCTTTGTTACCTCTTCCAACCCAGTGGCGGCAACTGCATGCATCGGGGCAGGAATAGGCCCAAAGGGATTGGGCAGTATTGTAGGCATTGTAAAGGCATATACAACTCGGGTTGGCAGTGGCCCGTTTGTGAGTGAGCTAACGGATGATGCCGGTAATTATCTACAGGAAAGAGGGCAAGAATTTGGTGCCACCACTGGTAGGCGACGTAGGTGTGGCTGGCTGGATCTAGTTGCGGTGGGGTATTCGGTAAGGATAAATGGAATTAACCATCTGGCAATAACAAAACTCGATGTATTGACAGGCTTGGATCCGATTAACCTCTGTATAGCATACGAGTATCAGGGAAGGAGGCTGGAAAGTGTCCCGGCTAAACTATCTGCGCTTTACAACTGCAACCCTGTTTATGAAGAGATAGATGGGTGGAAAGAGGATATCTCTGGAGCAAGGGCCTTTGAAGAACTACCGAAAAATGTCCAGACCTATGTAAGAAGGATAGAGGAGTTTGTTGGTGTTCCAGTTTCTATCATATCTGTTGGCTCGGGCAGGGAGGATACGATTTTTTGCAAAAATCCCTTTGATGACACTACTGCTTAAATTGAATCCACCTTTTCCCTCTCCTCAGCCTTGCTGGATAAAAATAGCTTGCATGGCCTTCTTGACTAATTATGAGATTTCTATTAGAGAATCAAAGGATAAAACCAGATACGCATCCTAGGCCATAAGGGAAAGGAGGTTCAGAGAAGAATTCTACTAATATTCAAGATTGTGAAAGGGGGGTCTAATCATGTCATCATTTATTATCGTTATCGGTGTTTTGATTTACCTAATTCTCTATTTTACCTACGGCAAAAAGATAGAAAGGGATGTCGTAAAGGCCTCGGACTCTACAGAGACACCGTCCAAGCGCCTCTATGATGGGGTAGATTATATCCCGGCAAGGCGAGGGGTCCTTTTCGGACATCACTTTGCCTCTATTGCCGGTGCTGCCCCGATTATTGGCCCAGCAGTGGCGATGTGCTGGGGCTGGGTTCCCGGTCTGCTCTGGGTCTGGTTGGGTAATGCCTTCATAGGGGCCGTTCACGACTATCTGGGCCTGATGGCATCTGTTCGCTATGACGGTAAGTCGATTCAGTTTGTCGCCACAGATCTCATAGGGAAGAGAACAGGAACGGCTTTCTACTGGATCGTCTTCTTGGCCGTCATCATGGTCGTGGCCGCATTCAGCTCTGTTGTAGGAGGGATGTTTGTCAGAACTCCGGCTATTGCCTCTGCCTATATCTGGGCAATTGTGGCAGCCCTTATCCTGGGTGTCTTGATCTACCGAGTTAAGATGAATTTTACCGTGGCCACCCTCATCGGCATCGCTATGCTGATCGGCTCCATATGGCTGGGTGTCGCGTTACCTGTAAAGGCGAGTCTTCAAACCTGGTTGATTGTATTTTTTTTCTATATAATCATTGCGGCCGCTATTCCTGTTAATGTCCTATTACAGCCGAGGGACTATCTGAATTCCTGGCTCCTGTTTGGGGGCCTGTTCTTGGGCTTTCTTGCAGCGGTTTTTGCGTTCAGGGGATTTGAGGTACCTGCATTTTCAGGTTTCTCGCCCATCCTCCTCGGCGACAAGCCCACACCCTTCTGGCCGGCAATTCCCCTGATCATCGCCTGCGGATCCCTTTCCGGATTCCACTCCCTTGTGGCCTCGGGCACAACCTCAAAACAGCTCGAAAAGGAAAGTGATGCACTGTTCATCGGTTACGGGGGTATGTTTTTCGAGGGATTCCTGTCCACCATTGTTGTGGTTTCCATAGCCGGGTTTGGATACACGGCCCTTAAGAATGCAGGTGTAAGTACTGATGTACTGAATCCGGGCAACTGGGGTGCCATGTTTACCAAGGCCTCCGCGTCTGTTAAGCTGGGCAAGGCAAACCTATTTATCCAATCGTATGCGGATATGGTGGGGGCAACATGGTTAGGAATTATTCCAACTGAGGGTGTGAAGGTCATCGCCGGCATGTGGGTCGCCGCCTTTGCCATGACCACCCTGGATACGACCAACCGATTGGGACGCTACTTTATTGGAGAGATGGCCGCTCCCCTGAAAGAGAGCGCCAGTGGGCTCTATAATTTCATAACCAACCGCTGGGTCGCCTCTGTGATCCCAGCGGCATTAGGGATCTGGCTGGCCTGGAAAGGACATTGGCTGATCATTTGGGGTGCCTTTGGGGCGGCGAACCAGCTGATTGCCTCTATTGCACTCATGACCGGTGCCGGATTTGTAGCTACAAAATTAAGGTCCACATTTGCCAATGCAGCCACCATCCCGGCCTTTGCTCTCTGGATTACCGTCACTTGTGCTATTGTCTGGTTCATTGTGGTTGTTCAGCCAGGTGCCATCAAAGCAAAACCCATTCCGGGATGGTCGTCTATGGTTTTCTTGGCCATACTGTTGGTTTTGAATATCGTGTTTATTCGGGACTTTATCAAATCCAAGGCATATAAGACATCGTAACATTCCTGTTGGTCGCCTTATTATCGGTGCACGGAGCAACCTCCGTGCACCGGTTTAACTAACCTTAGCGTGCAAAGCTATCCTGATGGGTCTTTCAATTCTGAGGTTTTTTCGACGTATCTTTTCCGGCCTTCATACCTCGCAGCGCGAAAATGCAGTTGCACTCACGATTGTCGAGACGGAGGAGCTGGAAAATATCTTTGCACTTCTGGTTTTGGGATCCTTTGTGGGGCTCCCTTCTCCACCCACCTTTTTAGCTGTCGAGCTCTTACCTTTCATGGAAACGGAACTGAGGATTTTAAACCGGAGGGCCAAGGACGCCGGGGATATGCTGGCAGAGATGTGCGGAGTAATGGGTATTGAATAAATGAGGATTCTTTTTTTCACCGGAAAGGGTGGGGTAGGGAAATCCACGATGGCGGCTGCCACGGCATGGCAGCTATCAAAAAAAAATCGTGTATTGATCGTCTCCCTTGATCCAGCACACAGTTTGGGGGACATATTTGGCGTCACCCTTAAAGGCAGGAAAAGCCGATTTACAGACACCCTTCATCTCAAGGAGATCGACCTTCACAGGCTATCGAAGGAGTATCTACAAAGGGAAATCAACGTACTTTCATTCACCTATAGATATCTTCAGACATTAAATCTCGACAATTACTTTTCAGTACTAAAATACTCACCGGGCATAGAAGAGTACGCGTTACTCACCGGCATTGAAGAGACGATCACAAATGAGGGGAATTTTGACTATGTCATCTTCGATACACCCCCGACGGGGTTAACCCTCAGGTTTCTTGCCCTCCCCAGGGTGACTATAATCTGGGTTGACCGATTGATCCAAATCAGACGAAAGATCTTAGAGAAGCGCTATACGATCCATAGAATAAGGGGCATTTCAAGCAAGGAAGAGACCCTGCTTAGTTATAATGAAGGAGACGATGATGTCCTGAAAAGACTCAGGACACTGAAGGAAGATTACCAGGCCCTCAACACGATCTTGCAGGGTGAGGATTGCACTGTTGTTCTGGTTTTTAATCCTGATATCCTTTCCCTCAAGGAATCTCAGAGGTTGATTGAAGGCCTTAATGATTTAAAACTCCCTCTTCGCCTGCTCATAGACAATAAGGTCACTGAAGAAAACATTGAGGCGGCCGAACGTGTTGAAAGAGATATAAGGAATAGGAAGGATGTTGCCATTGAACGGGTTTTTCTATCAAAGGCGCTCCTTGATAACAAAGGCGGAAGGCTATACGATATACCGGAGGACATTACATCTAAGCTCTAGGGGAGATTGGGAAAAGATGTTCGAACATGGAGACATTGTCACGCAGCCTGTTTTCTTCCTCTTTATCGCCTTTTCCTGTATCCTTACAGTCGGTTATTTCTGGGGAAGGAGGGAGAATAAAAGGGTATTTTTCTCTGCATTTAATGACCTCGTAGAGGTGGTGAAACCAGATGAGAAGACCTTTACCAATATCGGAGGTGTGGTCGGATACCATGCCAATCTCTTGATAAAAAAGAAAGGCCCTTTTTCACGGATTGACGCTACGATCACCCTGCTTCCAAGACATTCATGGCTTTATATACCTATATCAAAACTCATCATGAGATACGATCGATTATTCATAACATTGTACCTGAGACACCATCCTCCTGGAGAGGCCCATCTGATTGAGGTTAAGTATGCGAGTTTTCGAGGGCCGAAGATAACGAACACCCATCGCTTAGACAAAAGGAAGATAAAGTGGGGCGGATACGATTTTTACCTATACTATGAGAGAGTAGATATGCACGATCATTTTATGAAGTTTATCGATAATAATCCTGACCCGGGCATTATTCGACATATTGCAATTGTGCCGGACCAAAAGAGGTGCTTCATTTTTATGATCCCTCAAAAAGGACAGGTGAAAAAAGACCTGGCACCGATCTACCGGTGGATACCCTCCGTCACCCAGAACTGATCCCTTTACTGCCCCGGCTTCTATAGTGAATGACCTAAATAAGTAGACATTCAATAGTCTGTCATTGCGAGCCCTTCGTTCCTCTTTATTATGTCATTCATTATAGTAGCCTTCATAAAATACCTTTCTTTTGATAATAGTCATCAATCCTTTGTATTATTGTAGGATTTGAGGATTTTTGGTATATCTTACCATATGAAAGGATTTTTAATTCGGGATCAGGTGCCTGTATGAGAAAGGTCAGGAAGATAGGATTGGCCCTGGGTGGTGGTGGGGCAAGGGGATTGGCCCACATAGGGGTTATGAGGGTGCTGGAAAGGGAAAAGATCAGGCCTGATCTTATCGTAGGGACAAGCATGGGTGCAATTGTGGGCGGTGCCCTGGCAAGCGGCATGAAGGTCGGGGAACTGGAGGAAAGGGTCGCATCTTTTCTAGAAGGCAATCTTTACAAATCATCTGAGCTTAAGGCCATTGGCGATGCGGAAACTGGAGAGGAACATAGCCTGAGTAGGCGCATTCAATCCTATTTTAAAACCAAGATAAGGTTGGCCCAGGCAATATATAGACCAAGCATCTTGCAGCTCAGGGATATCGAGGAGTTTATCAACTTTTTTATACCGGACATTCAAATAGAGGAAACTGTGATACCTTTTAGGGCTGTGGCAACAGATTTAGAGAGTGGTAAGCTTGTTGTCCTTAAAAAAGGCCCTTTAAGGCGCTCAATAATGGCTAGTTCGGCTGTTCCAGGTGCTTTAC
>CP070660.1:229947-234155 GCA_020355145.1 Deltaproteobacteria bacterium
AACTCTTTGCCCTGCACACAGGTCAGGATAAAAAAAAGATAGGACACGATACGGAAAGAGATTATTTCATGAGTGGCCAGGAGGCGCTGGAGTATGGTATTGTAGATAAGGTGATTACAAAAAGGGAAATGATAAGTATGGAGAAAAATAGAGGGAGTAGTAGCAAATGACAAGGAAAAATATTCCATCAGGCGAGCTCGTCTGTTCTTTCTGTGGTAAGAGCCAGGATGAGGTTAAGAAATTGATTGCCGGACCCTCGGTTTACATCTGTGATGAATGTGTCTCTCTTTGCAGCGAAATTATCCAGGAAGAATATGGACAGGAAGAGAAAGATAAACAGAAAGATCTTCTCCCCAAACCACAAGAGATGAAGAAAAGTCTGGAGCAGTATGTAATCGAGCAAGATAGGGCTAAAAAGGTCCTTTCCGTAGCGGTACACAACCACTACAAGAGGATCGGTGCAAACTTTGATAATGAAGATGTAGAGATTGATAAAAGCAATATACTTTTGATAGGTCCTACCGGGTCAGGCAAAACACTTTTAGCTCAAACCTTGGCAAGGATATTGAATGTACCCTTTACCATAGCTGATGCTACCACCCTGACTGAAGCTGGTTATGTAGGTGAGGATGTTGAAAGCATAATCCTCAGTCTTGTTCAAATGGCAGACTATGATATCGATAGGGCCTCCAGGGGCATTGTCTACATTGATGAGATAGACAAAATTGCCAGAAAATCTGACAGCCCTTCAATAACCAGGGATGTTTCTGGAGAGGGGGTTCAGCAGGCGCTCTTAAAGATATTGGAGGGTACAGTTGCCAATATACCTCCAAAAGGGGGCAGAAAACACCCCCAACAGGATTTCCTAAAGGTGGACACCAGGAACATCCTCTTTGTCTGCGGAGGGACCTTTAATGGCTTAGACAAGATAATCCTGTCAAGGATCGGGAGCAAGACATTGGGCTTTGAGGCTGACATCAGAGGGCAGGGTGACTTAAACCTCGAGGAAATCTTGTCCTTGGTTCAACCTGAAGATCTCCTTAAGTTTGGTTTAATACCGGAGTTCGTCGGACGACTCCCAGTAATCGCCTCCCTCGGGGAATTGAGCCTTGACGCCTTAGTCAGGATCCTTATGGAGCCCAAGAATGCCCTTGTTAAACAGTATCAAAAACTCTTTGAATTTGAAGGTATAAAATTAAAGTTCACAAAGGATGCACTAAAGGCTGTGGCCAAGGAGGCACTTGATCGTAAATCTGGGGCCAGGGGACTGAGGGCCATTCTTGAAAAAGTTATGCTGGATATTATGTATGATCTTCCTTCAAGGTCAGGTGTAGGTGAATGTGTTATAGGAGAGGAAGTTATTGTTAATGATGAGCCCCCTCTCCTGTTGTATGAAAACCAGATTAAATATGCCTGAGGATTAGCCATGTTTAAGAAGAACCCCTTAGAAGATCTCTTGAAGCGAGAAAAAAAACAGGTCCCATTGCTCCCCCTCAGGGATATAGTCTTATTCCCAGGTATGGTTGTTCCCTTATTTGTTGGAAGGGAAAAATCTATTAATGCATTAAAATATGCATTGTCCCAAGAGAAGGAGATCTTTCTGGCTACCCAGAAAAATGCCAAGATGGATGACCCGACCCTTCGAGATATATACTCTTTTGGTACCCTTGCCACAGTCCTTCAGCTTCTTAAGATGCCCGATGGAACAGTTAAGAGCTTAGTGGAAGGAAAGAGTAGGGCCAAGATCAAAAATTATCTGCCTGACTCGGGTTTTTTTGTGGTCGAGGTAGAAAAGCTTGTGGAACATTACGAACCAGACGTGAAGACTGAGGCCCTTATAAGGAGCATCCATTCCTCATTTGAGTCCTATGCAAGGCTTAACCAAAAGATTGGCGATGAGGTAGCTGAGACAGTTGCCTCCATTACTGATCCATCTCAATTAGTTAATACCGTGGCCGCTCATCTTATAGCAAAGATAAACGATAAACAATCCTTGCTGGAGATAGAGGATGTAAATAGCAGGCTCGAAAGATTATACAATATAATGAATGCTGAGATCGATATCCTTGAGATCGAGGAAAGTCTGAGGCAGAGGGTCAAGAAACAGATGGAGAAGACGCAGAAAAACTATTATCTTAACGAGCAGATGCGTGCAATACAGAAAGAAATGGGTACCCAGGATGATTTTGCCAGCGAGCTCAAGGACCTGGAGAGGAGAATAAGGAACAAAAACCTAACCAAGGAGGCCGCAGCAAAGGTTAGACATGAATTTAAGAAATTGAAGATGATGACCCCCCAATCTGCAGAGGCCACAGTTGTACGGAACTATATTGACTGGATTTTATCCCTGCCTTGGTTAACCAAGACAAAGGACAAACTAAACATCCAGGAGGCTGAGGCCGTACTTGAAGAGGACCACTATGGCCTATCCAAACCTAAAGAGAGGATACTGGAATATTTGGCTGTCCAGAGCCTAACAAGAAAGATCAAAGGCCCGATTCTTTGTTTTATTGGTCCGCCAGGTGTTGGCAAGACCTCCTTAGCCAAATCAGTGGCAAGGGCAATGGCAAGGAATTTCGTCAGGCTCTCCCTTGGTGGTGTCAGGGATGAAGCTGAGATAAGGGGCCACAGAAGAACATATATTGGGGCTATGCCAGGAAAGATCATCCAATATCTTAAAAGGGCAAAATCAAACAACCCTGTCTTTTGCCTGGATGAGGTTGACAAGATGAGTACCGATTTCAGGGGAGATCCATCAGCCGCCCTTTTAGAGGTGCTTGACCCGGAACAAAACAATGCCTTTAATGACCACTATCTTGACCTTGACTACAATCTTTCAGAGGTTCTTTTCATAACTACAGGCAATGACCTTATTGGGATCCCACCGCCCTTGCAGGATAGAATGGAGATTATAAGGCTGCCCGGTTATACGGAGATCGAAAAGTTGCATATTGCCAAGAGGTTTCTGATAAAGAAACAAACCCAACAAAATGGCCTCTCTGAGGACAATATCTCCTTTTCTGATCAGGCTATTTTGAAAATAATCAGGTATTATACCAGAGAGGCAGGGGTTCGAAATCTTGAAAGGGAAATAGCTACCGTGTGCAGGAAGGTGGCTAAAGAGGTAAGCAAAAAAGGCAAGGCTATAAAGCTCCGGATTACTGCAAATTCTCTTCATGGCTACTTAGGTGTTCCCAAATTTCACTACGGGAAGACCGAGGAAAAGGATGAGATAGGTCTGGCCACTGGTTTAGCCTGGACAAGTGCAGGCGGCGAGTTGCTCCATATAGAAGCCACTGTTATGCCAGGAAAGGGGAACCTTGTCTTAACAGGTACGCTTGGGGATGTGATGAAGGAATCAGCTAAGGCTGCCTTAAGTTATGTTCGCACAAGGGCAAGAAGGCTTGGTCTGTCTGACGATTTTTATGAAAAGGTGGACATACATGTCCATATCCCTGAGGGTGCTACACCTAAAGATGGGCCATCGGCAGGTATCACTGTGGCCACATCGATTGCCTCCGCCCTGTTGAGAAAACCGGTCAGGAGAAACATGGCCATGACCGGGGAGATAACCCTAAGGGGCAGAATTCTTCCTATTGGAGGTCTCAAAGAGAAGATAATAGCCGCCCATAGAGGTGGAGTAGAGAAGGTTCTCATCCCTCAAGAAAATAAAAAGGATATTGAGGAGATACCTCCAAGGGTACTCAAGAAGGTCGAGTTAATCCCAGTTGATCACATGGATGCGGTCCTTAAGGAGGCCCTCACAGTCGAGAAAGGTGAAGAACTGTTTCTCCCAGAGGATAGGTTTAAGCCTTTCACCTTACCAAAAGCGGAGATCGAGTCTGAGGTGACTGCACATTGATTACGGGCGGGTAGCTCAGTGGGAGAGCATCGGCCTTACAAGCCGAGGGTCACAGGTTCAATCCCTGTTCCGCCTACCACGGGGACGTAGTTCAGCTCTGGTTAGAACGCCGGCCTGTCACGCCGGAGGTCGCGGGTTCGAGTCCCGTCGTCCCCGCCAGCACTATCAAGGGTTTAGCGAAAATGGCTAAACCCTTTTTCTATGGCCGGGTGCATATAGGGTGCAGATGGGTGCATAAAATCTTGATCATCTAAAGCATCCACCTCTGCCTTTTTCTTCCCAGGTATCCAATGAGAGTAAACATCCAATGTTAGTTTGACGGAATGGTGTCCAAGCTGTTTTGAGA
>CP070660.1:234255-240361 GCA_020355145.1 Deltaproteobacteria bacterium
AAGGGTTAAGGTATAGTAAATTGAATCCTGGCAGTGTTAAGAGATTAAAAATTGCATTGGGGGCAACAGCCAGGAATCCAGAAGATGTATTGCGCCTGCATGATCTAAGACTCGAATTTGCTGAAATTGCTATAGAGGATTTAAATAATTTCAAGAAAAAGATTAACAAATTCTTAGAACTAAAAGAAAAAACAAGGCTTTATTATCTTTGTCACGGGCCTAAAGAGGGAAATCCTAATAATATAGCCTCTCTAAAGAGAGACTATTTTCCGCACATATTAGAGATCCTGGATATTATGCCTACCCTAAATATGTCTCTTTTAACCCTTCATCTCTGGATGGATCGGCGTTTTGTCAAACCTGATGTAATTGCCTTTAAGATTAAACTATTAAAAAAGATTATTGATAAGGCCAAGGAAAGAGGGGTCGTCATCTGTTTAGAGAATTTAAGTGAAGATTGGTATGATCTTAAAATGGCCTTTAGTGAAATTGCCCTCCTCAAATTAACGCTGGATATGGGGCATGCACAGCTTTTAAGGGAGGAAAACGCAAGCCTTGGCCTCATAAAGGCATATCCAGATAGGATAAGACACATTCATCTCCACGACAATATTGGAGGCAATGCACCGGATAATGATTTACACCTTCCCCCTGGCAGAGGTATTGTTGACCTCAAAAATATCTTCAATGCCCTTAGTAAAATTGGCTACATGGGGACAGTCACACTGGAGCTTAAGCCACAGGAGATCGAATCCTGTCTTGGATTTGTTAAAACCTTTATTATTTAATCCACACGAACACTCTTCCTTACACAGACGTAACGAGACCTCTGCGTAATTCTACAATTCTTGTCAGTCGGAGGTCAGGGGGGTTTCATTTTGAAGCGGCTCACTGAGCGATATAGGGGCCACAAAAAGAAACCTCCCCTGGCCACAGGATATAAGGATTGAAACCAAATTTTGTTACAGTTTGGGTTATGCAAAGGTCTCGTAACTATCGGAAATAAATCCTTCCCCTTTTAGCAGATGAATATGGAAATCGGTCATCCTCCCGCTATTCTTTCTTTCCGGGAATAAGCCCCCTTACATAAAGGGCAATACCCAATAATAGACATATACTGGCAAACCTAAGGAACGAGCGAGGGATGACCTTTTTCTTTTATCGTAGCCTTGATACATAGCTTACCACCATATCCATTGCCTGTTGAGGTGTTTCAACATAATCAATCCCATCAATACCAGGCCAGGTTTTGAGCCCTATCACAGGCTTACCCATCTTTAGGGCCAGGCCAATCTCCGATAAGGTCCCATAACCGCCTGCAATCGATAAAACCACATCTGAGGCCCTGACTACCAGCAGATTCCTTCCTTCACCCAGGCCTGTTGGTATAGCCAAGCGAATAAAGGGATTGGCTGATTCCTTTTCTTCTCCCGGCAGTATACCAACGGTCATCCCACCCCCTTTATAGCACCCTTTTGCTGCCCCTTCCATTACTCCACCCAGGCCTCCACAGATAAGAATCCATTCATTCTGTGCAATCAGATAGCCTAACTCAGTGGCCATATTATAGATTTCCTGGGAACAATCTCCTGCACCGATAACACCAATATAAATCTTCTTAGCCATCATTATGCATTATAAAAAATGTTGACAAAAACATTACTATGACCAAATATAAACCAATCCAAGATATATGAACAAGATATGAGAGCCTTGCATAACTTTACAATTTTTGTCAGTTTGGGGCCAGGGGGATTTCTTTTTTGAAGCGGCCCACTGAGCGATATATGGGCCATAAAAGGAAACCCTCCCGGCCACGGGATATAAAAGATTGAAATCAAATTCTGTTACCATCTGGGTTATGGAAAGATCTGAAGATAGGGTTAAATATACAAAATGAAAAAGTCAAGGTTTAACGGTTTAAGGATTATAAAACCAAGGCCTACAATTGCACTTTTATCAGTTGTCGTTATCCTTGTCCTTATTATCTGGGTATTGATAGCCATCTTTGAAGGCGAAAAACCGCAGGCCCGCTTAGAACCATTACCAGGGTATTTAAGTGAGAGTATCAACTTCAATTTAAGGGTCTCTGACCGAAGAATGGGGCTGAGAAATATAAAGGTGAGTGTAAAACAGGATGGGCTTTTTATTCCTATACTAAAAAAGGATTTTCTGTATGAAGGACTATTCAACAAAAGGGGAATCCATGAATTTGAGGGGGAATTTACAATAGATCCAAAAGGATTAAATATGGTACAGGGGCAGGCCAATCTCATCATCGAGATCCACGATTTCTCTAAAAGGAGAGGTGGTGATGGAAATCTTTCACTATTAGAGCATAGAATGATAGTGGACACAATTCCTCCCTCAATAACAGCCACCAGTAGAGGCCATAACATCTCTATTGGGGGTTCTGGCCTGATCGTTTACAGGCCCTCATTTGACACCTGTGAGAGTGGTGTCTTGGTAAATGATCTTCTTTTCCCTGGTACACCTTTTTCCAGAGATCCTCAAACTGGGATATATATCTGTTACTTTGCCCTTCCCTACAATCTTAAAAAAGATACTCCCTTATACCTCTGGGCCAAGGATAGGGCTGATAATGAAACAAAAAGGGTCTTTTCTTATTATATTAGGCGAAAGAGGTTCCGGAGGGATAAGATCAGGCTATCTGATCGATTCTTAGATCATATAATCTCCCGTTTTTCCTCTGATTTATTTGAGCCAGGTGAAACTAAGATTGACAAATATCTTGCAATTAATGAGAGATTGAGAAGGGAAAACCACGCTGTATTAAAAGATCTCAGTGAATCGCCAACTGATGAAAAATTGTGGGATGGCCCCTGGATAAGAATGAAAAACGCCGCAACAATGGCCACTTTTGGCGAGCACAGAACCTACTATTACAAAGGCAAGGTAGTAGATGAGGAGGCACACCTGGGTGTTGATCTGGCATCATTGGCCAGATCTCCTGTCCAGGCCTCCAATACCGGCAGGGTTGTCTTTGCCCAAGAGCTTGGAATTTACGGCCTAACAATAGTGCTTGATCACGGGCAAGGCCTTTATAGCGTGTATAGTCATTTAAGCAAGATTGATGTAAATGTTGGTCAGTTCATCACCAAGGGAGAGATAATTGGCATTACTGGTCAAACAGGCCTGGCAACCGGTGATCACCTACATTTCGGCTTTATGGTGCATGGTGTCTTTGTCAGCCCGATAGAGTGGTGGGACCCCCACTGGATAAGGGACAACATATACAGAAAGTTGGACATAATAGATAAGCCCGGCGAGAAATAATGCCTTCACTATAAAGACATCTTATGCGATGAGCCTTGAGGCAAGAGACCAATGGGGTGGGATCATGAAAATCGATTCACGCCTAAAGGTTATCCAAGTCAGTTGCTATTCCGGATATAAGGCAGATGAGCGGCCGATTGATTTCACGGTGCGAGGGCGAAAACTGATGGTGGAGGAGATTATCGACCGATGGTATGGGGTAAATCATAGCTATTTCAAGGTGTTAGCCAACGATCAGAAGATCTACCTTATCAGATATGACCAGGATGAGGGTCAATGGACCCTGGAAAAGATAACGGATTCAAAAATGGGATGAATCCCTATAGACCAAATCCCTTTTCTCCAGATAGACTATCCGATCCCTTAACCGGGCAGCCTCTTCAAAATCTAGCCTCCTGGCCGCCCTAAACATCTCCTTCTTGAGCGATCTTATAGCCTTAGGTGATCTATCAAGGGGAATATATTCCTCCTCTGATTCTGAAACAGTGGGGATACTCACATAATCCGCCTCATAAACAGAGCCAAGTATATCGGAGATATCCTTCTTGATTGATTCCGGGGTAATCCCGTGTGCCTCATTATATCTGTTCTGTAAATTCCGCCTCCTATTAGTCTCCTCAATTGCCCTCCTCATGGATGGTGTAACCTCATCAGCGTAAAAGATGACCTTACCATTCACATTTCTGGCAGCCCGTCCACAGGTCTGGACAAGAGACCTCTCAGACCTTAAGAAACCCTCTTTATCTGCATCCAAAATGGACACCAGTGAGACCTCTGGCAGGTCCAAGCCCTCCCTTAAGAGATTGATACCTATAAGGACATCAAAGATCCCAAGCCTAAGGTCCCTGATAATCTCCGTCCTCTCAATGGTAGTTATGTCAGAATGCAGGTACCTTACCTTAAGGCCTAACTCTGTATAATACTCGGCCAGATCCTCGGCCATGGCCTTGGTGAGGGTGGTTACCAAGACACGCTGCCCATCATTTACGACCTTCCTGATAACAGTTAATAGATCATCCACCTGGTTGCTCGCTGGCCTAACTGAGATCTCCGGGTCTATCAGACCTGTAGGTCTTATAATCTGTTCAATCACATGGGCTACCTTACCCAATTCATATGGACCTGGGGTGGCAGAGACATAGATTATTTGATTGACCCGGGAATCAAATTCCTCAAACCTCAATGGCCTATTATCAAGGGCAGAGGGAAGGCGAAAACCAAATTCAACTAATGTCTCTTTCCTTGATCTATCACCCCTGTACATGCCCATTAGCTGGGGATTCGTTATGTGGCTCTCATCCAGGATAATAAGGGAATTATCTGGAAAATAGTCAAGAAGCGTTGGGGGTGGCTGCCCGGGTCTCCTACCTGTTAGATGTCTGGAATAGTTCTCTATACCATGACAATAACCCATCTCCTGGATCATCTCTAAGTCATATAGGGTCCTCTCCTCGATCCTTTGTGCCTCAATCCATTTTTTTTCGCTTTTGAAGTACTCAACCCTCTCAGTCAGCTCCTCTCTGATATTCTGGATCGCCCCCTGCCGTTTAGGTAATGTGGTCACATAGTGACTGGCCGGGTAGATTGTCATCCGGCTTAGCTCTTCTGTAACGTGACCTGTAAGTGGATCGATCTCCTGAATGGATTCAACACAGTCGCCGAAAAACGTCAGCCTTATACAGGAGTAATCCTCGTATGCTGGATAGATATCCACCACATCGCCCCTGACCCTGAAGGATGAGCGATGAAAGTCAAAGTCACTCCTTTCATAGTGAATTTCCACCAATTTCTTGAGCACATCTTCTCGGCCTATACAATCCCCTTTTTCTACATACAAGAGCATACCATGATAGGCCTCAGGGGAGCCAAGCCCGTAGATGCATGATACACTGGCTACAATAAGGACATCATCCCTGTCCAATAGGGATCTGGTTGCCGAATGCCTCATCTTATCGATCTGTTCATTGATAGAGGCATCTTTCTGTATATAGGTATCAGTTTGAGGAACATACGCCTCAGGTTGATAATAATCATAGTAACTTACAAAGTATTCAACTGCGTTGTTCGGAAAAAGGTTCTTGAATTCCCCATAGAGCTGGGCGGCTAAGGTCTTGTTAGGTGCAATAACAAGGGTGGGTCTTTGGACTCTTGCCACGACATGGGCTATGGTAAATGTCTTCCCAGAGCCGGTTACTCCAAGCAATACCTGATGCCTGAGTCCTTCTTCTACCCCTTTGGTAAGGGCATCAATCGCATGTCCTTGATCACCTTTGGGTTGAAATTGTGAGATAAGCTGAAAAGATGAGGATCTTTGCACTTGTAACATGCTGCTGACTGCTTAGAAATAGAGCTGACAAATGAGTAATGACGAATTTATATGGACGCGTCAATGTTAAATCGCCATTTTGTGCCCCTCGGTCCATCTTCAAGGATAATCCCCTTTCCCGATAGTTCCTCCCTGATAGCATCGGCCCTGGCCCAATCCCTTGCCCTTCTTGCCTTATCCCTCTCCTGGATCAACCTCTCAAGCTCTTCGGTGTCTACCTCGGAAGGAGTCTTGGTTATCCCCTGAAAGAATCTAGATGGTTCCTCTTCTAGCAGGCCCAGGGCCTTACCACATTCAAGAAGGTCGCCCCTCTCTTTAATCAATCGGGGTTTGATATCCTCCCCTTGTGATGATGAATCTAAAGACCTGTTAATATCCCTTACCTTATCGAAGATTAATCCTAATCCCCCTGCTGTATTAAGATCATCATCCATGATGTTAATAAATTGGCCCTTGAGATCACCTCCATCCGATTTAGACAAA
>CP070660.1:240461-244130 GCA_020355145.1 Deltaproteobacteria bacterium
GTGATCTCATCAAACCAAAGGACAAGCCTTTTTTCCCTATCTGATTCCATAATAGTCTCCTTCCATCAAGGGCCCCTATGGACCTTATTGAGTCTACTTTTTGTATATCATCAATAATCAGATCTTGTCAATTGGCAAAAAATGGTTTAAAAGGGCACATGAGTTGATTAACAAGGGGAGCCCTATGATAAAGCCATGGCCGATAATTGAATCAACTAAAGGACCTGATATGGGCCTTTTTTGTATTAGAGTAAATCGCTGCCGTTCTCCAAGGACAGGCCAGGAGCACGATTTTTATGTGATCGATTCCCCGAACTGGGTTCAGATTATACCTATTACATCTGAGGATCGCCTTGTCATGATCAGGCAATACAGGCACGGTTGTGCCCGGATTTTCTTGGAGTTACCCGGGGGATTGATAGATAAAGGTGATCTCAGCCCCCATCAGACTGCCAAAAGAGAACTCTTAGAAGAGACGGGATATCTTGCGGAAGATCTCTCCCTTTTAACAAGGGTTTACCCACAACCCGCAGTCCTGAATACTATAGGGCTGACATATCTGGCAAGGGGAGTAAAAAGGATAGCCGGACCTGAACTCGATGTGGCCGAGGATATAGAGGTATGTCTATTAGAGCTCCAAAGGATTCCGGATATGATACGTAGTGGAGAGATAAACCACGGCCAGACTGTTATGGCCCTCGGTTTGTATCTTTTGCTGAACACATAAGATCTCCTAAGATTTAAGGTTGAAGGCCGGGATGATTATGGGATGGGTTGGAATTATAGGCACTACCAGGTTACTGTTTTTACAGGCATAGCCAGATCATGTCGGACTTGGCCCAAAAGACCAGGTTTTCTACGACGAAATAAAGGATATCGATGCCTTATATGAGCAACGCACCTAGACAATAAAAAAGGGAGGTCAACTAAGATGAAAGGTATCGTCTCCTATGGGGGTTATCTGCCCTTAAGCAGGATAGACAGGGAAATTATCTTTAAGGGCATGGGCTGGCTCCATCAGGCTACATACATGAAGGGAGAAAGGTGCGTGGCAAATTTTGATGAAGACAGTGTAACAATGGCTGTTGCATCTGCTATGAACTGTCTGGAGGGATACGACAGGGACCTTGTTGGTGGTCTCTACCTTGCTACAACCACATCACCATTCAAGGAAAGAAGCTGTGCAGATATTATAGGGACAACCTTAGACCTTAAAAGTCAGATCAGAACGGCTGATTTTACCGACTCCACCAGTGCGGCTACATCTGCATTAATTGCCGCAATTGATAGTATAAGCGCTGGCTCCGCAAATAATATCCTCTTATGTGCATCAGATGTTAGGGTGGGTAAACCCGGTAGTTCCCAAGAACTCAGTTTCAGTGATGGAGCAGCATCTCTATTGTTGGGAAATGAAGGGGTAATTGCGAGCTGGGAAGGCCACTACTGCGTCTCCTATGATTTTCCTGATCATTGGAGAACAGAGGATGATAAGGCCGATAGGGCCTGGGAGGATAGATTTGGTAGGGAGGAAGGCTACAGAAAATTTATACCTGAGGCCATCTCAGGGCTACTTTCTAAATGTAGTCTCCAACCAAAGGATATAGCTAAGGTGACCTTCCCTGGAATCTATCCCCGGTACCATGCATCAATATGCAAAGGATTGGGTTTTGAACCGGGTCAGATCCAGGATCACCTGATGACTGCTATGGGAAATACCGGCACACCCTATCCCTTGATGCTATTGATCTCTGCACTTGAAGATTCAAGACCTGGAGATAAGGTGATTGTGGCCAGCTTTGGTAATGGGAGCGATGCACTATTATTCCAGGTGACAGAGGAAATAGAAAAGGTAAAGGGTCAAAAGAGGGGAGTTAGAAGGTATCTAGGGTCCAAAAGGGAACTCAACAGTTATGAGAGGTATCTCGCCTTTAGGAACCTTATTTCACCGGAGGGAGGAATCAGGGGCGAGGCCATACCCTACACGGCCCTGTCCCTGATATGGAGAGACAGGAGAGAGATATTGGCCCTATGTGGAACCCAATGTAAAAAATGTGGAACGCCGCAATATCCCGCGCAGAGGGTATGCGTTAATCCTGATTGTGGGGCCGTTGATCATATGGAGCCCTATAGGTTTTCCGATAAAAGGGGGGAGGTCTTTAGCTTTACCGGTGATCTCCTGGCCTTTACACCAAATCCACCGGGAATATATGCGGTTATTGATTTTGATGGAGGCGGCAGATACTGGTTCGATGTTACGGATTGTGATATCGAATCAATGCACATCGGTATGCCAGTTGAGATGAGCCTTAGGAGAAGATACATTGATGAAAGAGGTGGTATAGTTGGCTATTTTTGGAAGGCAGTTCCTGTGAGGTAAGCAGTTTATTGAGTTTGAAACACAATAGACCCAACAAACATCAGATAAGGAGACAAAGATGGGAGACGGGATAAAGGACAAGGCCGCCATTATCGGAATGGGTTGCACTGAATTTGGGGAACATTGGGACAAAGGCTCCGAGGATCTGATCGTTGAGGCATTCACTGAGGCCATTGAGGATGCGGGCATAGAGAAAAAGGATATTCAGGCGGCATGGTATGGCTCTTGTTATGATGAATTCAATGTTGGCAAGTCAGCGCTACCTCTGAGTAGGACCCTAAAGCTACCCTTTATACCAGTAACCAGGGTTGAGAACCTTTGTGCCAGTGGTTCTGAGGCATTAAGGGGTGCAGTTTATGGGATCGCCTCTGGTGCCTATGATATCGCCTTGGCCCTTGGGGCAGAAAAGCTAAAAGATACAGGATATGGTGGTCTTCCGGAGATGAGCATGAGCTTGGGTACAAAAAACAGGGTTATCTTTCCGGGTATAAGTGCCCCTGGTGCATTCGCAATGATGGCTAACCGATATTTCTCCAAGTACGGCATGACAACCGAGGAAGGCACAAGGGTCTTGGCCAAGATATCGGTCAATAGTCATAAAAACGGTGCGAAAAACCCAAAGGCACACCTCCAAAGGATTATAACAGAAGAAGATGTATTAAAGGCCCCTATAATCGCATCCCCCCTTGGTCTCCTTGACTGTTGTGGTGTAAGTGATGGGGCAGCAGCGGCTATTGTGTGCAGGGCTGATATGGCCAAGGATTTCAGACCTGATCCCGTATTAATAAAGGCACTTCAGATCGGGATCAGTTCCGGAGAGGAATTGGGGTACACTGAATGGGACGGTACCTATGTTGAGACTACAGGCAGGACAGCTGCCAGGGCATATGAAGAGGCAGGTATAAGAAATCCGAGGGAGGAAATAGATATGATGGAATTGCATGATTGCTTCTCCATCACCGAGCTCATTACCTATGAGGACTTAGGGATATCACCCAGGGGAAAGGCCAGAAATGATATTGAGGATGGCCTCTTTGCAATAGAAGGCAAGATACCCTCACAGCCTGACGGCGGACTGAAATGCTTTGGCCATCCCATTGGGGCATCCGGACTGAGGATGTTATATGAAATGTACAAGCAACTTCAAGGAGGGGCCGGAGAAAGGCAAATTAACGATCCTAGGATCGGTCTTACCCATAACTTAGGGGGGTTTCCCCAGATGAATATAACTAGTTTGGTGATCGCAGGATTATAGTGCCACGATAAAGGAAAGGAGATAACAATGGATTTTA
>CP070660.1:244230-256338 GCA_020355145.1 Deltaproteobacteria bacterium
GGGCGATATTATGAGCCTTCCCTTCAGATCCTCCTCCTTTGATTATGAGTACAGCAAGGGTGTCCTACACTACGTCTCTGATGTCCAAAAATGCGTAGCTGCCTTAGCCTCTGTGGTTAAACCTGGTGGTGCATTATCTGTTACTCTATACCCAAAGATGTCGCCTTTTTTTGGGGCCTTTAATCGATTACTAAGAATTGCTACAGTAAGGCTGCCAATCAAGTTCATTTACTGGCTCAGTTACCTCTTAATACCTTTTCTCTCACTCGCTTGGAAATGGAGCGGCCTTAAAAGACGTTACATTGATTGGAATGAGAGGGCACATATGGTCTTTAACTGGCTTTCTTCGGAATTTCAGAACAGGGCCTCAAACAGAGAAGTCGAAGGATGGTTTAAGGATTTGGGTTTTAACAAAATTAGGTTTTCTGATACACTCGTGGGGCTAACAGGGGTTAAATCAGAGCATATGCCGGAGACACGACCATAAAGGTTTGCAGACTGATTATGCAACTAAAAGAAGGGGTTATGAAGATCAAGCAATCTCTCCTTTGCCTGGAATAGGCTTGAGGGAGTGAGCAAGGCAACGTAAAAGGCCAAATCAATAACGCAAAACCCTCTGTATCCCTAATAGATAATCTTTTAAAGAGATCTTTACCCTAAATATCTTTTTTCTTTTACAGTAACTGTCCCAAATCCTGTGAATTAGATTAAAGATCTTATTAGGTGGCAGCTTTGTGATGATCTTTATAAATGGCAAAAGGGATGGGTAATTAACAGCCAAACCAAAGAATTTTTGCAGATTCTCTATCCTCCTCCTTTCATCTTTTGATGAAAACCTTAGTTCAGATTTTCCAAAATAACTTTCACCTAGCGAATCAAAATCCCCACTAAAATACCCTTCTTTTAAGGCGTATTCACCTAACTTGGTCTTAGGATAGGGTTGAAAAACCGTAGAAACTGGATTGTCAACCTTGCATTTTATATTCAATTCCACAGTCTCCATATCTGTATCAAAGGAACCTCCTGGAAGGCCCAAGATATTCTCCGCAGCTACAGGGATGTTATATTTATGAACTAGATTAAAGGATCTTATAATCTCCTTCTTTGTCATCTTCCTGTCCAAAAGGTTGTTTCTCGTCCAGTCATTTCCTGCCTCAATAGCCATGTACACTGCTGCGCAACCAGCCTCTTTTAAAAGTCTTATCTTATCCTGGGTAACTATTTTTACCTGTAGATTGCAGACAAAGGGTAAACCGATCTCTCTCTTATATAGACTTGTGAATTTTTCTAACCAGCTAACAGGCGGTAGAATAAATATATCGTCTATGAACCTCACCAATTCCAAGGGATATCTTCTCTTTACTTTGCTGATTTCCTCGATAAGGTTCTCAACACTCCTCCAGCGTATAATCTTATTGCCCTTATAGATCTCTTTGTATGCCCTGTTAAAACAATAAGTACAGTTAAAGGGGCAACCCCTGTTGGTTAGAAATCGTTTCATCTTGTTTTCACGTAAATATTTATCTTGTCCGTATAAAAGCTCACGGTCTGGGAAAGGTAGATCATCCAAATTTTGTATTAAGGGTCTGACGGGATTCTTATTGATGGATCCATTGTCCTTTACCCAGAGATTTCTTATATTAGATATATCAGAGCCTCTCTCCAGGCTTGCAGCCAATTCAACCATGGCTTGTTCACCCTCTCCAATACAGATTGCATCTATGTTTCTCTGATTGATAGTTTCTGGGAAGAAGGTTAAATGCGGGCCTCCAAAAACAGAAAATGTTTCCATGTCATTTCTTATCAAGTTGTTGATCCTTAAGTAATCGTTATGACTGCCTGAGATTACCGAGTAAGCCACTATGTTAGGCCGATAATCTCTTAGCTGGCTGAGCCAATTCTTTTTTGATGCAGAAAAGAGTTTTACATCGTGTGCTTCAGCCTTTAGAAGGCTTGACAAATACATTATCCCTAAAGGTTCAGCAATATCAATCTGTTTGATAACAAAGGCAGTTCTCATTTAATGACGTCTCCCTCGTCCTCAGGCGATGTAAAAGTTACAATATCGGAAGATCCATTTTCTTTGAACCATAACCAGAATAAGGAATAACAATTACAGGGGATGCCTTTATATTTTCCCGGACTATAAGGGCCTTGGGAAGAAATATCAGATACAGAAGCCCAAAGGCCGCTGTGGAAATTATCCTTTTATGGGGTTTGATTACCAGCCTCATACTGTTAGCGTAATGAAACTTTGCATTCCTGTCAATTATCTGTGTTTCAGAGTGTACCCCGCCAAGTATCTCGGAAGTTTTCCTGATCTTATATATGCCCAGAAAGAGTTTGCGTTTGCAGCTTGAATATTATATGATAACAATAAGTTAACCTCACGGAGTATGATAAGAAGCTTAGATAAATGAATATACTCGTCATTTCCTTTAGCTTTCCATCATATAAAGATAAGATTTTTGATGGGAAATTTGTCTTTTCAGAGGCCATTGCCTATTCTGAAAATGGAGCCAATGTAAAGGTAATTACACCACATTATCATGGGGCAGATAAAATCGAAAAGGCACGGGAGAGGATAACAATATTCAGATTCCAATATTTTATTCCAAAATCATTACAGGTCCTGAAAAGACCAGGAGAACCTATATATAACCCAAAATCGTTCTTGGCCTTTCTGCAAATACCTTTTTTATGTTTCTTTTTTGTCCTGAATATCCTCAAACATGCTTCATGGGCCGATATTATTCATGCCCAGTGGACTGTTACCGCACTTTTGGCCCTTCCTGCAAAGTGGTTTTTAGGTAAAAAAATCGTGGTGACCGCAAGGGGTAGTGACATCAGACTATTACCTAAGTGGATAAACAGGTTTATTCATTATCAAGTAGATGGCGCAATAGATTGTTTTGGGCCACAGCCAAGAAATATTAACTATAAAATGACATTTTCAGCAAAGTATATAAAGCTGCCCCTTATCGTACATCACGATGTTTCTGAAACAGTGCCTGATGATATAAAGGAGGTTGTTTGTAGAAAACCCGGTACATTCATTGTCTTATATATTGGACGTTTTGATTCTATAAAGATAACAAAGGACAAATTGCCATTAATTAATTTGATACACGCCAGTAAAATCTCAAAGGAGAAGGGTATGAGTTTTCATGTGTTATACATTGGCGATGGTGATGACCATATAAAACGGAACATGTTGGGGTTTATCAATCACCATAATCTTCAAAATTATGTAACACTATTGGGGCCGAAGACCAATGTGTTCGATTATATTAAGTTTTCTCACTTGGGTGTCGGAGGGATAGCTATTAATGCTGTTAGCCAGGAGTATACGATCAGTGGCAAGGCACAGATTTTGATGAAAGTAAAGGTTAACGCTGATACCCCCTGGCGCCATGGTGTCAATTCTATTCTTGTAGAGCCGGATGACCCGGCGGATCTTGCAGAAAAAATCATCTGGGCAATAAAAAATCCTGAGCAATTAAAAAAAATCGGTGAAAATGCTAAAGAGGATATGAAGAACTATATAGCAGATAGCAAATTTGGGGGAATGCTTTATCTCAAGGAATTCGAAAATCTCATATATTGAGCTTGATTTAGGGGGGTAAATCCTGATTTTGTCGCAACTTGAAAAAGGCATAAAGAGCACAAAGCTTGGTGTTCCCAGTCCTGGAAGATTTCCCGATCGGATTACACTGGAACTGACGAACCGGTGTAACATGAGTTGCATCTTTTGCCCACGGAGGATCATGAAAGGGCATGAGGGTTTTTTAGACACTCAACTAGCAAAAAGACTCATAGACGAAATAGCCGAGAACTTGCCGGTGACCCTTGTTCCTTTTTTTCGGGGTGAATCTTTACTCCACCCAGAATGGCTAAACATCCTATCCTATGCAAAACATAAAGGGCCTGGCCCTATCCAGTTGGCTACAAATGCCACCTTAATGGATCAAATTGCAGCGGAAGCGATCCTTGATCTGGGACTGGATTTCATCTCCTTTTCAATGGATACGTTAGATCCTGACATATACCATCGAACGAGACGCGGGGCTAATTATCAGGAGGTGCTGAAAAATATCTTGTTTCTCCTTGAGCTGAGGGAAAGAAGAGGCCTAAATTTGCCAGAAGTCCAGATCTCGGCAGTAGAGACTCAGGCTCATCGGCCAGGAATGGAGGCCTTTGTCGCATTCTGGAGGCCAAAGGTGGACAGGGTGCGCATATATATTGAACATTCCCATGACGGGCATGCAGGGAGTATTAATGAGCCCCTGCCCGATTTCGACACTCGCCTGCCATGCCGCAAGGTCTTCACGGATATGGTCATATATTGGGATGGAGAGGTTGCTACCTGTAATCACGATTGGACCCGAGATGCGTCTCACCGTATGGGGAATGTAAAAGACAGGGGTATTGCAGCTGTCTGGCAGTCGGATAGGTATCAAGCCATAAGAGAGGCTCATAAGAAAGGGGAGTTAAGGGGCGAGCCTCCTTGTGATTTCTGTGACCACTGGAAAATGCATTATTTGCCAGAAGGTTATCTGGGCACGATTTATGCGAGGGCTAAATCTAAAGGTAGCGAAGAAAGGGCCATTGTTGGCAATTGAGGGCTCAGAGAGAAAATGCGGATTCCACTCATAAAGCCATTTATCAATGAGGATATAAAGTCCAAGGTCCTATCTGTCTTAGAAAGTGGTTATCTCACAGAGGGCTCAGTGACCCGGAAGTTTGAGGAAGTATGTGGGGAATATCTCGGTTCAAAGCATTGTATAGCCGTCAGTTCCTGTACCGTGGGCCTTGAGATGGCCTTACGCTGCATGACTATTGGTCCAGAGGATGAGGTCATTGTTCCGGACTACACCTATCCGGCCACTGCAGATGCAGTAGCGATAGTAGGCGCCAAAATAATACTTGTGGACGTGAATCCCAAGACAATGCTCATAAACTATGATGCCCTGGAAGAAGCAATCACCCCCAGCACCAGAGCAGTTATCCCTGTTTCCCTTTTCGGTAATCCTCTGGACTATGATAGGCTGAAGGCTATCAAGAAAAAATTCGGAATTTACATAGTGGAGGACGCAGCCTGTGCCTTAGGTGCCGGATATAAGGATCAGAGGGTGGGAACCCTGGCCGATATAACGGTTTTTAGCTTACACCCCAGGAAATTCATCACCACAGGGGAGGGCGGGCTTATAACCACGGATAATGACACCTGGGCTGCCTGGTTGACTTCATACAAGAGATTCGGAATAGGACATAATCTTTCCAGGGAGGAGGCAGTATTTGAAAGGGTTGGAACCAACTACAAATTGAGTGACATTC
Source organism: Deltaproteobacteria bacterium (assembly GCA_020355145.1). GTDB lineage: Bacteria > Desulfobacterota > DSM-4660 > Desulfatiglandales > B25-G16 > JABXJZ01. The sequence goes on from CP070660.1 coordinate 249,568, forward strand.
TTGCCGCTCTAGGGTTGGGTCAGATGAAGCACATAGATGATCTCCTGATAAAAAGAAAAAAACTTGCTTCCATTTATATCCGACTTTTAGATGGTATGAAGGGTTTGTCTTTACCTCTCACAACCCCGGCCGGTAGCCATTCATACCAATCTTTCTGTGTCTTAGTTGAAAACCGGGATAATATCATAAAGGGCTTACGAAGACAGGGTATCGAGGTACAGATAGGTACCTACAGCCTTCATCTCCAGCCCGCCTTTAAGGACTCCCGCATTTGCCAGATTAGGGGTGATATGGATGGGAGCATTTATTGTTATAAGCACTGTCTGACCCTTCCCCTCTATCATGATGTGCGCGCCGAAGATCAGAAAGAAGTGGTCGCAGCGATTAAATCACATCTTAAGGATTAGAAAATGTGTGGGATTTGCGGAATCTTTAACTTAGATGGGGAACCCATTCCCCATCGCTATATCAAATCCATGACCGATTCATTGGCACATCGAGGACCCGATGATGAAGGCCATTATATAGATGTGAACATTGCATTAGGTCATAGGCGACTCGCTGTTCTTGATCTTACCCCCGCGGGCCACCAGCCAATGTCCAGCAAAGACGGTGATATTGTACTGGTTTACAACGGTGAGATCTACAACCATCTTGAGTTAAAGGTTGAGCTTGAGGCTTTAGGATATCAGTTTCGGTCCCGTACAGACACAGAGGTCTTGCTCAAAGGATACGAGGCATGGGGAATTGAAGTAGTTGAGAGGCTAAACGGTATGTTTGCCTTTGGCCTGTGGGATGGACAAACCAGGACCCTGTATCTGGTTAGGGATCGGTATGGCATCAAGCCCCTGTATTGGAAGAAGGCCGGGAATACCGTCATTTTTGCCTCTGAAATAAAAGCTATTTTGACCCACCCAATGGTGTCACCTCAGCTGAACCCGGATGCCCTCAATGAGTATTTCACCTTTCAGAACCTCTTTCGATACCATACAATTTTCAAAGGCATAAACCTGCTTCAAGCGGCATCGACTAGATGGATAAGTGAACGGGAGCCTGATCTCAAAAGACGAACATGGTGGGATTACGATTTCACCCAGCGTGATGAGAGCATGGGCATGGAAGAGGCTAAAGAGGAGACCCTACGCCTCTTTCGCCAAGCCGTAGTTAGGCAGCTCATGAGCGATGTACCAGTGGGTAGCTATCTTAGTGGAGGATTGGATTCCGGCTCTATTGTTGCAGTGGCGGCTTCCCACATCCCGCGGCTTACTACCTTTACCTGTGGATTCGACCTTTCATCCGTAACTGGGGCTGAGGTTAACTTTGATGAACGACGCGAGGCTGAGCTGATCTCCTGTCACTTCAAGACTGAGCACTTTCAGCAGGTCGTAAATGCGTCAGACATTTCGTGGGCTTTGCCAAATGTTGTGTGGCATCTTGAAGATCTTCGGTTGGGAATGAGCTATCCTAATTTCTATGTGTCCCGGCTGGCATCCAAATTCGTAAAGGTATGCCTTTCTGGGGCAGGTGGTGATGAGCTATATGCTGGTTATCCCTGGCGTTACTATCATGTTTTTGATGCTGTAGGAAGGGATGATTACCTCAGACAATATTACGAATTTTGGCAGCGGCTGGTTTTTGACAAAGGCAAGCCTCTTTTATTTACAGAAGATTTATGGCGACAGGTAAGAGATTGCGATACCTTTCGCACTTTTAGTCGTGTCTTCACGTTTAACGAAAGGCTCAAATACGATTCTCCTGATGAGCATATAGCCAATTCTCTCTATTTTGAAATCAAGACTTTTCTGGCCGGCCTCTTTATTGTTGGAGATAGATTATCAATGGCCCACGGACTGGAGGAGAGGATACCTTTCCTTGATAACGACCTTGTGGACTTTGCTCAGCGTATCCCCATACGGCATAAGCTGGCAAATTTGGAGAAGATAAAGAGATTTGATGAAAATGAGACCAAAAAACTCCGACGATACAAGGAATTTGACGATGGGAAGAATGTTCTACGAAGTGCGATGTCCAGCCTGCTCCCGTCTGAGGTACTGAAAAGACGGAAGCAGGGGTTTTCTGCACCAGACGAGTCATGGTACAGAGGAGAGGCCCTTGACTATGTAACAGAGATACTTCTCAACAGGAGGGCTGTCTATAGGGAATTCATAAATCCTGGATTTGTAGCTCGTATCTTGGAGCGGCATTCCTCTGGAAAAGAGAATTACAGGCTTCTTTTATGGTCATTACTGTGTTTCGAGTTTTGGTGTAAAATTTTTTTAGACGGAAGGCGAGAGGAATATTTATGATCAGAAAAGGTAAGTTGTCTCTTATAATGTAAAAAGAGTGAGGGCAATTATGGTCCAAAGATTAAAGGAAGAACTGAATGGGAACCATTGCTATATAAATGATAGTGCCAAAATAGGGAGTAATTTTCGATTTGGCCGGTTCGTAATTATTGAAGAAGATGTTCAAATAGGAACAAATGTGGAATTGGGTAACTTTGTGAGAATCATGCCGGGCACGAAAATTGGGAATAATGTCACAATTATGGACTATGTAAAGCTAATGCCCGGTACTATCATTGGAAATAACTGTAAACTTGACGACTATGTGAATACCTCCGGATATGTTGAAATTGGTAACAATGTGCGAATAAAGAGATGTACCATGATTGGCCAAGCCGTTAGGATTGAAGATGATGTTTGGATTGGCTCTGGTGTTACAACTACTAGAATAAAATATCCCAAGGCTATAGGAGAAGAAGAAGAGAAGGAAGAGTGGATTCTATTAAAAAGAGGCTGTATGGTCGGTTCGCGTGCTTTGGTGCTCGCAGGAACTACTATTGGCAAAGGCGCTGTTGTCGCTGCAGGTGCGATTATTACAAAAGATTGTGAACCTTACGGTGTCTATATCGGATGTCCTGCAAAGTTGGCTAGATATAGGAGAAAGAAGTGAAAGTGGACATAAAATTGTGGTCAGAAGTCCCGGAAAGTCAACTTGAGGATCTGTTTCTTAATAATCCTTTTTCACTGTATCGTGGCACACCGCTGGCCGACGATATGATGAAAAAGTATATGTTTATTCTTGCGAAAGAAAATGCTGAAATCAATAAAGAAGGAGCTATAGTTGCGATAATTAATGGGAAACCCATAGTGACCGCCCAAGTTTATGAGGTTCCTTATCTAAGTAAATTTTGGAATATTCCTATTGGTGTTTTGGGACATTTTGTTACAGACGGGCCTAATGATGAAAACACATACTTGGCAGCCAGTATGCTTGTCAGAGAATTACTTGCAAAAGCAAAAAAGAATAATTTTTCCTTCATGTCAACAAACATTCCCGGCCCCAATATCATGTTGATAAGGGCAGTGGAAGCGCAGTCATTTAGGTATGCTGAAGGATTCCTTAATATGGTAGGGCCTACTAACAGATTCAGGGATAGTGTTAAAGTCCCTGGTATGAAAATAAGGGGGCTTGTTGAAGAAGATTTTTTAGAAATTGCTGATGCATACGCAAGAGTATCATTTCCAAGTAGATTCGCTACGGATGGAGGTTTTGATCCCAAGAAGGCTTCCCAATTGTATATGAAGCGTTTTAGGGAAGTTTATGAGCAACAGCTAGGAAAAGTGTTTGTAGCTGAATTGGAAGAGAGATTCGCCGGAGCAATCATTGCTATCATAGACGAGAAGATGTCAAGGACAATTGGCGTAAGAAGTAATATATTATCGGGGATGGGAATCATTATTCACCCACGTGCTTCTAGACGAGGGGTATCAACCGCTTTGGTAGAATACAGACAAGAGTATTATAAATCTGAAGGTGTTGAGTATGTAAATTTTGGCGCCAATTTCAATAACAGGCCAATGATCCTCGGACTTGAGAAATTAGGTTTGAGGTATGGCTCTCTTGATATGACCTTTCATCTCTGGTTAAAGGAAGGGAGGTGTGCTGCTCCCACGTAGTCCGCAATTCGATGAACGGGAATTTACCTCGCCTGATCAGAGTCTACCCTGATACTCTTCATCCCAATAATAGCACCAAAAATTGTCCCTAAGATAAAACCTAAACCGGTTGAAATTAGCCTCTGAATGGTTACAATCGATAACCCAACCTCTTTCGGGATTCCCACATGGTAGAGAAAAAAAAGGACAGAGGCTTCACGTACACCCAATCCCATTGGCACCATTGAAAGGGCGCCTAAAAAGAATGCAGCGGACTCTGCTATAACAGCTTGCCAAAGGGACAAATTTGCTGAGAAAAAGTAGGCGAGAAGCACGAGGTTAATGCCGCTGAGGATCTGAATAAAAGTCATTATGAGGATATAGAGCAATGAATTATATTTGTCGAGATGTTGGAACGACTCGTAGATGTCTTTGATAAACCGACAAAAACGACTATTGCCGGCTTTTTTCCTCAAAATATGACTCAGTATATACAAGGTCAAGACACCTATGAAGAAGAACAAAAAAAGGGGAAGAACGGCGTTGGTTTTATGGGAAAAATAAAAATAGGAGCCGAAAAAGGCAATGACACCGCATATTCCTATACTGACAACGAGTTCAATGAGAACCATAACCGTGCCCGTTGTGTACGGAATATTGTCAAACTTCTTTAGTAAATAGACCGTGAAGGGGAAGCCGAGCTTCGCAGGGGTTGAATAATGGGCAGCCTTACTGGAAAAATGGATAAGGACAAGATTCTTAAATCTTGAGGGAGAAGATAATGAATATAGAAGATATTTACGTGCAATAATTAAAAAGAGAGAGATTAAGAGATAGACAAAAAATAATAATCCAAATTGTGATAGTTTTAATGATGAAATCGCCCCCCAAATATCTCTAAAGGATATTTTGAAAACGGCCATGAAGATAAATACAATTATCAAAAAGAATAAAAGCCAGTACTTGCTCACCCATTGCTTAAGTTCTATTTTCATGTCGCAAACAACTCACTAACTTTGCGGTAATTGGATACAAGGATCAAAAATCCTGATAAAGATGAACGGCCCTTTTCAGAATTGTAAACAGGAAAATGGTGGAGTCCTGGAAATGGCCTATAAGATGTCCGTGGGTATATATAGTATAGATGAATTCTATGAACTCGTCAATAATACATTACAGCCTAAGCCCTCAACTTGCCTTACCTAGGGTAAGATACGGGTTTTAGTCTCTCCCAGGGTCAAATTCCTTTGACCAGCGTACATCAGAAGCCCCTTATTAGGCTTAATTTTTGACTTTTTCTTATCAAAAGCCTATATTCTTCGATAGATGACGTTATATGCTACTTTGTTATTTTGATCTTAAGATTATGAACTCTACTCCCTTGACCTATCAGATTATTGACCATACGGCTGATCTGGGGATAATCGTTAAAGGCCCTGATGTGAGACATCTCTTTATTAATGCTGCCCAGGCCATGATCGATCTCATGGTTAAGGGGGACCTCAGTGATACGATTGCTACAAGGGATGTCTTGGTTAAAGGTGAAGATTGTCCGGACCTTATGGTTAGGCTGCTGCGGGAATATCGATGGAAGCAAAGGTTCGAAAGTGTTATCCCGGGGTGGACTCTCGTTTAGATGAGATTCAAGCAGCTATCTTGCGGGTAAGGTTACGATACCTGGATAGGGACAATAAAAGATGTGCAAAAAGGGCTCGCAGATATCGTGAGGAATTAGACTATTGCGGCCTCCTTTTACCCGAAGCACGTCCTGGTGCGACACATGTTTATCACCAATTTGTGGTTTGTTCCTCACAGCGGGATGCCGTCCAGAAGTTTTTGATTGATCGAGGAATCGAAGTACAAATTCACTATCCAATAGAAGTCCACCAACAACCAGCATATTGTAATCGATTGGACATCCGTACCGATTTATCTGTTACAGAGCAAATAGTGAACGAGATGCTTTCCTTTCCTGTCTATCTTGAATTACGTGAAGGTGAAATAGATGCGATAGTTTGCACGGTAAGGGAGTTTTTTGCAAGTCTATTGGCCCAATCCAACTGCAAGCCATTTTTTTGAGGAGGCTCCAGTGATTAAAGGAGTCGTTATAAAGCAGTTGTTAACACGTATTGATGATCGTGGCTTTTTTTGAGAGATTATCCGTGTGACAGATGAGTTTTTTGTAGTGGGTTTTGCTCAATGGAGCTATTCGCTAATGTTTGATGGTGTAACCAAGGCCTAGCATTATCACCGTATTCAAACAGACTGGCGGTATGTTGCTACTGGTGCCCTTAGGGTCGGCTTATTCGATCTGTGGGAAGATGTTTCATCGTACAAGGAGACTATGGATTTTTATATGGGAGATTTGCAAACTGCTCAGGTTGTCCGGATACCATCAGGCGTCACACACAGTTGCAAGATAATCCAGGGGCCGGTGAATCTTTTTTAGGTGACATCTCATGGCTATAATTCTGAGGATGACTTACGCTTCTCCTTTGATGATCCTAAGATAGGGTTTGACTGGTCTGCCCGATCCACATGTAAGTAAATGACTGTATACACGGCGGACTGTATGGCAACTGATGAAGTAAATAGGCTACTTCCCATGGCCTATCAGATTATTGCGGCCCTTAACAATTATCCCCAGATCGCTAATATGGTTAAGATTTCAAGTATTTCAGGGTGTTATGACCTCTGTTGTATAAATTACTGGTTATAAACTTCATACAGAAAGTATTTTTCATTACCTACGATATTTTCCTCAAATTCTTCTATTTTTCGTATTTCAATACCTTGAGTTATCAAACCCCGTTCAACGGGTTTATTGTTA
>CP070660.1:256438-260242 GCA_020355145.1 Deltaproteobacteria bacterium
TATTTGGCATTGTTTAGAGTTTAGAATTTAGTGTTTAGTATTTTCTTACCTTTTTCGATATTCGAATTTCGCATTTATTTCGTGCCATAAAAACATGGATTTCACAATTTAGGTACTAAAAGTGGACCTCTCCTTTTGATTCTAAACGACCTTTAACAAATATCCCGAAATCAGGAACAAAATCAGCAATAGGGAAACCCCTATAAGTTAGAGAGTCTTTTGGAACCATAGGAATGGCAGTAATAATCCATGGATGCATCTGGATATTGCTCTGTATGCTCCTGAAATCCATCATTCTAAAATCTGTATTATTCAATGCATTACCTATTTGAATGGTAATCTCCCAATCTGGAATAGCATTTCCGGGTGGCTCGGCGGCTTTTGTAATAGTCTCCCTCCGGTTATCAGCGCACATCTTGGTGCCATTCATTTCGGTGAAAACGGTAGTGGGAAGAATGGCACAGGCTTTATCTGATCTGTTCAGGCCGGAAGGATAGATATCCTGGACAATGATATTCTCAAGATCTCCAAATCTCTCCATGGTTTCATCGGTGAAACTATTTGCTTCTGTTATGTATAAGATCTTGATATCTTGAAATATTTCCTCTGACTTTTCTATGTTAGGAAATAAAATTTCCGCGTCTTTGAAATAGAATATATTTGATTCTGCGTAGACCCTTGCAAATTCGTTCAGGGCATAAATAGATTCATCTGTCAGATGTATTGAGCAAAGGATTGCTATTTCCTTGGGACTATAATGAGACACTATCTCAGATACATGTCTTACTGCATTATCCCAATCAGTATAGATCATCTTACCGTCGTCCCGGCGGATAGAAGGATATTTCAGTCGATCAGGGCTGTTAAAGAGTGCAGACAAACAACACCTTCCCTTAACACAGTATTCTCTTCTGCCGGCGCTCATATCCCTGATAGGATGTGCGCCCATTACCTTGTTCCACTTGCTATCAATGACAAGCTCACAACCACGCTCACATAGTATACATGTTGTAGAAGTCTGTCTATCAGGATAACCATACCACTTTGAACCACGAACAGTTAAAGCACCTGTTGGACAGACATCAACGCAATGCATGCAAAAGACACAGCTACCATCCACATGAAGTCTTTCAAAGGAGGTCCCTATCTTTGTATCATGACCCCTTAGGATGAATGATATGGCACTTATGCCGAGATTTTCTTCACAGACCCTAATACACCTGCCGCACAGGATACATAAATTATAATCCCTGTCCATAAATGGATCATCTCTCTCGAGGGGAAGCCCCTTATATAACAGTGGATATCTGATCTCTTTTAACCCCAGATACTCAACTAATTGCCTCAATTCACAGATATTCCGATTAGGGCACATATTGCAGCCCGTAACCCTTCCGGCCTTTGAAGAGGGGGCATTGAATTTCTCACATGTTTCCCTAGTAGGGCAGACTAAACAGGCAGAGGGATGTTCAGATAGAATTAATTCCAATATCCCCTTCCTTAGTTTTTCAATCTCATCTGAATTGGTGGCAACAGCCATATTAGGCTCAGCAGGCGTGGTGCAGGATGTTACATACCCTCGAACGCCTTCAACCTTCACAATACAGAGACGGCATGATCCTGTAGATGGCAAATCTGCCCTTGCACACAGTGTAGGGATATAAATACCCGACCTTCTAGCAACCTCAAGTATTGTCTCGCCAGAAGAAAAGGATACGGTTTTTCCATTAATCACCATGGTTTCGGTGGCTACATTTTCCTTTTCTGCTAACTTTGCCATTGTCTTTTCATCTATTTTGTCATTTGCAAGGCTATCCCTTTGGTTCGGATCTATAAATCTTATCTATAGTCCTGGACAACTTTGCGGGCCTCATTTTGCCATAAACCTCATCATCAATGGTCACAACTGGGGCTAAGGCACAGCATCCCAGACATGCCACTCTTTCCAGACTAAATACCCCATCTTCTGTGGTCTCTCCAGGCATAATACTCAGTTTTGATTTAATTGCCTCGAGAATCACTCCACCACCACTGACGAAACAGGCAGTCCCAGCACAGCCACTTATACGATGCTTTCCTGGCTTTTGAAATCTAAATTGGGTATAGAATGATGCTGTACCAAAGATATCATGCTCACTCATATCTAATTCTCTGGCAATCATGCCGATTGTCTCATATGAAAGGTATCCAGCATATGAATGAATTGCCTGTAAGATAGGTATGAGGTTATTTGTATCCTTGTCATATTTGTCTAATACAGCAAGGGTTATTTCCTGTAAACGTTCAGGCTCTGAAAGAGCTTCCAGTGACGGTCTAGCCTCCATTCGCCTGCGTTCATCTATTGCAGCAGAAAGGGTCTGTAGTATCTTTTCATCAATGCTTGGAAGGGATATCTGCCCAGTCTTTGTCAGCCTTCCGAATTTCTCGATTATCTCCAGCTCTTCGGCCTCTTTCCGCTGTATTGCCTCATTAACTGCCTTGCTTATCTCATCAGGGGTAAATGGCTTGGCAACATAATCCATTGCCCCTCGCTTCATGGCCTCGGTCGTCCTTTCAATGCTTGGATACCCACTGATCATAACCACCGCAGAACCTGGCGAGGTCTCGTCAAGCCTCGTTATCACTTCCATTCCGTCAAGGCCCGGCATCATCCAGTCGCATAGAATCACATCAAAGTATGTATCTAAGACAAGGCTGAGTCCCTCCTCCGGGCTTGTGGTCGTAACAACATCAAAATGCTCTGCCTCAAATATTCCCAGGCACGATGATAAAACTATTGAATCATCGTCTATCACCAGCATCTTTCGAGCCATGCAGCTCCCCTCTCATTATTCCCAGATGTATAAGGGATCATTTGTTCTTGTTAATCCTTAATGAATGCCATTAACAAACTAGGTTCCACTACTGACGTTTTATTGCATACTGTTAGAACTACTAGATTTCAGCGCTTCTCCTCAACTAAGACCTGCTTTGAATTTTCAGAAAAATAAGCCAGCGCCTCTGGGATTGTGTAAGGGGCCCGATCTGTTCCTCTATCCACTCAACATCACCGGTCAAGATTGCAAGTTTCTCTGGTCCTGTTAATTCATATTCATCTAAGGCATCTGCCGCATATTCGAGAAGGTTAATTAAGAATTGATCATTGGATTCGACCTGCTCCAGAACCTTGATCACCTCATCCCTGTGAATCAGATCTTGAGGCTCGGGCGCTTGGGTGGCAGCTATATCAAGTGCCGAGGCCGCTGCCTTGAGAAGTTGCTCGGGTGTAAAGGGCTTTTCCAGGTAGTCTGCTGCCACGAGTTTCATGACCTGGACCGCTGCTTTGACTGTGGCATAACCGGTAATGATAACAACAGGAAGGGATGGCTTGGCCCTCTTAATATCCCTGAGAACCCTCATACCCCCAATGCCGGGCATGCGGATGTCGGTCAGGACAATGTCATAGTGTCTCTTGATGGCCCGATCAAGTCCCTCACGTCCGTTCAGCGAGACATCTACGTCGTAATTCTCAGCGGTCAGTATCTTGCTGACACTGTCTAAGACGACCTGTTCATCGTCAATCACCAAGGCCTTCCTTTTTGCCATAGCGTTCGTTCTTTTAAATGACCTGGTGCACAAATTGAAGGAGTTTGTCGGGTACAAATGATTTGGTAATCATTAAGGACAATACCCTCGTCATCTACAGCAAGGGTTTTTACGGTATTCACATCTGACACGAATCCTAACCCACATAGGTAACATTGAAACCCGATGACTTGAGCGCTTTGGCTATTGGCTCAGCATCGTCACTCTTTAACCGTAGAA
>CP070660.1:260342-263501 GCA_020355145.1 Deltaproteobacteria bacterium
AATTCATTTTCGCAATATATTTACGACCCAATCATTTATGTCTACATTCATCCCCGCCTTAAAAGGCGGGGCATTCTGCTGCATTTTCGTAAAGACTTGAATTTAGCGCAGTTTTGAAATTTAGGTAACAGGACTTACAGTTGAGGGTTGGATAGAAAAAAAAGTCCTTTTTGAACATTACTAACTTCTCTATTTTTCAAAAACTCATTTATTTTTATATCTATCGGTCAAAACCACTGAGGTTAAAAAGGCCATTCCAGCAGGCTGGTTTTATGGAGATGGTGGCCGATCCGGTAGAGATTGGCAGGAAGTTAAAGGAGATAAGCAAAGGCATGGGAAGGACTTAGCCAGGGACAGGCTACTTACTCATCAGGATGATACTGCTATAGCAGGCTATAACACCCTCGTTGGTCTGATCTGTATCCGTCAGGACAACAACTCCCGCCAGACCCGGGGGAGTTCCTCCGAAAAATTCACGGAAGTCCTCAACTAGATTACGCTTCTCCCACACCCATCGGTTTGCCCTTTTGTTTCCGCTTTCGACAATCACAATCTTGTGATTCCTTGAACCTGGATAGTCAATAACCTCCCCCTTGGGAGTGGTGCTTCCCCAGATATAGTCGATCTTTAAGCCACTTGGTTCGGTACCTCCCATCTGAAGTCCCAGGGATTTGAAGAATTTTGAAATCCCTATGGGTTTCAGGGAGGGTTTTGCCGCCTTTCCAAAAATAACCCTAATCCTGGCTGCGGAATCATTCCTGTCCTCCCGGCCCGCAATTGCCATTCCTACTACCCTGTTGATCTTCCAGCGCCATACGAGAATAGGAAATGCCTTGAGGTCCACATCAGGCCTCTTCAGGATAGCAGATGCACCTCCAAGACTTTTCACCCTGAGAACAGTCCGCTTTCCTTCTTTGGCGAGAGACATATCATTCTTGAGAGTTCGAAAATAGGTAATAAGTTCCCATCCCTCAGGCACCGAATCTGCATTCTTCCCCTGTTTAAAGCCAAGGAGCAGGTTCTTGGCCTTTCCCTGAGATGGGGTTAGACAGGCAAACAGGATCCCTGAGACAGTTATAAAGACCCAAAATCTTCTAGCTATCAGCTCCAACCGAACCCTTCCCTTCATAACCCTTTTAATTATTTTTCTCCTGACCTTGATGTCAAGGCAATTTATCTCCCAAATCTTGACCAAAAAAGACACTAATTGGTTTAATACCCTTCCCCAGGCCCAAAAAGAAAGGCAGTATCGGATTTGACTCTATATCTTCCCTGTAATAATTCCACCTTGCTTTCTTATCAATCTTCTGCCATCCTAAAAAAGTCACCACCTAACACCTGGTTCAACGACCTACATAATGAACCGCGATCAAAAACTAAGTACCTGCATTCTTAATTACGATGACGTATTTAATTATTGCTTAGTCATTTGTAAGGGCCGGGGGGTAATTCACAGATTGATCGATTTGCTGCTTAACGCTAAAAATACGTCACCGAATTTACGAGTTAGAGCACTAAGCTAAGGGTCAGGGCAGAAAAGAAATGATTACAAAAAGGACCTATCAAAATAGAGAGGGCTAATATGGAGCATTTAATGACCATTTCCGAGATACGAGCTAGATATAAGAAAAAAGAGGATCCCTTTGATTTAACTATCGAGAAATGGGTTCGGATTCGGCACTTTCTTGATACTGCATCGACCCTGAGTAATTTTGAAGAGTTATCTCAAGCAGCTAATATAGCTGTACCCTTCTGCTTTGAATATCAAATAGAAGATTGTCTGGGCTGCCCCTTAGTGAAAATATGTGGTAGAGGCAAGGGAGAAAAACTTCTCAAGGTGATGAGGCTTATTCAGATTCATGTTCTAGCTATCTTAGCCGGGAATATGCTCCCTAAGGAGCCATTAACCTCAGAGGTAGATGGTTTATTAATGGAATTGAAAGTACTCAAGGCAAAACCCGAGGGAAAGGATCCTCCTTACCTTTGATCAGGCACATCGAAAGATATTAAGCACTTTGGGTTCCTGGAACCTTGAAGGATAAGGATCCGAAAAATTATATAATCAATACCTTTTATCACTGCCCACACTGTTTGCATCCCTTTCAAACACCAAGCCTACAACCTGGTCAGGTATCCTTAAAGTAGGGTGTCAAGAGTCTGACACCTTGGCGGACACCGAGTAAAATTCCCCCATAATATTTAGACAAAGAGGCTCTAACCATGCAGATTCACGAGTAATTATCCCTATGTAATGATTTGGCACAATTACTGCAAGATGTATAATTTAGTGCCTTAAGCGGGCCATCAAGCGTAACGGATAGAAACCCTAGAAGGATCTTTTTATGGAGTGCCCGTATTGCGGAAATACTCATAACAAGGTGATAGATTCAAGGCTGTCTAAAGGTAGAATTACCATTAGGCGTCGCCGGCAATGTTTAACTTGTTCAGATAGGTTCACCACCTATGAATCCACTGAAGAGCGATTACTGCCCTTTTTGATAATAAAAAACGCTGGACAGGGAGCCACAATACCGAATGTGAAGACGATGCTATTCTTTATGTCCAGCACTCTCAAGGTGCTATCAGAGGAAACTGAAAAGCTTATGGACAAGGTGGATAAACTTGAAAAGACTAATGTGGCTAAGGAATCTGACAGGAAGGCTGGAGCCAAGGGGGCATCTAAGAAGAAAGCACCTGCCAGAAAGAATGCCAAATTACTGACATCCACCAATCAGATAGTCAAGATTATCAAGAGGCACGTTCAACCAGCTGAAGCGGATGTTCTTGAGGAGAGGTTACCCCTTGAGGAGGCTGTTAAAGATTATGAGAAGATGCTTATTCTTGAGGCATTAGAGAAGAGCAATTGGGTTAAAACAAGGGCTGCAAAACTTCTTAATATCAACCGAACAACCCTGGTGGAGAAGATCAAGAAGCAGAACCTTACTGGAACAGCCTCCAAATAAGCCCATCAAATACCTACTGTCAAAATAATGACTGTCTATCAGGATCCCCCTTTATTCCTCCTGTCCCTGTCTATGCCTTGCCCCAGGTGAGTGCTTACATCCATTTCCTGAAGATGCCTCCCTTCCATCTCCCCAGAAACCTTCCTCATATCACCCCAAAGGATGCATCGAGTGGGGCAGGCCTTACTACAAGCGG
>CP070660.1:263601-269511 GCA_020355145.1 Deltaproteobacteria bacterium
AATTCTCTATCCAAGAACTGATCGAGAAGTTCTCCCTTGATCATGTGGGAAAATCTCCGGGTATCTTTAATGCGGAGAAACTTCTCGATCTTAATGCAAAATACATTAGGGAGGCGGATGATGGCGATCTTGCTGACCTCCTGACCCCGTTTCTTGTCAGCCTTGGATGCTCAGAGTTAAAAAGGGAAAAGGTTAAAGGGGCGGTAAAGACCCTAAAGAAAGGGTCAAAGACCCTCCACGACATGGCCCAGGGGGCCCTCTTCTACTTTAAGGAAATTACCTTTGAAAGGCAAGCAGATGAAAGGTTCTTAAGACCTGAACTGCTGGAAATATTGGAAGATTTACTATCGGATCTAGAAGGAGCACCAGGCTTTAGCCAGAAAGAGCTGGAGGAGACCTTTTCCACCTTCTTGGAAAAGCATCAGATAAAGCTCAGCAAAGTAGCCCAACCCTTAAGAGTTGCCCTGACAGGAAAGACGGTCAGCCCTGGGATCTTTGAGATAATGGAGGTCTTGGGCCAGGAAATGGTAATAAGAAGGCTATCAGATGCCATTTCACATATAAGAAGTAGAAAGGGGTGAGTGGGGGTCACTTTACCAACTCGCTGGACGCCAAATCCATATCTTCCAGGGCACCCTCAAAGACCTTATTCAAGTCCAGGGAATTCAGTTTATCTGTTAGGCTAGTGGTTTCCCCTTGGCCTGCCCTAATTACCTTCAATGTATTTGTGTAAAGCTTCTCAACAGCCTCTCTGGCAAAAAGCCGGGCAGCCGCAAACATGAATTGATTTGAAGTCCTCTTTTCCCGGTCTTCTGAGCCCGCCTTTAGGCACGTGGCCTTAGCTACCTCGAGCCATGTCATTATATCCGCCAAGAGAAACATAAGATACTGGGATCTGTTAACCTTAAGCCTTCGTGCAAGCAGAAGAACTTCATTCAACACCCCTATAGCCCTTGCGACCATATGGCCACCGGTTTCTTCTGAAAGGCCTGAAAGCACCTCTGACATACCACCATAATACCCACCCTTTGTACGTAAGGTCTCCCTTAACCTAAATATAGAGATGATATTCTGTTGAATCTCGCTCGTTCCCTCGAAGATGGTGTTTATCTTTGAATCCCTCTTAATCTTTTCAACCTCGTATTCCCTGATGTAACCGTAGCCCCCAAGGGCCTGAATACCATCATTGGCCATGGCATCCCCAACCTCGGTGGCAAAATATTTAGCAATGGAGCCCTCTACCTGGAGACCTTCCTCTCTTGAATCAATCCTTGCCGCCACCTCCTCAATGTAAGCCCTAGCTGCCTCAATCCTAACTGCATTGGGAACCAAAAACTTATGGGTATAACCCTGTTTCTCTGCCAATGTAGTCCCAAACTGTACCCTTTCCTTTGCATAGGAAATTACCTTTTCCAATGAGGACATCCCCACTGCGAGTCCGAAGGTTGCGACCATAAGCCTAGTATACCCAAAAACACTATTAGCCTGTTTCAATCCCATTCCCTCAATACCACCCACAAGATTCTCTGCTGGAACATAGACATCTTCCAGTGTTATGGGTGCGGTATCAGAGGCCCTAATACCATGCTTATCCTCATGTTTCCCGGGTTGAAGACCCTTTGTTCGCTTCTCAACTATAAAAAAGGATGGTCCATCAGGGGTATCAGCGAGTATGGTGTATAGATCTGCCACTCCACCATTAGTAATAAACTGTTTCTGCCCATTTATCCTGTAGCCCTTGATTCGCCCCTTTTCGTCAAGTACCCTTTCCGCCTTTGTCTTGAGTGCCTGGACATTGGAACCAGCCTCAGGTTCTGTTACACCATAGCTAACAATAAGCCCCTCATCTGCGATTTGCCGAATGTATTGTTCCTTCTGCTCTTCTGTTCCTCCTACCCTAATAGGGTCCATCCCCAGACAGATCGCCAGAAATGAAGTAGCAATGGCCATATCTATCTTGGCCATCTCCTCTGATATCCTTGCTATCTGTAGAGCACTAGCCCCTAAACCACCATATTCTGCTGGGATAAAGATCAGATGAAGACCAATATCAGGTCCAAGCATAAAACGTATAAGCTCCTCAGGAAAATCACCATTCCTATCCATCTCTAACCTTTTCTCAACAGGTAGTTTCTCTCTCTCAATCCGCTTAAGGGTATCAAGGACTATTGAGAACATCTCATTATCCATCACTATCCCCTTCCCCTATCTACATCCTATAAAGCTCCTCGTCTACTACCCTAATCCAATTCTCTCTTAACACATTAAGAATCCTCTCCCTATCCTTAGAGGCTGCACCGAGAATAAGTACAGCACTACTACTTGCACCCAAAGGGGGCAGACATGGATAGAGATAATCCACATTAATTCCCTCTTCCCTTAAGGGCTTCAAGATAGCATTGAGGCCACCTGGATGATTGGGTCTTTCACAGGCAATCACCTCGCCCATCCTCGTTCTGTAACCCCTTGCCCTTAATACATTTGTAGCCCTATCTGGATCATTGGCTATAAACCTGAGTCTCCCCCTCTCACCCTTTGTATAAATGTAAAAGGCGATGATGTTAATCCCATCGGAATCCAATATCTCACTGACCACTGAGAGTTCTCCCAGTGGGTTGCTCAAGGCTAAATCAATCTCCTTGACAGGCATCTTTACTCCCCTTCTAAAAGGTATCTGGCACCCATTTCCAATCCCCTCCTGTTGATTTTCATCTGGCCTGCATCCTTTGTCTTAATAGCCTCAGTCAAACCATTTACCAAGGAATCGATGCTGGTGAGCTTTGTCTTTGCTGCAAAGGCACCCAACATTATCATGTTGGCTGCCCTCTCGCTCCCCAGCTCTTTGGCCATGGTATTTGCAGGAATCCTAAGGACCTCGATATCTGTTCGCTCTGGATCAATGTCAATCAGATCTGAATTCAAAAACAGGCTCCCTTTGCTCTTGATCTGACCTTCATATTTTATCAAAGACGGTTTATTCATAGCAATGACATTATCTGGAGAAGATGATACTGGTGAGGATATATCCTCATCTGAGATGGATACAGTGCAATTTGCCGTACCTCCCCTTACCTCTGCACCATATGCAGGTAAATAGGTTACATGTAGTCCATCCCGCATGACAGATAAGGCCAGCATATAGCCCATCATCAAAACACCTTGACCACCGAAACCCGAGAAGACCGTCTTTATGAGCATAATACCACCCTATAATCTGCCAACCTTATCCTTAATAACCTTTAAGGGAAAATAAGTTGTTATCGACGAGCTAATCCATTTACTTGCCTGGACCGGGGACATCTTCAAATTCGTAGGGCATGGTGACAGAATCTCCACCAAGGAAAATCCCAAACCCTCCATCTGCACCCGAAGTGCCTTGGTAATAGCCTTTTTTGTACGAATGATATTCCTCGTGGAATCAACGGCCGTCCTTTCAATGTATACACTTCCATTGCTAATAGCCAACATCTCGCTTAAATCAATCGGTGCCCCATCCCTGTCAAGATTCCTTCCACCAGGTGTTGTTGTTGACCGCTGCCCGATTATCGTTGTAGGGGCCATCTGACCACCTGTCATCCCGTATACACCATTATTGACAAATATGACCGTAATCTTCTCCCCTCGGTTAGCAGCGTGAATTGTCTCTGCTGTTCCTATAGCAGCAATATCACCGTCACCTTGATAACTGAAAACAATCCTGTCAGGCAGTGCCCTTTTTATCCCCGTGGCCACAGCAGTCGCTCTTCCATGGGGTGCCTCTCCCATATCAATATCAAGATAATCATAGGCGAGTACTGCACAGCCTACCGGTGGGACACCAATTACCTTTTCCCTTATATCCAATTCATCGATAACCTCGGCAACAAGTCTGTGAATGATACCGTGCCCACAACCAGGGCAATAATGAGATACCGCATCTTTCATACTGCTTGGTCTGCCAAAAACCCTTTTCATCTATCCCTCTATCTCAAACAGCGTCCGTTGATGGTTGTTAGTTGTCCGTTGTAACCAGTGAACAGCATGCAGTACACTGGAGACCTGTTCGCTGCTTACTTTCCGCAACACCCAATAATGCACCGACTATTAGAAATACAAATGACCAATTACTAATGACCAAGACACTATTCCCTTGAAAGTCCTTCCTTGGAATATATCTTAGTGATAACCTTGGCAATTTCATCAGGCGTGGATATTATCCCACCAGGCCTCCCATAGAAATGAAGCCTCCCACTGCCTTCTAACGACAACTTGACATCCTCTAACATCTGACCAGTACTCATCTCAAAGACGAGGAAATCAGTTACAACTCGACTTAGCTCAATCAAAGACCCCTTAGGAAATGGCCAGAGTGTCTTAGGTCTCATAAGACCTACCTTAAGGCCCATTTCCCTTACCCTTTTAATTGCGTCCTTTGCTATCCTGCTGGCTGTTCCATAGGCAACGACTACCAAGTGGGCATCATGGGCTAAGAAAAGTTCCGCCTGAGGTATTTCCCCCTCTATCATCTGGTATTTCCTGAATAGTTTCCAGTTGTGTTCCTCCATGGCGGGTGCATCAAGTATCATAGACCTAATAATCCTACTATGCCTCCCCTTTGCACCGTCAAGAACCCATGGTTTTTTTTCAAGGGAGGCTGGGTCAATCGGATCTGGAAATTCAACTGGCTCCATCATCTGGGCCATCATTCCGTCTCCCAGGATTATAGCGGGAATCCTGTATCTGTCAGCATATTCAAACGCCATCCTCGTAAAATCGGCCAGTTCCTGACCAGATCCGGGGGCCAAGACGATGTTCCGATAATCCCCATGACCACCGCCCCTTGTGGCCTGGAAGTAATCCGCTTGGGCCGGGGCAATATTTCCCAATCCAGGTCCACCCCTCATCGTATTAACGATAACGGCTGGAAGCTCCTGACCTGACAAAAAGGAGATCCCTTCCTGTTTCAGGCTTATTCCAGGACTGGATGAAGAGGTCATAACCCTCTTGCCTGTCATTGAAACACCTATAACCATATTAATGGCAGCCACTTCGCTCTCTGCCTGAATAAAGACACCGTCCGGAAGAGCGGCCAGTGCATTTGCCATATATTCGGTGAATTCATTCTGTGGGGTTATAGGGTAACCAAAATAATAGCGACAACCAGCCCTGATTGCTGCCTCAGCAATAACATGACTTCCCTGCAACAATATCCTTTCACTCACGATATACCTCAATAGCTATATCAGGACATACTATGGCGCATAGTGTGCAACCACTGCACCGATATTTCTCAATCTCTATACCCTCTTCGATATATCTAACAGGATAATAACCCTTCTGATTCAAACTGTCAGAAACAGCGATCAGATCTCGTGGACACGCTGATTTACACAGATAGCAACCCTTGCACAATTCCCTGTTGATCTTTATAAAGCCCTTCCTTGATTTAGTAGCCATAATTTAGTATCTCGGAAACTCTATCCCGCTGAATGCGGGAAAATCATACTGCCTTCAGTGGTCCTCCATTTATGCCATCCACCTGTGTTATTGGTTATTCGTCATTAGTTATTCGAGTAACAAGTAACGATTGTACCCATCCCTCCAGTACTCCACTACTCTCTGGCCCAGACCCCTGGCCCAGACCTGGCTTATAGGCTTAATAGGCTGATCCGAGCACGTAGCGCCAGGGCGGGCCAATATTCTAATTGGGGCGAAGCCCCTAAGTGCTTCGATTCGCAAATACAGTGACGTATTTCAACGAGTTAGCAGGGAGCAATTGCTCACTCCATTCGGCCCGAGCTCATGGCCGAGGGCAGCACTAAGTCCTGAGGCCTTCGACTGAGCTCAGCCGAAGTCTAAATAAGTTCGTGATCGAACTTATGAATCGAAGGACTAAGTTAGCAAATTATCCATACTATAGTCCGCGAAACC
>CP070660.1:269611-288816 GCA_020355145.1 Deltaproteobacteria bacterium
CCTTCTCAATTATTATCTTTGTTAATGTAAACTGGAGATCATTGCTGATATTTTTGTCCACTGCCCTTCTTTCAGCACCCTTTTTCTGGCTAATGCTCCAGGATTACCAGAAAAAGAGGATAATAACGTTTTTAAGGCCTGATTTGGATCCCTTGGGTGCTGCCTATCATGTAACACAGTCGAAGATTACTATTGGTTCAGGCCTACTTTGGGGGAAGGGCTTTCTTAAGGGCACTCAGACAAGGCTAAATTTTCTCCCACAACAACATACGGATTTTTCGTTTTCTGTTTTGGCAGAGGAGTGGGGCTTTGTAGGCTCAGCAATACTCTTGTTTCTATATCTGTTCTTAATATTATGGTGCATCAATATAGCCAAGAGTAGTAAAGATAAGTTCGGCACCCTTATTGTTGTAGGTATTGCTGCATCCATCTTCTGGCATCTGACTATAAATGTCGGTATGGTAACAGGTTTGCTGCCAGTAGTCGGAACACCATTGGTCCTGTTTAGCTATGGCGGATCGTCTGTAATTTCCACTATGGCCGCTATGGGCCTGATAATGAATATAAGCATGAGGAGGTTTATATTTCAGGAATGATTATTAGGCAAGGCTGAGATTTTCGAGAATCACTTTAAGATTAACCACTTAATGGGAACAATTTTTCTTGCAATAACCAATAAGGTTATGTTATTAAGCCGCTGGTAAATATCTTAAGGAGGTGCAAGGCAATGAAGAAGACAATGGATGAGATTAACGCCTTTTTAGGCAAGGATACAGAGTTCGAGGGCAAGCTTTCCTTCACTGGCGCTGTCAGGTTAGATGGAAAATTTTCTGGTGAAATATTTTCCAGTGGGACCCTGATAATAGGGGAAAGTGCAGTTATTAAATCCCAGATACATGTTGCTGATATGGTAATAAGCGGAGAGGTTCATGGGGACATATTTGCAGAAAAGAAGATCGAGATTAATGTCCCTGGCAAACTCTTCGGCAATATCCAGACCCCAAAATTGGTTATTGAAGAAGGGGTTATCTTTGAGGGAAGTTGCAAGATGCAAGACCTGGGAGAAGGAGTAGAGAAGGACCGTGCCGTACCTCCAAAAAAGCCTGAAGGCATTTCCGTTTTGAAATAGCTAAACATCTCGGGCTACAATCCATTGAAATTATAGGTCTTTTACTGGCAGGGCGAAGCCCTTAAGTTCCATACCTCCCTTATAAGGGCCTTGTTAAGCAATAGGGGTTTAGAATGATTTTGGAATCCTTACAGAGGATAAAGAAGGCAGAGACTGAGGTAAAAAAGGGGATAGAGAATGCAAGAAGAGAGGCAGTGAGGGCAATTGAGAGGGCCAAGAAAGAGGCAGAGAGATTATTGGCGGAGAGGATGAGAAATGATCAGGATCAGGCAGAGAAGATGAGGGAAGATGCAGGACAGGAGGCAAGGAAAGAGTGCCAGAATATGGCCAATGAATGGAAGGTGAAGATCGAGGGCCTTAAGAAAGAGGCCCGAAGGAACCAGGAAAAGGCCAAGGATTTCATTTTACGTTCATTATTGGGTTGAGATTATGTTAAGACCAGCCCGGATGAAAAGGATACAAATACTCGTATTAGAGGGATTTAGATATGAAACAACTAAGAGGCTGCAAGAGCTTGGTGCTGTCCACCTTACTGATTATTCTGAAAGACTTTCCGATCCTAATTGGAAGGACCTGCTAAGACCCTACCCCTTCTCCCCAAATATCAGAAAAATAGCTACACAAAATATCACGGTAAATCGATTCTTGGATCTCTTTGAACGCTATGATCCTGAACCAAAAGAGGGTTTTTTGAGGGGGATTTTTGCCCCGCTACCGCCAAAAAAGCTTGAGTCCAGACAGATCTATGGCAAGGAGCTTGTTGATAATGTTGACGATATTGTAGGGAGGATTGAAGGAGAGGTAGAGGGACCTTTCAGGGAGATAGAAAGGATTGAAGAAGAGGTTGTGGAGCTGGAGAGGATTAAGGGATTATTGGACCTGATTTTGTCCTTAGACATAGATCTAAGGGATATTGGGGAATCAGACTTTTTATGTATCTTTTTAGGTATTATACCAAAGGAGGAGGTAGACAATGTAAGGGAAAGACTAAAGGATTTGACTGAGGATAGATTTTACCTTGGGGCAAGGGAGACATCTGGGAACAGGTTAGTAACAATATTAATATGTCTCAAGGAACAGGCATCGCTGGTATTAGCTAATCTTCGCCGAATGAGCTGGGAAAGGATTGAAATAGAGGGTCAACAAGGAAAACCAAAAGAGGCAATAGATTCCGTCAATAAAAGACTGATGGTATTAGGTGAGGGGAGGATAAGAAATGAGGCAATCATCGTTGATATAGCTAAAAGATGGCGATATGAGCTTAAAAAGTACCAGGAATTTTTGATGATTGAGAAACAGAGGGAAGAGAGCCAGAATAGGTTTGCCAAGATGGAGCATGTCGTGGCTATTGAGGGTTGGGTTCCGGGACACTCAGCTGCCCAGGTCGCTCAGGAGATAAGAGAGGTCAGCCGTGAGGCATGTGTGGTAGAGGTATCGGATCCCGGGGAGAGGGATGATGTGCCAGTCCAGTTAAGAAATCCTAAATTCGTTAGCAATTTTGAACTGTTAACGCGCCTTTATGGGTTGCCGGCCTATAATGGCGTTGATCCAACCCTATTTTTGGTCCCGGGCTTCCTCCTGTTTTTCTCAATCATGTTAACCGACGCAATGTACGGGATAATTGCCCTTGTGTTGGGTCTCTTATTAATGAGGGGGGGAGGAAGGTATAATCAGACAATAAGGGATGGGGGGATCATCCTTTCATCAGCAGGGGCTACTACAATTATTATAGGGGCGCTTTCTGGGGGATGGTTCGGTGGTTTTGGGCTTAAGTTACCCCCTTTAGCAGCTATACAGGTATTTGATCCCATGGTTCAGGTTACAACCTTTTTGTTGATTGCCTTAATCATTGGCCTGATCCATGTGAACATCGGTGCAGTGATAAATGTCTGGGATAATCTAAAGAGGTGCCAGAGATGGAAGGCCATTAGTGAAAACCTCTGGTTTTTGTTTGTCCAGCCAGGCCTCTTTTTTCTCTTCATAGGCTATAAGTCTGTAGGCCTCACATTTATAGTCATCTCCCTCATATTGCTTTTAGTAGGACATAAGGCCATGGCAATGTTTCAGGTAACTGGATTTATGGGGGATATCCTTTCTTATGCCAGATTAATGGCCTTAGGATTATGTACGACAGGAATTGCCATGACAGTCAATGTACTCTCTGGCATGCTTTACACGGTTGGTCCAATAGGGATAATCCTCGCGGGTATTATCTTTTTTATAGGACACATATTCAATTTTGTCATTAACGCCATGGGCAGTTTTGTTCACGGGCTCAGATTACATTATGTGGAATTTTTTACAAAATTTTATCAAAGTGGGGGAACGGAGTTTACACCCCTTGAGATGAGCTTTGAAATAGTAGAAATTAAATAACAGGGAGGTATTTTTATGGAATTAGCAACAGGAATAGTATTGGCAATCATTGGGGCAGCGATTTCTATGGGGGTGGCTGCCATTAGCTCTGGTATCGGAGTTGGTTTGGCTGGTGTTGCAGGGGCCGGTGTTATATCAGAGGATCCAAGGAAGTTCGGGCCTGTTTTAGTCCTCCAGGCACTACCGCAGACACAGGGAATTTATGGTTTTCTGGGGGCTGTTTTGATCCTTATAGGGGTTGGTGTGCTCGGGGGAGAGGTTAAGGAAATCCCTATAGGAATGGGCTACGCCGCCCTTGGGGGAGGGATCGTGATAGGTTTAAGTAGTGTTACGGCTATAGCCCAGGGCGCCATATCTGCCAGTGGCATGGGTTCTGTAGCCAAAAGGCCAGAGACCTTTGGTCAGGCAATTGTCCTGGCTGTCATGGCAGAGACCTTTGCTATCTTTGGGCTTCTCATAGCTATCCTGATCTTTGTTGGAACCAAGATTATGGGTGGTTAATTCGCTAAATTGTCAAATCGTTAATTAGTTGAGTTGTCAACTACTCAACTATTTAACCTATAAACCAATCAACGATTTCTCTGTGAGGGAAATTATGTCAGATGAAGGGGTTGAAAGGATAATATCCCATATAGGAGAAGAGGCCAAGAAGGAGATATCTGAGATACTTCTTACTGCTCAAGCAGAGGCTGATAAGATCAAGAAGGCCGCCCAGGAGAAAGCAGAGAGGGAGACTGAAAGAATCCTTTCAAACGGTAAAAGACTCGCATCCCTTGAAGGACAAAGGATAATCGCAGAGACCAAGATAGATGTTAGAAGAAAGCGGATGGATGCCCAAGAAGAGGCGATTGCTGCCTCATTTGAAGGGGCAAAAAGGGCCTTGGAAGAGTTGGCCCAAAAGGGGAAGTTGGATAATTTTCTATATAGGGATGTGGTGTTTGACCTAGTTGCCTCTGCCTCTGAGATTGTTGCTGGAGACAAACTCGAGCTTGTATTTAACCAAAGGGACAGAAGGGCCTTCAAAAAGGATATATTGAGACAATTAACTGCATTTGTCAAAAAAAGGACAGGAAGAGATTTCCATCTGGCTCTGGCAGATAAGACCATGCAGTGCCTTGGGGGTGTAGTTGTGAGGGATATGGAAAACCAGGTGGAGGTTGACAACACCCTTGAGACCAAATTGAATCGGCTCAAAGAAGGCATAAGGGTAAATGTGGCCAAGATCCTCTTTGGGGATAGGCTATGATTGGAGATATTCTTTCATACCTGCATGTTAATGCAAAGATAATGGCAAAAGAGGGAAAGTTTATCTCTTCAAGGAGATGGGAGGACCTATGCGGGTGCAGCTCGCCTGGAGAGATAGCCTCTCTTTTAGAGGGAACAGATTATTTTCCCTATCTATCAGAGAGGGCAATTAACGAGGCGGGGGAATTAGAGAAGGCTATTTTAGAAGAGTTTTCCGAGGTGGAAAGGGAGATCTCCAAGCTTATACCTAAAGGGGCATGGCCAATAAAGGAGTATCTCCTGAGAAGGTGGGATGTTATCAATTTGAGAACAGTTATGAGGGGAATACATGGAGGACTAAAGAAAGAGGAGATATTGGACTCCTTTATTGTGGGAGGCGAGTTAGATTTTGCCTTTCTTAAGGCCCTAACGGATGCAGAGGCTATGGATGATCTTGTTACCCTCTTGGCAAGAACCCCTTACCGTTCTCTAAGGGATGGTTTGGATAAATATAATGAGTCAAAAAACCTGTTTTTCTTAGAGGCCTTGTTAGATAAGATCTTTTGGGAAGATTTATTGTTAAAGGTTTTGAGGCCAAGGGGCCTAAGAGAGTTCAAGGACTTTGTGCGGATATCTGTTGAGACCCACAACCTTAAGACTATCTTGAGGGCAAAAGATGACCGGCTCTCCTCAGAGGATACTGACCCCTTTTTAATACGCGATTGCAGGTTGTTGAATGAATTACTACCCGCTTATGCTGAAGAGGACCTATCTGGCCTTATAAACCTTCTGGAGGATACAATATATTTTGAACCCCTTTTAGGTGGCCAGCATGAGTACGAGAAAACCAGTTCTATCTTATCCTTTGAAGAGGCGCTCGATAATCTGGTGCTTAAAAAGGCAGAGGAGATTAGGAAGGGAAGGCCATTTGGCCCAGGGCCTCTTATCGGGTTTCTTGTGTCAAAGCAGAAAGAGGTGAGGAATCTTTTGGCTATTGTTAGGAGTTCAGAGCTTGATCTGGTCAGGGATGAGATCAGAGAATCACTTAGCTCGCTCCGCTCATAATTGGGGTGATGGAATAGTGGAGGGATGGATTAATGGGTATTAGAGGATCTTGGTATTTCTATCTTGTCCATTGCTCCAATACTCCATTACTCCGGAATTCGTTATGTTAGGCTTGCAACTTATGAGGCAGTAATGGAGATTGCCCTGATTGGAGACAGACATACAGTTTATGGATTTAGATTGGCAGGCATACGAAAAACCTTCCTGATAGAACAGATCAGGCAGGAGGATATCAGGGGGGTCCTGAACGGCCTATTTGACGATAATATCGGCATAATATTGGTTACCGAAAAGGTAGCCGGGGAGATAAGGCATATATTACAAGAGACGGATAGGTTTAGGAAGGGTATAATGCCTATAGTTGTGGAGATCCCGGATAGCGGTGGCCCCTTGCCTGAGAAGATTGATCCTATGCGAGAGCTTATTAAAAGGACTGTCGGATTCGAGATAGCATAGCGAGGAGATTATGGTAGATCAAAAGACAGGGGAAATTAAGAGCATTGCTGGCCCACTGGTAATTGCCAAGGATATGAGAGGTTGCGAGATGTATGAGGTTGTCAGGGTGGGTCGGGAAGGTTTGATGGGGGAAACGATAAAGTTAATAGGGGATTTGGCCTATATCCAGGTTTATGAGGATACTACCGGGCTTAGGCCAGGGGAGGATGTCATAAGAACAGGTGCCCCTGTATCAGTGGAGCTTGGTCCGGGGATTATTACCAATTTCTACGATGGAATACAGCGGCCCTTGCTCGGAATCAAGGACCAGGCAGGGGATTACATAACCAGGGGGATTAATGTTCCCGGCCTGGATCCTGAGAGGAAATGGGACTTCATACCGACTGTTAAAAACGGTGATGAGGTCGTGGAGGGGGATATTATAGGGGAGGTTCAGGAGTCAAAGGTCATAGTCCATAAGATAATGGTCCCACCAGGGGTACATGGAAGGGTATTAGAGATTAAGAGTGGGAGTTTTACGGTTGATGAGGCCATAGCCATTATTGATGCAGGAGGAGAGAGAAGAGAACTAACAATGAAACAACGATGGCCGGTAAGGATAGGGAGGCACTTTAAGGAAAAGCTTGACCCAGAGGTACCACTGCTAACAGGCCAGAGGATTTATGATACCTTTTTTCCTATAGCAAAAGGCGGGACAGCCGCAATTCCTGGGGGATTTGGGACTGGTAAGACTGTTAGCCAACATCAGTTGGCGAAATGGGCTGACTCCCAAGTTGTCGTCTATGTTGGCTGTGGAGAAAGAGGAAACGAGATGACAGAGGTCTTGCTGACCTTTCCAGATTTGGACGATCCAAGTACCGGTGAAAAGCTCATGGAGAGATCCGCCTTGATTGCCAACACCTCCAACATGCCAGTGGCAGCCAGGGAGGCCTCTATCTATACTGGGGTTACAATTGCCGAGTATTATAGGGATATGGGATATGATGTAGCCTTGATGGCGGACTCGACATCGCGGTGGGCTGAGGCACTGAGGGAGATTTCAGGAAGGCTGGAGGAGATGCCAGGCGAAGAAGGGTTTCCAGCTTATTTGGGCACCAGACTCGCTGACTTCTATGAGAGGGCAGGCAGGGTAGTGACATTGGGGAGGGAGAAGAGATTTGGATCGGTTTCAATTATCGGGGCGGTATCCCCACCAGGGGGCGATTTCTCTGAACCGGTCGCCCAAAATACCTTGAGGGTGGTAACTGCCTTCTGGGCATTAGACACAAACCTGGCGGACCGGAGACATTTTCCCGCCATCAACTGGTTGACGAGTTATTCACTCTATCTGGATTTTGTAAAAGCCTGGTACGATAAAAACATAGACAAGGAATTTCAGGCCTTAAGGGGAGAGATGATGGCCCTCCTGGAGAAAGAGGCAGAGTTACAGGAGATTGTACAGTTGGTTGGTCAGGATGCATTGCCGGAGTCAGATAGGGCCCTTTTGGAGGTGACAAGGGTGATTAGGGAGGATTATCTTCAACAACACGCCTATCATGAGATAGATTCTTATTGCTCCAAGGAGAAGCAATATCTGATGCTTAAGATCATCACCAGGTTTTATCAAGAGGTCAAAAAGGCAATTGATGCAGGCATAGTGACAAGCAGGATAACAGCGATGAAGGTCAAAGATGAGATAGCTCGGATGAAGTATACACCAAACCCGGATTTCCCAAAGAGACATGAGGAGTTAATAAGATCTATTGAGCGTGAATTTGAAGCCCTGAGGAATCAAGGATGAAAAAGATGCCCAAGGATATAAAGGCACGGGAGTATCGGTCTGTTACTCAGGTTGCAGGGCCTCTAATGATTGTCGAGGGCGTGGAAGAGGTGGCCTATGGAGAGCTTGTCTATATACGCTCACCTGAGGGTGACAATAGAATGGGTCAGGTCTTGGAGTCACAGGAGAATGTGGCAGTTGTTCAGGTATTTGAGGGCACAAGGGGGCTTGATACGGACCAGACAAGGGTTAGATTCTCGGGCGACATTATGAGGATCTCCCTTTCCAAGGAAATCCTTGGAAGATCCTTTGATGGTTTGGGTAGACCGATTGATGGTGGCCCGGAGATCATTCCAGAGGCTCGATTGCCAATCACAGGTGCGGCGATAAATCCAACGGCAAGGGCCTATCCGAATGAATTTATCCAGACCGGTATATCCACCATTGATGGAATGAATACATTAGTCAGGGGGCAAAAGCTTCCAATCTTTTCTGGCTCTGGTCTACCCCATAATGAGCTTGCTGCACAGATAGCAAGACAGGCTACAGTTTTGGGTTCAGAGGAACCCTTTAGTGTAATCTTTGCTGCCATGGGGATAACCCATGAAGAGGCAAATTTTTTCATGAATAGCTTTGAATCCACTGGGGCCTTGGAGAGGATAGTTTCATTTATCAATCTGGCAGATGATCCGGCCATTGAGAGGATTATTACTCCAAGAATGGCCCTTACAGCCGCGGAGTTTCTTGCCTTTAATTACGACACCCATGTACTGGTTATACTCACAGACATGACCAATTACTGTGAGGCATTGAGGGAGGTTTCATCGGCACGAGAGGAGGTCCCTGGAAGAAGAGGGTATCCAGGTTACATGTATACAGATCTAGCAACCAACTATGAGAGGGCAGGTAGGATTATAGGAAAAAAGGGCTCTATCACCCAAATGCCAATTGTCTCTATGCCAGATGATGATATAACACACCCCGTACCTGACCTTACAGGGTACATAACTGAAGGGCAGTTTGTACTCTCTCGTGAGCTACACAGAAAGGGAATTTATCCGCCCGTGGATGTCCTACCCAGCCTGTCGAGGCTTATGAATGAAGGGATAGGGGAAGACAGGACAAGGGCAGATCATTTAGGTGTGTCTGACCAATGTTATTCTGCCTATGCTGAAGGAAGGGATGTCAGAAGCCTCGTTGCAGTTGTGGGCGAGGAGGCATTAAGCGAAAGGGATCGCCTAAATTTAAGGTTTGCGGATATCTTTGAAGAGAGGTTTGTCTATCAGGGGGTGGATGAAAATAGGACAATTGAACAGACACTTGACTTGGGGTGGGAACTCCTCTCAATGCTACCAGAGGGGGAACTAAAGAGGATAGATGAAAAATACATTAAACAATACTACAAGAGAGGTTCTTAAAAGGGGAAGCTCGAAGGCATTAACCAATTTGCGATAACCAGCATTCAATACCGAGTAGTCTGTTTCATTTTTTGCCCTGCCACAGTCCGCAGGGCAAAAGTCTGTGTATGTAAAGCCCTTAATGAGAAGATCTGCGAGCAACCAGTAACGAGCAAATGGCAGAGATCCTACAAAACATTAAGCCCACAAGGATGGAATTGTTAAAGCTCAAAAAGAGGGTGAAGCTCGCTGACAGAGGACACGAACTCTTAAGGGAGAAGAGAGATGCATTGATCTCCGAGCTAATGTTAGTGATTAAGCAATATAGGGATGCGCGAAAGAGGGTGGAGGAAAATCTAAAGACTGCATTTTACAACCTTTTGATGGTTGAGGTCTTGTTGGGGCCCCGAGATCTAGAACAGATAACCGGAATAACATTAAGGGATGTGGGCTTAGAGTTTGTGACCAAGAACATAATGGGTGTCTCAGTTCCCATCTTGAAGATAGGGGATGTGGTTCGGCGGATAAATGAGAGGGGGTATGGTTTTTTAAGTACGACAGCAAAATTAGATGATGCCGCCAAGGGTTTTGAGGAGTCTCTTTTATTAATTGTGAAACTGGCGGAGGTGGAAGAGTCCCTCAGGAGGATTGCTCTAGAAGTGGAAAAGACAAGGAGGAGGGTTAATGCCCTGGAATACATTGTTATCCCAAGGCTTAACGCAACGATCAAATATATAGAGATGAGAATGGAGGAGATAGAAAGAGAGGGCTTCCTGCGATTAAAGAAGATCAAGGCCTCTCTTGAGGCAAGAAGAACAAGGTAACCTTTTGATGGAAATGTCAAATAAGAAAATCCAAATGCTTTCCACTAGGGGGGTCAAAGCCTTCTCTTGTTTGGGCTTTGGGTTTTGACATTTGACATTCCAAAGATATATTGTCGGCCTAAAATCCTTTTAAGGCCTATGATATGACCATTAAATCTGGGCTTAGCAAAAGAGACAACGATATCAAGACCAAATTATTTTACCTATTTCTGATAGCCCAGATCTGCGCCATATTTGGCATGGTTGTCGGGATCCTCTTTCTTATCTTAAGGGTCTTTAGAATTATTTGATAAAAGATCTACCCCTACTTACCCTTTTAAAATGCCTCCTATTGAGCCACTGGGGTGTGCTAAATATCTACCCATTCACACATGTATAATGCCTCTGTAGAAATTCTAACAGGGCTTACTTTATCCTCACTTTATAAGAAGACTTAGGGTCAAACCCTAATTTCTATGGCCAGGCCGCTACGAATAGACTATCACAATGCCTTCTCTTTTATAACCTCAGGGGAAAGCCAAAGGGTGAACTTTTTTGGGTACAATAAAGATAAGAAGAGGTTTCTCCACGTAAATTTATACTTCTGTATTTCAACACCTGCCTTTTTTCTTTATCACTTGACTTTCTTTATAAAACAGATATACTAAGTAAATATAAAAATTTTAAGACCCATATGGGATTAGACGAATTAAACCAATTTGGTCTATTAGAGCAGAGGATTGAATCCATTGTCTCGCTGGTGAGATCTCTCAAAGAGGAAAAGGTTAACTTAGAGGGGAGGCTTCAGAGCCAAGAGGAAGAGATAGACTCACTTACAAACGAGATGGAGATGTTAAAGACTGATAGAGAGTTAGCTCGAAAAAGATTAGTAACCCTTTTGGAAAAGATGGAAGAATATAATTTATGACATTAAAGGATGGGTCCTATGGGCGAGAAGGTCAAAATCCGGATAAAGGATAGGGAATATATTGTAAGAGGCTCTGATGATAGGGAACAAATATTGAAGGTGGCAGCATACGTGGACAAAAAGCTGAAGGAGATAAGCGATTCTAAGAAAGAGTTATCTGAGGATAAGACAGCTATTTTAGCTGCTCTTGATATAGCGGGTGATTATTTTCAGCTCATAAAAGAAAGGGAGGATCTATTAACCGAAATCAATAACAGGTCGCAGAGGTTAATAAAAGGCCTGAGTATGGTATTAAACTAAATTATTCCCCTGCTATGTTCGTGATTGGTGGAATATTTTTGAGCCAACATAAATGTAGAAGGGAGTTCCCCCTTGCCTTTGTGTGTCTTTTTTGGATGTTGAAAGAGACCTAATGGGGTAATGGAACGCCCACCTGATAGAGATCAGGTTCAAAAAGAGCTGCTGACACGGCATTAGAGCGGGGGAAAACAAAGAATAAAGAGTGGATTGATAGTCTAGGGCTGAGGAATAAGTTGTTACCTGACTTTATAATAAATGAGGCGAAAATATCAATATATTTGCTAGCAGGCAGGTATAATTTCTATCAGAAATAACTCCTATGCGGGTTAACCGGTTTGTGATTTTCAAATTTTTTTTAGGCTACCATTTAGAGCGCTTTATGTAGTTAGGCTCTACCGAGCACCGAATTATCTATCAATCCCCTAAGCCTCTATCAACCCCTCTTTTTCCCTGAGAAAAATCTTAAAGAATAAAAGGCGGTGATGAAGATATGTTAGTCACTCAGTTAGTTATTGTTGCATTGACAGGAATCATAGCAGGAGCGGTCATTGGTTTCATCGTCCGTAAGAAAATGGCAGAGAAGAAAGTTGATTCCGCTGAAGACTATTCCAGAAAGGTTATAAGTGAAGCCAGCAAGCAGGCTGAAACAATCAGAAAGGAGGCCCGGCTACAGGCAAAAGACAAGCTTTATCAAATGAAGCTCGATTTTGAAGAGGAGACGAGGTTAAGGCGAAAGGAACTCCAGGGCCAGGAAAGAAGGTTGTTCCAAAAAGAGGATACATTAGATAAGAAGATGGCGCAACTTGAGCAAAGGGAATCACTAATTGGGAAAAAAGAGGTGAGCTTAGCGAATCGGGAGAAGGATATAGGTAAAAAAGAGGGAGAATTTAATAGTCTCATTGAAGAGGAGAGGAGGAAATTAGAGAGAATTGGTGGGATTTCAGCAGCAGAGGCAAAAGAGATGCTTATCTCTTCTATGGAATCGGAGGCACGCCATGAGGCCTCAAAACTCATAAAGAGAATAGAGGCTGAGACAAAAGAGATCTCTAATAGAAAGGCACAGGAGATTTTGACCCTGGCCATTAAAAGATACGCTGGTGAATATGTGGCTGAAGAGAGCGTATCCGTGGTTAATTTACCAAATGATGAGATGAAGGGGAGGATTATTGGAAGAGAAGGCAGGAATATTAGGGCGCTGGAGGCAGCCACTGGAATAGATCTTATCATTGATGATACACCGGAGGCTGTAGTGTTGTCGGGTTTTAATCCGATTAGGAGAGAGGTGGCTAAGGTGGCCTTAGAGAGGTTGATTGAAGACGGCAGAATTCATCCGGCCAGGATTGAGGAGGTTGTGGAGAGGGTGACCAGAGAAGTCGAGACAGATATTAAAGAAACTGGGGAACAGGCTACTTTTGATATCGGAGTTCATGGAATCCACCCAGAATTGGTTAAATTAATCGGTCGGTTAAAATATAGAGCAAGTTATGCTCAGAATGTCTTGCAGCACTCTATTGAAGTTGCCTTCCTTTGTGGCATAATGGCATCGGAGTTAAGGGTAGATCCAAAACAGGCCAAGAGAATCGGCCTTCTCCATGATATAGGTAAGGCAGTAAACCATGAGGTAGAGGGGGTACATGCACTTATAGGCGCAGACCTCGCCAGGAAATATGGCGAATCTGATCAAG
Organism: Deltaproteobacteria bacterium; assembly: GCA_020355145.1. Taxonomy (GTDB): domain Bacteria; phylum Desulfobacterota; class DSM-4660; order Desulfatiglandales; family B25-G16; genus JABXJZ01. The sequence continues at coordinate 282,734 of CP070660.1, forward strand.
TAGTTCACGCAATATCCTCTCACCATGAGGATATCCAGGCTACCTCTGTTATGGATATACTTCTTCAAGCGGCTGACACTCTATCTGGTGCAAGACCTGGGGCTAGGAGGGAGATGTTCGAGTCATATGTGAAGAGGCTGGAAGACATGGAAAGGATAGCTAGTTCTTTTAAAGGTGTTAGTAAGTCGTATGCAATTCAGGCAGGCAGAGAACTGAGGATAATGGTAGAGAGTGATAATGTGGATGATTTTGAGTCAACAATGATATGCAGGGAGATAGCAAAGAAGATAGAGAAAGATCTTACCTATCCCGGACAGATAAAGGTAACAGTAATAAGGGAAACCAGGGCCACTGAATATGCCAAGTGAAACAGGTTTTTGAAAAAGTAGTTTCTTGGCTTTTTTGTGTTTTGCTAACCCAGTAAGATCCTACCGCCACATTTATAGGTTAAAGGTGGCTGACCAAGATAATTTACCTGAAATCCATTTTTCCGGCTCTAAAAGAGGTGCAAAGCGATAGCTTCTCTCGCTTGAGGGTTATTGACTAAGATCGAGTGTTACTTGAGTTTTTCTTTATTAGCAATAATTGAGATTGCCTTTTGAAATGATCCAACTCTTCCATGTCTATAAGGCCTTTGGATCAAATAATCCGGCCCTCATAGATGTAAGCTTGACAGTAAGGAAGGGAGAGTTTGTTTTCATCACAGGACCCAGTGGTGCAGGAAAAACCACACTGCTAAAGATAATCTTCTGCGCGGAGAGGGCAACCAGCGGGCAAGCATTGGTCAATGGGAGGAATCTTAACAGGATCCAGGACAGGGAGCTTGCATATTTACGTAGAGAAATAGGGGTAGTCTTTCAGGATTTCAAATTGCTTCCAAGACGCAATGTGTTTGAAAATGTGGCCCTGGCCCTGGAAATAACAGGGTTTCCGCTATCTGTGATACGCAAAAGGGTTCATCAGACGCTCAGATATCTGGGTTTGGCAAACAAGGAAGGTTACTATCCCCCTCAGCTTTCAGGCGGTGAACAGCAGAGAGTTGCCCTTGCCCGGGCAATAATCAATAATCCCTTGATTCTCTTAGCCGACGAACCTACTGGAAACCTTGACCCGGATTTAACCATGGAGATAATGGCCCTTTTAAGAGAGATACATACCAGGGGTACAATGGTAATCGTGGCAACACATAGCCAGGAGCTACTAAGGGATACAAGGAGAAGGATAGTTACCCTGAATAAGGGCAGGATAGTATAAATGAAAATCACATTCCTTCCCTATTTTATTAGGCAGGCTATGGCAAATATTTTTAATAATCGATTAGTTCACTTGATAGGTGTGGGCACAATGGCCATAGCATTCCTTATTTTTGATGCCTTTATTCTTATCTTCCTAAATCTAAACTATTGGTCAGAGGAAAGGGGAAAATTACTGACCATGTCTGTTTATTTCAGAGAGGAGCCAGAAAGGATTGTGCTTGAAGACATAGAAAAAGAATTGCTTTATTTTCCTGGGGTGACTATCAAAGGGTTTATTTCCAAGGATGATGCTATGGAAAGCCTTAGGAGGCAATTGGGAAACAAGGCTGGACTACTTGATGGTCTAAGGGAGAACCCTCTGCCTGCCTCCCTTGAGATTATCCTTTCGAGGGATAAAGGTGGGAACTCCCTTCCTTATCAACTAAAGACAAGGTTGGAGGGAATTGATATAGTTGATGAGGTACAATACAGCGAGGAATGGATAGAGAGATTTCAGGCCATAATGGAGGCGGTAAAGATTATAGGCATGGTTCTTGGTGGGTTGCTTTTTCTGGCGGCCCTTTTTATCATCACCAATACCATAAAATTGACTATCTATTCTAGGAGAGATGAGATTGAGATACTTAAGCTAGTAGGTGCAACCAATCGCTTTGTAAAGATCCCCTTTCTGATTGAGGGGTCAATTCAAGGGTTTCTTGGAGGCTCAGTTGCCCTCGTCATTCTCTTTTTAATATATATGATATTCATAACCAGAGTAGATCTTATAATTGGATTTGCCTCCCTTGATATCATATTTCTTCCAGCTCAATTTATATATTTTTTGTTACTTATGAGTATTATTGTTGGTTTTGTTGGAAGCACTATATCCTTGGGTCGCTTTTTTAGGGTATGAATACGAAAATCAGAGTTTTTCTATCATTTTTTTCCATACTATTTTTCGTTATTCCTCATCTTTTCCTTATAGATTTCTCAGAGGCGGAGGAGAGACCTTCTATAGATATTACTCGCTCTCAGATTCAGCAGACAGAGAGGTATCTTTTAGAGCAGCAAAGTGAACTGCTAAGCGTTGATATCAAGGAGAAGGGCATCTTGGGAGAGATAGAAAAGTTGGAAAAGGACGTGGCTGAAAATAGGGGGTCATTAAGGGAGTTATCAAGCCAGATAAAGGATTTTTCAAGGGAGATCCAGGGTGGCCATAGAAGGGTCCAGCAACTAGAACAGTCTTTCCTTGGCGTCAAGGAATGTTTAAAAAGGCGCCTAACTGCCTTCTATAAGTTTGGGAGGCCCGGATATGTAAGGCTTCTTGCTGCCTCTGCTACTGTGCAAGAATTTCAAAGGATAATAAAATATATGAAGGCTATTATGGATCAGGATAGACAGGTTCTGGATATGCTGGACAGGCAGATGAGGCGAGTTGAGAATGAGTTAGCTGGGCTCAAGGAAAATATGGCCAAGATTGAGGCGTTGAAAAAGGCCAAGGATAGAAAGATGGCCCAGCTTGAAAAGAGTATTGAAAAAAAGGTTTTTTTGTTAATGAAGGTACATAGGGAGAAGGAATTTTATGCAAAGGCGGTTAAGGAACTAAAAGAGGCTTCCCAAGCCCTTAATCAGACCATGAGACATTTAGAGACAGGAGAAAAGGAAAGGCATTTACCAAAAGGGTTTGCTGAAATGAAAGGGCTGTTACCTCTACCGCTAACGGGAGAGATAATCGGAGATGTCGAACAATTTGGATCCAATCCATTTATGCATAGAAAGGGGATATATATCAAGGGCCCTCCTATGGAAGAGATTAGATCAGTTTTTCCAGGCAGGGTAGAGTATTCTGGATGGTTTAAGGGATATGGGCAGTTGATAATTATTAACCATGGATCCCATTATTTTACTGTCTACGCACACCTTGAAGAGAGGATAAAGGAAAAAGGAGAGATGGTCTGGGGCGGAGAAGCAGTGGGTTTGGTGGGAGATCCGGGTTGGCATGTGGGAGCTGGGGTATATTTTGAAATAAGAAAGGGGAGGGACTATTTGGACCCCAAACAGTGGCTAAGATTAAGATAGGATTAGCTTGAGGCTCCGCCCCAATTGGAGCATTGGCCTGCCCTGGCGCGACTTGCTTGGAATAAGCTGCCATTGATGTAATATTTCGGAAGCGTCGCCCGATTAATTCCGGCCATGCAAGCCAGGTCTGGGCCAGGGAGCAATGGAGTGCTGGAATGATGGGTTTAGAAAAACAAAAAAATAGTTCTTTCCGCTTTTACTACCTACTACTCCAGTACTCCAATAGCCCATCATTTCATGAGAATGGCATGAATCAGTTGAAGCTAAAGGCCTTATGGGTTTCAGGCTAGGCGGATAGAAATCCCGAGACGTAAGATTAGGGGCCGAAAAAGGAACATTTTAATAAAAAAGGGAGAAAGGTGATGTTAAAAACAAGACATAATCATTTCTTTTATCAGGCAATTGTTTTCATCTGCGTGATATTTTTACCTTTAATCAGCGATAGTTATCAAGATGTTTTGGCCAGCACAAAGGAGGTATATAAGAATATTGAGATATTTAGTGAGGTCTTACGCAAGATTGAAAAAAGCTATGTTGAAGACACAGATGCAAAAGAGCTTATATATGGGGCTATAAAGGGGCTGGTTGGAACCTTGGATCCTCACTCCTTTTTTATGAGCCCAGAAGAATACAAGGAATTGATGATAGAGACAAAGGGAAGCTTTACCGGGGTAGGCATTGAGATAACCATCAAAAACAGTGTCCTTACAGTAGTCTCTCCTATTGAGGGGACACCTGCATTTAAGGCCGGGATAAGGGCAGGAGACCAGATAATCATGATAGGGGACAAATCAACTAAAGATATATCCATCATGGAGGCAGTTAAGCTTATTCGGGGGCCCAAGGGAAGCAAGATTGAGCTGACTATCAGGAGGGAGGGTTTAGAAAAACCAATTGACTTCATGATCACTAGGGATGTGATACCTATAAGAAGCGTTCGCTCATCTTTCCTTCCTTTCGATATAGGTTACATCAGGGTTTCTAATTTCCAAAGTAATACAGGTCAAGAACTTTCTAAGGCCTTAAAAGAGATGGAGGACAAGAGGGAATTGAAGGGCTTGATTCTGGATTTGAGAAACAACCCTGGGGGGCTACTGTCTCAGGCAATAGAGGTAGCCGATGAATTTCTTGATTCAGGGTTGATTGTCTCCATTAAGGGCCGTGATAAAAAGGAAGAGAAAAGTATTGCCCATAAGAACACGAAGTCGCTAAGATATCCTATGATTGTATTGGTTAATGAGGGGAGCGCTAGCGCAGCAGAGATAGTGGCTGGGGCCTTGCAGGACAACAAGAAGGCCCTTGTCTTAGGTACTTCTACCTTTGGGAAGGGCTCTGTACAGACCCTTTTCCCCCTTTCAGATGGTTCAGGTTTGCGCCTTACAACTGCACTATACTATACCCCGAGTGGAAGATCGATACAGGCAAGTGGTATTGAACCGGATATAGAGGTTGCCTTTATACCACCAAAGGAAAAACCCAAGGTAAAAGAGCAGCCTGCCATAAGAGAGATGGATTTAGAAGGCCATATTGAAGAAGAGACCCTAGAGCTTAAGACGGAGGAAGAGAAGGGAATCTCGCCAGATGAAAGATCCCGCATCCAGGAACGTATTGATAATGATAATCAATTAAGAAGGGCGATACAGATACTTCAATCCTGGAACATTCTCTCTAAAATAGAGGGCCGACAGACCCAGGAATGAGTACGAGATAGCTTTTTAAATGGTTAGATCAAAAGGCGAGAAAAAAAGGGAGCTTAGTCTCACCCTTGTTGGTCTTGGATTAGCAGGCATAATCCTTACCATATTGATAAGCTATCTATCAGGATTGGATAAAAAAGGCTCTCCCCTCCCATTTGAGGAGATTTATGCCTCTTCAAGGCAATTCGGTAGATCTATAAGCCTTATAGACAGGGCCATTTCAGATGGATTCTATAAGATGGGGGTACCCCAAGAGAGGATAATTTTTCTATCCGTACTTCCAAGACAGAAGGACGACTATAGCTGGGATTTTAACACCATAGAGGCCAGGATTCCACACGGTCATTCCATTTTCCAGATAGGAAAGGAAATCCGAAACAGGATTTCTAATCTAAGGATACCGGTACAAATTAAGGCAGATAAAGGATCAGGCAATGAAATAATCTACAATATATATTATGAGGATTTCCATACTCACAAACTAAGAATTATATTAGACATTTATCAGGTTCCTCGGCGTCTATCATATCCCAAAATCGGTATTATAATAGATGACTTAGGCTATGATAGTTCTCTTGCACAGGCCTTTATAGAATTTGATTTACCCCTTACCTTTTCTGTTTTGCCATTTGCCCCTAATACAAGGATAATTGCACTTAAGGCCAGGGAAGAGGGGCGAGAAACAATGCTTCACCTTCCTATGGAACCCATTAATTATCCGGTCATTAGTCCAGGGAATGGGGTCTTGCTTGTATCGATGGACAAAGAAGATCTTTTGGAGATGCTTAATAGGGATTTGAGCCAGATACCTTTTATCGCTGGTGTCAATAATCACATGGGATCAAGATTTACAGAGAACGGGGAGAAGATGACGCTAGTGCTGGCTGAGTTGAAGGCAAGAGGCCTTTACTTTATTGATAGCAGAACAACCGCCAGCAGTGTGGCATTTAATGTAGCAAGGAAAATAGCACTTAAGACAGCCGGCAGGGATATATTTTTGGATAATGATCTGTCAGATAATGCCCTAAAGATCCAAATGGAGAGGTTGCTCAGTCTGGCAAGACATAAGGGC
>CP070660.1:288916-294140 GCA_020355145.1 Deltaproteobacteria bacterium
AGCGCGTTGCCGATTTGGCAACTGACATTGCCGAGGAGGTAATATATATGAGAAAAGGCAAGATAATCCGCCACCGCACGGAGGATCTTAAATCACGTTGACTAAGACTCCCCTAATTCCATTGCTTTCCCTGAATCAACTCTATGAGCATATCTCTTTGAAGGCTTTGAGTCTCTTCCCATCGGTGCCGGATGGATTGGGGAATGGTAATCTGAGAGTATCCAGGCCGGAACAGACAGGTTTCGGGTTCTTCATCCCAGTTGTATCTATTGGTGCTGTCCAGATCGAAAGGGCTTCCTCTAAAGCCTCCAGTCAACTTAGATATGCGAGAGAAGATGTGGCGATCCCTCACTCCCACGCAGTTGGGGAGGGCATTTGGGCTAATACACCTGATAATGCTAGGGGGAATTGTATTTTGATACCACAAGCCGGTTGAGGCAAGGTATGCACCTCCCTTGATTAGGTTTAAGGAATTAAGCTGGTAGGGATTTTTTATGAGCCCATAGGCAGAGTCTCTCTCCACCCTGATGCCCATTTCCTCTAATTCCTGCAAAAAGATAAGCAACCTTTCCAGATACGCTATAAAAAGGAAGAACTCATCGCGCTCCAGTTCCATGTTATCAGCGATGTTGGCAACGAGATCAAAGACCTGCTGGGAAATGGGAGGAATAGGATAGAGTTCAAAGAGGGCCTTAAGGTTAAATAGCTCTAATTTTTCCATGAATTTGGGGAGGATGGTATAGGCCCTTGCCGGTCGAGAGACTTTGCCTAGTCCCTTTAAAACAACAAGTGCCGGCACCCTGTCAACCGTAATCATGCGCATGGCATCAATAGCCTGGGCCTCAGTTTTGGAAATGGCCTGGGTGAGTTCTGTATCCACCTTTTGAGATATGTAGCTTTTTCGAAATTCCTGCATAACCCTATAGACTTGACGATAGATGAACCATGCCAAAGGCCTCTCAAAAGAAAGATCGGGATCTCTACCGATTTCATAGTGAATAACCCTCAGGATATCCTCATTGTTAAAGCGGAGCACAAGAAAACGCGCTACCTGGATTGCCTCCCCCTTTTTTCTTTCTTTAAGATACTCAATAAAGCGCCTGATCAAATTGGAAAAGTTGTCCCTCCATTCCCCCCTTCGCCTTAGCTGGTTGTAGGAAACCCCAAACCATCTCATGCTGATCAGATTTTTTTCATGGACGCCCACATGTAGCTCAAGAAATTTTCGATAGATCTTTTGAAAGGCAGTCAGGCTTTGAAAAAGGACCTGTTTTTCCGCTTCCTTTAGGTCCATGGCGCATGAGATGAAGATAAAAAGTGCCTCACTTTCATAGTTATTGATTAAGACCTCACAGGCATGAGTCTTGATTACATGACTGAAGATCTTATTCTGGTCTACAATAATCCCTAGGATCGGTTTGATTATCGTCAAGAATTCCGGTGTCCTAAGCTTGCAGAGGTTTAGTAGTTCAAGGAGTAATTGTGGAGAGACCCGCCTTCTCTGTTTCCCTGAAATTTCCGTCAAGATTCTTGCGATACAGGTATCCAGAAAGATAGGGGGGTGAGTAAGGGAAGGGCTGAGAAAGATATCATGTAATTTTTGAATTACCTTCAGGTCATAAGGTTTCTTTGGGAAGATAATATCTACCAAATCCTGCTTCCGGTCCTTATCCTTTAGGGTGGGTTTTACTGTCTCCCATTCTTTCTCAAGGCCTGTATAAATCGATGCAATGTCCAGGTAAGGTGACTTTTTAGATGAGAATAGAAAGTCCAGGGAATGGGTCTGAACCCCTTTGATTTGGAAGAGGATAAATTGGTGGATATCTTCTAAGCTGCAAGGCATAAACGCTTCCTCCCTTAATTTACAATCTGCCGGTGGAGGATATGATAAACTCAGCTATCTTTTCTGCAGAATTGCCAAAAAGTTCCTCAACGTCGAGCAAGTTTATATAGTCATCTTGCCAGGATAAGTCTGTCTCTTCAACAATATTTTTGATGTGATTAAATCTGTCACCCAGGGCCTTTACCTTTTTTGGCAGATCCATTTCTTTCTTAAGGCCAACATTGAGAAGCAGGAGATGGTCAATGCTGGGACCTTTTTTCATTATAGGTATGACAAGGATACTTCTGTTATCACTCTTTCCTTTTCCAATAAAGACATTTCCGGCCTTAACAATGATATTCTTCGTTCCCTTAAGCTTGTTATCGGTCTCCACTCGGGAGATAAGTTTAGAAGAACTCCCTTGTTTCTTCACCAGTTCAATCCTTGAATCTTCAACTGGCTCCCCGGTATAAGTGAGGTCCCTGATTTTATAAAGGGTCTGGCCTTTTATTTCAGAGATGACCTCCTGAAGATTTTTCAAGACAAGGACATTCTTATTGGTAAGATTGCTTACATCAAACCCGTTTTTCTTCAGGGTGTCAAACAGTAAACCCTGAATCGGTTCCCATATCCTGCTTGTTCCCACTGTAACTGTTTTTGCCTGATGCCTTATTGCATCTATCGGTCTGGCCATATCGTTTATGGCCTCTCCTATACAGCGAAAGAAGATATCAAACATATTGGGGGCTGTCCCGCTGATGCCAAAATCGAGCTCAAAGTCGGACATGGGAAGCCGTCCGGAGAGATATTTTAACAGGAGTGTCAGATCAGAGGCGGCCTTTAGTTCCATGGCCGTGGTATATCGTCTCTCCTCCAATCTCTTTTTGAAGTCTATGGAAAATCTGGCGGTTTTCTCTTGAAAGGTCTTATCAAGTATTGTCTGGTATATATCCAGACCTTTTTTAAGGGAGGTAGAAATATATCCACTGATCTCCTCCCTGAAATCGAAGAGAAAACGGGATTCTTTATCTATCGCCTTGGCTGCATGATAACCCCAGAGATGACCTGCCAGGGTTGTCAAGATAGGGGAGAACCGCTCCTCTATCTCCGGCACATAAATTAATGAATCTGCATAGGGTTTAAATCTTTCCTCACCCTCAGTGGCGATTACAATGGTAGTGGCCTGATGGGCCTTGAATATGGCTGTATCCTTGATGATATCACTTATGACATCACCCTTATTGCCAGCCGCACAGACAAGAATGAGAGGTTCTGAAGATAGGTCAATGTGTTTTTTATCCTCGACTACGTCTGAAGAAATGGTCTTATAGCAGAGCTCACTCAATTTTATCCTGATCTCGTCTGCAGATATCTTGTTGTAGCCACTACCAACAACCGCCCAGTATTTTTTTGTAGGTGCAAATCTATGAGCGGATTTTGCGATTTTCCCTTCCCTTGCCAGGACCTTTTTCATCAGGGAGGGAATTATCATAAGTCGTTGGAGCTCCCCGAGGATAAAATCATCGTCCCTCCTTTTCGTTAATTGTGCCAATTTTAGACCCAGTATACCTCCCGCTGCAATCTGAGAATAATAGGCCTTGGTGGAGGCCACAGACATCTCGATGTCCCTCCCGGTGCTGGTATACAAGACACCATCCACCTTAAAGGTGATATCTGAATCCCGCCGGTTGACAATAGCCATAGTATAGGCACCATGTTCCCTTGCCATATCTATGGCCATATTTGTATCCGTGGTAGTACCGGACTGGGTTATCGCGATAATCAAGGTGTCTTTGAGGTCAGGTTTTAGAAGGCCCCCGCTAAACTCCGAGGCCTTGAGGGGAGCAATTCGAATGTCACTGTCAGCAAGGTAATACCTGAGTAGTTCGGCGCAACCATGGGCTGCAATTCCTGCAGTTCCCTGGCCTATAAGGAAGATTCTCCTTATCCTGTTTAGGGTGAAGACCTCCGCTAAAGCAGGAGGGATAACCTTATCACCCAAGATTATCAGTGGATACCTTTTTCTATTTTTTTGAATTACCCTCCATCTGTTTTGAACTGTTTTTTCAACCGATCCGGAAGATTCAGAGACCTCTTTCGAGAAAAAATGGGGAAAATCTTGGCGGTCAATATCCCTTGATGTGATTTCAGTCTGTTTTATAGCGGCTTCAGAAAGTTGAACGGGGCTCCCATCATAATACATTGCCTTGATCCCCGCAAGTCCACCACTCGAGTTCTGGTCTAAGATAAAAATTTGCCCCTGGCCTTTCCGGTCCGATCCAGTAAAAGTCTTTTCACCCTCCATCTTTATATATCTGGAGGTCTCCTCCACGAGACCATAGATCTCCGAGGCAGTGACATAATGTTCTTTGCCCAGTCCGATAAAAAGTGTCTGTCCGCTACCTCTCTGTGCCAGGAAAATCTTACCCGGGGCAATGTCGGTGTGCATGGCAATGGCATGGGAGCCTTTAAAATCGTTAACGGCTAATCGGAATGATTCCTCAATATGATGGCCACTATCATAATATTTCTGTATCTGAAGGGGTATGATCTTGGTGTCAGTAGTGATCTCGGGGGGAATGGAACTTTTTGTCTCTTTTTCGAATTCCTCTTTTAAAATAAGATAGTTATCGATATCCCCATTCAGGCAAACGTGAATAATTCCCTTGCTTTCGTAAGATTCACGATCTCTATCATCTTGAGTAATGACATTATCAACTGGGTGACAGTTTGGTTCGCTGATTTCCCCGACAGAGGCCCAGCGTGTGTGGGCAATTGTAGTCTGATAGAGGCTGGGAAGGGCAATCAGAGACTGAAATATCCTATCATCCTGGATTTGTTTTCTTAGGAATTTTACATTGTCGCCTAAGTGCCCAATCTGGGCAGCAATCTTGTAGGCAAACATGAGGGAGACCCTGCTCTCACCCATGTGAACTGTAATACCCCTGTTGACAAGGATTTCCTCCTTCTGGCGGGCAGAAAATTCATCTAGCAATGACCTTGCTTTTAATGCCCTTTTAAAGTAGAGATAATCCTTTTTCTCTACTATAATAATAACGGAAATACCTGCCGAGTCTCTCCCCCTTACCTCTAATCGATCCAGGTTATTAAATACGGTATTGATAGTCAGAAGAAGATATGCAAAACAGTCTTTAAATTGCTATTGGAACGGGCCTCTGATTTCTCGAAAGAAAGGGCATCTCAAATCACTACTATTCCGGCAAGTAGGATTGAGAGTGGCGATGATGAAACTGATGGTGATGGCGAATTTGCTTCCATTATCCTCATTCCTGAGAGTACTGCTGGCGTCCATACTGTAACCGTTATTGTAGATGGCACTGAAGTTGAGGCTGAGTTTACGGTAGAACCGGAAATAATTATTGACCCAACATCAGGGGAAGC
>CP070660.1:294240-306827 GCA_020355145.1 Deltaproteobacteria bacterium
CAGTTTCTGGTGATAATACCAACCTTGACCCCCCGTTCTTCTAGTAGGGTCAGCATGTTGACTACTCCTGAGAGGATTCTCCCTCTCTTAGCTGCCCTGACCTCATGCTCCGTGACAAGCTCAAGGGCCCTATGATAAAAAGATGGGCCTTCCGACGGATTCTTCTCCGAGATAAGCCTTGTCGCCTCCTCTATCATCTCCAGTATTAACAATCCCTTGTGCGCATCGGGTTCAATGCCATACTCCGCTAAGATATCTTCCACTCCCTGACGCATACCACTGAAGTTGATATTTAATTGAACCAGGGTTCCGTCATAATCAAAGATCACCGCCTCTGTGTACAATGCACCCCCTTTAGTCATAATCGATAAAGACTAGATCATATCCATGCTCACATCAATGAAAATCTTCTCCACGGGTATTATAACTCTGTAGTCTTGCTCTATAGATATTAACGGTAAGGATGAGGGCAGGTGGGGATTTTTGCTCAGTGGGATCTCATTTTTCTAAGATTGATAGTCCAACTAAATAGAGCCCCTTAAAACGTCCTTCTTCATCTTTGTTGATATGCCTGATCTGTGTTTTTAGGTGTTCAATAGGGTGTGATGAATCAGCAGGGTAGTATTTCAGGTTCAATACGTCACCAACCTTTAAGTGATTCAATAATTCAGAATCCTCCTTTACCAATACGCATACCCCTTTCGCGGATATGTCCCAGATTTTGAATTGATAAACAAAGGCACTGTTACTTATTGAAAATTCTACGCTATAGTATTTATCTATGATGCTTCTGGGCTCGGATCTCTTCTCTATGAAGTCCTCTTTCATAGACTATCCTTTATTGTTTCCTCAAATAGGATTATCATGGAGGACTTTTTATCTTACCATAACAATTAATCCCTGTGAACTTTTTTCTGTAAGACCCCAAAAGAGGTGTAAGCCTTCTTTCTGGCATTTTCACGTCCTTTAACCTCTCCTTAATCTCTGCATCGCTCAATCTAACATTCAACCTTCGTTTTGGAATATCTATCTCTATAATATCCCCATCTCTTATTGCCCCGATTGCTCCACCATTATATGCCTCCATTTCGACATGCCCAATGCATGGCCCTGTGGTAGCACCTGAGAACCTTCCATCGGTGATTAAGGCCACCTCTTTATAGCCGGCTCCCTTTATTGAATCAGTGGGTGTCAACATCTCAGGCATCCCTGGTGCCCCTGCCGGCCCCTGGAATGGCAACACAACGACATCCCCTTCAACAATCCGCTTTGCCTCAATCGCATCCAGTAGGTCTCTTTCCGTATAGAAAACCTTAGCAGGCCCTGAATGGACCATCATTTCTCTTTCAACAGCAGTCTGTTTTATTATTCCGCTGTTTGCAATATTCCCCTTTAACACTGCGATGCCGCCTTCAGAGTGGTATGGATTATGAAAGGTTCTAATAATATCATCCAACACCTTTCCTTCTTCTGCTATCTGCTTGATTGATTTTCCGTTTACTGTTGGAGAATCCTTTATCATATCCCTTAATCTGTTAAGAACTCCGGGAATGCCTCCTGCCCTGTCGATATCTGCCATCTCATGAGTTCCCGCAGGGATTATCGAGCATAGGTTCGGTATTTCCCTTGAGATCTTATCAAACACATCTACATCTATTTCAATGCCAGTCTCTCTGGCTATTGCCGGGATGTGCAAAACAGTATTTGTCGAGCCACCCATAGCCATATCAACCCTAATAGCGTTTTCAAAGGAATCCATCGTCATTATATCCCGCGGCCTAATATCCTCTTTAACCAGTTCAACAACCCTTTTTCCTGATTCATACGCCTGTCTCCTCTTTAGCGGGTCTATTGCCAAGGTTGTTGCACAATTGGTCAATGATATGCCCAACACCTCAGTAACAACCGCCATGGTATTTGCCGTATAAAGACCAACGCAAGAACCTGCCCCGCAGGCCATATAAGGGAGTAATTTTTCAGCCTCTTCTGCTGTCATCTCACCGGCCTTAACCTGACCAACGAGACCAAACCCTTCAATTGGATGGTGCTTTTTTCCCTCTATGACATTGGTCTTCATCGGTCCGCCTGTTAGAATAACTGCGGGGATGTTTAACCTCCCAGCTGCCATTAACATACCTGGAGTAATCTTATCGCAGTTAGTTACCCCAACCCATCCATCCATAGAATGTGATAAGGTCATGATTTCAATATTGTCCGCGATATGTTCTCTGCTTGGAAGGCTCAGTCTCATCTCCACAAACATAGCAACGCCGTCACAAACACCTGGAACGCCCCATTCAAAAGGAACCCCTCCAGCAGCTCTAATCCCTCTTTTTACCTCCCGGGTTAGCTCATTCAAGTGGATATGACCAGGAATAATGTTGTTATAACTGTTCGCAATACCGATAAATGGCCTTCCAAGGTCAAAGTCCTCTTCCTTTAATCCCGCAGACATTAATAATGCTCGGTGCGGTAAGGTTTCAATATCCCTCTTTAATATATCTGACCTCATTATGTCATCTCCCAAAAAATTAGATGGGGTAGGATTTCCCTTTAGGTTAGGGTAATATAGGATTAAGCCGGCTGTGTGTCAATAGAAATGCTAACTGGAGTTTCCTTAAAAATTTTGATTAGGCTTAATGAACCTATTGGTTTTCTTTGTAAAGTCAGATCGCGCAACGAAAACCCATTATTTCTTCGCTTCAAGGCTTCCGCAGTGACCCTATCGGGTTCGCAGGCGGGGAATACTTGCCCCTTCCCCGCTCTAAATAGGCGGGGCTTTCCCCTTCCTGCTCACCTCGATGGGTACCCCACTGCTCCCAGCGGATTTTCGCTCAGAAACAATGGGTTTCCCTCAAAACTCAGGAAACTCCGGAAGAATAGTGGAAAAATATAAAGAGAAATTAATTCGCTTCGCCCACAATTGGAATAGTGCAATGCTGGAATGATGCGTCTTGGTAAAATGGGACATTGATTTATAGGCAAAGTTTTTCTTGACATGTAAGTTAGTAATCTTAAAAGATGACAAACTCCTTTCTTGAATCAACATTCCAATATTCCAACATTCCATTACCCCATGAGCGAGGTAAAAACTCAATCCTCATTAAATCCCAATATGTTCAGTAAGCTGTAGAAATTACGATACATTTAATTTTAGGACTATCTCTCGTTGACAGCAATAAGATCATTGTTTAAAATGCCCCTGATGCTATAAAGGATTATCCTTTTAGGCAGTAGAAGGGAGCAAGAATGCCCTATGCAATAGCAATGGCTGGTAAAGGGGGGACAGGCAAGACTACCATCGCTGGATTCCTAATCAAGTATTTAGTTCAAAAGGGTAAAACCCCTATATTGGCAGTTGATGCTGATTCAAACACCAACCTTAATGAGGTCCTTGGTCTTTCTATAAAGGCGACATTAGGCACAGCTCGACAGGAGATGAAGGATGGGCTGGTTAAAGAGGGAATGACCAAACAGATATTTATGGAGATGAAGCTGGCAGAGGCATTAGTTGAGGCAGAAGGCTTTGATCTTATTGCCATGGGCAGGCCAGAAGGAGCTGGATGTTACTGTGCAGCTAACAGTCTCTTATCTATGTATTTAGGAAAACTTATAGACAATTATCCATATATGGTTATGGATAATGAGGCGGGAATGGAGCATATAAGCCGGTTGACAACAAATAATGTCGACGTTCTTCTGGTTGTATCTGATCCTTCCATAAGGGGTATTGAGGCTGCTGGTCGGATTAATACCTTGGCGGATGACTTGAATATAAGGGCAGAAAAGAGGTTTCTAATAATAAATCAGGCAAGGGATGGGCTAACTGACTCCCTGCAAGAGGCAATAGTTAAACACGGACTGAATCTTGCTGGTACCATGCCAAAAGATGATCTCCTTTACGATTTTGATATGAAGGGTAATCCCACCGTTACACTACCGAATGACAGTCCTGCCCTCTCTGCAGCCTTTGACATCTTCGATAATATAATAGAGGCGAAGTAGATAAACGTTTCTCAACTAACAAATCATTTAAATCATATGTCTTGTGGTGGTGATTGATTTATGCCATCTAGCGGAATGATGGAGGGTTGGAGTAATGGAGAGTTAAAGCTGCGCGCTGAAGGCCTGTTATTCTATTAAACCCATCACTCCAGTATTCCATTGCCACAATACTCCAGGTGGGGCAAAGCCCCTAACTTCCTAGGATCTATGATGAAGATACTTATCACAGGTGGTTGTGGCTTCATTGGAAGCAACTTTATCAGGTATATCTTAAAAAACCGCACAGAGGCTACAATTATCAACATAGATAAGCTTACCTATGCCGGAAACCTTGCCAACCTATCTGATGTGGAGAGGGAATATGCACCATCTCGGTACCAATTTATGAAAGGTGATATAGGTGATAAGGAGATTGTTGAGGATATATTTAGCGGATCCGATATCGACTGGGTTGTAAATTTTGCCGCTGAATCACATGTGGACAGAAGCATAGATAAGCCAGCAGAATTCTTACAGACAAACATAATTGGAACCTTTTGCCTTCTTGAGACATCAAGAAAATTCTGGCTTGATCCTGACTCAGATATAACCAAAAAACGCCTTCTCCATATCTCCACTGATGAGGTATATGGCTCTCTCAATGATAAAGGCTACTTCACAGAAAAAACCCCCTACAACCCATCCAGCCCTTATTCAGCCAGTAAAGCAGCCTCAGATCATCTTGTATATGCCTATTACAGAACGTATTCCCTACCGACCATTATCACCAATTCATCAAATAACTATGGCCCGTACCAATTTCCTGAAAAGCTTATCCCTCTTATCATTAACAATGCCATAAAAGGGAAAAGATTGCCTGTATACGGAGACGGTAAAAATGTGAGGGATTGGCTTTATGTTGGAGACAACTGTTCTGCCATCTTGGCCATACTCGAAAGAGGACTACCAGGTCAAAGATATAACATTGGGGCAAATTGCGAAAAGCGAAATATAGACATTGTTACTATAATCTGTGATTATCTTGATAAGAGACTCGGACTAATGGATGGAAAACCAAGGAGAGGGCTGATAGAATATGTCCCTGATAGACTTGGGCATGATCGAAGATATGCAATTGATGCCTCAAAGATAAACAATGAACTCCAGTGGAAACCTTCAGTTACCTTTGAGAAGGGAATCATAGAGACTATTGAGTGGTATCTCAAGAATATGGCCTGGGTGGAAGATATAGAAACTGGAAGGTACCGGCAATATTATATGAAGAGATAGATGACCAAGAAGACCCCTAAAGGTATTGTGTTAGCAGGCGGCTTTGGCTCTCGTCTTTACCCAATTACTATATCGGTTAGCAAACAGCTTCTTCCTGTTTGTGATAAACCCATGATCTACTATCCCCTGTCTGTTCTTATGCTTGCAGGTATTAGGGAAGTTTTAATTATCTCTACTCCACAGGATGTTCCTAACTTCAAGAGGTTGCTGGGTGATGGTCAGCAGATTGGTCTTTCTTTCACCTATGCAATACAGCAAAGACCAGAGGGGTTGGCTCAGGCCTTTATTATAGGAAAAGAGTTTATCGATGATCATCCCTCCTGTCTCATCTTGGGGGACAACATCTTTTATGGGCACGGTTTTCTCGATTCCCTGAAGAGGGCTGCAAACAATGATAAGGGTGCTACCATATTTGGTTATTGGGTACGCGACCCGGAAAGATACGGGGTTGTAGAGTTTGACTCCATGGGAAAGGCGATTAGTGTTGAGGAAAAGCCCAGGATCCCTAAATCAAACTATGCCGTCCCAGGCCTTTATTTCTACGATGACCAGGTCTCCTCTATTGCCTCTGAACTTAGGCCATCGCCAAGAGGGGAACTTGAAATTACTGACCTCAACATGACCTATCTCAGGAAGAATCAGCTAAGGGTTGAAAAGTTGGGCCGGGGTATTGCATGGCTCGATATGGGAACTCATGAATCCATGATACAGGCCATTAATTTTATCCATGCCATTGAACAAAGACAGGGATTAAAGATAGCATGCCTTGAAGAGATCGCCTACCGGATGGGATACATATCAGCCGATCAGTTAGAGATGCTTGCCATGAATATGAAGGAAAGTGTCTATGGACAGTACCTTTTAGAGATATTAGAAGATAGAAAACAGGAAACAAAAGAACCTTACGGGGTAATCAATGATCTTTAGCCCATCTCCTATTCTTCCAGAAGTTATCATCATAGAACCAGATCTCTTCCCTGACACTAGGGGATATTTCATGGAAACCTATCATCAAGAGAGATTCACCAGTGGAGGTATTGACATTGGGTTTGTCCAAGACAATCAATCTATGTCTATAAGGGGGACACTAAGGGGTCTCCATTATCAGATAAAAAGGCCACAAGGGAAGTTGGTCAGGGTTTTATATGGCGAGGTATTCGATGTAAGTGTGGACATCAGGAGGTCTTCGCCAAACTTCGGGAAATGGTTCGGAACAATACTATCTGCAGATAACAAAAAGGCTATTTACATTCCTCCGAATTTTGCGCATGGCTTTTGCGTCTTAACTGATAAGGCGGAATTTTTCTATAAATCTACTGATTTTTATGAACCAGATTATGAGCGGACAATAAGATGGAATGACCCAGACCTGGCCATTAAGTGGCCTCTTAAAGACCCAATTCTTTCAGAAAAGGATGCTGCCTGCCCACTGTTAAAGGATGCTGAATTGCCTACGTCAGATTAGAATAACAGGGTCTTAGAATAGAAGGAAAGGGATAAAATGCCTAAAGAATCACCTAAATATCCCATAAAAAGGGAGGTATGGGGGGTAATCTTCTTGCTCTTAACCCTTATCCTTGGGGGCAGTCTTTTATCCTACCATCCCCAAGATCCTCTTTTCTGGGAAAGGGTGGGGACTATTGAGCAGACAAAGAACCTATTCGGGGCTGTTGGAGCCCATCTGGCCGGTGGCCTCTTTCTGCTCCTTGGTCTTTCATCATTCTGGCTCATACCCATACTCCTTTTCCTGTCCTTCTCCCTTTTCAGGGGAAGGTTTCCTTCTGGGGCAATATGGATATCTATAAGCCTAATCCTCCTGGTAACATCGTTTTCTGCCCTGCTGTCCCTCCACATACCTGATGGGCTAGCTTATCGTGGCACGTTGATTAACGGAGGATTAGTTGGACTGCATAGTGCTAATTTGGGTAAAAAGATATTTAATTATTTCGGGGCATATACGCTCTTTCTCACCATATTTATCATCTCCTTTATGATTATAACTCGATTTTCCCTTGGTAACCTCTTTAATAGAATCTGGTTAGTATCCTCTAATGTTGCACTCTATACAAAGGATAAATGGATTAAATACACAGAACGAAGGAGAAGGGCAAGACAGAGAAAAAAGACAGTCAAAAAGGTTGATAAGGCAAGACAGAGGCGAATGACTATTGTGGAAATCCCTTCAGGGGAGGTGGCCAAATCAGCACAAGAACTTTTCCCTTTTATGAATGTAGTCGGTGATTTCAAACTCCCTCCCTTGGATCTCTTGGATGAGATCCCTAAATCAACGGACACCGAGATTGAAAAAGAGAGCCTGAGAATGAATGCCCTCCGGCTTGAAGGGAAGCTAAGGGATTTTGGAGTCGAGGGAGAGGTGGCTGAGATCGTACCGGGGCCAGTAATAACAATGTATGAATTCAGGCCGGCACCAGGCGTCAAGATAAGCAAAGTGGCCTCTTTAGCAGATGATCTTGCGCTCAACCTGAGGGCATCGAACATCAGGATTGTAGCACCTATCCCAGGAAAATCAGCTATAGGGATAGAGATACCCAACAATAAAAGGAAGCTTGTTACCTTAAAGGAGATCCTATCCAGCCAGTCTTTTCTGGATTCTCCCTACAAACTGACTATTGCCTTGGGAATGGACATAATAGGTCAACCAGTGATCACAGATCTAACCAAAATGCCACATCTCTTAGTTGCTGGTGCTACAGGGACGGGGAAAAGTGTATCCATTAATGCAATGATAAATAGCATCCTATTCAAGTCCTCTCCAGAGATGGTCCGTTTTGTTATGATTGATCCAAAGAGGATAGAGCTTGCACCTTACCAGCACATCCCCCATCTATTACATCCGGTAGTCGTCCATCCAAAAGAGGCAACCAAGGCCCTCAAATGGGCTGTTGGGGAGATGGAGAGACGATATACCCTTCTGTCTGATAAAGGTGTAAGGAATATAGAGGTCTATAACCGGAAGGTTGGAAAAGATAAAGGGTTAGTTGAGCATCTTCCATACATCGTCATCATAATCGATGAGCTCTCAGATTTGATGATGGTCTCCAGCAGGGAGGTGGAGGAATCTCTGACAAGACTGGCGCAAATGGCAAGGGCTGCAGGCATTCACCTGATAATTGCTACCCAGAGGCCCTCAGTGGATGTCCTAACAGGCATTATTAAGGCCAACTTCCCTACCAGGATCTCCTTCCAGGTCTCATCCAGAGTGGACTCGAGGACAATCCTTGATACAATGGGAGCCGAGCATCTCCTGGGAGATGGGGACATGTTGTTTTTACCACCTGGTGTAGCCAAGCTTACCAGAATCCATGGTGCATACGTCTCAGAGGAGGAGGTTAAAAGGGTAGCCTCCTTTTTAAAGGAGCGGATGGAACCAGAGTATGACAGATCTATAGTTGCTGATATAAGCCCGGAGGAAGATGTAGAGGAGGTGGGAGGGGATAAGGATGAAAAATATCAGGATGCAGTAGAATTAGTTCTGCAAACAGGTCAGGCATCAATTTCAATGGTCCAGCGGAAACTCAGGGTAGGATATAACCGGGCTGCCAGGATGATTGAGGACATGGAGAAAGATGGAATTGTTGGCCCCTCTGATGGAGTCAGGTCTCGAGAGATCTTGAGAAGGAGGGAGCCATTCTGAATTCGAAATACCTCCTCATGATCCCCCTTCTTCTCCTTCTCATTGGCCCTATCCCCTTAAGAAAGGCATTACCAGATGATAAACTATCAACAGTTATTGGAGGCCTCAGGGGCAGATATGGAAATGCTAAAGGATTAACCGCCAAGTACACCAGGGAGGCCATTAGTAAGACCATGGCCATGTTAGAGGTAGCAGATAGGCATGATCTGGCCAAAGGAAGGCTCTATTTCAGCCCCCCCCACTTTCTCCGCCTTGAACAGGCCTCCCCCCAAGAGGAATTACTGCTTACGGATGAACACACACTTTGGTGGTATCTCCCCCTCAAAAATGAGGCCTACAAATACCCCGCTGAAAAGTTTGGCCGGGAATTACGCCTTCTCAGTGACATCCTCAAAGGCCTAAAGGATACAGAGGATAGTTTTAATATTACCCTTAATGCAATGCCGGAAGCTAATACCTATCATCTTATCCTTAAGCCAGAGCCACCATGGCAAGACATCGATCACCTTGAAGTTATCATACTTAAAGGAGACTTTGCCATTAAGCAGATGGATATCTACAACAATATAGGTGGACTGACGAGATTCCTTCTCACTGACTGGGAAGAAAAACATCGATTTAGCCCTGGGTTCTTTTCCTTCTCCCCTCCCCCAGGTATAAAGGTTATAGAGGAATAAGGCCTGTCTCTGCCTGACCCAACCAATTACTGACACACATTTACCCAGAGCTCGCTTCCTGCTAGTCCCCACTTTTCACTCTGATAACGAGTTAGAGTCACCTAACCGCCACCAGAGGTAGTGGCTTCAGGAAGGCCCCTAAAAGGGGCCAACAAATAGTTCGCTTCATTGAGTTTGAAATTCGAATATCGAAGCACCAAATACGAGACAATATCTAATGACCAAAATCTAAATGACCAAAACATTCTCATTGTCGCGGCGGTCCTAAAGACAAGTTCTTTAACATGTTTGGAACCTTTGAACATTCGGATTTCGATATTCGCATTTCGTCTTTACACCTTTTAATAATCGCCTGACCGGCAGAGCCTATTAGATTCGCACCAGCAGAGCTGGTAGTTTAGCACGATCAATTAATTAGGGGAGTGCCTCTGACCTAAGTACTGCCCATCCAGTGGCTGATCATCAAAAGAGCGATTCAAATAGGTTTGCTCGACTGGACAGATCGGAAACTGCTTCCCGTTGAGAACGATTTAATGGTTTTTCAACGGCAAAAAATTCATACGATGTCGAACTGTGATCCGCCTGAAACCCTCTACGTATGCTTAATATCTTCATCCTTTTCCTCCTTCCTCTTCGCCCTTTTTCGCTTTTTCTTTTTTCCCCTGGATCTGCATAAAATGTCCTTATGTATTGTGGCATGGCCTTCTATCCATAACGGGTAACCCTCCACATCATAAGGCTCTTCAATCCATTCTGCGATCTCTTCATAGGTGGAAGTAAAGGAAGAGTATAGAGCGAAAATCATCTATCAGGACGAGGACAGGAAAGAGCACCGAGCAATGGGGGTTATGTTTAAGTCTTCCAATTTGGGGTAAGATGAATCATGGAGGCTAGTATGACAAAGGAGAAGCTGGTAGAGAAAATTAGGGAGCTCTTGAAAACGGATAATGATCTAAATTTCTTGTTAGAATTGAAGAAGGAAGATCTTGAAAGCCTGGTTGCTTCTATCAGGGAGAGGGTGGATAAGGTGGGTGGGTGAAGTATGGGGAAAAGGGGAAGGGATTAATGAAGATGTGATTGATAATAGCAAATTTCAGATAGAAATTATTTGATCTTACAGATTCTTTATGAAAATATTAAAGCATTCTGATGGGTAAAATGATAGAGTCAGGCGGAGGTAAGAAAAAGGCTCGAAAAGTTACGATTACCATAAGAATACTGGACTTTCCTCTGATTTCAGTAAGGCGAGAGTACCAGGAAAAATGTCAAGGAAAAAATTCTCATTTTTTGAGACAACACTCCCCCATTCCGATCCAAGTCGGTTTTTTGAGACTTTATCAAACCAGGCGGTGGTACTCGCTGCTCAGACTTGTTTTATCTGGCACAAATGCTGGCGCACAAAGGAGAGGTTGAACGCAGCCGCTCTCTGCTTACCGAAATTAGAGACCAGTTTCAAGATTGGGATATCTCTATCTAGCAGGAAAAGTGTGAACAGGCGTTGGTGGCCATTAAAGATCTGCCCTTTTCTATCAACTTCTGCCCTTTCACAAAGACCGGGGCAGGAAATACTAACCAGGAGGAGGAGCTCATTATGAAAATAGCAGATGTCAAGACATATGTGGTGGCGAATCCCCCTCCCCATTATGGAGGAGAATACTTTGTTTTCTTGAAACTGACCACGGATGACAGAATAGAGGGCTTCGGCGAAGCCTACGGAGTGCCGTTTCACCCGAACACAGTGGCACGGATGATTGAGGACTTTGGAGAGCGGTATGTCATTGGCTCTGATCCGTTTAAGATTGAAAGGCTATGGCGGATAATCTACTCGAGTGGCTTTACCCAGCATCCTGACCTGACACTGGTGGGGGTGCTCAGCGCTATTGAGATGGCCTGTTGGGACATTATTGGCAAGGCGCTCAACCAGCCAATATATAACTTGCTTGGCGGCCAGGTTCACGAAAGGCTCCGCTCCTATACATATCTTTATCCAGCACCAGATGACCTAGCGGCAACCGAAGATGCCCTGGCGGTAGCCAACGTTTTTGGTGACCCAGAGCGAGCCCCGAAAAGGGCAGCCCAGTACGTTCAGCAGGGATTCACCGCCCTGAAGTTTGACCCGGTTATGCCTATGTCTGCCTTTGACCCCAGGCAGCTTTCCCTGGAGGCGCTTGATAATGCCGAGCTGGTTGTCAAGAACGTGCGGGAAGCCGTCGGCAACAAGTGCGACTTACTTATTGGAACCCACGGGCAGATGACCACTTCCAGTGCTATCCGTTTCGCTAAGAGGCTGGAGCAGTTTGACCCACTCTGGTTTGAGGAGCCAGTGCCGCCCGAGAACGTGGAGGAGATGGCCCGGGTTGCCCGATCTACCAGCATTCCTGTCGCCTCTGGTGAGCGGCTGACCACAAAGTATGAGTTTGTTCGGTTGCTTGAGAAGCAGGCGGTGGCCATTCTCCAGCCAGCGCTTGGGCGCGTCGGGGGGATACTGGAAGCCAAGAAGATTGCCGGCATGGCGGAGGCGCACTACGCTGAGATTGCCCCGCATCTCTACTGTGGGCCGATAGAAGCTGCCGCCAATATACAGCTTGATACCTGTAGCCCCAACTTCTTAGTCCAGGAAAGCATCGAGACATTTGGCGGTTTCCATGCTGAGATTCTCGAGGAGCCCATTAAATGGGAAGACGGCTACATCATACCTCCGACCAAGCCAGGCCTGGGCGTCGAGTTGAACGAGGAAGTGGCCGCCAATAATCCGTATACCGAAACAAGGCTGTTCCCTGAGATGGTGGACAGACCTATCTAGCTGACTGTGGGCTTACCTTTCATTTCCGCAGGCGGCATGGGGCTAACAATAGCTTTTGGGGCGGAGTTTTCTTGGGCTGTGCTACTGTGGCCGGTGGCTGGCATGGTCGGGGGAGGCAGAAAGGCATGCAGTGGTATGGCGCTTGGACTTCATGTACGGCAAAGATTCCTGAGGCTAC
>CP070660.1:306927-310200 GCA_020355145.1 Deltaproteobacteria bacterium
AGAACCACAAGTTGCTGGCGCGGGATAGAAAGGGTGAGGTTTTTGAGGTTGTGTTCCCTGGCACCTGTTATGGTAATGGCACCTGGTAAGCTTACTATGGGTTTGGAGGAGATCTTATTAAGGTCCCTATCTGGTGTAATTTTTCTTGGAGCATCCAGATACCTTTTCAGGAATCTTCCCGTGTGGGAGTCAGGATGCCGGGCTACATCTTCGGGATTCCCTGCTATGACAATCTGGCCTCCTGCATCACCTCCTTCAGGGCCCAGGTCGATTACCCAGTCTGCATTCTTGACCACATCCATGTTGTGCTCTATGACAAGTACTGTATTGCCCTGGTCTACAAGCCTCTGGAGTATGGAGATGAGCCTTTCCATATCAGCGAAATGAAGGCCTGTTGTGGGTTCATCGAGGATAAAAAGCATGGGTCCCTGATCAGAGGACTTCAGATAACGAGAGAGCTTAAGTCTCTGGGCCTCTCCACCTGAAAGGGTATTTATTGGTTGACCAAGCTGTATATAACCAAGCCCCACATCAGCTAAGGATTTTAGGGAAACCCTTACCTTAGGCTGGTCCCTGAAAAATGTCAGGCCCTGATCAACTGTCATGGAAAGGATATCATATATATTTTTATCCCTGTAGGTGATCTCCAAGGTCCCTTTCTTAAATCGCTTTCCCTGGCATTCCGGGCAGGTAGTAAAGACATCTGAGAGAAACTGCATCTCTACCTTTTCACTGCCCTGCCCCTTACACGTTTCGCATCTGCCTCCGGCAACATTGAAGGAGAAATAACCCGGGCCAAGGCCTTTTGAAATAGCCCTGTAGGACTTGGCTAAAAGGCGCCTGATGGGATCCATGGCCTCTACATAGGTAAGAGGGTTGGCCCTTGGGGTCCTGCCGATGGGTTTCTGGTCAATCATCACAACATCTGCAATCTCCTCTAAACCCCTTATTGCCTTGTGGCGACCAGGTGTGCCCTGCGGGTCGGATTTGGCCCTTTTGACTGCCTTATAGAGGATCTCTTCGGCAAGGGTCGATTTTCCTGAGCCAGAGACACCAGTCAGGCATACAAAGAGCCTGGATGGAATACGGACATCTATATCTTTCAGGTTGTGCTCAGCTGCGCCCTCAATAGTCAGCCATGAATCTCCAGAGGCTTTCCTCCTTCTGTCAGGCGTAGGGATACACCTCTGTCCCTTAAGATACTGGCCGGTAATTGAGCCATTTACAGAGGCCGTAGGGCCAAAGTACATGATCTCTCCGCCATGATCCCCGGCTGCCGGCCCCAGATCAAGCATAAAGTCACTCTCCCCGATAATCTCAGGATCGTGTTCAACTACAATAACGGTGTTCTGGATGTCCCTGAGTTTCTTCAAAATCCTGATGAGCCTGTTGTTATCCCTTGGATGCAGACCAATGCTGGGTTCATCCAGAATATAAAGGGTATTGACCAGGGAAGAGCCAAGGGCTGATGTGAGGGCTACCCTCTGTAGCTCACCACTTGAAAGGGTCCTGGACTGGCGATCCAGAGTCAGATAGCCAAGCCCCACATCAAGGAGGTATGTAAGCCTACTGTTGATTTCATCCAGGATAAGGGCACTGGCATCATCCACTGAAGGCATATCAAGTGATTCAAAGAAGTTACTGGCCTGCTCAATAGCTGAAGAATATACCTGGCCGATGTTGAGCCCTCCAATATAGTAAAGCAGGGCCTCTTTCATAAACCTCGTTCCATTACAATCTGGGCACACCCTATAGGATCGATAGCGGGAAAGAAATACCCTTACGTGCATCTTGTATTTTTTGGTCTCAAGCCACTTGAAGAATCCCCTAACCCCGTAGAATTCCTCATTACCCTGGATAATGAGCCCTTTTTGGGCCTCTTTCAGATCATCAAAGGGGATGTCAGTGGGAATATCGTTTTCTTGACAGAACTCCAACAGATCGTCAAATTCCATATGGCCTTTACTCCAGTCACCCCATGGTTTTATAGCACCTTCCTCAATGGAAAGGGATCTGTTCGGGATGACAAGATCAAGGTCAATATCAATGATCCTGCCAAAACCCCTGCATGTCTCGCAGGCTCCTACAGGGCTGTTAAATGAGAAGAGGTTTGGGGTAGGCCTCTTATAGGCAATCTTGCACCCTGCACACTCGAGCTGATTGCTGAATGAAAGGTGTGTGTCAGGCTTTACCCACAAATCCAGCTTGCCGCCTCCAAAACCGAAGGCCTGCTCAAGGGAGTCAAAGATCCGCTTCCTTTCAGAATGCCTCACAAGTAAGCGATCTACCACAATGTGAAGTTTTTCATCGCCTGCTTTCCACTCCTCGATTGACCTAATCTGACCATCCAGGAAGAATCGGTCGAGGCCTATTCTGCCCAGTTCCCTTCTCACCTGGTCATGGGGAGCAGATCTTAGAGAAAACGGGAAGGTAATCACAACCTCAGTTGCCTGCGGAATACCCCTCAGTACTTCCCACACATGCTCTGGGGTCTCTGGAACTACCGGTTTTCCGCATTTCTCACAATGGAGTCGCCCTAAACGGGTGTAAAGCAACTTTACATAATCTGTGATTTCCGTCATGGTGCCCACAGTGGATCGGGAGGTGCGTACAGAGCCCTTGTTATCAATTGCAATGGCCGGAGGGATGCCCTCAATCCTATCAACCTGAGGCCTATCCATCCTTTCCATGAACTGCCTTGCATAGGGTGAAAAGGTCTCAACATAGCGGCGCTGACCTTCGGCATAGAGTGTATCAAAGGCTAGAGAAGACTTTCCTGAACCACTGACACCAGTGATTACGGTGATGTTGTTCAGTGGGATATCCAGATTGAGGTTCTTCAGGTTGTTCTGGTGGGCGCCTTTAACCCGGATGGCATCCATTGGCATACCTACACCTTTTACTAACTATTGCCAGCATCCCTGTGATTTCTTGCCTTCAACGGACAAACGTCAACGGATATTATAAGGCCTTTAATCTGCTTGCAATTTCCTTACCAGCTACTATTCCACTGATGGAGGCCTGAATAAGGCCCCTGGTAATGCCAGCACCATCTCCTACTACAAAGAGATTCCCTATGTCAGATTCAAGATGTCTTGTTAATTTTATCCGGTGAGAATAGAATTTCACCTCAACACCATAGAGGAGCGTGTGTCTGGAGAAGATACCTGGTGCTATGTTGTCCAATATCTCAAGCATCTCGATGATATCCTTTAGATATCGATAAGGAAGGACAAAGCTAAGATCGCCTGGGGTTGCATTATGGAGGGTGGG
>CP070660.1:310300-332308 GCA_020355145.1 Deltaproteobacteria bacterium
CAAAGCCAATAAAAGTCCCGACGAACAGGCCAGCTATAAAAAGCATTGTGGATCCCTGTAGTTACTCTATCAAGCGCTTTCTTAAGCAACAGGCATGCCAATCCACGGAGGAAATCAACACAGGGGTGCAACTGAAAGGTAATCCCTGAGCCGATAATGAAGGTACATAGGCAACTGCCGATCCAATTGCAGGAAGCGCTCCAGAAGATCTTGACAAAAGTGGAGGAGCCCAGGGAGATAAATAGTATGTTAATGATTTAAAAGACCTGGATTATGTCCTTCTTTGCACACATTTTCCCTGGCCCTCAAATAGATGAACTATCTGTTCCCTGTCTCTATATCCTTTCCATAATAATTTGGGCTTGCTTTTTGCAAGGAAAATGAAGTATACAAGCGAAACAAGCCTATAGCAGGAAACCCAAAGCCGTTGTGTAATCATTATTGAAGGGGGTAAGCGATGTTTCGAAGAAAGGTCCTATTTTTAACTTTGGTGGTTTTTTCGCTTAGTGGAACTCTATATGCAGAGGAGGAAAGCTTACATCTTCGTACAAATAACGCCTTTTCATTTGCGCTGGGTTATCATTGGTATAGAGAAAGTAATGCAGTGATTTATTGGAATATTAACGAAGAGGATTATAATAGTCTTGTGCCAGCCCTGGCTTACGAGAGAAAGATTAGTAAACGGATCGGAATTGAGGTTTCCGTTGGTCATTTTAGAGCAAAGGAAACTTACAAATTGGGTGGCGGTTATGTTACGCCTTCTATTAAAAATCTTTATGTATCTCCCAGTGTCAAGTTTTATTTGCCAGGCGGTGATACATTTGTTTTTTATGTTGGTGCAGGACCAGATTACTATTATACAGCTTGGGATCTCGAATATAGAGCTACTGGCTATGAATATAAATCAGCTGAAAATTTTGGCACATTTGGGGCCCATGGGCTTGCTGGAGTTGACTGGTATGTTTATAAGGATCCAGAAAAAGACGGTTATTACAGGGCGCCAGTTAGCCTTTTTGTAGAATGTAGATACACTTTGCTGGACGTAGCTGATGTTGATATAAAGGCAATAAATGCAACTTTCGGCACACCTGGCATAGGCCATCACCTCGAAGTAGGAGGACCAATGATCTCTATCGGTCTGAGATGGCATTGGTAATTACAAGGCTAGCAAGTGATAGTATGCTACTTTTGCTCTCTCAGTACCTTAGCTATAGCCTTCCTCTATTAAGGACGGGCAGTTTTAATTCCTAATCCGGCTCGTGCCACCCCTGTTAACAGTTATTCTTAGGCTTTCTTTTCAACTCTAAAAACGTGAGCTTTTTTAAAAATACGTGGAAATAAAGTACCCAAGATTGCCGATAGAAATTGTAATACCGGCTTATGCCACAACATATGCGGCTATTGGGTGAGGCTATGGCGAGAGGAGTTGTGAGCGGTGTCGAGGGCAGGCAGGGATATCTTTGCAGCGATGGAATTTATGCAATTTTGCCAGAATACCCCGTGCTGTGCACGGGGATGAATGGCTCTTTCTGGGGGTTTGGGGGATATGTTCCCCCAAGATAAATTAGAGTTTCCTTTTTGATGCCCCGCCTTGTAGGCGGGGAGCTTCACTTCGATTTAGGGCATGCAACCGATCCCTTACGTCCTGGGCAGCCATTTCTCCCTCGATGTACGTACAAGGTACGGATTTTTTTAGTTTCCAGGGTCCGAATGGCTCTCCTCGCGAGATAGCATCCACTAGACTCATTGCCAGCCATGTCTTACCAATTCCCCTTGGTGCACTGATAAGGGTAATCGTCTGCTCGTTAAACCAGGGTTCCAAGATCTTATCTTTAGGAGGAATTTCAACATTATTAATAAACTCTTCCGCCTTCAAAATGGCATCTTCAAGGGTGGCCTTCTTTGGTGGCTCGTAAGGACCTGCCCCCTCAACCATGATACATACCTTTTCGGCTGCCTCTATTTTGTCATCAAATCTTGCTACAAAATCAGATACATCCCCTTTATTTGGCAATCCTGGCAGTTCTATCAATTTGAGGCTTTTAACTAGCCCATCTAATGAGGCTCCCACCTGGGTCATGTGTTCCTGGCCTTCATTGTCATTGTCAGGGATTAAGACAATATCTTTTCCTTTTAGTGATTCATTATATTCTGGACGCCACTTTTTAGCCCCCATAGGGCAAGTGGTAGCTGTTAGTTCTAAATCAACCAGCGTATCAGCATCTTTTTCGCCTTCAACTATAAAGACCTCTTTGGCTTTGAGTACCTCCGGCAATCTGTAAAGCACTCTTTGGATACCGTTCAAATTCCATATCCAACCGTCTTTACCATCCGGGCGTCTTTGCCTGAAATCTTTGGGGTCCATCCTTACGACCTGGAAAAGCAAGTTATCATGGGCATCTACATAGTCATAGGTTTTTACAATATGGGGCTTTTCTTCTATCCAGGAGATTCCATACTCATTCACTATTCCTTCCAAAATCTTATAGAAATCAGATTTAAGATCCAATCCATTTAACTTTGCATAGAAATGAAATATATCCCCTCCTGCTTGGCAGCTATGGCAGAAATACTTTCCATCTTGGTTATTAAAATTGAATGAGGGGTTATGATCATCATGAAAAGGGCATAGAGCTTTAAACTCACTATTCTTGCCATCTTTGATGTCTTGTAAAAATCTTTCATAGAAAGCCTTGTAATTCCCCTTGAAGTGGTTTTGGATTTTCTCTTTCATTATCACCGTCTATCAATTCATCTTTGCTAACTCATTTTTTCACCATCCTCAGGGAAAACCTCACTGTAAGGTTTCGCTTCATCAATCAGTTTCTGCCACTCCTCCTTAAAGTACTTGTCCCCATCAATTCCCTTATCCTCTGCAATCTGGTGGCATAAAAAAACATAGTTGGTGAAAGATTTAGCTTTTTCCGGGTCAATCCTTCTCATTCGATTCCCCTTGTGAGATTTTCTGTTTTGATTCTCCCGGCTTCCATGAAAGTAATGACATCGGCAAGAGAATACCTGACAGAACGCCCGATCTTCAGATAGGGAATCCCCCTTCCCAAATGACGGTCATTTCGAAGCGTAGGAAGAGCCCGTCTTGTGATTCGAGAAACCTCTTTTTCATCCAAATATTGAACATGTTGCATAAGTCATACCTCCATATTTTCTATTTCCGTTCAAGTAAAACGAAAAAGCCAAATTAAACAAGGACGCTTCTTGCCTTCGGTTTCTGATCCTGCCGGGCTTTTAGGTCTGTCCTTCTTTAATTTGGCTTTTGAAAGGCTCTAAATCTTATATTTTATTATCTAATTTAACTGATTAGATTTTTCGGTTCTTTCCTCCCCTTTTTCAGTAGTTATCTGTTTTTACCTTTTTTCTTTTCTAATGTCAACATGGTTTTAAAACCGGTGGTTTTAAAACCGGACTTTTTGCTCGCTGCAATCTCATTTTCTTTAATTGCCTTGTTGATAAGATCCCCTGCCAAATTAGATGCCTTCCTCAAGGCCTCATCTCTCAAGTGAGCATATCTTTGTGTCATAACTGGTGATTTGTGGGTTAATAGACGCTGTAAGGTGTACATATCAACCTGACCACTAGAGGCCAACATAGAGGCATAAGTATGACGTAGGCCATGAAGGGGCCTAAAATCCTTTGGCAATCCTGCACTCTTTTTGATTTGATTAACAGCTTTCTTTATATCAGTCCGCTGTCTTCCATCACGTCCAGGAAAGACAAAGGGGCTATCACTCCTTTGATGTGATTCTAATAAGTTTCTGGTTTCATCATTTAAGGGAATCTTTTGATCCTGACCCCCTTTGGGGTCTTTGATGGTGATAAATCCACGATCAAAATCTATATCTTCCCATTTAAGCCTGAATAACTCCCCACGTCTCAGGCCTGTAAAGAGGGCCATCTTCATAAGATTGGCAGCCTGAATGTTCGAACTCCGGTCAATAGCCTTAAGCAATCGGTTTAATTGGTCTACCGTCAAGTCCTCAGTCTTTAGGTTGTTCACCTTTGGTATCTCGATTGTGAAATCAAGGCCTGGACATAGTCTTTTCTTAGCTCCAAACCTGGTTATCCGTCTTAACAATTCCAAAACATTCTTAACGGTGCCCGGTGCCCTGGTCTTCAAGAGATTAATCTTGAGACGGTCGATATCTAAAGGTAATAAGTCTTTGGGTTCTTTGTCTCCCAAAATAGGTTTGATATGATTCTGAAACCTATTATCATCGGTAACAATCCCTTTCAATCCTGGATTACTGCTCTTATATTTTTCCCATAGCCTGGTAAAAGTCCAGCGGTTCTGTTCTGCTTCCTTTAGGGCCTTTTCTTTCTCTCTAATCTCCTTCCGGGAAAGCCTTTTGCCCTCTATTCTTTCCGCTCTAATCCTAGCTGCTCTGGCAGGGGTCATGGCATCCATGTACTGACGGCCCACCTTTTCTTCATAAGTCTTGCCATCCTTTTTGAAGACTATGTAGTAGATCTTCTCAATCCCATTACCTCCAATTCGTTTACCTTCCCGGTAATAGATTCCAGGATAATTTCCAGGATAATTTGTCTTGACTCTCTTTACCATAATTGATAGCCTGCTTTTTTTTGACTTTTTGGCTTGAACACAAGGTGCTTTATGATCTTCGAGTTTAGACACAAGATGCTTCAATATGATGTTTTTCCAACCGTATTTCCAACCCTTTTCGTAGAAAAACATAAAAAAAGAGGTAAGTCGAGAAAAAATTGATACGCGAAGTGCTTTGCCATCAATGGGATTGGGTAGGGTGGAGTAAATGAGGGTAAATATATCCCTTCGTTCTCATAACCCGAAGGTCGCTAGTTCGAATCTAGCCCCCGCTACCAGAGAGAATATAAGGGCTTAGATGTTAATCTAAGCCTTTTTATTGTGGAAAGTTGGTAGCAAAATCTTTCCACCTTAATCGCCCACCTAGACAATATGGTATCCTTGAGAATATCTGCCAAAAACCGGGTAAATCTTTCAAGGGTTTTTCCATGATATATTTTATTATAATTATTACAGCAGCTTGCTTGCTATGTATTCCGACCAAATCTCTTGCATTAAATGGCTTCACAGAGATTGGACTTGAGACCAGATATGTGCAGGGTGATTCTACGTATTATATAAGTGGAGTTGATTCAGGGTTAGGTTCCTGGGCTAGTGAGCTGGAATTTCCCCTGAATAATCTCATGGCAGGTATGAGTTTAATCGTAGGAACTCGGCATGAGAAAAACCCCAAGCAGACCAAAGCTCGGCTCTGTCTCACCTGGCTTCGCGTTGTTAAAAAAGCCGCAGGAATTATGAAAGACTCGGACTGGATTGAAAATGATGCCGCATACGGTGAGCCCCCCCATGCAGGAAGGGATATATATACAGAATCAGATGCCCAATTACAGGGAACAATCCTCGATATGAATTACGCGCATCATTTCAGACTTAATAATAGTTGGACCCTTGGCCCGATGATTGGTTATAGATCTCAGAGGCTTGAATATGAAATATATGGATATAGAGGGATATGGTGGACTACTCCGATATCCGGGGCAGGTAAGGTCTTAGATTACGAAATTACATACAAAATCCCCTATCTAGGTCTCCGTTCTGATTTACTCTTTGGGAAAGATGGCCAATTTCAGCTTAATCTTACCATTGGTTACTCTGATTGGGCAAAGGCGGAAGATAGAGATGATCATATTTTAAGATATAAATTATCAGAGGGGGACTGTCAGGGCGAGGCGTACTTGATCAAGCTCAACCTAGATTGGAAATTTTACCCTAATTGGATCCTAGGCCTGGGGGCAGAATATGTAGATATTGATACCAGCGGAGTGCAACATCAGAGCTGGTACGCTGGGGGAAATGTGGGAATCACATATGATGTGAATGACAAGATAACCTCTACCTACCGGTCAACCATATTTAAGATTTCCTATGCATTCTGACGAACCACCTGCATAAGCATCGATTCTGGGGAAAGAATAATACAGATGGAAGATTTTAGAGACCTAGCAGTAGAGATAGCAAGGGATGCAGGGACATTTCTTAGAAATAGGCTCAATTCAGCACATAAGATAGATTATAAGGGGGAGATCAATCTGGTAACAGAGGCAGACAGGGTCTCCGAAGAGATGATCACCTCCAAGATAAATCACCTATTTCCAGACCATGATATCCTGGCTGAGGAATTCACCTATACCAATAGGGGTTCTGATTTCAGATGGATTATAGACCCCCTTGATGGAACTACCAATTATGCCCATGGTTACCCTGTTTTCTGTGTCTCCATTGCACTTCAAAGGCTGGATGAGATTATTTTAGGGATTATCTACAATCCAATGCTCAGTGAGATGTTTGTAGCAGAAAAAGACAAGGGGGTCTTTCTAAATGGCAGGGAAGTCCATGTCTCCAATACTATTAGGATATCGGAAAGTCTTGTGGCTACTGGCTTCCCTTATGACATCCGGGAAGACACCCAAAACAATCTAAATTACTTCAACAAGATGATTATGGAGGCAAGGGCTATTCGCAGGGCAGGTTCAGCAGCACTGGACCTTGCTTATGTAGCCGCAGGCCGGTTTGATGGATTCTGGGAAATCAAATTGAGTCCCTGGGATACAGCCGCTGGATGGTTGATGGTAGTACAGGCTGGTGGGCTTGTAACGGATTTTAGGGGAAAGGAATATTACCTGGATTCACCGGTTATCCTGGCATCAAACGGGAAGATCCATAAGGAGATGATGGATGTCCTAAATAGGGCATCTCCTATCCAATAATCTTCTTTATCTTATCTGCCTTTTTCTTAACCTCCAGGCCCTCTCTTACAACTGGAATATCTTCTACTACCTTCTCGACCAATTTATCCTCCAGGGATTTTTTCTCCTCTTCTTTTTCCTCTGTGCCTTCCCCTTTATCGTCCAGGTTTATATCCTTTTTTACCTTCCTGAATTCCCTTATTGCACCTCCAAGACCCTTACCAATCTCTGGAAGTCTCTTGGCCCCGAAGATTAGCAGGACAATTCCACCGATGATTATTAGTTCTGTTGTACCTAAGCCGAACATAAGCTTAACCCCCTCTTTTAATTAGCATTATTTTTCGATTTTGTTAATCAATTTCCCAAGATCCCAGTCAACTAATAGCCTCACCCTTTCATTCGCCCTTTTGTTCCGGTATACAAGATATCCCTTTTCCAGGCCATGAAGGAAGAGATCTCTGGTTAATAATACATCCTGTTTGCAATATTCCGTTAATTTTTCTATATCTCCCGCCTTGAACCATTCCAGGGCCTGTAGGCCATCAGCGGATTTCCCTTTATTTAGTGTTTCCTTTACCAGATGATCGAGGCTTAGTCTAAACCCAAGTCTATTATATATATCCTCCAGTATATCAAATGCCGGTATTTTATCCAAATCTTGAGAGGTATAAGGTTCCAGCACCTTAAAATCGAATCTCTTGAGATTAAAACCAATCACCAGATCCGCCCTTGTAAGATGTTCAATTAGGTCATGTATCTGATCCTCTGTAAAGATATAGAAACGATCCCCCAGGCTATCGAATAGTGCAGCCACGGACACCATCATCAGGTGTATGTTCGTCCACCCACCCACCTCCATCGCTGACTTCTGGGTCTCCAGATCCAAGTAGAATATCCTTTTTTGATCTTCGTCTTTCCTCACAGGCCTTTTCTCTACTGAATCCCTATATGGTGGTGGCTCCAATTCAACAGGAGGGATCTCAGCCAGGGATATCAAGCCAGTCAGTGCCTCGAGGACCATTATAGCTCCATTTTTATCCAAGGGTTTATTGCCTGAACCGCATCTGGGAGAATATATGCACGAAGGGCAGCCCTGTTCGCAGGGACAGCCTTTTATGAGATCCAAAGTCTGCTCTAACAGTTGCAATATTATGTCAAAGCCTCTCTGGGCCAGTCCAACGCCACCTGGATATCCGTCATAGAAAAAGATAGCCGCCTTTCCCACTTGTGGATGAAAGGTATAGGAGATTCCACCAATATCGTTTCTATCGCATAACGCGAATAGGGGAAAGAGGCTAATGGCTGCATGTTCTATGGCATGAATACCCCCCATGAAGTAAAGTTCTTTGGCTTCTGACATTCTTTTAATGGCATCCTCGATCTCGACCCAGAGCCCAACTGTCTCAAATGTCTGGGGTGGAAGATCCAGTGGGAAGACACCGATCAGTTCCTGGCCTGGAACCCTCCTTTTCTCATACCCAGTTATCGTCTCTGTCACCTTAAGCTCGCCAAGCTTTACCACAAACTGTCCTTTTGGTTGACTTTGCCTTATCTTGAGTATCTCAGTTTCCTTTTCTGATCGTACCCGTGTCAGGTAGTTTAGATCTGTTTGGCGAACAACCACATCCTTCCTATCCAGCATTAAACGTTCCACATGATATGGATTGGCCCTATGAAGATAAATTGCACCGGGATGACACTCTTTGAATGCCCTCACACCATCAATGGTACCTATAGCATCCCCTGTGCTGCCATCAAATATAGCATAGGTCTCTCCAACTGAACGAATATTGACCTTTAAATGGGGCCTTTTCTTGCTAGCGAACCACCTGGGTCTGCCTTCACTTGTTCTGCTCAGCTCTCCGACGGATTCTAAGAAATCAAGGTGGCCCTTTAGATCATCATGCCAGAATTGGGTGTCATTTAGGTCAAGAGGGGTCTCGGCTGCTCCACAGGGTAAGTGGGCCCTTATAATATGGGCATTCGCCGGGTCAATTACGGCGGCCTCAAATGATTGCTCAAAGAAATTTGATGGATGTTGCATGAAGTACTGATCCAGGGCATCCTGATTGGCGATCAAGGCCACAAGGGAGTCGCGTCCAGAGCGTCCCACCCTTCCGCCTCTCTGCCAGGTATTAATTATGGTTCCAGGGTATCCAACCAATAGACATACATCCAGGTAACCTATATCGATACCCATCTCCA
The DNA here is from genome assembly GCA_020355145.1 of Deltaproteobacteria bacterium. Classification (GTDB taxonomy): domain Bacteria; phylum Desulfobacterota; class DSM-4660; order Desulfatiglandales; family B25-G16; genus JABXJZ01. The sequence continues at coordinate 319,271 of CP070660.1, forward strand.
GGGCACTTGTAGATATAACACCAAGAAGCTCTCCGCTTGCAAGCCTTCTTTCAATATAGCGGCGTTCATCAGGTAAGAAGCCAGCCCTATATGAACTGACCTTATCCCTTAAATATGGGGACAGCTGTCTGATCCACATACTAATCAGCTCAGTAACCTTCCTGGACTGGGTAAAGGCAATGGTTCTTAAACCGGAGTTAAGGCATTGTATAAACAATTGAGTGGCCAAGAAATTAGTGCTGGATGTGGGATTGAGAAATAAGAAATTCTGTCCGGATTTAGGTGCACCACTCTGGGAAATCACCTCCACTTCTTTATCTATTAGGTTTTTACCGAGATCATGGGGATTTTGGATAGTGGCCGAGGAAAGGATGAACTGTGGTGCTGTCTGATAGAGGAGACAGATCCTCTTTAATCTCCTCAATACCTGGGCAAGATGTGAGCCGAAGATCCCCCGATATGTGTGAACCTCATCGATAATAACAAAGGCCAGATTAGAAAAAAATTCAGCCCATCTTTCGTGATAGGCAAGTATACCCCTATGGAGCATGTCAGGGTTGGTAAGAATGATATTTGGAATCCTGCTTTTGATCCTCTGTCGATCCCCTGTCGATGTATCTCCATCATAGATGGCTGCAGCAATCTGGCCCTGCTTTATCCCAGAGATAAAATCATATAGATTTTTCAGCTGATCCTGCTCTAAGGCCTTAAGGGGAAAGATGTAAAGGGCCCTTAGCGCTGGTTTTTTTAAAATCTCTTCAATGACAGGAAGATTATAGATAAGGCTCTTGCCACTGGCAGTGGGTGTAGATACCAGTATATCTTTACCCCCTTTTAGTTTCTCAATGGCCTGGATCTGGTGGGTATAAAGTCCTTCAATCCCGAATTTTCGCAGGACCTTTGAGATCTCTGGAGAGATGATCTGACTTTGACCATATTCGGGGTCCTGGGCAGGGAGATAGCGATGGTAGACGACCTGAGGGCCAAGATCCTTTGATTTCTTTATCCCTTCAACAAAGGTTGATATTTGCATCTATTTAACTACCCTATTGGCATTTGTTTAAGATGTTTACCATATTTTTGCCTGGATTGTAAGATCAGTTAATCAAAATTTTATCCTGGACAAAGAAAACACCCCTTTCCCCCTGATAAGGGTTGCCATATAATGGTTTATTTGATATGTTTCGCTAAAAATCACCTTGAAAAGGAGGAGATGGAAAATTGAGAAAGGTAGCGATAGTAGGAACAGGAGATACACCATTTACCTTTGCCACTGAGAAGACCTCTATAGAGCTCTTCTCTGAAGCGGCCATGGATGCGATTAATGAGGCCAAATTGATCCCCAAGGATATCCAGGCCCTTTACCTTGGCAATTGCCTCGGTGATTTTTCCGAGGGGCAGGCCATGATACAGTCCTATGCAGCCAATGATATTGGGGCCTTTCACATCCCAGCCACACGATTTGAAGGTGCATGTGCCTCGTCATCCCTGGCTGTCAGGGATGCATTTATCTGGGTTGCCTCAGGCTACTATGATGTTGTCCTCGTTGGAGGTGTTGAGAAGGCAGCGAGCATGGGAACCCCCTTGGCAACGAGGACATTCTCGATGTTTACAGACAGCCACTATGAGTTTCCGGCTGGATTAACCTTCCCTGCCATGTTTGCCCTGCTGACCCATCTTTACGCAAAAAGCTACGGCATTCCCCTTGAAAAACTCAAGGAACAGATGGCACTGGTTTCCGTTCAATCTCACTATTATGGGAAGTTTAATCCAAAGGCACAGTTCCGTAAGGAGATAACCGTAGATGATGTATTAAATGGCTTTATGGTGGCCTCACCATTGCAGCTACTGGACTGCTGCCCTTTCTCAGATGGGGCAGCTGCTGTTGTGCTTGTATCTGAAGAAAAGGCAAGAGAGATTACTGATAAACCCGTTTATATCACTGGTATCGGTCAGGCCTCATCAGGCAGGCTTAGTGTACAAAAGGATTACCTTCCCAGACTTAGGGCCAGAGAGGAATCTGCTAAACAGGCCTATGACATGGCAGGTGTGGGTCCTGCGGATATTGATGTATGTGAGCTTCATGACTGTTTTTCTATAGCGGCTTTAATAGCCGCTGAGAGCCTGGGCTTTTTTGAATTTGGCAAGTCAGGTGAGGCCTGGGAAAAGGGTGAGACGAAGATTGGAGGTAAGATCCCCATAGATGTCTCCGGTGGGTTAAAGGCGAAAGGGCATCCAATTAGTGCAACCGGTGCATCTCAGGTAATCGAAATATATCATCAACTGAGGGGTGAGTGCGGAGAGAGGCAGGTTGAGGGAGCTAAAATCGGCATGACAGATACCCTTGGAGGAGATGGTGTGCTTTGCAATCTTATTATGCAAAAGGGTTGGTAGGCGAGGCTTTCTTTCTAGCAGGGTAAAGGAGGATAAAAGTGGAATACAAACTCACGTTTAAGGATTATTCCAATGCCCTTACTAAGGGAAAACTACTAGGATTAAAATGTAAGGATTGCGGTAACATAACCGTGCCACCGAAGATGACATGCCAGGAGTGTGCAGGTACAGATCTGGATCCCGTTGAGCTGAGCAAGAGGGGTAAAATTGTAACCTTTACTGTTGTAAATGTTGCCCCGGAGGGCAGACAGAACGAAGTGCCTTACATTATCGCCCTTGTTAAACTCGATGAAGGCCCCTGGATAATGGGCAACCTTGTTGATATTGACCCGGCCAGGGCAAGCATGGATTTGATAGATAGGGAAGTAAGGGTTGGCTTTAGGGTCTTTCCGGGAGACAAATACGCACCTGGTGATCGGGCAAGACCTGTCTTTAGCTTTCTATAGATACCTATCCCTTTTCAAGGTCCTTAGTCCCCTGAAGGATTATATCAAAGAGTTCGGGAATATCTTCTTCCTCCACACAGGAGAAGGCTACCCTGATATCCGTCTTACCCAGTGAGATTACCCCTACACCGTATTGGTCTAAAAGATGAACCCTTAGTTCTTCAGCGCTTACCGTCTTGAGCCTCAGGCACATAAAATAGCCTGAATTAAAGGGATATACATCCCAGGCTGCCTTATATTTTTCCTTGGCCAGCGCCTCTTTAACCCGGCTTGCCCTATTTAGCATTATCCTGAACTTTTCCTCTTTCTCCTCTTTATAGTTTTCAGAGGTAAGCGAGCCAAGGATAATGGATTGGCTCAGGTGAGGGCTATTTGATATAGTGCCCCTGACAGCGCCAGCTGTCTTCTTTTCCAAGGCATCATAAGTGGCCGTGGGATTGCCCTTCAATAAAGTCCCATAGGTGATAAATCCTACCCTCAGGCCCCATACGAAGTTCTCCTTTGTTGCAGCATCCAGTTTTATTGCCATTATCCTTGGGTGGGCCCCGGCAAGTAATGCAAAAAGGGATTCCTTCATTGAATCAGCATCATAAAAGAGCCCGAAGTAGGCATCATCCGCCATAACCAGGACATTTTTACCCTTCTCTGCCAGAGCAAGTAAAATCTCCGCAATCCCCTTGCCCTCTTTCCCTGTTGGTGTATATCCAGTAGGGTTATTGGGAAAGTTCAATATGACTATAACCTTTTCTCTATCGACGGCCTCTTCATGGAGTGTATCCTCAAAGGCACCCAGATTGAAGCCCCCCTTTGATGAAAAAAGGGGATACTTCCTGATCCTTGCCCCATGAAGAACAGTAAATATCAGGTTGTAATTTCCCCAGATCTTATCCGGGAGTATGATAACATCGTCCTCCTCAATCCACATCTCAGCAGTGACAGAGAGGCCATGAGTTATGGCATTTGTCACGATTGGTAAGCTTATATCCTTTCCCACCAGGGATGGATTCTTCCCTAACATATGCCTTTGCCACGTCTTGCGAAGGCTAAGAACACCAAAGGATGAGGCATAACTCACTGATTGATCAGGGCCCAGGTTTATATAGGACATAACAGAGGGAAGGTGCATAGGTACCCCGTTTTCCGTTGCAATACCTATTGTAGCATTGTATTTATGTGCCCTTTCCTTGGCCTCGGCGCCCTGAGAGAGAATCCCCCTGGGAAAGTAAAGATTTTTTCCCTTAGGGGATAGCATATCATATATATTGGGATTGGCTTCCTTGATAATCTCATTTAGCTCCTTTGCTATTGGGTTCATAGTCCTTTACCTCCCTTTCATTTTTTATAAAAGGCTACAGCCCCATATCCAACCACTCTCCGCCTTTCTCTGGAGCCATGAACAGATACATCCCCGCTATTTGCATAATGAAGTATCTTCACCACATTTGCTCCAAGCTGTTTGACTGTCATCATTACCGTTACCACTGAACTCAATCCGCAGAGGGTAGTAGAAAGGTTCGGTATCCCTTTGGCAAGAGATTCGGCCTCTGAATTGAGCACAAGCTCCGGGTCAAATTTCTCTATCAGAGAAAGGGTCTTTCGGTCAACCTTGTTTGCGTTACTATAATCAGGATAATGGGACATGTCAGAGGATGCCACAAAAAGGACATTTCTCTTTCCCACCACCACTGAAAGGGTCTTACTGATTTCTTTGCAATAACGCAGGGATGGGATACCCATTAAAATGGGGACAATGTCGAAATTCCCAAGGACCCGTTGTAGAAAGGGGATCTGTGTCTCTATACAATGTTCGCTGGTATGGGCTTCCTTAATAAAATGAAAGGGTTCTCCTATGCTTAGAAGGTCATCAACTATTTCCTTATTGACAGTAACCTTTCCCAGAGGCGTTGCATAGGCATCCCAGTTGCCCACTGATGCCCCCTTAATGTAAGCACGATGACTTGGACCAATAATTACTACCGTATCATAATTCCTATCCTTAATCTGCCTGTAAGCGTATGCAGCTGCCTGACCGGAGAAGACATAACCAGCATGGGGGGACATAAGGCCTATGATTTTGCCGGTGGTTTGCTTTTGTTTGACATTTGAGATGAAATCGTCAACCGTCTTTTTCAGTCCTTCCTTATCCCTTGGGTAGAAATAACCCGCTACTGCCGGTTTCCTTATCCTTTCAGCTGCCATGGCAAGGCTAGGAGGCAGGCAAAGTATGATCATAATGATAGCTAATAAGGCCCACCATCTGAAAGCGAAACCAGAAGAATTCGCTTTTTTGTTTAGATCAGGCATAAGCTTTTGATTCCCCCTTTTTAGCCAATAATACTTGGGAAGATTGTCTTAGCGAGATTTTTTTGAATTATGCTATGAGATTAACATGAAAATGTCAACACACCACTACCTTATGGGTTAGATAAAATGCTGACGAAAAGGGGTATAAAATGCTTTAAGTTTTATTAGGACCTTATTAATTTATCTTAATATTTTGAACCTATGTACTATGCTTCCTATTACTCCGAGGGTAAAATAATCATGTTAACCGAAGCTGATACCAGAGCCAAATTAATCGATGCTAGAAACTCCATGAGACAGGGTGGGAGGAACGTCTCATCTCCAGTCAATATTACCTAACAGACGGGCGCATCCGCCTTAATATATGAAATTTCAAATTAATGGATCATTAGGTGATCAATATAACGGGAGAAAGTAATGGATAAAAGTATTAGCAACATATCTGGTTTTGAAGATTTAGTCGATTTCATAGCTTTAGAGTATAAACCGGAGAAGATAATCTTATTTGGATCCTCCGTTAGTAAAACTCGTGGTAAAGGTTCTGACATAGATTTATTGATTATCAAAAAGACGTCTAAAAGATTTGTGGATAGAGTGGTGGAGTTGATGCGATTGATAAGAAGCCGATTTGGATTTCAATATCAGGTTGAGCCTCTTGTTTGTATGCCAGATGAGTTTAGAAAAGCAGAGAAGATCAACAGCATATTTACCCGAACGGTTTTATCAAACGGGATAGTCTTATATGAAAAAGAATATAGCAGCAAGGAAGAACGGGCCAAAATGGGGTAAAGGCAAAAAGCGGGGAAAAAGAAAAAAATGAAAAATCTACATTTAAAGATTGACAAATGGGTAAAGATTCCTTATGTAAGTGCCGATAACATTAAACATAATATAAGAAAATCTTATTACAGGAGGCAGTAATGGAATCCAAAAACAGCAAGGAAGAGGTTTTGGATAAAAGGATTGTAGCTGCAAGAGAGGCAGCAGGTTTTTCCATTACTGAAGCAGCTCAAAAACTGGGGTTCAAAAACTACCAGAGTCTTTCTGCCATTGAAAAAGGTACAAGGAAGATAAATGCCCATGAATTGATTATGATAGCTCGTTTATATGGCAGGAGTCTAGACTATTTCTTGGAACCCGACGTTGCCCCGGATCCTGTCCCCTTGTGGAGAAAGATAACAAAAACGGACGTAAATCAAGTACAGCGTCAATTCCTTTCTTTTCTGGAAAATTACAGCAACCTGGAACACCTGCTTGGTCTCAAGCGACGATGGAAGGATATTCAGAAAAACTATGATCGGGATGATTTCTCCGACGATGGCTTTGAACGGGCCGATAAACTCGGTGCTGATATTCATAGTTCTCTCGACTTGGGTTCTCGCCCCTCCTCAAATCTGGTTAACGTACTCGAAAATAAGCTTCGTTTCAAGATCCTTCATCTAGCTTTGGGTGATGGTGTATCCGGCGCCTGTGTTGTGGATAACACCTTAGGGGTTGGCATCCTCATCAACATCAGTGATGCGCCATGGAGAAGAAGTTTTGATCTAGCACATGAGCTATTTCATGTTATAACTTGGAACGTCTTTTCCCCTGAAGAAATTGGTGACGGTACAACGAAAACCAGACCGGAACGATACGCGGACATCTTCGCCTCAAGTCTGCTTTTACCTAAAGCTCATCTCCTCGATGCGCTCAAAGAAATAGCTGCCGACAATGAAGTCAGGCTCATCGATATTATTGAGCTGGCCAAGGATTTCGGCATTTCAACGGAAGCAATCCTTTGGAGACTTGTCAACCTGAAAATACTTAAGAAATCCCAGGCGCAGAAGGTCTTGGATAACCCCAAATTCCGTGATCTGGATCGCAACATGCGCCGAAGCTTGTACAGCAGCGAGAGGCCGTCCAAGTTTCCTTCAAGGTTTATATCTCTTGCTTGCAGATGCTTGATGGAAGGCAAGATATCAAGAGGCACTTTTGCCGAATATCTGGAAATAGATCGGGCTCAAATAGACGACTATTTAGATGGTGCGGGATTTGTAGAAGGAAACTATGCGAAAATTGCTACTGCTTGATGTCGATGTTATCATCGATCTCCATACTCTTGGTTTATTTGGAAAAATAAGCAAAGCCTATGAAATCTGTCTGACCCGAAATGTTTTTGAGGAAGCAAGATATTACAAGAGAGACAGAGCAAAAATAGATATTGACATTAAAGATGTTACAATAATTGAAAATCTTGACCTTGAAAGCTTGAGAAAGGTACAAAGGGAAGCAAAAGAAGCGAGGTTAGCAACAGATCCTGGAGAGTCCACGTCAATAGCATAATTTAATCCAAACCGAAGAAGAAATAACCTTTTGCTCTTGCGACCAAGCTGCCATTAAGCTTATCTCCTACATGGAACTTGAGCAAAAATCAATCAGCCTGGAAAAGGCCCTTCGAAACGCTGGATATCATGAGAAAAGGCTTTATTCGAGGCATCTTGACAAAACCTTCAAGGTATACGTTAAAGAAGGAAAAACACTGAGAATTCAATTTAAAAAGCTTGTATAGCTTTGATATCAAAGTCATGCCTGGCTCCCCGAAAAAGAATTTGAAGCTTGCGATTAAAGAGATGGCACTTGCTCATCAGAAAAAGCGTTGAGGGAAGAGGTAATATTCAATCTTGTGCACGTTCTGCACGGACGTCCCGGTTGAAGAACTCCGAGTACTGAAAATCGTGGCGCAGCGCTTGGGCAAACATGTGAACAATATCCTGAAGGCAGTCGAAGACCTGGACAAGAGATATCTGAATCATTGGATAAAAACTCTGAATCTGGAGGAACTTGCCAAAGAGCTTATGTTATGAAAGATACGGACTCAGAAATTCTCGAGCATTACGAGAGGATGCTTCTCAAAAAGGGCAGCATGGAGCGTTTAATGATGGGCTTCTCCGTGACTGAAAACGCCAGGCAGCTTGTAAGGGCCTCTATCCTTGAAAGAAATCCCGGCATCTCCCCATTGGAACTGAAAAAAGAGGTCTTTCTTCGCTTTTATAGAAACTATTTTCCCCCTTCATTGCTTAAAAAAATCCTAAACCACATTGAGAAGGAAAAAAAGGGATGATAGGAGGTGATAATTTGATGAAAAGACCTTGCATCCTCTTTATGGGCCTTCTTGTTTTATCCTCTTTTACTCTGGCTTTGGCAGGCAGTGAAGAGGACCCTGAAATGGATGTTGGCGAGGGCATTAAGGAAATTATAAAATCTATCAATGAGATTATAAAGTACAGTATCAAGCTTGCCGAGGCAGAATTAAAGGAACTCCAAAGGGAGTTAAAGGAAGGAGGGCGCCCTTTGGAGAAGCAGGCAGAGAAATCCATACTACAGGCCCTTAAAAGGATACTGGCTGAGCTTAGAAGACTGGAGGAGGCCCTCAAGAAAAACATGGCTGAGAGAGAAGGCCTTTCAAAGGAAGAACTGGATCGATATATGAAAGACCGGGATAAGCTGGAGGAAAGAGTAGGCCAGTTCAGGGAGAGGATAAAGGATTTTGCCGAGGAGATAGGAAAAGACTGGAGATTAATGAAAGGGCCGATCGGGCAAAGGGTTCAGGATATTCTTAAGGAGATGGAAAGGGCTATTGATCGTATGGGAGAAAGGCTCAAGAGGCAGAGACAGATGGATAAGACCATTTATACACTCTCAGAGACACTGTGCCTCTGCAGTGAGCACCAACTACGAAAGTCATAGACTCCTTGAGTTTGTAAGGCCACGTAAGGAGATATGTTGAAGTAAGAATATTATTATGCCTAAGATAATCGTAGGAATGAATCCCGAAGCATGAAGTACGATTGCCATTGATAGGGCCCTTTCCTTGCTGAAACCATAGAAGATTAGTCCATATTGACACGCCAGGTGAAATGTCCCGATATAGCCAGGGGCTGAGGGTATTGCGACACTAAAGCACAGTAGTGTCAGGATAAAAAAGGGGGCCAGGAAAGGCAAGGACAGCCCCATGGAAAGACCAAGGATATATATCTGAAGTACGGTAAGAGACCAGAGGGCCAGGGAGTAAAATATTACCGCTAAAAGCTGGGATGGACCTTTAACGAGGACAAGCCCTTTGCTGAAGTCTTTGAGCATATCAAGAATCCTTTGTCTTATCTTCCTTGGCAAAAAGAAGACTACCTTCTCGGCCATATTCAGAAAGGTTTGTGTCTTTTCCTTGAGGCCTATGAGAAGGAGGATAGACATTATGAAGACAATGAGCAAAAGGGTTCCTCCTGCCTTTAGGGCCTTTCCTGTTGATTCCCATTCGGGAGGAAAATCGGTAAACAGAATAACAAAGAGAAATATCAGAAGAATGGTGAAGACATCGAAGAGCCTTTCAACAACAATGGTCGCTAATGAGGAGCTCTTGCTTATTCTCTCCATGCGTCCAATGTAATTGGCCCTTACGAATTCACCCAACCGGGCTGGAAGGACGCAGTTGGCAGCAAAGCCTATAACTGTGGAAGAAAACAGGCTGGATATACCTGTTCTCTTTATGGGCTCCAAAAGGTGAAACCATCTGAGGGCCCTGATTAGATAGAAAGACACAGTTAACCCAACAACCGGGATAAGAAAAGGAAGGCTGGTTGATTTAATGGAGATAAAAAGGAGCCCTAAGTCGACATTGCGGAAGGCAATATACAAAAATGCAATGCTGATTAAAAGGCCTAAGCAGAATTTTCGGCTCATAGTCTGTTTTTGCTCTTTGAAAAAAATTCCCTTGCCTGTTTGATATCTCGACTGATCTGTTGAGAAAGCTCTTTAGCACTGGCAAAGGTTATCTCATCCCGCAGGCGGTAAAGGAAATTTATCTTGATCTTTTTCTTTACTATATCAGCAGATAAATCAAGGATATGGGTCTCAACCGACAGGGTTTTATCCTTAAATGTGGGATTGTAGCCTATGTTAGTCAATCCTTGATGAATCTTGCCGTCAAGATCCACTGTAACAAGATATACGCCTTCCTTTGGTATAAGCTCATCAACCAACCTCAGATTGGCTGTAGGGTATCCCAACAGAGGCCCACCCCTATCTCTACCTCTAATCACCTCTCCCCTGATCTGGTAATTTCTCCCGAGTAATCGTTTTGCCTCGGATACATTCCCATCCATGATAAGGTTACGAATTGATGTGCTAGAGACCAAGCTCTTTCCAACATAAACAGGGCCAACTTGGTGGACCTTGAAGTTGAACTGCTGGCCCAATTCCTTTAACAGCTTGATATTGCCTTCTCTTCTACGGCCAAAGGCATAATCGTAACCGACTACTACCTCTTTAATCCCTAATTTATCTACCAAGATATCCTTGACAAATTCCCTGGCGGCAATAGCAGCAAATTCTCGTGTAAACCTTATTAAGAGAATTATATTGATCCCCTGGTTAGTTACCAGCTCTCTTTTTTGTTCTAAAAGGGTTATGAGGGGTCTCGCCTTCTTGGGGGACATTACCTTTATGGGATGTGGCTCAAATGTAATAACCACAGATGTTCCATTTAGATGCTTGGCCCTCTCTATAACCTTTTTCAAGATAGCCTGATGCGCCCAGTGGACTCCATCAAAGTTCCCTATAGTGACTACAGGGTTTTTGATATCCTCAGGCAGATTATCAAGGGTGTAGGTAGTAGTCATAAGATCTGGTAAAGGTCTCCAATATCATGAAAAAGACCAGGAACTTCGGCATATCCTGCTAAATAGTTTTGGATAGAGGGTTCTAACCCCTTTTTTGTTGAAGGTTCTTTACCTTATTTCTTACCTTTTCACAACCTTTATTCTGGCCTTTCCTTTGTCAGTTGCCTAAAATACGGTATAAAAGAGTCATCATCTGGCCATATCCTTCAGAGCGAATAGATATCGAGTGGAGGAAATTGGCCTAGACCCGTTAAAGTGAAACTGGCGAACGCTTACATCTCTTGATAAGGCCTATGAGAAAGGCTTTAAAGTTGTGGGGACGGAAGGAATTTATTGTGACCGGAGGCGGATGGATACCAATTTGACCTTGATAATTGGTAACTATGCCTGGAGTTTCCTGAGTTTAGAGGAAAACCCATTGTTTCTGAGCGACAATTGGCTGGAAGCAGTGGGGTACCCAGTAACTATGCTTATCCCTGGGAGTTTAGGTCAAATATTGTTTTTAGTCCTTCCAGGGTCAAAAATTCTTCTAAATAGTCGATACTTCTGGCCTCTGATTTTATCAGTTGGGCCAGACCTCCGGTCGCGATAACAGTAAGATCTAATCCCATCTCCTCTTTTATCCGATCTACTATCCCATCAACCATACCGGCGTAGCCATAAATAAGACCTGATTTCATACTACTTATGGTTTCCTTGGCTATTACTGACTTGGGTTTGGCAAATATCTCAACTCGGGGTAACTTGGAGGCCTTCTGGAATAATGCCTCGGCAGAGATAATGATCCCGGGGGCTATCACTCCCCCTTCATAAAAGCCTTCAGGGGATATATAGTCAAAGGTCGTAGCCGTACCGAAATCTACCACAATCAGCCCGGTCCGGTATTTCTGGTATGCAGCTACTGCATTGACTATCCTGTCAGCGCCAACCTCTTTTGGATTATCATATTTAATAGGCATCCCCGTCCTTATACCTGAACCCACCACCATTGGTTCATGATTGAGATAAAGGAGGCAAAAGTCCTTGAAGGCACTAAGAAGAGATGGCACAACGCAGGAGATAATTGTATCCCTTATACTGTTAAGCTCTAATTGGGCTGGTATAAAAAGATTATTGATTAATATACCTACCTCATCACTTGTCATGTCTTTTTCTGTCCTTATGCGCCAGTGATTCAGCATCTTATCATCTTGAAAGATACCAAGGACAATATTTGTATTTCCTATATCTATACAAAGTAGCATGATAGATCCCTTGAGACCTTTGCATAGCCTCTAAACTGCAATGCCCCTTTTATGTGATACTCTAGAATTATGGTAACGTTTATCGGTTAAGGTTACGATGCCCGTTTCGTTCTGAGGTTACGTCATTCGTCTTTTTATTTTGACGTCACCCTAACCGTTACCGATACAGGCCTCGTCACCGCTCGGCTGAGCTCGCCGCAAGCCCTAACCGTTACCGAAAATTGAATCAAGTGTCCAGTTTCAAGTTTCGACTTTCATTATGGCATCAATAATGGTAATTGTTTCCTTGGCAGCCTTGACATTATGGGCCCTGATGATATTTGCCCCGTTCATCACAGCAGCAGCAATAGTGGCCATGGTACCGGTTTCGCGGGATTCCACTGGGAGGTCAAGCACATGACCTATGAAGGACTTATTGGAGGTACCCACAAGGATTGGTTGTCCAAGGGTGAAGAATTTATGTAAGTCTTTTATTATCTTAAGATTATCGTCAAAGGATTTACCAAAACCAATACCGGGGTCAATAATGATAAGATCCCTTTTTATACCTATCTTAACAGCCTGTTCCATGGCCTTGCTTAAGAATCCCATTATCTCTCCAAGGAGATCCTTATAGGTTGGGTTTGCCTGCATATCCTTCGGTGTTCCCTTCATATGCATCAAGACAATAGGTACACCTGCCTCTGCAACTAATGGACCCATGGCAGGATCAAATCTCAATGCACTTATGTCGTTGACCATTTTGGCGCCAGCCTCTAAGGCCTGTCTGGCTACTTCGCCCTTATAGGTGTCTATGCTTATCGGGATGTCTATCTCTTGGGAGAGGGCCTTGATGACAGGTATTACCCTTCTTAGCTCTTCCTCAAGGGGGATGGGATCTGAAAAGGGCCTTGTTGATTCACCTCCGACATCAATAATATCAGCACCCTCATTGGCCATCCTCAAACCATGCCTCACAGCATCATTTGTTCGGAAATGGAGACCTCCATCAAA
>CP070660.1:332408-339431 GCA_020355145.1 Deltaproteobacteria bacterium
ATGATACTAAAACCGACCTTTTTTTGCATTCCTGATGCTGAGTGGGCATCAAGGATATCTTTTCTCACTGTTGCAGTCTGGTGGGCAGGTTTTTCCATACCCATTTTCAGAAATGTACCTGAGCCCTCGGCGATCCCTTCAAGGGATGAAGGTTATAATCCCCTAATGGCTGGATATCAGAGGCTTAGAAGGACATTTCGGGATATTAGAAGATTTAGGGAATTGATAAGGTTTCTCGTGGCATTCTGGCTTTACAATGATGGAATAGGAACCATTATAATTATGGCCGTGATCTTTGGGGCTGAGGTTGGGATCGGTAGGTTTCATCTGATTGGGGCGATTTTGATGGTACAATTCCTTGGAATTCCCTTTACTGTAATCTTTGGCAGGCTACCTGAGAGATTGGGGACGAAGAACTCAATCCTTCTTGCCCTGGGCATTTATACAATTATCGCCATCCTGGGATATTTTATGCAAAGACCAGTCCATTTCTGGCTTTTGGCCATTTTGGTTTCAATGGTTCAGGGGGGAACCCAGGCCCTCAGCCGGTCTATGTATGGATCGATGGCACCACTATCAAAATCCGCCGAGTTTTTTGGCTTTTACAATGTTAGCAGTAAGTTTGCGGGCATCATTGGGCCGGCGCTCTTTGCCCTGGTAGGACAATTAACGGGTTCAAGCAGGTTGAGCATTATCTCAATTATTATCTTCTTTTTGGCAGGTGCCCTTGTATTGAACAAGGTAGATCATAAAGAAGGGATCAAGGCCGCAATTCATGTAGAGCTATAGGGTAGGGCTGTGCTGCACGGGATCCCGGATCGATGTTTCAGACAAGGTAGAATATAGTAATTGCAAAGATATGTGGTATATGCTAAGTCCTTCGATTCATAGGTTCGATTACGAACTTATTTAGACTTCGGCTGAGGAGTTCGACTGAGGCTCACTCGAAGTCCTCCCTTCGGTCTGCCCTTGGGGTGAGCCTTTCGGGAGTGAGCTCAAGGCCGAACTGCTCGGCCGAACGCTCGGGCCGAATGGAGCTCAAGGTCGAAGACAATTGCTGCGAGCTAACTCGTTAAAATACGTCACTGTATTTGCGAACCGAAGCACTAAGCAAGGCTTAACTATGCGGCCTATCCAATGGGTTTTGGAGGCGGAGAACTGAAAATTCTATAAGGATAAGGAGGGTAGGAGATGGTAGACCTTAAGGAAGTCACCCAGAAGTTGATCCAGGGGATGGCCCCTCAGGTGAAGGAGTTGGTTCAGGAGGCGATCAATGAAGGGCAGGATTTAGGCTCAATTCTAAATGATGGGCTCCTTGCGGGAATGAGCGTGGTAGGGGAGAGGTTCAAGAAGGCCGAGGTTTACTTCCCGGAGGTGCTGGTCGCTGCCAATGCTATGAAGGCGGGAATGGAGCCTCTAAAGCCACTGCTGGCTGAGAAGAATATCGGTTATTCCGGAAGGGTTGTTTTGGGAACCGTACGGGGAGATCTTCATGACATCGGTAAGAATCTCGTGGGGATGATGCTGGAGGGGGCCGGATTTGAGGTTATAGACCTGGGTATTGATGTGCCAACTGATAGATTCGTGGAAACAGTGAAGGAGAAAAATGCAGATATAGTAGGTATATCTGCTCTTCTCACCACAACTATGCCTGTGATGAAACAGGTAATAGAGTCCCTGATTAGCTCTATGACAAGGGAGAAGGTGAAGGTTATGGTTGGAGGAGCCCCTATCACCCAGAAATATGCGGATGAGATAGGGGCAGACGGTTTCGGGCCTGATGCAGCCACTGCTGTTGACAAGGCAAAGGAACTTATGGGTATTCGTTAGGTCGATGTGGGAAGATATCGCCTTTCGGAAACAGCCCAAGCCCATACAATGTAGCTGAAAAGTTAAACAGGTCAATGAATCTGTTAATTTGGGTTTGAGGAGGGAGTAAACCATGAAGGGAATGACACCAAGAGAGAGGGTCTTAACCAGTTTAAATCATGAAGAGCCGGATAGGGTTCCTCTTGATCTGGGAGGCCTGCCGACAACCATCGAGGCAGTACCATATAATGAATTGAAGAGATATCTGGGCATAAAGGGTGAAACAAGGCTTTTCCTCAGGGACCATGTCGATCCACCTGAAGAGGTCCTGGAGAGATTCGGGATCGATACCCGCTATATTAGGATGAAAGCACCGAAAAATTTTAGGGTACAGATAGATCCTGATAATTCCTATCTGGATGAATGGGGTACTAGGTGGAAGAAACCAGAATCTAGTCTTTACTGGGATCCTGTTGATTACCCGCTCAAGGATGCTACCATAGAGGATTTAGAAACGTACAGGTGGCCAGATCCACATGATCCTGGAAGGACAGAGGGGCTAAGAGAGGAGGCTAAGCGGTTACGTCAAAGGACAGACTATGCAATCGTTGCAGATATGCCCCTTTTAGGCATCTTTGAGTCCGCATGTGTGTGCCTTAGGGGGATAGAGAGACTGATGATGGATCTCATATTGGATAAACCATTTGCAAAGGCGCTCTTCGATAAGGTGGCCGATATTCACATTGAATTTCTACGTCATTATCTTGATGCCGTTGGTGAATATATTGATGTTATTATGGTTTCCGATGACCTAGGTGCAGAGAATGGTCCCCTGATCTCTCCTGAACTTTACAGGGAAATGCTAAAACCGGCACAAAAGAAACTATGGCAGTTTATAAAGGATAATACCAAGGCATATCTATTCCTACATTCCTGTGGAGCGGTTTCTAAATTCATCCCGGATTTAGTAGAGATAGGGGTGGATATATTAAATCCAATACAGGTCTCAGCCAAAGATATGGATACAAAGAGACTGAAGAAGGAATTTGGGGACAGGTTGACATTCTGGGGGGGTATTGATACCCAAAGGGTTCTGCCTTTCGGATCACCTGAGGACGTTGATAGGGAGGTGAAAAGACGGATAGGGGATGTAGCGCCCGGCGGGGGATATGTCCTGACAGCAGTGCATAATATTCAGGCTGGGGTCCCACCAGAGAATATCTGCATGATGTATGATGCTGCCAGAAAATATGGAAGATACCCGATTGATTTGTAAAAAATAGCAATAGGATATAGCAAAAAATAAAAGTTTTACTTTAAGTTCTCGAGTAATAACTCTTATAGATAAGTTAACAAGTCGATTGCCAATGAGGAAGTATTACCAAGGAGCTTAGGAGCTTCGCCCCAATTGGGGTATTGGAGTGATGGATGAACTTGTCCTGAACAAATTTCTTCGCTTTTACTGCCCACTACTCCACTACTTCATGATTCCATGTGATTGGCATAAGTCGATTGTCACCAAAGAACCTAAAATTTCAATGTGAGAAATTCCGAGATACTGTCAACAAGGTAAGGACTATGGCCGAAGAAAAATATCTCGTGGCCTTGAAGGAAGCCATTCTAAATCTGGACTACGGAGCTGTTGTAAAGGCCGCTAAAGAGGCGATGGGGGCGGGTGTAGACCCGCTCAGGGCTGTAACGGATGGTATGGCCCCTGGAATGTCCATAATCGGAGAAAAGTTTGAGACCGGCGAGTACTACCTCGCGGAGCTGGTCGTGGCCGGCGATGTCATGAGGGAAGGCATGAAGGTTATTAATCCTTACATAAAGGAAGAGGGCTCCAAGACAAGAAAGAAGATGGTAATAGCTACAGTTGAAGGGGATATGCATGACATTGGGAAGAGCATAGTTGCCACCCTACTAATAGCACGAGGTTTTGAGGTGGTTGATTTAGGAGTGGATGTACCAGCGGCAAGGATAATCGATGTCGTGAACGAGCATAAGCCTGCCATATTGGGTTTGTCAGCTCTCCTTACGGTGACTATGCCGAAGATGGGGGAAGTAATAGCGGCCTTAAGGGCAGCAGGCCTCAGGAAAAAGGTGAAGGTGATCATCGGAGGGCCCTCTGTGAGTGCGAAATTTGCGGAAGGCATAGGCGCTGATCATAGCTCTACAAACGCGGTAGAAGGGGTAGAGAAATGCAAAGATTGGGTGAAGGAAGGGGGCTGAAGGATAGGCTGAGATGACTAGACGTGAGAGGATAATGGCAGCAAGCCGCAAAGGCCGTGTAGATAGGTTGCCCTTCTTACATTGCTGGAGACACAGCCAGATAGGCTGGGCGGAGCGGGAATGCAGGAACAGGGGAATGGGTATTTCCTGGGCAAGGCCGTGCTATATCATGAAGATGCACAATGTGGATAGTACTGAAGAGCAAGTCGTATCAACAGGCGAAGTGGTAGTCCGGCGAACGTATTCTACTCCCATGGGTTCCGTGTATTTGGATGAGAAGAGAGAGCCTGGTGTGGGGCAGTGGCATGCGCAGAGAAGCTGGAAGGATGTAATGCCATGGCAGAAAAAGCGCTTGATTCAGGAGCCTGAAGACTACGAGGTCGTCAAATACATGGTTGATAACACGGAGTACATTCCCGATTACTTCCCCATCGAACAAGCGAAGGAGTGGCTGGGAGAGGATGGTGTCGTCATGTCCTGGATTCCGAAAACACCAATGGCGCTGTTGATGATTGAGTGGATAGGGAGCGAGGAAGGACGCTTTTACATCCATCACGCGAGATACCGCGACAAGGTCGAGGGACTATACGAAGCGATGTCCAAGAGCCTTGAGCCGTTGTATGAGATAGCTGCAAGATCACCGGCGGATATAATCTGGATCCCAGAAAACCTTGAAGGATATCTAGTCAATCCAAGGCTTTTTGAGAAGTACTTTATGCCAGAGTACGAAAAATGTGCAAGGGTTTTACATAAACACGGGAAGCTTCTGGCCGTACACATGGATGGAAGATTGGGCGTTCTTAAAGACCTAATAGCAAAGAGCCCCATAGATATAATCGAGGCACTACATCCGCCCCCTGTGGGTGACCTGCCCATAAGCGAAGCACTCTCCATTTGGAAGGATAAGGTCATTTGGGTTGGCTATCCGGGGGCTGTGTATACGCTTGGGCCTGAGGCAGTGAAGAAGCACGCCCTGGACCTTCTAAGATCGGTTGTCCCAGGTGATAGGCTAGTCATAGAGATGTCAACTGAGAACCTCGTATCCAACGAAAACCTTCTTATGCTAACCTCTATCCTGGAGAATGTGGAGCTCCCACTGACGGAGGAGAAGATCGACAGGATCGAGAGGTCCCTATCGTGAGTCCGGTGATAAATGATAAAAGGGATTGACAAAAAAACTCAGATTGGGGGTGATAAATACTATCAATGGAGGTAGAAAGACTGGTTAATATCATAAAGAAAAGGAGGGGAAGTCATGGAGGAGAAAGAAAAGGAAAAGGCCATAGAGGATCTTGATTATGAGGTAAGGGCACGGACGGGAGACGATATTCAAGTACCTCCTCGAAGATGGAGAGAGCTGATACGTAAATTCGGGCCTACCTTCGTTATTGCTGGGGCTATCGTGGGTTCCGGGGAACTTATCGTCACCACCATTTTAGGGGCCAAGGTAGGATTTGTAATGCTCTGGATGATCATCCTGAGCGTTTTAGTCAAGGCTATTGTTCAGGAGCAGTTCGGTCGTTTCATCATTTCCACCGACGACTCCCTGATGGATATGTTAGACCGGATTCCGGGCAAGATTTTAGGGGCCTCCTGGGCCGTTTGGTGGGGGGTACTCTTAATGATATCCATACTGATGGCTATGGCTGGGATTGTTGGCAGCATTGGTTTGTCCGTTGCGGGTTTCTTCGGGACAGGGAGTGCCAATCTCCTGGGGGCTATTGTTGCCATAATAGGCATCCTATTGATCCTGCGTGGGTTGTATAGTGACCTGGAAAAAATCATTATAACCCTTGTGGGTGTATTTTCCATCCTGACCATCTTTCTTTCGTTTTTCGTGTTACAGGCAACCCCCTATGGGTATTCAGCCTCCGACATTCTCAGCGGTTTGACCTTCAGTTTTCCAGCGGGGGCCTGGGTTGTAGCCCTTTCTGCCTTTGCGGTTACCGGTATTACGGCCAATGAGATAATCACCTATGCATACTGGGTAAAGGGGAAGGGCTATGCTGCCTGGAGCGGTCCCAGGGAATCAGAGGGGTTTTTTGACCGGGCCAGGAGATGGATCCGGGTAATGGATACAGACCTAGTCCTGGGTGCCACTATGATTGGTATTACTACCATTGCCTTCTACATCCTGGGGGCCTCGGTTCTTCACAGACTGGGCCAAGTCCCTTCGGGTTTCGAGACGGTGGAGATTCTTTCTCGGATGTACACCGAGACCTTGGGGGCATGGACCCGTTATTTGTTCATGATCGCTGCCTTCTGTATCCTTTACAGTACTTACCTGGTTAATACCGCTGGAATTGCCCGGATTATCCCTGACGGGCTTAGGAAGATAGGAATTATTGCCATGAAGACCCCTAAACAGCGTATCTTCTGGCGCCGGGTCTTTCTGATAGCCGGACCGGCCGTCATGTTTCTCCTCTACTTTGTTATTGCCCGCCCTGCCTGGTTAATTGTGGTGGGTGGAGTTATAGTGGGTCTTTCCATGCCCGTAGCCTGTGTGATAGGAATCTGGCTCAACCGCATAATGAAGCGCCAAGATCCTGAACTGGCCCAATCGCCAACCCTGACGAGTATCCTTTGGGTATGTGCTGCTATTATTATCGCTATCCAGGCAACTGGATTCGTGATCGGGTTGTTATAGTAACGATTGATTTACAAATAGGAAAAGGGGGGATATACCCCCCCTTTTTTCCTGGCAAGAAAGTAAATCATAGAGGAGGCTCTAAAAAGGTGACATCTCCGGAGGATATCCTGTGAGACCTTCCTTTGTTATCCTTTAGGATCAAAGCTCCATCCTTATCAATATCCTGGACCTTCCCAATGTATTTCTTGCCGATCACCTCAACTATAATCCGGCGCCCGATGATATCCGTAAGTTCCCTCCAGCGTTTCATAACAGGCTCAAATCCAATCCCCTTAAATATCTCATAGTATTCTTCATACCATTCTAGATATTCCCTGATAAGCCTGACCCTCGGA
>CP070660.1:339531-343072 GCA_020355145.1 Deltaproteobacteria bacterium
ATCAATAGGTTCATTAAGCCTAATCAAAATTTTTAAGGAAACTCCAGATTATTTTTGATTGACAAAAATTGATTTTTAATAATAATTAAATGAGGGCGGCGGTGTAGCTCAGATGGTTAGAGCATACGGCTCATATCCGTAGTGTCCGGGGTTCGATTCCCTGCACCGCCACCAGATAAGCCTTTAAGTACCATTGACATATCGTTTTTCTGTCTTAAATTCTAATGGGACTCCATGGCCCTGAGATATTTTGATAAAGGACAATTAGGCATACTTGGGGATGCATTGGATATCGCTGAGGATATGACCAGCAACTATTTTAAGTTATCCCTATCACAATGGAGAAGATATCCCTTTGATGTCAAAACCTTGTCTAATCTATTTGGAGAAGACATCAAGGATAATGTCTTTGCCCTATTGAGGAAGTATATGACAGGTGGCCGTCGGGAAATAGAACCAATACGAAAGAGGCATGAATCTTACATTATCTGTCTGCAGGATCACCAGATCTTAAAGGCCCTTCAAAGAGACAGGGATCTTAAACTGCTTCCCCTTTTGGCTTACATACTAACCCATGAGCTGGTGCATATTGTTAGATTCTGTAAATTTCAAGTCAGATTTGATACCCAGGAGGAGAGCAGCAGGTCGAAAGAGGAAAAAATTGTACACCAAAAAACCTATGAAATCCTGAAGGAACTCCCTTTGCCAAACCTATCATATATTCTAGGCTCCTATCACCCTAATAGGGTGGATGTAGATTCTGTATGGATTAATATCTTATATGATAAACAGAGGATAACCCATGCCTATCTATGAATATAAATGCAGGAGATGTGGCCATCTATCTGAGGTATGGCAAAAATTCTCTGATCCGCCACTAAATAAATGTGAGGCGTGTGGTGGACGGGTGAAGAAGATTATCTCACAAAATACCTTTCACCTAAAGGGGTCAGGTTGGTATGTTACTGACTATGCATCAAGGTCATCTGAAGATGGGCCGAAAAAAAAGGAGCAAAAGGAAACTACAACCAAAGTCGATGGCAAGAATACATCCAAAAAGGCCCCCAGTAATGACACGTGAGACCTTGGAGCAGCCAATCTGCGTCAGTAAATCAAGGCTTGCATCAGTATTTGGCCAATGAAATACAGGTATAGCGGAAGAACTCAGGACAGATTAATTGATAGATTAGAGAGAAAGGAAAAAAGGGAATCCCTTAGAAGAGATCGATTTTTCAAATTTAAACTATCAGAGATCCATAATAAGGTTTCCCAGGCATTGCTCCTTAATAAGATAATTGAGACGGAAAATCCTCAGGCGATTTCCGATCTCATTATGCGGGGTCTTAACAAGGCCTATAAAAGCAATGAGTTCGACTTTAGGTATTTTACCGCCCCTATAAGAACCCTTGTCCCCCGCCCAAATCCATATGCCCTCTATTTAGCACAATATATCTTGGAGGTAATAATCAATGATCCTAATGTAATAGATGTTTACGGAACCGACCTTGAGATTTACACATTGATAGACGGCATTATAAGGCAGATCAATGAAAGATTTGAACAGGCTGAGAAGGAGACCGTTAAACAACTCTCTCATAACAAATCGCTTATTCCGGGATCACGGGATTACGAGATCGCCCTTGAACAACTCTTCTACAAGAAAGTAGGATCTACCGAGAGGCCCCCAAAGTAACAGAGCTAAGTTAAAGAACCTTTATTTTACTCCCTTATTGGAAGGCTGCTCATCCTGGGACGATTTTTCTCCCTTCTTTTCAGGATATCCTGCCTTCTCATTCGTCTCTGCCCCCTCTAGCTTCTTTCCAGGATATTTTATCTCCCCAATAGTCTCCTCCAGGGTCCCTAAATCCTCTACTCGGCAGGTTCTAACATCAGGATACTCATCATCTATCATCTTTTGTGTTATCTTTCCCGGGCCAAAGATAATTATCCTCTTGACCTTGTATTCTCTAATAACCTTGGCAATCGTCTGGGACCATAAAACCGGGTGATCTAACTGGTTTATAAGTTCTTTTCTGATCTCATCTGGATGGGTGATGACCCTTGGATCAATATTATTATTTGTCAAGGTGTTTGCTATGACAGGTATTTGAGTCTCTTTAAAGGGGAATTTTCCCTGTTCGATATAATTCCTTAAACCTTCACTGGCAGGATTCATAAACGGGGTATGCCATGGACCCAGGACTGGCAGATCTACAACCCTGAACTCTGATCCCTTGAGCAGCTGTTTAGCGGCATTAAGATCTTTGGTTATACCCCCAAAGACATTCTGTTTGGAGGAGTTATAAAGGGCTATGTGTAGAACCTCTCTTCCCCCATAGTTGGTAATGTTTCTAACATCCTCCTGGGTTATTGCCCTATTTTTGTTGATGATAGCCACCAGGCTTCCATCTATCTGCTTCGCATGAGACTTCATAATCTTTTCACGTTGACTGACCAGTTGCAGACCCGTGTCATAGTTGATAACCCCTGCTGCGGTCAGCGCAGTATACTCCCCGAAACTATGTCCAGCCATCACTTCCGGCGTGAGACCCAGTTCCTCACCTTTCAATTTTTCCCTGAATGAGGAAAAGGCTGCCCAAGAGGTAATGTATGTAGCAATCTGAACCTGTTTATCTAAATGTGTCTTCAGGACCCCGACACGGTTCGCAAGCTTGTCAGGCATCTTGCCAAATATGACCTTTTCGAACTCCCTCTTAAATAGCCTGTTGGCCCTATAAAAGACAAAGGCGGCAATCTCGAAATTATCATATAACTCATGTCCCATTCCTAAATATTGAGATCCCTGACCAGGAAAGATATAAGCAGTCTTTGGCTGCATAACGGATTACCCTCCTCCTTCAAAATATCTTTGCAATCCTAAAGGAATAGAAAAACAGAGTCAAGGAGTAACTGTATCCTGCCACTATAGAACCCCTGTAAGTCCGTGAGAAGGGGATATGATATAGGCAACATAAAAGGGGTGGTAAAGGGAAGGGGGTTGAACCTGGAGAACATATCTACTTGTTATTGCCAAATCCAGCCCTCTCAAGATTGAGTAAATATCGTTTCAGATCAATGCCTGCACCAAAACCACCCAAGCCATTAATAGATACTACCCTATGGCATGGGATAAGGATAAGAAGTGGGTTTTTCTTTAATGCCTGCCCCACAGCCCTGGCACCCTTTGGACTACCTACCATGAATGCAATATCCTTGTAATTTCTTGTCTCACCATAGGGTATCTTACACACACACCTCCAGACATTATACCTAAAGGGGGTGGCATTAATATCCCACGGTAAATTCATTGGCGGATTATCCCCCTTAAGATAGGCCTCTATTACATTTATTAAGGCCTCATTAGGCCTAAGATCCTCAAAAAACTCGGCCCTCGGGGCCAGGGACCTGAACTCAGATATAAAATCTCCCTGCCTTGTAAAACCTATCTTAACCCTGACCGCCCCAACAGCTGATGAGGCCACGTGCACTGTTAATCCACTACACTGAAACTCCCAGTAATAGATATTTCTTACCCTCAGGC
>CP070660.1:343172-347485 GCA_020355145.1 Deltaproteobacteria bacterium
GGGCGTTATACAGCGGTTTGGCAAGTATGTCAGAACAACCACTCCGGGGCTCAATTTCAAGCTTCCTTGGGGCATTGAGAAGCTGACCAAGGTGAAGGTGAGGCTCGTTTATAAGGAAGAATTCGGCTTACGGACCATACTGCCCGGCGTGAGGACCCAGTATGCCAGGCCTGCTGCTTATCTCAATGAGGCGCTCATGCTCACCGGTGATCTGAATGTCGCTGTGGTGCCGTGGATTGTGCAGTACCGGATCAAGGACCCCTACAAATATCTCTTTAAGGTCAGGAACGTAAACTCGACCTTGCGGGATTTATCCGAGGCGGCCATGAGGATGGTCGTGGGAGACAGGAGCATCAACGAGGTGATCAGCAAGAGAGAGGAGATTGCGGACCAGGCAAAGCAACTCCTACAAAAGGAATTGGATGAGGCGGAAACCGGCTTGAACGTGGTTACCATCGAGATGAAAAAGACTAATGTTCCCGAGCCGGTTCAGCCATCCTTTAATGAGGTCAATCAGGCGACTCAAGAAAAGGAGCGGATGATCTATCAGGCCAGAGAGGATTATAATAAGGCCATCCCGGCAGCTCGTGGCGATGCGGAAAAAACGATAAAGGCTGCTGAAGGATATGCCCTTGACAGGGTTAACAGGGCCAAAGGCGATGCATCCAGGTTTCTCGCTCTTTATACAGAGTATGCCAAAGCAAAGGACGTAACGAGGCGACGGATCTATCTGGAAACCTTGAAGGATATTTTCCCGCGGCTTGGAAGCAAGTTTATCGTAGATGCAGACCAAAAAAACCTCCTCCCTTTACTTAACTTAGGGAAGGATATGGGAGCTGAGAAATGAAATATAAGGGAATACTCTATGGCGTAATCGTTGTGATCATAATATTTTTTCTCGCCGGGCCCATGTATGTTGTTGACGAGACCGAGCAGGTAGTGATCACCCAGTTCGGTGAGGCCATTGGAAAGCCAAAAACCGAACCCGGTCTGTACCTTAAAATTCCCATCATCCAGCAGGTGAACCGGTTTAGAAAGAACCTGCTGGACTGGGACGGAGACCCCGGGCAGATCCCCACGCTCGATAAAACCTTTATATGGGTAGACACCTTCGCCAGGTGGAAGATCGTTGATCCTTTGAAATTCTTTGAGACGGTCAACAATGAGGTTGCAGCCCTGGGCAGGTTGGATGACATCATAGATCCTGCAGTTCGGAACTTTGTTACCTCGTACTCCTTGATCGAAACTGTGCGGATGACCAACAGAGAATTGGATACCTTTGAAGCGGGAGTAACTGACCTACCGGAAAAAAGTCCTCTGGGTGAAGTCAGAACAGGGAGGGCAAAAATTACCAAGGGCATCATGGAACAGGCGCAGCCAAAGGTAGCCAAATTCGGCATACAACTGGTAGATGTTAAGATAAAGCGATTGAATTATGTTGAACAGGTGCAAAAATCGGTATATGCGAGGATGATTGCAGAGAGGAAGCAGATAGCTGAGAAGTTTCGATCTGAAGGCAAAGGAGAGGCAAGGAAGATAGAGGGTGATAAGGAAAGGGAGATGAAGAGGATCACATCCGAGGCATACAGAACGGCCCAGGAGGTAAAGGGGAAGGCAGATGCCGAGGCCACGAAGATTTATGCCCAGGCCTACGGACAAGATCCTGACTTTTACTCCTTTGTTAATACACTCGATATCTATAAAAAGACCCTGGATAAAGACAGCACTCTTGTCCTTTCAACTGACTCTGAATTCTTTAAATATATGAAGGGTTATATGGGGGAGAGATAAATTATTTAAGTGCCTAAAGTTTGGTAGAAATGGATATAAAAATAGCCAGTAGCTCACTACATTCTTTGTAGTCTGTTTTTACCTGCTCCCATGACAACATTTCTGCCTCTACAATTACTTCAAGCCAATATTGAGTTTCACTGGCTTCACTTTCACAAATTTTAGTCTTGTTCTTAAAGTCTGCATTGCTCCTGGCATGATTTGCTTTTTACCCTGTTAAATGAAAGGGAATATAGGCAAAATAGACTTCATAGCAGCTCCAACGCTGCAAACAATCCAAACGAGATACTCCAATTATTTAACAGGGCAGGTAATGAGCGCCAATTGAAGTGCCTGATTTAGTAATCTGGTTCCGAATTACAATCCCTTCGGGAGTATTCGGTAATCTCGAAGACAAATGAATAATGTTTACAGCAAACTTCTTTGTCCGTTTTTCAAACTCTTTCGCAAATTCTTTATTATCCATCATGTCTTTACAAACTTTTTAACTTCAGGCACTTTATCAGCCTGAGGCTGATTTAGCTCACCCTGGCCCAGACCTGGCCTATAATCCTAATAGGTTGATCCGAGCACGTAGTACCTTATAGACTTAATATTTTGATTTAAGCACGTCGCGCCAGGGCAGGCTGGCTTATAGGCGTAATAGGCTGATCCGGGTACGTAGCGCCCTATAGACTTAGCAGGCTGATCTGAGCATGTCGCTCCAGGGCGGGCTTTAGGCACTCATTCTAATTAACATGTAGATCAACTATCACAAGTTGAATCGACTCTATTCCCTGCCATGTATTGGTCCCGAGGTGAAAGAGTATATCCAGTGACTTGCCCTCGAGTGGATGGGATGCAGCCCTACCAAATGCTATGCAATCAAAGCTAATCCCCTTTGCCTTTAGCCTTAGTTTCAGATGATCTCCCCCTACCACCCTGGAGGAGATAACCTTTAAAGGACCAGCCCAGAAGACGGGCTGGGGATTCTTGTGGCCAAAGGGCGGTAGTATTTCAATCTCCTTTAATACTTGGGGGTCGATGGATTCCAGGCCAAGTCTGGCATCGACCTCTATCTTGGGCATCATATCCTCTGTATCTATTCTCTCCCTGGCAAGCTCCTCGAACCTATCGGAAAACTCCCCTATGTTTTTAGACTCAAGACTAACTCCAGCTGCAAGACAATGACCCCCGAATTGCCCTAATAGATCACTGAGATCAGAGAGGGCCTGATACAGATCAAAACCATCTATGCTTCTACCTGATCCCCTGAGTAGGTCTCCTTCATCCTTGAGGATCAATGCTGGGCGATAGTACTCCTCTACTATCTTGGAGGCCACGATACCCACTACTCCCCGGTGCCATTTCGGGTCAAACAGGACTATTGTCCGACGTCCTTCTAAGTCCTCCATCCTATCGATTCTCTCCCTAATCTCTGAGACAATTCTATTTTCTATTACCTGGCGCTGGGTGTTAAGGGAGTCCATCTGATCAGCAATCAAAGAGGCCTCCGTCTCACTATCTGTTGTAAGCAGGTGAACCGCCCTTGTCGCCGATCCCAGTCTCCCCATGGCGTTAAGCCTCGGGGCCAGTCTAAAGGCAATGTCATCGGTGGTTATTATCCGATCCCTCCTTATACCCGACACCCTTAATAGTGCCTTGATCCCAGGTCTCTGGCTATCTATCAACACCTTAATGCCACACTTTACCATAACCCTGTTTTCCTCAATTAAGGGCACTATATCGGCAGTTGTACCAAGTGCGACAAGGTCAAGGTAGGATCTCAAATCAGGTTCAGGCCTGCCTTTAAAGAAGCCTGCCTCCCTCAGATTTGACCTTACGGCTATAGCCAAATAGAAGGCCATGCCAACCCCAGAGAGTTCCCTAAAGGGGAAGCGGGAATCAGGCCTGAAAGGATTAATCGTGGGACAGACGGGTTCAAAATCCGGGGGAATCTTATGGTGGTCTGTTACAATGACCTCCATCCCAAGTTCTTTGGCCAAGGCAATCTCCGCTAGCGAATTGATACCGCAGTCAACGGTAATGATGAGCCCTGTATTGTTTGCAGCTATCTTTCTAATAGCACTTTCATTGAGGCTGTAGCCCTCTTCAAGTCTATGTGGGATATAGAAGGAGATCGGTGTATCAAATTTGGAGAAAAAATCCACCAACAGAGATGTAGCAGTCAGCCCATCTGCATCGTAATCACCATAGATTGTTATCCTTTTTTCCTTTAATATAAAGTTGGCTATCAGCTCAACTGCCCCCTCCATATCCTTGAGAAGGAACGGATCTCTCAGGGACCCGAGTCTTGGTGAAAGGAAGGATCTGGCTGAATCAGGGGAGGATATATTTCTATGTATCAGGAGGGAGGCAAGCAGTTTTGAAATCCCCAAGATTCTCGCCAGCCGCAAGACAGAGGGGGGATCATCCTTTATCTGCCAGATCTTATCTCTGCTATTTAACACCTGCTATTGCCTGCGCCACGTTATAGCAAAAACCGCCCATCTTCTCAAAGGCATTGAGGATATCAATAAAGA
>CP070660.1:347585-367633 GCA_020355145.1 Deltaproteobacteria bacterium
AGCCCTGTAACCCTATCTGACACCACTGATGCAATGCCGACCTTTGTTACCCCACCAGTCGATGTCGGTGGAGAAACGCTGGCCTTTCAACTCACAGTTAAGGACAATGGAGGTCTTGAGGGCAGTGATGAAGTCTTGGTAATAGTAAACGATAACGGGATAACTGGTTTCCCAGACGATGTAGTTACCATGACATCTTCAACAGGCGAAAGTATCGGCAT
The DNA here is from genome assembly GCA_020355145.1 of Deltaproteobacteria bacterium. Taxonomy (GTDB): domain Bacteria; phylum Desulfobacterota; class DSM-4660; order Desulfatiglandales; family B25-G16; genus JABXJZ01. The sequence goes on from CP070660.1 coordinate 347,807, forward strand.
CAAAGTGGATAGCGGTGGGAATTGTGTAAGTTTAAGTGCCATCGACCCTTCTACTATTAGCGATACTACCAATAGGCCAGAAGAGTTGATTTATGGCTTGATCAATATACAAATTAAGCCGAGTACCGTGGGTGGTACCGCTGCTGGCACAATTTGTCTGCCTGAGCCGGCACCATATGGGTATAAGTGGTACAAATATAGGGCAAACTTGGGCTGGTACGATTATAGCGACCATGCCGTCTTTAATTTCGACAGGACTCAGGTTACCCTTACCCTGACAGATGGCGGTATAGGCGACGATGATGGTCTTGCAAATGGAATGATCGTTGATCCCTCTGGTCTAGGTATTGCCCTAACGACACCGGAACCTACTCCCGCTCCAAGTGGTGCCGGAGGTGGCGGTGGCTGCTTTATAGCCACAGCTGGCTATGGCTCATCGATGGAGCCGGACGGTGGTGGTCCGGGGGTAACTCTGGTGCTGGTAATCCTGCTGCTTGCTCTGATGAGCAGTACTGTCGTCACTATTTGGGTCCAGATTAAATAGCTTTCAATACTGGACGCTTGATACTGGATCCTGGATGCTTGGTTAAAGAGTGGGTATAGCCTCAGCAACCAGATCCGTCAGATCCTTGACCACCAGGTCGATCTTCTGTCTGCGGGCCCTGGTGGAGATAGTCCGAAGGCATTGCTGACAGGAGGAAACCACCATATCTGCACCGGTCTTCAGGATCTCTTCGATCTTTATCTGGGCCACCTTTCCGGAGAGTTCCGGATCCACCATCTCGAGATTTCCCCCACCGCCGCAGCACATGGCTAGCTGTCGGTTGTTGGGGAGTTCCACCAAATGGATACCCGGAATGGCCTTGAGCACCTCTCTGGGAGGCTCAAAAACGCCGCTGTTCCTTCCTAAATCACAGGGATCATGATAAGTGACTGTGGCGTTGATTTCCTTGAGGGAAACGGGATGCTCCAAGAGTAGTTGCTGTAGAAGCTCACTTGAGGAAAGGATTTCTACATCCGGCTCATAAAACGTTTTCCATATGTGATAGCAGGAAGGGCAGGTGAAGACGATTTTCTTTGCGCCGACCTCCTTGACCTTTTCAAGGTTGTGATCCATAAGCGCCTTGATATTTTCCGGCACACCTGCACCAATTAGAGGAAAGCCACAGCACCACTCTTCACCCCCCAGGATGGTAAAGTCCACCCTGCACCTTTCCATAATTCGTGCCATGTTCGCCGGGATCTTTTGGGCCATGGGGAAAAAAGAGGAAACGCACCCCACGAAATAGATCACCTCAGCGTGGTCTTTTTCAAGATTGTTTTCCGGTAGATCCTTCAGAAATTCCCGCCAATCGCCGCGTTCTTCGTTGTCCTCATCGGAGATATTGTGATTTTCCTGAATATAGCTGGCCAGGCGATCAACAACCTTTGGGTAAAGCCCCTCATGAACGAGGCATTCTCGGTCCTGAAAGACCATTTCCCTCGTTTTCACAGAGGGGAAACAGGCAACAGTACATGCCCCGCAGCCGAGACAACTGAAGATGGATCTTTCAATCTCAGGGCTCCATTTCAGACGCCCCTCAATAACCGCGCGGGTGATGGCATTCATGCCCCTGGGGGAAGCAGATTCCACCTTTTGAACATAATAAAGGGGGCAACTGGGTAGACAGAAGCCGCATTTGTTGCACTTGGCAACTTCCTCGTAAAACAATTTGCGCAACTGGATGATATTCATCAGTAATTCAAATCCCCCTAATAAACCGGCCTGGGCAGAAAAGTCCCAGTGGATCCATCTCTTTTTTTATCCTCCTTATCAAGATCATGTCTTCTCGTGGCAGTCCCCATACCGGTAATCTCTGTTTCAACTCGGGTTTAGCCCTCTCAATGACCAGATTGCCTCCAATTCTTTTGCATCGATCCAAAAGCCTTTCTGCAACCAAGGCAATCCTGTCCGTGGCCTTGGTGTCGCCCTGGTCAACCAGAAAGTGGATCTGGGCTATACCGCTTCCGGCATGGGCCAAGAGTGCATAGTCAAGCTGGGTATCTGAGATAAGGGAGTCGGCTAATTCGATGACCTCAATATACGTGGAGATTGGATAATTCAGTTTGAGGGATACCAGATCCGGGTAGCACTCAGATAACCCGGGGACCAGGTTGCTGTAGTGATTCCAAAAGTCATGGTGTTGGTGATCTTGGAGATAGCTATCTTTCTCGGCGCCTGACTCCAAGGCCATTTCCCTGATCTCGGATTCCATACGATCCACAGCTTCCTGAAATCCCTCTAAGGCCGCGGCGACCGCGAACCTCCCGGTCCTCAACCCTGCTGCTACATCTGGGGCCATAAGTTCGAAGGCCATGCTGTTCAATATCTCAACGGCAGCTGGAAGCAAGCTGGTCTCGAAGACCCTATCAACGAACCTGGAGGCCTCGCTCAGACCAGCAAAGACTGAAAGGAAGGTGCCAGCACTTTCAGGTAATGGAAGCAACCTGAGTGTCATTTCGCACAAAATGCCAAGACTTCCATGAGAACCGATCATGAGCTTGCACATATCATAGCCGGAGACATTTTTTACTGTCTTGCCACCCATCCGGATGATCTCTCCGTTGGGACCTACGTAGTGCACACCCAAGACTATGTCCCTTGGTAAACCGTATAAGAGTCGTGTGGGACCGCTGGAATTGGCAGCGATAATTCCACCTAATGTTGCCGAATGTCTGCAAGGAGGTGATATGGGAATAAAACAACCTTTTCTCTCTCGATCATTCCGCTTTTCCTGCAGGACCAAGCTGGACTGGATCTCCTTGAATCTGACGCCAGCCTGGACCGTAAGCGTGAGGTTGGCTTTATCCATGTCAAGGATCCTGTTGAGCCGTCTTGTGCAAATAACCAGGTCGAGGCACGATGGTAGGGCCCCCATTGCCATCTTAGAGCCGCTCCCCCAGGGCACCAGGGCCAGCTTCTCTTCACAGGCCAGCCTGACCACCTCTGATAATTGCCCTGGGTCCCCGGGAAACACTACCGCCCACGGCATCACACTGTCAACGGCATAAGTGGAAAGGGTTTCAGGATCAGTTTTGATGTATTCGGGGCCCACAATCCCCTTGAGGGACTCCAATCTATGTGTGGTTGAATTAGCCATTTTGAGGAACGCCTAAGGTACCCGGCAAAATCTTTCCGGGGTTCAGGATATCCTCTGGATCAAAGGCCCTCTTCACCTGTCGCATGGCCTCAAGATCACTATCTGAGAATATCAAGGGCATCTCTTTGATCTTTTCCACACCGATTCCATGCTCCCCGCTGATTGTTCCTCCTGCATCAGCGCATATCTTAAGGATCTCCGAGGCTGCTTTTCTAACCCGCTCAAGCTCAGCCTCGTCCCTCTCATCGAACAAGATCAAGGGGTGCAGATTTCCGTCGCCTGCGTGAAAGACGTTTCCGATAAGGACCCCATACTTTTTGCCTGTCTCCAGCACCCTGCTTAAAACCTGCGGCAGCTTGGTTCGAGCGACCGTGCCATCACATACCATGTAACTGGGCCTTAGCCGGGCAACAGCGCCGAATGCCCCCTTTCGCCCCGCCCAAAGCCTCTCCCTCTCGGCGTCATCCTTTGCGAGTTGAATCTCTCTAACGTGGTGTCTTTTACAAACCTCCAGGATCTTTCGGGCTTGGCGGTCCATCCCGTCAGACATCCCGTCGAGTTCAATAATCAGCACTGCTGCTGCATCAAGCGGATAACCTGCATGGATGGATTCCTCCACTGCTGTCATAATCAGGTTGTCCATCATTTCCAGGGTGGCGGGGACAATGCCTTCTGCAATAATGGCGGAAACCGTGTTGCTCGCATCTTCAATGGTGTCATATAGGGCCAATATTGTCTTGATCGCCTCCGGTGCGCGGAGGATCTTGAGAATAATCTTGGTCACCAGCCCTAGGGTGCCTTCACTGCCCACAAGCAGCCCAGTGAGATCATAGCCTGGATGATCCTGGGACTTGCCACCCGTCCAGACCACGGTACCATCATAAAGCACAACCTCAGCGCCCAGGACATGGTTGGTTGTGACACCGTATTTCAGGCAGTGTGGACCTCCAGAATTCTCGCCAAGGTTGCCACCTAAAGTGGAAACCTTCTGGCTGGCTGGATCCGGGGCATAGACAAGGCCTTGATTGAGAAGATGGTTTTGAAGGTCGAGCGTTATGACACCCGGCTCGACCGTTACAGTACGGTTGGGAATGTCGATCTCCAGGATCCGGTTCATCCGTGAAAAGTGAACTACAATCCCCCCTTTGGTAGGAATGGTACCACCACTCAGATTAGTCCCAGATCCACGGGCAACGACTGGTATCTTCTCCCGATAGGCCAAGGCCACCACCCCAGATACCTCTTCTGTTGAACTGGGCAGGACGACAACCTCAGGTCTATCTCTTTCCAGAGAGGCGTCATAGCTATACAAGGTGAGATCCATCTCGGATGAGAGAACGTAATCCGGCTCAACAATCTTCTTAATACGGTCAATAAGCTCTTGAGTGTCCATACAGATCTCCTCCTGCCCAAAGCGGCCCTTAACCCTGTGGAAGATCTGGGGATGGTTCTTCCACGGTCAATTATGCTTCCGCGTAAACTGCTGAGGCAGCCTCAAGGGCCCCCGCCCGGACTTTAACACCTTGTGACCTGAGTATGCTCTCTAGGCCTGAGAGAAAGGTAAAGACATTTTTTCTACAGGAAGAGTGGCCCATCAGCCCCACCCTCCAGATTTGCCCTTTAAGATCGCCCAAGGCCCCACCGACCTCTATTCCAAAATCATTCAGGAGCGCCTTGCGCACCTTCATATCATCCACGCCATCCGGAATACGTATAGCGTTTAACGTGGGCAGGCGCTCGGGCTCAGGAACAAACATGGCAAGACCCATCGCCTCTATCCCAGCTACAAGGGCCTTATGGTTCAAGTGGTGCCTGGCAAAACGTTCCTCAAGGCCCTCCTCCGCAACGATGCGCAATGCTTCGCGAAGTGCATAGACCATATTGATGGGCGCGGTGTGGTGGTATTTTCTCTCAGGACCCCAATAGCTGCGGAGCATGCTCATATCGAGATACAGACTTGCCACCGGGTTCTTGCGGCTATCAAGGGCCTTTACCGCGGCAGGGCTAAATGAAATGGGGGCTAGGCCGGGCGGGCAGGATATGCATTTCTGGGTGCCGCTATAGGCTGCATCAATTCCAATGCTATCCACCCCTACCTCCATCCCTCCAAGTGAGGTGACCATATCCACGAGAAGCAGGGCACCCGACTCGTGGGCAATACTCGCAATGTCTTCAAGGGGTTGGCAGACCCCTGTGGAGGTCTCCGCATGCACAAAAGCAAAAAGTTTTGGGCTTCTTCCTTGGACAGCCCTTCTGACTGCCTCTGGATCAATTGCCCTGCCCCACTCGCCATCAACCCGGATAAGTTGGCCACCAACGCGCCTGACGATGTCGGTCATTCGGGTGCCAAAAAATCCATTTATGCCCACCACTACCTCCTCTCCCGGTTCTACTAGGTTGACAAAACAGGTCTCCATTCCTGCACTGCCTGTACCGGAAACTGGTATGGTGAGGGGGTTGTCTGTCTGGAAGAGGAATCTAAGTAAACTCTGGGTTTCATCCATGACCGATAGAAAATATGGGTCCAGGTGACCAACGCATGGAGCGGACATGGCCTGAATCACGCGTGCAGGCACATTGCTTGGCCCTGGCCCCATAAGCACACGATCGCCGGGGTCAATGTCCCTGAAGTCATGTATGTCGATATCCATTGAAGCCTCCTTTATTTTTGTTGTTAGGAAATATGACTATTGAGGTATATAAAATAAAAGCAGGTATGTCAAGGATGTTAACTACTAGAGTTGAGCCGACGGAAAGGCGCGCAGGGGTTAGTCAATTACTTTCTCTTTTTTTGTTGCTGCCTCAGACTTTAGGCGGTTGACAGCATCAATAAGTGCTGGAAATACATTTTCCCTGATATCACCAGCAACCATTATGGTTACAATATCGTCACCAACCTTAAGATGGCCACTATTTGTTGTAATGAGGATTTCCACTATTCCAGGCCTTGATTTAATATCCCTTATAATCTCCTCAATTTTTTGACTGTCAAAAAGCACATCAACCCCTGAGACAGCCTTTCCATCCCTTGAGAAAGATCTGACTATACCAAGGTGGCTAGCGATCATCCCTGCTTTATGGAAATCGGGATGGACTTTAATGTCCTCTATCATCCTGTTTAGATCCATCGTGTTCCCTTCATTTAGGGTTTTTCTCCTCATTATTGGGCTCCAGATGGAATAGCCTCCGGGCGACATCTAGATAAAGATTTCGTGAAGTCCTGCCTTCTTTTCTTTTCAGAAAGAAGATAGGATCGTTTAAGATCTTTTTGGTAATTGACGTGGTCAAATCTTCCACGCCTTTCCTCTGCTCTGGTGTAAGATCCTCAAGACTGGAAAGGGTTTTTTTCAGCTCTATCTGGCGTATCTTTTCACACTTATCCTGGAGGGCTACTATAGTTGGAACAATATCCAAGGTCTTTAGCCATTTACTAAACTTGATGACCTCCTCATCCACCATACGCTCTGCCTTGACTGCTTCCCCCTTTCTTTTACTAATGTTGATCTCAACAATTCCTCTAAGGTCATCAATGTCATATACGAAGACGTTTTCTATTCCATTTACCTTTGGCTCGACATTTCTGGGTACAGCGATATCTATGAAGAAAAGTGGTCTATTCTTTCTGCCTCTCATCGTCTTTTTTACCTGGCTCAAGGAGATTATCGGTTCTGGGGAAGCTGTAGAGGTGATAACAATATCTGCCTCCAGCAATTGATCATCTATCTCGTCAAATGAGATTGCCTTTCCCCTAAAGTGATCTGCCAGTTCCACGGCCCGGCTAAAGGTCCTGTTGGTTACAAGGATTTGAGCTGTCCTGTTATTCAAGAGATATCTGGCAGCAAGCTCTGCCATCTCTCCTGCCCCGATCAAGAGGACCTTTTTCCCCTGTAGATCTCCAAATATCTTTTTGCCTAATTCCACAGCGGCAAAGCTTATGGATACGGCAGATCCTGATATGTCTGTCTCGGTCCGTATTTTTTTGGCCAGTGAGAAGGTCCTGTGCATCAGCCTGTTGAGAATTGCAGATGATGATTTATGCTCGGTTGCTATCCTATAGGCATCTTTAACCTGTCCGAGTATCTGTGGTTCGCCAACTATCATTGAATCAAGGCTTGCACCTACCCTGAATATATGGCGTATTGCCTCCTGATTATCGTAGATATAGAGTGTTTGTCCAAGCTTCTCTCTTTTTATTCCACTAACATGGGAGAGGAACTCTATGAGGGATTCCTTTGCCTCTTTTTCCATGTCGGTCGTGAAAAGTATTTCCACCCGGTTGCAGGTAGATAGGACTATGAACTCTTTGACGGTCTTAATGCCCCTGATGGAGTTCATCACTTCATCTATATTGTGTCTTCCGAAGGCGACTAATTCCCTCAATTCAACTGGGGCTGTCTTATGATTCATACCCATATCGACTATTTTTATCATGGCAATTAGTTTCCTTCTAAGCTCTTAAAGCTATGATATCCCTCCATCAAAAAGTTGACCCCAATGAAGGTGAAGATAAGGATGAAAAAGCATCCTATAGACATTAAGGCAGAGCGTCTACCGCGCCATCCTGCAGCCATTCTCTGATGTAAAAGGGCTGCATAGCAAAGCCATGTTATCAAAGACCAGACCTCTTTTGGATCCCAGCGCCAGTAGGAGCCATGGGCGCCTTGGGCCATAATCGAGCCGGTAATCATACCAATGGTAAGGAGGACAAACCCATAGCTGATTGCGTGATAATTTAATGAATCCAGGATGTTTAGGGAAGGAAGCCTGCTGTAGAAGGCCCCGAGCCTCTTTGATTTTATCTGATGTTCCTGGATTAGATACATAACCCCGGCGATAAAGGCAATGGCAAATATACCATCCCCCAAGAAAGAGGTGGCTACATGGAGTGGAAGCCAGAAACTCTTAAATATAGGCCTTACAGTGATGGCTGAAATGGGGATGGTTGAGGAGATCATCATCAAAAAGGCGGAGAAGGGAACGACAAATGAGCCTAAGACCGTAATCCTGAATTTTACCTGAAGGACAATATATGCCGCTAATATAGTCCAGGAGAAAAAGGATAGGGACCCTTTAAGGTTTAAAACAGGCACAGCACCGAGCTTGTAATAACCAAGTGCAAGGTATATGGAATTCAGTATAAAGCCTGCAAAAAGGATCCTGTGTGACCAGTACCCTACCTTTTTATCTTTCTTTATGATAAATAACAAAAAACCGGCTGTAGCTATAAGATATAATAGAAGGGTCAGCTTAAAAAAGACGATATCCATCTTACATCCTTCTAAAGACCTGTTTAACTATATCCTCTATGGGGAAGCCTTCTCCAAGGATAGGTTTTAGAGAAGCCATAACCCCATTCATATTTCCCTTTTTGATCAGTTGCAGAAGATCGGAGTCAGCCAATTTTTGAAATATGGCCTTATTTTTTGAAGAGGACTGCCCCTGGGAAAGGAGTTTTACCCTGAGTAGGCCCAATAGCTCTATAAGTGGGCCATATTCTGATCCGAATAAGGCCTCTATTTCTCTTCTGATTTTTTTTGCCATGGCCGGGCTTTTACCCGCTGTGGATATGGCTATCTGAAGGTCTCCCCTTTTGACTATTGAGGGCATAATAAAATTGCACTCTGCCGGCTGATCAACGACATTAACCAACAAGCCATGCCCTTTTGCCTGGGATGCGATCTGTAGGTTGACTTCAGGGTCACCCGTAGCTGCGATAACCATAACAGCATTATCCATGGACCTATCTAAAAGTTCATAAGATATGTGGTGAATCCTTCCTTTAGCAACCAATTGCCTTAAATGAGGGGTAAGATGAGGGGAGATTATATATATCTTGCAACCATAGCTAAGGAGAACCTTTACCTTGCGCTCAGCTACCTCACCACCACCAACGATAATTACCTTCTTATTATCAAGATCCAAAAATATAGGGAAATAGGGCATATTATTTGATGCTCGTTGCTTGTTCGACCAGAAACAAGAACCCAGCAACCTGCAACGGGGAACGAGATTCAGACATACTTATCTGCCATTTCGTTTAAAAATCCTTCAATTCCATTGGGTCCTTTGCCGGACAGCTCCGATATCAGTGTCTTGATTTTGTCATAGGTGTTTTGGTCCCGATATAGATCCGCGGTTGACGAGTAGAGTCCCATGCGTCTGCCAATCCGGTAAATGATACGATCAGATTCAGGTAGATCTTGGTATTTTTTTATTACATGTAATATGTTTCTCTTTTCTTCCGGTAGCTTTCCCTTTATCTCTTCTAACAGGTTCATGATGTGGTCACTGGTGATGGTACTGGTTATTTTATTATTCAGACCTTTAACAAACAGCCTTATCTCCTCAACCACCTGGTCATCGTTAAGCATCTTAAATTCCCCATCCGCGATCTTTTGGTAAAGGGGAGCATGGGCAGGAACCCTAAGGCTTCTAAGTCTTATATAATGTGGGTTAATTTTGTTAAGGACCCTGGCTGTCTCTAAGGCATGTTCTTTCCACATTGCCTCGCCCCCAAGCCCTGGCATAATGTATTCAGACAATGACATACCAGAGTCAATAACCTTTCTGCCGGCATCTATATGTTTGGCAGCTGTAACACCCTTCTTCATAAACTTTAGAATTGGATCATAGCCGCTCTCCAGACCGATATGGACCCTATCCAGACCTGCCTCTTTTATATCTTTCATCTCTGATGAGGATTTTCGACTAACAGTTCTTGACCTTGAATAGGTTGTTACCCTCTTTAAATTGGGAAATTTTTCCCTAAGGAATCTTAAGATTTCAACAAGATCCTTGGTCTTAAGGATTAGATTATCGGCATCTTGCAGAAAACATACCCCAGTCCCGTAATAAAGCCAGAGTGCCACGCTTTTATAACTGTAACTGTAATTGTTATCCCTGAGAATATAGGCCATAATTGGATTTGTTATCTGGCCACTTTCTCCCATCTTCCATGAAAGGGCCTTGATATCATCAGCCATATCTTTGGCAGTCTGAATATCCTCTTTGATCTCTTCTATTGTCCGTAAAGAGAACCTTTCCTTTTTATAGACAGGACAAAAAAGACACTGGTTCCACGGGCAGTTACGGGTTATCCTTAAAAGTAGGCTTCGCGCTTCGTTAGGCGGCCTAATAGGGCCTTGCTCAAAGCATAATTTTGATTCACTTATCATTTGGGAAGTACTCATCGCCGAAAACTCCTATGAAATTATTAAAAAAATAGATATATAGCAAATAATATAATCACATGTTGTAATTTTTCAAAGTAATAACAGCCACTGTTGACATAATCCCTTCCACAATATAAATTTGAGCTTACTACTTCAGTGTTCGGTTACGGTTAGGGCTTGCGGCGAGCTCAGCCGAGCGGTGACGAAGCCTGCCCTGTTAAATCCCCTATAGGGGGTCCCGCTCTGAAGAGCGGGAATTTAACAGGACCCGTATCGGTAAAGGTTACGGTAACGTAAAAATAAAGAGACGAATGACCCCGTAAAGCTTCGCAACGGGGCAGGCGTAACCCCATAACGAAACGGGCATCGTAACCGTAACCTATAGACGTTACCGTGTTGAGAGTCGGATAGATGCCTATAACCTATATCCTTAAAGAATCCATCTCCTCTTTCAGGGAAGATGGATGCCTTAACCTTTCGGCTGCTATCGCCTTTTATGCCATTCTTTCACTTATCCCCTTTCTCTATCTTCTTGTCTCCTTAGTTGGTCTTTTTATTGGCTCTGAAGGTGAGGTATTGCCAAAGGTAAGCTCGTATATCAGTCAGCTGATTCCCTTTATAAGTAAACCTGTCCTAAATGAGGTCGGTCGGATAAATTTGGGTAGCGGGTTTTTTGCCTGGTTTGCTGTTTTTTTTATGTTATGGTCAAGCACCCTTATCTTTGGTTCGATTGAGTTTTCCCTGAAGAAGGTATTCAAGGTGGAACATCTGAGGCCTTTCTGGATTTCTAAGGCTATGTCCTTGCTGTTTGTGCCTGTAACGGGGCTTATTTTTATCCTTCTTCAGGTTTTTAATTTAGCTATAGATGCCTTTGTCAGGCTGAATAACTATTTCGGGATAACATTAATCCCGCTTTTTCTGAATAGCATAGGGGTGAAATATATCTTTCCCTTTTCCTTGACCTTTCTTCTTTTAAGTGCACTCTATGCTATAGTAACTCCAGGTATGATTTTCTTGAGGCAGGCCATGATAGGGGGTTTCAGTTGCGCCATTATGCTGGAGGTGGCCAAACATGTATTTGGTTGGATGATTAGGCATAACCCTAATTTTGGCCTTGTATATGGGTCATTAAATACAATAATCTTGATGATTCTATGGATCTTTTATGCATCAGCCATATTTCTTTTCTGTGCTGAGATTATCTCTGCTTACCGAAAACAGCAGACAGTTTCTGGAAAAAAATTGTAAATCTCGGTAAGGGTTAGGGTGACGAAGCCCGTATCGGTAACGGTGACGTAAATGGATGAAAAAAAGAGAATCACGAGTTTCAGAGATTTGGAAGTTTATCAGAATACTTATAGGGCTAGGCTAATCGTTATGAAGGAAATTGCGCCTAAGTTGCCCGATAGTGAAAAATAAGATCTAAAAGACCAATTAAGTCGGTCGTGTAAAGCAGTTCCAAGATTAATAGCCGAGGGTTATGCTAAACGGCATCAAAAGGCGGGTTTTCAAAAATATATCGATGATGCTATGGGGGAATACAATGAAATGGTTGTCAATTTAAGTCAATGCAGGGATATTTATCATGATTATGTAAGGATAAAATGCTGTGATGAACTAATTGATTTATACGATAAGTCTGGAAGGCAGCTTTATAAATTAGGAAACTCCTGGACAAATTTTAAAAGTCGTTAGACGCTACCGAAAAACGAACCGGGCATCGTAACCCTAACCTATAACCGTTACCATCATTCATGGTATTTATTACTGTTTTTGCTAAACCTTTGCTCACTTTAAGCCTTTGCTCACTTTAAACTTTAAGTACTTTAGGCACTTGAAATGCGATTCATAGCCGACTTTCATATCCATTCCCATTATTCCATTGCTACAAGTAGTAGTCTTACCCCGGAAAATCTAGAGCTCTGGGCACATCGTAAGGGAACCCAAGTTATTGGAACGGGCGATGTATTTCATCCTGGCTGGTATGGGGATCTGAGGGCGAAGCTGATACCAGCAGAGGATGGCCTATTTAGGCTAAGAGATGAATTTCGCATAAAAACAGACCAGCTCCTTCCTTCAGCTGCGCAACCGGTAAGGTTTATCCTCTCTGGAGAGATAAGTAGCATCTATAAAAAGAGGGGTAAGACCAGAAAGGTGCATAACCTTATCTTATCCTCCTCATTTGATACGGTAAAGAGGCTGCAGAGTAAATTAGAGACATTGGGGAATATCAGGTCTGATGGAAGGCCTATACTTGGAATTACCTCAAGGGATTTGTTAGAGATAGCCTTGGAGGCAGGCAGTGATACCGTTCTTATTCCTGCCCATATATGGACCCCATGGTTTTCCGTGCTTGGTGCTAAGTCTGGCTATGATACTATTGAAGAATGTTTTGATGACCTTACCCCTCAAATCTTTGCAGTGGAGACCGGGCTCTCATCTGATCCACCCATGAATTGGCTCTGTTCATTTTTGGATGGATATACTCTTATCTCTAACTCAGACGCCCACTCGCCGGAAAGATTGGGCAGGGAGGCAAATCTCTTTGATGCAGAGCTTTCTTATTCAAGTATAGTCGGAGCAATGAAGGGAGATAACCTACATAAATTCTCAGGCACGATAGAGTTTTTTCCCCAGGAAGGGAAATATCATTTAGACGGGCATAGGAAATGTGGCATTTGCTGGACGCCTCAGGAAACAGCAAAACACAGAGGAATCTGCCCTGTATGTGGCAAAACGGTAACGGTAGGGGTATTGAATAGGGTTATGCAGCTTGCCGATAGGCTAGAGCCGGAATTAAGACATCAAAGGAGCCCATTTTACTCCCTTACCCCGTTAAAGAATCTCGTAGCAGAGATCAAGGGTGTTGGTGCAGGCAGCAAAGAGGTGAATGAACATTACGAGTACCTCTTAAAGAAAGGGGGTGCAGAATTCCCTATCCTGCTTGATCTTTCCCTTGAGCAGATCAAGGAGATTGGGGGTGAGATATTGGTAGAGGGTATCAGAAGACTCAGGAATAGAGAGGTATCTATTGAGGAGGGATATGATGGCAAATTCGGCCAAATAAAGGTCTTTAGATCAGGAGAGATCAAGTCTCTTTCATCCCAGATATCCTTTATTGACCAATCATACGAGAAACCACATAGGAGGAGCATCGGCATAGAAGAACTGCGTATACAAGTCGATCAGAAAAGAAGGGGAGTTGTCCCCCGAGAAAGAGAAGGGCGCCTTGATGAGACTCAGTTTGGGCTCGCCGTTAATCCCATACAAACGGAGGCAGTAAATCGCTATAAAGGCCCTTGCCTGATTCTGGCAGGGCCAGGTACTGGAAAGACATTAACCCTAACAATGAGGATAACAAGGCTAATCACTTACTGGGGAGTAGATCCTGCTTCCATTCTGGCTATTACCTTTACAAATAAGGCGGCAGAGGAGATGAAGAAGAGGACAAGTCTTGCCTTTGATGATGAAGGGATAACAAAGGAGATCACCATCACCACATTTCACTCCTTTGGCATGTCTTTACTAAGAGAACATGCCCATGAGTTTGGGAGATCGTTAGAGTTTGTAATCTTTGGCGATGATGAGAAGGCCTATATACTTAAATCATCTCTTGGCATAAAGAAGAGGGATCTCCAGAGGGTTGCAGAAGAGATAAGTTTGGCAAAAAACAGGATGCAAATCCCTTCAGGGCTGGGGGATGGTGATCTGGCAGATCTATATACTGCCTATGAAGATAGGTTAAAGATGGCGGATGCCTTTGATATTGACGATCTTGTCATCTATGCAGTTAGGCTCCTTAAAGATAGCAGTGACATAGGGGAAAGAATAAGAGGTAGATATCAATGGATATGTATAGACGAATATCAGGACATAAATTGTGCTCAATACAATTTCGTTAGGCTTCTTGCACCTGAGAAGGACTCTAATATCTTCGCCATTGGGGACCCTGATCAGGCCATCTATGGCTTCAGGGGAGCTGATACCACCTTTATACAGCGATTTAAGGACGACTATCCAACTGGGGCAGTCTATGAGCTTAAGACATCCTACAGATGTTCAAAGACAATCCTTGAGGCATCTGATCAGGTTGTTAGACCCGGGGGAAGAAACGATCCATTAGAGGGAATAGAGGAAGGTGTATCGATTCATATCCAGGAGTGTCCCACGGCCAAGAGCGAGGCGGAGTTTGTAGCCAGGACAGTCGAAAAACTGATGGGTGGGGTTAGATTTTTCTCCCTTGATAGCCAGATTACCGATGGTAGTGAGGAAGGTGAGGCTCCCTCCTTTTCTGATTTTGGGGTTTTGTTTAGGCTTTCAAAGATGGCCCCAGATATTATTAAGGCCATGAATGATCATGGTATTCCCCACCAACTTGTTGGGGAGGTGCCTTTCTTTAGACATGAGCCAATTAGCTCCATTATAGATATCCTCCGGTTGATTGCAATGCCCTCAAATAAGATATTACTTCATAGGGTTAAAGGGAAAGGGATAAAAGGACTATCTGAATCCTCCCTTTTAGGGATAAAAGATAATAAGGATTTACACTCAATAGAGGAATATATCAGGGAGATAATTAGGATATATATCCCTGAGGTCATGGCTCCCCATAAAGATGCCATTGAAAGACTCCTTTCCCTGGCTAATGAATATGGTCCCGACCTCTCCTCCTTTCTCTCCCTCCTACAATTAGGGAGCGGTGCTGATACCTACAATACATCAACAGAGCAGGTTGCACTAATGACAATCCATGCAGCAAAGGGTCTGGAGTTTTCATACGTCTTTATCATAGGCTGCGAGGATGGTCTCTTGCCTTACACGGTCTTTACAAAATATGGTTCTGACATAGAAGAGGAAAGAAGGCTTTTGTATGTGGGTATGACAAGGGCTAAAAAGATGCTTTTTTTAACCCATGCAAGGAAGAGAAATCTTTACGGTAACTCTTTGAGTCTGCCTATTTCCCCCTTTTTGGACTCTATCAAAGAGGGATTGGTTAAGAGGGGGATAGTAATAAAGTGGAAGAGGAGGGTAAAGGACAGTCAGCTGCCCCTATTTCGTTAGATATTGGTGTTAGTGAGGTTCTAGGGTTAATCAAAAGGTGTCAAGATCTCAAAGCCGTTATCTGTTACCAGAACTGTTTGTTCATATTGGGCGGATAGACTCCCATCATCTGTGACAGCCGTCCAATTATCAGAAAGGATATGCAGATTGTGTTTTCCAAGGTTTACCATGGGCTCTATAGTAAATACCATACCAGGAACGAGAGGAATGCCCTGGCCTTTTTGGCCAAAATGGGGGACCTGGGGCGGTTCATGAAACTCGAATCCAACACCGTGGCCCACATACTCCCTGACAACTGAACAGCCCTGACCTTCTGCATGTGTCTGAATAGCATAACCAATATCGCCAATTCTATTTCCTGGTTTAACCTGGAGAACCCCAAGCCTAAGACACTCCTTGGCCACGGAGACTATCTTTTGGGCATCCTTCCCAGGAGATCCCACAAACAGTGTTTTACTGGCATCGGCGAGGTATCCATCCAATATAGGGGTCACATCAACATTTACAATATCACCGTTCTTCAAGATGGTATCATCAGGTATCCCATGACAGATCACATTATTGACAGAGGTACAGACACTTTTCGGAAAGCCATGGTAGTTCAAAGCGGCAGATACTGCCTTGTTTTTTCTGGTAAATTCCTCTACAATATCATTAATTTCATTGGTGGTAATCCCTGGTTTTATATATTCCTCCACTAAATTAAGAATATCAACTGTAAGCCTGCCAGCCTTTTTTATGCTAATAATATCTTGCTTTTCCTTGAGCCTGATCTTGTAAAGGGTGGCATATTTGTCCTTTATATTATTGAAATCATGCGAAGGACTAATTTTCCTTAACTTCTTCTTTAACTTTTTATAGTTCATATCTTATACATGATATGTTATGTTTGACCTCTAAATTTTTTGGATCCAAAAAAAGCATAGGTTAGTCAGGGCGGTTGGTCAAGGATTTTTGCAAGACCAGAGTTATCCCTCCATTTGGATCTAAGGATGGATGCAGAAAGACCAAAGTTAAGAGAGGATCTTGATTTTTTTCCAGTACAATCTGCTGGTGGAACGGTAATTATGATCCATGATAGACTTGGTCTTGTAGAGAAAGGCAAGAGTATTAGTCCTGAGTTATACAAGGTCATGACCATGTTGGACGGGACACAGTCGGTAAGGGATATTCAATTAGATATGATTCGGCAACAGGGAGGAATGTTGATATCAATTGAGGAGGTTGAGGCCCTATTGGCTAAACTAGACTCCTCCTATCTTCTGAATAGCCCAAGATATAGAGAGGCGAGGAAGGAGATCATTTCTAATTTCTCAGCCCAAAAGATAAGGTATTGCTCTCATGCAGGCCTATCATATCCAAAACAGGAAGAGAAGTTGAGAGGGGTACTGGACACTATTCTGGCTGCCCAGCAAGTTCAGTCATTTCCAGATGGTAAAATTACTGCCGTAATTGCCCCACATATTGATTTGGAGGCGGGAAAGAGGGTTTATTCAAGTGCATATCAGGCAATAAAAGGGGTTAGCCCGAAAAGGGTGATTATCTTAGGTGTTGGTCACTCTGTAGCAAAAGAGATGTTTTCATTGACAAAAAAGGCCTTTGAGACACCCTTGGGTAGGGTGGAAACCGATCAAGGAATTGTAACCGAGTTAGTCAAGGCTGGAGATAATATAGTCTCGAGAGACGATTTTGCCCATAGAGATGAACATTCTATCGAATTTCAGCTTATCTTCCTGCAACAAATCCTGAGGGATATTGCCTTTACTATAGTTCCTGTCCTGTGTGGTTCCCTTATAAGGTATTTGCCTGATTATAGCAGGGAAGGATATATATCTTTAGGAGGTGATTTCTTAACGATTTTAGCAGATGCCGCAAGAGGTGAGGGTACAATCTTGATAGCCGGAGTGGATTTGTCCCATGTTGGGCCAAAATTTGGTCATGATATGGCTGCTTCCCTCATCATTAATCAGTCTGAGAGGCATGATAGGCAACTTTTGAATTTTCTTTGTGCCAGGAATGCTGATGGTTTCTGGTCAGAGTCAAGAAGGATAGGAGATGAATACAATGTCTGTGGATTTGCTGCCCTTGCATGTCTTTTGGAAACCCTTCCTCCTAGCCAGGGACACCTCTTAGGCTATGAGATATTCAGAGAGGATTCTACCAGGTCAGCGGTCAGTTTTGCTGCAGCTATATTCACCAACAGGGCAGGATCAAGAATGTAGTTGATTGGTATGAATGGTTGGGAAGAGATCGATCAGATATTTGGTTAAAGGATTAGCAGGGGAGACTCAAATTTAAGGGTTAGGGAAGGGATTGCTGATTAAATTTTTGGTAGGCAGAGTAAAGTCTTTGGCAAATGGTAATATAGCCTCCAATAACGAGTATCCACAGACCTATAATTAAAAGGGGTATTCCAAAAAGGAGGTATTGATGAAACAACAACATCAGGAATATGATTAGGATTCTCTCTGGCCTTTGCAAAAGGCCTATGGAGCCGAATTCCAGAAAATTTTCCGCCTTTGCCTTGATATAGCTAGTAATCAAGGAGGCTATAAGGGCTAAGAGGCCAAGGAGAAAGAGCCCCCTGTTTTCAACTTTGAAGGCATAAAAGATGATGGCAAATAATATGGCACTGTCAGAGAATCTATCCATTACCGAGTCAAAGAAGGCACCAATAGGCTTAGCAGTATTGTGCCTTCTGGCCAGTGATCCATCGAGGGCATCAAAGAGCGAGAAGATCAAGAATAGACAGGAACCTATTATCCAGATTTCAAGATATATTAGTATAGATGCCAGGATTGTGCCGAAGAAGGCGATTAGGGTTAATTGGGAGGCGGAGAAGCGATGTTTGATTAAAAAATCTACGAAAGGCATTGATGCCCTTTCGAAGGGGTCCTTAAGTAGATGTATCATCTCGTTTTTCCTTTAGTAAAAGCCATGTACATCAAGGGTTATATTATAGTAAGCTAAATGTATTTTTAGGTCAAGTCAATGTTTTAGTCATTCTATAAGGTTTCGCGGAATATAGTATGGATAATTTGCTAACTTAGTCCTTCGATTCATAAGTTCGATCACGAACTTATTTAGACTTCGGCTGAGCCCAGTCGAAGGCCTCAGGACTTAGTGCTGCCCTCGGCCATGAGCTCGGGCCGAATGGAGTGAGCAATTGCTTTGAACTGATTCGATAAAATACGTCATCGTATTTGCGAATCCAAGCACTAAGGCCTGGGTTTAACTCTGGGCTTTAAGTTAGATTCGGCAGGGAGAGCATCGTGAAAGAACAAATCAATTTGCTGGTAAGACTTCAAGAAAAAGATCGAGGGTTGGTTCGGTTAAGGTGGCAAATGCGTGACGGCCCAGGACGACTCCAAGGCCTTGAAAGAGAGCTCCAAAGGCTGGAAGAAGATATCGAGGCTGATAAGAAGCGCATCCAAGACCTGAAGAAGACCCAACGCGAGTATGAAGCGGACATAGAAGATGGTCTGGCCCATATTAGGAAGAGTCGAGGCCGGATAATGAGCGTCAAGAACAACAAGGAGTATCGGGCCCTACTAAGGGAAATTGAGCAGACCGAAAAGGGAAATGCAGATCAAGAGGACAAAGTTCTGGGTTGCTTGGAGGGAGTAGAGACGCTGAGCAAGGAGCTTGAGGCCAAGGAAGAGGGCCTGTCGGCCATGCGGGATCGCCTTGAAAGCGAGAAAACAGCCATATCGAAAGAAGTTGCCCGTGTCCATGAGGAGCTCTCTGATATAGAGAAATCCAGGGAGAAGCTGGTGCAAACCATAGCCCCCCAACTTCTTGCAAAATATGAGCAGATCAAGGCAAGGAGGGGAGGCATAGCGGTGGCATTGGTGAACAATGCAACCTGTTCTGAATGCCACCTAGGTATTCCCCCACAAATGTACAACGAGCTTCAAAGGCAGGACACCCTGAGATTTTGCCCTAATTGCCAACGAATTATTTGCTGGAAAGAGGCTGAGACTTCGACCTGACAAAATAAGTAGTTTCCTGACTTCGTTGAGTTTCTCGAGTTTGTTGTGTTATAATAAGCTCGACAAACACAATAAACTCAACAAATGTCAGAGCCGGCCAAACGATCGCTCGCGTCTTCGATTCTTTTTCAGACGCGAGAGGAAAGTCCGAGCTCCAAAGGGCAGGGTGCTCCGTAACGCGGAGTCGCGGTGACGCGAAGGAAAGTGCCACAGAAAAGATACCGCCCTGTGAGATGTCGGTAACGCCTATCTCACAGGGTAAGGGTGAAAAGGTGCGGTAAGAGCGCACCAGTTCTCCGGGTGACCGGAGAAGCTAGGTAAACCCCACCCGGAGCAAGACCAAATAGGGAAGCGTTTGAGGATTGCCCGTCCGAGCTTCCGGGTCGGTCGCAAGAGGTATTGGGCAACCAATACCCTCAGATGAATGATCGTTGTTCCGTAGAGGGTGACCGATACGAAAAA
>CP070660.1:367733-370498 GCA_020355145.1 Deltaproteobacteria bacterium
ATCAAGTATTACCGCAATGGTAAGGCTTATCGGGAGTCAACTAAGAGCGGCAAAGAAGCTGATGCAAAGAGGCTACTCAAAAAGAGAGAAGGGAAAATTGCAGAAGGTAAATTGCCTGGGATTTACTTTGATCGGATAAAGTTTGATGAGCTGGCAGATGATTTCTTGAGAGACTACAGGCTCAATCAAAGAAAATCACTTGTAAGGGCAGAAAGGAGCGTGAGGCATTTAAGCGCATATTTCGGCGGTATGAGGATAACTGATATCACTACATCTGCGATACAGATTTACATTGAAAGACGGTTAAACGAGGGCGGAGCAGAAAACGGGACCGTAAACCGGGAGCTGGCGGCATTGAAAAGAATGCTGAACCTCGGGGCCAGGCAGACACCGCCCAAAGTTGATAGGGTCCCCTATATTCCCATGCTAGCGGAGAACAATACGCGCAAGGGATTTTTTGAGCACGGGCAGTATTTGGCCCTCAGAGATGCCCTGCCTTTTTATCTCAAGCCCGTCGTAACCTTTGGCTATAAGTTCGGATGGAGGCTAGGTGAGATTCTGGGACTCACCTGGGATAAGGTTGATTTGAAAAATGGCATAGTCAGGATTGAGACAGGAGAGACCAAGAACAAGGAGGCAAGGACGGTTTACTTGGACGATGAGCTGAAGGAAATCTTCAAAGAGCTCTTCACCAGAAGAAGATTAGATACTCCTTACATATTTTTGAGAGATGGACAGCCCATAAGAGGATTTAGAAAGGCATGGTTGAAGGCCTGTGGTAGAGATATCGGCCTTAATGGAAAGATTTTTCATGATCTAAGAAGAACCGCCGTCAGGAATATGGTTAGGTCTGGGATCCCCGAGAGAGTAGCCATGACAATAAGCGGCCACAAAAGTAGAAGCGTATTTGACCGGTACAATATAGTAAACGATGAGGATTTAAGACAGGCTACCCGGAGGCAGGAGATTTATCTGAGAGAGCAAGAGGCGCAGTTACCTACACAGATGGGCACAAAAATGGGCACAATTGCCGAATTTCAAGAAAAAGGGGCTAACCGTGACACTGGCTAACCCCTCTCTCCTATTAGGCTTTTTGATGCCGAGACCCAGAATTGAACTGGGGACACGGGGATTTTCAGTCCCCTGCTCTACCGACTGAGCTATCTCGGCCTAAACTTATTCTCAATTCCTAAATATCGAACCACTACCCTTTGGAATCTTCATCCTCATCAAGATCGAGTTTCAGATCCTCCAAATCAAGATCTATCTCTTCCGAAACCTCCCCGGTTTCCTCCCCCTGAACACCTTCTTGATCCGCACCTTCCTCTAAACCTGATCCACCTTCTTTAACCTCTTCCTCCTTAACACCCCCTTCTGCAGTCATATCATCCAAAGCAAGATCCATCTCTAACCCTTTATCATCATCGGACAAACCTACATCACCTAAGTCAGTATCCTCACTTGATTCCGATATATCCTCCTTTTCCATATCGATGTCTAACTCCGAACCATCATCATATATTTCCTCACCTTTCAGCTTCATATCTCCAGCACCCTCTTGAGTTGATTCGGCTACCTTAATGTCAACGCCGCTATCATTGAGATCCCCAGTCAAGGAGCCTAAGAGAAAAGGTGGGTTCGGTTTGATAGAAGAGATATTCAACTTGGCCTTTTCTTCTGACACATCCTTGCCGCACCTGGGACAAGTGTCTAGATAATCAAAGGCAACATACTTGCATTTAGGGCACTTCATAATAACTCCATTATAATAAAAGATTAATAAAGACTTTGTCTAATTAAGACATATAAGGATTTATATTAATTGTCAAGTGATTATAATTAAAGTGATTATAATTAAAGAACTTAGGGACTTCGCCCCAATTGGAGGATTGGAGAAATAGAGTACTGGAGGGATGGGTGAACTTGTCCTGAACAAAGTAAAGGAGAGGAATAAAAAAACAGTTTTCTTCGTTTTTACTACCCACTACTCCAGTACTTTTACCCCGTTAAATAAAAACTTTTGAGCACCCATATTCTTAGACAATCTGAAGACCATAATAGTAGAATATTCCAATAATCCCCCCTAGTTAACGGGGCAGGTACTCCATCATTCCATATGGCTGGCACAAATCGAGTGCCATTAAAAGCACCATGATTTTCCCGCCTTGGCGGGATAGAATTTCCGATAGGTTAAATCATGAATCTCCATCCAGCAATTCAGCCCCTCACATTATCCCTGATTGCCTGCTTGGCCAGTTTATCACATCGTTCATTTTCAGGATGCCTAGCATGCCCCTTTAGCCACCGCCACTCTATCTGATGCGGTTTACTTGATATCAATAGTCTCTCCCAAAGATCCCTATTTAAAACCGGCCTCTTCCGTGAATTTAACCAGTTTCTCTTTTGCCATGAATTGATCCAGGTAGTGCTTCCCTTGAAAACGTAATTGGAATCCGTAAATATCCTAACCCATGAAGGCCTCTTAAGTGTCTCTAAGCCCTCTATCACAGCCATAAGTTCCATCCGGTTGTTGGTGGTATTTGGACAATATCCTGATATCTCCTTCTCCTGTTTTGCATATCTCAGTATGGTGCCATAGCCTCCTGGCCCGGGATTACCAAGGCAGGCACCATCGGCAAATATCTCTACTATTTTACCCTCATCTCTCTTCATCTAACTGTCCCTTTCTATTATCTCTCCTTTCCTTATCCTCAACCTTAATAAACAAATTCTTATATTAGAGTGCCTCTTTATATCATAAATTC
>CP070660.1:370598-376371 GCA_020355145.1 Deltaproteobacteria bacterium
AGATAAACTCAGGGATCAGATCTGTTATATGTTCGGGATATGAGCCATACTCACAGTGGTAGTCTTCAACCGCTTTGATGATCCGATTTGGGTTCACACTGACTATCTGCCTATTGACGAAGAAGGTGCCTAAAATAGCCAAGATGGAGATTCGTTGCTCTTTCAAAGGATTCTTCAGTGAAAGCAAAAAAAAGCCTTCCTATTTGCCTTGCCTCTGTAAGAAGAAAACAAGCCCTAATAAACCCATCCCTACCAAATTTATTACTACAGTAGGTAAGACAAGCGTAATGGAGGCAAGAGCCAACATCACTCTTTCATGGATTTTGAGTCCCTTTGACAGATACCCAATTAGTGCTGACGCCATGCAAGTCAGCCCTATGAAGGTAGTGATGGTGGTAAATAGAATAGAGAGCGGCGTTCCTATCAAGAGTAGTGATGGTTGGGTGATAAACACAAAGGGTATAAGAAGCGCAGGCAGGGCAAGTCTGATCCCCTTCATTCCAGTTTCCCAGGGGGGAGCATTCGCGATCCCGGCTGCCGCATAGGAGGCAACCGCTACCGGGGGGGTGATGGCAGATATGATGGCAATGTAAAATGGGAATAAGTGCGCCGCTATGGGCGTCACACCCATATCTATCATGGCAGGTGACACCAGTATTGAAACAATGATGTAGGCCCCCACGGTCACCATTCCCATCCCCAATAGCAGAGACACAATTACGACCAGGGGTAATAGCATAAATAGATGCCCCCCACTAAGGTTAACCAGGGCCGCAGAAAGGTAATATCCCACTCCTGATTGCATGACACATCCGACAATTATCCCAGCACCGGCACAAGCGGCAGCAACCGGTAATGCCCCCTTGATGCCATATTCAAGGGCCGCTATGAAGCTCGCAAGATTAAACCTGGTTTCCTTTCTAAGGAAGGTCAGGGCAAAGAGCAACACGAGCGAAATGAAACCGGCAAACATCGGGGAGTAACCTTTTATTAAAAGATATACCAGGGCAAGGATAGGGATAAAGAAATATAGATGTCTTAGAACTTTACCTGTTGGCGGCATTTCTTCTTTTGTTACAGGCCTGAGCCCTAACCTCTTGGCCTCAAAATGTAAGGTGATGAAGAAACAGGAGAACCACAGCAGGGCCGGAATGAGGGCATGTAAGCAAATCAAGATGTATGGTTTCCCCAGTACGGAGGCTATAATGAATGCAGATGCACCCATAATAGGCGGCATGAACTGTCCCCCTGAGGAAACCGATGCCTCCACTGCCCCGGCAAAGCTCGGCTCATATCCCAGCTTCTTCATCAGAGGGATGGAAATGGAACCGGTGACGAGCACATTGGCCGCTGCGCTTCCACTCACCGACCCCATGAGCGTACTGCCGAGGATGGCTGCCTTAGCTGGGCCACCTGATGTGCGTCCTAATAACTTTGTGGCTAGGTCCATAAAGGCATTGACCACACCCGATTTCATAAGAAATCCGGCAAATATGAGAAAGATAATGATGAACGTGGACATAACCCCGATAGGGGTAGTAAACACACCATTCAAGGTTAAAAACTGCGTATCAAGTATTTGACTCCAGGAAAATCCGGCATGACCCAGCTCACCGGGGACGTATCCCCCAAAACGAGTGTAGAGCAAGAAGAAAACGATCAAGCCCGCCATAGCCACCCCTACCATACGCCTGCATGCTTCAATGGTGAGCAATACCGTTATTGCACCTAATGCAATGTCGAGCTGGGTAGCTTCCTCCGCACGCCACTGCATGTCTTCATAGTCATAGGTAATAAATACCAGAACAGCCAAGGCCAAAAGTGAAAGCATCACGTTCAGAGCCAGGTAAGAGCGACTCCTGTTCTTTATGGAAGAAGTCAAAAAAATCAGTATTAGGATAGTGAAGAGATGTATGCTACGGTGGAGGAGAGCTGGAGGGCAGCCTGCGAACGAAGTATAGAGGTGATAAAATGCCAGTGACACCGCTATCGAAGATATGATAATACTGAAGGGCCCCTTCTCCCTGAAAATCTCGACTATACCTTTAGATTGAGGAACCCCTATCACAGCTTCTTTGAAGTTCATGTCCTCACCCATTTAAAATGTCGGGATTGCCGCTACCCGAATTGAGCGATTCTTCATCCCTAACCTCAGCCTCCCATCGATGGGGAGGGAATTTAACGATTCATCAGTCTATTGGCATGAGCCGCTTGGGGATGTTATAGCCCGCTTCCCTGTAATACCTATAAGCTCCGGGATGCAGCGGGATTGCCAGACCACTAAGCGCATTTTCAGGCCTTATATAATCCTTGAAATATGGGTTAACCTTCCACGATCTTTTATAATTTTCCCAGAATGCCTTCGTTACCCCGTAGATCACATCGGCCGGGAGGTCTTTTCTTGTGGCGAAAACACAGGGGGTGCCAATTGTATCAAGCGGCTTGGGCCTCCCACGGTAGATACCGCCCGGGAGTTGTATTCTGGTTAACCCGGAGTATTTCTTAATCATCCTATCTATTACCTCCGGGGAGGCGCTGAATATATAAACTGGCGCAAATGTATCCAGCTCCACAAAAGCGGCACTGGGTGGCATTGTTATGAGCGAATATGCATCAAGGTGCTTATCCCTCATCAGGTTTCCTCCCTCTGAATATCCAACCAGTATCACATCAGCGAAATCCTCATAGCTCATTCCGTATTCTTTCAGCACAAGGCGCGTAAGCACTTCCCCAGTGAATCCCTTTTTGCCTGGGGACACCCTCTTGCCTTTCAGGTCTTCGAATCTCTTTATTCCGGTCTCTACCCTAGTGTAAACATGAAAGATATTGATATAGGTGTTGAATGCCGACCGGATGTTCCGATAATTCTTTTTAAATGGGGCCTTGCCTTCCCAAGCGTTGGCATTGGTTATGCCTATGGTGAGAGAGAAGTCCTGTGTGCCGGCATTCAGGGCCTTCATATTAGTGGTGCCGCCACCAAGGGTTGGCGCTGCCCTGACCCCCTCCACCTTCTCATTGACGATGGTGGACAATACCGCACCGAGCGGGAACCAGTTTCCCCCTACAGGTCCCGTACCCACTTTAAGGATTAGGCCTGCTGATGAAGGTGTCGGCATAAAGGCCAAGCCTGTCAGCCCAATGATAAGACAAATGCTAACAAGTAATGTCGATCTTAATGAGCTTTTATTTTGCATTATGCTCTCTCCTTTTTCTTTTTCATATCCTCAGCTAATGACTTTCATAAGAGCTTTGTAATATTCAAGTAGATCTATTTTATTAAAGGTAAAAAGCAGTTTATACTGTTTTTGGAATGTGATAGCAAAGATAAATACCATGTGGAGAGAGATTTATCCCCCTCAACCAGTCGCAGAAGATTTGGTGCGAAATTCTATCAGCTAAGCGCTTCGATTCGTAAATAGGGTAACATATTTTTCCAATCGTTTTATTCGATTTTGCTGACTCGGCTCGACTGTCTTCGACCCTGAGCTCCATTCGGCCCGAGCGTTCGGCTGAGCAGTTCGGCCTTGAGCTCACTGCCGAAAGGCTCATGACGAGGGCTCATGGCCGCGGGCAGACCGAAGGGAGGACTTCGAGTAAGCCTCAGTCGAACTCCTCAGCCGAAGTCTAAATAAGTTCGTAATCGAACTTATGAATCGAAGGACTTAGGAGTGAAGCTTTTCACTGATAGTATTTGATGACCACGATTTATACTGACAAACAGCTACCTAACGCTTAGATTTGCCCTGACCACTCTTTCATACTGAACTCCATGACAGTGAGTGCTGTCAAGCACCTGGGATTGAAGATTACAAACAGTACTGTTAAGTTTTCCGGGTGTGGTGTGAGTTACGACTAATAGCAGGATAGTGAACTTTAAAGAAATTTCAGTATTCATATGTTATTGTACACATTGTAGGGGTCGCCAAAGGTTTTCTATGATAGCCGTATGTCGCATTTCCTGCAAAAAGGCTCGAGGCCGATATTCGGAATATGAAATGAATATCAAAGGGTCCTTGTGGTCGTAACAATTATGGATAAATAGCAGATATCGCAACGCTAACCCGCCACGCTTTTTGTGGTCGGGTTGAGTAGCTTAGGCGAATTACCGTCTAATACTTAATTACTTATGCCTGACCCCATCCACATCCATGATTATCAGCACAGGGGAACACTACAACTGCCACAAAAGATTCCGCCTTATTCTTAGGCTGATATCTGCACTCCATCACTTCACTCTTCTGGGGGGTTGAGTATTGTTTACAGGGGAAAATAAAAAGAGGGAGGCTCTACCTCTCAGGTTCCAAGTCATTTCTACAATAAGGACAGGCCACCCAATCCTGCTGTACTATCCGTTTACAAGAGCTGCAGGCAGTAATCAAAGACTCTTTGCAATAGGGGCAGTCCTTGAAATCCAGACTGACGGCCTTTCCACAATTATGGCAAACGGTTGTCAATTCCTCCTTTTGGTGTACCGCCTTCAGTACCTCTTCTATAGTGGTTATTCCCATCTCTATCTTCTTCATACCGCTAATCCCGAGGGTGGTCATCCCCATCGCCATGGCTGCTTCCCTCAAGGTATCGCCCGTGGCAGAGGATTGAATGAGTTCCCTTATCTTAGGCCCCATAACCATTACCTCTCCAATGACCGTGCGGCCTTTGAAACCCGAACTATTGCAATTAGGGCAACCTGCCCCCTTATAAAATTTAAAGGGAAGATCGTCTTGATCCAGATTAAGCCTGATCAAATGATCTGGATTAGGCAAATATTCCTCCTTGCAATCAGGACATATTGTCCTTACCAGCCGCTGTGCAACAACTCCAACTACAGAAGAGGCAATCAGATATGGTGGGATCCCTATATCCACGAGGCGTATAATGGCCGCAGGGGCATCGTTTGTATGGAGGGTTGAAAGAACCAGATGTCCAGTCATGGAAGCCTGAACAGCTATCTCAGCCGTTTCCTCATCTCTTATCTCACCAATCATTATCACATTTGGATCCTGTCTTAAGATCGAGCGCAGGATAAAGGGAAATGTAAGGCCAACCTTCTCGTTTATCTGTATCTGGTTGAGACCAGCCAATTCATATTCTACAGGATCTTCAACAGTAATGATATTTACCTCTTCCGACTTGATCTCCTGCATACAGGCATAAAGGGTTGATGTCTTGCCACTGCCTGTAGGGCCTGTGATCAAAACCATACCCTGGGGACGCTGGATAAAATTCCTTAATATTGCCAAACTCTTCTGGCCAAATCCAAGTTGATCCAGTCTAAGAAACGCCTCCTCTTTGTTTAGGATTCTTATAACCGCCTTTTCACCATAATAGGTAGGCATTGTAGATACCCTCAGGTCTACGGATATGTTTTTTGCCCTTACCTTTATCTTCCCATCCTGGGGAAGCCTCTTCTCTGCTATATTCATACCCCCTAAGACCTTTATGCGTGAGATAATAATAGGCTGGGTCCACTTCGGGAGATTGAGAGAATCCTGCAATACACCATCAATGCGATTTCTAACCCTTACCTGATTTTCCAGTGCCTCAATGTGAATATCACTTGCTCCTTGCTTGATGGCATTCCTAATTACAAGGTCAACCATTTTTATAAAAGGTGAATCCTTAAAAGACTCCAAATCCTCTTCCTCGGTCTCCTTATCTTCTGGAACAAATTCCATGCCAACATCCCCAATAAACTCATCAGCAACATCCTTAATGGATTTTTCCGGATGGTAATATCTTTTAAGATTTTCTATTATCTGGCTTCGGGTTGAAA
>CP070660.1:376471-380559 GCA_020355145.1 Deltaproteobacteria bacterium
AGTGGAGATGGTTATGCCTGGTGATAATGTCTCCCTGGAGATAAATCTGATAACCCCAATAGCCATGGAAAAGGAACTCCGCTTTGCTATCAGGGAAGGCGGTAAGACGGTTGGTGCAGGGGTGATAAGTGATATTATAGAGTAAGAGACGAAGGTTGTTATGAATAATCAGAAGATCCGGATTCGCCTTAAGGCCTATGATCATAAACTTTTAGATCAATCTGTCTCCGAGATTGTGGATACTGCTAGGGGGACTGGCGCAAAGATTGCCGGCCCAATACCACTTCCAACGCAGATTAGTAAATATTGTGTTTTAAGGTCGCCTCACGTTGATAAAAAGTCGAGAGAACAGTTTGAGATAAGGACCCATAAGAGGTTGATAGATATTCTGGAGCCTACTCAGCAGACAGTGGATGCCCTTATGAAATTGGATCTTGCAGCTGGTGTAGATGTAGAGATAAGGCTTTAGGGGAAAAGGACAAGATGGTTAAGGGTATTTTGGGAAAGAAGATTGGTATGACGCGCGTTTTTCTTGAGAATGGGGAAAGCATTCCTGTCTCGGTGCTGGAGGTTGGCCCATGTTTTATAATTCAGATTAAAAGGATAGACAAAGAAGGATATAACGCTATTCAGATAGGTTTTCAGCCGAAAAGGGATAAAAGGCTCAATAAGCCACTATTAGGCCATTTTAAGGCAGCAGGAAGAGGTGGCCCTGCCTTTTTAAAGGAGATAAAGGTAGATGAGGTTGATTCATTTGAACTTGGACAGGAGATTACCAGTGAGATATTCAATGTTGGAGATTTGGTAAACGTAAGAGGTATTAGCAGAGGAAGGGGTTTTACTGGGGTTGTTAAAAGATGGGGGTTTAGTGGAGGGGATACAAGTCATGGTTGTCGCTCGCACAGGGTTCCGGGTTCAATTGGTGCAAGTGCAACCCCAAGCAGGGTAATGAAAGGGAAGAAGCTTCCTGGCAGGATGGGTAACAAAAAAGTGACGGTTAAGAATTTAAAGGTGGTTGATGTAGTAAGGGAGAAGAACCTGATTTTGGTAAAAGGTGCAGCTCCCGGCAGTACAGGGGGCTTTTTAGAGGTGAAGATAAACAGGAACTTAGGGGCTTCGCCCTAATTGGAGTATTGGGGTATTGGAGTTATGGGTCCAATACTTCAACACTCCATTATTGTATTCAGCTGGCATAAATTTGACGCCACTAAAAATACCGTGATTTTCCGCTGCAGACGGATAGAAATACGAAACGTTTAATGATAGCAATCGAGGAAGTTGCGTTAATGGCCCTTATAGATGTGTATAATGTAAAAGGTGAGAAGATTCTTGAGCGAGACATAAGGGATGAGATCTTCAATGTCTCTATCAGAGAGGATATAGTTCATCAGGTGGCAAAGGGTCAGTTGGCCAGCTCTCGCTCTGGTATTGCCTCGACCAAAAATAGATCTAAGGTAAAGGCTAGCGGCAGAAAGCTATGGCGGCAGAAGGGGACGGGTAGGGCCAGGGTAGGAGCGGCATCTTCACCTTTGAGGAGGGGTGGTGGCGTAGCTTTTGGGCCAATACCGAGAGATTATTCATTTAAGACTAATAAAAAGGCAAGAAAGGCCGCCTTACGGATGGCCTTAGCAGATAAATTCAAGGCAGGCCACCTCATTGTAGTTGATAACTTTGAGCTTGAGGATATAAAAACCAAGAAGTTTTTTGAGATCTTAAAGAACTTTGATTTAGACAGTGTTCTCATCGTTACGGAAAAGCCAGATGAAAACCTTGAAAAATCCTGCAGAAATATTAGAAAGGTTAAGCTCCTAAGGGCTGAAGGACTAAATGTATATGATATCTTAACTCATGAATATCTCTTATTTGTTGAACCTGCCTTAGGGATAGTGGAGGAGGCACTCGCTAAGTGATGGATCTTTATCAGATAATTAAAAGGCCATTGATAACAGAGAAGAGCACAAAACAAAAGGAACAATTGAATCAACTGGCATTCGAGGTGGACACACGCGCCAACAAGATATTGGTTAGAAATGCTATTGAGAGCATATTTAAGGTTAAGGTCTTAGATGTAAGGGTGATGAATGTCAAAGGCAAGGAACGCAGGGTAGGAAGGAATTTGGGAAGGAAGGCAGACTGGAAAAAGGCGATTGTAAGGCTTGCTCCAGGCGAGAATATAGAATCCTTTGAGGGTATCTAAAAGGGGTAACATATGGGACTTAAGAAGAATAATCCAACCTCACCTGGAAGGCGATTTCAGACAGTATCGACTTTTGAAGAGATTACAGGTAGTAAGCCAGAAAGGGGCTTATTGAAGCCAATAAAGAAGTCTGGTGGGAGGAATTCTGCTGGTCGGATAACTGTCAGACATAGGGGAGGAGGTCACAAAAGGAGATATAGGGTCATTGATTTTAAGAGGGATAGGGATAATATCCCGGCTACAGTAGCATCTATAGAATACGACCCTAATAGATCGGCAAGGATTGCCCTCCTTCGCTATTTAGATGGGAAGAAGTCTTATATATTGGCTCCAGATAGGGTAAGTGTTGGTGATAGGATAGAATCTGGGGCTGGTGTGGAGATCAAGCCAGGCAACACTATGCCTTTAAGGAATATTCCCGTGGGTACGCATATACACAATATAGAATTACATGTGGGCCATGGTGGACAACTAGTAAGAAGTGCAGGGGGATATGCCCAATTGATGGCTAAGGAAGGGAAGTATGCACAGGTGAAGCTCCCCTCAGGTGAGGTAAGAATGATATTGTTGGATTGTCGGGCCACCATTGGGGAGATGGGAAATTTAGATCATGAAAACATTTCCCTTGGTAAGGCTGGGAGATATTGTTGGTTAGGAAGAAGGCCACGTGTAAGAGGTGTAGCCATGAACCCGGTTGATCATCCACTTGGAGGTGGAGAAGGGAAATCATCAGGGGGTAGGCATCCAGTTACACCTTGGGGAGTACCTACTAAAGGCTTCAGGACAAGGCGCAACAAGATAAGCGAGAAATTGATTATAAAGAGAAGGAAATAGGAAAGGAGAAAGGGTTGCCACGCTCAGTCAAGAAGGGACCTTTTGTGGATGAGAGTTTAATGAAAAAGGCAGAGAGGGCCATACAGGAGAATGCCCCTCAGGTTATCAAGACATGGTCTAGGCGGTCTACTGTATTACCAGAGTTCATAGGGCTGACCTTTGCTGTGCATAACGGGAAGAAATTCATTCCGGTATTTATCACCGAGGATATGGTAGGGCATAAACTAGGTGAATTTTCGCCAACAAGGACATTTCACGCCCATGCTGGTGCAGGCGATAAGAAATCCCGTCTGAAGGGGAAGAAGAAATAGAGGCGAAATTATTGAGGGCTTATGTAAGAGATGAAGGTCAGGGCTATTGCAAGATATATACGAGTATCCCCCAGGAAGATTAGATTACTCATGCGGGAGATAAAAGGGAAAAAGGTTGAAGAGGCGCTCAACTTATTGGCCTTTGCCCCACAAAGAGGGGCCCCTATTCTGCGTAAGTTAATCAATTCTGCCCTTGCCAATGCCAGCCAATATCCTGATATTGATGTGGATAATTTGTTTATAAGGCACATATTTGCCGATGAAGGACCGACTTTAAAACGATTCAGGCCAAGGGCTATGGGCAGGGCAGCGAGGATAAGAAAGAGAACCAGTCACCTGACGGTTATACTTGATGAGAGATAGCCTGAGAGTTCGTTAATTGGTTAATAGTTGAGTAGTCAAATGGGGAAAGTAAAAGCAAATGATAGAATACTACCTTGTTATATGAACAGTTCGGCAATTTACTAGTTACACTATTTGACTATTTAACAATTTAACTACATTTGGAGGTGTTTAGTGGGCCAAAAGGTACATCCAGTAGGATTGAGATTAGGTATTAATAGGACCTGGAATAGCCGGTGGTTTGCTGGCTCAGAGTTTGCATCACTGGTCGTAGAGGACAACGAGATTCGGAGATTCTTAAGAAAACGTCTTTCTCAGGCTGGTATATCTAAGATAGAGATCGATAGGGCTACTAACAAGGTGAGGCTCAGGATTTATACATCGAGACCGGGGATTATAATAGG
>CP070660.1:380659-384805 GCA_020355145.1 Deltaproteobacteria bacterium
CTAAAAAGTCGCATCAGGATCAACTCATAGGCTAAGGAGCTAGAGGAGATAAATAGAAGGGCAAAAAATCGAGGGATTATTTCCATTTCCGGCGTAAGGGCACGAATCTAACCGGCAAGATATTTTTCATCTTGATCTCGCCTTTCTCTGATTTCTCTATAAACATAAGACTCTGTACCTGGAAAGGACCGCCTACAGGGATAGCCATCTTTCCCCCCTTCTTGAGCTGTTTTATTAGAGGAGGAGGAATATGATCAGAGGCTGCTGTTACTATAATGCAGTCAAAGGGGGCATGTTCTTCCCATCCGTAGTAGCCATCTCCAACCTTCACCTCGATATTCTTATATGATACTTCCTTAAGTCGTTTTTCAGCAGCCTTACCCAAAGGAGGGACAATCTCCATAGTATAGACCTTCTTCACTATCTGGCTTAGTACTGCTGCCTGATACCCAGATCCAGTTCCCACTTCTAAGGCAACATCATTTTTTTCCGGCTTAAGCAGTTCAGTCATCAAGGCTACAATATAGGGCTGAGAGATAGTCTGCCCATATCCAATAGGCAAAGGGAAGTCTCCATATGCAGAACCCCTCTTTTTTTTTGGCACAAAAAGATGACGAGGAACATCCCTCATTGCCCCCAAGACACTCTCATCATCAATACCTCTGGCAGCAATCTGTTTGTCTACCATCTTGTATCGGAGCCTTTTATAATGCTCGCTGTCTCCTTGGAGAGAAAAGCAATAGGATATTTGGCAAAAGGATAGGGATAGGGTAGCGAAAAGAAAGAATACCAAGAGGGGTTTATAGGCGGCCCTTATCAATGGTAGAGCTAAATATCGCAAATGCGGCATACCTTTTTCTATCCTTCCCTGCAAGCTGCTACTTGGCCTTAAGCGATAAATAGAGAACACCCTTACTTTAGCAGCTGATAATATGCGATATATAATAAACAATGATCTCAGATTTCGCAAGTATATGAATCACCTCTCATCACCTATCCCTTATCCTGGGAAATACAGGCCATAAAAGCCCAAATTTCTTGACAGGGCAAGAAGATAAGGTTATGTAAGGCCATTATCTTCTGGAAGTTTCCATCATGGAGGAAGCCGTGAAGATTGTTTGTCCTACGTGTAATACCAGCTACAACCTTCAAGGCGACGAGATCCCTCAAGGAAAAAGGCCCGAGGTCATGTGCAAAAAATGCGGCGGCCAAACTGTAATTGAATCGCCTTCCACTATAGCTGATAGCGCAGAATTTGAATTCATAGCGGGAACTAGCCAATTCATGGGCTACGCAGGGTTCTGGAAAAGATTTGCTGCGGCCATTATCGATGGATTTATCTTGATGTTCGCCGGGTTCATAATTGGGGGTTTCATTGGTGCACATGCCTTGGGTAACATCGCCGGAATTATCATGGGCTGGCTGTACTTCGCCATCATGGAGAGTTCATCGAAACAAGGTACACTGGGTAAGATGATCCTCGGTATTAAGGTTACAGATTTATATGGCAATGCAATCTCGTTTGGCAAGGCCACCTTACGGCATTTCAGCAAGATTATCTCCACAATCATCCTATTAGTTGGTTACCTCATGGTAGGTTTTACTGCGAAAAAACAAGCTCTACACGATATGATAGCAGGCTGTCTTGTTGTAAACAGGAGATAGACCGGTCTTTAACAGCCCTTGCTTAACCATATTCTTTCCTTCCCTCCTTATGATGAATGTTCTCTTGAAACACAAAAGCCTTTATCCCAAGTATGTTGCCTTCAACGATTTATTATAAAATCCGGGGATAGAAATGCAAAAGATATTGGTAACCGGTGCTGTAGGACAGATTGGTTCGGAATTAACGATGGTCTTACGAAAAAGACACGGGAATGAAAATGTTATAGCTACAGGTCATAAGAGAAAACCATATAAAACCTTGCTTGAATCTGGCCCATTTCACTTTATTGATTGCACAAAGATAAATACAGTTGCTGAACCAGTAAAGAGATATAAAGTGGATACAATCTATCATCTTGCATCGATACTTTCGGTAGTGGCAGAAGGACAACCCCAACTTGCCTGGAACGTCAATATGATTGGTCTTTATAATGTGTTAGAAGTGGCACGTAACTATAAATGTCGTGTTTTTGATCCAAGTTCTATCAGTGCATTTGGTCCAACCACCCCCTTAAATAACACGCCACAAGACACAACGCAGCGTCCAAACACCATGTATGGCGTAACTAAGGTCGCTGGTGAACTGCTTTGCGATTATTACTTCAAGAGATTTGGTGTAGACACGCGGGGGGTCCGTTATCCCGGACTCATCTCTTATAAAACTCTACCTAGTGGCGGCACCACAGATTATGCGGTAGAAATCTACTATGCTGCGATCAAGCAAAGGAAATACACCTGTTATCTCAAGAAAGGTACTTATCTGGATATGATGTATATGCCTGATGCGCTAAAAGCTGCAACTGACCTGATGGAAGCAAACCCAGCAAAACTCAAACATAGAAATGCCTTCAATGTCACGGCTATGAGTGTTGCACCCGAGGATTTTGCTGCTGAAATCAAAAAAATAATTCCAGGATTCACTATGGATTTCAAAATAGACTCACTCCGGCAGGCAATTGCTGACTCCTGGCCAAACAATATGGACGATACCCGTGCTCGTGAAGAGTGGGGATGGCAACCTGAATATGACCTAGAATCCATGACTAAGGATATGATAGAAAACATATCTCAAAAATGTAAGATGAAAATAGATTAGCCCAAAACATCTGTCTGTTACTGGCAGGCAAAAAACGTAGTATGATCCTTTAGCCAATCAACTCCTAGGAGGCACAAGATGTCAGTTAAAAAATTAGAGCAGGTATTAATTGGGAGGCTTAATGAACTTGAAGAAAAGGGGACTCTTAAGGGCAGGGAAATGGTTACAACAGGTGTGAAGCCTGCTGAAGATAAGAAAGGTCCACGATTCTTTATTGAAGGGCATGGAGAAAAAGAGTTTCTAAGAATGAATTCCAACTCTTATCTCGGGATGTCGTTGTACAAAGAGATAATTGAGGCAGAGGAAGAGGCTGCAAAGAAATATGGTGCTGGTCCTGGGGCAGTCCGTTTCATCAGCGGCACCTACCAGCCACATATTGAATTGGAAAAGAAATTGGCAAGGTTCCATAATCGAGAATCGGCAATGATTTTCAGTTCCGCTTATGCCACCATGATGGGGATTTTAGCACCATTAATAGACAATAAGACCATTGTCATCAGTGATGAGCTGAACCATAATTGCATTATCAACGCTATAAGGCTCTCCCGACCCACAATAAAGGAGATTTATAAACACCTGGATATGACTGATCTGGAATATAGAATAAAGGCCTCTATTGGAAAAGGAAGGCGGGTCTTAATTATTACAGATGGAATCTTCTCTATGAGGGGTGACTGTGCGCCACTGGATATTATTGTAGAAATTGCCAAAAGGTATGATTCAGAGTTTGCGGAAGGCATTTGTCTTGTTGTAGATGATTCTCACGGGGTAGGTGCCTTTGGTAAAACCGGTCGAGGAACCGAGGAATATACAAATACGAAAGGCGTAGACATAATAGTTGCGACTTTGGGAAAGGCCTTGGGGGTGAATGGCGGTTATTTGGCGGCAACCTCTGCGATCATCAATTACCTGCGAGAAACAGCCCCTTTTTATATATATTCCAATCCAATTACACCTTCGGAGGCAAGTTCGGCAATAAAAGCACTGGATATCTTAGATAGCGAAAGGGGGAGAAGATTACTAGATAATCTCCGTAGACTTACAAAGCGCCTTGAAAAAGGACTGGTTCATTTGGGTTACGAGATCATAGAAAATGAGCATCCGGTTGTACCACTAATGATTAGGGATACAAAGAGAACGTCTGAGCTGGTTCAATATCTGACCGAGCACGGTATATTAGCTACTGGATTGAATTATCCGGTGGTTCCTAAAGGGGATGAGGAGATAAGGTTCCAGGTATCTGCTGATTATACTGAATATGATATAGACTATGTGCTTGGAATATTGAAGAAATCTAAGCAGGCAAATTAGCGCGCCATCCTATATTCAAGGTCTCTAGCGCATTATTGCCTTTGAATTTTTTCCTTGAAGCCAAGACAAGCTAG
>CP070660.1:384905-389441 GCA_020355145.1 Deltaproteobacteria bacterium
ATGGACAGCTTCCAGTATTACCAGAATGAGAGGTTGACAAGGATAGAGAGGGACATGGATTATGATCAACGCATAGATAGCTGGGATTATTTTAGGGGGGAAAAAAGGATACGTAATGAACGGGACTCTAATGGGTCCTCAAAGGTGGATCAGGTGATTTACTTTGATGCAAAGGAACGACCCATGGAGATAAAAAAAGACACCACAGGAGATGGCCAGTTTGATACAATTTACCATTTTAAGATGGGCAAGCTATCCAGTTACACCAGGGACACTGATGGAGACGGAAAGGTAAACATCTGGCAAATTTACCAAGATGAAAGACCTGTGGAGAGACGCTTTGATGGTGATGGTGACGGAAAGGTAGAAAGAATCACCTATTATGACACCGAGGGTCTTCCCAGGGAAAGCCATCATGATCTTGACAGGGACGGAAAGATGGAGATCCTTCGCATTTATCGTAAGGGGGGGCTACGCGTACAGAAAAATGATACCAACCGAGATGGATCCTTTGACATCATCACCCGATTTAAGGATGGAAAACCCTATTTTCAGGAGAGAGACACCAATCTGGACGGTAAAGCGGATCTCTTCACCTATCTTGATGCCGAAGGGTTTGCTGAAAGGATTGAAGAGGACACTCGATATAAGGGAAGGACTGGCAGGGTCAGGATCTACCGGAAAGGCAAGCCTGTCAAACTCCTAGATGATTCTGATGGTGACGGTTTCATGGAAACCGTCACCCTCTTCAAGGCCGGGAAGCCCTACCTTCAAACGCAGGATGAAAATAGAGACGGAAAACCGGATCTCAAGATCTCCTTTAACCCCAAAGAAGAGAAGGAAAAGCTAGTAGGCGATACCAACCTGAATGGGAGATGGGATACCTGGCAGTATTATGGATATGGGCATGTGGTAAGGATGGAAGTAGATGAGGACGAGGATGGAAGGGTGGACCTAAAGGCCTTTTATAAAGATGGAAAAACTTACAAGATCATTGTGGACAGGGACCACGACGGAAGATTTGAGATCACCCAGTGGTTCAACGCCCCCTCTGGGAAAGTCGTTATGGAAATGGATACAGATCTGGATGGCAAACCAGAAGGCCGATATTTTTTTAGGGGTGGACGTTTGATCAGGAGCCAACAGGAGGATGATGGCAATACCGGTTACCTCAATATCACCTGGTTCTACGACTCTAATGAAGAGCCCATCAGGGCCGAAAAGGATAACAACGGGGATAGCCGGGTGGATACCTGGTATTTCTATGAGAAGGGAAAATTGAAGGCTGTTGAAGAGGATACAAACAGAGACGGCAGGCCTGACCTGTGGGAGGAATACGATGAATCAGAGGCCCTGATCAAGACGGCGAGGGATCTGAATTTTGACGGAAGTCCAGATGTCGAAAAGCTCAATTTGCAGGCTCAGGCGAGGCAATATTAGCTAGCGAAGTTCCGCCTCAAGCCGACGAGTTGATCAGAATTATAATTCCATTGCTCCAGACGAAGTGATACTTATACTGGATACTCGATGCTGGATAGATAAGAAAAACTTATTCCTTGTTTTATCCAGTATCCAGTAACGAGCATCCAGCATCTTGTGATATCTTGCACCCAAGTGGGCCTAAAAACATGACATAAATTTTAGGATCTTAGCCTATGAAGACATCTAATAAATAAAGAGGCAGGAGGTAAGAGATATGACTGAATTTCTTTCAAAAGGGGGCATTCTTATAGGGCCTATCCTATTGTGCTCCGTGCTGGCGTTGGCCATTTTCCTGGAGAGGCTAATACGCTTTGCCCAGGTACGCCTCAGGGGTTTTGAACTGGTGGAAAGGGTAGCCAGGTATGTGAGGGAAGGGAATGACCTTCAGGCCCTTAATCTGACCAAGGGGAGCAATTCCCCCATGGGCAGAGTTCTAACACATGCCCTGGAGGTAAAGGATCAGGACAGGGAGACACTGGAGACCGTGATTGTCCATTCAACAAATGAGGAGGTAAGAGAGCTCTCTCGCTATCTTCAGGCACTTGCCACCATAGGAAGCATAGCACCTTTGCTCGGGTTGCTGGGAACAGTCCTTGGCATGATCAAGGCCTTTATGGTCATTCAACAGATGGGTGGCAAGGTCAATGCCGCTGTCTTAGCCGGAGGTATCTGGGAGGCAATGCTGACTACGGCCTTGGGTCTGGCCGTAGCCCTCCCGACCATGGTTGCCCACAGCTATCTGGTCTCAAGGGTAGATATATACGAGGCCAAACTCAAAGATGGGACTATTAACTTTATCAAGGCCTTGAAGAGGCGTTTTTAAAGGAGGCCTTATGCTGGTACATCATAAACAAACACAACGCCTTAAGGTGCAGATCCCCTTAACCTCTCTGATCGATATCGTCTTTCTCCTTTTGGTCTATTTTCTACTAACCACAAATTTTATGGTGGAGGAAGGGATCAAGATCAAGCTCCCCCAGGCCAAGGCCTCGGCCCCCCAGACTGAGGAGGTTATTGTTGTCTATGTGGATCGGCAAGGAAGGGCCTTTCTTGGAACCCAGGAGGTGTCCCCTGCTATGCTCTTTGATCGGCTCAAGGAGATGATCGGAGGGCGGCAAGACAAGCTGGTGGTAATTAGGGCTGACCGGGCCGTGATCCTCAATAAGGCCGTAAAGGTCATGGATGTGGCAAAGGCAGCCGGAGCCGGGAGGCTCTGTTTAGCCACGGAGAAGGAGCTTTGATAAGACGGTCCAACTGGCTACTGCTCGGTTTGGTGGGGGTATCGCTTGGTATACACCTTCTCATATTTATGCATATTGCACAGCTCTACCGATCAAAGGCGGTAACTTACATCGAGCTAACATTGCAAGATGTAACCAGGCATCCCAAGAGGAGTATTCCCAGACCGCATTACAGGCCTAAGACCCCCGATCAACCCCAGGACATAAAAAGACTGAAGATAACTCAGAGGCCAATACCTTCCCTAAAACCCATCCAGATGGAGCCTGCTGAAAGGGACCTGCCGGAAGGCCTTGTGCAGAAAATAGTCATGCCGGATATCCCTGAGGTTCCCAGACTGGATATCTCTGATTGGGGCCCAGGTGAGCTTGATGTAGCATCTGGGGAGTACACAAGTCCCAAAGGCTATCTGGAGATGGTGAGACTCAGAATAGAAAACCACAAGAGATATCCTGATATTGCCAGGATCAGGCAAAAAGAGGGACGTGTGACTATACGCTTTGTTATCACACCTGAAGGACGTGTGAGTGCGGTCAAGGTTGTGAAAACCTCCAGACACAGGGTCCTGGATACAGCAGCCCTTGAGGCTGTTAAGGATGCTGCCCCATTTCCAAAACCGCCATCGCGGTTTTTTAAGGGAGAGATTCCCCTGGAGCTTACGGTTGTGTTTGAGCTCACCTGAGAGAAGGGTGATGATCATGAAGGATATCCCATGTATCGTCCTTTCACTGTTCCTCTTTGTCAGTGGCTGTGCCCCGGTCATCTCAAAGGAGTTAAGGACTAAGGTAGCAAGGGAGATCACCCTTAGGGAACTACTTCAAGATCCAGATCTCCATAAAGGTAAGCTCGTGCTTTGGGGTGGAGTCATCATAGGGGCAAAGAACGTAAAGCAAGGAACCCTGATAGAGCTATTGCAAAAACCTGCTGATAGGCGGGGAAGGCCTAGAGATGTCGATCAATCGGATGGAAGATTTATGGCCCTATATGAGGGATACTTAGATGCGGCCATCTACTCTCAGGGAAGGGAAGTGACCGTGGCCGGTGAGGTCAAGGGGAAAAGGTTGTTGCCGCTGGGTGAGATCGAGTATGCCTATCCACTTATCTCAATCAAGGAGATATACCTCTGGCCACCTAAAATCAAGGAGCGATTTCACCCATATCCTTACTGGCATTATCCCTGGTGGTATGATCCGTACTGGGGTCACTGGTAGTTATCTTTATTTTTTAGAAATGGCATCAAGGGGGCAGATTTTTCTTGACAGGCGTTTTTTAGGTTGCTATATGGGCCGAGAAAAGGGTGAGGAGATTTTGATCTGGAAGATCAATCTCGCCAACGAAAAAGGCTAGCTTAGAGATCAAAGTAAAGTAAAAATAGAATAACGGTAAGGAAAAAAAGGCCACGAAGGTCTTTTGCTCTGATAGGAGTCGGGGCAACCTTCGTGGCCTTTTTTTGGAAAGGAGGTGATGAAATGTTTCTTGAGTAATAGGCCAAATATAATTGATTACACCGGATTCGTCGGCCAAGCACAGGGGAGGAGGGGAACATGAAAAAGATCTTAGCTGTAACTATTGTAGTTTTAACGGGAGTGCTTTTTGCAACGTATTCTTTTGCCCATCATGCAATGGAATACATTGAAATGGACAGTTATCCAACGGCAAGGCAGGGGGAGTTTGTTTTGTATCTACAGTACGACTATATGGTGGAAGAGAAAAACAATCCAGACTTGGATCACTGGGAGTTTACCCCTGGCCTGAGCTATGGCATCACTGACAGGTTGATGGCTGATCTCCACACCCATTTTGCAAAATTTGGAA
>CP070660.1:389541-405058 GCA_020355145.1 Deltaproteobacteria bacterium
AAAATACACGCCACCTTTAATACTAGATTGTGCAAAGACCCCCTACGATAAGGGATCAACGCGGAGCTATTTTCTCAAAGAGCCTTTCCATCCGCTGCCCCAATTCAAGGGATATATCATATCTAAACTGAATATCCGGAACGTATCTTAGGTGTAGCCTCTCACCTATCTCTCTACGTATAAATCCCTTTGCGCTTTCAAAGCCTGCCTGAACCTGTTCTCTCTGCTCTTCCTGGCCAAAAAGGCTATAGTAAACCCAGGCATGTCTCAAATCCTTAGTCATCCTCACCTCAGTTAGGGTAACCCCCTTTAGCCTCGGATCCTTCACCCTTGTCAAAAGTAGGCTGGATATCTCCTTTAAAATCTGGCCGCCAAGCCTATGAGCTCTGTTACCTGCAAGCATGGTAGGTTCTCGTTGCTGGTTTCTGCTCGTTGCTGGTTTAGCTGGTTAAATGACGAGTAACGAGTAACCAGCAACGAGTGCTTAAACATTAAACATCTCTATGTTAGAGTCGATAATGTCCCCCAGGTAAAGGGAGTCTATATAGGAAAGGATATTATCGAGGGCCGAATTCACAAATCGCCTATCATTACCTACAGTACTAATCCCTAACTCTACCATCTGCCATTTATCGTTGGAACCAACCTCGGATATAGATACATTAAACCTCTTTTGCACCTTGGCTACAATACTCTTAACAGTCTTTCTCTTTTCCTTAAGTGACTGGTTGTTATGGATATATAGGGAAAGCTTAAGGGTTCCTACGACCAAATCAAAGCTCCGGCTTGATCTCTTCTAAGGTATAAACCTCCAATACATCCCCGGGCTTTATGTCATCATAGTTTTCTAACCCTACACCACACTCAAAACCCGCGGGAACATCCTTGACATCGTCTTTAAACCTCTTCAGTGAGGATATCTTCCCATTAAACACCACTACATCGTCTCTTAATAGGCGTACCTTGGCACCCCTTTCAATCCTACCATCAGTTACATAACACCCTGCAATAGTGCCCACCTTGGAGACATGAAATATTGCCTTTATGTCTGCTCTACCTATGATATTCTCACTGTAAATAGGTTCAAGAAGTCCGGCCATAGCCAATTTTATATCCTCTGTAACGTTATAGATAACATCGTAAAATCTTACATCCACATTTTCCCTCTCTGCAACTGCCTCTACAGCCGGATTTGCCCTAACATTAAAGCATATAATTATAGCCTTAGAGGCAGAGGCCAACATTACATTGCTTTCTGTCAAGGCCCCAGTTGCGCCATGTATGACCCTTAATTTCACCTCTTCCGTACTCAATTTTATCAAGGAATCTACTAAGGCCTCTAAAGATCCCTGTACATCGGCCTTGACTATAATATTCAGTTCCTTCACCTCACCCTCCTTAATCCTGTCAAAAAGATTATCGAGGCTAATGGAGTCCTGCCTGGTTACTGTTTCCAGCCGGGCCTTAGTTCTCCTATGCTCGCTAATGAGTTTGGCCTTCTTTTCATCGGGGATTACCATAAAATCATCCCCGGCCCTAGGTACACCGGAAATACCATAGATCTCAACCGGCATGGAGGGAGAAGCCGATTTTATCTTCTGTCCCCTATCATTAGACATCGCCCTTACCCTGCCAAAACTCTCTCCGCAAACAAAGAAGTCACCTTGATTAAGGGTACCTTTACGAATAAGGATAGTGGCAACTGGGCCTCTATTTTTATCCAGCCTTGCCTCGACAATTGTTCCCCTCGGCCTCTTTTTGTAGTTTGCCTTCAAATCCAATATCTCTGATTGGAGAAGTATGCTATCAAGAAGCTCATCTACACCTTGTCCTGTCTTAGCAGATATATAATTAAACATTGTATCGCCACCCCACTCCTCTGCTAAGAGGCCGTATTTGGATAGTTCTCTCTTGGCCTTCTCTGGATTTGTGTTTGGTTTGTCGATCTTATTAATCGCCACAATGATTGGAACATTAGCTGCCTTAGCATGGTCAATAGCCTCTATGGTCTGCTCCTTTACCCCGTCATCAACAGCAACTATTAATACGATCAAATCAGTTACCTTCGCACCCCTGGCCCTCATTGCAGTAAATGCCTCATGTCCAGGGGTGTCAAGAAAAACAACATCTCCACGGGCGGTGTGTACATAATATGCACCTATATGTTGAGTTATCCCACCGGTCTCTTTATCAATAACCTTAGATTTCCTGATATAATCAAGAAAAGATGTCTTCCCATGATCTACATGCCCCATTATCGTAATCACCGGTGGTCGAGCACGAAGATCTTCGGCCTTATCCTCATCTTCAGAAAGAATCTCCTCCTCTTCAAAGGATGATAGTTCTAATTCATATCCAAACTCACTTGCT
This sequence comes from Deltaproteobacteria bacterium, assembly GCA_020355145.1. Classification (GTDB taxonomy): domain Bacteria; phylum Desulfobacterota; class DSM-4660; order Desulfatiglandales; family B25-G16; genus JABXJZ01. The sequence continues at coordinate 391,912 of CP070660.1, forward strand.
ACCAAAGAGGCAGAGTCAAAGTCAATTGTCTGGTTTACGTTAACTATCATGTCTATCTCCATAAATTTCTTAATGAGCTCTGTTACCTTGACGCCCATCCTCTTTGCCAGTTCAGCTAAACTTATCACATCCGGAACCCTTATCCTCCTCTTTATGGCCTTGGGAACAGTTATCTCTGTTTGCTTGAATTTCTTCTTGACGAGTTTATCTCTCTTCTTTACCCTGGCCCTGCCTACAAAGCTCGGTTCAGGGCCCCCATAGAGGTCCTTCCACTCAAAAATCTCCTTCTTTCGTCTATGATAATCCCTCTTAGGGAGAGTTGCCTCTTTCCTGTCCTCTTTTTTCCTCTTTTTTATCCCTTTTTCCCCTTTAATTGGATAATCTGGGATAGATTCAATGTCCACTAATGCGGCCTTGGAGGTGGGTGCCTGGGGCCTCGGCTCAGGTGGCTGAATAGGTGCCTTTTTTATTATCTTGGCTGGAACACCTTTAGGCCTATCCCTTTTCTTCCTCTCAATCCGAGGCTCAGGCTCTTTAATGCGTCGTTCGGGAGGTGGTTCCTGTTTTAATACCTTCTCGGGTTCCGCCTCCAAAACCTCTTCTACTTTCTCCTCTGGCGCCGAAGGTGTCTCTTCAGGAGATGGCTTAACTTCTTCTTCAATTTTCTGTTCTTCTTCTTGAGCCTTTTCCTGCACCTTGGGAATGATCTTCCTCCGCCTACGGATAACAGTTGGCCTTATCCTCTTTTCCTCAAAGATTTCGCTTGTGGCCCCGGAAATATAATCCTTGGCCCGGGCTATATCATCCATGTCAAGAGAACTCATATAATTACTAATAGGGAAATCAGCGCTCTTCAATCGCTCAACCAGATCGTTGGAACTCATATTTAGTTCTTTGGCTAACTCATAGACCCTTAATTTACCCATTTATTCCTCCAGACAGTCCCTCCTCTTTTTCATCCCGGGCCTTGTCCTTGTCAGATTCTAATGACTGCACATAATTGATGGCCGCCTGGATCAAACCTACAGCCTTTCTTTCACTTATCCCCTTCACTGTTACCAAATCAGTTGCCTCTGCCTTGGCAATATCCTCTGCTGATCTAAAACCCATCCCATAAAAGGTAGTGGCCAATTTTTTGCCAACACCAGATAACTTTAGAAGGGATTTATAACCCTCTCTCAGGGCCTTATTGTACTCTAACTCACTGGCTACATCTAATTTCCAGTTTGTAAGCCTGGATGCCAATCTGACATTCTGCCCCTTTTTTCCAATAGCAAGAGACAGTTGATCATCCGGTACAACCACCTCCATGCTCCTGTTATCCTCGTCAACGACCACCCTTAAGATCTCAGCTGGGGCCAAGGCATTGCATACGAACTTTGCCGGATCAGGGTCCCAGGGTACAATATCAATCTTTTCACCCCTTAGCTCTTGTACTACTGCCTGCACCCTAGACCCCTTCATACCAACGCAGGCTCCTACTGGATCAACATCCTTATCCTTTGAGGCCACAGCTATCTTAGCCCTGCTTCCAGGCTCTCGTGCTGCCTGCATTATAGTTACAATACCCTCCGAAATTTCTGGTACCTCATTTTCAAACAGGGCCGATAAAAAGTTAGGATGCGTCCGGGATAATATAATTTGAGGTCCCCTGCTGAACGGCTTCAAATCATAGATATAGGCCCTGAGCCTATCGCCCTGTGTGTATGTCTCTTTCGGGATTTGCTCTTTAACTGGAAGCTCAGCCTCTGCCTTACCCAGATTAGCAATAATGGCCCCTCTATCGAAACGCTGAACAATACCGTTAACTATCTCCCCCTTCCTATCCTTAAAGTCTTCATAAACGGCATCCCTCTCTGCCTCTCTTAGCCTCTGCATTATTACCTGTTTAGCTGATTGTGCCGCTATCCTTCCCAGGGTATCTGTATCCATTTTCATGCCCAGACTATCTCCTATCTCGGACTCTGGATCAAGTGTTCTGGCCTCTTCCAAAGATACCTGAAGCCTCTCATCCGTTACCTTCTCTACTACCTCTTTGAACTCAAAGACTTCAATCTCTCCCATCTCCCTATTAAAGCTTACCTCTAACTCATAGTCTGCACCAAATTTCTTTTTAACAGCTGAGCTAACTGCCTCTTCAAGGGCCTCGATCAGCACCTTAGAGTCAATCCCTTTATCTCTGTGGATCTGATCGATAGTCCTCAATAGGTCTGTAATCATCTTCGATTCTCCGTCCAAATATCAATTGTTAAATTCATATTTTAGCCTCGCCTTATCTATCTCCTTTAAGGGTAACTCAACAAGGCTCCCATCATCCACTAAAAGGCTTATCATCCCTTCCCTGACATTAGTAAGGCGCCCACTAAATTTTCTCCTCTTGTTGATAGGTCTTGATAGCCTTAACCTTACTATCTTGCCAATTGAACGTATAAAATCACCCTCCTTTTTTAATGGCCTGTTTAGCCCTGGGGAGGAAATCTCAAGCACATATGGATAGTCTATTATATTTTTCGCCTCAATCAAATCACCAAGCTCCTTATTAACATTGGCGCAGTCGTCTACGGTAACCCCCCCTTCTTTATCAATAAAAATCCTCAGGGTCCATCTACCACCTTCAAACTGGAACTCAAGGTCCACCATCTCCATACCGGATTCACATAAAAGGCCTTCAGCTAAAGGGGATACCTCGTTAATAATCCTCTTTGTTTCCAACACTACTGTCCTCGAACATAAAAAGCGGGCGAAAAGGCCCGCTCCCTCAAACCTAACTCAGTTGTTGTCAGATTTAGCCCATCCTCTTTTCAAAGTAATACCGCTACTCCCAACAACAATTGTCTACCTCGAAAAGGGAACAGAGCTCTCTTCTAAATATGGAGCGGGCAACGGGGCTCGAACCCGCGACACCAAGCTTGGGAAGCTTGTACTCTACCAACTGAGCTATGCCCGCTCAATAGAGAACTTATAATAAAATATCTGTGGATAGTCAAGCACAATTTTATAATTTCAACCGCCCAATATTATAGATTTTAAAAATCCATAATTTTATGTATAAAAAGAAGGTCAATTTGCCCAAGATAACGAATGATGGAGTAGTGGAGTATTGGAGCAATTTAGAAGATGAAAATACTAGGATCCTCTAAGACCCTTTACTCCATCTCTCCATTATTCCATTACTCCAATTGTGTTAATAGAAAGGAAGGTTTCAAGCGCTGTCTTAAATGAACGGGATTAATTTGAAAGATGCAGGGTTGGCTGGGCTTTCAGGTCTCATTTTGACTGCCAGTTTCTCCCCTATAGGCCTAGACTGGATAGCGTGGATCTCCCTAATACCTCTCCTCGTTAGCATTAAGGATAAATCCTCAATAGTTGCATTAAGGTTGGGGCTTCTTGCTGGCCTTTGCCACTATCTAACGCTTATCTACTGGATAGTTGTGGTACTTTCCAACTACGGCAATATTAGCCTTATCTTGAGTCTGGGAGTTTTGACCCTTCTCTCCTTGTATCTGGCACTATATATCGCATTTTTTGCCCTTATTGTAATCGGTTTTAAGAAATATGGACTATCTCCCTTTTGGGGGGCTAGTGTCTGGGTTGCACTGGAATATGCAAGGACCCATATTATGACTGGTTTCCCTTGGTGCCTTTTGGGATACAGCCAATATTCAAGGCTGCCGTTGATACAAATATCGGAAATCTCTGGTGTCTACGGGATATCATTCATTATTGTTCTGGTAAATATTGTATTATACAAGATATTTTTTACTTATAATCCCACGGAAAGGAAACTTATGGCTATAGAGATAACCCTCACCTTTTTTCTGGTGGGATTTATCCTTATATATGGCTACGTTAATCTAAGAGAAAAAGCAGACACTAACTTAGAGGGAAAGGGGCTCAGGGCAGTCATTATCCAGGGAAATATCGATCAATCTCTAAAATGGAACCCGGACTTTCAAGAGAGGACATTGGCTATCTACAACAAGCTATCGGGCAAGTCAGTAGATTTTAGACCTCAAATTATCATCTGGCCTGAAACTGCTGTTCCATTCTTTTTTCAGGATAGATCTTACCTTTCCAAGGAGGTCTTTAAGGCTGCCAAGATAACTAATTCAAATATCCTCTTCGGTTCCCCTGCATATGTAAAGGATAAAGACGACATCTTCTACTACAACAGGGCGTATATACTATCTGAAAACAGGGTATTTGATCACTATGACAAGGTTCATCTTGTCCCCTTCGGGGAGTATGTTCCGCTTAAAAAATACATCCCATTTGTACATCGCTTAGTTCCAGCAGCAGGAGATTTCTCCTCCGGTAAGGAGGTTAAACCAATAAATACCCCAGATCTTCGGATAGGGGTATTAATCTGCTTTGAGGCTATCTTTCCTGATATCTCTCGAAAATTCGCCATCCAGGGGGCTGAACTTATAGTGAACATAACCAATGATGCCTGGTTTGGCCATACCAGCGCCCCTTATCAACATCTGAGCATGGCCGTCTTTAGGTGTATAGAAAATGGCTTACCCATGGCAAGGGCTGCGAACACTGGGATTAGTGCCTTTATACTCGCAAATGGAAAGATAGTAGATAAGAGCGGGCTATTTGTGAGGGATGTCTTAAAAAAAGAGATAAAATTGAGGCAAAATAAAACATTTTATTCACAAAGCGGGGATATTTTTGCTATACTAATATTAATAATAACGATTATTAGATCTCTCTGGATATTAACCACAACAAGAAGGAGATGAGATTATGTATTATACAGAGGTAATAGAGAAGATAGATTCCCTGAACAGGAAACTAGAAGATCTATGGGAGCATCTTTGACCTCACCGAGGGCGAGGAAAGGCTAAAGAAGATAGAAAAGACATTATCCAAGACGGATTTCTGGCAAAATAACCATAATGAAGCAACCAAGCTAAGCCAGGAAAGGCGGTTCCTCAGTGACCGCTTAGAGGAGTGGCACAGATACAAGAACGAGTTAGAAGAGTTCGGTATCTTGACTGAATTTGCCCAGGAAGAAGACGACGAGAATTCGATTCTGGATTTAAGGAAAGATCTCTTTGGGCTGGAAAAAGAGATAAAGGGCTACGAACTTCAAACAATGCTCGGGGAAAAGGATGACAAAAGAAATGCAATTGTGGCGATAAATGCTGGCGCTGGAGGAACAGAAGCCCAAGATTGGGTGGAGATGCTATTCAGGCTTTACCTCAAATGGGCCGAGTCCAGAAAGATGAAGACCAAGATCCTTGATCACCTAGCTGGAGATGAGGCGGGGATAAAAAACATTACATTCACCGTAAGTGGTCCTTATGCATATGGTTACCTGAAATCTGAACATGGCATTCACAGGATGGTCCGGATTTCCCCTTTTGACGCCAACGGGCGAAGACATACCTCTTTTGCATCTGTATCTATCTTACCGGAGATTGAGGATGACATAAAAATAGATATCAATGAAAGGGATCTCAGGGTAGAAACCTTCAGGGCCAGCGGCCCAGGTGGACAGCATGTCAATAAGACCAGCTCTGCTGTAAGGATTACCCATTTACCAACCAATATAGTCGCCCAGTGCCAAAATGAAAAGTCTCAGCACCGAAATAGGGAACTGGCCCTAAAGATTCTAAAGGCGCGGATCTATGCATTGGAAAAAGAGAGGCAAAACAGGGAAAAACAGCTTAGACACCAGTCCCAGAAAGAGATAGCATGGGGAAATCAAATAAGGTCTTATATATTCAACCCTTACCAACTCGTAAAAGATCACAGGACAAACCTTGAAGTTGGTGATATTGAAAGGGTGATGAATGGGGATATTGATATATTTATCGATGCCTACCTGAAATGGCTCCAGAACTAACGATTTATATAAGCCAAGATCTGAAAATTCATGCCAAGCCCGCCCTGGTAAGACGTGATTGTAAAAAGCTATTGCTGCTTTAATATTAATCATGCAGGAGCTATAAAATTAAATCCTTGCATGCCAGGTCTGGGCAAGGGTTTTTGTGATACTTTACTTCTAATAGTGGACACTTGATACCGGATACTGGATAAATATGGAAAAAAATTTTCTATTGCGTTTTGTTTTTCAACCAGGGTCCAGCAACCAGTATCCAGTACTGCTTCGCCTCAATCAATGGGATATGACTGTCATCAACTCGTCGGTTTGCCCGTCTCCCGCTTTGGCGGGATACGGGCCGGGAAGGCGAAGCTTCGCTAGTGAAACAGGAAGTGCTCATCAGATGCGCTTATCAATCTCGTTCATATTATAATTTCACTTCCGCCTCTTTATAGGCCCTGAAAATACCCATAGATATCTAATGTCCTTGATTTTCAAAAACTCCCATCTCTCTCCATGGCCTTTCCACTCACAAACTTAGGTTAAAGGCCCTCAATACCCTTAATAGGCCACACAAGTGACAGCTATGGCTATCTTTCGGACAGAGATTCTCATTTGACATCTTATGCGGGAATGATATATTCCGGGATGAATAAATAAAGGGAGGACAGGCAATGAAAATACTGCGTGTTGACATGGAAAAGAGGAGAGTGAGTCTTGAGGATCTTCCGGAGCAGTGGAAGCTCATTGGAGGGAGAGGCCTAATTGCTAAGATAATGAATAAGGAAGTAGCCCCTGACGCTGATCCCCTTGGACCAAAAAACAAGCTGATTATTGCTGGCGGGCCTCTGGCTGGAACAATGGCCCCCCAGCTGGGGAGGATCTCGGTTGGTGGGAAAAGCCCCTTAACCTTAGGGATAAAGGAGGCTAACGCCGGCGGTAAAGCCGCCCAGAACCTAGATAGATTGGGGATCCGTTCAGTTGTGGTGGAAGGTGCTGCCGAAGAAGGGAAATTTTACTGTCTCAGGATCTCGAAGGATGAGGCTGTTTTAGTGCCTGCTGATGAGTATAAGGGTATGAAAAATTACAGGTTGGTCAGCAAGCTTTATAATAAAACCAATAAGAGATCGGCAATGATTTCTATAGGTATTGCTGGTGAGAGAAGATATAAGTCGGCCTCTGTCTCCCTTACTGATATCTTCGGTGACCCTTCTAGAAATGCTGCCAGAGGTGGCTTGGGTGCAGTCATGGGATCCAAGGGACTGAAGGCAATCATCATTGACGATTCAGGCACACCACCAGTAAATATTGCTGATCCGGCCCTGTTTAAGCAGACGGTCAAATCCTGGGTGGGCACTATGGAGCATGACATCGCCTGTAGACTTTACTCAAAATATGGAACCCCCTTTGCTGTTGCCAACTCAAGCAAGCAAGGGACCTTGCCAGGGGATAACTACCACTCAGGGAGGCCTGAGGGGTTTATGAAGGTCAGGGGTGAGATCATCCAGAAGGTTCTTTTCGAACGTGGCGGCAAAATGCACGGCTGTATGCCTGGTTGTGTAGTTCAGTGTTCAATAATCTATCCGGGTGCCAATGGAAAACCCCTGGCCTCAGCCTATGAATATGAGGCAATTGGCATGCTCGGGACGAATTTAGGCATTGCCGATCCGGATGCCATAGGACGACTGAAATTCATCTGTGATGACCTGGGTGTTGATTTGATAGAAATAGGGAGTTGCCTGGCCGTGGCAGCCAGTGCTGGAAGGATGAAATTCGGTGACGTGGAATCGGCCATAAGACTCCTGACGGAGACCGAGCAGGGAACAGAGTTTGGCAATACCTTAGCCAATGGTGTGGTTAGCACGGCAAAGGCCTTGAACGTCAGCCGGATCCCTGCTTATAAGGGGCAGGCCATTCCTGCTCATGACCCGAGGGCTGTGAAAGGCGTTGGTGTCACCTATGTCACGAGTCCCATGGGAGCAGATCATACTGCTGGGCTTACCTACCGAATCCCGCTACAAAAGAATGGACAGATAGCAAACTCGCTTAGGTTCCAGGTCCAGGCAGCCACCTGCGATACCTTTGGGTACTGCATCAATTCTATCCCCGGAGGACAGGCTTCAATCTACAGCTTCTTTGCGGAGTTAATGAATGCCCGCTATGGGCTTAGCCTGACAGCTGACGATGTCGTTGAAATAGGAAAGCAAACCTTAAGGGATGAGCTGAAATTCAATGAGGGCGCCGAGTTCAGCAAAATCCATGAGCGTTACCCGGTTTTTGTTCGAACCGAGGCGCTGCCCCCGACAAACCATGTCTTCGATGTGGAAGATTCGGAACTGGAGGGGTTATGGGAAAGGCTGGAAGGCTTCAGGGTGCCTAAGAAGATTTGGGAGGTTCGCCTCCCTTCCTTGCCACCCATGTTATTTGGAGCCGGTGTCATCCAGAGGCTTGGTGAACGAGCAAAAGGCCTCAACATAAAGAAGGCCTTTCTGATTGCGGGTCCGGTCATGAAGAGGATAGGTCGAACCCACGAAGTTCAGGAAATTCTAGAAGCCAGTGGAATCGCCTCTGTTGTGTTCTCCGAAGTGGAGCCTGACCCACCTGTCGAGGAGGTAGAAAAGGCATCTCGACTTTACAATGAAAAAGGCTGCGACGGGTTCGTCGCTGTGGGAGGGGGCAGTTCTTTAGATGCGGCCAAGGCAGTTGCTGTTAGGGTATCCCAGCCTGGAATCTTAACGGAATATGATAGCATGGTAGGAGGCACAGCGAAAATCAAGCCCCCAATACCGCCATTAATCTGTATCCCAACAACCTCTGGGACTGGTAGCGAGGCCAATCAATATGCGGTTATTACAGATACCGAGAGGGACGTGAAATTCATCATCATGAGCAATCTTCTGATCCCGAACCTTGCAATCATTGACCCCAATCTCTGTAAGAGCATGCCCCCGGGGCTAACTGCAGAATCAGGTATTGACGCTCTGGGGCACTGTATTGAAGGCTATGTAGGAAGGGCCATCCCCTATCATCCCTACTATGAGGCACTGGCCCTTTATGGTGTGAAATTAATCGGTAGGAGCCTGAGGACCGCTTATAGGAACGGAGAAGATACCGATGCTAGGACTGACCTGTGTATGGCTGCCATTAACGGAGGGATCTGCTTTACGAAGGGCCTCGGCATCGGTCATGCGATTGCTCATGTCCTTGGGGCCCATTATCATATCTCTCATGGAAAAGGCGTTGCGGTAGGTCTCCTCTGTTTTGTGAAGGCCAATAAGGAAGCCTGCCAAGAGCAGTTCTCTGATTTAGCCTGGGCGCTAAACCGCTCAGACGACCTGGAGACAGCCCTTCTAAAATTCTATAAGGACCTGAATGTGCCCTCGAGATTGAGGGATATCGAGATACCAGAAAAGGACTTGAAAAAGATTGCATTTGAGACATCAAGGGATGCGGCCAACCTTGCCAGCAATCCCTCCCCGGTCAGCGAATCCCGGATCTTAGAGGCCCTCAAAGGGTATTATCAATAATATTAAGCTAGAATTCAGCGCATGGTAGTCTCCCAGGGCAGTTATTGGATAAGGCCTTGACACCTTCTGCTGAATGATATAATAGCGGAGAACGAGAATCAGGTCTGCGGGATTTGCACCAAGGAGAGGCTAAGCATGGTAAATGAAAGGAGGTTCACCATTGGAAGGCTATCTGGGCACTATATCACGGGCTGTAGAAAGGGGAGATGATAAGCAGGTTATCAAAATAGTCAAGGAGGCACTTAGTACCAGTATGTCACCCTCAGATATCTTGGAGAGGGGCTTGGTACCAGGCATACAGGCATTGGGGAAGCTATTCAAAGATGGGGAGGTATATCTACCTGAGGTATTACTCTCATGCAGGGCGATGGATGGCGGAGTTGAGCAACTGAAACCATATCTAGCCGACACAGATATGCATAATAAAGGGACGGTAGTTTTGGGAACTGTAGAAGGTGATCTCCATGACATCGGGAAGAACCTTGTCAGGCTGATGCTGGAGTGCAATGGTTTCAGCGTAAAGGATCTGGGCGTTGATGTATCCGCCGATTCCTTTGTCAGCATGGCACGCGAGCACAGTGCCGATATTATAGGTATTTCGGCCCTTCTCACCCTAACGATGACCTCCATGCCAAAGGTTATCAAGGCCCTCGAACAGGCAGGCATGAGACAAAAGGTAAGGATAATGATAGGCGGTGCCCCAATTACCCGTGAGTTCGCAGATGATATAGGTGCTGAGGGCTTCGCTGAAGACTGTATGTCCGCGGTAGACGAGGCCACGCGGCTAATGAGACTTTAGTAAAGGGGGATTACAGATGGGTATCTTAACTAGGGAACGTTTCTTGGGTATCTGCCGATTCGAAAGGCCAGGTGATTTATGCCTATTAACTCCCTACATCAATAGCTTCTGGACGGAAACACTAAAGGAGTGGATTAGGCAGGGTGCTCCCAAACAGATATTAGATACTCGCCTTCGCGGGGATTACTTTCAATTCGATCACATGCGTTTACTACATGAGATCAGAACTGGCTCAGCCATGGATAGGGAAATCGACATTGATGGAGCTGCCTACAGGTACGAGATCCCACCCATAGTTCCCGCTTATGATCCTAAGCTTATCGCAGAGGACGGACATACGGTTACCCTGATAAATGAGGGTGGCCAAAAGGTCAGGGTTTCTAAAGATAACCCCGAGAAGATGCCTATGTACCTTGATTACCCGGTCAAGGATAGGGCTTCGTGGGAGGAATATAAGAAGAGGCTGGATCCCAATACCCCAGAGCGGTGGCCTTCTGATTGGAATGCATATGTTCACAAAATGAACAGCAGGGATGTGCCAACAACACTGTATGTAGGCTCCTTTTTTGGCTACCTACGGGAGTGGACAGGCCTCGAAAGGCTACTTTATATGTTTTACGATGACCCAAATCTGATAGAGGACATGATGGATCAAATATGTTACATGGAAACTGAGTGCACCAAACGTGTAGTAAAGGACGTAAGGGTTGACCGGGCCCTCTTCTGGGAGGACATGGCCTTTAGGAGCGGGCCCCTGATCTCTCCCGCTATGTTCAGGAAATTTATGATGCCCCGCTACAGGAAGGTCACAGATCTGTTACGCAGCTCTGGTATCGACGTAATCATGGTGGACAGCGATGGGGATCTCAACAAACTTATCCCCCTCTGGCTGGAATGCGGGATCAACTTCTTTTGGCCTTTGGAGTGCGCCGCTGGTAATGACGCCGTTGCCCTGAGGAAGAAGTATGGCAGGGATATAATATTGGGTGGTAATATAGACAAACGGGCGCTTCTGAAAGGCAAGGATGCCATACGCGAGGAAGTTATGTCCAAAGTGCCATTTCTGCTGGGCTCTGGTGGCTACTTCCCATCCATAGACCACATGGTACCACCTGACGTTACATTTGAGAGCTACCGCTACCTTATCAATACCCTGCGGGAAGTTGCCGGACTTAAGAAGCTGCCCGAATAACGCCCCCTATCCTCCTTTGTAGGCCAATTCCATATCCTTTATGTATGAATCAATGCCTTTGACTATACCAGAAGCGGCCATCTTAAGATAGGCCTCTCCCTTAAGGCGTCTATTTTCAGTCGCATTGGTAATATATCCTACCTCTACCAGAATTGCTGGCATCTCTGCACCAATCAAGACATAGAATGGCGCCTGCCTTACACCCCGGCTCGTAATCTTCTTGTATCTCTTCCGGACCTCTTTCACCAAACCCTTTTGCACAAATCCCGCCAGCCTACTGGACTCGTTTATCTTCGTATTGAGCATGAGGTCGTTTAGAATCATCTGGAGGTCACTTATATTCTTTCTGGAGGTAGCATTTTCCCTTGCTGCCAGATTCATGGCGTCTTCATCTAAGGCTATATTTAAGAAATAGGTCTCTACACCCTGAACCTTCCTATAATTATGGGCATTCAAATGAAGAGAGATAAACAGATCGGCCTTATTTATATTAGCAATTGCGGTCCTCTTCTCCAAAGGCAAGAATATATCACTAGCCCTGGTTAAGATTGCCTGGCATTTAAGCTCTCTTCTCACCTTCTCTGCTACGAAATTTGCAAGTTTAAGCATAACATCCTTCTCCTTTAAGCCATCTCTGCCTATTGCCCCTGGATCTCTTCCGCCATGGCCTGGATCAATTATAATTCTCTTTACCCCTAGCCCTAACTGCTTGGCTAAAGAGATACCTTTTTGCTTGTCTTTCTTTATCTCTTTCCTCTTAGGGGGCCTTTTGGCAACCACTTCTTTTCTGGGTTCTAACCTCCGGTCTTTACCTTGGACATCAACGACAATCCTATAGGGGTCATAAAGGTGAAAGATCTTATATCCTTCCATATTGTCAATATCGAGTACAACCCTGACTGTATTTTTGTTGTATTGAGCAACCCTGGCCCTTCGCAATAATCCATCTTTTATGCTTATAGGACTTTCTATATCCTTGCTAATCCAAGTATCTTGTAGATCGACAAAAAGGCGCCTTGGCTTCCTGAGGCCCGGATCCTTCCTTAACAGATGCTTCTTGTATTTGGCTGGACTCTCCAAGTCTATGACCACCCTCGTGTAGGTAAGGGTTGACCAGTGCCTGATATCCTTTACTAGGATCAATTTCCTTTTCTTGGCCCTTCCCTCCTTTACTAACCTCCTCTTCCCCAAGGCAAGCTCCAGCTTGTCCATCATCTTAGATGCCCTAACCCTTGCATCTCCATTTGGGAACCTTACCTCCACCTTTAAGAATTCAACATAGGCCTGCATTGGATCCTTCTTAAAATTATAAATAATCTCTCCCCTTTTATATTGCGCGTCATCCGCCAGACGGTGGTCCTTATAATCTATGGCCACTTTTTTGTAAATCTCTAATGTCTTATCCAGATCTGCCTCTAGCCCGGAATATCTATAAAGCTTTTTATACATTTCAGCGGAACGATACATTGCCCATACCGCTTGCTCGCTTTTGGGATATTTTTTATATACGTTTTCATACTGCCTGATACAGTTCAGCCAGTTATGACGATACTTCATTCGCTTTGAAGAGCGGTACAGGGAATTCCTGCATTGATCCGCCTTTTTAATTAGTGTCTCTGGCTTAGAGGCAACCTTGCATGATACTTCTGATGCCCACCTTAGACCTAGCGTCACAAGGATTAAAAACAGGAAAAGAGTAATATAAGCTGTTCTGCTTCTCATCATTTCAGTTCATCCGTGTATTTCTTAGTCTTGTCCAGTTCGACCAACGCCTCCAGAGGGGTCATGGAGGA
>CP070660.1:405158-420785 GCA_020355145.1 Deltaproteobacteria bacterium
CGAAGAATCTCTCTTGAGCTTCTCTGTTCAATAGCTTTTTTCAACCACTGCGCTATTTTTTTTGGCTGTTCAAATATTTCCTGGTCCACGATTAGCCCTAACCACCTTTGTTAATAGATACTACTACCCCAACAACTGTCAATCGAAAGTGCCACACCTTTCTTCCTATTTAGTTTTTCTCAACAATTTCTTACTCTTTCATGGTCCTTTAATACTTGGTTAACCATCCTTCGTGCAATCTCAAAGGCAGCAGCAATCCTTATGATTTTCACATCCCCGAGTCCTTTTATCTTAAGAAACTTGTGTAAAGGCTGGTTTGCCATTCCCTTGAATGGGCCGAAGTTGGCAAAAATCTCTTCGGCAATCTCTTCGGCAGGTTTGCCTTTAATACCCGATGAAATCAAGATGGCGAGAAGCTCAGTATCTGTTAGGCTTTCTGGCCCAAGTTCCCTTAGTTTACCCCCAGGATGCCGCCACTTCTGAGATGTTGAATCCATTTTCAACCTCATAGTTTAGTTCTTCCTCTGTTTTTCCACCCACCTATTTATATCCTCTTTTTTGAAACGCCATTGATTGGCTATTTTAAGGGCTGGGATTCTGCCCTTCTCAACCATCTTATATAATGTGGGTTTGCTTATTTTTAGATACCTTGAAAGCTCTTTAAGGGTAAGGAGTTCTTCCATATTCAGGGTCCAAAAGATTATTTTCTGTGTTTTCTGTTGATCAAAGTTAGTAGATATTAATATTTACTAGAAGTCAAGAAGGATTCTTTGAAGCAATCCCCAAAGATTTGGCGCCGATCAGAGGCAGTTTGGAGCTATCTGTCGGGGAAATTGAATTGATGGGAAAAATTTTTGACGGGGTTTTCATAGTATGTTATAAAAAAGATCGTGGAGGGATGTCCGAGTGGTTTAAGGAGGCGGTCTTGAAAACCGCTGTCCGCTTAAGGTGGACCGTGGGTTCGAATCCTACTCCCTCCGCCAAGAGATCTAACCTTGTTTGATTCCACGCTTGATGTATCCCACTTAACCGGGGTTGCGGAGAGATGGCCGAGTTGGCTGAAGGCGCTCGCCTGCTAAGTGAGTGTAGGGCGAAAGTTCTACCGAGGGTTCGAATCCCTCTCTCTCCGCCAATTAGAAAAGGCCCTTCATTCCTTCCATCTCAGAACAAAGCCATGTAAAACATAGTAATCTAAAGCCAACGCCGGGAATCCCGGGTATCCAAGTAATGGCATTTCAACCAGCCTGCCATTCCTTAAGAATCGATTTCCGTCCTTCTGGGTAGTTGACTGGATTTAATTTTGAGTTATATGCAAACTGGTTCTCATATACTTTCTCTAGATAGAAGGGGACATTTATGCGGTCAGGCTTGTCTATAGTGAAAGTGCGATGCTCAATATTTTGACGCTTGGTTAAATTCAGGCTGACTTGCCAATATCCATACTTGCTAACCGGACAGTTCTGTTGTAGATTTCATATGCTCGTCTTGACATTTTTCCGATAAAAGAGATATCTTTCACGTCTGAATAGAACCCGTTGAATCAAAGCTAAGGTAGGAGATGGATTAACCTATTGCCGTGATTGGGGGTGGTTCTGCAGGGCTTTCCTCAGCTATACCACTAGGAATTTTTGTATTACAATCAACAATTTAGAAAATAGAACAGTGAAAGCTATGCATTGCTATGATGTCGTCATAATTGGAGCAGGTCCCTCTGGAGCCACGGCGGCATACCATTGTGCAAAGTCCGGTTTAGATACACTGTTTGTGGATAAGAGCCAATTCCCCCGTTATAAGGGATGTGGAGGAGGATTATCAGAGCAAGCGATGTCGTATCTGGATTTCCCCGTAAATGACAAAGTCATTGAACGAGACGTCTATGCGGCCAGGATACGATTTGGCACTGAGGCTATTGAGGTACAAAAGCCGTATAGGATTGCGGCTTTGGTAACACGTTCAAAATTTGACTATTTCTTAGTGCAACGGGCAATAGAAGTTGGAGCAAAGTTTCTGGAAAATGAGAGGGTCACTGAATTGAGAGTATCGGACGAATGCGTTGATATCACGACCAATAAAAAAAAGCTACAAGCTAAGCTGGTGATCGGTGCTGATGGTTCCCAAGGAGTTTCTTTTCGCTCTGTGTCTGACCGCCTTAGAAGGGGTGAATACGCAGTAGGGGTAGTCACAGAAAACACCGCTGATAATAGTGAGATAGACAAGTATATATTTAATAGTGTGGAGATTCATTTCGGGGTTACCACGATGGGATATGGGTGGGTTTTTCCTCACGAAGGATATCTTAATGTAGGTGTTGCTGGTATTGCGGATAAGTTAAGAAATCCGAAAAAGATACTGACCGATTTCATAAGGGAAAGAGGCTTTCACGGACAATATAGATTTCATGCTCACAGGCTACCCATATACGGAGCGGTAAAGAAGAAGGTCAGGGATAGAATCATTCTTGTTGGAGATGCTGCAGGCTATGTTGATTCCTTCTTAGGTGAGGGTATTGCCTATGCCATTCTTTCAGGAAAAATTGCAGCAGGTGTCTGCTATGAAGCTTTACAACATAATGATGGATGGAGGGAGGATTTTCTCAAGCTCTATAATGATATGTGCTATGAGCAGTTCGAGCATAATCTCAGATACTCACTCGTTTCCGCGAAGCTGATGCACAGATTTCCAAATTTGTTCCTTAGTCTTATGGCATCTGACGAGAATACTGTAGATCGCTTTCTTGAGATCCCTGCTGGTAGGTTAACCCATAGAGGGTATCTACAGTGGATGATACCGAGACTTCCGAGCTGTCTCCTGCGTAGGACTGTAAAAAAAATGTTACAATGGAAAGATATTGGATAGCCCTGATTTCCTTGTCTGTGGCATTCATTTAATCTTTCGCCACCTTGTTCCAGATTCTGTGTCAATCACCTCAACACCCAATTTCTTCAGCTCATCTCTTATCTTGTCGGCCTTTGCCCAGTCCCTTTTTTGCCGAGCATAGGCTCTTTCCTTTATCAATTCCTCTATCTGTTTAGAAGGTTTTAGCTC
The DNA here is from genome assembly GCA_020355145.1 of Deltaproteobacteria bacterium. Classification (GTDB taxonomy): domain Bacteria; phylum Desulfobacterota; class DSM-4660; order Desulfatiglandales; family B25-G16; genus JABXJZ01. The sequence continues at coordinate 408,204 of CP070660.1, forward strand.
TTGCAGATCCATCACCATGAGCACTGAGTTGACCCCCGAGATGACATCTTCGATCCTATTTCGATCAGCCTGGTCTAATCCATTAGAATCCATTATGCGGTTAATATCACGTATAAATTCAAAAAGTGCGGCCAGGGCAGGTGGAATGTTCAGATCATCATCTATAGCCTCCACAAACCTATGTTTTAGATCATAGATCAATTGATCAACCTCACTATTAACTGGGCCTCTTTGGCAGGAGCGGAGCTTATGGACGAATCTGTCTAAACGAGAGACCGTATTTTTCGCTATATCCAGCTTTGACCATGAAAAATCGATTGCCTTCCTGTAATGGCTACTGATAAGCCAGAATCGAATCTCCCTTCCTGTATATCCCTTATTTAGCACGTCTCTAAGGGTGATAGTCTTTCCTGTGGGAATTTCAGGAACTCTTTCCGCTTTTACCAATTCATTATGAACCCAGTAGTTAGCCAATGGCTTGCCAGTAAGGGCCTCTGATATAGCCATATCGTTTTCATGGTGTGGAAAGATCAGGTCCATACTTCCTGTATGAATATCGAATGTTTCACCAAGATATTTCATGGCCATGGCAGCACATTCTATGTGCCACCCTGGTCGGGCATTTCCCCATCTAGTGGAAAAGAAGATCCCCCTTTTAAGTTCATTCAATGTTGATCTCTTAAGCAGGGTAAAATCCCTTGGGTTGTCTTTTTCATATTGATCAAGGTCAACCGTTTTACCCACCCTGATTTTGTTTAAATCCACCCTTGAGAGTTTACCATAATCACTAAAACGGGAGATGTCGAAATAGACAGAGCGCAGTCTTTCATAGGCAAGACCTCTTTCTAAGAGTTTTTCAGTAAAATCTATCATCTCCTTCACATGTTGACTGGCTAAGGGGTAATTGGTAGCCCTTTTGATATTTAGGGTATCCATATCCTTGAGGAATTCCCTGTAATACCTTCCAGTGAATTTCTTTATCTCCTCTCCCGCAGCCTCTGATCCCTGAATAGTCTTATCATCCAGATCTGTAATATTCATTATATGGGTTACAGCAAAGCCCTTAGACTCAAGGTAACGTCTGAGTAAGTCAGCAACGACATACCTCCTGCAATTGGCAATATCAATTAATTTTGATACTGTCGGTCCGCATGAATAGATAGAGACCTTGTTCTCTTTAATGGGGATAAATACATCTTTCTGCCTGCTCAACGTATTATAGAATTTGGTGTCGGCCTTCTTTCTGTCCATAAATAGATTAGTACTTAGATATCGTTCCCCGCCATCAGGGAATATAACCACAAGTAGACCCCCTTTTATCTCCTGGGCTACCTTAAGGGCAACGGCCATAGCTGCCCCTGAGCTCATACCCACAAAGATGCCCTCTTCTTTGGCAAGTCTCCTGGTCATCTGGAAGGCCTCTTCGTCTTCAATATTGATAATACGATCAAGAAGGCCTTTATCAAATATTCCAGGGCGATAAGATTCCTTCATATTTTTCATCCCCTGGATTCTATGACCCAGATATGGCTCGACTCCAACTATCTCTATCTTTGCATTGTATTGCTTCAGTCTCTTAGAAAGACCCATCGCCGTGCCTGTGGTACCCATGGTAGCTACTACCATGGTCACTTTTCCGCCAGTCTGTTCCCAAATTTCAACGGCTGTTCCATTATAATGGGTCATCCAGTTGCTTTCATTGTTAAATTGGTCTGCCAGCCAGTATTTGTCTGGCTCTTCTCTAATCAGATTATATGCTTCTTCAATAGCCCCATCAGTGCCAAGATGAGATGGGGTATGCCTAAGGCCTGCCCCAAACGCCTTCAGTATCTTTCTTCTTTCCTCGCTAACTGCATCGGACATGGTGAGGATTAACCGATAACCTTTAATAGCAGCAACAATGGCGAGCCCTATCCCTGTATTACCGCTTGTTGCCTCTGCGATTATCTTATCCTTGGTTAAGTCACCATTTCTCTCTGCATGTTCGATCATAGAGAGGGCTATTCTATCTTTAACAGATCCCCCGGGATTGAAAGACTCAAGTTTTGCGAATATCTCAACCTTATCATTTTTGTTAAGGTATCTTATGGGAACGATAGGCGTGTTTCCAATTGTATCTAAAATGTTATTGTATTTCTTAGTCACTATTTCTTCTGGACCTTAAAGAGGGTTATTGTTGAGTCGATATCTCTAAATAAACTATTTAGTATAGCAATAAAATAAGGGCCTTAACGGCCAAAAGAGCAAACCTTGATACAAATCCCGCAAATTGGGAAACCCACATTGGGAATAGTTGAAAATTCGCCAACAAGTTTTTCTACACACCGTGAAAGGTAAAATGCCTCTTCCCTGCTTTGGTAACTACCTTTTGTCCCAACACCCTTAATAGCTCCTACTGGACAGGCGTCACTGCATAGGGTACATCCTCCACAAAGATTCTTTATAGGACTATCTATTTTAAGCAGTACATCAGTAAGCACTGTGACGAGTCTTATGCGAGGACCGACATGGGGGTTCACCAGAAGCAGACTTTTCCCTTGCCAACCTAATCCGGCCATCCTTCCCACTGCCTTATGGGAGATTGCACCATACCAATTCTCCCTATCCAAGACCTGGGATGCAGGAATAGGTAGACTATTAAACCCATCTCTTTGAAGGATATTTGCGGTGTGAAAGGCAATTTCGTCAAGGAGCCTGTTGGCAGATTGATAAACAGAAGAATAAAGAGGAGTTGGCCTATCGATTATCTGCTCAAAAACAGCGGTGGGGACTCTTACAGCAATAGAGATCGCCCGATTAAAGGAATCCAATAGGTCTGGTGGATCTAATGAAAGATGTTTTAAGGGCCCAGTATCTGCCACACCGACAAGATCCGCGCCTAATTCGATGATAGTAGCCTTTATCCCTTCTGTGTAGTTATTATTCTTTCTCATGTGCTAGGTAAAAACCTCTTTAAATAACCTCTGATATCTCTTATGAACCTCAGTACCAAAACAGACAAAGATAACCTTTTTAATGGATTGATTGGTTGGAAGAAAGGACCTGGTTTCCCTTAATGCAATATTTACTGCCCTTTCCAGTGGAAACCTGTAGGCACCAGTACTTATGGATGGAAAGGCCACTGTAACTGCACCGATCTCTATGGCTGCCTTAAAGGAATTTCTATAACAACTGGCCAGCAAGTCATCCTCATTCCTATTCCCACCAGACCAGATTGGACCGACTGTATGGATAACCCACTTTGCAGGTAATCGATATCCCTTTGTTACGCGTGCCTCCCCAGTTGGGCAACCACCTATCTTCCTCGTTTCAGCAAGAAGTTCTGGACCAGCCGCCCTGTGTATCGCCCCATCAACACCTCCACCTCCAAGAAGTGAGCTGTTGGCAGCATTGACAATGGCATCCACCTCCATCTTCGTAATATCTCCCTGAAGGATCTCTATTCTATCCTTTAATTCTCTTTCCATCGATCCCCTCCTCCTTTAGTACCTTTTAAAATAGAAATAGTTTAAAGCCCTCTTGAAGTCAAGAACCAAGGATGCTGAAGGCGTTATTAGATTGTAATGGGAAAGAGATTAATTTAAAATAACGCTATGCTAAGAATTGGTAAACTACTTTTGAAGAACTGGCTAATTCTGGCCCCAATGTCAGGAAAAACAAACCTCCCATTTCGCCTAATTATTAAAAAAATGGGGGCTGGCCTTGTTATTACTGAGATGATTAGTGCCGTAGGTCTTTGCCGGGGGCAGGCAAAAACCCACTCTTATTTTCTCAGTCATCCTGCTGAAAGGCCTGTTGCTGGACAATTATTCGGATCTGAACCGGAAACAATGGCTACCTCTGTGGGGATAGTAGCTGAAAAAGGCATGGATGTTATTGATATTAACATGGGATGTCCAGTAAAAAAGGTCGTTAAGACAGGATCGGGAGCGGCTCTGATGCGCGATCCAAAGAAGACAGCCAAGATTGTTTCTGCTGCGCGACAAAGCACTTCTCTTCCGCTGACAGTAAAGATCAGGGCTGGTTGGTCACCTCAAGAGGCCAACGCCCTCGAGATTGCCAAGATAATTGAAGACAGTGGAGCTGATGGTATTTCTGTTCATCCACGTTTTGCCAGTCAGGGATTTTCTGGAAAAGCTGACTGGACATTAATTGCAAGGATAAAGAATGCCCTAAGAATCCCTGTTATCGGTAGCGGTGATATAATAGAGCCTTGTTTGGCCTTAAAGATGCGCTCTGTTACAAGCTGCGATGGGGTTATGATTGGCAGGGCGGCATTGAGTAATCCATGGATTTTCAAGCAGATCTTAGATATGGAAGAAAAGGGGAGTTTTACTACCCCAGACCTCGATGATAGGTATCAGTTAATTATGGAGCATTATTCACTTCTGATAAGATATCTTGGAGAAAATGGGGCAACAAATGTCATGAAAGGCTTACTGCTTTTGTACACAAAGGGTCTTCCAAATACAAAATTCTTAAAGGCTCTTATTTCAGAAATAGATGGAAGGGAAAAACTAATCTCCGTTTTGAATAAATATCTTGGATACATAAGAGGGGAGATGGTTAGTGAAGGTTAAATTAGCCAGAAATGCTGGATTCTGCATGGGTGTCAGAAGGGCAATGGAAATTACCCTGTCTGAGGCCCATAGAGGTGATGAAAGCCTCTTCACATATGGGCCTCTAATCCATAATCGGCAGGTATTAGATCTCCTTAGATCCAAGGGTGTGGATGTCAAAGAGGATATTGATGAGCATGACAAGGGAAGGATAATTATCAGGGCCCATGGTATTACACCGAATGAAAGGGAGGCGATAAGATCTTCAAATCTCAAGATAATTGATGCAACGTGCCCACGCGTAGCAAAGGTGCAGGCAATAATAAAAAAATACAATAATAAGGGCTACTTCCCTGTTATCTTTGGAGATGCCATACATCCGGAGGTCATTGGCTTGATGGGTTATAGTAAAGGTCAGGGGGTAGTTATCAATTCTATTGAGGATGTGGAAGGGCTTCCTGAGAAGAAAAGGTTAGTAGTAGTATCCCAAACGACACAGGATATAGATGCCTACAGAAAAACAACAGATGCGGTCAAAGCCCGTTATCCGGACTCTATAATATTTGATACCATCTGCCATGAAACCTATAAAAGACAGATGGAAGTCAGCTCATTAGCCTCTGAGGTAGAAAGCATGGTAATAGTTGGTGGATACAACAGTGGCAATACAAGACGGCTGTATCAGATATCGAGGTCAACAGGCAGACCCACCTTTCATGTAGAGACAGAAAAGGAGCTAAAGGGCCTATGGTTTTCCTCAACAGAAACCGTTGGAGTTACAGCTGGTGCCTCAACACCCAACTGGATGATCAAGAGTGTGACCGAGAGATTGAAGTCCATGGGCAAGAGCAGACAACATGCTCTTGGAAGTTTAGTAAGAAGGGTATTCCTGTTTTTGCTCAAGAGCAATATTCCCCTGGCCACAGGGGCCTTTTCCTTAACCTATGCAGGCCTTAGACTATCAAAAGGAAACGCTGATCTCATCTATCCACTTCTTACCCTGCTGTATGTTTATAGCATGCATGTCCTCAATCGTTTTCTTGATAAAGAGGCTAGTACATACAATGATCCTGGCATAGCCTTTTTCTATACCCAGCACAAAACCTTTCTTATAACCACCTCTCTGTTAGGAATAGGTACAGGGCTAATTCTTTCACTCTCTCTGGGTATAGCCCAGTCTTTGCTTTTTCTTGCTTTAACTATACTTGGCTTAGTCTACAGCATTCCAATAATACCATGGAGATTTGGATATCTCGGGCGCTATGCAAAGATAAAAGACCTCCCTGGGTCAAAAACCATGGCAGAGGCACTGGCCTGGGGTACCATTAGCTCGCTGCTTCCTGTTATTGGATGGTCCAACCCTTTTTGGCCTGGTGTCTTTATCTCCTTCTTATTTGTCTCCTCCATGTGTTACATAAGGTCTGGCCTATTTGATATCCTCAACGTCCAGGGAGATTTAATAGTAGGGAGAGAGACCCTTCCAATTGCCCTGGGAGAGGAAAAGGCATTGAACCTCTTGCTATTATTAAACGGTTTTTTCGGTATACTCATCCTGATATCAACATCTATTGGAGTAGTTTCAAGCCTGGGCTATCCTCTTATATCCTGTTTTCTTATTTCATTTCTTTATCTCACAGCATACCAAAAGGGCTTGATGAGGGATGGATCTCCCTTGCAGCCTATTGCCGAAGGAAATCTTCTCTTGGCAGGATTACTTGCCTTTATCTGGAAGTTGCTTTAGGAGATGCCCAAGGTTAGTGTCATAATCCCAACATTTGACAGGGCCCAAAAGGTGGAAAGGGCGGTTAGGTCTGTTCTCAACCAGGGTTTTAAAGACTTCGAGGTAATCATAGTGGACGATAGCTCAACTGATAATACTGAGCAGACCCTCGCCAAATACAGATCCTGGATAAAATACATTAGACAGCCGGTTAACAGAGGGGTCTCAGCAGCAAGAAATACAGGAGTGAATAGCTCAATAGGGCCTTGGATTGCATTCTTGGACTCTGATGATTACTGGCTTAGTCAAAAGTTATATGCTCAAATGGGATTTATCGCTCGAAATCCTGGGACTGTAGCCTGCCAAACAGGTGAAATATGGATAAGAAGGGGTAGTCGAGTAAATCCAAAAAGAAAACATAAAAAGCCATCAGGAAATATATTTAGGCAGTCATTGAAGCTATGTCTGGTTAGCCCATCAAGCGTTATTCTAAAGAGGTCTCTTTTTGAAGAAGTTGGTCTTTTTGACGAAACTCTTCCAGCCTGTGAGGACTATGATCTGTGGTTGAGGATATCTTGCCGTTATCCCATTTACCTGATAGACAAGGGGCTGGTTGTTAAGGAGGGAGGGCATGAAGATCAGCTTTCCCAGCGATTCACCTGTATGGACCGCTTTAGGATAAGGGTCATAGTTAAATTGATCAAAAGCGGAATACTTTCTTCAGATCAGATAAGGGCGGCTAAAGAGGAATTATCTATCAAATGTAGGATATATGCAAATGGATGTATTAAGAGAGGAAAAAAGGAGGAGGGGTATTTTTACCTCTCTCTGCCTGATAGGCTCGCCAGTAATGGAGATTTCCCCTTAAATAGTACCATCCCTTTCTTTTCGGAAAAATGACTGCTCTCTACTTCAAACAAGGACCCCTAGAGGGGGGTTATCTTTTACCTTTTTTCCTCCTTTTATAATCTCAATGACTTGATCAATAAGATGAGGGAGGGGTTCACCAGATACGCCCACTATCTCAACCCTCTCCTGAGTCAACGGGATCAATATCTTTAAGGCCCTGCTTGATGAGATAGCCTGGGACATCCCTGGTGTTACTTCCCCCATCATAGAATCGGCCATAATTATAGCCAATGGACCTATTATAATATCAATCTGTGGGGCTGTTTTCACAATGGCATTTTCCCCAGTAGCCCCTCGATTAGCACCCGCCTTCATCATCTGGGAGGTGGCCACAGAGTTTGTCCCCAATGCAAGTATTTCAACCTCCTCGCCAAAGGTCTCCCTTAGTCTTCTTATAATAGCCCTTCCTATTCCGCCTCCTTGGCCATCCATAACCATTAATAAACTCAAAGAAGCCCCCTGGTTAAAGATTTGGATTGCAACATCCAATAAATCTGTTTATTCTAAAACAATATTTGATGATGGATAACTATATAACAGGCGATCTAAATTTAAAAACATTTTTTCTATCCTCTTCCAGGAATTAATAGACATGTGGACAGTCTTCATAGTGCTCCTGGTAGCTGCGTATCTCTTAGCTTCAATCCCTTTTGGTCTCTTAATCAGTCGAAGGGTAGTTAGATTGGATATAACCAAGGCGGGCAGCGGAAATATCGGAGCCACAAACGTTGCTCGTGAGGTTGGTCTCAAATGGGGGATCATTACCCTTCTGCTAGATACCCTAAAGGGGTTCATCCCTGTGGCCCTGGCTCACTATCTGTTAGGGTCAGCAACAGAGATACAAGAGGCCCTAAAGGGAATGGTTGGTCTCTCTGCCTTGTTAGGGCACCAATTCCCAGTTTACAACCGCTTCAGGGGGGGGAAGGGGGTGGCCACATGTCTCGGGGTCTTTTTGGCTATTTCCCCACTTTCATGTTTATTTTCTGTTGTTATCTTTTTTGTCTCAGTCTCTCTATGGAGGTATATCTCCCTGGGCTCAATATTGGCAGCCTTGACCCTGCCTATTTGGTTATATCTCATGGGGCATTCCACCTTTGTAGTCCTCCTTTCCTTGACTATATCCCTCTTAATCACATTATTTCATGGAGAAAATATTAAGAGATTGATCCAGGGAAATGAAAGAAGATGGCACAAGGGGGAGGCTACAGTAATCGATCAATCAAACGGGATAGATCCTCATCAGAGTAAAACTCGATTATAATCCTGCCTTTTTCACCCTTACGTCTTATAGCTACCTTGGTTGCCAAGGACTTTTGAAGATCTTTGGCCAAAGACTCTATATAGTAATCTGTTCCATCCTTTGGGCCTTTTGCCTTTTTTGGAGCTAAGGTCTTCTTAACCAGGGCCTCTGTCTGGCGAACAGATAGGGATTTCTTTATGATAAGATCCCTGATCTCCTTTTGGACTAAAGGGGAATCCATGTTAATCAAAACTCTTGCATGGCCTATGGTAAGTTGACCATCTATAAGGTCCTGTTGAATGATAGAAGGCAATTTCAACAATCTCAAGAAATTGGCAATTGTGGAACGATCTCTTCCTATCCTCTTTGAAAGTGCTTCTTGTGTTAGATTAAAATTTTGAATCATCTCCTGGTAAGCGGATGCCTCCTCGATAGCATTAAGATCTTTGCGTTGGATATTCTCAATAAGGGCCAATTCCAAGGCCTCTGCAGCAGACGCATCCCTTATCCATGCAGGTATCTTATTAAGCCCTGCCTTTTGGGCTGCGCGCCAGCGCCTCTCTCCTGCTATGAGTTGAAAACCATCCTTTGTCCGGCTGACCAATATGGGTTGGATAATTCCCTTCTCCTTTATAGAATCTACTAATTCCGCCATTTCGGAATCACTAAAATTCTGTCTGGGTTGATGTGGATTAGGAGAAATAGATTCAATGGGACAATAGAAAAAACCCCTCTCATCTTCTGAGATAACTGTTTCTGGAAATAAGGCTGATAGTCCTCTTCCAAGGGCCTTACGTTTTGCCATCTTTATCCTCTCCTTTTAATATTATTTCCCTTGCAAGCTCTAAATAGCTCTGGGACCCTTTTGATTGAATATCATAGAGAATAATTGGTTTCCCATAACTTGTTGCCTCACTTAAACTAACGTTACGTGGGATAATCGTTTGAAAAACAGATCCTCTAAAATGGTGACGTACCTCCTCGGCTACCTGGTGTGATAGATTATTGCGTCTATCGAACATTGTTAACAAAATACCGATCATCATAAGGGATGGATTAAGCCCTTTTTTGACCAACATGACAGTGTTAAGTAACTGGGTTAATCCTTCCATGGCAAGATATTCGCATTGAAGCGGTACAAGAAAAAAATCAGCGGCAGCCAGGGCATTGAGTGTAAGAAACCCAAGGGAAGGAGGACAATCGATGAGTATATAGTCATATTGATCTTTAAATTTAGATAAGATGCTGTTTAAGAGATATTCCTTGTTCCTCTCAGAAAACATTTCTACTTCTGCTCCAAATAGATCAGGATTGGCTCCGATAAGCTTAAGCATAGGGACTTGCGTATCGAGAATGACCTTGTTCCCAACATATTCTCCTAATATTAAGTCGTAAAGGCTTGGCTTAAGACCTGATGGATCCATTCCTAAAGAGGTAGTGGCGTTTCCCTGAGGATCACAATCCACTAAAAGGCATCTTTTTTCAGCAGCAGCAATAGAGGCAGATAGATTAACAGCTGTTGTTGTTTTACCAACCCCTCCTTTCTGATTAACTATAGATATTATTGATCCCATGGATAAGATAATATTTTTATTAAGGGAATGACGCTCATATATAACTGAATAAGGATTGTTCCACGTGAAACATCTCCAGGTCCATAACCCCTTCCACACCTCCTTCCTCATGCCCAAAAAGCCTCGAACCCCTTTTCACTCACCTCACCTATAGCTATGTTAAGGTCTATTTCCGGCGGTTTTAATAGAGAACATACACTGAAGGAGAAATATTCTCAATCCAAAAACCCACTTGAGGAAATTTGACGCTCGGCGATAGATTTCTTTGATCTAGCCACTTGACTATCTTGCTGGTGCGTCCGGCAGGATTGGAACCAGCGACTTACGAGTTCACTGTATGTCTAATTCCTTGATTTTCTTACCTTTATTGTTATACGCCTTTTTAGTATCTCTTTTTACAAGTTCGGCTTACGTTGACATATTTTGAGACCTTTGTATAACTTTACAATTTTTGTCACTTCCATGCCAGGAGGGTTTCTTTTTTGCTTATGCCCCAAAACAAGGTTCCCTACTGGGCCGTTTCAAAATGGCTTATTACACCTTTTAAATGGAGATATAAACTCCATCTATATAAACCATTTTGAAGCGGCCCACTGAGCGATATAAGGGCATAGCACAAAAAGAAACCCTACTAGCCACAGGATATAAAAGATTGAAACCAAATTTTGTTAGAATTTGGGTTATGCAAAGATCTCATATCTATTATTGTCTGTAAGTATAATTTATCATCTTATCAAAGCCTCACCCAACAACCCCCATTGTAAGTCTGCATGCAACGAGAGGCATATAGTCGGCGTCGCTGCCTCAAATCATTACCGAAAAACCGCCATCTACGGGTAGGGCTATGCCTGTTACGAAGTCCGAGGTATGGCTAGCCAGGAATATGGCTGCACCTGCCAAGTCGCCTGGCTCACCCCACCGACCAATTGGCGTCCGACCCAGTACCCGCTCGTTCAGGCCAGGCAAGTCCTTTCGTGCCTGTCTCGTAAGGTCGGTGTTGATCCATCCTGGCAAAATGGCATTCACCTGAATGTTATCTGGTGCCCAGGCAACAGCCAAACTCCGCGTCAGCTGCACTATCCCTCCCTTGCTAGTCCCATATGGTGCAAGCTTTGCACCGCCAAAGATTGAAGTCATCGAGCCAATGTTGATGATCTTGCCACCACCCACCTCCTTCATCGAAGGGTAGACCGCCTTGGAACACAGGAACGCACTGCGTAGGTTGGTGTTGAGGATCTCATCCCATTCACATAACAGGTAATCCTGTGGCATATTGCGGATGTTGATGCCAGCGTTATTCACCAGGATGTCGATTCTTCGGAACCTATTGAGTACCTGCGTCACCATCGCCCTGATCTGGTCCTCTTGCCGCACATCGACTTGCATCCCAAGGACTTGCACGTCAAACTCATCCTTTATCTCACGTGCCGTTTCATTTATTTTAGCTTGGTTGCGCGCTGCGATGACAACGTCACCCCCCACTGCCGCAAAGCCGCGAGCGATTCCCTTACCAATCCCTCCGTTGCCACCGGTGACAATGGCTGCTTTACCCTGCAAGCTAAATAACTCTTTCATTGGCAACCCCCATAAGTCTTGTGTTTTGTTTTGGATATGTATTTCGCCTTACCTATGAAGTTACCCCCATACATGCAACCCATCGTAGGAAGATTGACGGTCAGGTGACTTTGTTAGGTTGCCTTTTCAAGAAACTGGCGCAGGCTTTACTTTATCACTAAGAACTTTTTTATGGGAAGGAGTATAGGGAAAAGAAGATAGTGTGTCAAGCAATGGGAGGTTACAGAATCTCCAAAATCCACTGATCAAGACATCTTCGCCATCCCTCGGAGTCTTATTAATGATTTCCAAAAGGGATTCAATCACCTGTGCTGGTTTTGGAAAGGCCCAAAGGGAATATCGTTGACCATTTATCTCATTTAAGGACATTATATCATCTTATACAGAGACTTTCTGGTCTTTTTAAAAGGACAACTATCCAGAAGATGGAAGGAACTAGGTGAACCTGAGCGTGAGACCATAAGAAATCTTTCTAGAGAGATAAAAGAAGATTCTCACATGGCAAAAAGAAAGGGGTTAATCCCGCCGGTGATAGCGGGACTAACCCCTTGAAATTACTGGTGCGCCCAGCAGGATTCGAACCTGCGACCTACGGATTCGTAGTGCTTTTAATACATTTTTCCGTGATAGGGGAAGAGCCTTACTACTTGGGCTTTTCCCCTTGTTTATCAAGGGCTTGACCTGTTTTTGAACTTTTGATATTGTTAGGTTACGAATTACTTTGTTTGACCTTGATGGTGACAAAATGGTTACAATTTGAAAGGATAGGCAAACAAAAACCAAAATTCAGGCCCTGGAGCTTCTCACAATCGTGAGGTTGTGAGGCGGTTTGTAAGTATCCCGTACGAAGAGCTCCGGGGCCTCTTTATTCATGAAGGGAAAACTTAGAGAGGATAAATCACTCAAGACAAGAAATCCCAGCACGGGAGGGATGACATAGAGTGCCCACTTACGGGTGGTAGGAAGCCTAACTGAAAAATGGCGATTTCAATTCTTTTCGATGTA
>CP070660.1:420885-432803 GCA_020355145.1 Deltaproteobacteria bacterium
GTACAATTCATCGGCAAGCCGCTCGTCAAGAGCCTTGAGAATCTTATAGTGTTTGAAGGCATCGCCGATTCTACCGATACTATCATAACTCATACCCAGGTAAAAATGGGCTTCTGCATGTTCAGGGTTGATTCCAATGACTTCTTTATAAGCCTCAATTGCATTTGAGTGGTTACCAAGCCTGGTATAATTAACTCCCAACCTGAAAATAGCATCTGCATGTTCAGGGTTGATTCCAATGACTTTTTTGTATGCCCTAATTGCATTTTTATTTTTCCCTAATCTAGCGTAACAATCACCTAAAAGAACCCATGCCTCCGCATTAGAGGGCTCATCTTTGGTAACTTTTTTCAAAAGACGTATGGCCTCTTTGTATCCATCGGCATTAAATAATCTCTTAGCTGACTCGAAATTTTCATCAGCCGAAGCCTGGTTTGTTAATATAAAGATAAACATGGAAATCAGGGATATTGCAATTTTCCTGCTCATTCTGTTGCCCTCCGCAAAGAATTTCCTCTCATTCCCAATGCCGCTCAGCCTTGGCCCGACCACCGATGATGGCCTGCACGATATCCTGGTTATTGGGCGGGCATCCCTTGACATGACGATTGCTTCTCTTTCCTTTAGGAACACACCGGCCCACTGTAACTAAGCCATCCTTTGAAATCGTCTCTGGTATCTCTGGATCACCGGTTACAACGGTGATGCCTGGCAGATACATCAGCTGGTCCGCCTCCTTCATATCGAACAGGGAACTCATGATGCCCATGCGGCAGCCTGTGCAGGTCGCCTCCCCATAAATCAAGTCAAACTCCTCGATTTTGATCCGCTCATCCTCAAGGACTCTCATAAATCGACGACGTACCGACTCTATAGATTCTCCAACGACCTCAATGTAACCTCTTTCGGCAACTCCCAAACCGCGTTTAGCGGCCTCCAATGTTATGGGCACCTCCTCTGGATCAAAGCCGGTGATATAACCGCACACCGCATCCACTGCCACCGCGTCGTAACCTGCCACAATCAGGTCCATTTCCACGGGCTTGCCGAACACGGGTCCTAAGCCTTCCTGACAGTAAATTGCATCCACAACGGACAATGGAGGTCTCAACGCATCGTACCAATCAACACAGGCCTCGAAAACACCCTGCTGGTGAAACTCGCGCTTATACTTATCTGTCAGTAACCCCTTCAATTTCTTAATTGCCAGGGTAAGCTCCATCTGATCGTGTGTCTTGAGCTTGGCAGCAGGTATGATCGCATCTACTTCCTTAACGAGCTTGTAGGTCTGTATCTCTTTGAAAATCCTCCCATTCTCCACAGGAACCGTGGTGATCTCCGTTTTCTTCAGATCGACCACCTCATAGCCCATATCCCGGAGTTCCTGATACCCAGACTCAGCAATCACCCTTTCCGAATCTACTCCGATGGCTGAAGATTCTGCTATGATCGGTCTTGCCCCTACATCCCTTATTATATTGGCCACTGCCCGTGTCACCTCAGGTAATGTAATGGCTGCCTGTTCACGCTTTGGTATCACTGAGACCCAGCTCGGATTGACCAAGACCATTTGCCCAGGCCTAATAAAGTCTCGCATCCCCCCCACCAAACCAACTGCCCTCTCTACAGCAGCATATATCTGTCCATAAGTAGGTGCCTTCGGTGTCTGAATGATGGAAACCATGCTTTTAGCCATGAGATATAAACCTCCTTCCTTATCAAGTTGAATATGGCTCACTGGAACAAATTAGATGTTGTTGTCCGAATGAGGATCATGTTCACAAAACAGAATAGATTTACATCACCGGAGCCATATACTCTATAGCAGCATGGACCGCCTTTTTCACTGATTTTGCCCTTCAGACCCCAAACAAATCGTCCATCTTCTCCAGAGTCATTCCCTCGGCGTTTACAAGAAGATAAAATGCTGGAAATTCAGTCCACGCCCCAGTGTTTACGTACCTGATAGCATCGAAAACCCTATCCTCTGGGTAGTGGGTATGGCCACAGGTGACCGCTTCATATCCATTTTCCATGGCACAATTCACCGCATTCATCATTACATTTTTTCGGAGAACCTTATAGAAGATCTCCCATTTCTTGGCATAATTGGCCACATGCACTGGTCTTGCCCCCAACTTTACCCTCAAATCGTGCATCATCTTGAAGGCCTTTATAAATGCCTGGTTTCTGGGCATGATCTCATCGAAATCGTCCCCATGGGCGATTAAGAGTCTATGTCCTATGCTGTAAAGACGCCTAAAATATACTCTCCCAAACCATCTTGGGATATAGCCATTGTCATGATTCCCCCGTACCCAAACGACTCTCTGGCGGTAAGAGATCTGCCCAATAAGGTCCAGGATCCGCTGGTGCGGTGGCCTCAATCTCGCATAAGGGTTGTCGATGACATCTCCATTCAGGATAAGTTCATGGTCTTCAGAAATACTTCCTAGAAAGCGTTCGAAGTCCTGATATAAAAAGTACCGGGATCCTATATGCAGATCGCTGACAATAATCGCGTTCATCTTATGTAGGAATTATGCAATCAACCGATGGTAGAATTGCTCGCCTTTATATATTTTATTTGCCCCAAAAGTTGTACAAATCTACCGTTTTGTCTTTACTGGAAACCTAAATTTGAGCAGCGTTCTCACCGGCAATGCGACCCATTACAATGCCTCGCGACATGCCTATCTTATCGAGCCCTCCTGCAGCCTCCCCAGCTGTATATAGACCGGGAATGACGTTCCCATAGATATCCAGAACTTGAGATTTAGCGTTTGTAGCAAGACCCCCGGCGGTGTCATGGGCCTGAATGCTCATCCATACCGCATAGAATGGTGCAGTCTCTATCTTATATCGAAGGTGGCGTTTAGGTTTACCGAAATCGGGGTCCTCACCTCTTTCTACAAACGTGTTGTATTTACGAACTGTGTCAATTAGAGCATCCCTTGGCACATCTATCCTTTTGGCCAGTTCGCCAATGGTCGGTGCGTTGAAGGCAAGTTCCTTCTCGACGGTTGGAGGTCTGGGATCCCATCCATGCCTCTTGACCGCCGCTTCATCGAAGATCGCCCATAGCACATGCTCCTCTTGAGCAAGACTGGCATCGTAAAATGAAGCTGGTTTCTCAGGAAGGGCCTCATTGACGTACCTCAGCCCAAACTTGTTGACGATAATGAGACTCGCCACTTCCCCCCTTGATAATTGACCGGTGCGGCCAAGGCCCGGCGCTGCATAGGGAGACCCTAGCGGAAATCTATAATACCTCGTTCCAAACATCCGATGGAAGAGATGCCAGTCTATGGCCCTGTCGCTCACCAGGGCCCCGCCTACTTCCATACCTGCAATAATGCCTGTCCCATCAGCCCTGACAAACGGCTCGCCGCTGGCGACCAGATCTTCAGTCATTCTCGGATCAAAAAGCGTACGCAACCATTTGTGCCCCTTCCAGCCTCCAGTACCTAAAATGACGCCCTTTCTTGCCTTTAAATACAACTTCCTTCCACCTGCCTCCACCTCCACGCCTAACACGCTACCAGCCATGCATCCCTCCCTAATTATCTTTGTCATCCCATGCCTCACAAAAATCTTCACCCCTTTCTTCCTTGCAACGGTCTCCAGGGGCCTTATCAATCCTGCACCAGAGGAGGGGCCAGGGCCATATCTGTATAGCCAGCCTGGACTTTCCTTGTCCCACGATATGAGGTGATATCTTGGGGTTCCCTTCATACCAGGAAGCACTAATAGTTTGTCCTGGAATCGCACGCCATGCTCCTCCAACCAATTAAAGGTGCTCAAGTTATAGCCGCAGAAAGCGCGAAGAACCTTTGGGTCATTCCTCCTGTTTTCCCGGACCCTGTAATCTGAATTCTCCTTGAATATGAGGTCTGCCGAATCTTCTATGCCTTGTATTTTCTGCACCCATGTGCCGCCTCCGATTGATAGTATGCCGCCATTAATGATCCCATTTCCGCCAATTTCATTATTCTTCTCCAAAAGGAGCACACTAGCCCCCTTCTCCACAGCTGCGACAGCAGCAGGAAATCCGGTAGGTCCAGATCCCACCACGATTACATCTGCCACTTTGTCCCACTTTTGAGGGAGCTGTGATGCCTTCGCATCTCTTGAGCTTAGCCCCATAAAAGCTACAGCAACGGCTCCAGCAGCTGCGCCCTTAATAAAACTTCGCCTAGTTAGCATTTTCTCAGTCTTCTTCTCGGACATTTAGACCACCTCCTTTTTCTAAGTATGTCCTTCTTTACTGCTAGCTTAGTTTCTGTGGTTTCTACCGCTTTACTCTCCTAAGGACCTTCATTATTTGTAGGTCTCAAGCCCATCAACTCCGGAATCCATAATTCAGTCAATATGTCAGATTCTTGACACCTTGTCACCCATCTTTAAGGATACCGGCGATCTATATATGCGCTTTTAATAGATGTCCCCCCTTCTCTAGCCATCTTGTAATCTCTAACCTGGCATAATTATTGCTTTAAATAAGAGGACCGGATAAGAGCATAACATGAAACATAAAACCTTCATGCTCTTCGAACTTTTTTTGGTCGTTTTTGCCTTCTACGCTATGCTGAAGTACACCGGCAATCTACGCCTTTTCGTGCCATTTGTCTGTCTGGTCACCGTGTTAGTGGCTGGGAAAGTCGAAACCAGCCTCACAGACCGTAGCAGCAAGGAAGACCGCCAAGGCAATGATAGAGGCAAAGAAGACAAGAAAAAAACCACCTTCCAACTGCTTGACCGCCTCTTGAAAAGCAAGAATGTGCTGCTTCTCACCGATGCGATCAATTACCTTATGCAAGATCTTGGTATGGCGGTCTCTCCCTCTCCGGATCACCCTTCCATTGACCGTTTGGTCAGAATACCTGATATGCAGGTGACCATCGGAGTGAAAATACTCGCCGATGTGGGGGAGCTGAACGAAAACTGGGACAAGTGGGAGGAGGTTTCTGATTTTGACCTGGGAAAAGGGGGAAGCCAACGTCTGCTGATCATAGGCAGCAACTGCATAAAGGGGCCAGGGGATCGCCAGCAAAGATACAAAGATTTCTCCACAGATACCCAAAAACTTCTCTCCGCCAGACAGGTAGTGGCCATGACTACCCTCACCCTTTATAAGATCTACCTTTTGTGCAAAAGGAAAAAACTGGACCTCAAGACGATTTTCCATCTCATTAAACACCATCCTGGCGGTGTTTTTCAACTGGAGCACTACACGAAACGCTCCAACCAAGCCGCCTGATCTCCCCCTATCTCTCCTCCTACCACCTTGAGAAACACCTCCACCATACCTTCATATGTATATCAACGGCCTTGACTAATACACCATCTTCTGCACCGATCGTAGAAAAGCACCTGGAGACCCAGAAAGAAATACATGATATCGCGAACAAGTAACTGCACCGCAGAAGAGGTATACCCGGTCTCACCAAATGAAAAACAGCCACAGTCGAATTCATGGCCTCTGACAAGATTAATGGACAATGCGATGATAAAGGTCAGAAGCATGCCGTTGACAATCAGTGCAGCAGACAGGGGATAAATGCCGAGAATCAGGGCAAGGCCTGAGAAAAGTTCCACAAATGGTAGAATGATGGCAATCAAGTTTATTAAGCCATCAGGTAAAAGGTCGTATCCATAGATAATCTTGGCAAAATCACCAGGCGAGATAATTTTATGATAACTTGCATAGATAAAGGTTATGCCGAGAATCCAGCGTGCAATCAGTTCTGTCCAGCTGTTTTCAAAAAAGGTCTTCAGTCTTTTATTCAATCGGAAAGCCCTCTGCCTCCCAGCCCGGATAGCCATCGATAAAAACGCTTACTCTTGTATATCCTTGCTCAAAGAAAAGTCGTGCAAGCTTGTGGCTGTCATCACACGTCCTTCCCGAGCAATAGGTGACGATGGTACTGGCCGTTGAATATTGAGCCTTAAACGCGTCTATAAAATCATGGAACTGGCCAACGGGTAGGGATACCGCACCCTTAATGTGGCCTTCTTCATAGTCCTCACGCGAACGGGCATCCACAAAGACAGCCTCCCCACTACCGTAGATCTGTTTTGCGATCTCTACATCGTCGATCTCCAGATCATCATCAACAACATCGTCTTTGGCCCTTGCTGTAATAACGCCTTGTGACTCATCCCACTGCCCTACCAGTGCAATGCCTTTGGGCAAGAGAAAATTTGCCGTAAACGCGGCAATTACTGCCAAACCCAGAAGAATGATAAGCCCCTTTGACATATCTTTGTAACGCATGCCCGTGTCTCCTATATCGGGAAATGTATGTTTAAATGTCACCCTTTTTTGGGGCGGCAAGTATCTTCTTTAGCATCGAAAGGAATCTTTCCGGCGGAATATAGCCCGGGAGGTTGCCGATCTTATCGCCGTTTCCCTCTAAAAACCAGCTGGTTGGAAGTCCGATGACTCCATAGTTGGATGCTATCTTTTTTTCCTTGTCGGCATTCACCCTGATAGCGATGAAGTTTTCGTTGATAAACGAAACCACTGAGGGGTTTTGAAATGTCTCCTTTTCCATCTTCCTGCAATAAGGGCACCAGTCAGCATAGAAGTAAAAAAATACCGTTTTTTTCTCGTTTTTTCCTAAGGCCATGCCCTCATCATAGGTGTACCACTTGATGCCTTCTGCTGCTAGAGCGCCATTCGGAAGCCATGCAAATAAACAAAACAAGATGAACAAGGCATGAAAGACGTATTTTGATCTCATTTTTATAGTCTCCTATCTTGGTACATTTAATAAGAAGAGTCTGTTGGTTAAAAGCAGGATGCCCACGATTGTCAAAAAGATTCCGGCACCGGCATTTACATATCTTATGGCCTTAGAGGTCCTTTTAATAAAGGTGAGAAGGTAGCTGACAAAAATGGACATTACAATAAAGGGGAAGGCCAGACCTGCAGAATAGATAGCCAGAAGCCTGATTCCCTGCCAAACGGTTTCCTGGTTTCCGGCAACGATAAGTATAGACCCTAACAAGGGCCCTATACAAGGACTCCATCCTACCCCAAAGGCCATGCCGACCATAAATGTGCCCCCAAAATATAAGGGCCTTTTTTTCAGATGAATCCGTTTTTCAAAATCAAGGCCCCGGATGCGGATCACCCCGGTTAAATGGATGCCAAGTAGGATAACGATTATGGCGCCCGCTATCCGAATTAGATCACTGTGTCTGAGGACCAAACTGCCAAGATAAGTGGCAGAGGCTCCCATGAGGACAAATACAAGGGAAAAGCCGGAAACATAGGATACCGTGGAAAGAAAGACCTTTCTCCTTATTTCCGCACTATGGCTTTCTGTGAGTTCTTCTAAGGAATAGCCCGAGATCAAGCTGAAATAGGCCGGTATGAGGGGCAGTACACAGGGAGAGAAAAAAGAAAGCAGTCCTGCCAGTATAGCCGACCAATAAGATACAGTTTCAGTGAACATTTGCCGGTCTTAATATTTCAACCTTGCTTGCCTCTCACGCCTTTACAGGTACACATTGATGCAAAGGGAGTGGATGATCTCAAAAAGACTCCGAGGGAAATCGCAACTATACAGTATAAATACTCCCATATATGTCTTTAGTGATTTCTGCAAAATTCTCCCGGCAATATCTTACCGCCTCCGGGATATAGTCCATGATGTCTCCAGCTATTATTCCGTCTGCACCTATATCTCTTACTGCGAGGTCTCCGGCCATACCATGAATAAATACACCCATCCTGGTACTATCCTCAATCGATAAATCAAGGCCGAACATGGCTGCAATGGTGCCGACCAACACATCCCCGCTGCCAGCAGTAGCCATCCCAGGATTTCCACTCATGTTGATGAAGATATGTCCATCAGGATAACCTATTAGCGTATGTGCCCCCTTTAGGATTATATAGGCATTTAATTCCTTGCATGTCCTTGACAATACAGGGATCCTGTTTTTCTGGATCTCCCCTATATCCATCTCTGTAATCCTCGACATCTCACCAAGATGAGGGGTCAGTATTGTCCTTTCCCTTCTCTCTTTTACTATATCTATATTCCTTGAAATGGCTGTAATTCCATCACCATCTATTATCAGGGGTCTTCTGATCTCCTTTGAGACCTCTCTTACAAGCTCCTGTGTCTCCTCATTCAAGGATAATCCGGGTCCAATAGTTACTATGTCAACCCTATCCGAGAATTCCAGAAGATGCCCCCTGGCCTTTAGGGATAGACTTCCATTATCCGTCTCCCTCTGTGGCACAAAGACGATCTCGCTTCCCTTATTTGCCAAAAACGGGGCTATTGAATCTGGGGAGGCCAGATATGAAAGCCCTCCACCGGCCTTGAGAAAGGAGAGGGCGGAAAAATAGGGGGCACCAAGATAATTTGAGGAACCCGCAATAAAAAGGGCCTTTCCATAATCACCCTTGTGGGTATCTGCTGCCCTTTCCGGGATCTGTATGGGATTATTTGTCTCTACCTTTATACTATCGGTATCGCATAGGGAAGAAGGAAAGGAGATATGGGTGACATAAAGCTTCCCACATAGGTCAAAGCCCGGGTAAAGTAGATTTCCCAGTTTTGGAAGCCCAAATGTTATGGTATAGTCTGCCTTGATAGCACACCCCATTATCTGGCCAGTATTGCCATTTACGCCAGAGGGGATATCAACGCTGAATACCAATCTCTGGCTCTTGTTGATCAATTCACTTACCTCTCTATATATCCCGCCTACATCCCTTGTAAGGCCGGTTCCAAATATGGCATCAACAACTGCATCGCAGTAATGGAGAGAGGATTTTATCTTATCCACAGTGGTAAGTCTCTCGATCTCTATGTGGAGAGATGAAATAATGTCAAAATTCTCCTTTGCGCTCCCCTTTAATTCCTCCTTATCTCCCAGGAGAAATACCTTGACCCGCCCCCCATTTGAGTGGAGCTTTCTGGCAACAACGAATCCATCACCCCCGTTGTTGCCAATTCCACAAAGGATAAGGAACGCCTTTCCCCTTATTCCACATTCATTATGGATAACAAAATATACAGCCTCTCCGGCGTTTTCCATAAGGATCATCTCAGGGATCTTAAACTCCTCCACTGCCCTTCTATCCAGATCTCTCATCTCTCCCACTGTAGATACCTTCATCCTTCACACCTCTCTGGCCCTTCACTCAGAACACCTTGCTCTACCTGCGTGAGGAATGAATCACTCAGCTTGGATATTCAATACCCAATTGCACACCCGTCTTTCCTCCTATCAGATGCCCCCAGCAATACATCCTGGCTACTGTCCAGATAAATAGCCTGCCCTCCACCGACATGGTTCATTGATGAAGAGGCCTGAACAATATTATGACCTTTCCCCTGGAGCGCTGATGCCGTTTGCCTGGAAATGCCGTCTTCCAAATACACATCACTACCTTGCATATGCCTTACCCGTGGAGCATCAACCGCCTCCTGTAAGTTCATCTTGAAATCAATGAGATTGATTAAAAACTGCACATGCCCTTGGGGCTGCATGTCCCCGCCCATGACCCCGAAGCTCATCAAAAAATCGCTGCCTTTAAATACCATACCCGGTATGATAGTATGCATTGGCCGCTTTTGCGGTTCAAGCCGGTTTGGGTGTATGGGGTTAAGGGAAAACGAGTTTCCCCTGTTTTGCAGGACAATACCCGTTCCATCCACGACCATGCCAGAGCCAAATGGCATATAAATGCTGCCTATAAAGGAAACAGCATTCCTGTCCTGATCTACAGCCGCGACAAATACAGTGTCGTAACCTCTTGTGGATGAAGGATGAACAGTAGGAACCGTGGCCCTATCGGAATCAATCTTCCTTCTGCACTGCCTCGCATATTCCTTGGACAGTAACCTATCCACCGGGACGTCTTCAAACCCTGGATCGCTTACAAAGCAGTCTCGATCACTGAATGCAATCTTCTTCGCCTCTATGAGGGGATGAAGGTACTCTGCGGTGTTGTGCCCAAGGCCGCCGATATCGTAGCCTTCCAAGATATTTAGCATTTCTAGGGCAGTAATACCCTGCCCATTGGGAGGATGTTCGTAAATCGTATAACCACGGTAATCTGTTAATATTGGTTCAACCCAGGTAGTTTTATGGGTCTTGAAATCCTCGGGAGAAAGAAGACCATTACTCTGCTGGCAAAACTCCACAATTGCCTTACAGATCTCGCCTTCATAAAAGGTTTCAATGCCCTGCCCGACGATCTTTCTATAGGTCCGAGCCAGGTCCTTATTTCGAAAAACCTGTCCAGGTCGAGGGGCCTTACCATCAATAAGATAGGCCTTGGATGATCCCTCCTGTGCAAGAAGGATCTCTTCCACCCCCCTCCATTCACCTGCAATAACCTCAGAGACGGGAAATCCATCTTCCGCATAGTATATGGCATCTTCAAATAAATCCCCAAGTTTTAGATTTCCATAGCGCTCTACTGCTTGGGCCCACCCATGCAAGGCCCCCGGAACTGTTACGGATAATATGCCCCGCTCAGGCATGGCCTTTATCCCCTTGTCGTGGAACCAGGCTATGTTAGCATGATATGGTGCCCTGCCGCTGGCATTCATGCCGATGATCTTGTTTTCTCTGGCCAAGTAAATAAGGGCAAAGGCATCGCCGCCGATTCCCACTGAATGAGGTTCAACAACATTCAATGTGCTGACCATGGCTACTGTGGCATCAATGGCGTTCCCGCCCTTGGATAATGCGTTGTAACCAGCAAGAGTTGCCAATTGTTGACTTGAGGTAACCATACCCCGAGGTCCCATGGCCACTGATCTTTGGGCATAACTGTCCCGTTCTCTCTTTTGATTATATGTAAAGTCCATAACTGCTCTCCCAGAATCCTATCGCTACTTCTACACCTCATTCTGGGGATCAAAACGGCCCTAACTCAATATTTACCCTCAAAGAGTTTCTGGATCACCTCAGTCAAAATGCCGTTCAGTTGAGCCTTGACCTCATCAGGATCAAACCCCATCTTTTTGGACTTGGGTGCGCTCTCTATGGTCCGGATGACCATCTTCCTTTTCTCAACCTGACCGATGGAGGCATCCATCTTCACCATATAATGGGTATCTGTGATTGTAATACCGGATCGGGCCTCAACCTTGAAGGAATCAATCCTTCCTCCCACGACGAGAAAAAGATCCTCAGGTAAGAGGGCCAGTCCCTCAGCGCTCTTGTCCCATCCCTTGCAATCAGTGACCTCGAATCCCCTTTCGGCAAAGTAGTCCTTCACGGCCTGTGTAACGGATTTTGAAAGGGTGATCCCTTCGAGCTTCAGAAGATCGATCTTATTGCCGGGCCGATGCCGGATCCCGATAGTCTCTTTCTCCTTCTCCTCTCTTGCATCCTCAAAGGGACAAACGCCCACTAGCTTTGAGGTAGGAGGTGCCTTCCTCTCCGGGATATATCTCACGTCCATAAGATAGATCCTGCTCCCGGCACACCCAAAAGATGTCGCAATGAGACCGAGGATCATAAAGAAGACAAAGCTTTTTTCCTTCATCCTAATCCCTCCTTTCCCATGGAGAAAATTACAAATAATTCCCTATTTCTTCCCTTTTAATCCTGTGATAGCTTATCCGAA
Source organism: Deltaproteobacteria bacterium (assembly GCA_020355145.1). Taxonomy (GTDB): domain Bacteria; phylum Desulfobacterota; class DSM-4660; order Desulfatiglandales; family B25-G16; genus JABXJZ01. The sequence continues at coordinate 432,497 of CP070660.1, forward strand.
CCTTTATCTAACTCAGCCATAAGCTTTGGGAGCTCTCCTTCAATCATCGCGTAGCCGTGTTTCGGTTCAGGAAAACGGGCAGACTTTACATCATCAACATATGCCTTTAAGGCATTAGTAGTATCTTCACCTAAATTCGCATACCTCTTTACAAACTTTGGGGTAAAGGCCTGGAAAAGCCCAAGAAGATCACTAACTATCAAGACTTGACCATCTGCATCAACCCCTGCACCTATGCTATACACGGGAATGGTGAGTCTATCACGGATGATTTTACAAACCTCAGGCGGGACGGCCTCAACCAGTA
>CP070660.1:432903-445565 GCA_020355145.1 Deltaproteobacteria bacterium
AGGTCTTCGACCCTGTGGCTCAGACCCGAAGGGCTCCATTCGGCCCGAGCGTTCGGTCGAGCAGTTCGGCCTTGAGCTCACTGCCGAAAGGCTCACGTCGAGGGCTCATGGCCGAGGGCAGGCCGAATGGAGTGAGCAATGCCGTAGACTCAATTTGCCAAAATACGTCACCGTATTTGCGAATCGAAGCACTAAGCGAACTAACTTGATTTTGGTGTTCGATGGGAAATAATGAGCTTGCCAAGATTCTGATTATTGATGATGAACCCATGGTGTGTGAACTCCTCGAATCGATGGTTTCCTCCTTGGGAATTAAGGCAAAAAGCATTACCCAATCGTTAAAGGTTATGGATGAGGTAAGAAACACATTTTACAACCTCGTACTCCTCGATGTTTTCATGCCCGAAAGGTCCGGCTTCGATCTAATACCAGATATACAAAAGGCCTTCCCCGATACAAAGATAATTATAATAACAGGTCGTGCTGACAAGGAAATTGTCATCAAGGCACTCAGGCTGGGTGCCTTTGATTTCCTGGAAAAGCCCATTGATATGGACCTGCTTTCCTATTCCGTGAACCGTGCATTGCATATCCAGGAAACTGAACTGCAGTACAAGAAAACACGTGAAACCTTGCAACATAGTCAGGCTGACCTGTTACGTCATAAAGAAAAATTGGAGAATCTTAACACAAAACTCATACAGACCAATCAAGCACTAACCGTACTGGCCCAGAATATAGCAAGGGAAAGGCAAGAAACTGAGAAACGCATCGTCCTCAAAACAAGGTCCTTGATCATCCCCATCATAGAAAGGCTTCAGCATGACAAAAATCTGAGAAGATATGAAGCTGAGCTGAGTATGCTGCTCAAAGAACTGGAAGACTTGACCTCGGGGTTAGCTGCCGACACAAAGATAGCTACATCCCTTTCCTTTAGCGAATTGCGGATTGCCTCTCTGATAAAGAATGGTCTGACAACCGAGGAAATAGCCAAACACCTGCACATCTCCCCAAGCACGATCAAGACCCACCGTAAAAATATCAGAAGGAAATTGGGTATTACCAATCAGCAGCAAAACCTCAGGAACTATCTCGAGTCTAGGCTGGAAAAAGGTTCCAGTGCATAACAAATTGGCTGTAGCAAAACACTGATAGAGCCCCTTTTAGGTGGAAGCAAAAGGTGAAAAACTTAAGACTTCTTGCCACTGTACGTAACAAAGCTGATAAATAACCATTATCCCCTATGGAGGATGCCGGAACGACCGGAGACAAGCTTGACAACCAGGGGAAAACTTATATGTCTAAAATATAAAATTACTATAGAGGTAATTATGGACAAATACACTGAATTGTATGCCTGGATATGGAAGACCTTCCATAGGCAAGAATTTTCAATAGACCAGTTCAGGTCTACCTTTCCCACGTCGCATGCGCCTGGTTAACGTATTTTCCCTTTTGATACCGTCTGAATATGATCAAAATTGATGGCACAATCTCTCGGCATACCATCATGTTTGGACAAGAATACCTTGTTGGGAGTGGGGCGGTCAGGGATATAAGGTTTAGAAAAAGTTATGTAGGAGCACAGTGATCTTATGGATGAAATCAACAAGGGACTTTCTGCTTTAAAGAAAAAGAGCAAACTGTACACCCTGGAAGAATTGTTCAAATAGGCCATGGCAGTTAAACAGTAGGCAAACAATAAGCTCAAAGTGCCTGATGAAATAGTAAGTCTTTTAAACCGACCTCCTCATGTGCCTGATCCAAAGGCCATCATTGCCTCCTGAATAAGTTCCTCTTCCCTGCCAAAATACCTAGGTGAAAAGTGAAAGGGCGTTAGCTCCTTGACCCTTGCCCTTGCACCTATAAGACCAGCCTCCTTTGCAGTCAAGTGGTACTTCCTCCGTGCCACATCTCTCTCCTTATCCAAAAAGGGTGTCTCAATAAAGAGGTGGGTGGAGTCCAGGGCTAGATCGACGGCCTTTGCTATATTCTCAGGGCTTCCGACAATATCGGCAATATAGGTGATCTTCTGTCCTGGTGAGATCCTGGCAATCCTTTCCTTCAACTCCCCGAGGGGGAAATATCTTTCCCTTGTTACCATATCCTCATCCTGCCATACTATCCTAAATTGTTGAGCTTGATTGCGTCCTTCGTAGATTACCTCCTTGAATTCCCTAAGCCATGGGCCAACCGGTAGCCCGAGTTCCTTTAATCCCTCCTTGATTATATTTATTGAAAAATTCTCCTTAAGGCACAACCCAATGCAATCTGTCTTATGATCCAGGAGAAGGGCATCAACAGAAAAGGATTTCTCTGAAAGCAGGTTCCCTTTAAATGGGCGCTGCTTGGGGGCCCCAGAAGGCCTAAACCGGTCCCTGCTGCTAAAGCCCTGGACAAAAACCTTTTCGCCCTGGATCTCTGCTACATTGACAGAAAGGATATCTTCGTAGCTATCTATAAGATTCCAGTTGTAGGCACTGAGCTTGGCCTCAACCTTTTCAATAAAGTCGGAGGGTCCGAAGAGATGAATCTCCTTATCCCGTCCGATGAGAAGGCGCAGCAGGGTATCAAAGCCTATAAAATGATCCATGTGGGTGTGTGTTACAAAGACATGACTTACCTTCAGGAGATCCCTGGCGGAAAGCTTGGATAGATCTCCTAAGTCGAACAGAAGGGCCCTCCTTTCAAAGAGGAAGGGGATAAAGAGCCCGGGATCTGAGAAGGGATCATTTATCAATCTGGGGTGGAAGGATGGTTTCATAAAAGGTGTTTGTTGAGCCTGTTGAGTTCATAAGGTTTTAACACAAGCAACACAAGAAACACAACAGAGACAAGTATTTTTTCTTGAAGAAAGGTTATACATCTGCTAATTATTTTGAATTAAATCCGAGCGGTGTAAGTTTTAAGACTATGGCCAAAAAGAAGGTAACCAGGAAAGAGCTCCTTAAAAGGGACGACGAATTTATTAGTCTTTCTAACAGGGTCGCCCTGTATGTCTCTGCTCATAGCAAGCAGATTCAATACATGATCCTTTCTGTAATGATTATTATTGCCATTGGCATTGGGATCAGTCTATATTTCAGGCATTTAAATAAAAAGGCCCTGGCTGCTTACAATCTTGCTTACAAGAATTTGGTGTCAGATTCTTCCCCTGAAACTACCGGAGATAATATTAAGAGAGCTGGTGAGGAACTTGATAAAATCATAACGAAATATGGCGGGACAAAGATGGCCACACTGGCCATACCTCAGCTGGCCTACCTAAAATATGATGAGGGCAAATATGACGAGGCTATAGCCTTATACCAGACCTATCTGGAAAGGGATAAATCCGGCTCCATTTACTCTTCTATGGCCCATTTTGGTCTTGCCGCTGCATATGAGGCCAAAGGAGAACATCAATCAGCCATAAGCCATCTTAAAAAGATAGTTGATGAAGGACATAATTCTCTAAAAGATGAGGCCATGTTCTCTCTGGGTAGGGTCTATGCCCTGAGCGGCCAATCAGAGATGTCAAGGGAAACCTTCAAGGAATTTGTAAATCAGTTCAAGGAATCACCTTTACTTCCCTTAGCAAAGGCAAATCTGAAAGAATAATCTTAAAAGAAGGAGAAGACTAATGAGAAAGATCTACGTGGTTCTGTCTTTGTTGTTACCTGCACTGCTTTTACCAGTATCATCCTTGGCATTTGAGATTGGGGCAAGAGGATACTACTGGTTCCCTTCTCTTGATGGTACCGTAAAGGTGGATGAGGCCAACATAGTTGGCACAACCATTGATTTTGAAAAGGACCTTGGAATAGAGGATGAGGATTATCCATCCGTTGAGGTATTTGTTGGGGGCGGCAACCATCATCTCTCTCTTACATATACAGATATTGAGTATTCAGGCAGAAAGACGCTTACCAGGGATGTTTATTTCAAGGGAGAGAAGTATGAAGTTGATGCCCTGGTAACCTCCTCAATTGAATATAAGATGATTGACCTCCACTATCAATACGATTTTTTGGATCTGGAAAATATACTGGGTGGTTTTTCCTTGGGTGGTGTCTTCCAGGTCAAATACCTGGATGGCGAGGTTGGCCTGAAGACCACGGGAATTGATGAAAAAGAGGATTTCACTATCCCCATTCCCATGCTTGGTCTTAATCTACACATAGGAATACTGGCTGATATCCTCGAGGCCAGAGTCAGGGGGACTGCTATGGGCTATTCAGGAAATACAATTTATGAGCTCATGGCTGATATATCATGGACCCCCCTCCCCTTCCTAGATATACACGGAGGTTATAAAACCTTTATTATAGATATAGATGAGGATGAAGTGGTCCTTGACTATGATATGTCCGGTCCGTATGTTGCACTTACTTTGAGTTTTTAGACCTGCCTTTGGGGGCCTTAAAGGCCCCTTTTTTCAGCTCAAAAACCCCCTTTAATCCATTCCCTATTCAACTGGCCGTATCAGTTATTGGCTTTTCCCTTGACATCAAGGTAGGTTTTCCACATACTTTCTATACTTATAAGTAAAATTGCTCCATTTCTTATAATGAAAAAGACGCTCGCTTTTATCATGGCCGGTGGTAGAGGCGAAAGGCTCATGCCTCTTACCCAGGAAAGGGCTAAGCCAGCAGTTCCCTTTGGTGGCATCTACAGGCTTATAGACCTGACCCTTAGTAATTGCATAAACTCCGACCTATACAAGATCATTGTTTTACCCCAATATAAATCCCAGTCTCTAACTGATCACCTGGAAGCTGGTTGGAATATATTTAATCAGAGGCTTGGGCACTTCTTGAAGGTTGTGCCACCGCAGCAGCGGATCAGTGGAGACTGGTACAGGGGCACTGCTGATTCCATTCGCCAAAACCTATATCTCATTGAGCAAACAAGACCACACCGTGTCCTGATCCTATCAGGTGATCACATTTACAAGATGGACTACAGTCGATTCCTCAGGTATCACTTAGGCAAGGATGCGGACCTGAGTATTGCCCTCCTGGAATTGAGAAAAGAGATGGCCCATGGGATGGGTATTGGTGAGATAGATGAGGACTACCGCATCCACGGCTTCCAGGAAAAACCCAAGAAAAATCCCAAGGCAATTCCTAGCGATCCCAGCCGCGTGCTTGCCTCCATGGGTATTTACCTATTTAATACAGCCACACTCTTGGATGCACTCAAATCCAGTAATAAGGATGATTTTGGTCAACACATAATTCCCCGTTTAATCCCTGAATCGCGGGTGTATGCCTATCCCTTTCGCAAGCAGAATGTGATCGAGGATTACGTCTATGATACCCTTGAAAACGGTGAGCGAGGGTTTAGATTAGAATCCAGGACCCCTGATTCTTCCTACTGGAGGGATGTTGGAACCTTGGACGCTTACTGGAACGCCAACATGGATCTGACTGGGCTGAATCCTTCTTTTAACCTCTATGGCCGCAACTGGCCCATCCACACCTACCAGGTACCAGCTCCACCTGCCAAGTTCGTCTTTAGCGCTGAGAGGCCTGAAGGTCTTCAAGGCGGTAATGCCCTGGACTCTCTTGTGTCCCCGGGCTCCGTAATAAGTGGCATTGTCAGGAATTCAGTGATTTCCTATTACGTAGTTATCCAGAGCTGTGCAACCGTTGAGGAATCAGTAATCATGGATGATGTGGTAATAGGACTCCGTTGTAAAATCAAGAAGGCTATCATCGATAAACATAACGTAATTCCAGCCGACACTGAAATTGGTTATAACCCCAATGAAGATATGAAACGCTTTACGGTAACGCCCAGGGGAATTGTCGTGGTACCTATGGGCTTTTTCCAATAGGTTTTTTTGCCCCAGATATAGTCGTGCGAAGATTCGTGATGGAAGGCCACCTACAGGTGATCTACTATGGGAAGTAATTCCGGTAACTGTTTAATGTGAAATATATGATAACCAGTAAGTTCCCCTGTAATCAAGTGATCTTTGATATCAAGGATGTTTCGAAAGGGCCGCTGCCCATGCATAGACATCCCTTAGGGCGAAATTGTTCTCTTTTGCTATTCTCCTGCATTCCTCATATTCAGGTAAAAGAGCGGTGCCTCCATCCTGATTGATGACCTTCTTAACCCTCATCTTTCCCCATGGAGAGTCAACCACCAACTCTTCCCGTTTTAAAACCGCCCGCTGGCTGTAGCTAATACGGATCCCCAGTGTGGTTGACTCCCTGAAGATGATATTAATTAGCCTGTCATTATCTTCAGGCCTTGCCACTACCTGGAGCTGGATACCAGGCCTATTTTTCTTCATCTGGATGTGGGAGAAGGTGACATCCTTGGCACCTGCATCAAAGAGACTATCCATCAAATAACCCAACAATTCAGGGCTCATATCATCCAAGTTTGACTCCAACACTACCACCGTCTCTGAAGTCTGTCTATCGATATCATTTCCTATCAGAATGCGTAAAAGATTGGGCCTGTCAGCTAAGGTTCTACTCCCTACCCCGTAACCCACACTATCTATGGTCATTGGGGGCATAGGGCCGAAGGAAGAACAAAGTGAGGTAATTAGGGCTGCCCCTGTAGGGGTAACCATTTCAACATCCTGACCACTATAATAGATGGGGATACCCTTCAGAAGTGCTATAGTTGCAGGCGTTGGAACTGGGATCTTTCCATGGACACCTGTCCTAATCCCGGTGCCTACAGGAATCCATGAGACGAAAAATTTCCCTATATCCAAAAGATGAATCCCTACAGCCGCTGCCACCATATCGATAATAGAGTTGACTGCACCTAAATCATGAAAATTTACCTCATCTGATGAAATATGGCGTATTTCACCCTCAGCCATTGCCAGCCTTTCAAAGATCAGGATGCATCTTTCAATAACTGATAAAGGAAGATCACTGCCTTCAAGTATCTCTTTTATCTCCTTTAAATATCGAAGCCTTTGATCCTTTTTTTTCAAGAAAACACAGAACCTTGTCCCAAAAATACTATTTCTTTCCTCCTTTTTTGCCGATATCTTGTAACCATTCAGATTAAGCCCGGAGATGCTCCTTTCAAGTTTTTCAAATGGCAGGCCAGCATCCAGTAAGGAACCAACAAACATGTCCCCGCTTACACCGGAAAAGCAATCAAGGTAAGCTATTCTCATACTAACCTGGTTCCCTTATAAACCCCTGGCCTTCTCCCTGACTTCCTCTTTCTTTTTACAGTCAATACAAAGAGTAGTAACTGGCCTTGCACTCAGTCTTTGTTCTCCTATCTCTCTTCCGCACACTTCACATATCCCGAAGGTGCTGTTATCTATTCTCTCAAGGGCCTCTTTGATCTTTTCAATCAACTTTCTCTCTCTATCCCTTATCCTTAAGAGAAAGTTTCTATCTGTCTCCAAGGCAGCCCTATCAGTTGGGTCAGGAAAGTTATCCTTCAAATTGGTCATTCCATTGACTGTCTTTAAGGCCTCCTCAATAAGCTCATCAAGCTGGTTCTGCAGTAACCCTCTAAAGTATTCTAACCTTTCGTGATCCATCAGCCAAACCCTCAACTACAAATCATATTGCTATATGCCCTTTATTTTATCCCAGAACTCTCTGGTCTTCGCCCCGATCTTTTGTGTTTCAAGCTCGCTAAATTTCATCAGTAACTCCCGCTGTCTCTGGCTCAGCCTGGTAGGTATCTTAACCATAACCTGAACAAATAGGTCACCGTATCCCCTTCCCCTCCTCAGGCTTGGCATCCCATCACCTTTAATCCTGATAATCTCGCCTGGTTGGGTACCCTCTTGGATATCAATCCTTCTCTCTTCATCATCACCCAAGACAGGAATAGAGACCTCAGCCCCTAAGGCTGCCTGTACAAAAGAAACCTCAATCTGACATCTAAGATCATCCCCATCCCTAATAAAAAAATCATGCTCATTAACATAGATTACCACAAAGAGATCTCCTGGTGGTCCTCCATTTTCTCCACTCTCCCCTTCCTCTTTAATCCTTAATTGTATACCAGTATCCACACCTGGCGGTATCTTTACCAGGACTCTCCTTTCACCTCTTATCTTTCCCTTGCCGTTACATCTGCGGCATGGGTCAACTATGACCTGACCTGTACCATTACATGTTGAACATGTTGTCCTGATCTGAAAGAAACCCTGAGAATGGACAACCTCACCCCTACCATCACAATTAGGGCAAATCCCGGGCTCGCTTCCTGGCGTCATCCCAGTGCCACTGCATATCTCGCAGGATCCCCACTTCTCAAAAACGATCTCCTCCTCCTTTCCCCTATAGGCCTCTTCAAGGTTCAAACGTAAATCGTATCTAAGGTCACTGCCTCTTCTTACCCTTGTCCTCCTTGATCTCCTCCCTCCGAAACCAAAGAAGTCCTCAAATATATCTCCAAAAGTAGAAAAAATATCCTCAAAACCGCTAAAACCTGTAAATCCCGTTCCTTTTAAGCCATCATGACCGTAAAGATCATAGATCTTCCTCTTTTCGGCGTCCCTCAACACCTCATATGCCTCTGCGGCCTCTTTAAACCTCTCCTCGGCGACTTTATCCCCTGAATTTTTGTCAGGATGATATTTAAGGGCAAGTTTCCGGTACGCCTTTTTTATCTCATCCTCATCGGAATCCCTGGAAACACCAAGGATTTCATAATAATCCCTGTTGCTAGGCATGGCTGTTAAGTTTCATCCAAAAGGTCCTCACTCTGATCAGGGATATCTTCTCCCTTATCAGGGCCTTCGGAGTCCTTTTCTAAATCATCTCCTAAAAGACTATCGCCTTCTTTCCTCCTAACCTTCCCTGCGGCAATCTCCCTCAAGACGGTCACTACTTCTTTGTTTGAGCTAGAGATAAGAGGTTCTTCTCCCTTCCTCAATTGAAAAACCCTCTTTGCTGCCAAATGTACCAAGGCAAATTTATTATAACCAGTCTTTAAACAATCCTCTATTGTAATTCTAGCCATTATTAACGACACTCCTCTTAAAAAATTAAAGTTTTTTTGTAGCTTGCATTTTTGTGGAAGTGAAGATATTTTTACAACTAACTATTATAATGAAAAATTATCCTTTTACAAGATGATCATAGAATTTTATCCTAAAAAAAGTGATATATTACTTCCTTATGCTTGCCAAACGGCTTTGCACTATCATACCCAGTCTTACCTTTGAGGAATCCCCGGAAACAACCAAAATATTTCGAAAGTCAAATTTTCTACCAGCCTAAGGTTTCCAAAAACCGACAAGAACCACAAAACAAGACAGTACTTTTCCACGCTACAAGTTTGTAGAGTTCTTGGCATCGACCATAAAACTTGCCGGCGCTATGAAGGCACATTATTTCCTATGGCCCAAAGAGAACCAAACACTGGTTTCAGGATTTTCACAAAACACCAAGTGAACTAGCTGAAGCTTCTCTGGGGTAAGAGGACAGAATACCTTAGCAGCAAAAGACATTATCATTACCATAAAACAAGAAACTTTTACTCACTTTTTCAAGTCTGCAAGGTTATGGGGATCAGCCAGATGACTTTCAAAAAATATGAAGGGAAGCTATTTCCACTTGCACGGCGGGACAATGGAAGAAGGATTTTCGCTAAGCATGAGATTGAGCAAATCAAGCAAATCTGGGAGAATCACAAAAAGAAATAACCTTTTTTGTATCGGTCGTCCATGACATGAATCTTGGATTGAAGACTACAAACTGCTAATCATAACCTTTCGAGCGTTTTTCTTACCTGTGCCTGATTCTATTCTTTTACCTGTCAGAAAGTTAAATATTTTCACAAAAAACCTGTAAGATCAAATACTTTCTATCTGAAATCTAGTGTTGTAAACCACATTTTGATCAATCACCCTATCTTCCCAAGTCTCTTCTTGCACCATACAAACCTCACAAGGCCCATTCTCTGCATCTCTGTAAATGCCTATTTGTGCATCTAAATCACCATCCCTAGAGAGCCTTTGATAGTAAACGCAGCCACAATCCAGAATGTGAAATTTCAGGCCGGTAACATCTTTTGGGAAAGCCTTGATTCACCGCATTCAGATAAAGTAATCTGTCTTAGTACTGCCCGCAGGTATCATTGTTTTCCCCATTAGTTATATCTTAGGCGATGTGCTGACTGAGGTGTATGGCTACCGCCAGGACCGCCGGGTAATTTGGTTCGGCTTCTTCTGCACCTTATGGTAAAGGGACCCGCAACCTAGCTGAGTTGCCGAAAAAGCCACTTCTACTCTATCTTGCCAAGGCCGCATCAAATACCTTGATCACCTCTCTGCCGTTTTCTCCAACCATCTTGATATATATATCCCTTAAAGGTCTCAACTTCTCTTTGAACGCCAGAATGCTTTCCGGGGTCAATTCGATGATAGTTGTCCCGGGGTCCTTCTTGATTTTTTCATACCACTCGTGATCGATTTTCTTATCAGACTCAATGGCTACCCATACCGTGGCCTTTGCTGCTTTGGTTATGATACCCTGAATGTCCGCATGCAGCCCCTCAAACCATTTCCTATTGGTTATCATGGTGGATATAAAGGCGGCATGGTTGCTCAGGGTGATGTATTTTTGAACTTCATAGAATTTCATTTCCCCAATGGACCAGAAGGGATTCTCTTCCCCCTCTGCAGTTCCCAATTGCAGGGCGGTATAAAGTTCATGATAGTTGATGGACACCGGCGAAGCCCCTAACAGTTTGTAGCTTTCCATTATAATCGGTGCCGCCATGGTCCGCCATTTCAGCCCCTTGAAATCATCCGGCCTCCTGATCGCCTTGTTGGAAGTAAACTGCTTAAATGACAGGGGGTAAATCGCCAGACCCTTTAGATCGATCTTTTCCATATAGGACATCAATTTTTGGCCTGCAGGACCATTTAAAACTTCAGCCGCTTTATCGATGTCTTGGGGCAGCAGAAAGGGTATTTCCAGGGCTTGTATTTCTGGAAATATGCCGCCGATGTGGGCGCCGGGCAGTATAGCAACCTGAATAGCCCCCGTCTGGGTCATTTGCCCCTGGTCCGGGCCTGGTCCCAGCTCAGAGGAGGGGTGGATAAACACCTCGATCTCGCCCTTGGACTCTTCTTCCACAATCTCCTTGAATTTAAGGGCCGCTTCATGGGTAGAAGAGTGGATCGGTTCCACATGGCCGAAGGTTATCTTGTATTTGGCCTTGGCATGCGCCAAGCCTGCGTCATTTACCATCGAAAAACCAGGCATTAGAATTAATACCAATGCGATTCTTATAAAAGTCTTCATGGCTTGTTCTTCCCCTAATAATTAATGTATCGGAATTTCTACAACTTACTTAAATAAAAGAACTTTTAACGGCAATCGCTTCATACCGTGCCCCTCAATCCATGTCCCTCTTTAACATAATGACTTCTTCTACACAAGTTAATTCTCCATCGCACGACCGGTTTTAGAAAAGGGCTGAATCTTCAACTTTTTAATGACCCGGACCCAGCAAGATCCGCGGCATCACCAGGGACAAATCCGGAAACAGCGTCAATATTAAGAGCACAATGACACCTGCAATGATAAACGGTGGTACGCCCTTTACCACTTTTTCATAGGGTAGCCTGAAAATGGCGCATGCCGTAAATATGTCAACCCCAAATGGCGGCGTTGCCGACCCGATGGCAGCATTGAGCGTAATCAAAACTCCCAGATGAATCGGGTCGATTCCATATGCCTTGGAAATCGGAAGAAACAACGGGGTGAGGACTATCATCGCCGATATCGGATTAAAAAACATCAATGCAATGAAAAATGTAATATTGACAATGATCAGGAATAGCAGGGGAGAGGGCGCCAAATGCATAATGAACTGGCCAACCGCGTGCGGAATCCTGGCCACGGTTAATAACCATACAAATGCTTCGGCGCCGGCAACTAGGATGAATACCAACGCGGTGGTGGTGCCCGACTGCAGCGCTATCTGATATATCTGATTTAAGCGAATGCTCCGGTAGACTAAAAGCTCGATGATAAGGCTGTATAAAACTGCGACCCCCGCGGCCTCAGTGGGGGTAAACAATCCGGAATAGATACCACCAATGATGATCACCGCAAAGCCCAGAGGGCCCAAGGCCTCTTTGGTAGCTGTTAGAATTTGAGAAAAGCTTGCCCGAGGATTGCGGGAGATCTCATTTTTCTTTGCCCAGATGAGGGAGTAAAGCATGAAAGCGAGACCCAGAAAAATACCGGGAACAATCCCGGCAATAAAGAGCGCGGCAATGCTGGTGCCGGTGATGACGCCAAAGATGATCATAAAGATGCTGGGGGGGATGAGTTGTGAAACGTTACTGGCATTGATGATCAGGGCAGTGGCGAATGTTTGTCCGTAACCTTTTCTCAAGAGGATCGGCTGCATGTTGCTCCCGATGGCGGCAACGGTCGCCTGGGTGGACCCTGATACAGCACCGAAGATGAGACAGGCGAGGATGGTTGTGTGGGCCAGCCCCCCGGTTAAGTGTCCTACCAGCGTATCCGCAAAATTGGTCAACCGCCGTGACATTTCGCCTTGCATCATGAGGTCGGCCGCAAAGATAAACAGAGGGACGGCTACGAGGGGAAAGGGGCTAATCCCGCTAATTGCTCGCTGAACAAGGGTAAAGACCGGAATATGACTAAGAAAAATGCTCAAGGCAGTGACACTCGGCAAGAACATAACCA
>CP070660.1:445665-451287 GCA_020355145.1 Deltaproteobacteria bacterium
CCTTACCTCTCTGCTATCCATACGCCAGCTGAGTTTAAAGTCTAAAGTTAAAAGTTAAAAGCTGCAACTGAGATTGGACGTTTTTATAATTCAATGACTTGGCTGAATATTAAAGATTGTCTGTGAGAATCTTGCGTCATAGTTCAACAAAACTCTGAACTGATTCTGGGAATCAGTGAGGGATGAATCGTCATCTTTAGGCACTTTAGGCCTGCCCGCAACGCTCTCGCTTGCGAGGCGGGTGGGCACTTATAACTTTAGGCACTTCTTAATGAGTTTCCCCTTGAGGAATATCCCCTTTTTCACCCAGGCCAAGTCTTTCCCTTACCCTGTCAGAGATATCTTTCATTATATCCTGGTGTTGGGCCAGAAATCTTCGGACATTCTCCCTTCCCTGGCCAATCCTTTCCTCATTAAATGAGTACCAGGCGCCACTCTTCTCCACTATATCAAATCCCACGCCCAGATCTAATATGTCTGCCTCCTTTGATATCCCGGTACCATAGATAATATCAAACTCTGCCATCCTGAAAGGAGGGGCAATCTTATTTTTTACTACCTTAACCCTGGTCCTGTTGCCTATTGTCTTGTCTCCCTCCTGTATCGAGGCTATCCTTCGGATGTCTAGGCGTTGAGTGGCATAAAACTTGAGTGCATGTCCGCCAGTGGTAGTCTCCGGGTTGCCAAACAACACCCCGATCCTCATCCTGATCTGATTTATGAAGATGACACATGTCATCGATTTGTTAATGGTCGCTGCCAATTTCCTGAGGGCCTTGGACATCAATCTTGCCTGCAGACCAACCTGCTGATCTCCCATTTCCCCTTCAATCTCCGCCCTTGGGACGAGGGCTGCAACGGAGTCGATAACCATGGCATCTATGGCCCCGCTTCTCACCAGGATTTCAGCAATATCCAGTGCCTGCTCACCGGTGTCCGGTTGGGAGACAAGAAGGTCATCGACGTTCACTCCGAGTTTCCTGGCGTAGGTAAGATCAAGGGCATGCTCGGCATCTATAAAGGCGGCAATCCCATCTTTGGCCTGGGCCTCTGCAATAATGTGGAGGGCCAGGGTAGTTTTTCCTGAGGCCTCTGGACCGAAGATCTCTATCACCCTGCCCCTTGGCACACCACCCAGGCCAAGTGCTGCATCCAGTGCAAGGGAGCCTGTGGAGATTACCGGAATATCTATTACTGCCCCATCTTGGCTCATCTTCATTATGGAGCCCCTTCCATACTGCTTTTCGATCTGGGAGATAGCCAGATCAACAGACTTACCCTTTTCTGATTCTCTTGCCATAATAATCCCCCCCCTTTACTAAAGCCTATTAAACCTCTCAAGATTTCTAGAACCTATTGAACGACATATACTCTAATTGGGGCGTAGCCCCTCAGTTCTCCGTCCTCAATGGCCAAGAGGCCATTTTTGTATAAACCGGGCCATCTGGTCTAAGATCGCTTTTAAAGAGGACAAGTTCCCTCAGGTATTGTAGATCACCGGTGAGGTCATGATATCTGTCAAGAATCAACTTCAGCTCTTCATCCCTGTCTACCGGGCCTTTAAAGCGTCCAATGGTAAGGTGTGGTGTAAATGGCCTCTTTTCTGGCTTGAAACCGAACACCTTTAGCTCAGTCTGCAATTCTTCACGGAGGTTTGACAGCCTTTCTATTTCCCCATTAAGGCCGATCCAGATGACCCTTGGCCTCCTCCAGTTGGGGAATACTCCAATACCATTGAGCCTGGTCTTGAATTCGGAAAACCTTTTAACCACGGGATTTACCCTTTCTTTTATATCATCTATTGTATCTTCATTAACATAGCCAAGAAAGATTATAGTGAGATGGATATTTGTTACCTTAACCCACCTAACAGGCAGGGTTAATTTTTGTAACTCGGTGGAAACCTCCCCGATTTGTTGCCTGATCTCTGGGGGGAGTTCAAATGCCAGGAATAAACGGATACCCATTTAGATATCTCCTGACCCAATCAAGGGCCATCTCAGAGGTATTAAGCTTAACCTTATCCCTCTCCCCTGAAAAACGGTATTGGCCAGAGAATATCTCGCCGTCTACAGATAGGCCAATAAAGACGGTGCCAACTGGTTTATTCTCTGTTCCTCCTAAAGGGCCGGCAATCCCTGTTACAGCAAGTCCCATATCCGTTTTAGCAGTCTTCTTGATCCCTTCTGCCATTTCCCTTACCGTTTGATCACTGACAGCCCCGTATGAATCTATGGTTTTCTGCTTTACACCAAGCATCTCGACCTTGGACTGGTCACTGTAAACAATTAGCCCCCTTTCAAAATAAAGAGAGCTCCCTGATATAGATGTTAGCCTATGTCCAATTAGACCTCCTGTACATGATTCAGCCACTGATATGGTTAGCTTCCGCTCCTTTAACAACCCTCCAACTATAGCCTCCATGGACTTATCATCAGATGCAAAGATATAAGGCCCTAAAAGGTTCCTGATCTTCTCCTCGGCCCTATTAAATTCCCTTTCAATCTCTTCATGCTTTTTTCCCTGGACCGTAATAGTGATATGGTTTTCAGGGAAGGAGGGATAAAAGCCATACCTAACCCTTTTTAGTTCATCACTGAGGTCCTTAAAGGTTTCTGCAATATAGGATTCACTCAATCCATAGACCTTAAATATCCTATGCTGCGGGATATTGGCTGGGGTGTACCTTTGAAGGATATCAGGGATAACAAACCTATTCATCAACTCCCTCATCTGCTCAGGCACACCTGGCAGGAAATAAAGGACACTGTCTCCTTCAGATAATGAAAAACCACACATCTCTCCCTTAGGATCTAAGATCCTCGCACCCCTGGGAAGCCGGGCCATTTTTTCTAGAGAAGGAGACCAACTTGGGCCTAATTTTTTCGTATTATCCTTTATATGATCGAGAACGGTCTGGTCAAGGGAAAGGGGTCTGTCTAAGGCCTTGGATGCTATCTCGGTGGTTAGATCATCCTCAGTGGGGCCTAATCCGCCAGCAGCAATTATGAAATTAGACCTTTTCACAGCTGCCCTTAACACAGAAGAAAGTGTATCGTAGTTGTCACCGACGGTTGTAATCTCACTTACCTCAAGGCCATGGGATAAGAGACAACCTGATGCATACCATGCATTAAGGTCTCTTTTTCTGCCTGAGATCAGTTCATTACCTATGATTATGATCTCTGTTAGCATGATCTCCTAGGCGATATTTCCCCTTCAGTTGAGCATATATAGGAGAAGCCTTAGGGATAGATGGGCATAAACACCTGCCACAAGATCGTCCAAGACAACCCCAAGACCCCCTAGTACCTTTTTCTCTATCTTCTTTATCGGAGGTGGTTTCAGGATATCAAAAAACCTAAAGAGAAAAAACCCTGCTATTATGGTCAACCAGGTAAAGGGGAGAAAGGTAAAGACTAACAAAAATCCAGCCACCTCATCGATAACTATCTCCCTTGAATCAACCTTGCCCAGGATACATTGAGTTCTATGTGATGACCAGACTGCCCCTGTGATTATTATCAGTAAAAGAAAGGGCTGATATTTAGGACCTAAGAAATCTCCTACTAAGTAGAGAGGTATAGCCCCAGCAGCGCCAAAGGTGCCCGGAATTCCAGGTAAAAGGCCTATCCCGAACCATATGGATAAAATTAAGGCGGTCTTGTCTAAAAAATCAACTTTTTTGATTGCCTTTAGTATTTTTAATCTATCAGATTGATTGAGAGACATCAAGCGAGAATAATTCTTAAAAGCTAAACAGACACAAACATCGTTACCAGGGTAAGGGGGGTAAGTCAAAGGGTTTTAGTTGTTCAATAATCAGATTTTTTTCTAAATTCTAAATTATTTCCGAGGGGAAATTAGCTGGGAGCAGGGGGCAGAGGAAATAAATTGAAGGCCGAGCAGATCTATGCCTCTCATTTACAGGGGCCTGGCATTGAGGATTATGCCCAGTGGATTATCAAAGAGAATCCTGATATACTGATCCTGGATGGACCGCCCACCGAAAAAGGCCTCTGATTTTTAACGATTGAGTGAGGTTTTCTACTATGGCTAATGTAAGAAAACGCGTGATAATTAAGGGAAGGGTTCAGGGGATATGGTTTCGGGCCACTACCCAGGAACATGCCCTGGCAAGTGGCCTAACTGGCTGGGTGAAAAATACCTGGGATGGAGATGTGGAAGCGGTTTTTGAAGGGGAAGAGGAAAGTGTAGAAAAGGTAGTTAAGTGGTGCCACAGAGGACCCCCTGGTGCATTTGTTAAAGAGGTTCAGGTTACCACAGAGGAGTATACAGGGGAGTTTTCAACCTTTTCCATAGAATACAGCCGCTGGTAGTAGTTATACTTGTATGCCGAAATACTCCCTTACCGCCTTTAGAGATATCCTCTTAGAAGGGTGGAGAAAGCGCCTTTTGTATCTGGCAATCCTCTCTGAGGAGCTCTCCAATCTCTCATAGGGAATATCCCCCTTTAGCAACCTATCCCTTATTACCTCTATGCTATCAAGGAGATGAGCCTGGTTACTACAGATAAGCAATAGATCAATGCCTGCCTCAAAGGCATCCGCTGCCCCTTCTGGCAATCCCCTTTCTTTTGCTATCGCCCCCATCTCAAGGTCATCCGAGATAATAAGACCATCAAATTGCATCCTTTCTCTCAAGAGATCGGTGATAATCTTTCTCGAAAGGGTTGCAGGCATACCCGGTTCCAAGGCTGGATAAATCGCATGAGAACTCATTACAGCCGACACATTAGCCTCTATGGCACTGGCAAAGGGGGGTAAATGGATTGATTCCATCTCTTCATAGGTGGCATTAATGGTGGGAAGTTGGAGGTGGGGGTCGAGATCAGCGTTTCCTAAGCCAGGAAAGTGTTTGGCAACGGCCATTATACCCCCTTGTTGGAGGGTATTGATAACTATTTTCCCTAATCTGGTTACCAGCAGGGGCTCATGGGAAAAGCACCTCCCTACTAAGTGGGGCTCCATATTGGGTTGAGCCACGTCCAGGACAGGGGCCATATTCATATTAAGACCAACCAGGGACATTTCTCTGGCAGTGGTCCTGGCAAATTGAAGGGCGCCCTGTTCCGAATTGGGATTTTCCCCCATAGCTGCATTCCCTGGGAATTGGGTAAAGGGCTCTTTCAATCTGGCTACCCTGCCACCCTCCTGATCAATTGCCAGAAACAGTGGCAGACCACTATTTTCCATTGACACCCTCTGGAGATCCTTGCATAGACTGGCCAGCTGGACTGGATCTGTTACATTTCTGCTGAATAATATAATGCCACCCAGGTGGTAATCCTTTATGATATTGATGCTATTCTCATCCAACACAGGGCCGGGGATACCCCCTATAAATAACTGGCCGATCTTTTGGCTGATCTCTGAAAGTTCAAATATGGGATTCATGATAGGTTGTTTGTTGAGTTTCTCGAGTTTGTCGGGTTAATATTAGGTACTTTAAGTATTTGCGTTTGCCTGCCCTGTGGAGTAAGCTTTTATCCTACAAGATAAGGCATTAATGAAAACGACAAACCCAAAAAACACTACTATTCATGTATAATTACTTAAGGATAAATGCAATGAAAAAGGCAGGACTATGAAGGCAATGATC
>CP070660.1:451387-454652 GCA_020355145.1 Deltaproteobacteria bacterium
CAGTTGAATGGGAAATGATAGAGCGCAATCCCTTTGACAAAGGGAAGCCATTATGGTTAAAACTCAATAATAAGAGAAAAAGATATCTAAATCACGATGAGATAGAGCGTTTACCCGAATCTTCTAAAGGTTGCGCAAGGGATATCATAGAAGTGGCAATCAATACTAGCATGAGAAGGAAGGAGATTTTAAGGCTTAAGTGGAACCAGATAAGGGATGGTTTTATCTACCTATCCGAAACAAAGACCGACGAAGCAAGAGAGATCCCCATAAATGATGATCTTGCAGAGCAGATCGGAAATCTCAAAAAGAGAAAGGCCCAAAATATTGACTATGTATTCTGTGGCAGGAATCCATACCGTAACATTAATAACTCTTTTAGAATAGCATTAAAAAAGGCCAAGATAAAAGACTTTAAATTCCATGACTTGTGGCACACCTTTGCAAGTCACTTTGTTATAAGATGAGGCAGTTTAAGAGAGCTACAAGAATATCTAGGACATAAAGATCCGAAAATGACGATGAGGTACGCCCATCTTAGCGAAAAACATATGGCGAAGTCTATTAATCGGCTGAGTGGGCTTACCAGGAATTGTCACAAAACTGTCACAAATAGTACGCAAGTTATTGATTTTAAAGGGTAGAACACTTGAAATGAGATTAGGTATCATAGGACTGCCTCAATCAGGGAAGTTTACAATCTTCAAGGCCCTGACTGGTGCAAGGGGGATAAACAGTGAAGAAGGGATCAAGAAAGGAGATCAGCTGATTGCAACAGTTAACGTACCTGATGAAAGGGTAGATTACCTTACGGAGATAATTAGGCCAAAAAGGACCATCTATTCACGGGTAGAATACGTACTGCCGCCAAAGATGATGGATTCAGATCATGCTAAGAGAGGGAAAGAAGATATAGTCTTTAGTGCGGTGAGGACATGTGATGGATTGATACATGTAGTAAAAAATTTCCAGCTCTTTGGGGGCCTTCCCGCCACACCTGAGGAGGATTTCTTTAAACTTGAATCAGAGATGATATTGGCCGATCTTATGGTGGCTGAAAAGAGGATCGAAAGAATAAAATCAGATGAGAAGAAAGGAAAAGGGGTAAATATCGAAGAACTCTCTCTACTGAACAGATGCAGGGATATTCTATCTGAAGAAAGGCCCTTGAGGGATAATACCGAAATAGCTGTTTCTCCTCTGCTTAAGGGTTTTACCTTTTTGTCTGCCAAACCCATGCTTGTGATCGCTAACAATTCAGATGAGGATGAAGCCCCTCCAAAGATGCCTCACATCCCTAAGGATATCGACGTTATGGTAGTTCGGGGTAAATTGGAGATGGAGATAGGAGAGATGGAGCCAGAGGAGGCAAGGGAGTTTTTATCTGCCTTTCGTATTGAGAGATCTCTCATCGATAGGGTTATCAAGCGCTCCCTTGCTGTAACTAATCTTATTTCCTTTTTTACGGTTGTGGAAGATGAGGTGAGGTCATGGACAGTTACCAAGGGCACATCGGCGATAGAGGCTGCAGACCTAATCCATTCAGATATGAAAAAGGGGTTCATCAAGGCCGAGGTCCTTCCCTACGATCGATTGGTTAGATATGGAAATTTTTCTGGGGCAAAAAAGGATGGCCATCTCCACCTTGAAGGGAAAAAATACATAGTTCAGGACGGGGACATAATCAGGTTTAGATTTAGTGTTTAGTAAGATGCGAAAGAAGAGGATAAGGGTTGGGCTTATAGGGGCAACAGGTTATGGTGGTGTTGGTCTAATTGAACGCCTGATAAATCATCCCAATGTTACCATAGGGACCCTTATAGAAAAGCAAGATGTTAATAAGCCTATCAGTGTTACTTATCCACACCTAAAAGGATTCTGTGATCTGCTGGTTTTTGATGCGGATGATCCTAACTGCCCGGATGACTTTGATATCGTTTTTTACGCCACCCCTGATGGAGTGGGTCAAAAAGGGGCAAGGACATGGCTAAATAAAGGCATTAAGGTAATCGATTATAGTGGGGACTTCCGATTTAATGATAAGGATAGCTATGCCTCTTACGCTGTCAGGATTGGGAGGGCGAAGGAGCATGCTGATCCGGATATTCTCCCCTCCTGTATCTATGGCCTGCCCGAGCTCTATAGGGCGAAAATAGCCAAGTCAGATCTGGTTGGAAACCCAGGATGTTTTGCGGTAAGCTGTATCCTTGGGATTGCACCTGCCCTAAAATCAGGCCTGATAGACAGCAACGATATAATCTTTGATGCAAAGAGTGGTGTCTCTGGGGCTGGAAAGACCCCGTCACCTACATTCCATTTCCCGGCCAGATATGAGGCCATGAACGCCTATAAGGTAACTGGTCACCAACATGTATATGAAATCGAGAGAGAATTAACCCTATTAAGCGGCAGAGAGATCAAGATTACATTTACGCCTCACGTTGTTCCCTTGAGCAGGGGGATTATTACAACTATCTATGCAGATCTTCTCCCGAACGTAAATATAGAGAGTTTGAGAGATGCCTATATTAGCATGTATAGCAAGGAGCCATTCATCAGGGTATTTAGCCATGGGGAGATCTTGAGCACTGCTGACGTTAGGGGCAGCAACTTCTGTAATATTTCACTTAATATTGATTCAAGAACCGGGAAGCTAATCGTTATTAGCTTGATTGATAATCTAGTTAAAGGTCAGGCGGGTAATGCATTGCAGAATATGAATATCATGATGCAAATCGAGGAGACTACTGGCCTGATGTATCCTGGAAGCTTCCCCTAAAGGATAGCCTTACATGCAGACCTTCCTTACCTGTCTGAGGTCGGTTTGGCCAAGAAATACCTTTCTTACCCCATCTTGCATCAAGGTTGCCATTCCGTCAGCCGCTGATTGATCCCTAATCTCCTCCATCTTGGCCCTATTTTGAATCAGGGACTTCATTTCAGCTGTGCCAACAAGCAGTTCATGCAATCCGGTTCTTCCCTTATACCCGGTATTCTGACACTCTTGGCAACCTTTAGGCCTGTAAAGGGCGAGATCATCGCTGTAGGAGATATTCAGGGCATCAAAATTACCACTATACGCCCTGACCAATGTGCCAAATTCCTCCCTTGATGGGTGGTAGGCCTCTTTGCAACCCTTGCACAGGGTTCTTACCAGTCTTTGTGCAAGGATACCCAAAAGGGCATCGGCAAAATTAAAGGGATCCATTCCCATATCCAGCAATCTTGTAATTGTTTCAGGTGCACTGTTGGTGTGAAGGGTTGA
>CP070660.1:454752-465147 GCA_020355145.1 Deltaproteobacteria bacterium
GTTATCGGTGAGGCGGAAGGTGTCTGGGAGCAACTGCTCCAGGATTTCCTGGCCGGTAAGATGAAGAAACGTTATCAAAGGGATACTCCGCATAACCTGGTCGGGCTCCGGAAACCCCGACTAGACCTGGCAAAAAAGGAGGCTTATTCCACCCCGAATGTGATGGAAACCGCACGGGGATGCCCGCATAGATGCGCATACTGCGCGGTGAGCCTGTTCTGGGGGTATCGGTACCGCTTCCGGCCGGTCCAAGAGGTAATCGACGAGATTCGCTCCATGCCACCTGGTGCCATCGTGTTCATTGACGATAATATCATCGGTTTACCGTCGCGGGCCAAGGAGCTGTTCAAGGCCATGATCCCGCTCAAGCGGAAGTGGTACAGCCAGGCTGATCTGAAGTTGGCCAGGTACCCTGAACTTCTGGAGTTGTGCGCCAAAAGCGGCTGTCAGTGGCTGTTCATGGGTATAGAGAGCATCAACAGAAAAAACCTCGAGGATGTCGGAAAGTCGCGGGTCAACAAGGTAGAAGAATACCAAGAATCCATCAGGACCATTCAGGATGCAGGGATCAATGTCTTCGGGTCCTTCATTTTCGGTCTGGATCATGATGATAAGACCGTGTTCGATAATACGGTTCAATTCTGTATGGATAATCGCCTGCCGGCAGCGAACTTTTATATCCTCGTCCCCCTGCCGTTTACCAGGGTATTTGAAAAAATGGAAGAGGAGGGACGCATTCTGCACCGCGATTGGTCGAGATACGATGGGAACCATGTCGTGTTCCGCCCGATGTTGATGACGCCGAATGAGCTTCTGGAAGGCTACCTTTATGCATATCGCTCCCTTTATTCGATCCGCTCGATCGTCAAACGGACCCCCGGACCTCGCCGGGATATATCTCGGGCGTTGGCCTTGAACGTCGGTAGGAGGTTGAACTATCGTTATTTCGAAGAGGGATGCCGTTAAGATAGAAGGGAACGCTTAGCACTAATGAGTTTTCGAAACACCGATCAGGATGTTTTCGTCGCAATGTTTAGAGGTCTTCTCATTTCACACACAGGTCTATCTCCTTTAGATTCCCTTGAGGAGAAGGAAGGGAGGAAAAAAATGGGAGAGATAGTTCATACGTCTCGCAGTCGTATTGTTCGTGAGCAGGGCCCCACGCGGAGGGCGGTGATCGAAGGGTTTCCCGGAGAGGTCCGTTACGGGATCCACGGTGGGATCAAAGACTTTTACAAGGTCGAACCAAAGGAGGAACACCCAGCCACCCTTGACCATATAGTCAGCGCCATTGCGGCCTGAATGATGGGGACACTGGCCACGATGCTGGCCAGAAAAGGGATCCACACGCCCGATGATCGATACTGGGCCGATGTGGAGGGGGATATAGAAAACGTCAATAACGTCCTGAAGATCACTCAAATCCGAGTCAAATACCATCTCAAGGTTCCGAGGGTCAAGGCCGATGAGGCCAGGGAAACCCTCTCCGCGTACCTGGCCTTTTGCCCAGCAGCCCAGAGCGTCATGGATTGCATCCAGATCCAGGATGAGGCGGTGATCGAGGAGTTGGCTGGTTGAGCCCTGTTAAATAGGTTGGGATAAACGAAGAAAGGTTCATGAGGAAAAAAATCAGCCGCTTTATCCTGTTTTTTATTTACCTTTTGGTTGGGCCGTGCGTCTTTCTATCATGTCAAGCCCCAAACAGCACCATCCCACACCCTTCTTTATTGAATTCGACGTCAGATCCGGGAAGCGGACTTGTAGCGGTTCTTACCGATTACGGCACCAAGGACTTTTATGCGGGAGCCCTTGAAGGCGCCATGTACACAGCAAATCCCCGGGTGAGAATCACGACCATCACCCACGGGATAGAACCATTCAACGTGGCTGAAGGGTCTTACGTGATGGCACACGCAGCCCTGGAATTTCCGCCCGGGACCGTGTTCCTGGCTGTAGTGGATCCTGGTGTAGGCACAGAGCGACGCTCCATAGTAATAGAGACCCCTGATCACAAGCTCTTTGTTGCCCCTGATAACGGTCTGCTAACCGGGGTGGTAGACAAACTCGGTGTAGCCCATGCATATGAGATCAAGAATTACAGGCTCATCCGGCAGGGAGAACTCTCTGCCACATTTCACGGCCGGGACATCCTGGGGCCAGTGGCTGCCCATCTGGCAGGGGGTGTCCATCCCTCTGATGTTGGACCGGAAGTCACTGACCTGATACGGCTCCCTGTCACCCCGGCGCGACGGGATGGAGCTGCCGTGGTCGGTTTTGTTGTCCATGTGGACCGTTACGGCAATATGATCACCAATATCCCGGGAAGGCTAATAGAGCAGATGGGTTTTGAACCAGGCACCCTGCTACGGGTCACAATCAGTAATAAGACGATTAATGCAACCTTTGCCACAACATATGGAGATGTGCCAGAGGGAGACTGGTTGGCCTTAATTAACGCCGAGAGGGTGATGGAGATCGCCAGGAATTTAGGAAATGCCGCTGAAACGGTCGGTGCTTCGGCAGGTATAAAGCTTCGACTGGAGTAAGGCCGTGAAAGGTTTTTACCCTTCCTTTGCCTTTGATTTCCCTATATTGGTCACAATCTTTAAGACAAAGATAATGAGAAGGGTAACACTAATAAGGATGATGAGGTTTGAGGCGAAGAATGTCATGATAAATGAGAAGGGCTCAGTAATCTGGTATGCTATATAAAGGAGGTTTATCCCAAAGAGGATAAAAAAGATGGCGATCAACGCCAGGACAATCTGAGTAGCAAACCATCGATAGGTCTTTTCCATTAGCTCTTACCTGATTTTAGTTCTTTTAGGACGATATTATCACAGGCGGTATAGGGATCCACTTTTCCCTTCATGATTAGTTGAAGGGCCTCTTCAAACTCACCTGAATGAATAATGTCATCTAAGACCTGACGGACGATCTTATCCTTTATCATCTCTGTAAGGTCCTTTCGGGTCTTTTCGTACTTATGCCTGGAAAGTCTTTCACTTGAGGATGTTAGATACCCGCGATGTTTCTCGACCTCATCTAGGATCTCCCTTATTCCCTTATCATATACTGCCTGGGCAGTTAAAATTGGTGGCTTCCAGCCATCTTTATACCTCTTTTCATCCATCTCGATCATCCCTCTGAGATCCATTAGGGTCCTATCTGCCCCGTCTCTATCGGCCTTGTTTATTACGAAGATATCACCCACTTCGAGGATACCCGCCTTTAGGGTCTGAATGTCATCACCCATCCCCGGTATGACAACAATAATAGTGGTATGGGCACTCTGAACGATATCTATCTCATCCTGCCCAACCCCAACTGTCTCGACAAGGATATAATCCTTGCCCATGGCATCCAGGACATCTATTACACTCCTGGTCGATTGAGTCAGTCCACCAAAATAGCCCCTGGTTGCCATCGAACGGATAAATACACCCTCATCCATGGAATGCCTCTGCATCCTGACCCGGTCACCCAGTATAGCACCCCCGCTGAATGGACTGGTTGGGTCTACTGCGAGGATCCCGACAGTCTTTGCCGCCTTTCTCAGGTGAGCGACCATTTGATCTACTAATGTGCTCTTCCCTACACCAGGCGCTCCAGTTATACCAACTACATATGCCCTGCCAGTAAATGGGTAAAGGTCCTTCAAGATGGCCCTTGCCTCAGGGACCATATCATCAATATCCCTGATAAGCCTGGCAACAGCCCTAACATCGCCGGAGACGATTTTGTCAGCTATCCCCATAGTTGCCCTTTTGAACCCCCGGGTTCAGGTATATCCGCTAATCCCGACCCTCGTTTACCCCATCAGGGAAGTTCCCCTTTAAATTCGGCCCTTCTCTTTTCCAGGAAGGCCCCCATTCCTTCCTTGGCATCCTCACTGGTCAGGCAGATGGCAAATGCATCGGATTCCTGGTAGCAACCAATCCTAAGATCCTGGTCATAGCCCCTTTCTATTGAATCTTTGACTGCCCTGATAGACGCCCTGCCTTTTGATGCCAGTAACCTTGCCACCTTCATTGTCTCTTCCCATAGCCTTTCCCCTGGGAATACCTTGTTTACAAGGCCAATATCCTTGGCCTCCATGGCAGTTATCATCACCCCAGTCATGCAGAGTTCTTTAGCCATTGATTTACCAACGAGACGGGCCAACCTCTGAGTGCCGCCAAAGCCTGGGATAATCCCCAAGTTTATCTCCGGTTGACCGAACTTGGCAGAATCGGCAGCATAGATAAAATCACAGGCCATCGCAACCTCTAGTCCGCCACCAAGGGCAAAGCCATTGACACAGGCAATTACCGGAATGGGCAAGTATTCTAACTGAAAGAGGACCTCCTTCCCCTGATTTGAGAAGGCCCTCCCCTCCAATGGGGTAAAATCCCTCATCACAGCTATGTCTGCCCCTGAAACAAAGGCCCTCTCTCCAGTTCCAGTCAGGATGAGGACCTTTATGGATTTGTCGGCAGCGATCTTTTCCACGGCATCCTTCATCTCTGCTATTACCGTTGGATTAATGGCATTCAGGACCTTAGGCCGGTTAAATCTAATTATGGCAATATTCTCCTCAACCTCAAGGGTAATAGTTTCATAAGACATGGCTAACCCCTTTACCTTTAAATGATTGATAAGACTCCCTCGAAGGCCAGGGCCTCTGGCCTCCGCATCCTTATTATAAGGTGTATTTATATATTCCCTTCTCCTAATTTAAGTCAAGTCAAAATGACTGGGCAAAGTGGCTGAGGGGAATATTGTTCCAAGGATGCTATTTTTTCTTTTGACAATAGAATATAGTTGACTTATAGATTGATAGCCTGGTATAGTTACATTATAGCTAAAATATAGTTATAGGCTGATAACGAGATTTTCTAATAACAATCACCAATTACGCGCACTTATCTATTATCAATCTTAATTTCAAGGATAGATGGATAACAGAAGAAAAAACACCACTGCGAGAGATCGGGGCCTGAAAAAGGTGAAATTCGAGATCTTTGGTGAGGAGATGCTCGAAAAAAAGGTGAAACTGAGCGGTAATAGTGGCAGGATATATCTTCCACCGGATTGGGTCGGCAAGTATGTGAAGATAGTTAGGATAGATTAGTTGAGGGGGTTCTTGGAGTGGAAAATCTCCTGATAAGAAGGTTAGAGGCACGTGATGCCGACGATATTTCCAGAATCCAGGAGGCAATCACAAAGCAGCCTGTCGCAATCGATTACCGTACGGTTGTTGAGGCAGAGGCAAGGAAAGAGGATAGAGTTAGTTTTGTAGCTGAACTTGACGGTAAGGTGGTGGGCTATATGATTACCTATATTATCTATGGTGGATTTGGTCTTGAGAAAAGTGCCTGGGTCGGACTCTTTGGTGTTGACCCAAGATATATGGGACGGGGAATCGGAAAGATGCTGGCCAGGGAGGTTTTCGATGTTTTTAGAAAGATTGATGTAAGAAATGTCTTTACATCCGTTAAGTGGGACTCGACTGACCTCCTGTCCTTTTTCAAGTCCCTTGGATTCCGCAGATGTGACTTTATTAACTTAGAGAAGATCCTTGATTAGGCCTTATCAGTGAAAAGGAGCCTTGAGATGATAGAAAAGTTTCAGGAATGGTACGCGAACAGGCATGAGTACCAGCGGGAATATAAGGAGAGGACGGGCAATAAGATTGTTGGATATTTCTGCACCTACACGCCTGAGGAGATCTTTTATGCCGCGGATGTGCTGCCTGTGAGGATTTTGGGATCACATGAGCCCCAGGATGTCACCGAGCCCCATATATTCAGCATGTTTTGCCCCTTTTGCAGGGATGTCTTGGCCCAGGGACTAAAGGGAAAATATGACTATCTTGATGGCATAACAATTGGCCAATCCTGCCTTCATCTTCGCCAGACCTTTACCAGTTGGGAATTACATAGAAATCCGGGCTGGAGTTATTTTCTGCACATGCCCAATCACGTCCAGAGTAAGAGGGCTATCCCCTTTTTGGTAGAGGAGTATAGGCTGTTGATTAAGAAGATAGAGGAGTTAGCAGGCAAAGAGATAACCGATGATGATCTGAGACAGGGTATAGATATTATGAACAAGGTCAGGCGAGTCATGAAGGAGATCTATGAGTTCAGGAAAAAGGACAATCCTCCTATAACCGGAACAGAGGCAATGTATATGACCTGTGCGCAGTTCTTCACAGATGCAAGGGAGTTCTTGCCTGTGGCAGAGGAGGTAAAGAGGGGACTTACGGCCCGGAGGCTTGATCGTGACCAAGGTAAGAGGATAATGCTCATAGGGAGTGAAAATGATGATATTGAATATATCAATATGATTGAAACGCTTGGTGAGAGGGAGTCGGTCGGGTGTACTGTGGTGGTGGAGGAGCACTGCACAACAACGAGGTATTTCTGGGATGAGGTCGACACAGATATCGATGATCCACTGAGGGCAATTGCCGAAAGGTATGTCCTGAGAACACCGTGCCCTTCCAAGGATTGGCCGAAGAGAAGCCGGTTGCAAAGGATCCTCAAACTGGCAAAGGACTTTCGGGTTGATGGTGCTATTATCATCCAACAAAAATTTTGCGATCCTCATGAGGCGGATATCCCGTTTATTAGAAGATTTTTGGAGGATAATGGTATCCCCACCTATTTCCTGGAGTTTGATGTTACTGTAGCTGCCGGTCCTTTTGCAATTAGGACAGAGGCATTTCTCGAGACACTTGAGGCAGAAGAGGATCTGTTTTAATTACTGGGAGGATAGTGAAAAATGGCAAGATACCCTACTGAACCCTTGAAATGTTGGGCCAAGGCCAAGGAGTTGCGAGATGGATTCTATAGGGACTTTGAACAGGCTCATGACAAGGGTGGGATTCGATGTATAGGAAGTGCATGGGCATTGGATGCTGTTACCATGGGTCTGGGCGGAGATGTCTACTGGGTTACAGGAGAGCCGTATGGCGCCTCATGTGCATATAACAGGTCACTTTCCGCTGAATTTATGACTGCGGCGGAGAACTTCGGTTTTTCAAGGGATCTATGCTCATATATGAGAAACTACTGGGGCTCAATCATCTCTAACAAATATCCCTTTGGCGGTCCTTTCCCTAAGGTAGATTTTGCCTACACCCAACATATATGCTGTTCCCATGCCAAGTGGTATCAGAATGCCTGTGAGCTTGAAGGTAGTGATATTCCCCTTTATGTTATCGATGTTGGTGCAGGGGCCTATCCACCATTTGAGCCTGAGATGTATGAACACCGGGTAAGGTACGTGGCTGATCAGATGCTGGATTCCATAGAATGGATGGAGAAGGTTACCGGGAGGACTTACAATGACGAGCTATTCCTTGAGGCATGCTGGAATGATATGAGGACAACCCATACCTGGGCCAAGGTATGCATGTTAAACAGGGCGGTTCCGGCACCCCTGGATGAGAAATCCATTTACTCCCTTTATGTCTTGGGAACACTTCAAAAGTCGAGGGGTGAGTTTGCGGACTTCTATGAGGAGCTCTTGGAAGAGGTAGAGGGGAGGGTAGAAAGGGGGATAGCTGCTGTGGGAAATGAGCAGGCAAGGGTTATGACCGATGCACAGCCACCCTGGGGATTTTTAAAGATTTATCGCTACTTAGAGGCCTGGGGTGCGGTCTCCATTGGTTCTCTCTATACATTTGGACTGGAGGGAATGTGGCTTTATGACGAGGGGGAGAATGATCTTAGGCCACGACCTATGCCAACTGAGAGGCCCAGGTCCCGGGAGGAGGCATGTATGATGCTGGCGGATTGGCACCTTAGCAAACCAGAATATCAGCATTTTTACAGCCCAGAATACAAGACGAAGATGATGGACGCTATTGCAAAGAGATGGATGTGCGACGGCATCATCATGCACTACAATAGGGGATGTGAAGGACTATCCGTTGGTATTGCGGAGAATCGGTTGGGTTTGCTCAAAAGGGGAAACAAGGTCATGACCTATGAAGGTAACATGGGTGATGAGAGGGAGTTTGATTTAACGGCAACCGAGACACGGTTTGATATATTCCTTGAAGGCTTGGGCCTTAAAAGACCAGAAGGCTAATGTGGGCTATGGAGATTAGACATGATAATAGCAGGGATTGATTGTGGTGCAAAGAACACAAAGACGGTCATCCTAAAAGAGGGTAGTATAATCGGTAAGGGTACGACCCTTACTGGTTTTGATCAGGTGAGTGCCATTAAAGGTTCATTAGATGCTGCCTTGAAAGATGCGGGTATCCATGCAAGGGATGTTGACAATATCAGCGGAACTGGGGCAGGGATGGAGGAGATTAAGGATGCAGACCTAAAGGTAAATGAGATAAAGGCAATGGCAAAGGCGGCCAATTACCTTTTTCCCTCAGCTAGGACGGTGACCGATGTTGGTGCTGAGATGGGCAGGGCTGCAAAGATCGATGAAAATGGTAAGGCAGTTGACTTTGCCATTAATGAGAAATGTGCAGCAGGTGCTGGTGCCTTTATAGAGGCAATGGCAAGGGCCCTTGAGGTAAAATTGGAGGAGATGGGCCCAATGGCCATCCAGTCCAATAAATCCATACCTATGAATGCCCAGTGCGCTATCTTTGCTGAATCGGAGGTAGTTGGACTGATCCATGGCAAGATCCCTAAGGTGGATATCAGCAAGGCAATTCATGATGCAATGGCAAGCAGGGTTGTATCCATGATCCGAAGGATTGGTGTAAATGAGGATATTGTTATGATAGGCGGATGTGGATTGAACCCTGGATTTGTGGACTCCCTTAAGAACCAATTAGAGATCGATAAGGTGTATATACCAGATGATCCCGCCTTTGGTGCCGCACTTGGTGCGGCTGTAGTATTGAAGGAAGAGGCATGAGAAGAATATAATAAAGGAGTGGAATCTTTTTGAGATATCGCCTTTCCAAAACAGCCCCAGTCCCTATTTCGCTAAACGATTAGAGAAGAATAATGTCCGCATTAGGAGGAGATTAAAATGTCAGAGGAAGACAAGCCGGAATACTGGAGATGGACTGAGTCGAATTGGAGGAATCCGGATATCAGATGGGAGGATGCGAAGATCGTCACTGCTGGTATTGATGTTGGCTCTGTAAGTTCCCAGGCGGTGGTGATGACTGATGGGCAGGTTTATGCCTATTCCAATATGCGGACGGGGTCCGATAGCCCTGAGAGTGCCATGAATGCATTAAACTTTGGACTTGAGGGCACGGATATGCCGGAGTCCCGCATAGATTATTGTATAGGGACGGGCTACGGTAGGGTTAATGTACCAATGGCAGACAGGACAATTACGGAGATAGCCTGCCATGCCAGAGGGGCACACTTCATATATGGGCCAGGGGTAAGAACGGTTCTCGATGTTGGCGGACAGGATTGCAAGGCCATTCGCTGCGATGAAAAGGGAAAGGTCGTCAATTTCTTGATGAATGATAAATGTGCCGCTGGTACAGGAAGGGGTATGGAGGTCTTTGCAGATCTTCTATCTGTCCCTATTACCGATGTTGGTCAACGTTCCTTTCAGGTCGAGGATGAGCCGGAACCGGTTAGTAGCACCTGCGTTGTCTATGCCAAGACAGAGGCAACGGGATTACTCCGGAAAGGGTGGGGGGTTAATGAGGTCTTGGCGGCCTATTGTTCTGCTATGTCGGAGAGGATCTTTTCCCTTATTGACAGAATAGGTATAGAGAAGGAGTTTGCTATCACTGGTGGCCTGGCCAAGAATAGGGGTGTAGTAGATAGGCTGATGAAGGAGATTGGTCTAGCGCCCATGAAGACCGATTGGGATACACAGATTGCAGGCGCAGTAGGTGCAGCCCTTTTTGGCTATGTCCTGGTTCAAAAGGGAAAAGGAAGAAAGGGATAATTGAGGAGGTAGTTGATTGATAGCCAACTACGGGTATAAGGATGGTTCAGGGGACTATTTCATCGCAATAGATACGGATAGGTGTGATGGGTGCAGGGGATGTGTTGAGGCCTGTCCTGTTAATGTACTTGAGGTAGTAGATGAGGATCCAAATGATCCCTTTAGGGAGGAGCCCATCGTGATTGTTGTTAGCGATAAGAGGAAGAAGATCAAATATGAATGTGGTCCGTGTAAACCCCCAACTAATAGACCCCCCCTTCCGTGTGTTGAGGCGTGCCCCCAGGGGGCAATCTCACATTCCTGGTAGAAAGAAACCCATTGTAAAAGATGATAAGGGAGCATTACGGCGTGTTAAAGAAAAAAGCAACAGCGATTTATCGAATCTAAAACCAGCAATTTAAGAGAGGGTATGGGTGTCTTTTTTTGTTATGCCCTATAACATGGACCCTTACTGGGTCGTTTCAAAATGGTTTATTTCCCCCTAAACCTTAGAATCATAAGCTCCGTCTATATAAA
>CP070660.1:465247-469137 GCA_020355145.1 Deltaproteobacteria bacterium
ACCTCATCCCTGCTCAAGACCCCTAAATTCACCCTACCCAAGACAGGAGTCGGGGTGCCGAATAGGATATCCTGCAGTTCGGTGGCGATCATGGAGCCTCCCCAGCCATCAGCTAATGCAGCCCGAGTTGCTTGGACTAATAGGTGGCGATAGTCCTGATCTACCCCTATGTTGGTCCTATGCATGATTTCTACGATCTCCCGGTCCACACCCCGGGGGGCAATCCCTTGCTCTCTCCATAGCTTCTGGCGATTTAATGGGGCCCTTTTTAGAAACTGGAGTTCCCCATCCTGCCGACTGAATTCAGCTAAGGCGATCTCGCCCACATCCCTGGCAATATCCATAATATCACGATCCCCAATCTCTACCCCAAAATCCAGGGCTAACTGAAAGAGCTTCTGCTCATCCTTGATTCCATAGCCAGGGGCGTCTCCCTTTACCATGGCAAGAAAGGTCTCCGCTACCCCCCTGGCATGGTCAGAATGGGCAGCCGCTCCGCTGGCAATCATCCTGGCAAAATTACGGGCAGCAATGGTCTCTGGTGTTGCTCCACAAAGCCCCCTTCTTGGTGTCTTCTGCTCATCCTTCTTCTTCGGGGCAGGTAACCTGCATGGGCCCATGCCACAATTCTTACAGCACATCCCTTGGCTTCCAATTGGACATGGTTTTATCGCCTCTGCCCGATCAAAGACGATACTAACACCATCGGCAGCAGCCTTTTTAATCATCTTAACACTTGCACTATCTATGCTCTTTTCCTCTGGTCCTGTCATCTAAACTCCTCCTTCTAAGGTTTAGGCCGGTACTTTTCGCTTTTCGCTACCATACCATTCCTTTCCAAACCAGTATCTTTCGCCCTCCTCCAGGTACTTTAATATCTCGTTACGGTCTCTTAACTTTTGCCTCCATTTGCCCTGGGCCTCCCCTTGGGGTTTTCCTTTCTCAAAGGTAGATCCCAGAACCTTTGTCTTTCCGCGACCAGGGGCCTCTTTCTCTTCTATCTGGTATTCCATTTCCGCTCCTTTCCACTATCGATTTATTGTCATTTTACTAAGGCGATGGATGGAAATAAATGATAATAGTAATGATTACTAATTGTATTAAATGACTTTATACTTTTCAAGTATTTTTTTACCGTTAATGAGGTTATTAACCCTCTGCCAGGAGGTCACTTATCATCTCCTGGGCCAATTTGATGGATTCCGGGTGTCTCATGATAAGGATATCGGATCCCGCAAGTAGATAGCAAACTGCACTTACAGCCTCCATGAGAATGGCCCTTCTGCTAGGCTCACCCATTATTGGTAGATCATCTTTGGGCAAACCGGCCTCTTTACACTTCCAGATCTCATTGCCAAGGTTATTAATCATTGGGATTTGAAGCTTGTCATCTTCCTGTGTCAGGCCTGCCTGACAGATCCTCTCCATAACCGAATAGGTATACTCGATGCCATAACCAAGTCCGCCTGTGGTTGGATCAACGAGGAGATACTCATCCTGGACACCTAGGTTTCCCAATAAGATATTGAGCTGTTTGGCAAGATTGATATCAATTGGCGTTGAGGCCACTACCGTATGTCTATATCCAATGGCACTGGCACCTACGCCTTTGTGGATAGGTTCCTCTACAGGGGCTAGGT
This sequence comes from Deltaproteobacteria bacterium, assembly GCA_020355145.1. Lineage (GTDB taxonomy): Bacteria > Desulfobacterota > DSM-4660 > Desulfatiglandales > B25-G16 > JABXJZ01. The sequence goes on from CP070660.1 coordinate 466,888, forward strand.
TGAGATTTTTTCCCTCACATACCTCTGCTATCTTCTTGAGAACCTGTTCATCCTTCTCGTTGGCCCCGGTCCCCCAGAAGACAACCGGGACATCAACCGCATCAACTATCTTTTTGGCCAGGTCTGCTGACTCATCAGCAGGCCTGTCTTCACCGTTGGGATCCGTGCTTTTTAGCTGGACAACGATTATCTGTGCCCCATATTCCACAACACACTTCTTTGCCCATGCTGGAGGGTCGGAGGTGACATCCTTAAATGGCTCCATGGCGGCCTCTGGCCAGCCTTCTGGCTCCATATCCCATATCTCCATAGCAATTATAGGTCTATGGGGCATATTACCCTCAAAGAGATGAAAGGGGTAACAGTCTCTACCGCCAACAGTAGCCTTTTTATTGCCAGCACCTATGGTTATCTCCTTTATCTTACCTGTGTAATTTATCTTGGGAATCTCAAAGGCCACTTTTTACCTCCATTTTTGAAGATCTATTAAGAAAAGATTCTTTATATGAAACAGGGTGCCTATTCTACACCTCCTGCTATTCAGATAAAGGTAGTAAACTCCCTCTTTAAGGTTAATACAGGAAAGGATAATAAAAAGTAGTCTAAAGAAAAATATGGAAAGCAAAATCTAAATAAACCAGAAATCTTTGTCAAGTAAAAGTTTTAAAGGATATGGAAGGGAAAATCGTCGTTTTACTTTGTGGGAAAGGCTATTATAGAGAGGCAAGGATGTCAAGCCAAGAAAAACAAGGCTTGAGATGGCCAGAATGCCATATTTTATATAATAAATTTAATAGGTTGCCAGGTAAATTTGGGTGGTTTCTATATAAAGATGAGTCAGATTTAAGGAGTCTTGAATTGAATCTCAAACCCGTGAATGTCTTGCTAACATTAATATTGAGTTTTGAAGAAAAATATCTTAAAAATATATACCTTGTTATTAAGAGATGAATTCATTATTTAGATCTTTAACAATCAAGAACTTACTTGAAAAGAAGATACGGGTTGTACGTCAGCCAACCAATACAAGACCTACCATTCGTTTGGTTGAAGATAATGGCATTCAAGGGGTTGTGAAGGATTTTAGCGTAAATGGTTTATTATATCGCAACATTATTGGACGTTTTCTTTTATGGAGGGAGAACCGGGCCTATCAAAGATTGAAAAGGATTCAAGGAATTCCAGTTTTTTACCGTAAAATAGACGGTATGGCCTTAGTAATCTCTAAGGTCCCTGGTAAGGATTTAGAACACCTTTCAGACGGGGAAAAGCCGGATCTTGAATTCTTTAAGAGGCTAACTAGACTGATTCAAAGGTGTCGTAGACGTGGTACAGTACATTGCGACCTAAAGAGATCTTCTAATATCATGATTGATGAGTCTGGAAATCCATACATAGTAGATTGGGCTGTGGCTATAACAAGTGAGGAGTTTTCTGTTTACCCTTTTAAGAAGATATAAAAGATTTATTGAAGATGATTTTAAGGCAGTAACTAAGTGCTTCGATTCGCAAATACGGTAACGTATTTTTCCAATCATTTTATTCGATTTTGCTCACTCGCCATTAAGTCCTGAGTAAATAAATTCGGGACCGAATTTATGAATCGAAGGACTAAGCTTAAGATGCGTTATTGTCCAGAAGGGATTACCGATGAAGAGAAAAGCAATCATGCACATAGAAGTATTGCTGAGCCCACTACAAGAGCTATCAGAGATGTCGCTAGAAGGTGTCTACAAAAAATTGCCTGAAAAATTTGGTTATCTCGCTTGAGAGGTTTAGAAAAATATAAATTTTTTTATAAAAAACCTAAAATAAAGGCTTGACAGGGAAAAAGAAAAAAACTAAAATAAAAGGTCTAGTTCTTTGAAAACTAAATAGTGAATACCGATTATGGGCCTTTCTTTCTTATTAAAGGATTAGTATATTAAAAGGGTTAAATTTGAGAGTTTGATCCTGGCTCAGAATGAACGCTGGCGGCGCGCCTAACACATGCAAGTCGAACGAGAAATCTCGAGCTTGCTCGAGATAGTAAAGTGGCGCACGGGTGAGTAACGCGTGGGTAACCTGCCCTTGAATCCGGAATAATCCACCGAAAGGTGGCCTAATACCGGATATAGTCTTGAGAACCACGGTTCTCGAGATGAAAGCTGACCTCTTCTTGAAAGTTGGCGTTTGAGGAGGGGCCCGCGTACCATTAGCTTGTTGGTAGGGTAAAGGCCTACCAAGGCTACGATGGTTAGCTGGTCTGAG
>CP070660.1:469237-473804 GCA_020355145.1 Deltaproteobacteria bacterium
CGCCGCCATTGATCCAGAAATCGGTACCACCATATATCCAACCTGGGAAACCCTGTGTTATTATCCTATGACCCTTTTCTGGATTGATGTCCATCCATACATTCCAGTAAACACAGAACAAATAATCATACCAAAGGCTATGGCACATGACAATTCTACCGTCGCGGGTGGCATCTCCAGTAGCAATGAAGGCACTGCAGCCCGGTCCTGGTGGATGCTTAACTGGAAACTTAGCTACTCTTTTTTCATCCTCTGTCTGAGCTGCTTCCACTGTGGGCATGTAATACCAGGCAAGATCAATCCAGCCATTCCAAGCCCAAAGGTCGAGATAGTCGATTCCCGTAACTCCAGCGGCTTTGATCCCATCAGCTATCCCCTCAAATTCCGTCTTGTATTCTCTGGGCATTATTCCATCCCATTGCTCTTTGGCAGCATTCCGGAACCAATCCCAGTCCTTGCCAGTAGCATGCTTGACATAGAACTTCATCACTGTCAAAGCCATCTTGGTCTCATTAGCTACAAGGTATCCGTTCTGATAACCCAGCTTATAAGGATCTCCCTCAATATGGATAAAAATCCAGCCCTCCTTTTCAGTGCGATCGGAGCCTTTCAAGAGCTCTTGTTGGCTTCTTGCAGCGAATACAGTATTTGGAACTGTTAGTACAACAATCCAAAATATTACCAACAGACTATACAATATTTTCTTTTTCATTCCTCGCCCTCCTTTTGTTAGGGTTTATGATCGAGTGTAATTCCAACTAGGTAAATCCTGAAGCATAGCTCATTTTTTATCACCTCCTTTCCTTCTTGCTTTTAGCCCGATACAGGCAATATCCAAGACCTCCATAAAGATGATAAAAGCTCGGTTTTTCCGGGAGGGATTGTAGGAAAATTATAAGTAGATGTCAAGTGAAATTAACGGGAAGGGGGATTGCTCAGGAAGGTCCCTTTCCTTGCTTAGCTTTGGATGGAACTACAAGGACTTTGTCAAGCCAAGAAAAATCGCCGTTCAGATACCTTGCAGGATCGGGGCCCTCACCTGACGGAGAGTAAGGCAAGCTTTCAATATATTGTATATGCTTCTCGCCGAGAAAACTTTTCAATACTTGCCACAGCTGAAACGCTGTATCAGTCTGATTTCATTTCAGTATTCTAACCGTATAGCAAAAAACATAGGCCCAGAATTGTTCTGGAAAAATAGCACTAGCATATAATCTTGGGCTCAATCATTAATATACAATATATGGACAGTCTGAAGAAAAGGGCGAGGCCATCTCTTGGCCCTGATTTGCACTATATTTGAATCCTAAATAAAGGAACCGATTAGTTGCGAGCGGTCAGATGTTTCATCTTGGATTCAGCAGAGTAACTTAGATGAAAGGAAATAAGCTGAAATAAAGTCTTTCAACTTGAGTGAGAGTGGCTGGATGAAATGAAGATCTGAAAATCATATCTCAGCATTTTAGATACGTTGCGAATAGCGGATAAATAGAAGATATTCAAACTTGAGATCCTGGTTATTTGAAACTGAAATAAACAGAATAGTCATAGATGAACAACTGCATATTTCATCTTGTACTAAGTGATTTTAATGCTCAAGATTCGATCATGGAAACTTCTATGGAGGTTGTGATTTCAGCGGGCAGGTTTCAGAATAATATTGAAGTTTCTACTACCATAAGTATACTGAAATTTGCTCCGATTTCAGTATATGGTACGTAACTTATACTTTTCGAGTATAGATGTTAACCGCAACATATTGTGGATTTTACAACTGGACTTTTTTCACAAAGTTTTCCTTTTCTAGCCCCTCTCTACCCCCCTGACATTCCTTTTTCCTTGACTTTTGGATCAGTCATCAGCAATAGTTCTAAATAAGGATATCCTAAGACCAAGACCGCAGTGATGCGTGAGGCAGATATCCCCGGGTCCATGACTGACCCACCCCGTTAAAGGGGGGAAGTATCAACCGTTAACCTTTTTTGAGTACCCTAAGTCCACTCTAGTGACTCGCCAAAGTGGGGAGAAATAAAGGGCAGGTAATCAGGAAGGCCTTCTAATGGCCTTCAAGGGCACCATGACTGTGCTTGCTGAAGGCCTTTCTTGCTTTGGAACGGATGCTGTCTGGGAGAGACATTGGGATTAGAGACGCCTTGACTGTAGCCATCCTGACGGTTTTTAGTTTTCTTCCCTAAGTAAAGGGAGCACCATTTATCTTTCCTAATCCATGCTTTCAGGAGGGAAATAAAGGATAGGTTTAATCAGTCAATAAAAATTAGAACAGGAGGATGTTAACATGCCCGAAAAAGGTATAAGATCGAGCCTTGAGTTTTTGAAGGACTGGGGTGGAGGATTAACGGATTGGACCGAAAAGTGGATTCCCGATGCTCTGGTTATTGTATGGATCTTGAGTGTGATAACATTCATCTTGGCCCTTATATGGGGAGATGTGGGGCCATCAAAGGCTGTCCATGCCTGGGGCCAAGGATTTTGGATCTTACTCAAATTCGGTATGCAGATGTGCCTGATTATGATGACAGGCTATATCTTAGCCTGTTCCCCGCCTGTAAAAAGGTTGCTAAATGGTCTTTCAAGTCTCCCCAACAGAGAAAGGCCATGGCAGGCCATTATGGTTATGGCTCTATTTTCCATGATTATCGCCTGGTTTAACTGGGGCCTAAGCCTAATCGGTAGTGCCATGTTGGCCTTGTTTATTGTCAAAAATAATCCTAAGGTAGATTATAGGCTGCTTGTAGCAGGGGCCTACCTTGGACTTGGCTGTACCTGGCATGCTGGATTGTCCGCATCGGCACCCCTACTGGTGAACACACCCGGAAATTTTCTGATAAAAAGCGGTTACCTAACAGAGACCATTTCAACATCCCAGACCATCTTCACCCCATTTAATATCATTCTGCTATTAATCATAATCATTGCTGTTACCATCCTGATGTCTTTGATGCATCCGTCAGAAGAAAAGACCTATAAGCTCAAGCCTGAATTAATGAGTCAATTAAAGCTATATGAGTCTCCGGAGAGACCTACTGTCAAGCTCAGCCCATCAGCATGGTTAAACTGGTGGCCAGGATGGAATATTGTTATGGCTGTAGCCGGTTTTTGGTGGCTCGGCAAAGAAGTGGGTCAGATTGGATTTGCCAAAGCCATTAACCTGAATAATATCAATCTTTTCTTTCTGATGCTTGGTGTCTTATTTCACTGGAGACCCTGGAGCTTTCTTAAGGCAACGGAACAGGCAGGGAGAGCGGTCTGGGGAATTGTAATCCAGTTCCCTTTTTACGCTGGTATCTTTGGTCTGTTTAAATATACCGCCCTGGCAACCGTTTTTACCAAGGCGTTTGTAGCTATATGTAGTGGCAGTACCTTTTTACTGGTCGCATACTGGTATGCTGGTTTTTTGAACTACTTGATACCTTCAGGTGGTTCAGAATGGGCTGTCACCGCACCTTATCTACTCCCGGCGGCTAAACAGTTAGGAGTAGCCGCTAATAAGTTGGTTATAGCCTATGCCTGGGGAGATATGTTGACTGATATGATCCAGCCCTTTTGGGCGATTGCGATGCTTGCGGTTGCTAAGCTTGAGTTTAGGGAGATCATGGGTTGGCTCCTTTTGGTGTTTGCTCTCTATTTTGTAATTACATCGGTGGCCTTTTTGCTGTTACCAATACTTTAGTTTTATTAGTCAATCAAAAGCCCTGGAACTACAAGATTCTGCACTCTAAGAGATGGTAAGAGAAGGGCCGACTGAGATCGGTGGAGTAAAGTAAGGAAGGTTTGACAACTTGACATGGCCATATTGCTTTTCATAAGACTCCGTAAAGGAGGGCTTTAGATAACCATCCGAGCAGATGTCGAAATCCCAATGGAGCTGCTTCTTGAGGGGGTTCTTGGCAAACAAAAGGGACATCTACCGGGTGATAGTTTCTTCGATGATATTCCTTTTCTCTCTGACGGCTTCATCTAGGACATCCAGGCAGAGGTTGTTAGTGAACTATGTAGGTGCAAAACCTATAACTAAACCCCTCTTTTAGCTGTGGAGCTTAGATATATTCTCATAGTAATCCAGCGATTCCGGATTAATCAAGGCATCCCTATTTAGCACCGGTCTCCCATGTATTATATTCGCGACTGCGGTTTCAACTTTCTTCATATTTAGAGTATAAGGGATGTCTGGGATTTCGATGATTTTGGCCGGAACATGTCGGGGAGAGGCCTTTTCACGTAGAGTCTTTCTAATTTTCTCTTTCAAATCTTCCGTTAAGGTATATCCTTCAGAAGGTTTAATGAAGAGAATAATACGTTGATCTCCCGCCCAGTTTTGCCCTATTGCCAGGCTATCAGCAATCTCTTCCATTTTTTCCACTTGATTATATATTTCGGCTGTACCTATTCGAACTCCAGAGGGCTTTAACACGGCGTCAGAACGACCATAGAAAGTTAACCCGCCTGTCTCACTATTAATCTTAACATAATCGCCATGCCGCCATACATTGGGATAGACATCAAAGTAAGCCTCTTTATACTTTTTATTATCCGGATCATTCCAGAA
>CP070660.1:473904-481628 GCA_020355145.1 Deltaproteobacteria bacterium
GGTCATGTCGAGTTTGATGACGAATCTGGCGTCTTACATGGAGAGGTGCTCGACCTGCGAGATGTAATAACGTTCCAGGGCAAAAGCACTGAAGAAATAGAACAGGCGTTTCGGGACTCCGTTGATGATTATTTGGAGTTTTGCGAAAAACGTGGCGAAGAGCCGGATAAACCGCTCTCTGGTCGCCTAATGGTTCGTCTACCGCCACATTTACACAGAAGGGTATATGTGGCTGCGAGACGTGAGGGAAAGAGTCTGAATCAGTGGATTGCGGAGAAGTTGGAGAAGGCCAGCTAACCCCTCACTGCATCTGGCAGGCTCACAGCTCCGCTGTTCGCCTACAGGTGATCTCGGGCGTTATTCCGAGCTTTCAACTTCCGATATTGATCTCCACCTTAGACCATCCCCGAAAACTTTCGATTTCATTTCGGAATCTACAATCCTAGCTACGTGTCTGTGATCAATATTCATGCGATTTAGAAATCACTTTAATTGGTATTATTGAATCGATTTGGTCAGTGCCACATTGCCTCTTCCCGCATCAAGGGCTGTTACCCTTAGCTTATTATTAAGGCGCACTTTGTAGACCCAGTATCCTATATCTCTGGGGAGGCAACGGGTCTTCGCATCGTAACGAAAGGGAAAGTCGCGGTCTGGCCTTGACATTTGATAAAATTGGAGAATGCGGTTGAGGACACTATTAGCTGTCTTTATCCATTTTCAGCGTTGGCTGCCATTGGGAAAACCAGGGTCAGACCCTAAGTTCTAAGTTGACAAACTGGTTGAGGTGAAGATTAAAGAGAACAGCCAGCTCAAATCATATATAGTGATATTAATAAAATACGCTGCACCTTAGAATTTAGAGGGTTTGACTTCTCTTCCTCATAATTAATCATAGAAGGTATTTAGCCTTCAAATTTCGCTCTTCTTCGACCCCTATTGAAAAATTCTTCCCTCTCTTTTTTCCGTTGATTTTTGAGAGGGGTAGGTTCTAAAGCAATTTATCAGCCTAGTCTTAAAGATATATGATTTAGGATCTTTGACGAGGAGGATAGTTAATTGAGGAAAGTGAGCTACAACAAGGAAGCAGGAAAAGATCTACCATTCGGTTGTCTAACTATTTCCAAAAATATTGAGTTGCCTTAGAACCTTTTACGTCCCCAGGGCACTCTGTTTCATCCCTCCCATAATGGGATTTGTCTTCTTGAATGAATTATGGCCACTTCAGGCCAGCCGTTAGCTCACCGTAGACTTAGTTCTAGAAGAACAAACAGACGATCAAATCTAGTCCAGATTAATCTCTTTTCCCTTAAGCCTACCCAAATCCCATTCATTTATCCCCATACCTGTTAAAGTTTTGAGATGTTTTAACCGATATGAGTATTGCAGATAGGTTCTTGTGCCTGTCTGTTTAATGCATCCCTGGAGTTAAAATCGGAGGAGTTCTTTTACATATAAAGATTTAGATGAACTTTCCACCAGGAGCTTGACAAGACTATGCTTTCTAGAGATAGATTGGAGAAGGCATGCAAAAGACTCTGGCACGCTGTTCTCGAGCAAGCCATTAAAGACGCCCGATGGGATGTGACAGCTCAGGCATGGTTCCGGAGCAAAGATCAAGGGACCGGCTCCTTTCTCTGGATATGCGCCGTATTGGACCTTAGCCCGGAATTTATCCGAAGGCTTTTAGTCATCAAGTATAATGAGGAGGTGATATACGAAACATATCGGCATTAATGATGTGACTTCTTTTTCCGCCTGAAAAACATCATAGAACCAAGGTAAATCATTCCATAAACTCACCGCTCTCATTTTCTAGGATTTATTGAGATTTGCATTGACAAAATAACGACTTATTTCCTATATGGGTCTTGAAGGGAAAGCGATAAGCTTAGAAAAAGCTCTCCTAAACGTTGGGCATCATGTAAAACTTCACCCAAAGCATTATGAGACTCGCTTTAGAAAACTAATTAAGGATGGAAAAGTATTAAAAGTCTACGACCTAGAAATTTAGCTTATATGCCTCTTTCTATGCATTATGCGACATTCTTTTGAGGCTGTAAGTTGGAAGTTGTAAAAGAGGGGCAAGACTTTTTTGAATAGAACTTGAGCTGTGCATTTTCCTGATTTGTTGGATGCGGCGGCGCAGTTTCCTCTCATGGCAAAGGGGACATCAGTGTAGAAATTGCATAAGTTTCTTCCATCAGAGAAATCAGGGTCAAGATCAAACCCTAAGTTCTAAGTTTGGCTGGGATTGTAGCGCTTTTTGTTTACCCAAATCCGATCTTTTATGAACCTCCCTCTAATGAGGGGAGGTCCTTTTTTAGAAAACCCTTCATCCCTATATTCCCTTCAGGGCCTATGGTTATTGTCAGTGCACCGGTTTGGGATATACTGAGCACGGGAAAGGAAGAGCGGCGCACTATCTCCTCTTTGGTGGTGATGACGTATCTCGGCCACCCTTTTCCCCTCTCCTGGTTTTCCTTCTCAATGAGCACTTTCTGGTCAGAGAAGATGAGAGACCAGCCTCGATAACTTATTGTTATCCCCGCAGTATTGCCCCCTTTAATCCGAGTTCCAGCAACAATCATTTCCCTGGAGAGATCCGAGAACACTTCCCTGGGATGAAAATTGTCCATCATGAATCGAAGTCCCTCAATTGGTTGCTCTTGAGGATCAGTCAGAAAAAGATAGTCAACCCGCTTGATCTTCTCTTTCCATAGGTAAGGCGACAAGACCATCTGGGCCAGGTTAAAACCCTTACGGCCAAAGGCATTGTGGGCAATAAGCATCCTCTCCTTGCCTGGGAACTGTATGAATGCTACATTCGCTCTTCCTACATCCAGGATCGTTACCCTTAGATTATTATTAAGGCGGGTCTGGTAGACCCAGTATCCTACATCTATACAAAGTATGGTCAAAAGGAGTGCTAAGGATAGTTGGTAGAGCCTTGAACGTGTAAAATTAATGCCTAAGAAAAGTAGCCCATAGAGTAAAAGGACCTCCAGCCAGTTGGGTCGAATTACCCAGATCGAGCTCCAGGGAATATCCGACCAGAGCTGAACTAAGGAGATCGCCAGATTAAGACCAAATTCCCCTAAGGAAAGTAGAATCCCTGCAAGGGTAGAGGAAAGGAGCAGAGATATAGAGCAAAGTAATCCGAGGGGTATAACCCAAAGCCCTATTATGGGAACTACTGTCAGGTTAGCTGGAAGGGCTACTATAGAGAAACGATGGAAATGGTGGGCAATCAATGGGACTGTTATAACCGTGGCTGCAGTTGTCACGGCAATCAGACCCACGGTATATGTCAAAATTGGATGTAATAATTTATTTCCCTTAAAAGACCCGTTGCCCGTCTTAAGTCTTGGTATTCCTGAATAGATTAAAGGGGCCAGCCATAGAATACCAGCTACAGCTGTGAAGGATAGCTGAAAAGAGGCACTAAAGAGGGCATCCCCCTTAAGGGTGAGTATTATAAGGGCTGCCAGGCAAAGGCTGGACCAGACATCCTTTTCCCTGCCTATAATAAAGGACCATAGGAATACCAAGACCATAACCATGGCCCTCTGGGAAGAGACCTGGAGTCCTGTGATCAAGCCATAGGCCAACACTGGGAAGATGGTTATAATTGCTGCAAGTCTTCTTATATCCGTCATAAGTGTCAGCCGATAGGACAGCGACAGTAGCCACCTGAAAGACATGAAAAAGAGCCAGGCTACCAAACCAAGGTGGAGACCTGAAACGGCCATTATATGGCCGAGACCTGTTCTGTCGAATGGTCCTCTTAGCTTAGAGGTAAGGCCCTGCCTTTCCCCAAGGATAAGGGCGGTATATATGGGGCTCACAGTATAGGAGAGTCTTTCTACAAAAAATTCCCTTAAAGGGCCTCTGACCTTCTCCAATGGCCTTCCGACAAGACCAAGATCCCCCTGTCCCATTGGGACAACATAACGTCCATCGGACACCGTAGCCATAAAGGAAAGCCCCTGGCTCTGCATATAGAATCGGTAATCAAACCCCCCAGGGTTGTTAAAACTCTTGAATTCCTTCACCCTGGCAGGAAAGCGGACCCTTTCACCTGTCCTTAGACCACCCTTGTATCTATATATCCTTACCAGGAGGTTGATCTTAACCCTCTTGACCTCTTTAACCAAAAAGATCCTTTCTGCGTGAATAGGGAAGGTTGCCACGTTGACTCTTACCTTGGGTGGTCTATAGATTGTCCCCTCTATAACTACCCTCTCATTGCTATCCACTATTTGAGGCAACCCTGATAGGGTGGTCTTGTTTATCTGGGAGTTGACCCCTATCACCATAAATATAGCCATCAACCAGAAAGGGCGGACCTTGAAGGGAAGGAAAAAGATCATCCCCAGAAAAAATAGAATGACCAAGGGGAGAAGGATTACAGGTAGGGTTAGGGCGGTCAATATGTTATGACCAATGAGGATCCCGATGACAGTTGCACATAGTGCAGGGACAAGGGGGCGAGGGAACATTAAGGTTACTCGTTATTCGTTACTAGTTACTCGTTACTCGTCAAAAAACGAGCAACAAGTAGCGAGAAATCAGCAACCAGCCTAATACTTTTCACGCCAAATCTTAGATCCAAGGCGAGATAACTTCAAATCAAGGTCCTGATAACCCCTATCAAGATGATATACCCTTGAGATCTCTGTGCGTCCCTTCGCTGCCAGACCAGCCAGGACAAGAGAGGCACTTGCCCTCAGATCAGTAGCCATGACCTGGGCACCAGACAGAACTCCCTTGCCCCGAACCAGGGCCTGGCCACCATTGGTCTCAATGTCTGCCCCCATCCTTCTTAATTCACTGACGTGCATGAATCTGTTTTCAAATACCGTCTCCCTGATCATACTCCATCCATCGGCAATGCACATCAGTGCCATAAGCTGTGCCTGCATATCCGTAGGAAAACCAGGGAACGGTATGGTCTTTATATCTACACTTTTAACCTTATCATGGCCCATAGCAACAAGGTCTTCTCCCTGTTTTTCTATTTCCATACCGGTTTCAAGGAGTTTTTTAATAACTGCCTCCATATGCTCCACATTGCACCCCTTTATCCTTGCCTTTCCCTTTGTTATAGCTGCAGCGATCAGAAATGTCCCTGCCTCAATCCGGTCAGGTATAATAGCATGCCTTACAGGATGTAACTCCTTTACCCCGTTAATGGTTATGGTATCGGTACCAGCCCCCCTGATCCTTGCCCCCATTCCATTTAGCATATTGGCCAGATCAACCACCTCTGGTTCCTTTGCAGCATTGTTTATGGTGGTTTCACCCTCTGCCTTGACAGCAGCCATCATCAAGTTTTCAGTGCCGGTAACTGTAGTTATATCAAAAAATATGTCAGCCCCACGAAGTCTATCAGCACTGGCCACCACATATCCATGCTCCAGGTTTACGTCCACCCCCATTGCAGATAGGCCCTTCAGGTGTAAATCAATTGGCCGGGCACCTATAGCACAGCCACCGGGAAGGGATATCTTGGCCTTTCTAAGTCTGGCCAAAAGGGGGCCTAAAACGAGTATAGATGCCCGCATTGTCTTAACCAGTTTGTAGGGTGCACTATGACTGTTAAGGTTATCTGAGTTTACCTTGAGGGTTTGAGCATCTTCCTCGAAGACAACCCCGAGATTAGACAAGATCTCCTTTATAGTCCATATATCCTTTAATCTTGGGATATTATCTAATGTGTGCCAGCCGCCTGTCAGGAGACAGGCTGACAGTATTGGTAAGACGGCATTCTTGGCCCCACTAATGGTTACCTCTCCATTGAGTGGAACTCCTCCCTCTATAATGATCTTATCCATTCTTCTTTTGAGCCTTTACCAGTCGGTATTTTTTTCGGTAATCCATGAGCCGTTCTTTGTAACTAAAGGACTGCGTAGAATCTATAAGGCGTAATGCCCTCTCCGTCTGATCTGGATCCATCTCGATGAGGAGCCATCCTCCAGGTTTTAGATAGGCCCCACTTTCTTCAATTATCCTTTTGATAAAGTGCATACCATTTTCATGTCCATCAAGGGCAATTCTAGGTTCGTAATAACTTACCTCTGGAGGCAGCGTCTTAAACGCCTCAGCAGGAACATAAGGGGGATTTGAAATTATCATATCAAAGGGACTAGTAGAGCTTGAAAAGGGTTGCCAAAGATCACCTTGGCAGAACCTTATTCTCCTGGCAAGGTTATGGTGTTTAGCGTTTTTTCTGGCCACAGCCAGGGCCTCAAAGGAGATGTCGCTTGCCCATACGGCAGCACCTTCAATCTCCTTCGCCAAGGATATGGCTATCGCCCCAGATCCAGTACCTAAATCTAATATCACTGGCTCACTATTGCTTGATAAGAGATTCCCCTTCCTGAGCCTGTTGGCCTCTTCAACGAGAAGTTCCGTCTCCGCTCTTGGGATTAAGACCGCCGGGCTAACTAAAAACTCCAGGGACCAAAACTCCTGGTGCCCGGTAATATATTGGAGGGGTTCCCTTTTAAGGCGTCTCCTGACAAGTGAGCGATAACCAGCTACCTCACAACTACTTAATGGCCGATCGAGTGCAAGATAAAGCTCAACCCTGCTTTTCTTCAGTTGGTGGGAAAGCAACACCTCCGCACAAAGACGGGGGCCTTCTATCCCCTTATCTCTTAAAAAGACTGTGGTTACATTCAAGATTTCCCGGATAGCCCATTTTTTCGGAGTCATGACAGTTGGGCTGCTTGGCCCTTATCGGACTCGGCCTTAAAACGAGCTAGGAGGGGTTGGAAGATGAGATCAAGTTCACCGTGCAGGACCTCCTCAAGCCTATAGATCGTCAACCCGATTCTATGGTCAGTTACCCTACCCTGGACGAAGTTGTAAGTTCTTATCTTCTCGCTTCGGTCTCCCTTACCTACCATATTCTTTCGATCCTCAGATAACTGAGCACGTTGTTCTTCTTCTTGCCGATGAAGGAGACGAGATCTTAAGATCTTCATGGCCTTGGCCTTGTTCTTATGTTGAGATCTTTCGTCCTGGCAGGAGACCACCAATCCAGTAGGAATATGCGTTATCCTCACAGCCGAATCGGTAGTGTTAACACTCTGGCCTCCCGGACCTGAGGATCTAAATACATCTATCCTGAGATCATCTGGATCAATTGATACATCCACCTCCTCGGCCTCAGGCAGTACTGCAACCGTAACAGCTGAGGTATGTATGCGACCCTTTGACTCTGTCTCCGGTATCCTCTGTACTCTGTGAACCCCGCTCTCATACCTTAGTTGACTGTATGCCCCGTTTGCCTCTATCAAGGCAATGATCTCCTTAAAACCACCCAGACCTGTCGGGCTTTGGCTCAGGATATCCGTTTTCCAGCCCTTGCCTTCTATATAGCAGCCGTACATCCTAAAGAGATCTGCGACAAATAGGGCTGCTTCTTCCCCACCAGTGCCTGCCCTTATCTCAAGAATACAATTCTTTTCATCCCTTGGGTCCTTGGGAACAAGCAGTAGCCTCATCTCCCTTTCCAGTTTCGCTAACTTATCCTTTAAGTCGGCTATCTCTGTCTGGGCGAGCTCCCTTATCTCCCCGTCAGGATCATTAAGGAGGCCTTGGGTATCTTCAATCTTCTCCCTTGTTAATTTGTACCTTTGAAAGGTGTCCACAATAGGCCGAAGGCTGACATGCTCTTTTAGATATTTCTGATAGAGGCCTTGCTGTTGAATAAC
>CP070660.1:481728-488781 GCA_020355145.1 Deltaproteobacteria bacterium
AACCTATGTGTCGAGCCATTCAGATATGAGATAAATTCGACCCCATCCTCATCCACCCTTACTAAGGGTTTCCCTTTTCTCGAGCTGAAATGCCCATCCCGATCCTTCTCCTCAGGGAATATTGGCGCGACTTTCCCTACCCCATGTTCCTTACCTGCACCTAAGCTAAAAACCTGAAAGCCGCCGGAGTCGGTCATCAATGGGCCTTCCCAACCCATGAATCGATGAAGCCCTCCCATCCTCTCTATGAGATCCTCGCCTGGTTGTAGGTGGAGATGATAGGAATTGATGATAATAACCTGGGTTCCAATCTTACGAAGATCTCCCATCGACACAGCCTTGACCGTCCCTTGAGTACCGACAGCGATGAACGAAGGGGTCTCAACAGTGTCATGATGGGTAACAAACTTACCTACCCTTGCATCCCTATCTCTTGCCAAAAGCTCGAAGGAAAACATCAGTAAAAAATGGTCACTGTCCGGTGATAAGGCCTTACCTTGAACTCCTCAGCCTGGCCCATATTCCAAAGGATCCAATCTATCTCGAAGGCCCTTAATTCCGTGCCCATCCGCTCCAGTTCCCTGCGGATAAGCTCAACCGCCCAGATGGTGTTGGCCCTGATCTCAACCTCCTCAGGACTTCCCGCCTCAAGTGGTATCCGTTGATCAACTGCTTGGGCAAGGCCTTGGGTGTAACTCAAAATCCCCAGATGCCGCAGAACCTGTGGGAGCTTGTAATCGGCAAAGGCGGTCAGCTTACCCATATCCATGAAACTACCCCACCCTTTACCATCGAATGCCCCATAGAGATCCGCGGCAAATATCTGCGCCCTTTTATAGAAAAAGGCCTTATGACCCATGTATCCTGCAACGTCCCGGAAGGATGACAATTTTTGGGCTAACAACCTGGCCAATGTTATAGCCGACATTCCAGCGGCCTCAACCAATTGGTGGGCCTTTCCATCATGCTCCTGGACAAGGAGCTGACCAACTTCATTGAGGATCTGCACACGATCTTCCAGGAGTTGCAATCTCCCTCGTCCATCCAAGACCTTTTTTAATTTACCTATTGAGAGCTCAGCTAAATAGTCGGCTCTAGTGATCGGAATGCCTGACTCAACAGCCTGCTTAAGGGATGCCGCCAGGGCATAATAGCCGGAAAGCCTTCTTGATTCGTATTCAATCTCCCACATATCCATCCCCGATGCTGGCCAGAAGCAAAAATTGAGACTGTCCAAGACCAATAGATAAGCCACCGTTTCTTCACCACTGCCAGAAATGTGGTAGCAACACTTCCAGGGCGGCACTCTTACTCGGTCTTTATGCATCTTCCGGGAAAACCTGACCAAGGCCTCCTTATCAATCCGCACCTGGCAGCTCATCTTTGCCACACTCCTGGCTGTCTCAAGTACCTCCCACATCTTTCTGCATCATAAGTTATTTTAGGGAAGACCTCCCATTTGAAGGGATTAAGGAAAGGCTCTCAAAGACATTAGGCCCAGGTAAGCGTCCTCGGTTGCAAAAAATCAAGAAAGGGTGTTCACCCTCCCCTTAATTCCCTGACCACTGAGACGAGTTGCGATACCTTCACACTTGCCTTGCCCTGGAGGAAGATATCGATGATATGATCAGTAAGTGCCGTCTTTTCCAGATTTATCTCGATTATCTTGGAACCGGCCTGCTTTGCCTGCCTTGGAAGTAGGTTAAAGGGAAAAACTACGGCAGAGGTGCCTATTATCAATAAGACCTGGCAGGTAGAGGCTAACTGAGTGCTCCTCGTCATGGCATCAAAGGGAATTGCCTCTCCAAAGAATATAACATCCGGTTTAAGTATCTTTCCGCACTCGCATCGGGGTGGATACTCCCCTTTCTTCTCTTTGTAATCATAGCTGTTGTTACACCAAAGACAGGTAAGGGAGCGGGAGTTGCCGTGATATTCGATAACATCCCGGGAACCAGCCTCCTGGTGGAGATTGTCCACATTTTGGGTGATAACGGTCTGAAGCAGACCCATCCTTTCTAATTCAGCCAAGCCGGTATGTGCCTCGTTGGTCTCTGCTGCATCTATAGTCTCTTCCATTTCCCTTAACATCTCCCAGACCTTTTCCGGACTTCTCTTAAAGGAGTTAATGGTGGCATATTCATCCGGGTCAAACCTATCCCATAGTCCACCCCTGCTTCTAAAATCCGGGATACCTGACTCAACTGAGATACCGGCCCCGGTTAGGGCTATGGTTAATTTAGATCCCAGGATGCTCCTGGCAGCCTCCTGAATTAGTTCATCCATTTTTGAGTCTCGAAATTTCTATCTGCGGAAAAAATCAGAGTGCTTTTAGTGTGTATGGCTTTCTGCAATCCATATGGAATGATGGAGTACTGGAGTAGTGGATAATAATAACGAAAAGAAGTTCTTTCTTTTTCTTCTCCTTCACCTTGTTTAGAAAAATTCGCCCATCACTCCCTGGCCCAGACCTGGCTCGCAGCGCCGGAGTTTGACATAGTCCGCTTCCGAAATATTACAGCGACAACAGCGTATTCCATGCAACTCGCGCCAGGGCAGGCCAATACTCCAATTGAGGCAAAGCCCTAAGTTCTTTAAATCAACTCGAGGCTGATATCAACAGACCTTGCAGAATGGGTAATGGCACCAACGGAAATCAGGTCTACACCTGTCTTGGATATCTTCCCTATTGATTCCAATGTGACCCCGCCGGAGGCCTCTAAAAGCACCCTTCCTCTGGCAATAGACACGGCCTCCCTCATTTCTTTAAGAGACATATTATCCAAGAGAATTGCATCTGCACCTGCGCTGATAGCCGCCTCAACACCTTTGGTATCCTCTACCTCCACCTCAATCCTTAATGTATGGGGCACCTTTGCCTTGATTTCCGCCAAGGCCTTAGATATAGATCCAGCTGCGGCAATGTGGTTATCTTTGATCAAGATCCCGTCAAAGAGGCCAAAGCGATGATTTATCCCGCCCCCCATCCTAACCGCATATTTTTCCAATATCCGCAGCCCCGGGGTTGTCTTTCTGGTATCAATCACCCGCACTTTTGAAGGATCTGTTTTCTCCACATATCTCCTGGTAAGGGTAGCTATCCCGGATAGGTGTTGTAGGAAATTGAGTGCCGTCCTTTCCCCACTTAGTATCCCCCTCATCGACCCCTTAACAATACCTATATCATCCCCATTCGGCACCACATCCCCATCATGATAATTGCATTCAACTGAGATCCCAGGATCAAGCCGGGAGAAGACCCTAGAAAGAACCCCTATCCCGGCCAATATTATCTCTTCATTGGCTGATAGTCTTGCCCTCCTCTTAATGGATGGATCTATAATAGCAGAGGTAGTTATGTCGCCGGGGCCCAGATCTTCCTCTAAGGCACTATCAATTATTTTGTCGATCTGGGAAACATAGCTGGGATTCATTTGAGTCCCTCAAGCATGGCAAGGTGTTTGTTCAATCTCTCTAACCTCACACCCATAAGCCCTGCCTTCTCCCTGACATCCTCTACTATATGGGGAGGGGCCTGATTCAAGAAATCCTTATTTGCCAATTTCCTTCGGGATAGATCCATTTCGCGCTCTGTCTTTTTTATCTCCTTATATATCCTCTTTCTCTCATCATCGTAATTGATCAATCCCTTAAGGAGAACATGCACCTGGACATCGCCAAAGACATACGTAGCAGACCATTTGGGTTTTTCAGCTCCAGAGACAATATCAATGGATCCCACCTTTGCCAGGCTGGTAATATAGGAAAGATTATTCTCCAAGATCTGTCTCTCCCTCGACCCCTTTCCATCGATGACTATCCTTACATCCTTTCTCGGGGGGACGTTCATCTCTCCCCTTATATTTCTGATGCCTGTTATCACCCCCCTAAGGAGATCCATCTCCTTGATTGATTCATCATCATAGATAAATTCAGTAGGTTGAGGAAACTGGGCTATCATGATGCTTCCCTCTGTATAGGGTAGCCTTTGCCAGATCTCCTCAGTAATAAAGGGCACAAATGGATGGAGAAGCCTCACCACCCCACTCAAGAGAATTTGCATTACAGACTGGGCCACTTCCCTTCTCTTTTGATCCCTGCTATAGAGCTCCAGTTTTGCCATCTCCAGATACCAGTCACAAAATTCATGCCAGACAAATTGATAACAGGTACTGGCCGCATCATTAAATCTGTAACCACCTATATGGCCGGTTATCTCCTCTGCAACCTCCCCTATCCTTGTCATGATCCAACGGTCAGCCAGGGTAAGATTACTCTTATCTATAGATGGGGGCTTACAATCCTTCAGGTTCATCAAGGAAAACCTGGCGGCATTCCATATCTTATTAATAAAATTCCTGTATCCTGCTATTCTTTCCTCTGAAAGCCTGATGTCCCTACCCTGGATAGCCAATATAGAAAGGGTAAATCTGAAGGCATCCGTACCGAACCGGTCCAATACCTCCAGGGGATCAATTATGTTTCCCCTGCTCTTGCTCATCTTCTGGCCCTGTTCATCCTTGACAAGGGCGTGAATATAAACGTCCCTGAAGGGGACATCTCCAAGAAAGTATAGACCCATCATCATCATTCTCGCCACCCAGAAAAAAAGGATATCGAAACCAGTTACCAGCACCGAGGTGGGATAAAAGGTCTTTAGTTCATCAGTGGAATCCGGCCAACCCAGGGTTGAAAATGGCCACAGGGCAGAACTGAACCATGTATCCAGTACGTCTGTTTCCTGCTGGAGATCCTTGCCCTTGCAAGAAGGGCATCCCCTGGGCTCCTCCTTGGCCACTATAATCTCCCCGCATCCCTGGCAATACCAGGCGGGTATCCTATGACCCCACCATATCTGCCTGGATATACACCAATCCCTGATATTATTCATCCATTCGTAATAGACATCTTCCCAATTGGAGGGTACTATCCTCGTCTTTCCATCCTTCACTGCGGCGATAGCCTTTTCCGCAAGAGGGCCTATCTTGACAAACCACTGCTTGGAGAGAAGTGGTTCGATCATGGTCTTACAGCGGTAACAGTGTCCTACCGCATGACGGTAAGGTATTGTCTTCTCCAGTAAGCCAGAGCTTCTCAGATCATCCAGAATCCTTTCCCGGCATTGAAACCTCTCCATACCCTTGTACGGGCCGGCCAGCTCATTCATGCTGCCATCTTCATTAATAACCCTTATTCGTTCAAGCTGATGCGTGTTTCCAATCTCAAAATCATTGGGATCATGGGCAGGGGTAATCTTCAGGGCGCCGGTACCGAATTCTCTATCCACATAACTATCAAAGATAACCGGTATGGGCCTATTGAGCACTGGCAGAAGCACATGAGATCCCGATAGGCCTTCATAACGTTCATCTTCCGGGTTCACAGCCACTGCGGTATCGCCTAAAAGTGTCTCTGGCCTGGTTGTGGCCACGATCAGATAGCCCTCCCGGTCTTCAAAGGGATAGCGAATATAATAGAGATAGCTATCCCTATCTTCATGTTCTACCTCAAGGTCAGCCAGTGCTGTATGGCACCTGGGGCACCAGTTTATGATATAATCTCCCCGGTAGATCAAGTCTTCATCATAAAGACGCACAAAGACCTCCCTTACAGCCTTAGAGAGGCCATCATCCATTGTAAATCGTTCACGACTCCAGTCACAGGAACTTCCCAGCCTTTTAAGCTGGTTGATAATCATTCCACCGAATTTTTCCCTCCACTCCCAGACCAATTGAACAAATCGCTCCCGACCAATCTGATGACGATCGGTTCCCTTTGAGGCAAGGTCTTTCTCTACCACATTCTGGGTAGCAATACCCGCGTGGTCCGTGCCGGGTTGCCACAGGACATTATATCCCTTCATTCTCCTGTACCTGCACAGAATATCCTGGAGGGTATTATTGAGGGCATGGCCCATGTGTAGGCTTCCGGTTATATTCGGTGGGGGAATGACGATAGAAAAAGGTGATTTACCCGATTTTGTATTGGCCTTAAATAGATCATTTCTCTCCCAATAATAATACCATCTCTCTTCCACTTCCTTGGGCTCGTAGGTCTTGGCCAAGACATCGTTTTCCATAAAATGTCGCTCCTTTTTTTGTTGGTTTAATGAAGCACTACGGCTGAATTGGATCATTTATGTTGATCATGTGGCAAAAGAGGCCTTAAGTCAAGCGGATGTGGGGCGAGATAGACGCAAATAATAATCAAATGGGCACAATGACAACTTTGAAGACCCCTTTCATTATTTGCCTTTGTGCCCATTTGTCTTAAAAGGTAATATATCAATCCTCAGACATGATACTCTTCTTTAAGACATCTATCTCCTCCCTGATAATCTTCTCGGCTACTTCAGGTATAACCTCTTTGGCTACCCTTTCCAACACATCGCTTACTACCTTTGTTAAAATGGCCTCGATCTTTTCCTCTGAGATTGCCGGAGCCTCCTCCTTTATTGCCTCCTCTTCCTCCTCCGCTATCTGTTCAGCAGAGGGCATTTCAGGTAAGACATCTTCAAGGGCCTCCTCCTTCTTCTCAACTGCCTCCTCCAACAATTGCTCATTCGCCACCCCTTTATCCTCTTCAGATACTACTTCCTCGAGCCCCTCTTCCAGTTCAATGTCTTCTTCTAAATCTAGAGAGGGTTCTGCCTCCTCTGCAACCTTCTCCCCAGCCTTTTCCTCCTCCACAGAGACTTCTTCCTCGAGCCCCTCTTCCAGTTCAATGTCTTCTTCTAAATCTAGAGAGGGTTCTGCCTCCTCTTCCGTCTTTTCTGCTTCTTGACCAGATGAGGCCTCAGAGACAAGACCCTCGCCCTTAACTGATTCATCAATCTCCTCTTTTACCTCAGCCTTTTCTGATGGAACTTCCTCCACAACCTCTTTCTTCTCCTCAGATGGAGGTTCTTCTTTTTTTTCGACCTCTTCTTCATCCGCTAAAAGCTCTTCCAAGCCCTCTATATCTTCCTCAGCTGATTCTGGTGCACTGCCCTGTTCAGCTACATCAACAAGGTCTATAATCTCCTCTTTTTTCTCTGATTTTTCCTCCTCCTTC
>CP070660.1:488881-495625 GCA_020355145.1 Deltaproteobacteria bacterium
CAAGAGACGGGGACGGAGCCTATTTTTTATGCACTTGCAGTACTCGATAGGGATCAATCGGCCAAGATACTTAGAGACAAAATCCAGCAACTGGATCAGGGCATAAAAGGGCTTCTAAACAGGGCTGAAGGTGAAGAGGATATGCTCGCCAAGGTAAAATATCTCAAACAGTCAATCCAGAAACACATCCTGCGGGAGGCCTATGACGCTGAGCTTCGGATCGTCAGCACCTCTGGAACAGGTATCTCCTCACCAACCCATTTCACTGAAATAAAAAGTAGGCTGGAATCTATTCTGCTCAGGGATTTCTTGATTGGGGTATCAGTTAAGGGCAGCCGGGCTGTTGAGATTCAGGAGGCCCTCGTTCAAGGATTAAATCAGCAGGGCTTCTCTATTGGTGAAGATTTAAGCAGGGCAAAGGTGCTTGTCAGGGGAGCTGTTGAGATCAAAGACCTTGATAGAGGAACACCTGAGTGGAAATATGTTCAGTGGCGGACACATTTCGAGCTGGTTGATAAGAGAGGTGACTCTGTTTTCGGGAGTGTGAATAAGACAGGAAGGGAAGGACATCGTAGCCTTCCTCAGGCTGAAAACAGGGCAGTTCGAAAGATACGAAAGGCCCTGACAACAGTAATTGCCGAGGAAATGAGGCAATATATCTTTTCCCAGCAGGAAAACCTATAGATAGAGCACAAAGGTTTGAACAAATTGAGGGGGAACATGATGAGAAATAAAAGATTGAATAATGTTCTTTTATTGGTCATTATTATTGGTGTTTGGTTTTTTCCTGATACCAATTATGCCTTTGCCTTGACCCCAAAGGAGATCTACCAAAAGGCAAGTCCCGGGGTTGTATTCATATTTGCCTCTGAGGGCAGTAAAAGCGGAAACGGTGGCACTGGATCAATTATCAGACAAGACGGGCTTGTTATCACCAACGCCCACATCTTAACCCGGAAGGATTCATCAAAACTACTGTCCAGTATCTGGGTTTTCTTGAAGCCTGAACGGGTAACCGGGAACCACCAGGCAGATCTGGTAAGACGTTACAAGGGTGAGGTTCTGGCATATGACGTGAAGCTGGATCTGGCCCTTGTCAAGATAAAAAATCCGGATGTGCCACTCACTAAAGTGGATTTCGGTGATTCAAACAGGGTTGGTGTCGGCGATCAAGCCTATGCCATTGGTCATCCTGAGCAGGGAGGTCTATGGAGTTTGACAACAGGTGTTATCAGTGCCCACAGAAGTGATTATGGCGGTGTCCCCGGCAAGAACCTGTTTCAGACAGAGGCAAGTATTAACAGGGGCAACTCAGGAGGTCCTCTTCTGGATGAAAAGGCAGTTATGATTGGTATTAACTCCATGATTGCCAGGAAGGCGGCAGACGGTCTGGCAATCACAGACATTAATTTTTCCATTAAATCCGAGGTGGCCCTAAACTGGTTGGGCAGGGTGGGTTACCGGCTCGCCTCTGTTAAGGCTGTCCCATCCGGAACAGGGCAAAAACCAGCGAACGAGGAGGTCGAAACCCCAAAGGAGCCTGCTCGGCCGCTGAAGGAGGTCGAAACCCCTAAGCGAAAACCCGTTAAAGAAAAAAAGAATGGAAAGATTCTAACAAGAAAGAGGCCATATAACATGGATGAGTTGATTGCTGGGATGCAGGAGATGGAAGACTTGATGGAGGAGATGAGGGGAACGATCGAAGAATTTAGGAGAAGAAGGAGGTAATCATGAAACCAAAATGGATGAAAACTCTATGTATTTCCCTTGGTGTAGGGCTCCTGTTTTTTGTGGGTTGTGCGGGAAAGCAACCAGGTGCTATTGCTCCTGCAGGACCTGCCTGGGTTAATAAGGGAAGTGGGGCATTTGATGTGGATAAGGGAAAGGTCTTCTACGGAGTGGGTATTGCCTCGGGGATCAAGAACCGGGCCCTGTTAGTATCGACTGCAGACAATAGGGCTCGTGCAGAGGTCGCCAAGATTCTTGAGACCTATGTGGCTGTCCTGGCCAAGGATTACATGGCCTCAACAACCGCCGGGGACATGTCCGCCTCTTCAGAAGAGCAGCATGTAGAGCAGGCATTGAAGACCTTTACAAAAACTACCCTCCATGGGGCCAGAATTATAGACCATTGGAGGGATCCTGCAGATGGATCACTTTTCTCCCTCTGTGAACTGGACCTGCTTGCCTTCAAGAGTGCATTGGATGAATACAAGGAATTGGACAGCCAGGTGAGGGACTACGTAAGGCAGAATGCAGAAAAGCTGCACGGTCAGCTTGAAGAGATGGAACAAGCCAGGTAATAAGCCACTTCCTCATCCTGCAACCCTTTCCTAAGAAAAGCCACCCCCATGTATAAAGGGGGGTGGTTTTTTTGTCTTTAGGGGTAAATAAAGGATTTGACAATCTAATAATCAGGGAGTTATAGGTAGGGGCGTCTACCTTTCCACCGAAAATTATATCCCGTCTTGTCTATTAGCTGTAATGCTCAGATAAAAGGGAGGGACAGTGATGAAGACAAGAACCCTTGCAAATCTGGTCATACTGTTAGCAGTCTTCTTTGTACTGCCAATCCATTCAGCCTTGGCAGTTAAACCTATTGTCATAGGGTGCCCACTAGCTACGTCCTTTGTCTATGGCTGGACTTCGGAGAGGGCAATCACCCTGGCCATTGAGGAGATCAATAAAGCAGGTGGTGTCGATGTGGCGGGCATGAAAAGGCCATTTAAGGTGGAGGTCATCGATACCCGGGATTTAGAGCCAGGGGTGCCGGTAAGCGAGGCCCTCCTGGCCGTGGAAAAGCTAATCCTTGAAAAAAAGGCGGATTTCATTATGGGAGGGCCTCTAAGGTCCGAGGCCGCATTGGCGGCTATGGATCTGCTGTCCAAATACAAAAAGGTATCAATACTTACAGCCGGTGTCCTAACCCCCAAGTACCATGCCAGGGTTGCCAAGGGGTATGAGAGGTTCAAGTACTGTTTCAGGATAACCGGCGAGGCCAAGTGGATGGTAGTTGGGGAGATCGTCCCCTGTCTGGTGGAGATCGAGAAGAAGTATGGCCTAAACAGGTTGTTTATAATGGTACAGGATGTGGCCCATGCACGAGCAGGCGGAGGTATAATCGCAAAGGTAATGGCAAAGAAGGGCTGGCATGTCGTAGGTAAGCCAGAGATATATCCTACAGGAACAACGGACTTTTCTATGGGTCTGATTAAGGCCAAGAAGGAAAAGGCCCAGGTCATCCTCATCTGGATGGATATGCCTGAGACATCAATCCTCCTCAAACAGTGGTATGACATGAGGATACCGGCCCTTCCCTTTGGCTCTATCATTGCAGCCGCTGAACAGCCCGGTTTCTGGAATGCCACTGAAGGAAAGGGAGAATACTGTCTGGCCAATGTGGTCAATGCAGGCAATGCCCCATCCAATGCCACACCATGGACAATGCGATTTGTTGAGGCATACAAAAAGAGGTGGAATATAGAACCTGAAGGATACGGCACATCAACAAGTTACATGGCCCCTTATGTCCTCAAGGATGCTATTGAGAGGGCTGGTTCCCTTCGACCAGATGCCGTGATAGAGGCACTTGAAAAGACCGATATGATGGGTGTTTATGGGAGGATCAGGTTCGATCCAAGGAGCCACCAGGTCATCCCGAGTGTGGATCCCGAACAAGGTGCTGTTGGGACCATCTTCCAGTGGCAGGCTGGGAAAAGGGTGGTTGTCTTCCCCAAAAAGATAGCCATGGGTGAGATCAGGCTTCCTCCGTGGATGCAGTAATTCACAGAAACTTGGAAACTCACAATCTTATATCTGTTGGTGGTTACCATTTAGTGGCTGACAAAATCAGGTTAGATTTCGGTTGAGTCAAATGGTTGCGGTTGCGCGTCTCGTATCGGGATTCGCACAGCGGTTATAGATGACGCCAATTGTATAACTTGTTGCTTGCTGCAAATTCAGCCAACGCAAGGAGCAACAGAACCGAGTGACGGTAGACGAAACTAGCAGCGCAACCGAGTAACTAATGACCAATGACAAGGGGGCCAACACATGTAGATGGATATCCTTATCTATGGAATTATAAACAGTGTTTCACTGGCCTTAATAGCCATTGGCTTCACCTTAGTTTATGGAATCAGTAGGCTACCCAATTTCGCCCATGGTGCACTATATGTGGCAAATGGCTTTATAGTCTGGAGCCTCTTAAACATCCTCCAGATAAACTATATCCTCAGTATCATCCTGTCCCTCATTATCACAGGAATAATCGGCGCTGCTATCTACCAGTTTATCCTCATTCGGGTTAGGGGAATGGCTACCTCGGAGATCATCGCCTCTTATGCCATTGGCCTTGCTATACTGGAAGGCTTCAGGTGGGGAGGCTTTAAGGGTATGACCTATACCCTCCCTGTATTCATTGAGGGCTCTATCGAAATAGCAGGCATACCAGTGGATTTTCAGCGCATCCTTGCAGTCCTAATCGGGGGCCTCGCGATCTTTCTCCTGTGGCTCTTCACCCACTATAACAGAATTGGCCTTGCCCTCAGGGGTATGGCCCAGGATGAAAGGGCTGCCATGATGCTTGGCATAGATTCCGATTTGATGGCATTAATAGCCATGGCCCTTGGATCCATCCTTGCTGGGTTAGCAGGAGTTGTCCTGTTACCCATGGGCAATATAGTGGTAGAGGCTGGATACAATGTCTTGATCCTGGCCATAGCCGTCTGCATTGTAGGTGGCCTGGGAAGTTGGGTCGGTGCTGTGCTTGCCGCCTTTATGATAGGATTTGCCCAGATAATCACCGTGCGCTATATAGCATCCCACTTCCATATGGTGGTGGCCCTTTTGGCCATTATTATTACCTTGATATTAAGGCCCTCGGGGATCTTCGGCAGACAAAAGCAGCTGGAGGAGAGGGTTTAGGGATGATTGAAGAGCGGAGGAAGGAGAGGTTAGATAGGGGCATAAAGGTACGCTCAGAGGGTATATATGCCATCTCCTCATGGGAAGAGATGGCCTATCTTCTTCTACCACGGCTTTTCCTGATAAGTGGGATGCTTGCCCTTCCATTGGTCATGCCCGGCCTTTATTGGCAAAGGGTCATATCCATTGTGGGTATCTATTCATTGCTTGCCCTGGGATTTGATTTCTTGGCCAATTTCGTCGGACTGGTATCCTTGGGAGGCGCCTTCTTTATAGGGACCGGCGGATATATAGCAGCGATCCTCAACACATCATTCGGCTTACCCCCGGTAGTTACCATCCCTGTGGCCACCATAGTAGGTGCGGGTACCTGCACCTTGCTCCTTTACCCTTGCCTCCCCCTCAGGGGGGTCTACTTTGCTATCGTAACCCTGATGTATCCACTAGTTTTTGCTCGGATCATAGAGGCATTGAACATCCTCGGAGGTACTGATGGCATAGTTGGTGTTGCAAGTTTTCCCAATCGCTGGATTGAGCAGTATTGTATCCTGATAACAGTGATCATCTCCCTTTTTGGGCTGAGGAGGTTGGTAAATGAGGATATCGGATTGGTATTTAGGGGTGTAAAGGATAACGACCAGGCAGTCAAGGCATCTGCCTTAAGCATAAATCTCTATAAATCCATCACCGTATTTATTGCATCTGCCCTGGGATGCCTTGGTGGTGCCTATCTTGTCCATATCTATATGTGGTCTGGGATATCCCAGTTCGCCCTGGATTTTTCTATCATACCTATAGCCGCAACAGTTATAGGGGGAGGTGGTACCCTGGTAGGACCAATACTAGGCTGTTTTATCCTGGTGCCTATCTCGGAGTTGTTGAGGGCATTTGGTACCCTGAGGATAGTCTTCTATTCGCTAATCTTGGTTGCCTTTATCGTATTCAGGAGCGAGGGGATAGTGGTTTATGCGCAGCGGAGATATCATCAGTTTGAAAGGTGGGTAAGGGTATGAGTTCAGAACCCATCTTGCAGGTTAGAAATCTCCATAAGGCCTTTGGTGGCCTTCAGGCCCTAAAGGATGTCAGCTTTGATGTACACCAGGGGGAGATCTTTGGGATTATCGGTCCAAATGGATCAGGAAAGACCACCCTTATCAACTGTATCACCGGGTTTATAAGGATGGATTCAGGCAAGGTCAGCTTTAGGGGCAAGGATATAAGCAGGCAACCACCGCATAAGATCGCTGCTATGGGGGTAACCAGAACCTTCCAGATCATGAGGCCCTATTATACACTGCCTGCATATAAGAACCTTATCGTACCCCTGTTCTCCTCCAGGGCAAGGAAGGCTGGAGGATGGAGAGGAGGAGGTAGACTTGGGGCTCGGGATACCGTCAGCATTGATATCCTGGAGGAGATCGGTTTTGAAAGGGATTCCCTTGTTCCTTATAAACTGGCATCCACACTCCCTACTGGCTATCTAAAGAGGCTTGAGATCGCAAGGTGCCTTGCGCTGAGGCCTGAGATAATACTCTGTGACGAGGTCTTCTCTGGACTAAGTATGAGCGAGATAGCCAGCATAATACCCCTTATAGAGAGGTTACAGATGGATGGTATTACCTTGATCATGATAGAACACCGGTTGAGGGAGTTGTTCAGGGTTACCAAGAGGGTTATGGTGTTAAATTTTGGGGAAAAGCTCCTTGAAGGCATCCCAGAAGAGGTTATGGCGGATGATGAGGTAAAGAAGGCCTATCTTGGTTCAGAGGAGGTATAGGATAGTGTCCGAAGGGAGGGAGTATACCTTTACCAGACTCG
>CP070660.1:495725-504535 GCA_020355145.1 Deltaproteobacteria bacterium
TATCCTTTTTAATGTCTCCTGCACCTTCAAGACACCCGGACCGCTCATCCCCTTTACCAAATCGAAATCCCTGTTTTTATAGGGATATGCCCAGGAAGCCTCCTGGCCCCGATGTGTCTGAAGGAAGTCCATGGTAACCGGCCTATCCTTTCCTTCGGCATCCATTACTATGGCACCATCGGCAGTTACTTCATTGATCAGGAGATAGCGAGGAGAGGAGACCGGGCTGGAGACTTTACCGTTTGGAAAGGGACTCGGAGATTGAGGGGATTCAGGGTGGGCTAAATGGACCCGAAAGGGTTTCTTAAACATAATATAGTTTTCGATCTTTGTATCGAATGAAAACAGACCTATATGGGCATTATCTGAGGCATAATTATCTTCGCCGGTCTTTTCCTTAAAAAGCCTGAAGAGTGCAGCAAGGCTTGCTTGCTCATCGAGGAATAAACTTGCTGGTTCTATTTTGCGTATGGGAACAGAAATCACTGCGTCAACCTTGGGGATGGGAACAGAGCTCATTTCCTTAGGGGAAAAGATATCTAAGATATGTGTCCTATAGGCCCATCCGGAAAGGCCCGCTAGGATAATTAATAATAGCATAAAGACAGTTGTCAGTTTAACGCTTTTCTGTAGCAAATCCATTATCCTGGTCTCGGATGTCCCATTGCCCATGACATCCTTAATCGCCCTTCTAACCGTTCCCTTAGATATGGTGAATTCATCCGTGGCATAGGCAGCAAGGAGGGCCCTATCACAGATCGCATTAATCCTCCTCGGATTTCCCTGAGAGGATTCATAGATTGCCTTTAAGGCACCATTTGTAAACCTCAGATCCCCTCTGCCACCCCCCACTACCAATCGATGTTCCACGTAGCCCTGGACATCCTTGCGATCCAGAGGCCTCAACTCATAGCGAACCATTATCCTCTCATTAAGCTGCCTCAATGAAGAAGAGGCCAGAAGCTCCTTTAATTCGAATTGCCCAACGAGAACGATCTGGATCAGTTTCTCCTTTTCTGTTTCCAGATTGGAAAGCATCCTTATCTGCTCAAGGACAGCGTGTGAAAGGTTTTGGGACTCATCTATCAACAGAACCGCATTGCCTCCAAGGCCGAAGGTCTTAAGCAGGAACTGATTGAGTCTGTCGATATATCGCTTTTTTGTGCTGGCCCCCATATCCGGATCAATGCCAAACTCCTGATTTATTGTCTCTAGGAGTTGCTTCTTTGTGATAGATGAATTTAATATCAAGGCACTCTTTATAGAGTCATCTAACTGACCGAGGAGGGCTCTGCAGATAGTGGTCTTGCCTGTACCGATTCCACCGGTAATAGCAATAAAGCCCTTTCGTTCGTTAATTCCGTAAAGGAGGTGGTCAAGGGCC
This sequence comes from Deltaproteobacteria bacterium, assembly GCA_020355145.1. Classification (GTDB taxonomy): domain Bacteria; phylum Desulfobacterota; class DSM-4660; order Desulfatiglandales; family B25-G16; genus JABXJZ01. The sequence goes on from CP070660.1 coordinate 497,110, forward strand.
TCCTTGTGGTTAGGGCTCAGAAAAAGATACCGTGGATCTGGTGTTAGGTTGAAAGGGTTCTCTTTAAAACCAAAATAGGATGTATACATTAGGGGCTTACCTGAATTTGTAATTTATTATTCTTTGCCTACCACCTCTGCTTATCTGTAATGCCACCTGAGATCCTGATTTCAATTTGTTATATACCTCAAGCACGTCATCCGGGCTCTTGATATCCCTTCCATTTATTCCCTGAACAACGTCACCATTCCTCAATCCCAATTTAGCAAAAATAGAACCGGGCTTAATATTAGTAATTGCCAAACCGTCCGCCTTGCCATCCCTGAAGTGAGGCCTTATTCGCACCTGAGATAAAAGTTGATGAATGTTGCTAATGGATTCCTCCAGATCTGAGCGGCCTACCATTATGGTAGAGCTTTTCTTGATCGGTTTTGATTTCGGGTATTCCTTCTCAGCCCTTGAGGCAGCACCTTCTTCTATTGTCAGGATTTCATCCCTATCCTTAACCCTGAGGATTATCTTACCTCTTAAGATCTTCCTGACAATAGCACTCTGAACACTGTCACCTGCCCTGTATAGGCCTTGCTTTTTTTTGTCGATTTCCTCAATAACAGCAACGGCACTCTGTTGATCACCTACAACTGTTCCCAAAAGGGCCAATTTCAAGGAAGTGGGCTTCAGGTCTTCAATCTCTTCTTCACCTATTTCCCGAGAGGCCTCTTCTTCAAGGCCGAAGATATTCCTATTAATAATTACCCTGTAATAATCCAAAGGGGCCTTCCTATTTCCTTTCACATCCGGTAACTGGTGCATTACACCTTTTTGGGTATCGAAACCCCTGAGCTGTGCCCTGATGGTCGTATAGAAGAGATCCACACCAAGGAAGATAATAGCGGCTAAGGCAAAGAGATTTAAAATGGTCTGATAACGCCTTGACATGGTGAGCATAATTCTAGGTGAATTTGATTCTAGGCTCGCCTATGGTTCCGCGGATAATAAAGCCGAGGGTTCCCCTTCTCAGCCTTTTCTTGAAAAGTCTCACGGCACTGGAGACACCTTCCGCGTCTTTGAAAAATGATGCAAACGGCTCAACCCTTCCCTTTAGGTCAAGGGTGCTTTTCGCAAAATTGCTTTTCAGGCTTATGGTTCCTGATAGCGTGCCTTTCAACTGGGGACCCTCTAATTCTAAGCGTGTAAGGTTTATCGTTTGTTTTTTGAGGGCCATATTGATCTTAACCTCGTTAAAATCAATGGAGTTCAGACTCAAGATAGGCAATAGAAGTTCAACCCGACCGTCTAACAGTCTCAGATTCGCCTCCCCTACACCATTCATCAGGTCTTTTTGCTGTCCGCTGTAGTTAATAGCCCCCTTAAGGATTCCATCAACATGCCTGCCAATCAAATCCTCTAGATATTCATAGGTGCCAATTCGGATATCCTTGAGTTCGATTTCCGAGGTAAAGGGGGCTGCCATGTTGTTATTTTCGAAATAGACACAACCGCTTATATCTCCTCCATAAGCCAGGCACTCAAAGCAATATTTACCCTTTCCTTTAAAGAATGACCAAGCACTTGGTCTGAATAAAAGGCTATCAGCACCGAAGATCACTTTGGCAGGCTTGTCCTTAAGTGAGATTTCGGTTTGCCATAGTCTTAAACCAAAAGGTGGCCAGGGCTTAATCCGGTCAATCGAAAAAAAGAGCGGGGTATTTAAATTATTTGCCCTTATCTGTAAATAATCCCTCAGGGCATCTGAGGGAAAACGATAATATAAGAGAAAAACTGCTAAGATAATACAATAGAAGATGTATCCAAGCCACCTCTTATTTTTCGATACAAACTGTTTCATGACGTCAATTCTCTGGAGTATTGGAGTACCCTTCGGGTCTGAGCCTCAGGGTCGAAGACTGGAGAGTTGGAGTATTGGGCACGACTTAAGCAGGATTTAGTCTCTTTCATTCCTCCATCACTCCATTTCTCCCTTCTTTACCTGCCCGCCATTGCTCTCGCTCAGGCGAGGCAGGCGGGTCTACTGAAAGGTCAATACCTGTAAAATTGCATCTAAGTAACCAGATTTCTTCTTGTTTTCCTTAATTGAGATTCGTTTGATGCTTACAACATTGCCCGGCGATTCAATCCGATATAGGTAGCCAATTAACTGTTGCAAGGTAATTGCCTCCAATTTCATCTCGACCAGTGATTCTTTGTAGGGACCAAGGCCTGTTGAAGTAGAGGGTTTCATATACTTTATATGGGCCTTGACACCAGCGTCACCCGCTGAGTTTTCAAGAAATGAAAAGAGTGTAAATCCCTTCTTTCGCCTGGCAAGGATCTGCTTTACTCCTTGAGAACCTCTTCGATATCTATGATACTCAGAGCTCAGCCTTAAGATCTCTTTTAATGCATCTTCTTTTGCCCTACCACCCCTTTGAAACCTCCTTCTGGCCTCAAAGAAGGGAAATATGAGAAACTGAAATAGGAAAAATATCGCTATAGATAATGCCGCAGCAGATACAAAATATTTTTCACGTCTTGCAAGTTTCATGATCGTATACTCCATTCCCCCATTGTCCTATCTTGCCCTCTGCAAGTTTATCTCAAATTGAACCCGTTTGCCAGATCGGTCAAGATTGGCAGAACTAATGGTGACTGCACTAAAGTATTCTGAGGGCTCCAGTCCTTTCTTGATGATGTCCACGGTGTTGAATGTATCAGTTTCTCCCTTGATCTTCACTACCTCTGGATCAACCACCATACTGGTCACCCTCACATCCAGGGACCCAGGAGACCTAATTGAGATATCCCTTAATAGTTCAAGGACCCTCCGGTCCTCGCCGATTCCAGGAAGGGAAATGGCTGATTTTTTGATCTCATTTATTTTCGCCATCATCTGCTGGACTGGATCTACAATCCTCTTTACATCAGGTAGCGTCTGTCTGAATATCTCTGTTATCTGTTTATCCAGCATCGTGTAACGCTTCTTGAGGAGATAATAATCTACACCTAAATCCCCGGTTAAGAGAGATAGAATGATTATTAGGAACACAGCGGCCTTTTGAATCCCCTTCATAAGCCTGAAGTGTCGCTTTCTGATCTCAAATTCATCCTTTCTAAAATTGAAACCCAAGCCCTTCTTATCGGCCCGAAGGGCGAGGGCAAGGGCGCTATCCATTATAGCAGGATTCCAGAGCCGAGCTATATCCTCGTCCATATGAACCCCTGTATCCCTTATCAGATTGATCCTTTCGACCGGGATATCGAGAAGTGCTTCTAAAATGCTCTCCGCCTTGGGGTAAAGGCTTCCACTGCCGGTGATAAAGACCTTTTCCGGCCTGACCGATCGGTTATTCTGACACCCAAACGCATGGAGTGTATTTTGAACATTTGTACAAAATAGGGAGAAACAGGATTCAATTTGCTCAGCTTGCTGGGTTTCTGCATGGTTACCGGTTTGTCCACTTGAAATGGCCTGGGCTACAAGGCCATCACTAAAGGGAAATATCCTGATCAGGCATATACGTCTTTTGAGATAAAGCACCATTGTGCTTTTCTTCGGATCTATCTCCAAGCAGAGCCCATCGTCAGGTATTCCCGCTTGCCTTAGCAACCATAAGACCAAGGGCACACCCTTGATGTCCACGACATCGGGATCAATTCCATGGCCTTGTAGGTGTGTAAGATATTCGGAGATATATCCTCGCCTTACCGAGGCGGCAAGGATTTCACTTTGATTCGACTGATCAATGACTGTGAAGTCAACTATTAAGTCCTCGATTGGAAAAGGGACCGTTGTCTCAATGGTAAAGGCTATGGTCTGTCTGATCTTTTTCGTATCCCTAAAGGGCATCTGGAGATTACGATATGATACATGTTCCCCGGGAATCGAGCTGATGCATGTATCAGCCTTAAGATCCGCTTGTTCGCTAAGTGCCTTAACTGCCGCATCCAGACCCCCTGTCTCTTCAATCATAACCCTGGAGCACCATGTTATGTGATAGCCTCTAAGCCCTCCCTCTACCTGGACCGCTGTAACTGAATCACTATTTATGTCAATTCCGAGAATCTTTCCTGGCATGATCAATGTCTATTGTATTTATCGACAAACTAAAATATTTTCCAAGACAAAATCTTGAGTGTCTCCTCTTTCCTCTCCACCACGCCATAGATCCGCTTACTCATTGCACCCTTGAAACCCTCTGATGTAATCTCAAAATAGGTACTTGAGGTGGTGAGCAAGCTATCTGGAATGCTCACATCACTCATCCCTGGAACCTTCTTGTACCATTTGAGATCTGACAGGTCATTGTCCTCATCCTCGCGGTATGCAACCATGTCTTCAGCCAATTCTTGGTCTATCTGATCCGATAGGGCCCTTAATACCAACGGATCTGCCGTGTTTATATTGATTCTGCCATTACCGTGAGGGCTTAGGTAGCGAGATATACCCGGCCCTTCACCGGAACCATAAAACAGCTCCTTAGTTATGCCCCTGACAAGCAGCAACTCCTCAAGGAATTCAAAGGGCGCATTTTTACAGGAGAAGGGTTTTTCCAATGCCTGATAATAGGTGTCTTCTGCGCCAAACCGGGTGGGCTCACTGTCTGGGTCAATCCAGTCCTTTATGGCATCTACGATGTTTTCCACCTCTTCAGGATCAAGATCGAATTCTGCGGAGCTCAAGAATCGCATAAGGAGACCTTTTTGGCTATCATTATAATTTCCTTCCTTGTCAACCAGTTGGTTGATCTGAATCCTTCCAGAATGGTCTGCGATCTCAACAAGAAACCGGCCCTCATCAAACAAGGAGGCAGAATTCTCAGAAAAGATCCTTAAATGTGCCCAGGTCTCACGCAGGGTATCTACATCCCCTGAAGAGGCATCTTCATAAAGGACGGCAAGTGCGCCATTAAATCCTGACCTTGCTACACAACCCAGTTTTATTGCATCCCGGAGATTCCAAGCCGCGTGAAGATTAGACCGCATTGATGTATTGAACTGGAGCGTGAGGGCAACAATCAGGCTTATGATTAAGATCGTCAGGATCAGGGCCATGCCCCTGTTGTCCCTAAGAAACTTTACCCTGTCAGAAAAAAGGCCTCCCCGTTTATAAGGCCGTGAAAAAAGCAATAGGCCTGGTCGGGGTTTAAAGACTCGTTTAAATTTTCTAACAGGGTTTACCATGAATATACCTGCTCTATTGGAAGCGCAACGCTTGTCGCGAATTTAAGGGGTGCTTCAGGATCCAGGCTGTTTAAAAACTCCAGTGAGATGGAGACCATTTTCGGTATCTTATCCTTAAGTTCATCTGATTCAGAATCCCAGCTCTCGCGAACATCACCATTTTCCTCATAATAGGTGAAATTTACCGACGCCAATCCCTCACAGAGCACCAGTCCACCGGTCTCTTCCTCAAGGGGGAGAGATGCCTCAGGCATCGGTCTATCACTCCGATAGAGAACGAGATGGTCTCCCTCGTAATTTTCCTTGACATAGTAACCAATCTCTGCTGTTCCAGTCTCTTGCCCCTGATCGCTTAAGTCAATATGCGCCCTGGAAATGAATCGAAGGCTGTCGGCACTCATGCCTTTTATCTCTCGGTCCTCGCCCACAAATTGAGATGGGCCGTGATGACTCTCTTCTGATTTCCCCATGTCGGGGGGTTTCGAAATATAGATGGATTCCAAATCCTCGAGCATCCTTTCCATGGCAATCCTGGCCATCCAGTAGATTTCGGCCTGTGATTCGGTCTCATCCACAACCCGAAGAGTTCCAGTATAGGAGGTATAGATCGTGGTGAGTACCACAGCAAAGATGAATATGGCAATCAGGATCTCCAGAAGGGTGAAACCCGAATTCTTACACTCCATCTCCCCATTCCCCTTATATTGTTTCAATATCCACATATCTATCGTAAATCTTTATAGATCCGAGAAAACTGGTTTACCCTGTTAGAATGCCCCGTACGGAAGCCCGGGGATGTTGTCCAAAATATTGTTCCGCTTTTTCACGCGGGGTATAAATGTCCCGTGTGAAATCTAACAGGGTTTACTTGGTTCAGGGAACAAACCGGTATAGCCTGAGCCGGTATTGATACCGGCCATGCTCGCCATAGGAAAGGCTCAAATCGATCTGTTTGAGATGCTCTGAGGCCTCTTCTTCACCAAATGAAACATCGCTCACAGTTAGATTCCAGTGATAGTCTGGAAAGTCCTCTCCAAAATCACCAGAGTCAGAAGTCAGATCCTCAGGTTTCTCTGCTGCTATTTCAGCAATCTTGCTCTGGGCAAGGAGTGCGGCGGTTGTGTTGAATTTCGCCTCATTGGCGAGCGACAGGCTTTGAGACTGTGATCCAAAGACAGCTACCAAGGCAATGGCAATAACAGCGACTGCAATCATCACCTCAAGTAAGGTGAAACCCGAATTCTTTGTGGAGTACTGGCCTGCCCTGGCGCGACTTGCCTGGAATACGTTGTTGTCGCTGCAATATTTCAGAAGTTGAGTCTGTAGAGATCTGGCCCTGCAAGCCAGGTCTGGGCCAGGGAGTACTGGCCTGCCTGGCATCGGGAGGCTTCAGCCGGGGCGGACGGGAGTATTGCAACACTCCATCTCCCCAACACTCCATCTCCCCATTCCCCTTATATTGTTTCAATATCCACATATCTATCGTAAATCTTTATCTTTCCAAGAAAGGGGCTCAAGGCCAGGCTGAACTCCCTGCCGTCCTCTGCCCCAAGATGTATCACTGCTTGTTCAACGTATCCCTTCTTGCTAAAACGGATAACTGCCTGCCCATCTACCTTCTTTCCCCTCCCACTGCACCAAACATCCAGGATCCTAACGCCTCCCGGGAACTTGAAGGCCCTTTCCCGCGCCATTACCCTTTCCTCCTCGTCCATGCCACCAGACTCTACCCATAGGTAATTCGATTCGAGATCAAGATGGACTATATATACCTTCTGCTCCCGAATTGCCTTATCTCTCAAATCCTTCACAAGACCAACAATCCTGCGTGTGGTGGTCTTCAGGTCATCAGTTACTATGGCATATTGAAATCTTGGTATACTTAGTGCAAGAAACAAGCCAATCAAGACAACCACTACTGTGAGTTCGATTAAGGTATAGCCTTCTGTAGCATTTCTTGGGTTCATACAGTTTATAGGCTCTTTCGGGTTCCCTAAGCGCATTGTATAGAGTTTTCCGTTTTGGATACAGATTATGAGGATATTAGATGTAAATTATAATACAACAAACCCAACAATCCCAGTGAACACAAAAACCGTTTCCAGATGGAGACAAGCTACTCCAGTTCCCAGTTGTTAATATCCTCATCATTGCCCTCGCCACCTGCTTCTCCGTCAGCACCGTACGATATCAGGTCGAAATCGGCATGAATCCCAGGGCAGAGATAAACATATTCGTTGCCCCA
>CP070660.1:504635-507820 GCA_020355145.1 Deltaproteobacteria bacterium
AGGCAATGTTGTATTCGTTGGTACCCCTTTCATCACAATTACCCTCAATCCTTATATTGATATCTGAATTATCCTTCAGGATTGATGCCTTTTCGCTAAGGGTGGCCCTATATTCTGGCTTAATGAAAGTCTTATCAAAATCAAAATAGACTGACTCCCCCTCTAATCTTACGTCTACTATCTCCGGCACTGCCTCTTCCTCTACCTCCCTTTCCTCGGCCACCTCTACTTCCTCAGGCTCCCCAATCTCCACCCTTTCTGCCACCTCAATTTCCTCTTCTTCCTCCTCTGCGAATTCTACCTCGATGGACGGCTCTTCCTCCTCAACCGTCACTACCTCCTCAGGAGGGGCGGTGACTTCTTCCTCTTCTGCTACTACCTGCTTTTTGGCGCACGAGGAAAGCAAAAAAATCGATGAGCATGCAAAGACCACCAGTGTTAAAATTATTAGATTCCTCTTCATAACCTTTACCTCCCTTTTTTAGGTTATAAATCTAAATTCTCATTATTTATAATCTTGAGATGATATCATCCCTCAATTACAATTTCAAGCATTTAGATGTCAAATAAATGTTTTTCTTAAAAAAGATATGGGTCGTCATTTCGAATGTTGAGCCCAAGTAGGGGAGAGTTGATCGCCCTTAAAGGATGTTATCTGCCTTTGATTTTCCCCGTTGGCATTAGCAATGAAAATATGGTAATTGCCACCTTTTCTGTTTGAACTAAAGGCAATATACCGCCCATCTGGAGACCAACACGGGCTCTCATTCTTACCTTGGCCTTGAGTAACTCTATGCAAATCCTTTCCGTCTGGTGAAATAGTATATATATCAAGGTGATCATCTAGAGAACCAGCAAAGGCTATCCGATTGAGTTTTGACCAGGCTGGTGAAGTATTATAGTTACCCTCAAAGGATAATCTCTCTACCTGGTTATTATTTAGATCAAGGACATATATCTGGGGAGAGCCGGATCTATTGGAAACAAAGGCCATTTTTTTGCCATCTGGAGAAAAGCTTGGAGATACATCAATCCCCCAATTACTCGTCAGCCTCTTTAGTATTTTGCCAGTTGCGTCAATTAGATAGATATCTGGATTTCCACTAATGGTAAGTGTCAGGGCAAGCTCCTTTCCATTTGGTCTCCAGGCGGCAGCAAGATTTAAACCCTTTCTATCCGAGATCTTTGTAACCGACCCTTTGATCATATCATGCATGAAAAGTACCGTCTCGGAATTACGGAACGAGGTATAGATCATCCTGTCTCCTGAGGGAGACCACCTTGGCGAAAGTGTTATTGTATTGTAAGAGGTTAACTGCCTCAGATTATGCCCATCATAGTCAGATGCGTAAATCTCTTTATGCCCGGTGGAGGTCCCAACAAAGGCCATCTTGGTTAAAAATGGCCCAGGATGACCGGTCAATGTATGGATAATCTCGCTGCCTATGCGATGAATTAGATATCTTGATTGATCAACTAACCCTAATGCCCTTTTCCCATAAAGCTGTTTGCCAGAAAAGACATCAAACAATCTTACCTCTACCTTAAGCTGTTGGCCGATACATTCATAACCACCTTTTACAAGGAGCTCAGCCCCAATGACAGACCAATCCTTAAAATGGATGCTTTCACGGGTAATGCCAGACCCTGGCCTTTCAATAAAGGAATCCTTATCCAGTAGCTTAAAATAACCACTCAGATCAAAATCGTCGGATATAATCCCGGAAAGTTTGCTACCTAGATCTGGATGTTCATCACTTTTACCTAAATGTTTAAAATCGGGTACAGCAACAGATATCTTCCTCATTGAAGGAGAGGCTATGTCTATGTAAAGCCTGCCCTCTACATCTTTTGTTTTGGAGATAATGCCTATCCATAGAACTAAAATCCATATAAGTATCCGCAAGATGACCCTAATATTAAACGAGATCTTTGAGGCTAAAATTGATTTCAACTTCATCATAGCTCCTCCGGTACCCTTGTGGAAATCCGGGGAGGGGATCTGATCGCTCTATGGCCTTCAGAACGGAGTCATCGAAGAGAGGATTTTTAGATCGTCTCTTAAACCAGGTCTTCAAAATCTTCCCGTCACTTCTGACAGTCACTATGACTACCGCCTCGGGTATCTTCCCCCTTTTTAAATTAAGCAGGGCAACGGGGTAGGACCAATTACTCTTGACGATATCTTCAATCTCCATCTGATAGAGCTTAAGAACTGTACCTATATCCGAAGACATTCCAAAAATCCCGCCCCTCTCCCCCTTGACGAGATCTTTACTATCTCCTTCAGGTCTATCAAGGACCTTTTCGTAGTCGAGTGTCTTCTCATCTTTTACCGTTCTTTCAATCTCATATAGGGTCTTTTCGAGGTGATTTGTTTCCTCCTCTTCTGCCTTTCTCTCAATCTTAGATATGGCCTTATCGATAAGCTCTGAAGGGGAATGAGCTCTATCCATTTCCCTGGTTATAGGCTTAGGAGAAACCCTTTTTGCTAAAATAGGTACGGCCTTTTTCCTCTTAAGGGCAATCCGCCGGGTCTTACCGTCTAATATACGAGATGTCTCCTTTCCCTTTGCTATACCTCTTTCCTTGACCCCACTGCCAACCCCTGAGGGAGGGCCAACTAACTCAACATCATATACCCTTCCCTCTATGGATGGATAGCGGACAGTGGTCTTTGGGACGAATAGGACTGTAGAGAAGACCGCTAAATGAAGACACAAGGATAGGGTCATCATCCGGAGCCATCTCTCTTCCCTAAATCCTGAATTAAAAGTTGTTGGTCTCATTGTCGGCTACTGTTCGCCTCTTGCCCTTTCGATTGATTCCCTCCTGATTAACCCTTTTTCCAGTATACCCATAAAGTCAGAGATGAAATTTCCCATCTCTATCTGAGACGCCCTCATCCTGCGGTTAAAATAATTGAAGGCCACAACTGCCGGTATAGCTGCTGCCAGTCCTGCTGCCGTAGCAATGAGGGCCTCAGCTATACCAGGGGCCACAACCCCCAAACTGGCAGAACCTCTCATACCTATAGAGCTAAATGAGGTCATAATACCCCAAACAGTCCCAAATAGGCCAATAAAAGGGGAGGTATTGCCGGTAGTGGCCAGAAAGGTCAACCCCCTTTCCAAACGAGAGCTTTGAGTGGACAAGACCTTTTTAACAGCCCTCTGCACATTTTC
>CP070660.1:507920-512998 GCA_020355145.1 Deltaproteobacteria bacterium
CAATTTTGCCAGAATACCCCGTGCTGTGCACGGGGATGAATGGCTCTTTCTGGGGGTTTGGGGGATATGTTCCCCCAAGATAAATTAGAGTTTCCTTTTTGATGCCCCGCCTTGTAGGCGGGGAGCTTCACTTTTAAGAGGGAGGATTTATGCACGATGAACAAGAAGTCCTATTTCGGCTCCCACCTTATGCTGGATTTATCTGAGTGCGATCAAGAAAGGATCAATGACCTTGATTTCATCTTCAACTTTCTCAACACCATTCCCGATAAGATCGGGATGGTCAAGATTACCCAGCCATATGTATTTCCTTATAGTGGTCTAGTCCCTGAAGACAAGGGAATAACTGGATTTGTCGTCATAGCTGAAAGCCATTTATCAATCCATACATTTGTAGAAAAAGGCTATGCCTTTGTAGATCTCTTTTCATGTAAGCCATTTAATACAGATATGGTCAGAGATCTAACGGTTGAGGCATTTATCTCTAAGAGACCAAAGGTTTACATGATTGAAAGGGGAGCAGGTTTTCCAAGGAACCTCCATTTAGCTCAGGCCGCACCATGAATGATATCCCATTTGGGGGAAAGGCCTCCAATGGAAATTGGAAAGGTAGGCCCAGGAGAGGATATCAAAGGCTATTTCCTTAAGTAATATATCAAGGTCAAGGAGATATATGACGATAATAATTAAAGGCCATTGAGTGGTAACAAAGATTTGACATTCCCAACAATTTGTGTAACGTTCATAAAAAAATAGCCAGAGTGATACAATACTGAGTGATTGATATCGTGCTTAAAGGTGCGACTATTGGTCTTTTTGGAAGTTCAAAAAAAGGGGGAAAGGATTTGAACTATGAGTAGGGAAGAGAAGTTAAAGACGATTATCTTTAGTATCGTAAAACGATTGCCGCATAATATTACCAGGACAAAGCTTGTAAAGCTCTTATATTTAATAGACCTTTACTACGCAAGGGTTAAGAGCAGATCTTTAACAGGCCTAACCTATCGCAGTTACTACTTTGGGCCTTACTCCGGAGAGATTATCAATGCTATTAATCAGCTTAAAGGTTACGAGATTGAGGAATATTCAAATACCAGCTTAGATGGCAGAGAATATTACCTTTACAGGCCTGGAATGAACCCTCGCTGGGAAGTCCCGCCTGCCCTTGAATACGAAGAGGAAAGGGTCATAGACCAAGTGGTAAGTGAACACGGTAACAAATCCCTCGATGAGATCCTCAGATACGTATACAATACCGAGCCTTACAAGAATTGTAAAAAAGGGAGGCCTATTGTATTAAATCCACATGCTTGAAGTTGAAGAAAATGCAAAATTTCTGAGCTTTGTCCATTCCCTTAAAAATGCGGGCCTAATATCATTAGGAAAGAATAATAGGGTTATTATAGGAGATACGAAAAGGTTCTTACAGTTTGGGCTTGGCCTATACCTCGTTTGGGTCCATATTCATAAACGTCAAAAGGTCCCATTTCTTTATTTCACTAAGGTTAATGCAGAGCATACCCTTTTTCTTGTCTCACCTTATGATGACAACCCTTATTTTACTGCACCAAGAGGGCATGAAAGGGAAAAATTCTACCTTGACAAGATAGAGAAAAGCTATTCTACGAATCCTAGCAACTGCCTTTTCTGTGACCTTCGTAATTCGTTGTTAGCAAACATCAGTTACTTCAAGAATACTGAGGCCTTTGGTTCGTTTCTAACCAAAGAGAGATTGGGAAGACTGACAAGTACCTTCCCAAAGATAAAGAAAGGGAAATGTTCAGCTTGTTCCACGACATATCTCGATTGGATCAAAGAGAAGGTTTTGCAGGACGACAATTATGGGCTCATGCTAGGTGGCTACCCCGCGGTTTTAGAAACACCGGTGAAGATCTTTGAGATCCTTTTCGAGGAACCCTTAGGTCTGTCTGAACTTCATAAGGAAATCGGCTCCCTCTTTGATTCTTTCCTATGTGTTTACCTGGCACATAAATTTGGATCAAAGACCTACTTTGTGAACTCCAGGGTTAAGAATCCATTTTCCTCCTACGAGATCGATATTGGTATTCTAATAGAAAGGGATTCAAAATGTCTTCTTGTTGTTGAAACTACTTCCTATTACCACTGGCTATGGCACCTAAAGAATAAATTTCTCAATTATTCAGCACTCAGAAAGGGCGACTACGATAAATTTCTGTATATCTATCTTACCTTGGGCCAGGGAATTTCAGCTAGACTATCAGAGCATAGAATTGAGCAGATCGCGGAAGATCACACTGATCTGGGAACATTTGCCTCCATCTTTGATAATAGTAAAGACCTGAGACTTCTGTCTTTACCCCAGGATTATAAGGACATAGATGCGAATATTAAAAGAGATTGGTGGGACAGGGAATACCTTGAAGGATCTTATAGGTGTCTCATTGAGGGATTTGATGATCTTACTGAAGATCTTGCGCTTTAGGATCAGCTCTTTCCCCTTTCTAAGTAACCAGGGGGAGGGATCAAGCTAATCGAGGTTTGCCAAATGCATCCTAATTGTCTCCAAAACCCCCTCAAGTGCTGTGACTAACTCACGCAAGTAGACCTCCTCAACCCATTTTCTCTTTTGCTTTGCGGTAATACGCCTTCTTGGCCAATCGTTATCTTCATCTGCTATTCTGATGCGCCAGGCTATAAGCTCTTCTATCTCTAATTCGTCTCTGATGCCGGGGTAGTAGATATTAAAACCCAAAAATTCCTTTCCTTCTTCTATCATTTTAAAGCTCCCCTATAGGTTAAGGTTTTATCAGCTCCTTTTATTTGCTATGATACCTAAAGTTTTCTTAACTTTGAATAACAAAATATAACCCCACCTCTCAATACGAGAAGTGGGGCAATCCATGGCACCCTCGATTAAGGCCTATTTTGAGAACAAGGCAATTTATACTGGAGAAACTGAGGAGTTACTGAGCCTCGTAAATCCCTTTCTCAGATATTCCTCCAATCCCTCCTCAATAGCCTTTAGCTGTGCTTCAACATATGTTATGTGGACGTTGGCTACCGGGGAGATGTGCAGGAATCTTTGAAGGTTATTGTAGGCCTTATTGTATGGTTTCCAGACAGGGTCATTCGATGGGTCGTTTTTTAACCCCGCGGGAAGGGTATCTCCATGCAATATCCAGGCATAGCGAGTGGCATGGGACGGCCATTTTCTTTCGTCAAGTTCGCACCATTCCAGCTTTTTTAGATGGTCATAAGGGGCCAGCCAAGACACCTCATCCACGACAGTTCTTGCATTAGTAGCTGCTGTCTTTATGGAACGGAGGTCGCTGGCTTCCATCGCATTCCATGCAGTTCGCCAGGTCTCCCCCAAATTTGTCTTCAATTTATTTAAAGACTGGATTGTTTCCTCTGTTGCCCTCAACAATCGCCACATCTCAGGAGGGTTCTGTAAGAAATCATGTTCGGGGGCCTCTTGGGCAAATATATGCATAGCTTCGGAAATATCGAGAAGGGCTGCAGTGGAAGCCATTACCGTCTTCCGGATTTGATCAGTGGAAGGAATTTCCCAACCTAGTGTTTCTTTAATTTTGTTAACCTTAATTTGAGTTGTCGTGAGGTCTAACCCAGCAAGGGTTGCCCTATGCAATTCATCTCCTGTAAAATCAAGCAATTCCCCGTAAGCCCTCAACTTCCTAACCATTTGATGCCATCCCGATACAAGATGCTGTAAACTGTCAGCTCTTCTCTTTAACTCCTGTCCGATTTCCTTTACTTCGTCAATATCGTCTTTATTTTTTTCCATTATATTTTGCAACCTTTCGTATTCTTTGAGGCCCTGTGCCACTGGTAAATAGATATTAAATAATTAGATTCTCTGAATTAATCAACTATTTTCTTGTTTCCTTCACAATAGCCTCCAGGAGATAGGATGTTTGAATAGGGGACTTTTATGTGAATGTAATGAGACCTTTGCATAACTTTACAATTTTTGTCAGGTGGAGGCCAGGAGGGTCCCTTTTTGAAGCGGCCCACTGAACGATATAAGGGCCACAAAAAGAAACCCTCCTGGCCACGGGATATAAAAGATTGAAAGCAAATTTTGTTAGAATCTGGGTTATGCAAAGGTCTCGTAATAGAAGGTTTAAACTTTGGGAAAAGGTAAGGGAGTTTATAGATGCCAATGGAAAAAGGTTGAAAAGAGAAGATCTCATGTTGACCATAGGGGTTCTATCGGACTGGTGAAGGGGCTAATGGCAGCTAAAATGGCGTAAGTATGTTCCCAGATGAAGGCAGCCATGAAACCAGCCATAAAACCGATAGTAAATGCTACTAAAACGGTTAACATTGTTTTTCATCCCCTTTTTATATCTTAGTGCCTCGATTCGCAGATACAGTGACGTATTTTAACGAGTTAGCTCGGAGCAATTGTCTTCGACCTTGAGCTCCGTTCATCCCGAGCTCATGGCCGAGGGCAGACCGAAGGGCTCACTCAGCACTAAGTCCCGAGCAAATAAGTTCGTAATCGAACTTATGAATCGAAGGACTTAGTGGCCTTTTATATACCGGATCTATTTTATTCATATGAGCAGATATAGTGGGGGATGTGGAAGGTCGAAAACGGCGCCTGTTTCCCTATATTATCTTTTAGGATACCCTATTGGCATAGCGCACAAAGGTATTTCATCTTCCTTTAGTTTCAATTTTTCCCTTATTACATCTCCTTTTATACCAAGTACAAAAGAGGTCCCTAAATTCAATGCATTGGTTATTAGATAGATATTCTGTCCAATACATCCTGCTGTTGCATATGCAACCGGTATCTTTGCCTCTTCTTTAACTAAGGGATGAAATTTAGATCGATCTGCAGTGAAGACTATAGTATGAGAGGCCTCGCCCACATATTTTTGTCTGGCGATCTGCCTTCTTACATCCTCATCCGAGATAGATCTTAATTCGTGTTTGGGGACATCATAAATATAGATTCCCTTATTAGAGACAACGTATAGATTAATATAATACTTCCCATATGAAGAAGGGGCTGTACGCTTACCATCTGGCCTATTAATACCGTTTGCTGCCCACAGGATGGTCGA
>CP070660.1:513098-518020 GCA_020355145.1 Deltaproteobacteria bacterium
TCTATAATATCACTTATCACCCCTGCACCAACCGTCTTACCGCCTTCCCTGATAGCAAAGCGGAGTTCCTTTTCCATGGCTATTGGGGTTATCAGATTTATCTCCAGGGAGACATTATCACCAGGCATAACCATCTCCACTCCCTCTGGTAAGGTAACTACACCGGTGACATCTGTTGTCCGGAAGTAAAACTGGGGCCTATATCCATTAAAAAACGGTGTATGCCTACCTCCCTCCTCTTTGGTAAGTATATAGGCCTCCGCCTTGAATCTGGTGTGGGGGGTTATAGAGTTACAGTGTGCTACAACCTGTCCCCTTTCAACCTCCTCTCTCTTGATCCCCCTGAGAAGCACACCAATATTGTCACCTGCCCTACCCTCATCAAGGACCTTCCTGAACATCTCAACCCCTGTGCACACTGTCTTTTGTGTCTCCTTGATACCAACAATCTCTATCTCATCACTAACCCTTACCACACCCCTGTCTACCCTACCTGTTACCACTGTGCCCCGACCTGATATAGAAAATACGTCTTCTACAGGCATCAAAAATGGTTTATCCGTGTCCCTAACAGGCTCTGGTATGAACTCATCAACGGCATCCAAAAGCTCCATAACAGGAGCGCAGTCGGGGCAGTCCCTCTTGCCGCAACCACACTCCAATGCCTTCAGGGCGGAGCCATGTATTATAGGGGTCTCATCCCCTGGAAACTCATACTTTGTTAACAACTCCCTCAGCTCCAGGTCAACTAACTCTATCAACTCCCTGTCATCAACCATGTCGGTCTTGTTTAAAAACACGACAATGCTAGGAACCCCAACCTGTCTGGCCAGCAATATATGCTCCCTGGTCTGGGGCATGGGACCATCATCTGCACCAACAACCAAGACAGCACCATCCATCTGTGCTGCACCTGTAATCATATTCTTGATGTAGTCTGCATGACCCGGACAGTCTACATGGGCATAATGCCTGTTCTCTGTCTCATACTCTATGTGGGCAGTGGCTATAGTTATCCCCCTCTCCTTTTCTTCTGGTGCCTTGTCTATATCATCAAAGGACACATATTGAGCCAAACCAACCTTGGATAAACAGAGGGTGATTGCCGCTGTCAAAGTCGTCTTACCATGATCTATATGACCTATGGTGCCGACATTTACATGTGGCTTGGTCCTCTTAAATTTTTCTTTGGCCATTTTAGTTCCCTCCTTTAAAAAGCCTTTTTATTGGTCATTTGTCATTAGTTAAGGTAAAATCTCCTGACTATAAGCGTTACTCACAAATGACAAATAACTATTGACTAATGACACCTATCTTACCAACGATAATGGGCAAAGGCCCTATTTGCCTCGGCCATCCTATGTGTGTCCTCTTTCTTCTTAAAGGCACCACCCCTTCTCTTAGAGGCGTCAATCAGTTCACCGGCCAATTTTGCTGCCATTCCTTTCTCGCCCCTTTGTTTAGCGTATGTAAGTATCCATCTTATACTCAGTGTAATGCGCCGGAAAGGTCTAACTTCAATAGGAACTTGATAGGTAGAACCACCGACCCTCCTCGATCTTACCTCGACCAGGGGTTTAATATTTTCGATAGCCTTCTGAAAAAGGGGCAAGGGATCTTCCTTGGTCTTCTGATGAACAATATCAAAGGCCTCATAGAGTATAGACTGAGCTAAGTTCTTTTTCCCCCTCCACATAACTCTATTAGTGAATCTAGCAACTAATTCACTTTTATATTTTGGATCAGGTAAGATCTCCCTCTTTATGATCTCTTTTTTTCTTGGCATTCTAGTACCTTCAACCAGCGTTCTTTGTGTTCATTGAGTTTACTGTGTTTAACACAACATACACAAGAAACTCAACAAACTCAATTAAATGCCCTTAGGCCTCTTGGCCCCATATTTGGAGCGACCGCTCCTGCGATTTTCAACGCCTGAGCTATCTAAGGTGCCACGAATTATATGATATCTGATCCCTGGTAAATCCTTAACTCTCCCACCCCTGATCAGGACAACAGAGTGTTCTTGCAGATTATGTCCAATCCCTGGTATATAGGAGGTAACCTCAATTCCATTTGTCAGCCTTACCCTTGCAACCTTACGTAAGGCCGAGTTAGGCTTTTTAGGAGTAGATGTGTACACCCTGATGCACACACCCCTCTTCTGAGGACAGCCTTTTAGGGCTGGTGTCTTGATCTTTTTCTTTACACTCAGCCGCCCTTTTTTAATGAGTTGATTAATTGTCGGCATGATTATTGTTCCATTTCTATGTCCAATTCTCTGTACATACTCAAACCTGTACCTGCCGGTATAAGCCTGCCCATAATAACATTTTCTTTAAGACCTCTTAGATAATCTATCCTGCTCTCCACACTTGCATCCGCCAAGACCTTTGTGGTTTCCTGAAAAGATGCAGCTGATATAAAGCTATCTGTATTAATTGATGCCTTTGTAACCCCCAACAAGAGAGGTTCACCAATAGCAGGTTTACCTCCTCTTGCAATAATTTCCTGATTCTTTTCCTCAAAACGCCACCTCTCTACCTCCTCTGCTAATATGAAATCTGAATCTCCAACATCCTTAACTACCACCCTCCTCAACATCTGTCTGACAATCACCTCTATGTGTTTGTCGTTTATCTTGACACCTTGGAGGCGATAGACCTTCTGAACCTCGTCAACAAGGTATCTGGATAGTTCTTTTGGACCTTTTATCCTTAAGATATCATGAGGATTAGCCGAGCCTTCCATGAGGGCCTCCCCAGCCCTAACATAATCCCCATCAAAAACGCTTACATGTTTACCCCTGGATATAATATATTCAGCAGGTTTACCAACCTCAGGGGTAATAATCACCCTTCTTTTACCTGACTGATATTTTCCAAATGATACTGTTCCATCAATCTCAGTTAAAAGAGTATAGTCTTTTGGTTTCCTAACCTCAAATAATTCTGCAACCCTTGGCAAACCTCCAGTAATATCCTTAGTCTTTGTAGTTTCTCTCGGTATCTTGGCCAAAACATCACTGGCGTGAACCTCATCTCCTTCTGAAACCATAATAATCGCGCCTGTAGGAAGGAAATACCTGGCTGTTGCCCCTGAATCACCAGAAAGCTGGATTGTCTTGCCCTTTGAATCTTTGATAGAGATCCTTGGTCTAACGTCTGGATCACCGGATGCAACAATAACCTTGCTTGATTTACCAGTAACAGGATCCAGCCTCTCCTGCATTGTCTTCCCTTCATAGATATCGCCAAATTTTAACCTACCAGAAACCTCGGTCAAGATCGGTATAGTAAATGGATCCCATTCTACCAAGAGCTTACCGGGATTTATCTCCTCTCCATCACTTACCTTTATGATAGCCCCATATATAACAGGGTAGCGTTCCAATTCTCTCCCATTTGCATCCACTACTCCAATATCCCCATTCCTGTTCATTACAACATGGTCGCCATTGGCATTCATTACTGTCTTGAGATTATAAAATGCAACCTTTCCACTATTTCTGGCCTGAATTGTAGACTGCTCCACCTTTCTACTCACAGTACCCCCAATGTGAAACGTCCGCATAGTCAGTTGTGTGCCCGGCTCGCCAATAGACTGGGCAGCCACTATACCTATTGGCTCACCTATGTCAATCTCTCTACCATGCGCCAAGTCTCGACCATAACATTTTTTACAGACCCCTCTGTTTGCCCTGCAGGTCAAAACTGATCTAATTTTTACCTTTTCAATCCAAGATCGTTCTATTCTCTCGGCTGCTAACTCATCTATTTCTTCATTGTACTTAAGCAGCAGTTCTCCAGTTATTGGGTCATGGATATCTTCAGCTGCAGTTCTGCCCAGAATTCTCTCTGACACGGGTTGAATCATCTCGCCGGCCTCGGTTAATGCCTCTACCCAGATACCATCCATAGTTCCGCAATCTTCCTCTGTGATACATGCATCCTGGGACACATCTATCAATCTCCGAGTCAGATATCCTGAATTAGCCGTTTTTAGGGCCGTATCTGCCAACCCTTTTCTCGCACCATGGGTAGAGATAAAATACTGCAAAACTGTCAAACCCTCGCGAAAATTTGCAGTAATGGGTGTCTCAATAATCTCTCCAGAGGGTTTTGCCATTAAGCCCCTAATCCCTGCCAACTGCCTCATCTGATCCTTGCTACCCCTAGCACCAGAGTCAGACATCATATATATCGGATTAAAGCTATCACCCCTTTTCCCCCTTCCATCCTGACCCGTCGCCTCCTCTACAGCCATTTCATCCATCATTTCAGAGGAAATTAACTCCGTGGCCTTTGTCCATATATCAACCACCTTATTATATTTTTCACCATCGGTAATTAAACCATCACTGTATTGCCTCTCAATCTTCTTTACCTCACCCTCGGCCTCTTCTATAATTTTATGTTTTTTTCTTGGGGTAACCATATCCTTACTTGAGATGGAAATACCAGAAATGGTAGCGTACTTATATCCTATATCCTTAAGCCTATCTGCCAAAATAACTGTTGCCTTAGTACCTAAAGAACGATAACATTCATTGATAATATCCCTCAGTTCCTTCTTTGTAATTACCCTATTTACCGTTTCAAAAGGTAACTCCTTGGGGAAAATCTCGTAAAGGATTACCCTTCCAGTAGTAGTTCGGACAATCTGGCCATTAATCCTAACCCTTAAGGAGGCATGCAGACCCAACTCACCAGCGTCATAGGCCATCCTAACCTCTTCAACATTGGCAAAAACCCTATCTTCACCCTTGCAAAATGGCCTCTCTCTAGTCATATAATAGATACCTAATACAATATCTTGGGTGGGAACAATTATAGGATCACCATTGGCTGGTGAGAGGATATTGTTCGTAGAGAGCATTAATGCCCTGGCCTCAATCTGGGCCTCGATAGAAAGAGGAACATGAA
>CP070660.1:518120-522990 GCA_020355145.1 Deltaproteobacteria bacterium
CAACCACTCAACCATTTGACTACTCAACCATGAGCAACTTTAGGCACTTAAGTTCTATGTCTTTTGAAACATTCTTTTCCCTCAGATACTTAAAGGCAAAGAGAAAGCAAGGGTATATCTCTATCATAACTAGTATTTCCATTTTAGGAATAATGATAGGGGTCATGGCCCTGATTGTAGTCCTGGCAGTGATGAACGGCTTTAGAGAGGATTTATTGAAGAAGATACTTGGTGTAAATTCTCATCTACTTATCATGAGCTATAATGGGGGCATAAAAGATACAGAACCTGTTATCACGGAGGCCTTGGAAGTAGACGGCGTTCTTTCAGCAACACCATTTATTTATAGCCAGGTAATGATTAAAAATGCCGGCAATATCTCAGGGGCTATTCTGAGGGGTCTGGATCCAGCCACAGCTGGTACGGTAATTGACATTGAGTCGATGATAAAAGGAGGCTCCCTTGCTGTCTTAAAGAAATCTAAGGACGATCCCCAAGGAATCATTCTTGGCAGCGAATTATCCAAACGGATAGGGGCGCTGCCAGGAGATACTGTAACCCTGGTGTCACCTATAGGTAAATTGACGCCATTGGGGAGGATGGCCAATGAAGGTAGATTTAAGGTAAAGGCCCTTTTTGAATCCGGTATGTATGAGTATGATAGTTCGATGGTTTACCTCTCTTTAACTGGTGCCCAGGATTTTCTCTCCCTTGGGGATGAGGTAACAGGGATCGAGTTAAAGGTTAGAGATATAGATGACAGTGACAAGATAGGCAACATTATTCAGGACAAACTCGACTATCCTTACTGGACAAAAGACTGGAAGATGATGAACAAGAGCCTATTTTCCGCCTTAAAGCTCGAAAAGTTGGCTATGTTTATTATCCTGATCATGATAGTTCTCGTAGGCGCATTCAATATAATCAGCTCCTTGGTTATGTTGGTTATGGAAAAGACTCGTGATATCGCAATACTGAGAACTATGGGGACATCGTCAAAGAGCATCATGTCCATATTTATCTTTCAGGGCCTATTTGTTGGGCTTGTCGGCACCTTATTGGGGCTGATATCTGGATCCTTTCTCTGTCATCTCCAGGCAAGATATCAGCTTATTAAGCTTTCTCCAGACGTATATTATATAACTATCCTGCCTATTAGAACGGAATGGTTAGATGTTGTCTTAATCGTATTAGCTTCAATCGTTATCTCCTTTCTCGCCACTATTTACCCTTCTTGGCAGGCCTCCAAAGTCAATCCTGTAGAGGCATTAAGATATGAATAAAGATGAAAACCATGCTGCGGATAGAAAATATTCATAAACGCTTTGAAAATAATGGCAAGATAATTCAAGTGCTTAAAGGGATTAATTTACAAGTATTGGCAGGTGAATCTCTTGCCATAACAGGACCCTCTGGAGCAGGCAAGTCAACCCTCCTTAATATTATGGGAACATTAGAGCCGCCATCTAAGGGTGAGGTTTTTTTCAATGACAGTAATGTCTATCAGATGGATGAAATGGGCCTCAATAGGATCAGAAATCGGGAAATAGGCTTTGTCTTCCAGTTGCATCATCTTCTTCCTGAATTTAACGCCGAGGAAAACACTATGATTCCTGCCCTTTTATCCGGGTACAATAACAGAGAATCCGCTGAAATGGCCTCGGCTCTCCTCTCTCAGTTGGGATTAAGTGATAGACTTAACCACAGGGTGGGTGAGCTTTCTGGAGGGGAGCAGCAAAGGGTTGCAATTGCCAGGGCCTTAATTATGGAACCCCAGCTGCTCTTGGCAGATGAGCCCACAGGAAACCTGGATAAGGTAACAGGTGATGAGATAGCAAAGCTACTGCTTTCCCTTAATAAAAACAGAGGCTTGGCCTTGGTTATAGCTACCCATAACCTGGAGCTGGCCCAGCAGATGTCCAAGCAATTGCGATTAATAGATGGTAGGTTTGAATGATAGGTGATGTCAGTTATCCGTTGTCCGCAGTCAGTTGTATTTCCAAACACCTGGATGAAAAAGAAACCCTTATGTGCGACTATTATTTGTTTGAATCATTTGTCGTTACGGCCTCTTTCAACGGACGATGGACAACTATCAACGGACACTACTAAGGTTAATGATCCGAAACATATTCCCCCATTCTGGCCATATACTGGTGCCTTTTCCTGTCTTGTTACTCCTAATCCCCCTATTTATACCTACCCATGTCAGGGCACAGCTATCAGACAAGATAGCCGTGCTGCCTTTTAAGATCTATATGCTGAGGCCTATGGATCATCTTGTTTTAGACCTCCAAGAGATGTTAACCGCAAGTCTGGCGAGGGAGGGATTTGACCTTATCGATCCGGCGATAACAAATAAGGGTAAACTATCCAGGATAACAGTATCGGACTTAGATCTTGTAAGGAGGATGGGGAAAGAGGAGAGGATCGATTGGTTAATAAAGGGAAGTCTCACCCAGATTGGAGAAAAGATAAGCCTTGACCTTGCTATCATCCCTATATCAACCGAAAGGAGACCTTTTTCTATTTTCCTTATAGGAGACAGTATAGATACATTAGCCCAGATAATGGAGAAGGCAGTATTGACAGTAAAAAATCGGATTAAGGGTATTATCCTGATAGATTCAGTTCATATTAAGGGAAATAAGAGGATTGAAATTGATGCCATCCTTGCGGCTATTGAGAGTCAAAATGGGACACCATTTGACCCAGGTGCCCTCGATAAAGACCTTAGGTCCATATATCAGATGGGTTTCTTCGAGGATATCCAGATAGATGTCCAGGACAGTCCAGGAGGAAAAACAGTCACCTTCAAGGTAAGTGAAAAACCGTCGATTGGAAAGATTAGATTTAATGGGAACAAGAAGATTGATCGAAAGGATCTGATGGACACCTTAGGTATTAAAAAATACTCTATCCTTAATAGGAAGGCTATCAAAGATAGTATAGAGAGGTTAAGGGATCATTACCATCAAAAGGGATATTATAATGTCGAGATAAGGGAAAGCATCGAGGATCTTCCCAACAATGAGGTGGCCATAATCTATCAGATTAAAGAGGGCGGCAAGGTCAATATAAGGGAGATTAAATTTGTAGGCAATGTTAACGTTAATGATGATGACCTAAAAGATGTTATGAAGACAAGCGAAAAGGGGTTCTTCTCTTTTGTTACTGAATCTGGTCACATGGATAAAAAAGAATTAGAAAGAGATATGTTCAAGATAAGATCATTTTACTATAACAACGGTTATATAAATGCAAGAGTAGGGGAGCCGGAGATCTCCTACAAAAGAGATGAGGGTCTCATAATTACTATTAATATCAATGAAGGTCATCAATATGCTATTGGCAAGGTGGGTATTGAGGGAGATCTTATAAAAGAAGTCGATGAACTCTATCAGGCGCTTAAGATAACAAAAGAGAAGGTATACAACAGGGAGGTTATCAGGTCTGATACATTAAGCCTGAGTGAGATCTATTCAGACGAAGGCTTTGCCTTTGTGGATGTATCCCCTGAGATCAAAGAAGATGATAAAGAATACAAGGTAGATATTATATACCGGATCTCTAAGGGAAAGAAGGTCAGCTTTGAAAGGATATTGATCACCGGAAATGACAAGAGTAGGGATAAGGTTATTCGACGGGAGCTAAAGGTTATAGAAGGTGGATATTTCAGTGGGAAGAATCTAAAAAGGAGCGCTCAAAATCTTCATCGCCTCGGTTTATTTGATAAGGTGGAGGTTAACACAAGAAAGGGAAGCAGCGATGAGGAGATGATCCTTGACATTCATATCGAGGAGAGGCCAACTGGTATGTTTTCCATTGGCGCTGGATATAGCTCTGTGGAAAAGGCCATAGGGATGTTGGAAATATCACAGCGCAACCTCTTTGGCCTTGGACAGTCATTATCGGCTAAGGCATCCATAAGTTCATTGTCCACTAGATATACCTTAAGCTTTACTGAGCCATGGCTATTTGATAGGCCTTTGACAGCGGGTATAGATTTGTATGACTGGGAATATGAGTATGACGAATATACCAAGGACAGCTTTGGGGGAAGATTGAAGTTTGGCTTTCCCTTAGGAATTGAGTTCACAAGGGGCTCGGTTACCTATACATATGATGATGCCGAGATCTCGGATGTATTAGAAACAGCCTCTCAGGTCTTAAGGGATATGGTCGGAAGAAATGTTACAAGCAGTCTGACCCTCGGCGTTTCCAGGGATAGCAGAGATAGACGCTTTAATCCTAGGAAGGGCTCCACTAACTCCTTATCAGTAGAATATGCGGGCGGCATCTTAGGAGGAGATAACTATTTTACCAAATACAGGGCCAGATCAGCCTGGTTTTTCCCTTTTTTCCGGGATGCAGCATTCTCCGTGCAGGGCAGATGGGGCTATGTTGAGAAGAGGCCAGGAGGAGAGTTACCCGTTTATGAAAAATTCTTTCTAGGAGGAATGAACACGGTCAGGGGCTTTGATTATTACTCCATTTCACCTGTTGATCCGGAAACAGGTGACAGGATTGGCGGAGAAAAGATGATGGTCTATAACATTGAATTCCGATTCCCCTTGGTGAAAGAACAGGGTGTTGTAGGTGTCCTATTCTTTGATGCGGGAAATGTCTTTACCAAGGATGAGGACTATACCTTCAGTGGAATTAGGCGGAGTGCTGGGGCCGGTATAAGATGGTATTCACCAGTAGGACCTCTACGGTTGGAATGGGGGTATAATCTTGACCAGAAGCCCGGTGAGGCATCAAGCAACTGGGAGTTTACTATTGGAACACCATTTTAGGCTGGCGGAAACCCAACAAACCTAATGAACCCAACGTGGTTGACTAATAGGGAAAAAATAATGTAATATTC
>CP070660.1:523090-532111 GCA_020355145.1 Deltaproteobacteria bacterium
AGTAGCCTCTGTTGCCATCCTCTTTATAGTCCTTAGTAAGGGTCTGACTATAATGAAAAAAACCAAGGCGACTAAAAGTAGATTTACTATTGTTTTTCTATAGTCTCTCAAGAGTGTTAAGATATCAAACCCTTCACCCTCCCCTTCAATCTCACCCTCTAAGGAAATCGCCTCTGAAAATGGAATGGAGCTTACTGAAACCTGATCTTCCCTATCCTCACTATAGCCCATGGCCCTCTTTACTATATCTTCAAATGTCTTCAGCTCCTCTTTACTTCTCGGGATGTAAGTCCGCTTAATTGACCCATCTCTTAACTTCTCCACTTTGTATTTTCCATCGATAGCCGCCGCAACCGAAAGGAGTTTGATCTTTCCTGCTGGCTTAAGGATTGTCCTTGAGATCTTATTTATCTCATAATTTGTAGTAACATCCCTTTTCGTCTTTTTTTCCTGGGCCCCGGGTGTAGATGGCATAACACCCCTTCTTTGGTTAACCAATGTCTCAGCGCTTTTTTCACCGCCTTCGCCACTCTCACTAGACTCCACAATATCCCTCTTACTTCTAACTACTGCTGCAAGGGGGTCGTATTCCTCCTCATTTAAGGTGATTTGATCGAAATCAATCTCAGCATTTACCCTTACTATCGCCTTCCCTGTACCTACAATCCCCTCTAACATGCTTTGAACGTTCTTTCTTATCTCATTTTCTACATTATTTTTATAATCAAGTTGTGCATTGCTTAACAGGCCAGATGTATCATCCCTATCCCCCCCCTTAAAGATAACTCTACCCTTTGTATCTACAACTGTCACCTGTCCGGGCTCAAGGCCTTCTACTGCACTTGCGACGAGATGGACAATCGCTGCGAGTTTGCCTGGCGGTAAGCTTGACCCCAGATCCAACTGGATTGACGCAGAGGCCGGACTGCTCTCTTCGATAAAAAGCGACTCTTTTGGGAGGACTATAAAAACCCTTGAGTTGCTCACCTCTCTAAACTGGTTTATCGTCCTTGCTAACTCGCCTTGTAGGGCCCTCCTATAATTCAATTCTTGAACGAACTTGGTGGTTCTAAAATCAGTACGGTCAAATATCTCGAATCCTACAACGCCACCCTTAGGCAGACCATCACCTGCCAAGGCCAAGCGCAATTCATATACGTTTTCTGCTGGTACCATAATTATGGTTCCATTGGCCTCAACCTTGTAAGGGATATTTCTCTCCTTCAGTTTAGAAACAACTGCACCGGCATCCTGTGGGGAAAGATCGTTAAACAAAACCTGGTAATCTGGCCTATTTGCCCATATAAACATAAAGGCAAATCCGGCGATCATAAGGATAGTGATAAAGACTATGCTGATCTTTCTGGAAAAAGGCATAGAGTTTAAAAGGTTAAGAAACTGACCTACAGAATCGTTCATTCTGGTGGCTTCCTTCTTTGGTTAATTCGTTAAATCGTTAAATGGTTGATTCGTTAAATCGTCAAATAGTCGATTATGACGAACCATTTAACAAATGAACCAGTCAACTATTTGACTAACCCTTTAGGGTTAAAATGGCATACGCATTATTTCTCTATAGGCCTCAATAACCTTATTCCTTATCGTAAGAAGCAATCGCATTGATATATCAGCCTTCTGAAGGGCTATCATTGTCTCATGAATATCTGCCTTCCCCTGTAGAAGATCAACAACGGATCTATTTGCCTCTCTCTCTAATCTGTTAACCCTGTTAATTGCCCCCTTTATGACCTTGCCAAACTCTACCGGAGCTTTCTGCTTAACCTTTTCACTATTTCCAATAGGGGCTTGCTGTAAGCCTTCAATGCTTAGATCGTCCATATTTTATCTCCCTATTTCAAGTGCCTTAAGGGCCATCTGTTTTGTTGATTTGATAGCCGCTATATTGGCCTCAAATGCCCTTCTGGCCATAAGCATGTTCGTAATTTCTACAACAAGATCAACATTGGGCTTGAACAAATATCCCTGCTTATCTGCATCAGGGTGGCCTGGATTATAGACCTTCCTAAAAGGGCTCTTGTCCTCGACAATATCATCAATTTTAACCCCCTCAGCCTGTGAGGCGAGAACCTTATTGAAGTCCTGTGCTGGCCTTGTGCTCATCACAACCATCTTTCTCCTATAAGGCCCACCTTTTCTGCTCCGTGTAGTCTCTATGTTGGCAAGGTTACCGGCAATGACATCCATCCTTTTTCTCTGGGCATACAGCCCCGAGGCACTTATATCAAGAGATAGCAAAAAGTTCATCCTATCGACCTCCCTCTCTTATAACCTCTCTCAATATGGCTATCTTCCTCAAAAGTGTTTCAATTGCTGTCCTGTAGACCAAATTATTCTCGATGAGCCTTGTCATTTCCTTATCGATATTGACCCAGTTAAAACCAGTCCATTCACCCTTTTCCTCAAAGGGTTCAACTCTATGTGCGGAATTCATCCTCAGGTCAATATGTCCCGGATTTGTCCTGACTAAATTAATCTCGTGACCAGATTCCAATGCCTTTGCCAGGGCAGTCTTAAAATCAATATCTTTTGCCCTATAGTTAGGTGTGTCCAAGTTGCTAATATTACTGGTAATATGGGTATGCCTTTGCTGAACTATGTTGACTGCCCGCTCAAGCGCAAGAAATGTTTTTGTAAATGATAATCTATCTGCCATAATGCGCCTCTT
Source organism: Deltaproteobacteria bacterium (assembly GCA_020355145.1). GTDB lineage: Bacteria > Desulfobacterota > DSM-4660 > Desulfatiglandales > B25-G16 > JABXJZ01. Next base: position 525,777 of record CP070660.1, read on the forward strand.
GTATTCAAAATACCCTTCAAGATCATTGTTAAGCAATTTGCATGCCTTTTCTTATTGTGCCTCCATTTTTTTTCTGTACTCATTGAGTTTATTCCTCAATGTCCTCACACTTATGCCTAAAATCTCTGCTGCATGGGTTCTGTTGCCATTTGTCTGGTCAAGGGCATGATAAATCACCTTTTTCTCCATCTCTTTCAGTGAAACTGTGGGTACAAAGGTGAATCTCCTATCTTCAGCTGGCCTATCCTTCTCACTAATAGAGATATCCTTCTGATCTATTAATTCCCCTTTACATCTAAGCACTGCCCTTTCAATAATATTTTCAAGCTCCCTTATATTTCCTTTCCATGGCATTTGCATAAGCAACTGCATTACCTCTTCTGTCAATCCCCTGACATTTCTTTTATCTATCCTATTGTATTTTTCGATAAAATAATTTGCCAGCAGGGGTATATCATCCTTCCTCTCCCTCAATGGAGGTAAATGAAATAAAATAACATTTAAACGATAATAAAGGTCCTCCCGGAATTTTCCATCCTTAAGGAGCTCTTCAATATCCCCATTTGTAGTGGCAATAATCCTAACATCCACAGGGACCGGGCTTATTCCCCCGATCCTATCAATCTCCCTCTCCTGTAAAACCCTTAACAGCTTGGATTGAGGCTGAATATCCATCTCGCTTATCTCATCCAAGAGTATGGTCCCATGGTTGGCTATCTCAAACTTGCCCTTCTTTCTGGTGAGTGCACCCGTGAATGAACCCTTTTCGTGGCCAAATAGTTCGCTCTCCAGCAAGGTTTCTGGAAGTGCACTGCAGTTTATAGGTACAAAGGGTCTGCCCCTTCTATCACTGTGATGGTGGATATATCTGGCAAAGAGCTCTTTGCCTGTCCCCGATTCCCCCTGAATAAAAACAGATGCCTGGCTTTTGGCTATATCTCTTGCCTCCTTTAGGAGTCTGTTCATCTCTCTATCTCTCGTGATTATAGTAAACCTTGCCTCTGACCTGTCTTTATCTCCCACAGTCAAGCTATCAGATATCTGGGAGATAACGATTTCTATGATCTCGACTGTCAAAGGTTTTAAGATAAAATCATAGGCCCCCATCTTCATTGCTTCTACTGCTTCCTTGACCCTGGGATTAGCTGAGATAAGGATAACGGGTATGGATTCATTTACCTCTTTTATTCGCTTTAACAGGTCAATACCGTTCATTTGAGGTAAATTTAGCTCAGCTATGACCAGGTCATAGTTATCCCTAACAATCTTTTCAAAGGCCGACAGAGCATCATCAGCTATGCTGACACAGTGGCCTGATTCAATAAAGATCTCACTTATGGTTGATCGATCCTGCGAATCATTTTCCACCAGTAATATCTTCTTCCCCCTCATCTCTAAATACTATCTCCTCTCTTCTACTCCTTGTCTTTTTCTGATTTCCGTATTAAAGTTCAGCTCTTCTATCCTCTCTTTAGCGATATTGCTCCAGAATGGATCATTTAGACCGGAGATCTGGTTATAAAGCTCCAGGTAGTCCTCCCTTTTATTTAAAAGCCTATAGCATTGAGCAATCTTGAGCTTAAGCAAGATTTCATTTTCCTTCCCCTTTTCTATCTCCAGGGCCTTATTAAAGAGAGAAAGGGCCTTTTTGGGATAACCCAGCTTGAGGTAAAGCTCTCCTATCTCTTTATAGATATGGGGGTATTGTATAAAACATTTTCTCTTTAACTCATCTGCCTCCCTTGTTGCCTTTAAGGCCTCCTCATTAAAGTTGCACTTTATTAATGCCCTGACCTTATCAGTAAGAATTCTTGCCCTATCACAGGCTTTTAGATGATATCTCAAGGCAGAGGAAAACATCTTAACCGCAGTCAAGTATCTTTCTTGTTTAAAAAGGATCCTGCCTTTTAACTGGTATACATAGGAGGCATTTTTATCAGTTGGGTAACTATTTATAAGCAGATTTAACCTTGAAAGGGCCCCCTTGAGTTTATCCTTTTTAAATAAATCTCTGCCCACATAGAAAAGGAGATCTGCTGGCTTCTCCTCATCCGGCAAAAGGGGATCTGCCCTAATAAACATCTCTGTAGCCAAATCTTTAAGATTTAAATTTACAGAGGCCCTTGCAATATCCAAAAAGGCATCAGGTGAGTTAATCATCGAAAATAGGTCTTTTTCCCTCTGGTAGACATTTATAATATTAGTGTATCTTTTTTCCTTCATATCTTCTTTGAGCATCCCCTCGAGGGTTATGTTTAAGGCCTGCCTAATCTGTTTTCTTAATTTTGAGACAGGATATTTCTTAAGAAACTCCTTTAAGGCCTTGAGGCTTTTATCATAATCCTTCTCCTTCTGATAAAGAATGGCCAGCTTAAGCAAGGCAAGTTGTGCCAGGGGATTTTTCTCATCTTTGTTAAGAATATTGTTCATAATGTCTTCATAAATCTCTCTGGGCAAACCTATATCTTTACCTATTACCTTAACAGACAATGCAATTCCCCTTTCTATCTCTAATTCCCCCTGTTCTTGTTGCTCTGCAAGCCTAATTAGACTGATAAGTGCCCCTTCTGTTTCGGGGTGGCGTTCTATAACCAACTCATAAAATTTTACAGCATCCTCTATTAATCCCTCACTTAGATAGGTATCTGCAATCTTGGTTAATATCAGATGGTTCATTTCTCCGTCAGGATAACTATTATAGAACCTAAATAGGTTTTCTCTGGCCTCAATATTATCCCCCAACTCGTAATAATTATGGCCTAAATACAGAAAAACCTCAGGGTACTGGTATATGGTTTCAGAATGTATTCTCCTGACATCAGAAAGAATGCTAATGGATCTGCGGAAGCTATTCATCTCATATAAGAGCTTTGACATTTCTATTTTTGCCTCTGTTTCCTCAGGCGAGCCTGGGTACTTAGAAACTACATACTCTAAAATGGAAAGGGCCTCCTTTCTCTTTTTTTTCAGGATGAAAAGTTTAACCTTTTGCATTAATGCCCTCACGGCCTCAGTTGAGTCTTCATATTTCTTAGCTACCAGGTTGTAGTAGGCCAGTGCCTCATAGTAGTTTTCTATCTTAAGACATAAATTCCCAATGGTAAGGAGGGCGCCTGGCACATATATCGAGGTCGGAAATCTGTTAATAGCATCCTCATAATGACCCTTAATTCTTGTAAAATTAGCTAAAATAGAACGTGAATATAATTCTTCATAAGATTTTGCCAAGAGAAAATATGCCCTCTCTGTATATCTACCTGCCGGGTATGTTTTGATGAGATGGTTAAGATTCTCGATTGCCCCTGACCAGTTTTTAGCCGTGTATGCATCGACAGCCTTCAAAAAAAATGCGGTATCATCCTGGCCATCATCTGCCTCGATTTTAATCAGTTTCTCTAAAGCCAGAAACTCCTTATCGGTCTGCCTGCGGTGGATCTGATTAGATTCGTCTTTTTCTTTATCTATTAGCTTTTGTGATCTAAGAAAGATAGTTAACCCATTATCGGCAGGCGTAGTCGTAAAGATGGGTATATCAGTTCCTTTAATGTCTAATACCAATCTGATTTTTTTGGGATGATATCCAACCCTTATACTTTTCAGATCCGGGCTTTTTACAGGGATAGTCATAGATTCAAAAGGGTCTACTGCATTAGGGATATCAACTACAATTCTGGGTGGAAAATCGAGGGTTTTGGTAGAATAATCGGAAATTTTACCATTCCCCAAGACACTTACAGTTGTTCCATATTTACTATCTTTTGTAGTAATTGAAATGATTCCGTTCATCAGCCCCTTATTGGGAACTGTAGTGGAGGGGCGGGTATTGGCGTTCAGATAATATGGTAACACCAGCAAAAAAAAGGAAAAGAGCAGGGTGATTATAGACCTGCTTTTAAGATAGAATCTCATACAGATCTTAGCAGCAATTACTATGCCAATGAGATAAACTTGGCCCGGCTTCGCTCCACAATTGGCGTCGGGCCCCACTTACAGGCCGGAGGGTAGGGCCTGCGCCCCCGAGGCAGTAGCGAATCTTCTTCAATCCATATGGATCACATTAATCAATTGCTAATAAAACAGGTATAATTTCAATAAGTTGTAGGATTTCCAAGACATAAATTCAGGAGATAGGAATGGACGGGAGGGAAAAAAGGCGATGAATTATAGGGCGTCATCATTTTGACAATAGATATTTGACGGGTCTATGCGGAGGCGGTTTCGGTAAGGTTCTGCTTCTTGATCTTCTCCACCAGGGTTGTCCTGTTGATATTAAGAAGCTTTGCGGCCTTTGTCTTAACCCAACTGCTCTTCTCCAAGGCCTCAAGGATAAGCCTCTTTTCATAATCTTTAACAGCCTCATCAAGGGTTAGGCCTTCCTCGAGAATATCCTCTTCATCTGGTTGAATTGATCTGCTATTCTGCTGTATATGTTCAGGAAGGTCATCAAAATTTGCCACCTGACCATCGCAAAGGATTGTGACTCTCTTTATCACATTTTCGAGTTCTCTGACGTTACCAGGCCAGCCATAGCCAAGCATGGCATCCATTGCCTGAGGGGAAAATCCCGTGATGTTTCTCTTCTTTCCCTTTTGAAATCTCTTCATAAAATAATCAATAAGGAGGACAATATCAGATCTTCGCTGTTTTAAGGAAGGCACCTTGATTGGAATAACATTTAGTCTATAATAGAGATCTTCCCGGAACTTTCCCTTGTTTATGGCGATAGTTAAGTTTTTATTGGTGGCTGCGATAATCCTAACATCTACATGGATGGTTTTGGTCCCGCCTACTCTTTCAAATTTTTGCTCCTGAAGCACCCTCAGTAGCTTTACCTGCAATGCCGGACTCATCTCCCCTATCTCATCTAAGAAAATGGTCCCACCGTTTGCCATCTCAAACCGGCCAACCCTGCTCTTATAGGCACCTGTGAAGGATCCCTTTTCGTGGCCAAACAGCTCGCTCTCAAGCAATTCCTCTGGGATAGCCCCACAGTTAATAACAACCAGTGGTTTTTCGCTCCGGGAGCTGTTGTAGTGAATTGCCCTTGCTATCAATTCCTTCCCTGTACCACTGGCCCCACTGATGAGCACAGTGCTATCCGTGTCAGATACCTTCTCTATTAGGTCATATATCTTCTTGATGGCCTTACTTGTGCCGACAATATTGTCATATTTGTATTTTTGCCGTAACTCCTTTTTTAGCCTGACATTTTCTTCCTCAAGGCTCTTAAACTTCAGGGCCTTTTCCATAACGACCAGAAGCTCATCAGATGTTATGGGCTTGGTAATATAGTCAAAGGCGCCGTTTTTTATTGCATCAACCGAGCTCTTGATTGTTCCATAACCGGTGAAAATGATGCACATGGTCTTGGGTAATTTGGTTACTACATGGTCAAGTACATCCATTCCATCACCGTTTGGCATCACGAGGTCAGTAAGGACAATATCATAGTAATCATTGTCTAACTCCTTGATCCCTGACTCACCATTAGGGGCAACTGTTACCTCATAGCCATTAGTCTTCAATATCTCAGCGATGAGATCCAATATGACAGGATCATCATCTATGATCAGTATCCGTGCCATTTGTCTTGTTTCTTGGGTTTTTTGTGTTTCTCGGGTTTGTTGTTCTAAGACCCTATGAACTCAACAAACACTGTTTGAAATATGACTCGAAAGAGAATAATACAGCCTCAAAAAAAGGCCTTTGTATTACATAGTCTGAGAATATAACATAAACAATCTAAGGACAAGATTTTAGGTTAATGTCAAACTCTTCCCTTTTTTAATTTGGATCTTGGCATTCTTTTGAACCTTGACATTTGGCATTTGACATTCTCAAGATATGTTGCCGAACCAAAATCTTTTTCGGAATCTCTTATATATAGTCCCCTCGATGGAACTTAAATACAGCTACATTTGCGATCACAGCCAGGTCTTTGATAAACCTCTCAAGATCTTTATCATTATGGAGACTATCAACAGCCCCAGCTTCAATAAGCCGCACCTCTTTTTTGATACCTTCCACCAAGGGCTCAATATCCTTTAATGTCTTTCCAGGATCGGTCAACCCTCTTGCATAATCATCTAAGAGATTAAGGATCTTATCGCTGCGTTCTAAGACATCTGCCTTACTTTCAGTAGGGGTCTGGGCAGTTGCTGCATTTATTTCAGACAGTCTCTGATCAAGGATTCGCCTGAATCCATTATCCTTTTTTATCTTATTAGAAGTCGACAATTTTGCTTGGTGTAGATTATCTATTTCATTTACATCCATTTTTCAACCTCCTGCATAGCCCCTTAGCTCACTTTGAACTTTGGGCACTTGATTAATAT
>CP070660.1:532211-537157 GCA_020355145.1 Deltaproteobacteria bacterium
GCTCGTGGAATTGCATTAAGCGGTTATCATGTTTACATTGCCGATAGTTCCCGAGGGCTTCAGATTATCGATGTAAGTGATCCGGAAAATCCTGTAATCGCTGGGTCCCAAAGAATCCTTGGTAATACCAGGGGGATAATGATCAAGGAAGACCTTGCCTATGTGACCTCTTATGTGCCTGAAAAAGGAAGCGGCCTTCAGATCATCGACATTAGCACACCGGAAGATCCTAAGGAAATGGGCAGCGTCGCCACATCGGGATTTGCCTATACCCTTGCCTTAAATGAAAACCATGCATACATCGTTGACTGGGGAAATGGCCTCAAGATTATTGATATTTCCGATCCGATATACCCGATGACGGTCGGCAGCTACGCCATCTCCTGGTTTGCAAGGGGCATAGCCGTTGCCGGGGACTATGCATATATTGTTGACGGTCATGAAGGGATACGGGTTATGAATATCAAAGATCCGGCGGATATTTTACATATAGCGGATTATGACACCCCTGGCTCTGCCCTGGGAATAAGCGTAAAGGGCCCTTATGTCTATGTTGCTGATGGAGAAAGCGGGCTGCAGGTATTCCGCTTTCATGCTTCGGAGGAATCTTCAACCAAACTCTCCCATGGAACCTTTTTTAAAAATGCGTCTTCAATGAGCACCTTATTTATTCCCGTAGGAATTAACAGCTCCCAGCGCAGACATGAATTCGTATGACAGGAAGACTAAATCGGGCGCTTACGCCCATAATGAAAATTTAGTTCAAACTTGGGCGCTTAAGGAGCCAGAAGTCAGGAGCCAGGAGCCAGAAGGAAATTTAAAAGGCTGAATTCTGACTCCTTTATCTGAATTGGGCTTTCAAGTTTACTTGTATCAGGCATATAGAATGAAATTTTATATTATTGGAGATAAAGATACGGTAATTGGTTTTTCGCTGGTTGGGATAGAAGGGGCAGTGGCCCTTTCCCAGGCAGAGGCCCTCAGATCTCTCAGGCAGGCCCTGAATCGTAACGATATCGGAATCATCCTTATAACCGAGAGATTAGGCAGAGAAATCCAGCCAATTATCGATGAATTGCTTTCTCAGAAGAAATGCACACTGATCCTCCAGATACCGGACCTAAAGGGCCCTTTGCAGGGCAGGAGAACTGTGGAGGAAGTTGTGCTTTCCGCCTTGGGTGTTAAGGTGTAATAGATAAATAGGAATATGAGGATATTATGCTAAACAATATTGAAATCCTATCCAGGGTCATCATGGATGACGCCTCACGGGAGGCCAAGGCCATCCTTGATAAGGCAAGGAAGGAATCTGACTCCATAAAGGAAGAAGGCTTCCGGAAAGCTGAGGAACTAAAAAAAGAAGCCATGAAAAGCCAAGGACAGTTTGATCTTTTATGTGATAATGCAAAGATGGTTTCACTGGCTGAATTTCAGGCAAGGAGCGAGATTCTTGGCCGTAAGGAGACAATCATAAAGGAGGTCCTTCAGGAGGTTAAAAAGCTGTTCTTTTCCCTTCCGGAGAGAAAGGACTATCCTAAGATTTTAAAGAAGCTGATACGTCAGGCATTAATATGTTTGGAAGCCGATGGCAGCGAATTTATCTGCCGGGTCAATCAAAGGGATCATTCTTTACTGTCATCATCAATCCTTAAGGACCTGGGTGGAAAAACGGACAAATTGCTTTTGCTGGATAAATCCCCTGTGGATATCGTGGGAGGGGTAATTGTTTTTCGCTCAGACCTCAGAGTCTTTTACGATAACTCCCTGGAGGCCGTATTCGAAAGGAACATTCAGCAGATGCGGTGCATGGCTGCAGAGTACATCTTTGAAAAGCGCTAGGCAGGTGAGAAGTTATGATAAAAAAGGTTGTTGGGATAGTTGACTGGATAAGCGGCCCTGTGGTCAAGGTTGTAGATGTCCATGCCCTTGAAATGATGGAACTGGTTGAGGTGGGTGAAGAAAGGCTCATCGGGGAGGTTATCGAGCTTGACGGGACAAAGGCTACCATCCAGGTGTATGAGAACACCACAGGGCTTAAACCCGGCTCCTTTATTTACAGCACTGGAATCCCGTTGTCTGTGGAGTTGGGTCCCGGCCTTATAGGAAATATCTACGATGGTATTCAAAGGCCTCTTAAACAAATATTCGCCCACGCGGGAAACTTCATAGATAAAGGCGTGAAGGTCCATCCCCTGGACAGGGAAAGAAAATGGCCCTTTAGCCCCATAGTCAGGGAAGGGGACCTGGTTGGCCCGGGAAGCGTGCTGGGTGTAGTCCCCGAAACCCCCATCTTTGAACACCGTATACTTCTTCCTCCCAATCTGGAAGGAAAGGTGGATCATGTTTTAAAACAAGGGGAATATAGAATTAATGAACCTATTATCATCCTTTTAACATCTCAAGGTCGCATAAAGATCACAATGCTCCAGCACTGGCCGGTACGTATTGCAAGGCCCTATCTGCGGCGCCTGTTGCCTGAAACACCCCTGATTACAGGGCAGAGAGTAATCGACATCTTCTTCCCCATTGCAAAAGGGGGGACTGCGGGTCTTCCGGGCGGTTTCGGCACAGGAAAGACCATAACCCAGCACCAGCTTTCCAAATGGTCGGATGCTGATATCATTGTATATATTGGTTGCGGGGAGCGGGGAAATGAGATGACCGGCGTGCTCACGGATTTTCCCAGGCTGGTGGATGTAAAAAAGGGCAGGCCCCTGATGGAGCGTACTATTCTTATTGCCAACACATCGGACATGCCCCTGGCCGCCCGGGAGGCCAGCATCTACACCGGAATTACAATTTGTGAATATTACCGGGACATGGGATATGACGTGGCACTTATGGCGGATTCCACATCCCGCTGGGCAGAAGCCCTCAGGGAGATCTCAGGAAGACTTGAAGAGATGCCTGCAGAAGAAGGCTTCCCTGCATATCTTGCAAGCCGCCTTGGAAAGTTTTACGAGCGGGCAGGGCGTGTAAAGACCATGAATCAAAGGACAGGCTCCCTCACCGCCATTTGTGCCGTATCTCCCCCGGGCGGGGATTTTTCCGAATGCGTAACCCAGCACACCAAACGCTTTGTGCGCTGTTTTTGGGGACTCAATAAGGAACTGGCAAGCGCCCGCTATTTTCCGGCCATCAACTACATGGACAGCTACAGCGAGTATCTCGACCTGGTGCAGAACTGGTGGCAGAAGGAGGTGGATCCCAGGTGGCGTGAGCTAAGGGAGGAGGCCATGCGCATCCTGCAGCAGGATTATAAACTCCAGCGCATTATAAAGCTCATAGGGGAGGACGCCCTTCCGGACAACCAGCGTCTGATTCTTGAAACCGCTAGACTGATCAAGGATGCCTTCTTGCAGCAGAATGCCTTTGACCAGGTGGATACCTATGCCGTACCCAAAAAACAGTTCCTCATGCTCAAGATAATAATGCATTTTTATCACCGGGCCTGTGAGGTAATAAAGACCCACATCCCCATCTACAGGCTGCTTGAGCTTCCCGTTTTAAATGACATACACCGGATGAAGGAGAACATCCCCAATAATGAAGAAGGGCCCTTTGATTCTATTATTGACCGGATTGATAAACAGGTAGAAGGCATTGAAAAGGAGTGCATGAGCGTCCTATGAATGATATAAATGTTAATAACGGCAAAGAATATATCGGTATTTCCAAGGTAACAGGGCCCCTCCTTTTCATAGAAGATATAAAGGGGGTAGGATTTGACGAGGTGGTGGAGATAAGGACACGGAATAACGAGATCCGGCACGGAAGGGTGCTGAGCGTAAGCAGGAACTCCGCCCTTATAGAGGTCTTTGAAGGCACGGGCGGCCTCGCCATCTCCAGCACGCGGGTAAGGTTCCAGGGAAGGCCCATGCAGATCCCGGTGTCCATGGATATGCTCGGACGCGTGTTTAACGGCATGGGCATGCCCATTGACAGTTATCCCAAGCCCATTTCCAGGGATTACCGGGACATAAACGGCCTCCCTATCAATCCCATTGTGAGGGAATACCCATCGGATTTTATACAGACCGGCATATCCGCTATCGACTGCATGAACACACTGGTGCAGGGCCAGAAACTGCCCATATTCTCTGGAAGCGGACTTCCCCATAATCAGCTTGCGGCCCAGATTGTCCGGCAGGCAAGGGTGCTAGGCCAGAATGAACGTTTTGCCATTGTTTTTGCAGCCATGGGAATAAAGAACGTACTTCCCAGCCTTTCCCGGCTTATGAACGACGGCATCGGTGATGGAAAGACCAGGGAGGATCATGCAAATATATCCAATCAGCTATACGCGGCTTATTCCTATGTGCGGAAGGTGGAGACCCTGGCCTCCATTATAGGGGAAAACGAGTTGTCGGATAAGGACAAGAAGTACCTGGAATTCGGAAAGTCCTTTGAGGACAGTTTCGTTAAACAGGGCAGCCATGAAGAAAGGAGCATCAAAGAGAGCCTTGAACTTGCCTGGGATATTGTCTCGATCCTACCCAGGGAGGAACTGATCCGGGTAACGGAAAAACAGATCGAAAAGTACTATTTGATTAAAAAAGAAGAGGCGGATACAGTATGTCGAAAAGATTAAATATCTCCATTACTAAAAGCAATGTATTGCGGTTTAAAGAGGAGCTTGAATTTGCCCAGGAGGGCTATGATATTCTTGAGCAGAAAAGGGAGGTATTGGTGATGGAAGTGATGGCCCTTATCGAGGATTTTAGACAGTGTAAAAAGGTGGCGGAAGATTCTCTTGCCCTTGCCTATGAATCCCTGAAAAAGGCCAATATGATTCTGGGTGAAAAAAGGGTCAGGAAGGCTGCCCTTTCTGCTAAGTCATCGGAAGATATCCGGATAAGTGACAGGAGCATCATGGGTATCGTAGTGCCTGTTATCAGCTTCAGCCAAAAAAACGCTCACTGCTATCAATACGGATTTCAAGGCAC
>CP070660.1:537257-553635 GCA_020355145.1 Deltaproteobacteria bacterium
ATAAAGACGACAAGATCCTTCCCGATGTCATGGATATCGCCGGCCACTGTCCCAATGACGACCTTTCCCAGGCGTGCTGCCTCTTCACCTTTCTTGAGATGGGGCTCGAGCTTTTGGACGATGCCCTTGAGGATCTCCCCGGAAAAAACGAGGTCAGGGATGAAGTACTTTTGACTGGCAAATCTTTTGCCCACGATATTCATCCCTTCCTTGGTCTCCCCTAAAAGATCCATAGGATCGACCCCCTTTCCCAGGGCCTGATCAACGAATGCTAAGGCCTCTGGTTCCTTTAAATCCGATAGCAATTTCGCCAATTTTCCTGCCATAGCTACAACCTCCTTTCTAAATAGTTGATAAAGAGCCTTGCCCCGGGAAGAAATTGATTCAGATTCCTCCCATTTGCAGTAAGATACACAGCTACATTGCAGAGTGCAAGATCTTTTTCTTTTGGCTTTCTTGACTATATGGGCGGGTGCAAAACTTGAGTTATAATTTAATGGGCGTTCCTCTTTTCGCGGTAGGCATATTGAGCGAGTAACTGAGATTGGATCCCTGGTTGAAAGACGGGGGTTAAGGTATCAGTTTCGGAGCGAACTTGACGGTGATGAGGCAAAAAACGAAGAGCGAGTTGTTGTCATCAACACCTTTGGAGAACTCTTTGAGCTTTATGGTATTGGAACCGTTGTTTTTTGTGGTGCAAGCCTGGTTCCGCTTTGAACGCCCACTAATCTGATCTATATGAGGCCCGCCCTGGCCCCTATCCCCTGATAGTCTCCATTTAAACCATCCATTGACACGGAATTATTTTTAATTTAACCTTCAAGGTGTGCTTTCCTTAACCAGGTGGTATTATTAGCTTATCCTCCTGTTAGTCATATAGTGCTAATACCAGAGCCAGGAGAGATGCAGGCCAATTTTAGGAAACCTATGAAGAAGATTATAAATATATATATCTTTAAGGAGATGATTCCCAACTTTACCACCAGCCTTATTGTATTTACGTTTCTTATACTTGCTGGTAGGATATTAAAGCTAACCGAATGGATGGTCAATCACGGGATAGACCTATTACAAGTCTTGTTAGTAACCCTCTATACGCTACCCTATGTTCTCTTTTTTACCTTACCCATGGCAACCCTTTTGGCCTCACTGATAGCATTTTCGAGGCTCAATGAAGACAATGAGATGATCGCCTTAAGGACATCTGGTGTAAGTCTATTTCAGATACTTCCCCCAGTGGTCACCTTCTCCATAATCAGTTATCTCTTTGCCTCCTTGGTAGCCATCTATCTGTTTCCTATCGGTAATCATTCCATGGCAAGGCTCCTCTTTGAGGTAGCCCAGGTGAACACAAGTATCGGAATCAAGCAAGGTGTGTTCAATGACTCTATTCCCAACCTAGTACTATATGCCAATCATATATCCGCTAATGACCAGACAATGAAAGGGGTGTTTATATTTGATGAGAGGGATCCGACCCTTTCCAACACCATTATCGCACGGCAAGGAAAGATAAGTTCAGACCCAAAACAGATGACCATCAATCTGCATCTTGTTGATGGATCTAGTTTTATGGTGAGCAAGGACTTAGATTCATCCAGAAGGCTGAGATTTAAATCCTATGACCTAAATATAGAACTTGAAGACATAATGCATAAATTCTCCTCACGGATGAAGGGCGAAAAGGAGATGTCCATATCTGAGCTCAGGCGTCAGCTTAAAGAAACCAAAGAGGGAACAGTTAGACACAATATCTTAACCATAGAATTACAGCGTAAGTTCTCGATTCCTTTAGCATGTTTGCTTTTGGGACTTATTGGCCTCCCCCTCGGTTTAATGATAAGGGCAAGAGGAAGATCTTGGGGGATTGCCCTGAGTATTGCTATCTTTATGGTTTACTACATCCTGCTATCAGCAGCAGATAGTCTGGGTGAAACAGGCAAATTAAATCCTCTATTGGCCATATGGATACCGGACATGGTCTTGGGGGCTGCTACATTTATACTGTTCTGGCGGATAGCAAGAGATTAAAGGGCCTGAGTGAACATCTCATCTGATATAGTTCCATCAGCGATCTTGGTGACTGGTCCGCTCATTGAGATCAAGAAGTCGCTTGACACGGTGATGTCAATCTTACCTCCAGGCATGTGAACAGCCATTTGAGAGTCGCACAACCCTAACCTATAGGCAACGGCTGCTGCTGCACTGCTACTGCTACCAGAGGCCAAGGTATACCCTGCCCCTCGTTCCCAGATCTCGATCTGAATGTTCGCACGATCCAGAATCTTCATAAACTGAACGTTCGTTCGATTTGGAAAGCGGGGATCTTTTTCGATTATGGGGCCCCATTTCCGAGCCTCTTCCGCAGTGACCTCATCCCGAAGAATTACACAGTGTGGATTGCCAATAGTGGCTGCGCAAAAAGGTAACTCCTGTCCATGGACGACGATTGCCTCGTTTATGACTTCCCTAGGTGGTCCCTTGACAGGTACCTGGCGACTGTGAAAACTGACTCTACCCATATCGACAGTGACATTTCTGCCTCCTTTGTGTACCTTGGCCCTGACCGTGCCCCCTGCAGTCATTATTGTGAATGGTCTCTCATGGACCAAACCTCTGTCCCAGAGATATCGAGAGAAGATCCGCAGGCCGTTGCCGCTTTTTTCTGCCTCGCTGCCGTCAGGGTTAAAGATTTGCAGGGAGATGTCACCTTCTGAGGTTTCAAATGGACCGAGGAGAATACCATCAGACCCAACGCCATAATTGCGATGACAAATCAATCGAATTTGGGAGGATGTTAACTGGCCGCCCATGTCGGCGGGATTTAAAACGATATAGTCATTGCCGAGTGCGTGATATTTGAAGAATTGCATATGTACCCCATTGCCCTCTAATGTTTAGGGCACTACGGTTTCAAGTCATCCACATACTTTTTGACTTCGGCGATTTTCCTGATTCTCTCCTCCGCCATCCGCTCGGCAGCTAAACAGGTCGATATCTTGTCCCGGTTAGCAATCTCGAAGACCCGCTCCATATTCTGATAGATACGGGACACCTTTTCCTTTCCTCGTTTGTGACTGACGCCACCGACGCACAGTCTATCCGTGTCATAGATGGTCCCGCCGGCATTGGCAATGTAATCAGGTGCATAGACCATCCCCTTTTGTTCCAATAGCCCTCCATGGCGTTCCTCTTTGAGCTGGTTATTGGCGCTACCGGAAATGATCTTGCATCTCATCCGGGCCAGGGTTTCATCACAGATAACGGCCCCCAAGGCACACGGACAGAAGATATCGCACTCAACGTCGTAAATGGCGTCTGGATCCACCTTGTCCACGTCATACCTTGCAACCATGGCCTCAATTTTCTCGGGATCAATATCGGTCACCACCAACTTAGCCCCAAGCTCATGAAGCTGTTCGATGACGTTGTGCCCTACAGCCCCCAGACCCTGGACAGTTACCCTCTTACCTTCCAGGTTGTCCGAGCCATAAACGCGCTTACAGCAAGCCTGCATCGCACGGATGACCCCAAAGGCGGTCATAGGTGCAATGTCTCCGGCACCCCCCAGATAGGTGGGAAGGGTGACTACATATTCAGTTTCCATCCGGATATATTCCATGTCTTGTAGGGTGGTGCCTACATCCTCACCGGTGATGTACTTTCCTCCCAGGCGATTAATAAATTTTCCCAGGGCCCGGAAGATTGGCTCCCGATCCTTACGCTTAGGGTCTCCCATGATGACGGTCTTGCCGCCGCCCAGGTTGACACCAGCAGCCGCATATTTGTAAGTCATACCACGGGCCAGTCGGAGGGCATCCTCAATGGCGTCCATCTCACTGTCGTACTGCCACATGCGGCATCCGCCAGCGGCAGGCCCCAGAGTGGTGTCGTGAATGGCAATAATGGCCTTAAAATCCAGGGCCTTATCCTGGCAAAGTAAAAGGTTCTCGTAATCGTAGCTTTCCATATAACCGAAAATCGATTCCATGGTACTCCCACTTCTTATAATTTGATCTCATCATTAAGACAAAAACCCAATCTCATTTGGAGAAGCCGGGTCTTTTAGGCATTCCCTTCATGGCTCCCTCTCATCAAGATTGAACCTATTTGGTTAAAGTTGATGTAAGTTAACCTAGAGTCAGTTAGATGGTCAAGAAGTTTTACCAGTTTGGTGGGGTGTTGGTGAGCTATGATATTTTTATTGAAATTTATTCCAGTTTAGAATATCCATACCTGGTAGCTTACTTTGACATACCTCCATTTTCAGGGATGGTAATCCGAAAGGTCAGCTTCTCACCCCGGAAAAGGTCGATTTTTTATCAAAAAGATGGTGCAGCTACATAGGATATTGATACCCTTAGGGATTTAAAAGGGCTGTTATGAAGTCAACTACCGAAAGACTGCTGGAAAAGGGAATGGACCTGGCCGGTAACCAGATAGTCACTGATCTCAGGGTGGGCCTTGGCTATACCGCAGTAGAGGTTTCATACAAAGACGTAGGTCTGGCCTATACCTTTAGCCGTGATGTTAGTCGAAGGTGCACTGTGGGAAAAGAGACAGGAGAGATAACCGGAAGGTCAGCCAAGGAGCTCTTTGGATGGTTGAGAAAAGGTGACCTTCTCTCCACCGCGATAGGATTAGCCACCTTGAATGCATTGCTCCAGGCTTACCTGCCTGAGAGTCTGGGTAAGGATTTTCTCCAGTTTTTAAAGATAGGCCCTAAAGATAGGGTAGGAATGGTAGGGTTCTTTCCACCCTTGATCCAACCTATCCGGCGAAGATGTGGCGAGCTTTTGGTATTTGAGAGGGAAGTAAATAAAGGAAAGGGATTATTGAGCCCGGAAGATATCAGATCTCACATACCAGATTGCTCCATCGTGATCCTAACTGCAACCACCCTGATAAATCAGACATTTGACCAGATTACGAGACATATTGGAGGAGCCAGGGAGGTGGTTTTGGTGGGTCCATCTACACCGCTCCTTCCAGATATCTTTGAGGAGACCCCTATAACTTATCTGGCAGGGATTCAGATGATTGATGGGAAGAAATCCCTTCAGATAGTGAGTGAAGGAGGCGGGACACCAAGGCTTACGAGTTCGGGTTCAGTGAAGAAGATAGTAGTTGCCTCAAAATCGTAGTAACTTCTTAGGCATCTAAATCATAAAGGGTTTCGTCTCTATAAGGGGCTTTGGATTTCTCTCTTGGAACCTTCTTTTCCGGGAGGGTAAGTGGTTCTTCCTCCAAGATATCTCCCATCTCTTCCTCAATTTTTTCAGGGTCTTCCCCCGCCTCCATCCTCTCTATTGCCTCCTTCATCCCTTTCCCCAGATTTAACCCGGAGATCTCAGAGAGTCTGCGCATTACATTAGCTGCCTGTTTGGGATCATCTTCGTTGATATTTTGAGTTTCCTTTGCAAGCATACCAACAGCCTTTTCCATCTTCCCCTCATCAAAAGGGAGAGAATCTTCACTGTCTCCCTCAGGGCCCTGCCTCAGGATAGAAAAGCTCGAGAGAAGTCGTTTTAATTTCATCTCTCTGCATCTTGGACAGATTGGTTGTTTGCTTGTATTTATTGATTTTGAGTAAAAATTAAAGACGGTATTGCACCTTTCACAGTAGAATTCATAAACAGGCATTGCCTCTCCTCGATTTCCTCTTCTTTATGCATATTATCAGCAGAATCCTGCCGTGACAAGAAAAAAGCGAACTTTAATTTAATGAGAAGGTTCTTGAGATGAGGCATTGAATTAGTGTAAAAGTAATATCATAAAAGAATAATATAGGTTAAAATTAGTTAGGGAGATAAAGAGGGTTTTTCCTCCTGGAAAATTGAAAACTTAAACACCTAAATAAGGATTACGATTATGCAAGATAGCCCATTGGTAGGAGTAGTCATGGGAAGCATCTCTGATAGGGATGTAATGGATGAATGTATAAAGACCCTAAAGGAGATGGACATAAATTTCGAGATAACCGTATCTTCTGCCCACAGGTCTCCAGATAAAACCAGGGATTACGCGATCAATGCCTCTGATAGAGGCATAGAGGTCATTATTGCAGGTGCTGGTTGGGCAGCACACCTGGCGGGGATACTTGCTTCCTATACCAAATTGCCAGTCATCGGTGTACCTATTGAGTCCTCTCCTCTTAGTGGAATAGACTCGCTGCTGTCAACGGTCCAGATGCCTCCAGGTGTCCCTGTAGCTACTATGGCAATTGGTAGAGGCGGTGCCCGGAATGCCGCTGTATTTGCCGCCCAGATACTAGCCCTCAAGTATGATCACATTGCCAAGAGATTGGAAACCTACAAAGAGGGGCTGGTGAGGGTAAAAGGTGTAGAGAAAGAGTGAGCTATTTAGTTAAAATTGATTCAGATGAATCCTTAAGAGAGGGGATAAATGAAGCTGTTAAAGTCATCTCAGAAGGAGGCGTTGTAGCCTTTCCCACGGAATCTTTTTATGGTTTAGGTGTAGATGCCACCAATCCCCATGCCATTAAAAGGCTTTTTAGGATAAAAAAGAGAGATCCTGATCTCCCCATCCTCATCCTGATTTCTTCCCTAAGGAGGCTCCCTAAATACGTTACTTCTATTCCACCAGGGGCAAAGAGGATAGGGAAAGAATTCTGGCCCGGTGGACTTACCATGATCTTTCAATCTTCACCTGTCTTGCCATCAGTGTTGACGGCGGGTAAAGGAAAGGTGGGCATCAGGGTATCCAGCCATACCTTGGCCAATGCCCTGTCAAGGGCCCTAGATGTTCCAATCACAGGAACAAGTGCCAATATATCCAGAAGGCCTCCTTGCATAATGGCTGATCAGGTTGTAGAATTCTTAGGTGATGATCTGGATCTAATATTAGATGGAGGAATAACAGAAGGGAGATATTCTTCTACCATCCTTGATGTGACAGTTGATCCCCCTTTGATTCTCAGGGAGGGGATTATAAAGACGGATGAAATTCTTAAGAGTGGTATCTACAGGAAGATAATCAATCCTGCTTAGCTTCTGGTTAAGGAGTTGAATAGTTGAGTTGTCAAAAACAAACCACTCAACCATTTGACAAAATCTGGATAGATGAAAAGGATAAAGATTATAATTATTACCGGTCTTTCAGGATCAGGAAAAACCACCGCAATAAATGCCCTTGAAGATGCTGGTTTCTTCTGTATAGATAATCTACCAGTGATGCTGCTGCCCAAGTTTTTGGAGCTAAGGGTAGAGGCGGGTTCGGAAATAACTAAGATTGCCCTAGTTATGGATCTTAGGGAGAAGGATTTTCTTCAAAGATATCCCGAGATCCTTAAAAGACTCAGGGAAGAGGGATATCTCTTTGAGATCCTTTTTCTTGAGGCCTCTACAGAGATCCTGCTAAGGAGGTACAGTCAGACTAGAAGAAAGCACCCTCTAAGCGAGGATAAGAGCCTTCTTGAGGGGATTCAGACCGAAAGAGAGGAATTAAAAGAGCTAAGGGAGATTGCAGATCACATAATTGATACATCAAACTACAACGTTCATGAATTGAAGGAGATTGTCTTAAATCATGTCCTAAAGGCAGTTCCTGGAAAAGGGATGAAGATCTATATGCTATCCTTTGGGTTCAAATATGGTATCCCCCATGATGCGGATCTTGTACTTGATGTTAGGTTCCTTCCTAACCCTTACTTTGTTCAAGAATTAAAAAACCTTGATGGAACCTCGCCAAAGATCAAAGAATATATGGATAGGTGGGAGGAGACCCATATCTTCATCAACAAGTATTTAGACCTCCTTAATTACATCATCCCCCTTTATGAAAAAGAAGGGAAATCATCTTTGACCATTGCTGTAGGATGTACGGCAGGGACACACAGGTCTGTAAGCATTGCCGATGCTATTTATAGAGAACTTAAAAAGACGACAAATCTCATCACCTTAACACATCGAGATATTGAGTTAGACAGATAGTGAAGGACTTATCTAAGCTTTCTAAAGTAGGGAAACTTAGAAAAAAGCGTTAGGTTTTCTGTCAGGGAAGAGGGCCCTGTGACGATTGAAGACTTATTTCATGCTGCTCAAGATGAAAATCGTCCCTTCCGATTATTATAATGTGTCGATTGATCCTTTTTTCCAATCCCATAAGGGAATATCTTTCTTCCTCCTTTAGAACCTTCTCTATTTCAGGATTTACCAAAAGATATAGCTTACCCTCCTCGCCTGAGAGGGGCTCTCTTTCCAGTTCCCTGAAGATATCGTAGCAGATTGTGGTCGGCGATTTAAGTCGGCCCCTCCCCTCACAGTATAAACAGGGCTCAGTCAAAAAGAGATTTATATTTTCCCTTGTCCTTTTCCTAGTCATCTCAATTAGCCCTAATTCCGACATCTTCAAGACGGTGGTCTGGTTCCTATCTCTTTCCAAGGCCTCTTTTAGGGCCAGAAAAACCCTTTCCCTGTCCGCTTCCCTATTCATATCTATGAAGTCAATGACAATCAGGCCCCCAATATTTCTTAATCTTATTTGATAGGCGATTTCCTTAACTGCCTCTAGATTGGTTTTGACAATTGTTTCATCCAGGTTTCTTTTTCCTACATAGCTTCCTGTATTAACATCTATAGCCGTAAGGGCCTCTGTTGATTCAATAACAATATATCCACCAGATTTTAACCAGATCTTTTTATCCAGGGTCCTGTTTATCTCCATCTCAATACCGTGGGCATCAAATATGGGCTCCCTACCTTCATAGAGTTCAACTGAGTACCTAAGATTTGGCGCGAAGGTCTTTATGAATTCCATTACTGATTGATATTCCTCACTTGAGTCGATCACCAGTCTATCGATCTCTTTTGTGAAAAGATCGCGCACGGCCCTTAAGGTAATTGTTAATTCCTTGTGGACAAGGCTGGGTGCAGAGGATGTTTCCCTCTTCTTTTGAATATTCGTCCACAGTCTGGTTAAGAATTCCATCTCGGATTTTAGCTTTTCCTTAGGTGCCCTTTCACTTACAGTCCTTACAATAAAACCTGTACTAGGTGGCGTTAGCTCTTGCATGATCTTTTTTAACCTGGTTCTTTCTTTGTCATCTTCTATCCTGCGTGAGATACCAATATGGCCAACAGTAGGCATAAAAACCAGATGACGTCCGGGAAGGGTAATGTGGGAGGTTAGCCTGGCACCCTTTGTACCCAAAGGCTCCTTGGAAACCTGAACCAGGATATCCTGACCTTCTTGCAGAAGACCTTCTATATTAATATCACTCCCCCTTAAGAACCGCATCCGCAGAGGTGCAGCAGTTTCTAGACTGTTATCCTCATATCCTTCTTGTAGCATGATCTGCTCCCAATAATGAAGATCAGTATAGACATCTGTCACATATAAGAAGGCTGGTTTATCTATGCCTATATCTACAAAGGCCGCCTGCATTCCGGGCAGAACCCGTAGCACCCTCCCAAGGTAAATATTTCCCACGAGTTCCTGTTTAGGGCCTCTTTTGACGTGGAGTTCAACCACCGTTCCGTTGTCCACCAAGGCTACCCTTGTCTCATGTGGTCTGGCGTTTATTACCAGTTCATTGGTCATTATCAGGCCTCAGGTAAGGATACATTTTGTTTTTAGGATCCCCTCTATCTGGCTATCAGTAAGGGCAAATACCTCTTTTATAATCTCGGCAGGCTTCATTTCCGGGCCTCTTCCGTGCCTTAGAACTAACTCCATCTCTTCCTTAGATAACAGATTTACCTCTTTTACCTGAGATCGAATGTCAACTGTCCTATCACCATTTCTGTGATGCCTGATTACTGGATAGGTGCTGAGCCTTAGAAATCTGTCCAGATCCCCTTTGTTGAAGGATCCGTTTATCTTGATATGAAAATAGCTTTCCTTGATCCGGGGAGGAGGGGCCTTTGTTGGCATCTCCTTCATAAGAAGAACCCTAATGCCAGAGGGTAATTCCCTGTTAAGCCGCTTAACTGTTTTAGAGGTGTTTTGAGTATTTTTAACTTGGATATCTATTATTTCAGCCAGGCTTTCTAATCCTACAGGGAGAGCCAGTGCAAAGGATATCTTTGGCATGGGATGATAACCGCCAGAATAAACCAGATCCATCCCAGCTCTTCTGAATGCCCTTATAAACAACCTAACAAGCTCTAAGTGACTGAGATATCGAGATTTTTCAAGTTTTGTATATTTTAACCTATACCTTTTAATTCCGTCCTTTGCCCCTTTTGGTGTAGGAGCAACTTTTTCTTTAAGGGGATGCCAGCTATCAAATAGAACCGGGGAAATGTCGGGGTCGTTACAGACACCACAGCTCATACAATTCTCTCGGGAGTCGGGTGTTCTTTCACCCTCTATGGCCTTTTTCCACTCCATAAGTAAGAATTCCTTAGATACCCCTGAGTGGATATGTTCCCATGGTAGGATCTCATCATGACCCCTTTCTCTAAGAAGGTAGAAATCTGGATCAACGCGATACCTCTTAAAGGCCTTCTTCCAGATATCCAAATTAAGGTGCTCACTCCAACTGTCAAAATGGGCACCATGTTGCCATGCCTCGACTAATACATCGGTTAACCTCCTATTACCCCTTGAGAAAATCCCCTCCAGCCAGCTTGCCTCTGGTTTGTTCCATTTAACCCTTATTCTATTGTCCTGCAGTCTCTTCCTGATAAGGTTAATTCTTCGTTTGCTCTCTTCAAGTTCAAGCTGCGGTATCCATGCAAAGGGTGTATGTGCCTTGGGAACAAAAGAGGCAATACTTACATTTAGCACATTTCCCTTTCTTCCCTTAGGTGCTAATCTGGAGATCTTTTTACTTAATTCAACTATGGACATAAGATCACTGTCTACCTCAAAGGGGAGGCCTACCATAAAGTAAAGTTTGATCAGGTTCCAGCCTCCCTCATATATCTCCTTGGCTGTATTCAAGATCTGATCATCCGTGAATCCCTTATTGATAGCATCTCTAAGTCTCTGGCTTCCTGCCTCAGGTGCAATGGTAAAACTAGTCTTCCTGACCTTCTTTATCTCTTCCATTAATAAAGGGATCATCCCATCAATTCTCAGAGACGAGAAACTAACAGCAACATGTCTATGTGCAAACCTTTCCATCAATTCCCTTAATAAAGGAAGGATACAGGTATAATCGCCTGAGCTTAGAGAGAGAAGGGATAGATCTTCAAATCCTGTCTCATTTAAACCGGCTTCAGCTACGTGCAATATCTCGAGAGGATCGCGTTCCCTGACCGGCCTACATATCATCCCAGCCTGGCAAAAACGACACCCCCGGCTACAGCCCCTGGCAATCTCAATAGTGAATCGATCATGAACCAGCTCGGTAAATGGAACTATCTGTTTTGATGGAAATGGGTAGCAATTAAGATCAGGAACTATGGCCTTTTCAACACCTGTATATCGCTCTATCAAGGGCTCTAGATATTGTATAATTCCATTTTTGTCATAATGAACTCTAAAGAAAGAGGGGATGTAGATGCCTCTAACCCTTGAGAGCTCTTTTAACAACTCAAACCTGCTCCTTCTCCCATTCTGTTTCCACTCCCTTACAGTTTGGCAGATCGAAAGTGCTACCTTCTCTCCATCACCTATGACAATGGCATCAAATAACGTGGCTACTGGCTCCGGATTGAAGCATGCAGGGCCACCTGCGATAATCAATGGATCCATGGGACCCCTCTCTTCAGATAACAAGGGGATGTTAGCAGAATCAAGCATGGACAGAATATTGGTATAACAGAGCTCATGTTGCAAACTAAAACCGACTATATCAAATTCAGATAGAGGCCTACCTGATTCGAGAGAGGTAAGGGGAATGTTTCTCCTTTTAAGTTCCGATTCTAGATCTACCCATGGAGCAAAGACCCTCTCCGTTGAAAGCCAGTCCTGGGAGTTTAAGATATGGTACAAGATTTTTAGCCCCAGATGGGACATCCCAATTTCATAAACATCAGGAAAGGCTAAAGCAATATAGACCTCTACATTGGAAGGATCCTTATAGATAGAATTTATCTCTTCCCCCAGGTATCTACTTGGGTGTGTTATCTTGGAAAACCAAGGTTGTTGGTATATATCCATAGGTCTTAAGACCTGCTCAATATCCTTGCCTTTTCCTTTAACCCCCTTTCTCAATAGAAAAAGGCAAGATGATAGCTATCGCCGCCCCTCCACCAGCGAGATTTTGACCTGAAACCTTACCCCCAAGACCCTCCACAATCCTTCTAACTATAGCCAGACCCAAGCCCGATCCATCCTTTTTAGTTGTAGAAAAAGGTTTAAACATATCCTTAATTACTTTGGCATCTATACCCGGCCCATTATCCTCCACTTTTATCCTTACTGAATCTATATATTCACCTGATCCATTAAGGCCTTTCATTTTATCCGTACTAACGCAGATAAATCCGCCCTTGGGCATGGCCTCGCACGTATTCAAAAAGATATTCCAAAATACCTGTTTGAGCTGTTGTGGATCTGAGTTAATCTTTAGGGGGCTAAAAAATTTTGTTTCTACAGCTAAATTTTGAGACCAGCTTTGGCTATTTTGAAAGATATAAAGGGTATCCATAATCAGCTGATTAAGATCAAATTCTTCAATCTCTATGCTTTGGGGCCTGGCAAACTGCAAAAAATCATTTACAAGGTGATTTAGCCGGCTTACTTCTCTCAGAATAATCTCCATCAATCGCTTGTTAATATGGGTGGCCTTTTTTGATAAGCTATCATTTAGGACCTGTATGGAACCACTTATTGAAGCTAAAGGGTTTCTTATCTCATGGGCGATTCCAGCCGCTAATTCTCCAAGCATGGCCAGATCTTCCATTCTCTTTACCTCTCGCTCCATTTCCCTGATACGGGTCGTATCTTGAAAGACAAGTATCTTCCCTTTCTTGCTTCCATCTTGATCCCTTAAAGGGGAGATGTTTAAAAGGAGATCGATTTGCTGACCATGACTCCTTTTATGGGAAAGTTGGGTAAACTTATTTGGGTTAGTAAGCTTCAGATAGGGCATTATAAAAGGGATTATATCATTAATATGCTTTTGGACAGCATCCCTGGAGTCAATGCCAAATATCCTCTCCGCTCCTCTATTAAAGGCAATAACCTTGCCGTGCTCATCTAATGCAACAAGTCCCGAGGAGATGCTCTGAATGATATTTTCCTTAAGGATCTCCAAATCGGCTATATCTTTCTGTTTGACCTTGAGTTCAGCCCTACTCTTCCGGATCTGCTCGGATAGAAAGCCACTCAATAAGCCTACCAAGTAAAAGCCGGCTACATTAACAAGAATTCTGTAAAAAATTTCACTACTCTGGTAGTCCTGGAGATATGGAAGATGATAACCTATTGGTTTGATCAATTCATAGTAACTTAAATCAAGAAATCCACCATATAGAAGACTGCTAAAAGAGGCTATTATCATTCCACCCCGACGATAAAGGATTATACCTCCTGAGATTATGTTCAACAGATAAAGAGAGGAGAATATGCTTTCAATACCGCCTGTTGTGTAAATGATGGCTGTTATGAAGGTGGTGTCGAGAAGAAGTTGAAGATAGGCAAACCTAGGAAAATTTTTTATGTAATTAAGTGCAATAACATAAAAAAATGTGAGGAAATAGATTAAGGCAATAAGGAAGTAGTGGGCATTTAAGATCTCGCCAAAATAGGTCTTTGTTTCCCTTACCTGGATAATAATCGCCACCCCTAAGAGAAGGGAAACAAAGCCCACCCTCAGAAACATCAATAATTGAAGGCGAGAAAGGGTCTCTTTCTGAGCATAGTCTTGATCCGCTTTGACCATAGTTGTTTGAGTCAGCCGCCCATTGCTGCAGCCATCTGGAATATGGGAAGATACATGGCAATGACTAAACCCCCGACTGAGCCGCCTAAAAACAAGATCATGAGCGGTTCAAGCATAGATGTCATGGCAGAAACCGCTGCATCAACCTCATCGTCATAAAAATCAGCTATCTTTTCTAACATGGCATCCAATGCACCTGTTGACTCTCCAACGGAGATCATTTGGGTTACCATGCCCGGGAAGATGGTTGACTCTGAAAGGGGTTCAGCAACTGTTTGCCCCTCAGAGATGCTGCTTCTTGCGTCAAAGATAACCTCTTCCACGATCACATTTCCGGCTGTCTTGGCTGTTATTTCCAAGGCGTCTAAGATAGGAACCCCGCTGCTGATCATAGTGCTAAGGGTCCTTGTAAACCTGGCAATGGCCACCTTTCTAATAAGTTCACCTAAGATTGGAAGCTTTAGCGAAACACTATCTATATTCCTTCTTCCTGAACTCGTCCTAGCATATCTCCTAAAGATCCAGACAAAGGTAAGCAATCCACCAAGAATAAAATACCAGTTTCCCTTAGTAAAATTGCTCATGTTAACCACCAGCAGTGTCGGTGCCGGCAGTGCCTTTCCAAAGCCAGAAAACATATCCTGAAACACGGGGATGACAAAGATCATAATAACAGCAATAACAAGAATGGCAATACCTATCACAACAATAGGGTAGGTCATGGCGCCTTTTATCTGGGATTTTAGCTTTTCCGCCTTTTCAATGTATTCAGCCAAGCGTTGCAAAATAGTATCAAGTATACCCCCAACCTCCCCAGCAGCAACTAGATTGACAAATAAGGAATCAAATATTTTGGGGTGTCTGCCCAAGGCATCCGCTAAGGTTTCACCACCTTCTACATCCTTGGTTACCTCTTTAAGAATACCCTTAAACGCCCTATTCTCCGTCTGATCTGCCAGGATATTTAACCCCTGAACAAGGGGAAGGCCCGCATCGATCATTGTGGAGAATTGCCTCGTAAAGATAACAATATCTTTGCTGGTGATCTTAGGCTGCATAAATGGGATATTTTCAAAGATGTCCTTAGGCTTTTGTTTGAGTTTGGTAACTTCGATATTCCGCCTCTTTAGTTGTATCCTTGCTATCCTTTCATCAGAGGCCTCTAGTTCACCCTTTGTGACACGTCCCCTTTTGGTCTTGGCAGTATAAAGATAAATAGGCATGATTTGTCCTCCTAGCTATTTATCAAATGTCAGTTGTTAAGAAATTATATTTTAGTCAATTCTCTCAAATAGTTAGTTGAGATAAGCTTAATTATGTTCAGGAATTATGTCAAGCAATCTCTGTAGCCTTCACAAGTTGAGTCACAACCGTGTCTTAGGCTAAATAGTAAGGGTGATTTTCATACCTCGTCCCGATTCACGAGTTATCCGCTCTATCTTTTTTCAGCAATAGGCGTGCCAACTTTAATAGATCGTGATGAGCCTTCTTAGGAAATCAAAAAATATTTAGTATATCAATGGGATACAAACTCTGCCTAAAGCTAATGAAAGGCCTTTGAGCTTATGGGGAAAGGTGTGGATTGGAAAGTGGAACTTTGTGCCAAAACTTTGACAGGATATGAATAGAGATATGAGGCGCAATTTACATAGTAGCAATGAAATTCTGGTGATTAGTACAAGATAGGCTAATCTTAAATTAGGGACTTCGCCCTAAATGGAGTATTGGCCCGCCCTGGTGCGACTTGCCTGGAATAAGCTGCCATTGATGTAATATCTTGGAAGGGTCGCGCGCTGAACTCCGACCATGCAAGTCAGGTCTGGGCCAGGGAGCAATGGAGTACTGGAGAGATAGGTGAACTTGTCCTGAACAAGGTGAAGGAGAGGAATGAAATAATCTCTTAGGGCTTTTCCAAACCACTACTCCAGTAGTCCGATACTCCATCATTCCATTTGGCTGGCATAAGTCGATTGTCAACAGAGACGTATAATTTCAATATGTTTGAGAAATTCTGATACGTTTAATTAACGCCGGTGGCATTGTTAGTATGCGGTAGAATCATGTAAGATTCAGATATCACCAGTCATTTGGATGAAGTAATGTCCAATTGGGCGATGGCAAAACCCTGTTAGAGAGATACCGTCATGGTCAATATCTTCCTATTCTTATATTCGACTCCCAGGATAGAAGGGGCTTTAAATAGTTCACGAGCCCATGATAAGATATTTTTTGATTCGGAGGACTTGACATTTTTATTTTAATCATTATTCTTTTTATCCATATTTGGTTCCAAAAGAAGGTATAAGGAGGGTGATGATGAAGATTCAACCATTGCATGACCGGGTAATTGTAAAGAGGCTTGAGGAAGAGGGAAAGACCAAAGGTGGTATCATAATCCCTGATACAGCCAAAGAAAAGCCCATAGAGGGGATAGTCGTTGCTGTAGGGAGCGGAAAGAGCGAGGCAGAGGGAAAGAAAAAGGTGCCCTTGGATGTCAAGAAAGGTGACAGGGTCCTGTTTTCCAAGTATGCTGGAACTGAGATCATGATAGAGGGCGAAGAGCACCTAATAATGAAGGAG
>CP070660.1:553735-557265 GCA_020355145.1 Deltaproteobacteria bacterium
AATATAGATGATAGGGATGTGAAGAGATTTCTTTCATATTTTACCTTCCTTCCCATGCATAAGATTAAAGAGCTTTCCCGGCTAAAAGGGGAGGATTTACGTAAATCCAAAGATGTTCTGGCCTATGAGGCCACAAAGATATGCCATGGTCAAGAGGCAGCAGATAAGGCAAGAAGCGCTGCCAGAAGGCTATTCAGTCAAAGAGTTATTAGAGACACTGAACTAATTCCTACCTATTCTATGGCAATTGATGATTTAGGTAAGGGTATTGAGGCCTATATCCTTTTTAAGGAAACAGGGCTATGTAAAACGAGGGGTGAAGCAAGGAGGTTGATATCCCAGGGGGGCGCCTATATAAATCGAAAAAGGGTCCCATCCTTTGAGACAATAGTTGGAATAGATGATATCCAGGATAATATTATCTTGCTAAGAGCAGGAAAAAAGAACTACCTCAAGGTTTACATTCAAGACTCATAACTTGCTTAATCCATTCCCTGCAACTATAATCAAACTTAGGGGCTTTGCCCCAACCCCTCAAGATTTCCAGTAAGGAATTTGCGCCAGAAATAGGTGAACGTGAAAAAGAAAAAAGGCAGAAGAAGAGGACAAAGAGAGGGAGAAGATTCCAATACAGATGCCCGTTATGACCTCATACCTGCTCCGAGGGCCAAGGACGGATCTTTAGTTGCCTACGATCCTCTCCAGATGTATTTATTGGAGATAAGCAGGTATAGGCTTCTTACCAAAGAGGAAGAGATAGAACTTGCTATTAGATACAGGGAGAAAAATGATCAGGAGGCTGCACATAAGCTCATTGTTTCTAATCTAAGATTAGTGGTAAAGATCGCAATGGATTTTCATAGGTATTGGATGAAAAACCTTTTGGATTTGATCCAGGAGGGAAATGTTGGGTTGATGCAGGCGGTAAAGAAATTTGATCCATATAAGGGCATTAAGTTTTCTTATTATGCCTCATTTTGGATAAAGGCCTATATACTTAAGTTTATCATGGAGAATTGGAAGTTGGTCAAGATTGGCACTACCCAGGCCCAAAGAAAGCTTTTCTTCAATCTTGCAAAGGAGAAAGAGAGGTTGCTATCTTTGGGTTATGATCCTGAACCTAAACTCCTTGCCGAACGTTTGGATGTAAAAAAGGATGAGGTTATAGAAATGGGGCAGCGACTAGGTGGATGGGAGGTTTCTATTGATGCCCCGGTTAAAGAAGATGCCAAACAGGATTATGGCTCTTTTCTGCCCTCTCCAGAGATAAGTCTAGACGAGCAGATATCCTCGAGGGAAAGAGAGGAGTTACTCAGGCAAAAATTGGGGGAATACAGGAACACCCTTTCCAAAAGACACAGGGATATATTTGATAACAGAATATTGGCCGAAGATCCAATGACCCTTCAGGAACTTGGAGACAAATATAACATATCCAGGGAAAGGGTTCGACAGATTCAGGACAAGATCCTTAAAAAGGCCAAAGAGTGGTTGATGGCAAAGATACCCAATTTTGAAGAAAATTTCTCTGATCTTTTAAATGAATAAGGGATTTAAAAAGATATCTATCTGGTTGGTATTTTTTCTGATTGTGCTGGCCATATCCTGCATGGGTGGAGATAAAAGACTTCCCTCAAACCAAGGCCCTATTCTATCAGGGGAGACTAACAATAATAGAGATCTTATACAGTTTGCCTATCAAAATTATGCCTTTGCCTGCATAGCCATAGCAAATGGCGACTATGAAGAGGCGGAAATCTATCTGAAAGAGGCCCTTGAAAATGACAAAGATTCACCCTATTTACTCATGAAATCGTCTCAAGTATTGGCCAAGAATGGTAAGATGGAAGAGGCCCTACCTTTTGCCCAAAAGACAGTTGACCTCACACCTGATGATCAAAAGGCACGGGAGTTTCTGGCAAAGATTTACTTTCGGCTAAAGAAATACGACTTGGCTATATCCCAGTACAGGGACATCCTTAAAAGGGATCCGGGAAACAAAGAGGTAAGGCTTCATCTGACAACACTTTTTATCAGGTTGAAGGAATACGATACTGCATTAGATGAGCTATCGATTCTGATAAATAATGAACCTGAGCTGGTAATAGCCCATTATTATAAGGGAAGGATAAATACGGAGCTTAAGGAATATAACAGTGCAAAAGGGGCATTTCTAAAGGCCCTTGAAATAGATTCGAGATTCCTTCCTGCACTTATCGATTTGGCAACCTTGTATAGCGAGATTGATAAGGTTGATATGGCAGTAGAGACCTATAAAAAGATATTGCTATTATACCCGACAAATACAGTAGCCAGGGAAAGGCTGATTGCCCTTTACTACAAGACCGGTCAAGAGAAGCTGGCAGAAGATAATATGGAGGAGATGAAGAGGATATTCAGTCCTGGGGATTTAAAGAGAAAGAGACTTGGCCTGATATACCTCAGGTATGGAAAGTTGAATAAGTCCATCCAAGAACTTAAGTCAATAGTATCTGCATGGCCAGATGATCAAGAGGCTAAATATTATCTGGGAAGCGCCCTGGAGGAGAATGGAGATCTAGCTGAGGCCTATAAGAACTTTGATCTCCTTAATCCCAATACCAGTTATTTTATCAATGCCAGGATGCATATGGCATACATCCTGGAAAGGCAAGAAAAGCCTGATGAGGCCATAAACCTGCTGAAGGAAACCATCAATCATAAGAGGGATAATCCTCGACTATATTTGATGTTGACCTCGCTTTATGAAATTAAAGAGGAATACCTTAATGCTATGGACATCTTGAAGGAGGGACTAAAATACAACGAGAGAAATACAGGCCTTCTATACAGACTCGGTGTTGTACTGGATAAGTTAAAGAGAAATGAAGAATGTCTCGAACAAATGCAGATGGTAATAAAGATAGATCCTAAGCATGCCGATGCCCTTAACTATATTGGCTATACCTATGCTGATAAGGGTATTTACCTTGACAGGGCACTGGAGCTAATTGAAAGGGCTATAAGGTACAAACCCAATAGCGGTTATATAATCGATAGTCTGGGATGGGTCTATTATCGAAAAGGGCAATACGATAAGGCCTTGGAGGAGTTGAAGAGGGCTGTTGAATTGAGCCCTGAAGATCCTACCATTAATGAACATCTAGGTGATGTATATTTCAAAAAAAAGGACTACGAGAGGGCCTTGAAGATTTACAAGAGGGCACTTTCTATAGAGAATGCGGATAATGAGAGATTGAATGGAAAGATCAAGGATGTTATGGAGCGTCTAAAGGGTAATGGGCCTTGATACCTTATAGAAGATGGAACAATCTTGTATCATATCTGAGTATTTTTGTTTTGATCCTGCTTTTAGGATGTGCACCCCTTTTACCTTCTCCACCGGCTAGGCCTTTCTCTCGAGAAGAGACCGCCCAGCTTATTTCCCACCTCAGGGATCAAGGGGAGAAGATCTATAGCTTTCAGGGGGTTGGAAGATTAAGGTTCAAAGAGCGGGAACGAGACTCAGAATCAAATCTGTTTGCTGCTGG
>CP070660.1:557365-563726 GCA_020355145.1 Deltaproteobacteria bacterium
CTAAAGCTTGTACAGGATAACGGTGCTATCAATAAATGTCGTAGAGATGCGCAAGGCTATGTGGATCTTGCTGAAAGTCACCTCAGTCTCTTTCCCAGCTCACCAATAAAGGAATCCCTCTTGAACTTAAATCAATTTATCGTCGATAGAAGTTACTAGCAAATATCTATCATATCCTTGATTTTTTCCATGCCAAACGAGATCCCATCAGGTGGCATAATCAATCAAAAAAAGAGGCCTTTCAATTTATCATACTTCTGGGAGTTGTTAGCCTATTCGGAGATATAACCTATGAGGGTGCGAGAGGCGTCACTGGTCCCTATTTAAGACTTTTAGGTGCAAGTGCTATTGCAATTGGTTTAGTAGCTGGGCTCAGTGAATTTGTCGGATATGCACTGAGGCCTATGTCCGGCTATCTTGCAGACAGGACAGGGCGATATTGGGCCTTAACAATACTTGGTTATGGGTTAATTCTCTCTATCCCTATCCTGGCCTTTGTTGGAAACTGGTAGCTTGCTACCATGATTATAATTATGGAGAGGATGGGAAAGGCGATCAGGTCTCTAGCCAGGGATGCCATATTATCTCATGCAACAAAGTCAGTAGGGAGAGGATTTACTTCGCTTTGTTGCCCTGATGGAATCTATTCCAATACCGGCCCTCTTTTTTCTTAAAAGATCTGAAACATTGCCTGGTAGGAAGACAGGATTATAGACTCTGGATAGATATCCTTCCAGAGGGAATAGAATCATCTGGTATAATATCCTTTATCATGGTTCCTGTTATAGTCTCTATATGCCTGATCCCACCCTTTTTATGGCCTCTGATTAAGGGTATCTCCTCCTTAGGGGCAAGTAATATGATATTTTTTGGCCCTCCTGGGGTGGGCAGATATGGTCTTAGCCTTTCAAGGTGAATAGCAGATTGAACCAGAAATCCTAAGGATGGATGCCATGGTCCGGCAACTATCTCCCCTCTTTTAAGAAGGGATGGCGAGGACATTAACCCAATTCTGATAACAGGGACCCCGGAGCCTTCCAATCTTATGCAGGCCTCCTTACAGAGGTCAACCGTATGGTTAAGTCCCATTGGGGTATATTTTCCTTCTCTATACCATTTTGCCAAGATTGTACCCCTTATGACGAGCGTTGGGTAAAGCCTGGCCATATCAGGCCGTAGGCCGATGACCTTTTCAATGGTGTCCATGAACACCCCTTTATCGTCCCCTGGTAGACCAGGCATAAGCTGTATCCCAACGTTAAATCCCCTTTTTTTGAGGAGCTTGACTGCATTAATGGTATCACGTGATGTATGCCCCCGATTGGAGAGCAGCAGGACCTTGTCGTTCATGGATTGTACTCCAAGCTCTACTGTTGATACGCCAAAGGAGCGGAGGATATCGAGCTTGGCTTCACTGAGGGAGTCTGGTCTTGTAGAGATACGGATCGATTGTATGATACCCTTTTCGATAAAAGGCCTGACAGCACTCAGCATTTTCTTCATGGAGGCAGTTGGCAGAGACGTGAAGGTACCGCCGTAAAAGGCGATCTCTTTTGGTCGTTGATCAGGAAAGTGTTTTGATTTTATGGCCAGATCAATTGTATTTCTTATATGGTCTACCGTGAGGGGATCCTCTGAGACATTGGTTATGGTTGCTTGTTGGCAAAATATACATCTATACGGACAGCCCTGGTGTGGAATAAATATGGGTATGATAAAATGTCTGTTTACTTTTTTAGACAAGCCAAGGCCTCCTTTGCCGCATTCTGTTCAGCCTCCTTTTTGCTCTTTCCCTTCCCTTCCCCCATTAAGTTTCCCTTTAGGTGTACCCCTACATAGAAGGTCTTGTTGTGGTCTGGGCCCGTTTCTTTCTCCAGTCTGTATTCTGGTGTTGACTGAAAGGTCTCTTGAGAGTATTCTTGTAATTCAGTCTTAAAATCATTAATCGATTTATCAAGGCTGATTCTATTCAATAAGGGGCTGAAGAGTTTTGCTATTACCCTGAGCGCCTCTACGAAACCGCCATCAAGATAAATTGCACCTATTAGGGCCTCAAGGGCATCGCTTTGAATAGATAACTTTTTTCTGCCGTTTGTTCGCTCTTCACCCTTTCCCAGGAGGAGGTAATCCCCTAATTCTAACTCCTGGGCAATGCAGGAGAGACCATTTTCACTTACCAGTGAGGCCCTATATTTGGATAGATCCCCTTCCTTCATCTCAGGAAAGAATTCCATAAGCAGGTGGCTAATAGCAAGGCTAATAACCGCATCGCCAAGAAACTCTAATCTTTGGTTGTCAGATACACCTAAATTATCCTTTTCGTAAACGTATGAAGGGTGCCGAAAGGCCTGATACAGTAATTCCTGGTCTTTGAAGGAATAATCGAGTATTGTAGCTAAGTCGTCGGGATTTTTTGGCAATTCACGTTTAACCATTATTACGGCATACTAAGATCAATACCTTTTAAAGTCAAGGCAATCAATAAGTTGGATATCAAAGAAAGTTTTTATTCATCTGGGCAGGGATTGAAACCCTTGCCAGCCATTTTTAGGTGGGTAAAGGAATTACCCAGGAAATTAGGGGCTTGCCAATCTTGAAATTTATGGGAAGACGTGAATAAAAATATTTGACCTTCAATTATCGTCTGATATATAAAAAAATTTTTTAAATGAGAGTAATGCCAATGAAACTAGAAAGGGAAAAAAAGGTTATCCTCAGTCAGAGGGATATTGACCAGGCTCTAAAGAGAATTGCACGACAGATAATCTCTAGGCATAGATTTTTAAAGGATATCGTTTTAGTTGGAATCAGGACTGGAGGATCCTTCTTGGCCTTTCGCCTATGCGATGAGATCTCCAAGAAGCTAGATGAGAAACTACCAACTGGTGTGCTGGATATTAATCTATATCGAGATGACTGGACGAGGATAGGCCCCAACCCAAAATTGAGAAGTACAGAGATCCCCTTTTCCATAGATGATAAGATAGTTATCTTGGTTGATGATGTCCTTTTTACAGGTAGGACAATAAGGGCAGCTATGGATGCACTGATAGATTTCGGTAGACCAAAGAAGATTGAGCTGGCTGTGCTGATAGACAGGGGAGAGGAACAAAGAGAACTACCTATAAAGGCGAACTATGTGGCCAAGGAATGGCAGGCATCAGGTAGCGATACAATTAATGTCTATTTTAAGGAGGAGGGCTTCCGTGATCGGGTTGTAGTGGAGGGAAAAAAGGAGAATCTATCATAGGGGGTATTTCATGTTATTAACAATATCTATTAATACCAGGGATCGCTCGGAGATGATAGACATTACCTCTAGGGTAGAAGAGCAGTTGAGCAGATCAGGGCTGAAAGACGGGGTGTGCTTTCTCTTTGTGCCACATACCACAGCCGGGATAACGATAAATGAGCACGCTGATCCAAGTGTGGAAGTAGATATTCAGGCAATGTTTAATAAACTCGTTCCCTGGGAAGGCCCTTACAGGCATCTAGAGGGAAATTCCGCTGCCCACATTAAAAGTAGTCTGATAGGAAATTCAGTAATCGTCTTCGTTGAATCAGGACATCTAAAATTGGGTACATGGCAGGGGATCTTCTTTTGTGAGTTTGATGGACCCCGATCCAGAAAGGTACACATAAGGTTTCAATAGATAATAGTAAGTTTTCCCTTGACACGCATAAATTGCTTTGTTAAATAGCCTGCTAAAAAATCTTAGATAGATTTAGCCCACCTAAGTACGAATATAGAAGGGCTAAAGCAATTTTAGGTAAGGAGGACTAAGTATGTATAGGGTAGAGGTTGACGAAGATAAATGTGTTGCTTGCGAGGAATGCGTTGATGTTTGCCCATCAGATGTCTTTGAAATGCAGGATGAAAAATCCGTGCCAGTCAATGAAGAGGAGTGCATTGGATGTGAGAGCTGTGTAGAGGTCTGTGAATCCGACGCTATTACGGTAACAGAGGTTGAAGATTAAGCGGATATAGCGGTTTTTCCCTTTAGCACACGTTATGTTTTGGTAATTTAGGCGATACTGCCGCTCTTTAGCATTTATTTAAGAGCGGCAGTTTCTTCTTCACTTTTCTTTTCATGACAATCGTTACATTTTGTAGGTCCGGTCTTCTTATTAGCTTTCTTTAACTCCCTGTGACAACCTTGACAGTTCTTATGGAATGCCAGCATTAACTTCTTTTTCTTGCCCTCTGATTCTTTCACATCGTGACATGCGGAGCATCTTTGGACAGGGTCTCCCTCTTTATAGATATTCTTCCCCTCTTTATATACATGATGGCAGTCCGTGCAGGCGATCTTGTAGTCTACATTGTGTTTTTTATGGGTAAGTTTGACGGGCCCTTTCTTGTGCTTTTCAAATGCATCATCCTTGATAATCATTTCATCCGGGACATCTATTGCTATCAGGATACCTCCCCCGGCAAACAAGGCTATACATAGGATAACCCCGCTCAGAAAAAAGATCCGCTTTCTCATAGCTTCTATTCCCCCTTTCATTTTCTTTGATTAAGTATAGATAATTGATTTTAGATATGCAAGATTAAATCTCATAGACCCCTGTCAGCCCTTCTTCCTATAACATATCAGCCCACACCTAAGACATCTCTCTGACTCCCCACAGGCCATCTCCTCCCCTAAGCCTTTCTCAACCTCGTCAAAGTTCTCGCTTCTCTCATCAACGGTGAGTTCAGGCATCTTTACCCTTTGGGATACCTCTACCGGTTTCATTTCATCCACATCAAGGATGTGACTGTCCTTGGTAATTGCCCTTTCCGGAGGGCTGGTCTTCTCCCCGTTTAGATAGAGATGGATGGATCTGGCTGCCCTCCTTCCTGCACCTATTCCCTCTATTGCAATGGATGCCCCTGTGACCGCATCCCCACCGGCGAATACCCCCTCTATATTGGTCTGGCCAGTTGCCTCATCTATTACCTCTATGGTATTCCACCTGGTGATGTTTACACCATCATCCTTTAAGAAGGAGGTAACGGGAAATTGGCCTATGGCAGCAATGACGTTGTCCACCTCTATAACCTTCTCTGTGCCCTTCTTTGGCACAGGCCTCCTTCTGCCTGACTCATCAGGTTCCCCTAACTCCATCTCTATATATTCCAGGTGGGTGAGCTTATCATTTTCCCCTGTGAGTTTTGTTGGTGCAGCCAGATAGTGAAAGAGCACCCCCTCCCTCTCTGCCTCCTCAATCTCGATATCATTGGCAGGCATCTCCTTTCTTGATCGTCGGTAGATAACGGTTACCTCCTTGGCTCCCAATCTCCAGCAGGTTCTGGCTGCATCTATGGCTGTGTTTCCACCACCAATGACAGCTACCTTATCACCCATCGGGGTCTCTTTCCCTAAGCCCCGATCGATGAGAAAGCGGGTTCCGGCTACTACCCCATTGAGGTCCTCTCCTTCCGCACCAAGGCCCCTGCTATCCCAGGCCCCAGTTCCGAGGAATACGGCATCAAAGCCATCGTCCTTTAGGCTCTTTATGGTAA
This sequence comes from Deltaproteobacteria bacterium, assembly GCA_020355145.1. Lineage (GTDB taxonomy): Bacteria > Desulfobacterota > DSM-4660 > Desulfatiglandales > B25-G16 > JABXJZ01. Next base: position 562,878 of record CP070660.1, read on the forward strand.
AATCGACCCCTATCCTGACATCTGTTTTGATCTCCACCCCCATATTGAGGATCTCTTGTATCTCCCAGTCCAGGGTGGCCTTAGGGAGTCGATATTCAGGGATACCATATCTTAGCATACCACCTAATTTTGGCATGGCCTCAAATACAGTAGGGGCATGTCCGAGTCTCGCCAGGTAGTAGGCGCAGGTCAGCCCTGCGGGACCCCCTCCAACAATTGCCACCCTCTTTCCCGTCTCAGGTAACTTATAGGGGGTGATCCTCTCCTCGGTATTCATCTCTATGTCTGCAACAAACCTCTTCAGATGATTGATATTGACAGGCTCATCTATTCTCCCAAGCCTACACATATCCTCACAGGGGTGGGGACAGACCCTGCCACAGGTCAAGGGAAAGGGGTTTTTTTCCTTAATCACCCTGATTGCCTCTATGTAGTTACCTGCATTGATCTGTGTGATATACTCTGGTATATCTATACCTGCAGGACAGGTTCTCTGGCAGGGGGCGGTACATTCATCATCGGTGTAAATATGTTGGATCCTTCTAGTTTGAGATGTCAGCCTTATGATATCCTTTGGGCATATCTGCTCACAGGTGCCGCATCCAGTGCAGAGGTTCATATTGACCTCAGGAAGCCCATTTTCCCCTATGGATAAGGCATCGAAGGGACAGGCATTCACACAGGTACCCAAGGTAAGGCAGCCTATTGGACAGACCTTACTTCCTTTGAATAGCAACATGGCTGCCCGGCAATCCCTTGCCCCATCATAGATGAATTTGGTGTCCGCATCCTCCAGGTTGTACCAGCACCCGAGCCACGCCTTGTCAGGCTCCTTTACTTCAATTGTAA
>CP070660.1:563826-578492 GCA_020355145.1 Deltaproteobacteria bacterium
AGCTGATTTTTCTTGACTTTCAGATAATTTTGCTGTATTATAGTCTAAAATTTTTCCTTCAATCAGCTGACCTACATCTAATGAACTACCCTGCAGCAAGCTGCAGGGTATCTTGTGGCAATACCTCTTTTATCTCCCCTCTCCCTAACCCTCTCCCCAAGGAGAGGGAGCTAAAGGGAAACCCTGTGGCGAGCTACAGGGAATAGTCAAGTTCAAAAGTTAAGAAGATTCGTCAGAAGAGGGCTCTAGACCCAATTTATCCAATCGATATCTCAAAGATCTCATGTTGATACCCAATAACTCAGCAGCTCTCTGCTTTGACCCGTGAGCTATTTCCATGGCCTTGAGAATATATTCCCTCTCTATCTCAGCCATTACCGTATCGAGTTTAATTCCATCATGACCCAAGTCACTGCGTCGCCGACTCTCATCTATTCGAACCTTCTTAAAATTAGAAAGGGTCAGGCTCTGGGGCAAAACAATATTGGAGGTCTCCAGTGCAACACTCCTCTCAATTATATTCTCTAATTCCCTTACATTGCCTGGAAAGGGGTATCGACTCAGTATATCCATTGCATAGGCAGAGACCTTTCTTATATCCTTCCCCAATTCCTTGGAGTGTTCCCCTAAAAAATGCTGGGCCAGGAGAGGTAAATCTCCCCTTCTTTCCCTTAAAGGGGGTATTGAGATCTCGATAACGTTCAGTCTAAAGAAAAGGTCCTCCCTAAAACCTCCATCCATTACCTCCTGTTCAAGATCTTTATTCGTGGCCGATATAAACCTTACATCTACCTTTCTCTCCTCAGTTTCCCCAACCCTGGTAAAGGTCTTCTCTTGAATTACCCTCAGGAGCTTAACCTGAATGGCCGGACTTAACTCCCCTATCTCGTCAAAAAATGCTGTCCCCCCATCTGCTGCCTCAAAGAGACCAGCTTTATCTGTACTTGCCCCGGTGAATGCCCCCTTCTTATAACCAAAAAGTTCACTTTCAATTAATGTCTCGGGAATCCCAGCACAGTTAATAACCACAAAGGGTTTATCTTTCCTCTGGCTCTCTCCATGTATAGCCCTGGCTACAAGCTCCTTACCTGTACCAGACTCACCCGAGATAAGGATATTTGTCTTGGTAGTAGCAACCTTTCTGATCAGGTCATAGATCCTTTTCATTTGAGGGCTTTCACCCACTAAACAACCAAAATAGATCCCTTTTTTTAAATGATCCTCCTCCTCATCCCTAGAGACCGTCTTTTTATGAAGTGCATCTCGGACAATCCTTTTGAATTCACCAGTGTCAAAAGGTTTGGGAATATAATCGTAGGCCCCGTCCTTCATGGCCTCAACCGCCGTCTCCGCTGTTGCAAATGCCGAGATAACTATCACCGGGGTCTCTGAATTGACCTCTTTTACCTTTCTTAGGACCCCTATACCGTCTATATCCTCCATCCGGATATCTGTAATAACCAAATCAAATATCTCCCTGTCCAGAATAGTGCATGCCTCCTCCCCGTTGACCGCAAAACTTACAGTGTAGCCTTCCACGGTCAACAAAATCTCAAGGAATTCCCGCATACTTAATTCATCATCGACTACCAGGATTGAGTTCATCGCACTCCCAAACAATCCTACCACCAACCATGGTTAGGATGGCCTTACCTTTCATCCTCGAGCCAATAAAGGGTGAATTATGGCTTTTGGATTTAAAGCTCTCCTTCTCTACCAAATATTCATTATTTAGGTCTATGATTGTTAAATCCGCTTCCTTACCCTCTTCAATAATACCACCTTTTATCTTTAGAATGGAGGCGGAATTATAGGAAAGCCTTGCTATGGCTGTTGGTAAGTCCATAACCCCTTCCTTTACTAAGGCCAAGGTAAGGGGTAAGGCTGTCTCCAGACCAATTATACCAAATGCTGCCTTATCAAACTCTACATCCTTCTCCAGTGGGCTGTGGGGAGCGTGATCGGTTGCAATAACATCTATCACACCCTGAGAAAGTCCTCTTTTTATGCCCTCCACATCCTTGGGTTCCCTCAAAGGGGGGTACATCTTGGCATTGGAGTCAAAGTCGATAACAGCTGTGTGATCAAGGCTGAAATAATGAGGGGCTGTCTCAGCTGTTACAGGAATACCTTCTTCTTTAGCCCGCTTGATAAACCTGACAGATCCCTCGGTACTAACATGGGTAATATGAACAGGATATCCAGTTAGCTTGGCCAAAAGTATATCCCTTACAACCATTATCTCCTCGCTGGCAGCTGGAATCCCCTGTAAACCCAGCCTGGTAGAAATAGTCCCCTCATGTATAACACCCTTATTTGACAGATCGAGATCCTCACAATGTGAAATAACTGGTAGATGAAAAAACCGTGCATATTCAATTGCCCTTCTCATGAGCTCACTGTTGGTAACTGGTCTCCCGTCATCGGATACTGCCACAGCACCTGCCTGCTTAAGGTCACCAAATTCAGTTAATACCTCACTCTTCAAACCCTTGCTTATAGCTGCAACAGGATAAACTCTTACCAGATTAGCCTTGCGTGCCCTCTCTAGTATAAATTCAGTAACAGATCGTGAATCATTTATGGGATGGGTATTAGGCATACATGCCACAGCAGTAAATCCCCCTGCAGCAGCAGCCTGGCTTCCAGTGGCAATTGTCTCCTTATACTCCTCTCCTGGCTCCCTAAAATGCACATGCATATCAATGAGACCAGGTGTGACTACCATCCCAGATGCATCTATTATGTTTAAATCAGCATCACTAGTGGGATTAAAGTTACCAGGAGGAAGGATCTTTTCAATCCTTCCCTTTTGGATAACAATATCCTGTGGCTTTTTCGTTCCAAGGCGAGGATCTACTACCTCCCCGCCCTTAATCCAGGTTATCACCCCTGCCCCCTCCAATTAATAAATAAAGCAGAGCCATTCTTATAGCCACACCATTTCTAACCTGATCAAGTATCACGGAAAAGGGGCCATCCGCCAAATCTCCTGTTATCTCGACACCCCTATTGATAGGGCCTGGATGCATTATAATGACATCCTTTTTGGCCCCTTTTAGTATCTCCTTGTTTAAACCAAAAACAATGGAATACTCCCGTACGCTTGGAAATAGGACCCCGCTCTGTCGTTCGAGCTGAATCCGCAAAATCATAATAACGTCCTTGCCCTTTAATGCCTTTGCTGGATCAAAAACCACCTTAACACCCAATGACTCGGCATCAACCGGGATCATGGTTGGTGGACCTGATATCGTGACCTCTGCGCCCATTTTCCTCAGGCCTATTATATCAGACCTTGCTACCCTGCTATGGGCTATGTCCCCAATTATAACAACCCTTAATCCCTTTATCCTACCCTTCTTCTTCCTAATGGTAAAAAGATCTAGCAATGCCTGACTGGGATGCTCATGCATTCCATCGCCCGCATTTATAACCCCTGCATCCACATATCTGGCCAAAAGGTGTGGAGCCCCACTGGAGGGATGTCTCAGGATAATAATATCTGGATTCATTGCCTGAAGATTTCGGGCTGTATCTATAAGTGTCTCTCCCTTTACCATACTACTTTCTGTTGCTGAAAGACTTATGGTGTCTGCGCTTAGTCTTTTAGCTGCTACCTCAAAAGATGCCTTTGTTCTCGTGCTGGGTTCATAGAAAAAATTGATCACGCTTTTACCCCTTAATGTCGGGACCTTTTTTATATCCCTGGAGGAGATCTCCATAAACGCATCAGCAGTATCCAGGATCATGTTTATATCGCTGACTGATAGTTGATCCATTCCCAATAGATCTTTATGATCAAATCTATACATGACTCCCTTATCAATGACCGAAACAAATAGCCAAGCAATATGGTTTTACTTTGTCTTAAACATTTGAGAATTCGAATCTCGGATGGGTTTCAGCATATCTCGTATTTTCTGGCCTATCCGGGTTAAGACTATCCAAAAAAAGCCCCCTTTTCATCAGAAAGGGGGCTTCATTTCCTAAAAGACATAGATTATTCTCTTGAGCTTTAATCTCTTCTCTCTTCTGCCCAACATTTTTCTTTTTATGGTTTCTCTACCTTCTCCTGTTTGTCCTCAGAAGCTCGCGTCTTCCCTTTGGAGTCAGCCTTTTTACCAGATACCTCGTTGGTGGCCTCTCTCTCACCACTTGGCCTCTTTTTAATTGTTTTTCTTGAGCTTTCCTCCTCATCCGCCAATAATAACTGAATAATTACCAAAGGTGCATTATCACCAGTTCTATGACCTGTCTTTAAAATCCTAATATAACCACCCTGGCGGCCTGAGAAACGATCCTTCATCTGATCAAACAATTTATGCGTAACAGATTTATCCATTATATAGGAAAGCGCCTGACGTCTTGCATGAAGATCCCCTTTTTTGGCCAGGGTAATCATCTTCTCAGCGATAGGACATAAAACCTTGGCCTTTGCATATGTTGTTGAAACCTCCTCATGCCTAAATAGAGAAGTAACCAAGTTTCTTAAAATGGCCTTTCGATGGCCTGAATCACGGCCCAGCTTTTTCCCTGCCTTTCTGTGTCTCATTGATCCTGATCCTCTTTCTTGCCCTCTTCTCCTTCGTCTTCTTCCTGTTTGGGGAAAGGGAAATTTTCTAGTTTCATGCCAAACTCCAGATCCATTTCCTCCAAGATCCTTTTTATCTCATTTAGGGACTTTCTTCCAAAATTCTTTGTCTTTAGCATTTCACTTTCTGTCTTCTGAACCAACTCATAGATATACTTTATGTTAACATTCTTTAGACAATTAGATGAACGCACAGAGAGTTCAAGCTCGCTTACAGACCTGAAGAGATTTTCATTCATCTTCTCTTCCTCCTCTTTTTCCTCTTTCTCTATTTCCTCTTCTGGTTCTTCCTCAAAACTAATAAAAGGGGTAGCCTGTTCCTTCAAGATTTTTGCAGCAAAGGCTAATGCATTTTGTGGATCCACCGTTCCATCTGTCCAGATCTCTAAGGTCAATTTATCATAATCGGTTCGCTGCCCGACCCTTGCATTACCAACTACATAGCTGACTCTCCTGATCGGCGAAAAAAGGGCATCTATAGGTATTACTCCGACTTCCTCATCTTCTGTTACATTCTTCTCTGCAGGAACATACCCTTTACCGGACTTAACCAACATCTCTGCATTTAAGACAGCATCCTTATTTATGGTAGCTATATGTTGATCTGGATTCATTATCTCTGCCTTACCGTGAGTTATTATATCCCCGGCCTTTACCACCTTTTCCCCCTTGGCATCCAGAAAGAGTTTAACTTCTTCTTCCTCTTCTTCAAGGACCTTAAGATTTACCTCCTTTAAATTCAAGATGATATCAGTTACATCTTCTTTTATGCCGGGAGGGGTGGAAAATTCGTGAGGTACACCATCAAATTTTACAGAAACAATTGCCGCCCCTTGCAGAGAAGACAGGAGAATTCGTCTTAAAGAATTACCGAGGGTTATCCCAAAGCCCCTCTCCAAAGGCTCACAGATAAATTTTCCATAGAAATCAGTAAAGGAATCGGCCTCGACCTCTATCCTTTTAGGTCTTATTAAATCTCTCCAATTTTTTTGATATAGCTTTTTCATAGATATAAATCACCTCAAACAAAGTGCCTAAAGTTTAAAGTGCCTAAAGTGAGCTAAAATTGTAAAGGGAAAGGATGGATAACTAAAGTGCCTAAAGAACATGATACCTAAACCCAAATCTCAAAGTAGACAATTACAAGGTGGAACTATGAAGATTTATCGGACCCCCAATTTCAGGCACCTTAGCTCACTTACTTAGAGTATAGCTCAACTATAAGCTGCTCATTAATGGGCATGGTCAACTCTTCACGGTTGGGAAAGGCCTTAACAATACCACGAAAATTACCTCCATCAACCTCTAACCATGGAGGAATCTCTCTCCTAACAACCGTCTCCATTGCCTCCAGAATGAAAGGGATCTTATGGCTTTTCTCTCTCACCTCTATGGCATCCCCAAGCTTAACGTGGTAAGAAGGTATATTAACCTTTCTGCCATTTACAGTGAAATGATTATGTCTAACCAGCTGCCTTGCCTGATCCCTTGAGGAGGCAAATCCCATTCGATATACTATATTATCCAATCGACGCTCTAGCAAGACCAACAAATTTGTGCCTGTAATGCCCTTTTGCCTATCAGCCTTGGAGTAATACCTTCGAAACTGTTTTTCTAATACCCCATAGATCCTCTTTACCTTTTGCTTTTCTCGTAATTGTATCCCGTAATCGGAGAGCTTTCCTCCCCTCCTCTGTCCATGTTGTCCTGGAGCATAAGATCTCCGTTCAAAGGCACATCTATCAGTATAGCACCTATCACCTTTTAGGAAAAGTTTGAGATTTTCCCGCCTGCACAACCGGCATGCAGCCCCAGTATGTCGAGCCAATATCCTGCCTCCTGTTTACACCCTTCTCCTCTTAGGGGGTCTGCAACCATTATGTGGAATAGGGGTCACATCCCTGATCATGGTAACAGAAAAACCATCCATCTGTAACGCCCTTAAGGCCGCCTCCCTTCCGACTCCAGGGCCCTTAACCCGAACCTCAGCAGTCTTCAGACCTAGAGCCATTGCCTTCTTTAATGCATTCTGTGCTGCCAACTGAGCAGCAAAGGGGGTACTTTTCCTGGAACCCTTGAAGCCTATCTGTCCTGGACTCGATGAGGCTATAACATTACCATTCATATCGGTGATGGTAACGATGGTGTTATTAAAGGTAGATTGTATATGGACAATTCCATTAAAAATGAGTTTCTTCTCTTTTTTGCCCTTGATAGCCTTTCCTGTATCCTTGGCCATTATCCCTCCATGGGTCTATTTTTTGCGCCTTCCAATTATCCTTCTGGGTCCCTTCCTTGTTCTTGCATTTGTATGAGTTCTCTGCCCTCTTAGTGGAAGACCTTTTCTGTGTCTTAATCCCCTATAACATCCCATATCCATTAGGCGTTTTATATTCATGGATACTTCCCGTCTCAGATCTCCCTCAACCCTAAGGGATTCATCAATAATCTTTCTGATGCTTGTTACCTCCTCTTCACTAATCTGATCTGATTTGGTATCAAGATCCACTCCTGCCTTTGTCAAAATCCTCCGAGAATTACTTCTACCTATGCCATAAATATAGGTCAAAGCTATCTCCATTCTCTTTCCCTTTGGTAAATCAACACCCGCAATCCTGACCACTATATTCTCCCTTAGTAGTTTCTTGGGTTTTCTGAGTAAACCCTATGAACTCAACAAACACAATAAACACCTAGCCCTGTCTCTGTTTATGCCGAGGATTATCACAGATTACCCTAAGCACACCTCTCCTTTTAACTATCTTGCAATTCTTGCATCTCTTCTTTATAGATGACCTAACCTTCATAACCTATCTAACTCTACCAAGACCCTTTTTCAGAAACCCCTCGTAATGTCTGGTCAACAAATGACTCTCTATCTGGGTGATAGTATCCATACCTACACCAACCACAATTAAAAGGGCTGTTCCCCCAAAATAAAAAGGTACATTTAGTCTGTAAACTAAGATTGTGGGCAAAACACAGACAATGGAAACGTAAATGGCCCCACTGAACGTTATCCTTGTGAGTACCCGGTCAATATACTCTGCCGTACTCTTACCAGGCCTAATACCAGGGATAAATCCACCATATCTTTTCATATTATCTGCAACATCAGCAGGATTAAAATGAATGGCCGTGTAAAAATAACAAAAGAAGATTATGAAACCCACATAAAGCAAGGTATATATCAGGCGACCAGGCGCCAAGGAACTTACAATGAATTCAAGCCAACCAATCTGCTTCACGTTTAAGAAACCTGCTATAGTAGCTGGAAACATAATAATGGAAGAGGCAAATATCGGGGGAATAACACCAGCAGTATTAACCTTTAGCGGAAGATGCGTGCTCTGCCCCCCATACATCCTCCTGCCTATAACCCTTTTTGCATACTGGACTGGTATTCGTCTCTGACCCCTTTCAACAAAAACAATGGCCCCAATAATGGCTATCATAAAAACAACTAAAAGAAGTCCAAAAAAAAGACTCATCTCTCCAGTACCCATCAGGCGAAATGTATTGCCAGCAGCCAGGGGTAACCTGACCACAATGCCAGAAAAAATAATGAGGGAGATGCCATTTCCAATACCCCTCTCTGTTATCTGCTCCCCGAGCCACATCAAAAAGGTTGTACCGGCAGCTAACGTTATCATGGTCATTAGCCTGAAGCCCCAACCCCCTAACGGAACAATCAGAGCGCCTGAAGGGCTCGTCATACTCTCGAGACCAACTGCTATGCCAAAACCTTGAACGAGGCTAAGTACTACTGTCCCGTAACGTGTGTACCTTGTAATCTTCTTTCGCCCAGCCTCCCCCTCCTTTTTCAATTTTTCCAAATGGGGGACAACTACTGTGAGAAGGTCGAGAATAATAGCCGCACTTATGTAAGGCATTATACCTAAGGCCATGACCGACAGCCTGCTTAAAGCCCCACCTGAAAACATATCAAAGAGACCAAACAAGGTGCCCCGCTGGGCACTGAAAAAGTCAGCCAAGGCAGCTGAATCAATACCAGGTGTCGGAATGTGACACCCCATCCGGTAAACTACCAGCATTAAAAGGGTGAAAATTATCCTTTTTTTAAGTTCAGGGATCTTTGTTATATTTTGAAAACCACCAATCACCTTAAGACTACCTCTACCTTACCACCAGCAGATTCAATCTTTTCCCTTGCTGACTGGCTTACTTTATCGACCTTTATGTTTAAAGGATAAGATATATCCCCTTTTCCCAAGAGTTTTATTGCCTTAGCCTTTTTTAGCAGGCCGGCCTTGAGTAATGCGTCTCTGTCTATTATTTCACCTGACTTAAAATGCCTAAGATCCTTTATATTAATAATATTATACTGTTTCTTAAAGATATTCGTAAAGCCGCGTTTCGGTATTCTTCTCTGTAGGGGCATCTGCCCGCCTTCAAATCCTAAAGGGACTCCTCCACCAGATCGGGAGTTTTGCCCTTTTGTGCCCCTACCTGCAGTCTTTCCCTTTCCGGAGCCTTCTCCCCTTCCGACTCTTTTCCCCTTTCTCCTTGAACCTTTCTGTGTCATCAATTCATGTAACTTCATATAGGCCCCTGTAGATCCATCATCCCTCAGGACAAGATTTCCTCTACAGCCTTCCCCCTTGATCTTGCTATCTCCTGTTGGGTCCTCAAAGATATAAGTCCATTGAGGGTTGCCTTAACCAAATTATGGGGATTATGTGATCGTAGGCATTTGCTAACAACATTCCTGACACCAGCTGCCTCTAAAACTGCCCTAACTGCTCCTCCAGCTATAATACCAGTTCCTGGGCGAGCTGGTTTAAGCAAGACCGAACTCGAACCAGATATCCCTATTACCTCGTATGGGATGGAGTCCTTTAAAAGGGAAACTGGCCTCATATCCTTCTTGGCCCTTTCGCTTCCCTTTCTTATGGCCTCTGGTACTTCATTTGCCTTTCCAAGTCCAGAACCTACCATACCTCTACCATCGCCAACAACTACTATAGCGCTAAAACTAAACCTACGGCCCCCTTTTACAACCTTTGCAACCCTATTAATATAGACAACCTTCTCGATTAATTGTGTATCTTCATCTTCTTTTATCAATTATCTCTCCTTTATTGGGGTCACGCATTAAAACTCTAGACCTTTCTCTCTTGCTGCATCTGCAAGCGCCTTAACCCTCCCGTGATATAGAAAACCGTTCCTGTCAAAAACAACCTTCTTGATACCCTTTTCTTTCCCTCTCTTTCCGATAGTCTCACCAACCAATATCGCACCTTTTATGTTACCACTGTTGCCTTTAGCCTTGGAGTTAAGATCTTTAGGGAGTGTTGATGCTGCTACTAGAGTCCTCCCGACACTGTCGTCTATAATTTGTGCATATATGTGCCTCGCGGTCTTGAAAACAGTTAAACGTGGTCTTTCGGGTGTGCCCTTTATCTTCACTCTTACCCTTTTTTTCCTTTTCAACCGAGCATCCCTTTTATCTTTGATAGAGATCATAGTCGATATTTAACTCAGAGGTTCAAGTTACTTTTACCCCTGCCTTTCCTGCCTTTCGTCTAACCATCTCCTCCGGATATTTGACCCCCTTTCCTTTATATGGCTCTGGGGGTCTAAAACTTCTAATCTTGGCTGCTACAGTACCTAAAAGCTCCTTGTCTATCCCATTCAAGACTATCTTACTTTTTTGATCAAGCTGAACCTCTATTCCTTTGGGAATATCGTATTCAATAGGGTTTGAATAACCCAGATTAAATACCAACTGATTGCCTGAACGTCCAACCCTATATCCAACACCAATTACCTCAAGGGTCTTTTTAAATCCCTCGGTAACGCCTAAGATCATATTTGCTATCAGCGAGCGAAAAAGACCAAAAAGTGATCTTGATTCCTTCGAGTTATCAGAGATCCATAACGTTATCTGTGAATCCTTAATGTCTAGTTTTACTTTAGGATGAATAGGGCGCCTTAACTCCCCTTTAGGCCCTTTCACAGATAATATTTCACCATCAAGCCTAACCGCTACCCCTTTTGGTACGTTAATTGGTTTTTTACCTACCCTTGACATCCCATAGCCTTCTACCAAACCGAGCAAACAATCTCTCCCCCCACTCCCAGTCTTCTTGCCTCTCTATCGGTTATCACCCCTTTAGAGGTTGAAATGATATTGATACCAAGACCATTTAGCACCCTGGGGATCTTCTTACACCTTGAATATATCCTGGAGCTTGGCCTGCTTATCCTTTTAAGCCCTTTAATTACAGGGCCCTTGTCCTCGTTATATTTTAGGTAAATTACCACGGTACCTTGTTTGTCGTCTTCAATTATCTTGTAATTCTTTATATATCCTTCAATCTTCAATATCTTAACGATATTAATCTTCATCTTGGAGCATGGAATTTCTACTTTATCATATGAGGCCATACTCGCATTTCTAATTCTAGTTAGCATATCCGCAATGGGGTCAACCATCGTCATTATGCAACCTCACTATGCCCACCTACCAACTCGATTTAATAACCCCTGGTATATCACCTCTTAAGGCCAAGGTCCTGAAACAAATCCTACAAACGCCAAATTTTCTCAAGAAAGCCCTGCTTCTGCCACAAATAGGGCATCGGTTATACTTACGAGTGGAGAATTTTGGCCTTCCCTTTGCCTTTGCCATCAAAGATTTTCTCGCCAAGGCAACCTCTTTCTCACCTCCGAAATAACAATCCCATCTTCTCAAGCATAAAGCGACCTTCTGCATCTGTCTTGGCAGTAGTAACAATAGTAATATTAAGGCCCTTTACCTTATCAATCTTATCGTAATTGATCTCAGGAAATATGATCTGCTCCTTGATGCCTAATGTATAATTACCCCGGCCATCGAAGGACTTATCCGATAAACCTCGAAAATCTCTAACCCTGGGAAGGGTTACATTAAAAAGCTTATCTAAAAAACAGTACATCCTCTCCCTTCTCAATGTGACCATACATCCTATAGGCATCCCTTCCCTAACCTTAAAGCTGGCAATGGACCTCTTAGCCCTTGTAACAACAGGTCTCTGGGCCCCAATAAGTGCCAATTCCTCTATAGCTGAATCCAGAACCTTAATATTATGTATTGCCTCACCAAGGCCCATATTGATGACCACCTTTTCAAGCTTTGGTGCCTCCATGATATTTCGATAACTAAACTCCTTGATCAAAGCCGGCACAATCTCTCTAAGGTATTTTTCCTTTAATCGAAACACGCTAATCTTTCTTTTTTATAGTCTAAAATAAGCGTCCAAATTCGATAGATACCCAGAAATTGAATTTCAAATGTCAAAGCTCAAAACCCAAAATAAAAGGATAAATCCAGGCCTTGACATTTAGTCATCTGGATTTTGTCATTTGTCATTTTTATCTGATAAAGTCGGAAACTATTTTCTAAAAAGCTATAATTTAGCCTTCTTCTACCTCAAGCAAGGCCAAAACTACTTATCTAATATCTCCCCACACTTTTTGCAAAACCTGACCTTACTGCCATCCTCAAGCACCTTTCTACCCACCCTTGCTGCCTCGGCACATTTTCCACAGACAAGCATAAGATTAGATATATGAATTGGGGCCTCTTTTTCGATAATCCCCCCCTTTGCACTTTTAGGTCCGGCTTTTGTGTGCCTCTTGACGATATTTAGCTTTTCTACTATAGCCCTTTCTTTTTTGGTAATCATCTTCAAGACCGTGCCGATCTTTCCCTTTTCCTTGCCACCGATCACCATTACCTTATCATTCTTTCTTATGTGAAACTTCCTCTCAGACATAATCTCACAGTTAAAGTACCTCAGGGGCAAGGGAGATAATTTTCATAAATCTCTTTGACCTTAGCTCCCTGGCCACAGGACCGAAAATTCGTGTTCCAATTGGCTCATTTTGTTGACTGATCAATACCGCTGAGTTATCGTCGAATTTTATATATGAGCCATCATCCCGCCTAATCTCCTTAACTGTCCTGACAACAACCGCCCTTAAAACATCACCCTTCTTTACCTTGCTATTAGGCAAAGACTCTTTAACAGATACTACAATGACATCTCCTACCCTTGCGTATTTCCTCCTTGTCCCACCAAGCACCTTTATGCAGTAAAGTTTCTTGGCACCTGAATTATCAGCTACATTTAATATTGTTTGTGCCTGTATCATATTGACAGTTGCTAACACTAAGATATCTATTAAATTAAAACCCATCAGGAATGAGGAGATTTAGCTACATTAATCCAAAATCTCTAATACCCTCCATCTCTTCAGCTTACTTATCGGGCGACTTTCGATTATCCTAACCTTATCCCCTATCTGACATCTATTATGGGGATCATGTACCAAGTATTTTGCCCGGTACTTAATGTATTTTTTGTATTTCCTATGCTTGGCCAATCTTTCAACCAACGTCTTTACGGTCTTATCCATCTTGTTATCTAAAACAACGCCTGTCATCTCTTTTCTCTTACCACCTCTCCCCATACTATGCCCCATCTTTATCCTTCATGGTTTGCTTCTGTTTAAATACAGTTTTAACCCGGGCAATGTCCTTTTTTGTCTTTCTTATAGAGGTATGGTTACTTAACTGGCCTGTGGCCATCTGGAATCGAAGATTAAACAACTCCCTTGCTAATTCCCTTTCCCTCTCCTCTAATTCTCGGATGCTTAACTCTCGTAACTCCTCTGCCTTCACGGTGTTAAGAACTCCTACTTAAGAATTTAGTAGCAAAGGATAATTTATGACCAGCGCGCCTAAAGGCCTCCTTAGCTACCTCCCTATCAACACCTTCTATCTCATATAAAATCCTGCCAGGTCTTATTACTGCTACCCAACCTTCGAGATTACCCTTCCCCTTGCCCATCCTTGTTTCAGCAGGCTTCTTAAATATTGGCTTGCCTGGGAAAACCCTTATCCATATCTTACCACCCTTCTTGATATGTCTTGTTATTGCTATCCTTGCAGACTCTATCTGTCTGGCAGACATAAAACCAGCCTCTGTTGCCTGGAGGCCAAAATCACCAAACTCAAGATCTGACCCTCTATGGGCCTTCCTCCTCACTCGACCCTTTTGCACAACTCTGTATTTAACCTTTTTTGGGCTTAACATGATATTCCTCTTCTATTTTACCCTATCAGGCCAAATCTCACCTTTAAAGATGGTGACCTTTACCCCTATTACCCCATAGGTTGTAAAGGCCTCAGCAAATCCATAGTCTATATCTGCCCTTAGGGTATGCAATGGTACCCTACCCTCTCTGTACCATTCTCTCCTCGCCATCTCTGCACCTCCCAGCCTACCGCTGCAGGAAATCTTTATGCCCTTTGCTCCAAATCTCATGGCCGAGGCAACACTCTTCTTCATGGCCCTGCGAAAGGCCACCCGGCGAACTAACTGTATAGCTATATTCTCTGCAGCCAATTGGGCCTCCACTTCCGGCCTTCTTACCTCTTTAATATCAATAAAGACCTCCCGTTTTATCTTGGCCTCAGTCTCCTTCCTTAAATTCTCTATCTCTGCCCCTCTTTTACCTATTATAATCCCTGGTCTCGATGTATAAATCCTGAGCCTCACCTTGTCAGTAGCCCTATCGATCTCTATCTTGGATATACCAGCCTGAGAAAGGCGTTTTCTCAAAAATCTCCGAATCTCGTTGTCTTCTATGACAAAGGAGGCAAACTCTGAGCCGGCAAACCACCGGCTATTCCAGGTCCTATTAATACCTAATCTGAATCCTACTGGATGTACCTTTTGACCCACTAAAACCTCCTTCTAATCTGTTAACTTAAAGCCATAAGTCATGATCGGTAACTTTAGGCACTTTAGTTCACTTTATGGACTTTAAGCACTTTTTTTACTGCTATCTCTCATCAAGTATAACCGTCAGGTGACTGGTTCTCTTTCTTATCCTCGCTGCCCTGCCCATAGCCCTTGGCCTGAATCGTTTTAAAGTCGGTCCTTCATCGGCAAATATGTGTCTTATAAACAAATTATCCACATCAATATCAGGATATTGGCTGGCATTGGCAAGGGCAGAATTGATTAACTTACGCAGAATAGGGGCCCCTCTTTGTGGG
>CP070660.1:578592-583253 GCA_020355145.1 Deltaproteobacteria bacterium
CATGGCTGCGGGCAGACCGAAGGGCTCACTCAGCACTAAGTCCTGGCGGCTTCGACTGAGACATGTCGACGAGCTCATGTCGAGTCGCTCAGCCGAAGTCTAAGTAAGTTCGTAATCGAACTTATGAATCGAAGGACTTAGTCTTACTCTCGGATATCCTTTATCTTTTTTGACAGTCTTTCAAGGTCTTCATTGCTTTTTAGTTGTTGGTAGATCTGTATAGATCGGTTGTAGTATGAGAGTGCCTCTTGCCTTTGACCGATAATTTCAGATACATCGCCAAGTTTTTCAAGATCCCTGGCTATCAGACTCGGTTTTTCCATTTGCTTGTCGAGGGTTAACACCTTCTTGAAATAGGTATGGGTTTCCCTATATTTTCCAGTAGCAAGTTTCACCAATCCCAGATTAAAGTAGTTGGCAGATTTCCCTTCTAGATTGTCTATATTTTCGTTCAAAGATAGGGATTCTAGTAAGACCTTCTCTGCACCGATATAGTCGCCTTCTTTTATCTTCAGGTTTCCTAAGTGGTTTAAGAGGGAGGCCTTTCTCCTTTTTAGCCGGGTTCCTTTACTCAGATCCAGGCCCTTAGAGATAGCCTCTCTTGCCTTGGAGAGCTCTCCTGTAAGGAGATAAAGACCTGCCAGGGATGATAGGGCTTCAATGCTTAAGTGTCGATTATTTAGTTCAACTGAGATATCCAGGGCCTTTTTAAACATCGGCAAGGCATTCTCTAACTTGGATTGCATAAGATATAATGAGCCGAGATTCAGGTAAGCTGACACCTGACCCTGCATATTGTCTAAGAGGATATAGGATCTAAGGGCAAGGTAAAGCTCATTCTCCGCCCTTTCAAAGGATTCTCTGTTGAATTCCTTGATCGCCCTTTCTACGCTTTGGTTTGCATCTTTTAACATCCAGCCGTCAGCCCTCTTTTTATTAGGGGCTGAGCAAGATGAAAGGCCCAAGTGAATCAGCAAGACAAGGGCAATGAACCGCATGTTACTCTCCTCTCCCTTCCAGGGATATGGTTCTTTCCTTTGGGGCTGGGGGGAGATGTCTTTTTATCAGGAAGTTCTCTTTGACTGCCTCAGTTATATTACTTACTTCCTCGAGCTCCCCTTGGATTGTATTCATTATCTCTGGCACAACTTTGAGGGCCTTCTCTAACTCTGTGAAAGGTCCTTTAAGCTCCTTCATTCTTTTTTCTGTCTCATCAATTAAAGCCGGTATTCTGGCAGTAGCCAGCTCGATATTGTCCAAGACAGAATCAAGTTTATTTATCTCATCTTCTATCTTAAGATATAGATCATCCTTAATCAGGAACCTCCCAGCCGACCCTTTTCCCGCCTCGATTGTACGGGTGATGGAGGCAAGATTATCAAAGGCCCGAAGTATCCCTCTTTTTGGATCTTTGAGCCTGGCCGTTGTCTGGCGAATATTGTCAAGGGACGTGAATAGTTGACCCTTCGGATCTTTCAGTCCGGCAGTAATCTCCTTGATGTTATCTAAGGTTCCAAAAAGGCCCCCCTCAGGATCCTTTAACCCATCTGTTATCTCTTTAATGTTCTTTGCTATATCGGTGAGGGTTTCGAGCATATCTCCCACCTTGAACTCCTCCATATAGTCAGTTAGGGCCTTCTTTTCCTTTGAAGGTATCTCTCCTCCAGGTGGTATAAGTGGTCTGTGGATTGTTCCAGGGATAATAGCTATATATTCGCTTCCTATGATAGTTGGGCTCTCTACAGTGGCTATGGTATCCTCTCTTATCCTTGATGCGTATTTGGCCAATATCTTTAAACCCACCATCACTCGGTTATCTTCTGTTAAGCTTACCTTTACCACCTTACCTATCCTTGTATTATAGAGGGTAACCTTGGAGCCGGGAGCTAGGTTGTAGCCCTCCTTAAAATAGGTATGATACGGTTGGTGTTTTTTAAACCAGTTTTTACCTTGGGCAATGAAGACAATTGCCCCTGTGAGTATAAATAGGGTAATGACAAGAAAGATCCCAACTAACTTTTCCTTGAGCCCGAATTTGAGGTCCATATTATTTTTTCCTCTTTTTATACCTAGGCCTGGCGTCCTATATTATTTACCCTGTTAGAATGCCCCGCTTGCCAGCGCCGTGAGCGTAGCGATGGCGGGCAGGTTTTTCACACGGGGTATAATGCCCCGTGTGAAATCTAACAGGGTTTACCTCCACGATAGCAGAAAGGAATGCTTATCCACCGGCGAGGATAGTAGGCCGTCTTTTAGAAGGTAAAGGGCATCCCCCCACTTTTCTATCAAGGATCTACTCCTGGTATAGATAAGAAAACCGCTGTCTCTATCCTCTTTTAATTTATTTAGTATATTAAATAGATAATATCTATCATTCTCATTATAATTGTTCTCCGGTTGATCAAAGATGGCCAATACCGGTTCCTTAACCACCTCAATAGCATAAAGGACCCTGCTCTTGGCTGATGGATCAAGCTCTGCTGGACGTAAATAGAGTACCTCCCTTAGGCCAAACATCTCGATAATGGGATCGAGTTGGATTTGAATTGACTCTAATGATTTGTTTCCGTGGTAAATACTGGCCAATGCAATATTCTCAAGGACACTCAGATTCTGTATAAGGGTGGATTTTTTATCAACGAATGCAAGTTTGCGTTTTAGATCCAGGAGTTCTTCCTGGTCGTCGTAATCAACCTCCTTGCCTTCAATAAATAGCTTACCCTCTGTTGGTCTGATCAGGGTGCTACAGATTTGAAGGAAAGACGATGCTGCCCGCTGTGATTCAGAAAAGATCAAGACCCCTTGTCCTGGGGATAGGGTGAAATCTATATCTTCAAGAAGGACATCTGTTCCTATCTTGTAGGCTATTCCCCTACATTCTAATAGATAGCTCATCATAGATAAAAGATCCCGGATATTATTAGATCAATGACAAGTAAAGAAATGAAGCAATCCATAGACGATTTAGAGATGGCCCTCGGTAGCCTTGTGATCTCACCTCCTACCTGAAAACCTCTATATACACATATAACAACAATGATAGCAGCAAAGAAGACAGCCTTAATAAAGCCTATGATTATGTCAGATCCCCCTATGCTGGCAGCTACCCCCATTATAAAGGTATAAAATGGGATACCAGTAAGGAGCCAGGAGACTATAAAACCTCCTAATAAGGCCACCACATCAAAATATATCAAGAGACAGACCATAGCTATGGTGGTTCCTATCAGCCTTGGAACAGCTACAAAATGGACGGGGTCTATTCCCCTCATAACTATAGCCCTGATGTCACCAAGAACAGTCATATACCCCACCTCTGTGGCCATGGCTGTACCTGAATAAAGGATTACGATCACTGCGGCTATCATGGGGCCAAGCTCTCTAATAACAATTACCACCAGGAATTGGCCTAATGCCTCTGAGATCCCCACTCTGGAAAGCTGGGCCAGACTCTGTATAATGACCAAGGCCCCGAAAATAACACCAATTATACCTAACAAAAGGAGGACCTCGACGGCGGTAAAATATAGCTGCTGAACGATTATCTTTATGATTATTCTGTGGCCTTGACCGGCCTTGGTCAAAATGGTCTTCAAGATCCTATAGAAAAAGGCGGAGAGAAGAAAAGGATAGTCAAATTTTCTTATAACTGGGGTAATAATCATTGCCTTTACCACCTCTAGTGCAATTGAGGTCTATAGTAATGAATTTTGGCAGATAATTGTAGGTATTGTATATCTGTTTTTGTCAGAGATCTATTAATCGGGTATTCTTAAAACGCCCGCACCTTGCATTTTCCCTTGTTTTAGCAGGATTAAGGCCTGATTAGCCTGGTGCAATTCAAACTCTCTCACAGTAGGTATAATTGGAATTTGAGCAGCTAATGGCAAGAATTCCTCGGCATCTTTTCTGGCAACATTGGCCACACTCTTTATCTCCTTCTCATACCACACGTATCTGGTATAATCTAATTCAGGGATCGGATTGATTTTCCTGATTGCATTTATAACAAGCCTTCCTCCCTTGTTCAAAATCCCCAGGGCCTCCCTGACTGGTTCCCCCACCGGGGTAAAATCAATGGCGCAATCAAGTGTTTCTGGTGGACTATCTCCAGTTGCGCCAACCCAGTCTGCCCCCAATTCCTTAGCCAAATTCTGATGCTGAATCTGCCCCCTTCTCGTAAAGACAAAGACCTTACAATCCCAATATTTAGCAACTTGTATGCCAATATGGGCGGAGGCACCGAATCCATAAAGGCCGAGGATTTTACCGGGTTTTATCCCGGAAAGCCTTAAGGCCCTGTAGCCAATGACTCCAGCGCATAAAAGTGGGGCAGCCTGAGAATCAGAGAATCTTTCAGGGATAGGGTAGGCAAAGTCTTCTGAAATAACGGTATATTGAGCATATCCCCCATTGGCATCAAGGCCTGTGGCCTGAAAACGGTTACATAAATTCTCCTCACCCCTCAGACAAAATTCACACGCTCCACAACTCGAATAGATCCAGGCAATCCCCACCCTATCTCCAACTTTAAATCTGGTTACGCCTGGTCCTAAGGCCTCCACGCTTCCAACAATTTCATGGCCCAAGATAGTGGGAAATCTTGGTGGGATAAGCCTTCCCTCAATCTCATCAAGTTCAGTGTGACAAACCCCGCATGC
>CP070660.1:583353-587498 GCA_020355145.1 Deltaproteobacteria bacterium
GTCCTTTACAATATAAGGAGGAGGTTGCCGATAAGTCTTGGTGGTTTCGATTTTTCACCTATTATTGTGATTATGGCTATTTACTTTTTTCAAATCTTTGTGGTTGACAGTCTACTCCAGTTCGCAGCCCAGCTTGGTCCAAGATAGTGAGTGATCCTGCTCTTAAAGTCAAATTATCACCCCGCTCATCTGCGAATAAGATAGTGGGCTTTGAGGGGGATATCTTAAAGGCAAAGGTGAAATCGGCCCCCGTTGATGGTTTAGCAAATAAGGATCTTATTCTATTGTTGTCCAAGCGCCTAAGGGTTGCTAAGGAGAGGATAGAGATTATATCCGGTTGTAAGTCAAGATTAAAGACAATAAGATTTCGTGGTGTTAAAAAAGAAGATCTTTTTCTCCTATTGAATGGCTAGGCTCAACCATCTTATCCTACCTATGTTACCCATCCAATAAGGAGTACTTATTCCCTTAGAGTTGCCTTAAAAGGAAGCTAAATATTTAAATTTCCCTTGCCAAAACATATACTTTCCCTTTAAATAGAAAAGATGTATAATTAAATGCTAAAATGCTGATGTAAGATCAGTTTATTGTGTACGAGAGAGAGTCTTTTCCATGGTAAACCTAACTGGGAAAAAGATAGTACTTGGTATAACAGGGAGTATAGCGGCATATAAATCCGTTGAATTATTAAGACACCTGAAAAAGGCAGATGCGGCGGTAAAAGTGGTAATGACCGCAAACGCCGCAAGGTTTGTAACCCCCCTCACATTTGAGGCACTCTCCGGAACCCGGGTGATATGCGATATGTTTTCACAGGATGGAACATCAATTGATCATGTATCACTGGGCCAAGAGAGTGATCTGATAATAATTGCACCAGCTACGGCGAATTTTTTGGCGAAGATTGCCCACGGGCTTGGAGATGATTTTCTTTCTACCCTCATCCTGGCAGCTACTGCTAAGATTCTCATCTGTCCGGCTATGCATAAGGAGATGTATTCAAACCAAATAGTCCAGGCCAATATCCTTAGCTTGAAGGAGAGGGATTTCATAGTGATGGATCCAGAACAGGGTATGTTAGCAAGTGGTGCAATAGGATTAGGGCGATTTCCAGACCCCTCCGCTATTATGGAAGGGATAAGGCATCTGCTTACCGATCACGATCTGGAGGGGCTAAAGGTCCTTGTTACTGCAGGTCCAACAATTGAGCATATTGATCCGGTAAGAATAGTGACCAATAGGTCCACAGGTAAGATGGGTTACGCACTGGCAAGGGCTGCATGGAGGAGGGGGGCAGAGGTCACACTGGTAACTGGACCGAGTCATCTTGATCCACCTCAAGGTATACAGATGATCAAGGTTAAGACGGCTGAGGAGATGAGGGAGGCGGTATTTAATAATTATAGGGACAGGGATGTAGTTATCAAGGCAGCTGCAGTAAGCGATTACAGACCCCTGAGAAGTGCCCAAGGAAAGGAAAAGAGAAAAAAAGGCCCTATAAAGGTAGAGATGGTACCCACACCCGATATCCTGGCAGAGCTTGGCAAGAATAAGGGAGATATTAGTTTGGTGGGCTTTGCTGCGGAGACTACTGATCACATAGCAAACGCAACGGATAAGATGAGATCCAAGAATCTGGATTTGATTGTGGTTAACGATGCCTCAAGGGAGGATAGGGGGTTTGCTGCTGACTCAAACGAGGTTTGGATGATTGACAGAAAAGGAAAGGAGGAAGCAGTTCCCTTAATGTCAAAAGAGGATGTGGCAGATAGAATACTTGACAAGATAAAGGGGTTAAGGACAGAATGAATGTAAGAGAAGAGGTAGCCGACTTGGTAGGGCACATAAAAAGGCAGTTGATAAATAGGCAGGAGATTGGGCTTGATGCCCCCTTTCTGTCTACCAATAGTGTAAATTATCTTAAAGAGGGGCCTCAAATGGGTGTAGCTCCCTTAGGGGAGAACCTTTACTTTAATAGCCTTAAGGAGTTGGAGGATTTTCTTAGTAATTGTGAACGGTGCAGACTGGCTAAAGAAAGAAAAAATATCGTCTTCGGTGAGGGACTAGCTGATGCCAGAATTGTCTTTGTTGGTGAGGCCCCTGGGATGGAGGAGGATTTTAGTGGCAGACCCTTTGTAGGCCCGGCAGGTAAGCTACTGACCGACATTATAAAGGCTATGGGCCTAACAAGAGAAGAGGTCTACATCTGTAATATAGTTAAATGTCGCCCTCCAGGCAATAGGGATCCAGAACCGGATGAGATGGGGATGTGTCTTCCCTTTCTAAAGGCCCAGATATCTCTAATTAAGCCGGAGATCATCTGCACCCTTGGCAGAATACCTGCTCAGGGCCTGGTAGATAAAGGTTTTAAAATAACTAGGGATAGGGGTCAATGGCATTACCTTATTGGTATCCCTCTAATGCCCACCTATCACCCGGCATATCTATTGAGGTATCCCCAGGCTAAAAGGCACGTCTGGGAAGACATGCAAGAGATAATGAAAGAGTTGGGACTAAGTGATCCGAGGGGGTTAAGAGATTAAAACAAAGATCGACAAACCTCTTTTTATCATCCTTTTTATTGTAATCACCACAGGTTTATCTATCCATAATGCCCGGGGTGGACAAGATAACGCCATGGTGATTGAGCTTGAGGGTACTATTAATCCCGGCACGGCCCAGTTTGTGACAAGGGGCCTGAAGCAGGCCGAAAGTAGCAAACACTCCTTGGTCATCATCAGGCTGGATACCCCCGGTGGTCTTGATCCTTCTATGAGGAGCATTGTTAAGGCTATATTGAACGCCTCTCTGCCGGTTGTGGTTTATGTTGCCCCAAAGGGGGCGAGGGCAGCCTCGGCCGGGGTAATGATTACGATAGCGGCCCACGTTGCAGCTATGGCCCCTCAAACAAACATAGGGGCAGCCCATCCTGTTAGTGCTGGTGGCAAGGAGATTAACAAGACCATGTCCGAGAAGGTAGTTAATGATATGGTTGCCTATGCCAGGAGTATTGCAAAGGAGAGGGGAAGGAATGTGGATTGGGTTGAGAAGGCTATCAGGGAAAGTGTTAGCATAACTGGAGACGCAGCAGTCGAAAACAAGGTTGTTGATCTGGTGGCAAGGGATATAGATGACCTTTTAGCCCTTTTAGATGGTAGGGAGATACTACTGGACAACAATAAGGTAAAATTAGGGACTAAGGGGCTGAACTTGATATATTTTACCCCAGGATGGAGGGATAGGGTCCTAAGGACTATAAGTAATCCAAATATAGCCTATATCCTTATGATGATTGGACTGGCGGGCCTCTACTTTGAGTTGGCCCATCCTGGTGCCATCCTTCCAGGCGTTATAGGTGCTATTGCACTTATATTGGCCTTCTTCTCATTTCAGACATTACCGGTAAATTATGCCGGGCTTCTCCTTATTGCCCTGGCCATTATATTCTTTATAGCGGAGATAAAGGTCTCAAGTTATGGCCTCTTATCCGTGGCCGGTCTCATTTCGCTGATCCTTGGCTCGGTGATGCTCTTTGAGAATATTAGGGTTTCCTTGAACCTCATGATGCCCACTATTGTCCTCATAGGTGGTTTTTTTATAGCAATCGCCTTTTTGGCATTCAGGGCCTATAGGAGCCAACCAAAAGGAGGGATGGAAGGACTGCTTGGTGAGATCGGTGTTGTAGAGGAAAGAATAGACCCTAGTGGGTTAATCTTTGCTCATGGGGAGTATTGGAAGGCTACCAGCCAGGAGGTAGCTGAACAGGGAGAGAAGGTAAGGATTATAGGTTCCAAGGGCCTTGAGCTGATAGTCAAAAAGGAGAAGTAGTTTAATAAACACTAAAAGGAGGTTGTTATGTTCTATATCCTTGCAATAGTATTGGTTTTACTCTTTCTGAGTGCAGCCATCAAGGTGCTCAGGGAGTATGAGAGGGGTGTTATCTTTCGCTTAGGAAGGATAATAAACACAAAGGGACCTGGCCTTATTATCATTATCCCGATTATTGATAAGCTGGTTAAGGTGAGCCTCCGCCTTGTGGCCATGGATGTTCCCTCCCAGGATGTCATCACTAGGGATAATGTGTCTGTTAAGGTGAATGCAGTTATCTATTTCAGGGTTATGAATCCAAACAATGCCGTTATTGA
>CP070660.1:587598-591710 GCA_020355145.1 Deltaproteobacteria bacterium
GAAGCAGATCAATATCCAACACCTGAGAACTACTCCCCAAAGCCGCTCTCACCTTACGCCATTACCAAGCTTGCCTCCGAATATTACCTTCACTACTATCATTGCCAGTGGGGTCTTAACTATACTGTACTTCGATATTCTAATATCTATGGCCCGCGTCAGATACCTCATGGAGAGGCCGGAGTAGTGGCAATCTTTATGAGCGGCCTGATGAAAAACCAGTCCTGCACCCTGTATCATTTTCCAGACGAACCCTCGGGCATGATTCGTGATTACTGTTTTGTTGGCGATGTGGTCAAGGCAAACCTCTTGGCACTTGATCAAGGTCAGAATGACACATTCAATATAGGGACAGGCAAGGAGACCAATACCCTGGATCTTTTCAGGACCATCTTTGATGAGGTAAAAAAGGTCAAAACAGATCTGGATGAAAAACTCCGGGAACCCCAACGGGAATTTGCCAGGCCCGGTGATATTACTAAAAGCTGCTTGGTAGTGGAAAAGGCGAGTACTGGCCTTGGGTGGAGGCCTGAGACATCCTTGGCCCAGGGTATTAAGGCCACCCTTGAATGGTACCGAAGATCATCCTAATTGAACTTACACCCTAATAATTCACCGCACATGTTTTCCTCTCTCACGAAATAGAAGAGACAATGCACAGAGAGTTTATTATTGTCTTTCTGAAAGCGGCACCGGCAAGGAGCTTGTCGCTAATGCTATCCACTATACAAGCCCCAGGAAAAGAGGCCCCTATATTAAGCTGAACTGTCCCTCACTTCCCGATGGTCTTACTGAGAGTGAGCTATTTGGCCACGAAAAAGGCGCCTTTACCACAGCGATAGCACAAAAAAAGGGGAGATTTGAACTGGCAAATGGGGGAACCCTGCTTTTGGATGAGATTAGTGAGATGCCGCTTCAGATGCAGGCGAAACTGCTCCGGGTTCTTGATGACGGTAATTTTGAGAGGGTTGGTGGAACAAAGACCCTTCACTCTGATGTAAGAATAATCTGTGCTACCAATAAGAATATTCACCAGGAGGTTAAAGGAAAAATAATCCGCGAGGACCTATTCTATCGTATAAATGCAGCATCCATCCACTTGCCACCCCTTAGAGAGAGAAGGGATGACGTTCCATTGTTGACCAACTATTTTACATACCTATATTCTCGAAAAAACAATAAAGATATAAAAGGTCTGCCAAAAGAGAGTTATCAAATCTTGATGGCCTATGATTGGCCTGGAAATGTTAGGGAACTGTCAAATGTTGTTGAGCAGGCCGTTGTTTTTTGCAAAGGAAGAGAGATCACCCCGGATTGCCTGCCTGAAGATGTAAAGAAAGGATCTCAGCCAAAGGAATTCACTCTCCGTCTTTCCTCAAGGTCACTCCCCCTTGTAGAATCCACCCTGATACGTATGGTTCTTGAGGAGACAAACTGGAACCTGAGGCAGGCAGCTAAAGTGCTGGAGATTGCCCGAGGCACCTTGTATAGCAAGATGAAAAGATACATGATAGAAAGACCGCACTAACCTTCCATCTTTTAGGCCTTTTGCCTGAGCTATCTTCCAGATAGTATGGTCTTGAATCTTGCCTTTTTGTCATTTGTTCCGGATTTCGGGACTTTATAGTGAACGTGTTAAATAAGTTGCCACTTGGAATGTCATTGCGGGCGAAGCGAAGTAATCTCATGGGGTTGCTTCGTCGTCATCGCTTCTCGCAATGACAACTTTCTTGTGACGTTCACTATAGTTCAGACTACTGGAAAATTGGATTTGGGCATTTTGCGAGAATGCCATAAACGTAGTAAAAATAACGACTTATAGCCACTTTTGAATGGGTATAGCTCCTTGCCCCTTATTTAATATTGTTGTAAATATTTGTTGTAATATCAAGGTGTTAGAAAGGATAATCTCTTCCATCATGCACTATCAGGTCTTAGAGGGGTAAATCCCTATGCCCAGCGAGCCATTTTATGTCAAATTTTCCAGATGTCTGTAGTTATTAAGATATCAAGGAAAGAGCAAAGATGGCCATGTTGCCCAGGGAATGAATGGTGATGGGAACCATTAGGCTACCCTCCACCTCATAGGCCACGGCAAAGACAATCCCTCCTATTACTTGGGTGATAGGCACCCCATGATTAATCGGGTGCATCAGCACAAAGATCAATGTGCTTAAAACAAGGCCCACTACCACGCCCCATCGTCTAAAGAAGCCATAGAGGATTCCCCGAAAAAAGACCTCTTCTGCTATGGGTCCCACCATCCCACCAATCAGGAAAAAAAAGGCTATTTCATTGGGTTTTGTAGGTAGCTGGACTTTTATAAGTTTTAGGGGATTACTACCGGCAGCAGACAATACAAGAAAGGCAAAGGAGGCGACTACTCCAAAACCAGCAGACCATATCAGCCCCTTTTTGAGCCCGAAAACGATCTTGGCACGAGCCAATCCTATAGACGATATGCCCTTTCCCCATATCAGGACAATCAGCATAATCAGGATTATTTCAAGGAGACGTGTTGCACCCAGAATAATCATCGGACTGTATAGTCCCCTTGAAATCACGAAACTCGTGGCCACTTCAATCGAAACGATTGTTGCAAGGGATATGACCAGGGGCTTTATTTCGATCTTGTTTGCTTCCATCCAAGGTTCCTCAAGGCCTTGTAGGCATACCATTGGTTATACCAGTTATCGGATATTTCAACCCTTTTTATAATCTCCTTGACAGCCCTCCTTTCTCCCCTCTGACCTAAGGCATAAAAGGCCATGGAGACCACATTGGGATGGGGGTCATCCAGGAAGGACAATAGATCTTCGAAGGTTTCAGATTGGCGGCTGACACCCAAGGCCCTTACCAGCCAGTACCGCTCAGGTATATGAGGGCTTGCCAGCATACCTCGATAGGCCTGAAAACCACCTACCTCCATGCCTTTCTGTTGGATGATCTTCAAGGCTGCGACCCTATTCTGCCAGTCCTCGGATTCCAAGGCACCTGCCAAATCCTTTACCTCGATCCCTCTCTCCCTACTGTGATGAAAGTGAACCAGTAAGGTAATGCCAATCAAAAAACAGAGGATTGAGGCAATCACCGAAGAAGTCCTTAAGCCCAGAAAAAGGCAGGATACAAAATGGAACAGTGCATAAAGAATTATATACAAGCTGATGGGGAACCCAATCAAGAGGGAAAAGAAGGTGAACTTACGGAAAAAGGCGTGTCTGTCACTCTTAGAGGAGAATTCTTTCAGTACAGATCCCGGACTGGAGAGAAGTTCCTCTGACGTGGTTCGGAGAATCGTTCTTTCCTTATTCCCGAGGGCGAGAATATTACCCTCTCGCGCTATTTTCAGGTCAACCGCTACATCTTCGCCCACATGAATGTAGTCGTGATTGAGCAATTCACTTTCCAAAGATCGTACCATATGCGTTTTCTGAATGTTTTCAAGGTCCCATGTCTTGAGGATCTTCTGATCCAAGGATTTAAAGACCTCCGCAGGGTATAGGGTATAGTCATAGTAAAAATCAACGATCTTTGTTCCTGAGGGATTGGATAAGAGGAGGTGGTCTCTGAGGTCAAGAAAAAGGTGGCTGTCCATTTGAGATGTCCATAAGAGTGCTAGCAGGAGGACAGGAATAAAGTAAATCATCCTGTTTAGCCAAACCCTTTGCCTGGAAGCTGGAGGCATCCATCTCAAAGTGGCTACAAAGACCAAAGGGGGTATGAAGAGAAAATAGGATGTAACCATAGGGCAAAAGCCACGATGGTTCACTACTAAAAGAGATCCTATCCAGAGTATCAGAAAGGGTATCAGAAAGATTTTGTTTCGATGGAGAAGACGATCCCAGACCCAGACCGCGGCGAGGGAGAAGATGGTGAGGCCAGTGCCGACGCTAAAGGTAAAAAAAATGCCCCCTGAAAGGGCAGGGCCAAATTCTTGGAGACTATGCATGATACGTTGGTTGGGTATCGTGAGATAACCAGCCTCTTTTATGGCCATAAGGTTATGATAAAGGTCGGTATTGGATAGATGAACCTGTATGGTGGCTAGAACCTGGGCTGTAAACAACCCCAGGAGAAGTACGTTGGCTGGATATAACAATCTATTCATTCTA
>CP070660.1:591810-603442 GCA_020355145.1 Deltaproteobacteria bacterium
AAACGGTGCTGGTTTGGTCACCAGCCACAATGTGACCCTGACAGGGCTCAATGACACCACGACGTATTATTTCCGTGTGGGATCTACAGATGCATCGGGTAATGGGCCGACCACTTCAAACGAGGTGAGCTTTAGCACCGACAATGGCGTTGATGATCCAGATGGAGATATTGATGGTGATGGCATGCCGAATGCGTGGGAAGACACCTATGGCCTAGATCTTAACGATAGTAGCGATGCTTCTCAGGATGCTGACTGGGATGGATTGACAAATCTGCAAGAATATCAGAATAACACGAACCCCAACGACTCAGATACAGATGGCGATGAGATGACGGATAAGTGGGAGGTGGATAATGGCCTTGATCCAAGGCTCGATGATGCATCAGAGGACCCAGATGGGGATGGATACAGCAATTTAGAGGAATACAATGCTCTAACTCTTCCGAATGTGTAAACTGATAACCTCAGACCTTATACACCCGCTCTTTCTTCGCCTACTAATGGCCAAACTGGTGTGTCATTAACACCGGAGCTAGAAATAGGTGATTTCTCTGACCCTGATGCTGATGATACCCACACCCGGAGCCAATGGCAAATCAGCTCGGAAAGTGATTTCTCATCACTCGTCCTTGATATAACCAGCACCTCTCATCTTACATCATTGAGAGTGCCTCAATCCATTCTGGATGAGGGCACAAGCTATTACTGGCGAGTAAGGTTTTATGACAATTTAGCTGCCTCAGATTGGTCGGAACCCTATGTGTTCACTACCCTTACTACATCAAATGACACGGACGCAAATGGTATACCCGATGCCCAAGAGGTTGATGAGACAGTCGATTTGGATGGTGATGGTACTTCTGATATAGATCAAAGTGATATCAAATGTGTGAAGACAGTGCTCGGAGATGGGGTGATAGGGGTTTCCATAAAGGACTCCACAACCGTTACCTCCATCGAATCACTAGAGTTTATTGATCCGGATACTATCCCTGACACTACCAATAGACCAGAAGGCCTTCCATTGGGTATCATTAGCTTTAGGTTGAATGTCGGCAGTCCTGGTGATACCGCAGAGGTAACCTTGTATTTTTCAGGGATGACAGAGGAGACCGAAGAGGATTTGGAAGACCTCTTAGAGCTGGCCAAATGGTATAAATATGACTCCATTAACGGCTGGCGGGATTATTCAGACTATGCCACATTTGATATTGGTAGGAAAATGGTTACCTTACAACTTAAAGATGGCAGTTATGGCGATGCTGACGAGACAGCGAACGGTGTGATCGTTGATCCTTCTGGCATTGGTACTGGCCAAACCATCCCTGAATCTTCTCTTACGCCCACTCCTGAGCTTACTCCTACCAGTGCTGATAGGGGATACGGAGGAGGATGTTTTATTGCCACGGCTGCCTTAGGCTCGAACGCAAAACTCTCGTCTAACCATCCTTCAGTAAGGGCTGTTGTGAGATACGGTCTTATACCCATAACCGCCGCAGTGGCCTACACACCACTCTATGTCTTCATCTTATTACTGCTACACAATTTAAAATCTATTAACTTCTTGACAAAAAAGTAATATTAACTTTAGCATTAGAGAGATATTAACTTCAATATCTTGATTCATATTTTGAGAAGGAGAAATAAAATATGAGCCTTAAGGTAGGAAGAAGCCTTTTCGTGCTTAAAAAGATTATTACTATCCTCTTGATTGTAGCCTTTTCAACCATCTATTGGGGTTGTGCTAGTAAAGAGGAGAAAAAGGCCAAGCACTTGGCCAATGCCCAAAAATATGTCAAGAGTCTTGAATACAACAAGGCTGTAATTGAGTATAAAAATGTAATCCAGATTGACCCAAAAGATGCCTCGGCTCACTATGGGTTAGGTCAGGTGTATTTAAAGCTGAAAAGAGGGCCGCAGGCCTTTCGCTCTTTTCAACGAGCAACCGAACTTGATCCTGACCATCTCGATGCCCAATTAAAGCTGGGTAACTTCTATCTTCTGGGCAAAAAGATAGAGGAGGCAAGGAAAAAAGCAGACCTGGTCTTAACAAAAGACCCAGCAAACATTGATGGATTAATGCTCCTCTCGGGTGTTCAACTTCAAGAGAAAAAGACAGGCGAGGCCATTCAAACGCTGGAAAAGGCTATTAATATTGATCCGAAACAGTTTAAGGTTCGATTGGCACTCGGGCGATTGTTTTCTCTGGATGGGAAATATGGAAAGGCCGAGGCAGAATATAAGAGTGCACTGGTGCAAGACCCAAAACTGCCTGTTATCAGAGTTGAGTTGTCAAAGTTATACGTGAAAATGGGTCGCCATGATGAGGCCGAAAAGCAACTGAAAACGCTGGTTGCAGGCTCAACGTCTAAGCATATCTCATTAATTACCCTTGGGCAGTTTTATGAAAATGTGGGGAAATGGAAACAAGCAGAGGAAACATACCAGAAGGCAATCAGCGTAGCGCCTGAAGATAATGTTGGCCCGTTAATGATTTTAGCCAATTATTATGTTCGCAGGAACTCCTACGATTCTGCCCTCAAGACCATGGAGAAGGCTGTCTCCATTAAGGGAGAAGATACCGATATTCAAGCCGCTATTGCCCGACTTCATTTTGCATACAAACACTTCCCCGAGGCTGAGGAGACAGTGGATGCCCTTCTTAAGAAAGACAGGGGACATCCAGGGGCAAACCTTATAAAGGGAAGGCTTTTGCTGAATAAGGGCAATTTTTCCGAAGCGGTGTCCTGTTTTGACACTGTGGCTAAAAATGAGCCCCGCCTGGCCGATGCATATCTTTATAGGGCTCTCGCTTTATTGGGTAAGAAAGAGGACGCACTGGCCCGAAAAGACCTTCTCCGTGCACTTGAACTTGACCCGAGACTTATAGGTGCAAGACTGATTTTAGCCGAATTCTATCTTAGAGAAAGAAATCTGGATCTGGCAAAACAAGAGCTCAATAAGGTTTTAGACCAGGATCCAAAAAATCTGCAGGCATTGGTTTATGACGGCAATCTGGCACTCTTAGAAAAAAGACCCCTCGATGCTGAAAAGAGCTTTAAAAAGGCGATCGAATTGGCGCCTGAAAATCCGATAGGCTATAGCAGGCTGGGATTACTTTACCTATTAAAAAAACAACATGAAAAGGCATTAAAGGAGTTTGCCAGGGCCCTGAGGTTAAAACCTGGCCTAAGGGAAGCGTTAACCTATACTGTTTTAATTTACCTTGAACAAAAAGAACTCGATAAGGCACTCAAATTCTGTGACCGTCAATCTGAAGGTTTGCCAAAGGATTCAATATCCCTGGCCTTTATCTATGATCTTAAAGGCAGAATCTATTTGGCAAGCAAAAAGATTGCTCAGGCCGAAGAGAGTTTCGAGAAGGCGATCGAGATCGACTCCAATATATTATCTCCTTACATTGCTCTGGCCAGGATTTATATAAGACAGAGAGATACTGATAGGGCTATCTCCAAGTACAAGGAGATTTTGGTCAAGAGGCCTTCCTACCTTCCCGCACAGATGTCACTTGGGACTATTTATCAACAGATAGGGAATATCAAAGAGGCAGAATCTTATTATCGACAGGCCCTTGAGATCAGGAAGGACTTTGCACCAGCGGCCAATAACCTGGCCTGGATACTGGCCGAGCACGGAGGAAATATAGATGAGGCCTTGGGTTTGGCACAAACAGCCAAGGAAAAGATGCCAAGGGACCCCTCAATTATGGATACCCTGGGCTGGATATTTTATAAGAAAGGTCTTTATCGTAGCGCCATAGTAGAGTTAGAGCAGAGTCATGAAAAGATGCAGACAAATCCAGTGATACTTTATCATCTGGGCATGGCATATCTGAAAAACAACCAGAAGGAAGAGGCCAAAGCAGCACTTGAAAAGGCCCTTAAACTAGATAAGGAGTTCCCGGGTTACAAGGAGGCCCGGCAAGCATTGGCGGAGATGAAATGAATACCATAATTTAAGACTATACCTCATAAGGGAAATTGAGTTTTGTTTGGAAAGACATACTGAAGGAGGGTGTAATGAAAAAGACAATACTTATTATTGAAGACGATAATCATGTTCTCTCTATGATGAAGAACTATCTTGAATACTTAGGCTATAATATAATAAATGCTTCAAATGGATTGGATGGGTTAAAGATGCTCAGATCTAAAGACTACGATTTGGTTATTACAGATATCGTTATGCCCTATGTTAGTGGAGTCGGAATTATCTCTGTTATAAAAGAGAAGGCCCCCGGCTTACCCGTAATAGCCATCACTGCATATGGGAAAAACCCTGAAAGACTTGCAGCTGAGAAACAGGCAGATCTCGTATTAAGAAAACCATTTGAGATGGAAAGATTAAAGGATCATGTGGTGAAGTTACTTGGGAGCTAGGAGGGTTTGATCTTTTTAAGATTTAAGGGCACCTAAAATAACCTTACTTAATTTGCTTAAATCGAAAGGCTTAGGGACAAAGTCCCTTATAACATCTTTCAAGCTATCATCTATTTCGATGGGCGCCTCTTGGTAGCCGGAAATGATCACTATTCTGGCAGCCGGGTCATCCTCAAGAATCTTTTTGGCACACATTGCTCCATCCATCTCAGGCATCTTCCAATCCAACAAAACTAAATCAGGTTTATGCGTCTTGTAGGATTCAATGGCCTGGCTACCGTTACTTACTGAATCTACTTCATAACCTATAGCCTTGACCATATTCCCAAGACCTTCCAAAACAAGCGGTTCATCCTCTACAATTAAGACTTTTCGTCTTTCCCCACGCTTGACTCTCGGTAAAGATTCTGATTCAACCCGCTCAAATTCTTCAGCTATGGGAAAGGAGACTTTGAACGCTGTCCCTTTGCCTGGTTGTGATGACACAAATATAGTACCATTGTGTTCTTCTACTATACCATGAGTTATCGACAGACCTAGGCCGGTTCCTTCGCCAACAATCTTCGTAGTATAAAATGGGTCAAATATATCTTTCAAGGCCTCTTCATCAATACCAGATCCAGTGTCGGAAATGGTAACTACAACCTCCTCCTTATCTCTCTTTGCCTCTATCTTTAGCTCACCACCGTCTGGCATTGAATCTCGTGCATTATTACACAAATTCATAAAAACCTGGTTTAGGCTTAAAGGGTCGCCCTTAATTGGTAGTGGCTCCTCTATGTTAGTGATAATCCTTATCCTCGTATCAAAGGTATTACTGATTATCTTATATGTTTCATGGAGAACATCCTTTAGATCCAAGGGAAGCATCTCTATTTCAACTTCCTGCCTGGAGAATTTCAACAGGCTATCAATGAAATCAGAACCCCTTTTTACTGCTTCATCAATAACCCTTGTAACTTCTTGTAATTGTTTATCTTGACTATATGCCAACTGAAGAAATTGACTATTGCCCATAATAGCCTGTAAGATATTTCTAAAATTATGCGCCACACCCCCTGCCAGCCTGCCTAATGATTCCATCTTCTGAGCATGAAAAAGCCGTCTTTGAAGTTTCTGCTGACTCTCAACCGCCCGCTTTTGTTCAGTTACATCTTCATAGATGAATACAATCTCTCCATTTGGCAGCTTATAAACGTAATCCTTCCTCCAGGACGAAATTCTATTATCCTCATATATCACCATCGGAGGATGATCTTCAGGCTTGCCTGTTTCCCAGACCCTTCTAAGTATATCAAAAAGGCCAAGATCTCTAAAACCTGGAAAAACAGTGAGGACACTCTTACCAATTACATCCTCTTTTTTTATTTTGTCTATCTCTTCAGCAGCCTTGTTCAAATCCTTAAAGATAAAATTTTCACCATCACCCAGCGGCTCGAATATAGCAACCCCATTACTCATATTTTCGAACACCGCCCTAAATCTTGATTCACTCTCTTTTAATCTATCTCGAGTCATTGCTAACTGTTTCGTTCTACGTTCAACCAATTTTTCTAAATCCGAGTAAAGCCGAGCATTCTCTAGGGCAATGGCCGTAGTATTTCCTAAGCCAATGAGCAATTGGAGGTCATCCCTTCTGAATCCGTCAGGCGATCCAATGGAATCTACATAGATTACTCCCCGTACCTCTCCTTTATGCTTGAGTGGCACACACATAACTGATTTGATATTGCTATCAGAGGTCTCAGCTTTATCTACACAGCCCGTATCGCCCATCATTACCGGCTTACCTTCTTTTATAGTCCTATTAACGATAGCCCTGCTGTAATTAATTTTACTGTCCATTCTCGTCCTTGAGACCACCTCTTGTAATTTGCCAGTTTCTTTATCTAACAACAATATGACTCCACGATCGATTCTCTTTAAAAGATTAAAAACCCGATCTATCACCTCACTTAAAAGTTCATCGATATTGAGGGATTGAGCAAAAATATCTGACACTCTAAGCAGTAGTTCCAAACTAAGTATATGGTTCCTAGAGCTATCCTTTACCAATAAGGGCTCCCTCGTGTTAGAGGACTCTGTTTGTGCATTCCTAGGGTATGGTTTAGCCAATTTCTTCCTAGAAGATTCCTTTTGCAATGATAGAATTGTGTTTCCAATAAGTAAATTGCTCCCTTTTTTTATCTCAACCTCCTGCCCTGGTTCTATCTTTTCTCCATCAATGAAGACGCCCCGAAGGCTGTTTAGATCTACAATAAAAAAGGTATCACCCTTTTTTAGAAACCTGGCATGATGCCGTGAAACTCCTTTACCTGGGATACGGACATCATTGTCAGGAGATCTCCCAATAGCGGTGATGCCATCATTAAGGGTAAAGGAGATGCCTTTCTTTGGACCCTCAATAACGTACAATGTGTTCAAAATTCCCCCCTTAGAAATACTTTCCACACCATTACCCAAAAAATAGTCAGTTCTTGGGGAATCCTAATTTAAACTCTTCAATTCTGTTTAAGAGAGTCTTATAACTAACCCCCAATAATTCCGCAGCCTTCTTCCTGTTCCAGCGCGTCAATTCCAAGGCCCTGCAAATAGCTGCTCTTTCAACCTCAGCAATATGTTGCCTTCGTAGTGTCTTTAAACAGATATCCCTCTTACCCTTAACCAACTGTCTTATCTTTGTCTCATCCCACATTTGATAGTGATTACTCCCAGTGGGGCTCGAGCCTTCTTCCTGACTATCTGTCATTTCCCCGAGCTTCAAATCAGCATAAATAATATCTGTTTTCTGCAATGCTATAATCCCTTTAACGATATTCTCCAATTCTCTAACATTGCCCGGCCAGTTGTATCTCTGAAGATGCTCTTTTATAGAATCATCAATATGGATGGGATCTTTCTTTAGTTCATTGCAATATTTATCCATAAAGTAATTGGTTAAAAGAAGAATATCTTCCTTTCTCTCCCTTAATGGAGGAACTACAATAGAGATTACGTTCAAACGGTAATACAGGTCATTCCTGAAGGTACCTTCTACAACCTTGTCCTCCAGATTTGAATTCGTAGCAGCTATGATCCGAACATCTATTGGTGTTTCCTTTATACTGCCAAGTCTCGACAATCTTTGGTCTTCCAATATTTGGAGGATCTTCGATTGAAGTGAAAGGCTAAGTGTCGCTATTTCATCTAAAAAGATCGTCCCTTTATTAGCATTCTCAAACCTTCCCGGCTTATCGTGAGAAGCACCTGTAAAGGCTCCTTTACTGTAGCCAAACAGTTCACTCTCTAATAGCTCGCTCGGTAATGCTGCACAATTAACTGTGATGAAGTTTTCTCCTTTTCGTTTAGACCTAAAGTGAATACACCTAGCCACCAACTCCTTACCTGTACCACTCTCTCCCCGTATCAAAACAGTTACATCCTTATCACTCACCTTTTCTATGTTTTCCCTAACTGAGTTTATGGCATCGCTCTCACCTACAATCGCTGAATAGGGATTCTCTACATCCCAAGAATACTTCTTTCCAGATAGCAACAATTCCTTCATAGTCCGGGGTAACCTTTCTGTCTAAACATCACGACTGCCAGAGATGAGATAGATAATTTAAATAAGGGATGGGAATTTTATAGAATTTTTATACCATTCTATGGGGCCTTTGTCAATGCCCTGTCCTAGCATGCCCTGTCCTAGCTGACCACATGGGTAACACTTTACTCGGTCCACGGATTCGTGCTAGCTCTTTCTCAATATGCTCTATGGGAGTTAGATAATCAAGTCTCTGATGCGGACGGTTAAAATTATATTCTATTAACCATTCAGTTAAGTGGTGATTGAACCTATCACAGTCAAGATCTAGATTGCCGTCATAGAGCCATTCATACTGTAATGTGTGATTGAACCTTTCAGACTCTGGATTATCTTTAGGTGTCTTTACTCGTGAGAGATATCTATTGATATTTAGCTTATCAGCTGCCCTTTCGAAATAATAGGCAAACTCACTACCATTATCTGTTTGAATATTCTCTATAGGTTGCTGGACAAGATGCCTTAATCGGTACAGGAACTCAGAGCTGCTACCTTAGAGCTTTTCGTCTTATACATCCTGGCATAACCTAGCTTACTGGCATGATCAACTGCTTCTATGATGTATCTCTTGAGATTATCCCAATAGATTACTATCGTATCAATCTGGAATAGGAACCAGGGCCTACTGTCTTTTTTCGGTTGGATAATTGTCCTCTTGGGCCTTTGCCTTGCCCGAGCTTGCTTTCTGGCTAATTTCTCTTGCCTTGCTCTATCCGGGTAGAGCCTAAGCTTTCTGATCACCCTCTCGATTTTCCAGCAGGATATATCTTCACTGTAGTCCAGCGCTCATACCTATTTGATACAACAAGGGGCCTTCTTTTAAAATAATAAAAGCTAACTCCTTGTCTTTCTCATAGGTAACCTCCTCGGGTATCTCTCTCTATTATACCACAAGCGTTACCTGTGTATCTCGGCCTCAGCAAGTAGCCCTTTGGATTTTTGAAACCTCTTCTAGGATTGAAGAATGTGAAAATGGTATATTGCGGACGCTGGTGATCAGATTTCTTGGAGACGATATTTGGATATCAGACGGGATAGGTAGGTCCTTTGAATACCCATAATTTTCGCCGCCTTGCTTCTATTT
The DNA here is from genome assembly GCA_020355145.1 of Deltaproteobacteria bacterium. Classification (GTDB taxonomy): domain Bacteria; phylum Desulfobacterota; class DSM-4660; order Desulfatiglandales; family B25-G16; genus JABXJZ01. The sequence goes on from CP070660.1 coordinate 600,884, forward strand.
CCTCCGGAATGTTGCAGGTTTAAGGTGATGAACTCTTTTTTGAAGTTGTCCTCGGCCGCTTTGAGAGTTAATCCCACCTCCATACCGGAATGACTTTTTTTTGGAGCGGAAATGGGCAGGTCCTCAGGCAAGATCTCTCGACCGTTACCCATCACAACGGCACGTTCCAGAGCGTTTCTGAGTTCCCTCACATTACCGGGCCAGTTATATTCGAGCATCTTTTCCATGGCCTTTTCTGAGACCCTTAGATGTTGAAGCCCCTTTTCTTGCTTGAAAATATCCAAGAAATGGCTGGCAAGGAGGGGAATGTCTTCTTTCATTTCTCTCAGGGCAGGCATATGGATTTGGACAACATTCAGCCGGTAGTAAAGGTCTTCTCGAAATTTTTCTTCAGCGACTTCCTTGGCAATGTCTCTATTTGTGGCTGAGATTATCCTAACATCCGCTGATATCGGTATGTTGCCGCCCACCCGGTAAAACACTCCCTCTTCCAGCACCCTAAGCACCTTTGCCTGCATCCCTGGGGTCATCTCTCCTATTTCGTCCATGAAAAGTGTGCCGCCATCAGCCAGTTCAAACTTTCCGATTTTTCGGATCATAGCCCCCGTAAAGGCACCCTTTTCGTGACCAAACAGTTCAGATTCCAGGAGGGTCTCAGGCAAGGCTGCGCAATTGAGCACAATAATGGGCTTGTCCTTTCTAGGACCGGCCCGATGGATTAACCTGGCTAGCAGTTCCTTCCCAGCTCCGCTCTCTCCCAGAATCAGGGCGCTGGTTTTCGAGTTGGCCACCTTGAAAGCGTCGGATATGACTTTCTGTAAGCGCTTGCTCTCCCCTACGATTTGGTATTTATTCGCAACCTCTTCTTTAAGATCTCTATTCTCCCTTTTGACCTGGTCAATTTTCCGTGCACTGCCGACCGCTAAAGAGGCCAACTCGGCGAAGACTGTCAATGTCTTCATATCCTCATACTGGATGGGATTGCCGTCTTCTTTATCGATAATTTCAACGACCCCAATTATTTCGCCATGCACCTTCATTGGCACACAGGCTATCGAACGAGTCTGAAAGCCTGTGGATTCGCTTATTCTCTTGTCCCATCGGGAGTCTTTACTGACATCGGGAATGAGAAGGGGTTCTCCTTTTTCAGCCACGTAACCGGCGATCCCCTGACCCAGGTTAATCTCATATTTCCTGACTTCGTCCTTTTTCTCGCCTGTGGCCACCTTAAAGTAAAGCTTCCTGGTTTTTCGATCCAATAACAGCAGAGAACTGGCCTTGGCCTGCATCATCCGGGTAGCTTTTTCTATGATGAGCTCCAGAAGTTCATCCAGGTCAAGCACAGAGGAGATCCATGTGGAGATCTCCTTTAGGCGATCTATTGGCGAATCAGGGATTGATGATCTTCTACTCATCCATTCTCCCAGAAAGCTCGGGGTACTGTTATAATCTTATCCCAGAATTCCAAAGATTTCTGTGGACGTCTACTTTTTTATCGGCACTCAAGGGAAAAATCTTAAATGTATCCAATTCGATAACGTGTAAAAAATATCTGAGGGTGGCGGAAAATAGAGTATTTTGTATACAACCTGTATCATAATGTATACAGTGTATGCCACAAAGAGCCGCTCAACTCATCGCATTTATATTGGGCAGAGCAAAAATAGGGAAATCAAAATCTTTTTTCCTCGTATTAACAGTGAGATACCATGAATCCGTCCTTTATGGCATAAGTTTTGCCAATACAAAAGGTAAAAGTAGACAATGAATTACTAAGACCTACATAGGCATTTAAGGCTTGATAAAGGCAAACCACTCGAAAGGGTGGGACGCAAAGCCACTGGCCCAAGTCCCGGGTTACCGGGATATGGTAGCAGGGCTGCCGGGCGAAACACAGCACTTTCTGGAGCTGTATTTTGCACGGTTTGAAACCCAGGAGGTGCTGTGAGAAGAAAATCCTTATCTCTTGTAGTTCTCGCAATAATTCTTTTTCTATTTACTCCGCAGGTCTATTCCGCCGAGGTAACCCTAGCCTGGGATCCTAACAGTGAACCAGACCTTGCTGGTTATAAGATTTATTATGATACGGACTCTGGTGATCCTTACGAGGGTACAGAGGCTTCTGGTCCTGGTGGTGGTCCTTCGCCAATAACTCTGACAATCAATAATCCGGGTGATCCCTATAATCTCGATGATTCACAAAATCCTGAATACACACTTATTGGTTTAGACGGTAATAAAGTTTATTTCTTCGCTGTTACAGCCTACGATACTGAAGGATTCGAAAGTGGTTATTCCAATGAAGTCAATACGAGTTCCACCTCTGACACCACCGCACCACAGATCTCGAATGTACAGGTGACCTCCACAACCGATACCAGTGCTGTGATTGAATGGACAACGGATGAGGCAAGTAACAGCGTAGTGCAATATGGAACGAGCAGCAGTACGTGGGGGAGTTATCCATATAGCGAAAACGGTGCTGGTTTGGTCACCAGCCACAATGTGACCCTGACAGGGCTCAATGACACCACGACGTATTATTTCCGTGTGGGATCT
>CP070660.1:603542-606434 GCA_020355145.1 Deltaproteobacteria bacterium
CCTTGCCTGCCTCCTCCATAGTGGCTACATCCTTTGCCTTGCTGTATGTCCTCTGGCTTACCAAGATCTCGCCCGGTTTGGCCATCTGCTCCAACCTGGCCGCAATGTTGACCTGATTGCCGATTACCGTATAGTCTCTATGGAATTCCGATCCAATATTTCCTACAGTCATATAACCCGTATTTATCCCTATCCCAATGCTCAGATCGTATCCATAGGATAACCACTCATGTTTTAATTGATCTATCTTCTTTTGCATATCAATTGCCAAAAGTACTGCCCTCTGCGCATGGTCAGGGATTGATACTGGATCGCCAAAAAAGACCATTATCCCATCTCCAATTATCTTGTCTAAGGTTCCCTCATATCTGTGGATAAGCTCCGTCATCTCCGATAAATAATTATTTAGAAGAAGGGTGATTTCCTCTGGTTCAAGGGAGTCAGTTAAATCCGAAAAGCCCCTGATATCTGAAAAGAGCACAGTCATCTGCTTCCTGTGGGAGATCTTATCAAGATCGCTCCCATTTGATAGGATCCTATCTGTGATGTTAGGGGAAAGATACCTCCTTAGCTCATTATATCTTCCTAATTCCTCAACCTGATCATTAACCTTTTTTTCGAGGTCTCTATTAAGAATAAGTAGAGCCTCTTTGGCCTTCCTTAATTCAACTGTCCTATCATCCACCATCCTTTCAAGATTTTTGGCATAGTTATCTATGTCTTCTTTGGCCTTTGTCAACTCGAGATTTGCCCTTTCTAATTCTTTATAGGTCTTATTTTTAGCAACTATTGCCTCTCTCAGTTGGTTAATCGTCTCTATCATGCCATGGGTTGGTTTTCCCTTTTTTCTCCTTGTGTAAAAAGGTTGAAATGGTCTATTCCAAAGGTGAAGTCTATCGTAGGTGATATCCAAGATAAAGTAAGGGGCCTTAAATATCTCTCCTGCTATCAGGATATCTCTATTGTCTACCCGTAATGATTCAGTAATAAGTATACCCACGTGTTTCCCTTTCTCTTTGTCTTCTTCTCCATTATGTAACTCAGAGAATCTACCTAAGAATACCCTTCTGCCTCCAATGATGTCAGGTTCCAGCAAGACCCTCCTGCCAACAACCCTTCTTTTCCCTTCAACAGGGCAGTGGATTGTTAGTCTCTTACCTTCGATTCTGGCATCCAGCTTGAAGGGAACGAATTCCTCTTCTTTGTTAAACAAGATCTCTGGATCATACTCATTCAGTGGCTGTTTAACAATCGCTGGTGGAATACCCCAGATAGTAGGTATGGAGGATATGATCCCCTTTAGATATGGATCACCAACGTAGTCCCTGTTGGCGTCATGGTCTTCATGGAAGTTAACCCTTATTATGGCATGTATTTTCTTGAGTTTTTTATCATAGGTTGGGGGCTTAATGATATCGATGTCCTTGGTATCATTAAAATTTTTGTTAAAGAAGGCAAGTCGCCTGATCCCGTCATTTGGGCCGGAAAAAAGCTGAATAAAATAACCAAATCTTCCCCAGGACTGCAGTCTGGCAGAAGAGGCACCACAGTTGAAATAGAAATCAGGGTCACCTACAAGATCCTTTGCCCCCCGAAATACCCTTTGAAAGGTCTCATATGTAGTCCATTCATCCTCATCGGTCAGATAGTCCTTGGCGGATTTGTACCTTTCCTCTGGAAATGGTATCCCATCAAAAAGATCAGCAGTATCGCCTAAAAGGCTCTCTACATATGTAGAAATTATCCCTATGTTCCGATTACTTATGCAGTCAATCCGGCCCATAGATAATATACCTTAAACAAAAAACCCTCTTGACACCGAGATCTGTAGGTGTTAAAAAGATCTATCACGATAGAGCCGGGACGTGGCGCAGTCTGGAAGCGCACCTGAATGGGGTTCAGGGGGTCGCGAGTTCAAATCTCGCCGTCCCGACCAGCAAAATTAATAACCTAGCTGATATCTGTCACGGAGGGTTTTGGAAATGTCGCAGTTTTGTGATAGTTACTGAGCCCCAAGACCTCCTACCTCCTCATTCCAGCCTGAATGACGGTTACAATAATATCCTTTGTATGGATAGTAATGCAAGCATTAAATAAGCATCCTATTTCATCATAGGGTAATTTTGTTTTCTGATTTTCCATCCTATATATTTTGGAAGTTTGTAATTGTAAACTTATAAAAAGTAAGAAAAATTTTTTATGTCAAAAATACATATTGACTTTTTTTGTATGTAAGTTTATAAGGCAGTCATGCCAAGGGTTCAGTTCACGACAAAGATAGATGAAAAACTAATCAAGGCTGTTAAAAAGATAGCTATTGATCTGGATTGCTCTGTAAATGACATTATAGAAAACTGCTTAGAGTCCTTCCTCAACGATCCATATAGAGAGAGGAAAATCAAGAGAAAGAAAGCGTCTTAAAATTATATAATTATATCCTTATAGAAGGCCATATTTGCCCAATTTTTGATCTTTTTTATAACCCTATACAACAACCCCCTTCACCCCATCTTTTCCATTGATTTTTAAGTTTGGCATAGCCAAGACGGGATGCAGAAAAAATATTAAAATAGTCTTGACAATTTCTAAAATGTGTTTATATTTTTTCTCAACTTTTGTATTATATATATCAATAATATCAGCTAGTTAGCTCTTTTGTTCGCTTTTCACAATTTCTAAAACGTTTAATTAGGTAGAGGCTGCAAGTTGTTTATCAAAATAATTTCAAAAGGAGGTTTGAGAGATGAAGATTCAACCATTGCATGACCGGGTAATTGTAAAGAGGCTTGAGGAAGAGGGAAAGACCAAAGGTGGTATCATAATCCCTGATACAGCCAAAGAAAAGCCCATAGAGGGCGGAGTAGTTGCTGTAGGAAGCGGAAAGAGCGAGGC
>CP070660.1:606534-611658 GCA_020355145.1 Deltaproteobacteria bacterium
GAATTGTTTGATGGAACGAAAGATGCAGAGCCTGGCGAGCTTGGGCACGAGGAATTTCACTGTATATTTGGATGAGGTGAGCTTAAAGGACGGGACTGTAAGCAAGAGGATCTGTATTGATCATCCACAGGCCGCGGCAATTGTCCCCTTTATCTCGGACAACGAGATTATCATGGTAAGGCAGTACAGGTATGCCCTAAAAGGGGAGACCCTTGAGATTCCTGCAGGTAAGATGGATAAGGGTGAGGGCCCTGAGGAATGTATCAAAAGGGAGTTGGTGGAGGAGACAGGCTTTGAGGCAAGATCTATTAAATGGCTCTATACCTATGCCCCGGCTATCGGATACTCTAATGAGCTTATCCATCTCTATTTAGGCAAGGATCTAAAGAAGTTAGAAAGAAAGACTGACGAGAAAGAGATATCATCCCTGGAGATCTTGACCATTGAAGAGGTGCTAGGGATGATCAGGAACCATGAGATAGTTGATAGTAAGACAATTATAGCCCTGGCCTTTATTAGGCCACTGGTCTAAGGAAAATTCCTTCCGCGGAAAATCATGGGGCGAAGCCCCTAACTTCGGTCTACTTCTTTTTCTTTTCCTCTTTCGGAGCCTTATCAGGGGGGTAGATATATTTGCTATTTATATCATAGGTCCAGGGAAGGCCCCACCACTGCCAGCCATCAAAACGGCGGTGATTCAAAGTAGGGATCTTGTTTCTTTTAGTCAGTTGCCTGTAAAATTTATGCCTGTTCTCGTCTTCAAAGTAGGGAAAAGGGGCGCCCTCAAATCCATCCTTTACGTTGTAGATGTTTTTAAAGCCGTTCTTTATAAGCTCCTTAGCTGCTAAGATGCTCCTGGTGCCATCCCTGCATAGTATAAGGAGATTGTTTGTCTTTTGAAATTTCTTGCTTATCTCTTGCACAAAGGATCTATTTTTATTATTGAATTCATATATCCAGCCGTCTCCCTTTTTTCCAAGTTTGCCAGTCCAAATGAAGTAAGGATAGAGATAGGCCATTGGTGGATGACCTATCAATTGATATTCCGCCCTTGTTCTAACATCAATCAGATATGTATTAGGAACGGTATTGAGCATGTCATAGGCCTCAATGGATAAGATATTTTTTGGTTCCTGTGCCGAAGCCCATATCTGCAAAAGGGTAGTTAAACAAATGAAAGACCCTAGCAGAATACAGAGCAATTTCTTCATATTAATTAGCTTTCTCCTTAGCTATTGCTATCTGTTTCGTGTAACATTACGAATGAATTAAACAAAGTTGTCTCTATTTGTCAATAAAAAATCTCTATTGCTTTTGCTTGATCTCGCTACTTGTGTTTTTGTGTTTGCTGTGTTTGTTGGGTTGATCACTTAAGATTGAGGGATTGAGGAATTTAGGAATTATTACAACTTTAGCTCACTTTGATTTTGTGGGCTTTGTTGGGATAGGAAGGATAGATTATGACAGTAAGTAGGGTATTTTTTTCCGATTTGAGGGCCACTGCAAGAGAAAATATACTTGCAAAGCTATCCCGACTCTTAAACGAGGCGGGTATAGATAAAAGGGTAAGGTCGCGCGATCTCGTGGCTATCAAGCTTCATTTTGGGGAGAGGGGTAATACTGGCTTTATAAGGCCCATCTTCATCCGCCGGATAGTAGAAAGGATAAGGGAATTGGGTGGTTTCCCCTTCCTAACTGATACCAATACCCTCTATCAAGGGTCAAGAAGTCATAGTGTCTCTCATGTAGTGACTGCTATAGAGAATGGTTTTGCCTATCCCGTAGTCAATGCCCCCATTATTATCGCTGATGGCCTGAGGGGTTCATCCTCGGTTCAGGTAAGGATAGATCAGGAGGTTTTTAAGTCGGTGGATATAGGCAAGGACATAGCAGAGGCGGATGTATTGATAGGTGTTGCCCACTTCAAGGGACACGAGCTCACGGGTTTTGGGGGGACAATTAAAAATATTGGTATGGGTTGTGCCTCCAGGCATGGCAAACTTGAACAGCACTCTGATCTTTCACCTAAGATAAATAAGAAGAGATGTATTGGATGTGGTGAGTGTGTAGAGCACTGTCCACAGGAGGCTATTTCCATTGAGGAGGAAAAGGCCGCTATTGATCCTGAAAGGTGTATTGGCTGTGGTGAATGCATCATCATCTGCCCCAATTCAGCGATCAATGTTCAATGGGGCAGGGATATACCTATTATACAGAAAAAGATGGTGGAGTATGCATTTGGGGTCCTTAAGGAAAAGGAAGGAGGGGCACTCTTCATTAACTTCCTGACCCAGATATCACCATTGTGCGACTGCTACAGATATACAGAGGCCTCAATAGTGCCTGATATCGGTATTATGGCATCCACTGACCCAGTAGCCATTGATCAGGCCTCGGTCGATATGGTTAACCAGCAGACTGTGTTAAATGGTTCATCCCTTAAAATAGCCACTAGGCCAGGTGAGGACAAATTTCGTGGTCTTTATCCTGACATAGATTGGGGATTTCAACTCGATTACGCCCAGAAGATAAGATTAGGGACCCGTGATTATGAATTGATAAAGATCTAAAGGTTGACGCCTCTCTCCCTATCTAGATGTTTAATCTCCCTCCTGGCTTTGGCCCCTTTTTCTTATTTTGACATTCACGATATTTAAATATAGCATAGCTAAAAATAGGTAATGCGGGGAGGATGCTATTTAGAGGATCATTGAGATAGAGGGTAATGTTCTTGGAGAAAGGGGGGTGAATATCAGAGAAGAGGTGTGGCCAGGATATTAATAGGGGTTGAGATGCTCACCAATTTTACCCTTGTAAGGTGGCGGGATTCAATTCTTTGATGGCATGGGATTCAGAAGGGGTGATATGATCAATCTCGAATTTAAGATCGAGGATTGACCGCTGGATCTTTTTTGATAGTCCAGAAACTCCGCACACCTATCCTTAAAACGACATCTTTCCTGGCATATTCTAATATCTATTCGAGGATTACTCTTCTTCCTCAGGCAAAATATATAATCAGCCATTAGCCCTCCTTTTAGAGGTAAACTTATTTATAATTAAATATATTTAAATTAGAATTATTATATTTAATATCATAAAGAAATTAATATGTCAAATATTTTTATCAAAATATTAAGAATAATTAAAAAGGGATCATCTTATCCCTTAAAGAAAGGCTAAAGGATAAAGAAGATTGAAGCGGATAGGGTCTTCGCCTGGCTTTACCTTGAGCAGAGAAGACAGGAATAGGTTTAATGAGTTGGTCATCCAGATGGATCAGACATGGAAAGAATATCAAACTTCCTGATTTATATATCTTTAATTACTGTAGTTACCTTACCATCGATCGGACTACCATATATACTGCCTTCAACTCAGATTATCCAGTTTATGACCAATAAATTCGGTGAGATCCATACACTAAAGATAATCCAACATACTAAGGCTAAGGACCTAAGTGAGGAAGAAGAAAGGGTTTTTGGGGAGATTATCTATTTGAAGTCTCCTCATCTATATAGGTCAGAGATTGTGGGACAACCTGGTAAACGCCTCATAATCCGTAACGGAACAAGGACCTTGAGGATTATCAACGGGACTATCAACTATGATGGGGAGAGCCGGGATCTCCTCTATCGTTTTCTTCTTTTAGCCCAAGGCCCAAGACGATTATCGGAAAGGCTTAAACTAATAGGTTTAGACCTCGAAAAGGTATCCCTAACGAGGTTTGACGGGAGAATAGCATACCTAATTGGGGATAAAGAAGAATGGAGTCCCAGACTTCTTGTTGATAAGGACCTATTTTTACCCCTACTTCTAAGATATAGCAATGTCATCGTCCATTTTTCCGATTACAGGGAGTTCAGGGAGCAGACCTGGTATCCCTTCAAGATCGTCTATTCATTTGAAGATGGTATTGAGGAGGAATACAACGTAAAGGATATCATAGTAAACCCACCTATTGATCTATCTCTATTTGATATACCCTGGATCAGGACCCAATTTGGTGTGAGTGAGTATAACTCGGAGAGGCCGGAATCAGAGATCCGCGGCCCTGAGCAGGAGATTCAAGAAAATATCGAATGACAAGCTAAGAATGGGACCAAGGATACTGCGAGTTTTAGCTTGTCTCTTTCTGGGTTTAGTAATTATAGAAACCGTGTACTATCTACCATGGTTGAGGCTTCAGAAAAGATTTATGCACAGGTTGCTGTGGCCCTTCCGGTAAACGGAACATTCACCTATACAGTAACAGGTGATCTTAAAGAGAAGGTTGGGGTGGGGAGAAGGGTCCTTATTTCCTTCTCCGGCAGGAAGGTAACTGGCTATATCCTCAGGATTATCCCACCTGAAGATAGAAGGGGTTTAAAGGATGTACTGAATATTATTGACCCATACCCACTTTTCCCTCCAAATATGGTTGAATTCTTTGAATGGCTATCCAACTACTACCTATATCCAATCGGCATGATAATTAAAACAGCCCTTCCAACAGGCCTAAATGTGAATATCCCGGATGGCAAGGAAATGGCCCCTAAGGGATGGCTAGACAGGGTTGGCATCTTAAAAAGGGTTTTCATCACCGTCAGGAAGGGGGTCACTATCGACAGGTCATTTTTTGACCCTAAAAGGGCACCAAGAAATGAACGTGAGTTCTTGGAGATGATTATCCAAAGGAGAGAGATCTCCTTACGTGAGGCAAGAGAGACCTTTAATAATGGGGCCTACCTCGTGGATAAATGGGTTAAGAAGGGCCTCCTGAAGAGATCTCTAAGGCCAGTTGTAAGGGACATAGAAGGTGAGGGAGTCTTTATCTCCCCAGACCCACCACCTCTAAATTCAAAACAGAGGGAGGTCTTAGAGAAGATAACGGGAAAACTCAGGGAAGGTTCCTTTTTTACCTATCTCCTGCATGGTGTAACTGGCAGTGGGAAAACAGAGGTCTACTATCATGCAGTCAAGGTTGCTAATGAGCTCGGGCGACAATCCATAATAATGGTGCCGGAGATCGCCTTGACTGTTTCGCTGGCATCTCTTTTTAAGGCCCGCCTTAGAGATAGGGTGGCTATCCTTCACAGCGCTCTTTCCATGGGAGAGAGATACGATCAATGGATCAGGATAGCA
>CP070660.1:611758-618079 GCA_020355145.1 Deltaproteobacteria bacterium
GTTGAATCGATTCCTCTCCTGAGATATAGAGGGTTCTATGGCCTTGCTGGGCGAGCCCCTGTACGACCTGTAAAATCAAAGTGGATTTACCAATACCAGGGTCTCCCCCAATTAAGACAAGGGATCCCCGAACAACTCCACCCCCAAGGGTTCTATCAAACTCGCTTAACCCTGTCTTTTGTCTAATTTCTTCCTTTATGGCAACTGTATCAATCCTTTGAGGCCTATCTAAGGGATGTTGCGTTCTGCCTCTATCCTGGCGGCCTGTTTCAGTCAACTCCTCTACAAATGAGTTCCACACACTGCAGTCAGGGCATCTGCCTAACCATTTTGGGGCCTTATAACCACAATTTTGACATACAAATATAGTCTTCTGTCTGGCCAATTCAGTGCCTCCGCTTTGTTGTGTTTATTGAGTTTATTGAGTTGAGCTGAAGTAGTCAATGTAAAACAGCTTTTTGCTTCTCAGCTCCTTACATCGTGTGAAGTTAAGATTAGAGGAGGACTTTTCGGAAACCCAGGACTTTTTTCCCCGAATTTCTATCCCGCCAAGGATGGCTTCGGTTGGGTGACACCAATTTCAAATTTCTGTTGAAAAGATCTTCCTGGTTGACAATGTGAGATGTTGGTATTAGGTTTCATAAAAATTTAAGGGAAAGAGGAGGAATAATAGGTGAGCGAAATTTTACAGGTAAATGATAGTAGTTTCGAGGATGAGATCATAAAATCCGACATGCCTGCTATGGTTGATTTTTGGGCCCCGTGGTGTCAACCATGCCTTATTACCGCCCCCTGGGTAGAGGAATTGGCTAAGGAGTATGATGGCAGGTTTAAGGTAGCCAAGATGAATGTCGATGAAAATCCCATAACGCCTAGTCACTATGGAATTAGGTCAATTCCAACTTTACTCCTTTTCAAGGATGGGAAATTGGCAGATACCATTGTGGGGGCTGTAGGCAAGGCAAGCATTGAAAAGGCCATGCTCAAGCTAATATAGTGAGCTTAGGGGCTTCGCCCTATGCCCAAATTATCTACTATTCCAGCATTCCATCATTCCATGTGGAAGGCACAAATCAGCTGGCATCAAAAATCCTCCGCAATAAGTCTTAGAAAGGGCCAGAGGTAGTATTGTTGGTGATAGTGATATTAGATGAATCAAGCGGCGGCCTATATGGTTAAAAGATTTATTCTTATTCAGGCGTTAGTTTTCTTATTGAGTGGTTGCTCCCTTTTCGGCATCGGGGGAGAGGAGCCTGAGAAACCCCCGGAGGAGCTGATGAGGGAGGGTATGTCAGCATTTAGAGATGGCGATTACACCGAGGCAGCGGAATCCTTTCAAAACCTAAAAGACAGGTACCCTTACAGTAAGTTGGCTGTTCAAGCGGAACTAAAACTGGCAGACGCGATTTTTAAGAGAAAAGAGTTTGAGGAGGCCCTGGAGATATACAAGGAGTTCGAAAGGCTTCACCCGAGGAACGAGTCTATCCCGTATGTTATCTACCAACAAGGTATGTGTAGCTTTCTCAGGATGAATACAATTGACCGGGACCAGACCAGTACAAAAGAGGCCTTAAAGGAGTTTGAAAGGCTTAGGAGGGAATTCCCAAGCAACCCATTCGCCTTAATGGCCCAAAGAAGGATCAGAAGGTGTCTTATTAACCTTGCTGAGTATGAATTTTATGTTGGCCATTTCTATTTCAAGACGGGTCGCTATCTGGCAGCACTGAGACGTTTTGAGTATCTTATCACGCATTACCCCGATTACGGCCAATATGGAAAGACACTTTTCTATATAGCCAAATCTAAGGAAAAACTCTCTGGACAAAAGGCAGTCCATTGAAACCCCCACTGGATAACTGATACTGGATTCCGGATAGCAAGTTATAACTTTATCACTTTTCAAGTATATCGCTCGTTTTAATATCCCAAGTCCAGTATCGGGTATCATGCATCGAGTATCCAGCATCCTCGAGAACAATCAATGGATTCCTCTAAAAGGTAAGGAAACCCCGGTCAGAAATAGTACTTGATTATTCATGTCAAATATGACATATTTCGCCCATGCGATCATTTTTCAAGGTGAAGAGGGCCGAGGATATCTTTGAATCCCTGGGAGATATTAAACCCTCGGGGACTGAATCTGTCCCTATAGTAGATGCCCTTGGCAGGGTTCTGGCAAGGGAAATCAAATCCAATGAAGATCTACCAGGATTTCAGAGATCCACTGTGGATGGGTATGCCGTGTCTGCTAAGGATACCTTTGGTTCCAGTGAGAATCTCCCAACCCCCTTCAATATCATTGGGGAAGTGAGGATGGGCGAGATACCGAATTTTGGCCTGAAGAGGGGTGAGTGTGCCCTTATATCAACAGGGGGTATGCTCCCAAAGGGTGCTGATGCAGTTGTCATGATAGAGTATTCCCAGATGGTAGGGGATAGGGTGGTAGAAATAAGCAGGCCTGTCTCCACATTAGAGAACGTTATCCTTCCCGATGATGATGTTAAAAGAGGGCAGATAGTGTTGCAGAAAGGGATCCCCTTAAGGCCCCAGGACCTTGGCGTTCTGGCTGCCCTGGGTATATACCAGATAGATGTATTTACTAAACCAAGGGCAGCTATCATATCTACGGGCGAGGAGGTAGTGGATATTTCTCAGAGGCCCAAACCAGGGCAGATAAGGGACATAAATAGTTACACCCTTGGGGGCCTTTGCATTAAAGCGGGGGTGGAACCTATCTATCTGGGCATAACCGGGGATAGATTTGATGATCTGAAACTCCTCATCGAGAAAGGGATGTCTCAGGCGGATGTCCTTCTGCTTTCCGGGGGGAGCTCGGTCGGCACAAGGGATTTTACCTTAGACGCATTTTCCTCCTTAGAAGCGGTAGAGATAGTGGCCCATGGGGTATCCATCAGCCCTGGTAAACCGACTATCATTGCTAAGAAGGAAAACAAGACGTTGTGGGGCCTGCCGGGGCATCCTGTATCTGCCATGATTATCTTTGACGTTTTTATCAGATGGCTTTTTGACAGGCTTTGCGGTTGTTCAAGTCCCGCTGAATATACTGATCATACTATAGAGGCAGAGCTCGATAGGAATATAGAGTCGGCAAGCGGGCGGGAGGATTATATAAGGGTGAAGCTTAGGAACTTAGAGGGTAGTTGGCTTGCAACACCTATCCCGGGAAAAAGTGGGCTTATATCCACCATGGTGGAGGCGGATGGCGTTGTCAGGATTGATATGAATACTGAAGGCCTTTACGCGGGAGAAAAGGTCAAGGTGAGGTTGTTTTAGAGACTATGCAAGGACAAAAGATATACCTCAGGATGAAGGATCCCGAAGAGGCACGTGAGATCTTTTTTGGCCGGTTTAATCCTGAGCCAATAGTTGAGGCAGAAGAAATCTCAGTGCATGAGTCTCCTGGAAGGATTACAGCAGGGCCTGTGTTTGCAAGGATTTCATCACCCTCTTATCATTCTGCTGCAATGGATGGGATAGCGGTTCTGGCAGAAGATACCTATGGGGCTACAGAACGGAGTCCCAAGAGATTGGGAGTGGGGCGAGAGGCTGCTTGGATAAATACCGGGCAGGTACTGCCAGAGGGAAAGAATGCCGTTATTATGTCCGAAAAGCTCAACCAGGTAGACGATAAGACAATTGAAATTTTTTCCTCCTCCTTTCCTTGGCAGAATGTCAGGAAGGTCGGAGAGGATTTTGTTGCCACAGAATTGCTTTTTCCCCAAAACCATAAGATACGACCATTTGACCTTGGAACCCTGATCGGGGGAGGGATTTTTCGCCTCAAGGTTAGAAGAAGACCCAAGGTACTCGTAATCCCGACGGGTAACGAGCTGGTAAATCTCACCAGCCTTTCAGGTCCCTCGGATCTCAGAAAGGGTGAGATCATTGAGTCTAATTCATCTGTCCTTTCCTGCCTTATAAGGGAATGTGGGGCTGAGCCTATCGTAGAGGATATAGTTGAGGATAGGAGTGAAAAGATCAAGGAAATCCTTGTTAGGGCGGTAGATTCTGGGCCTGATCTTGTGATCTTGATTGCAGGTTCATCTGCAGGGAAAGAAGACTACACGGCACAGGTGATTGAGGATATTGGGGAATTGCTTGTTCATGGTGTCACCATAATGCCTGGTAAGCCCACTATTCTCGGCGGTGTAAAGGGGAAACCTGTAATTGGGATTCCAGGATATCCGGTTTCTGCCTACATCTCCTTCGATGAATTCGTTAGGCCCTTCCTCTACCAGCTACAGGGCTCGATCCCACCAAGAAAAGCGTCATTAAATGTAGCTGTATCCAGGGATATTCCTTCAAGACTGGGATCAGAGGAATTTATCAGGGTCAATATCGGCAGAGTGGGTGAGAGGGTGGTCGCTATACCTCTTCCCAGGGCGGCTGGATCGACTACAACCCTGAGTAGGGCAGAGGGAATTATTAGGATTCCCTCCCTTAGTGAAGGTATGGTGGCAGGCGAGGAGACAGAGGCAGAACTCCTGGTAGAACCTGAAGACATTAGTAATACTATCGTCAGTATTGGAAGCCATGATATCACCCTGGATATCCTGTCTGATGAGATCAGGAAAAGGTGCGGCGGAATAAGGATTGCCTCTGGAAACGTGGGGAGCCTTGGCGGTTTATTGGCCCTCAAAAAGGGAACGGCGCACGTGGCTGGCTCTCATCTCTTGGACACCCAAACCGGTGAGTACAATATCTCCTATATCCGTAAATATCTAAAGGGGATACCGGTCCATGTATTCAATTTGGTAACAAGGGAGCAGGGCCTGATCATTCAAAAGGGAAACCCCAAGGGGGTAGAAGGGATAGGAGACCTCAAAAGAGATGACATTACCTTTGTCAGCAGGCAACCAGGGTCGGGCACCAGGATACTTTTAGACTATAAGTTGGAGGAGATGGGGATAGATCCTGCCCGTATAAGCGGTTATGAAAACGAGGAGTACACGCATATGAATGTGGCAGTTGCGGTGTTAAATGGGATGGCGGACGTAGGGTTGGGAATTATGGCAGCAGCCAGGGCACTGGGTCTGGATTTTATTCCTGTCCTTAATGAGCAATACGACCTGGTAGTCCCATCGTCTTTTGTGGATGATCCAAAGGTAAAGCTGCTTTTATCAGTTGCCAGATCCAAGGAGTTTAGGGAAAGGGTTAAGGGATTGGGCGGCTACAACCCAGCAAAGAGTGGAGATCTGTGGAAGGTAATCTGATGAACGTTACCGATTTTTTTGGAGGCAATTATGCTGAAGGTGAGATTGAAATCAAGGCAATTGCTGGAAGACACTAATGGTAACATTATCATGGGTGAGGGTAGGCAGAGGATCCTGGAGTTAATTGAACTAACAGGTTCCATAAATCAGACGGCCAAATTGATGAGGATGTCATATAGGGGGGTGTGGGGAAAGATTAAGGCCACAGAAAAGCATCTGAGTAAAAGGGTCGTGATAACTGAAAGGAGACACGGATCTCGTTTAACAGAGGATGGAAAAAGCCTCTTGATGAACTATACTCGGCTAAAAAAGGCGTGCCGAGAAGTCGATCAGAAGATCTTTAGAAATATCTTTAAGGGGTCAGGACTTGACCCCATATCGGGGAGGGATTTAGGGTGAAGGCGGTTGGCATAGTTGGTTATAAGAAAAGCGGAAAGACCACGTTAGTTATTGGGTTATCTAAGGAACTCTCGAGAATGGGATACAGGGTTGCTACCCTTAAACATGTTTCCGGGGATATTGATTTCCCCAACACCGACACATCGAGATTCAGGTCATGTGTTCCATTTGTCTCAGCCATTTCCTCAAAGGAGACAGAGATAATCTTAAAGGGAAAGAAGACAGTAGAGGAGATCATGAATTATCTTGACTCCGATATTGTATTAGTAGAGGGGTTTAGAAGGGAAAAGACATTTCCAAGGATTGTTTGTATAAGGAATGAGGGCGAGGAAAAGGAATTATTTGATGGATTACAGCTTTTTAGCGCCAGTTTCATGGAAAATATCTCCGATTTTAATATAGTAAATGATGATCAGATAAAGGAGATGGCCGCTATTGTAGTTGAGCGATCTTTCAAGTTGCCTAATCTAAACTGTGGTCATTGCGGATATGAGAGCTGTTATGAACTTGCCAGGGAAATCGTAAGGGCAAAAGGGACCATCGATAAATGTGTCTCCTTGAATCCCCCAATTTCCATTAAGATTGACGGGACCATGTTGCCATTAAATCCCTTTACCTCTGGTTTACTTAAGAATACCCTTGTTGCAATGCTATCTTCTTTAAGGGGTTTTAAGAAGGGGAGGGTTGA
>CP070660.1:618179-627322 GCA_020355145.1 Deltaproteobacteria bacterium
ATCTTCCCCCTGAAGAGAGGGGAGGGATTTGTCTTTGATGAGGCATTGGCTGGGATGAATGTGCCTAGGAATTTTGTCCCAGCTGTTGAGAAGGGATTAGTAGAGGCTATGAGGAGTGGAGTCTTGGCAGGATATCCGGTTGTAGATATAAAGGTGCGGTTTTTTGATGGAAAATCCCATGAGGTTGATTCCTCTGAAATGGCCTTTAAGATTGCAGCTTCCATGTGTTTTAAAAAGGCTGTCCAAGAGGCAACACCTATTCTTCTTGAGCCGATTATGAACATAGAGATAACCGTTCCGGAAGATGTTATGGGAGATGTAATAGGTGATCTGAACGGTAGGAGGGGAAGGGTTTTAGGCATGGATAGCCAAGGGAAACACCAGATTATAAAGGCTGAGGTACCCATGGCTGAGGTTTTGAGGTATTCACTTGATCTGACATCAATGACAGGTGGCAGGGGCAGTTTCCAGATGAAAAAGTCCCGTTATGAAGAGGTTCCAGCCCAACTGGCAGAGAAGATAATAGCTGTTTCTAAGGAAGAGGGAAAATAGAGACGGTTTGAGACCCTTGCATAACTTTACAATTTTTGTCAGTTGGAGGCCAGGAGGGTTTCATTTTGAAGCGGCCCACTGAGCGATATAAGGGCCACAAAAAGAAACCCTCTTGGCCACAGGATTTAAAAGATTGAAACCAACATTTTGTTAGAATTTGGGTTCTGCAAAGATCTCCGTTTATCAATGATAAGGGCAGGAGTTTTGACTATTAGTGATAAAGGATTTAGGGGACAGAGAAAGGACAAATCTGGCCCCTTAATTGCTGAGATATTGACCAAGTCTGGTTACAGGGTTGAGAAACAGGATATTGTCCCTGATGACACAGAGAGGATTGTGGACTGTTTAATAGAGTGGGTTGATAAAGATGGTCTCAGGTTGATTGCGACAACAGGTGGCACCGGAGTGAGCCCAACTGATATAACCCCTGAGGCTATGCTCAAGATAACCAAATATCAGATACCAGGTATGGCCGAGGCAATGAGGGCTGCAAGTCTAAAAAAGACTCCCCATGCCATGCTTTCCCGGGCAATGGTTGGGGTAAGGGGATGCAGCCTGATTGTAAATTTACCGGGCAGCCCTGATGGTGCAAGGGAAAATCTGGCCGTTATCTTGCCAGCTCTAAATCACGCGCTGGCCAAAATTGCCGGTGATAGGAGCGATTGCTATTCAAAATAGGGGAGAAGCAAAACAACTATGATCGGTTACGAGTACCTTTAAAGCTGGGTGTAACGAGGATCTCTACATCTGCAGAAAGGGTCTTGCTGGTTATGGTTATAATACAAAATCGGTTTTCTTTCAAAAAAAACATTACATTCTTCGGCGATTTGAAGGAGCTCAGGAAACGCCAGCCATCCTCAGGCATTTTTTCGGTAAAATAGTTCATGAGAGAATCTGATTCCATCTTTCCAGAGAAGGTAAGAAATCCAATTGAGAATTCGGTTGTTTGAAAGACAAAGGATTTTTCCCTCTTGATCTTCAGTTCCCTTGGAACAGGCACATCCTTAAAATCATAATAAAGGGCTATTTGTGTTTCCCCAGCCTCTTCTATTAGTTGGGATTCTCCTTGGGGGACTACCCTTTTGGATAGGGTTTCTGTGACACATGCAGTTAGAGATAAAGAGATAAGTACGGTTAGAGTGATTTGCATCAAGATCCTATCCCATTTTACCTCACTCATCCTAATACCCCCTTCATTTTTTAATTCCTATAACATATAGCTAATGGGAAATCTATCAGATTTTTCACCTTTCGGCTTTCCTTATCTAAGTAAAGATCTGGGTGGTAATTTCTTCTTGACTCAAGATATCCCCATGCCTATACTTCCACGGACCTCAGGGGAGAGATTAAAATTTTGCCCCGGAATTCTGGCACCATCACCTTGGAAAGGTCTCGGCCAGGGAGTATTGGAGAATTGGAATGTTGGAAAAGGCTTGAAATCCCGGGAGTCTTCTTTGTTAAGCTTTTCCATTACCCCAGAACTCCACTATTCCACTACTCCATTACTCCAGAAAACTGTCGAATTGCCCATAGGCACGCGCCTCTGGGGGTAAATTTCAAGGCTACGTCCTCTGGGCGTGGATTCTTTACATTTTTAGCAGGGGTTGTCGGCTCTGTTATATGTTAATCTATGAAGATCCTACATATCTGGTGGCTGTTTCTGCTGGTACTGTTTTATCTGGGGCTAATACCTACATTGGAAATGCAGCAAATTTTGTGGTCAGGTCCATTATATTCTTTTAATATCAGGTTCTAGCCTGATTTTTTGACCTTTTTGAGGACCCTGATATCGGAGATCCGAGTTGAGGGATATTGTCCGTTTTTATCCTTCTCAATATATTTAACCATATCCCAGATGGTGGTAAGGGCGATTGAGGTACCTATTAGTGCCTCCATTTCTACTCCAGTCATGGCCTCAGCCTTTACCAGACAGTTGGCCTCAATAAAATCTTTGCCAATAGAGAAATTCACACCAACTGTATTTAATGGTATCTGATGACAATGGGGAATCAAGAGATATGTCTCTTTGGCTGCTTTCATGGCTGCTATTTCAGCAACCAACAGGGGGTCTCCCTTTTTAATCTGATTTTCTCTTATCTTTTTAATTGTCTCCGGTGACAGGGTTATTCGCCCTGAAGCCAGTGCCTCTCTTAAAACAACCTTCTTTCCGGTAATATCAATCATACCCATAGGAATAGAAGTGCCTAAAGTTAAGGGAGTAAATCATTCAACCTTAGCTCATTTTTCCATTTATGCACTTATAACTTTTTTTCCAGGAAGATAAATGGCTTTGGTGAACGGGAAAGATCAGTTATCACCATCTTTAGACTTAACAGAAGGGACCTTGAAGAATTTAATCCCCTCCCCTTTCAGGATTTCCTCCTCTTCAACTGTAGCAGATCCCCTTATGTTTCTCTTTCTTGCTACACCATAATGCATTTTCAGGGCCTCTTTTGCAAAGGCTGTTCCCACATCATCGAAATTATTTTTTATATACTCCATTACACCCATGGCGAGTTTTTTATAATCGGGCTTGACCTCCTTTGGCCTCTCCCCTGCCTGGCTATTCTTGATAGCTACTGGAGAAAGTACCCTGGTTATATGTGTGCCCTTACAAAAGGGGCATGCAATCATTCCCTTGGAATTCTGCTGGTTAAATGACTCAAGGTCTTTGAACCAGCCTTCAAAGTTATGCTCATTAGAACACCTTAAGTCAAATGCAATCATTGTGTCACCAATTAAGAGTTTCTTCTTATCATTCCGTAGATGGCATCATGGGGTTAAAGGATATGGACCTGGGCATTGTCCTTTAATTGGGTAAAAAGACCTTTCAATACTCAAATAAATCATATCATGCTTATAACTACCTGTCAATAATACGAGAGGCCTTTTTGCTGCAAGGGCTTTTTCCTTGACACGCAAGCGCCTCTATCCTTATACTGCTCTCGCCCAAAAGGGAGGTGCCCAGCTCATGCAAATGGTTTACTAGCGCTAGAGGAGACAAAAGGCATGCGGATTGTGGATCTACGATCTGACACCATCACTCGACCGACTCCCGCCATGCGTCGAGCTATGGCTGACGCGGAAGTTGGAGACGATGTCTTTGGCGAGGACCCAACTGTGAACCGATTGGAGGAAATGGCCGCAGAACGCCTGGGTAAAGAAGCGGCCTTATTTGTTGCGAGCGGTACAATGGGCAACCTTGTCAGCCTGCTGGTACATTGCGGTCGAGGTGAGGAATTTATCCTGGGCGATCAATCCCATACCTT
This sequence comes from Deltaproteobacteria bacterium, assembly GCA_020355145.1. Taxonomy (GTDB): domain Bacteria; phylum Desulfobacterota; class DSM-4660; order Desulfatiglandales; family B25-G16; genus JABXJZ01. The sequence continues at coordinate 622,001 of CP070660.1, forward strand.
CATCTACGAGCAGGGCGGATCTTCCGGACTGGGCGGCATTCATCCCAGGACAGTGCCCAATCAACCCGATGGCACAGTAGATCTCCATAACATCGAAGCCGCTATTCGACCAGACAATATTCACTTCCCCCGAACGCGGCTAATCGCGCTGGAGAACACACACACCCGCTGCAATGGCAGCCCTCTTGATGCCAATTACATGCATGCCGTGGGAGAAATAGCATGCCGTTACGAGATAAAGGTGCATGTAGACGGCGCTCGGCTTTTGAATGCCGCTATTGCTCTGGGAGTAGAGCCACGCGATCTGGTTGCTGACGCTGATTCAGTTACCTTTTGTCTAAGCAAGGGTTTGGGTGCACCGGTAGGTTCTGTGGTGTGTGGATCTCGTGATTTCATCACCAAAGCACGACGGGTTCGTAAGGTGCTAGGGGGTGGCATGCGACAGATGGGCGTACTGGCGGCTAGCGGGATTGTGGCACTCACAGAGATGCCTGACCGCCTGGCGGATGATCACGCCAATGCCAGGAAGTTGGCAGAAGGTCTGGCTGATATTGATGGCCTGTCTATCGATCCCGAGCGCGTGAAGACCAACATTGTATACTTCGAGGTTACGCGTAGTGACATGACCTCAAAGTTACTGCCAGAGCAGCTCAGCAGCGAAGGTGTGAGACTGTTATCCACTGGGCCGAACCAGCTGAGAGCCGTCACCAACTATCATGTAACATCGGATGATATTGAATACGCTTTAGGCGCGTTCTGCAAGGTTTTGAGGAATATATAGGGTCTTCATCCATAACTCCTTCCACTTCCCTCTAATAACCGGGCAAGACTAACAGTCTCTCCGTATCCTTCAATGGCTTTCTGGAAGGACTGCGAAAAAATACTATGATAGTCACTTGAGAGTCAATTCCCAGAGACCAGAATAAGGTCCTCGAGTTTCCTCACTTTTTAGAGGAATCCATTGTTCTTGAGCGAAAATTGGCTGGGAGCAGTGGGGTACCCATCGAGGTGTGCAGGAAGGGGAAGGCCCCGCCTATAGAGCGGGGAAAGGGCAAGTATTCCCCACCTGCGAACCCGATAGGGTCACTGTGGAAGCCATGAAGCGAAGGAACAGTGGATTCCACTTAGAAGATGTGAATGTATAAAGTAGATCAATAGGTTCGTTAGGACTTATCAAAATTTTTGAGGAAACTTTAGGTTTAAAAGGGGTAAATCTTTCGTGTATGTTGCACAGCGTGAAAGGTTATTATCTCCTTCAATAATCCTTAAGACCCCCTAGCATAGGAGGCAGGAAAAAGTGGGGGAGAGTGAGTGCTTGAGACAGGTGAAGATTACGAGAACCTGAGCCGAAAAAGGACTAAATCGTCTCCAAAAGGGATTCAATCATCGCCTCCTGGTCCTGGTTAGCGATCTTGAATTTCACCCCAATTCCCTGTGGGGAGATCCTGACAACTTCGCCAGTAATCTTGATATGTTTCTGATAGTTGGGGAACGCAAAGGACAGTGAAACCTCCTGTCCAACAGAGAAGGGCATACGAGTTTCGATAAACATTCCGTCAGCACTTATGTCTGCGATGTAATCCTTGTAGACACGATCCTCAATACAGTAATCTACAACCATGAAGAAGGGTTTTCTCATGTTTCCTCCTCCCTCCAAAGATCCTTTCCTCCAACTCTTTTAGGAGGGTCAGCTGCTTGTCTTCGGACATATTTCTGATCAATTCGGAGTTTTAATTTAACCTTGTCAAAAGGCCATTTATAAAATGTGCAGGGAAATAAGGAGCGCTAAACTGATTGTGTAACAGTTATAAGTTATGTATGAGTCCAGCGGTAATGAAGCCAGCACAAAAACCGAGAGAAAATAACATCAAAGCAAGCATGATTCTTTTTTCACCCTCTTTTTATGTTTTGAAATAGGCCTTTGCCTTTCTATACTGCAAAAATCATGCAAAATTAGACAGTTAGGGCGTTTACTTTTATTTTCAAGGAGTTAGCTTGAGATGCACAAAAGCGAGACCTAGAATATTGGTTAATAAAGGTTATAGATTGGGAAGACGGATGCCACTTTTGAGAAATAAAGGTAACACGATAAATGGGAAAGCGATCAGCCTGGCACCTGAACAGAGTAAAAAGGATTGGGTCTCATAATCTAAGCTGGTCAATGAGGAAAGACCCAACATATAGGGGCTGTTTTCCGAAACTCAAATTGATAGACTACTGGCACCTTTCTGAGAGGTAGATGTTGGGGAGGCGAGCGAGGCTTTTGAGGCGAGCTCGCGGAGCCTCCCCGACTCTTGCCATAGTTGAAACCCGCAATCCACAAAATTTATTGCAGACTTCCTTCTGTAGTCATAACATTACCAAACTTCAGAGGCTGAGGTCAGATCTTTGCAGATTAACAAAAAATAGGGGGTGGACTACAATATAGCATTTGCTTTAGGTTCAAATGCCCCAATAAATTTGATGATTGCAGAGTTGACTTCCTCTCCTTTACCCTCTGTATTTAACGCCTGAAACATTTCGTGGACTAAGAAAGAATGTATGGTGTTTTATGACATTCTTTCAAACAAATCCTAAGAGATGAGCCAATAATATCAATAGGGACCAGATAAAGAGCCCAAAAAATACCTTAAAGATAAATAATTTCACTTTTTATTCGTATTTAGATAACACCTCCCAACATTTTAAAAGCTACTCGGATTTCCATACTCTTTCTAACCAAAGAGTTTTGGAATCTGACCCCTGAGTACAGCAAAGGTGAAATAACCGTAAAAACCAGATGCCCATACTAATACAATAAATCTTATCTTACCCATCGCTAACTGCTTGGGTACGACCTTATTGTTAAACCATAGGAGAAGCATACTATAGAAGAACATCACCATCCCATTAAGACATGAACCAATAACCAGTAAGAGTAAAGGCTTGGTTATACCGGATAATAGGATAAGGATACCAAGGGCAATCTCAATCCAAAGAATTATAAAATAAACGGCCCTGTCGCTTATCTCAGACTCTCTCATCCAGTTGACCTTTATAATATCCGTACATACCCTGGCTACTATGTCCATAACCCCAAGCTCTGTAGTAAAGAGTATAAAGACCCCCATCACCCAAAAGATGTTTTTCATAAAGGGGCCATAGAGCTTTCCTATCTCTATACCCTCATTCCGGATAAAATCAAAACCCTTGCCCAAACCCTCTAATCCATATACGGTGCTGTAAGAGATTAGAGACAGGAGGATAAGTGATAATGCCCCCAGGACAAAAAAGGTTATGAAGTGCTCCCAGTTAGCAGCCCTCCACCATCCTCTCCATTTTCTCATATTATCCTCTGTTGGTTCAAAGAAAAACCCCGTGGAGGGAATAGGCTCCAGCTTACCCGTGATTGGGCTTGTAATGCGACCGACATACTTACCCATCGCATAGCCCTTATCCCTAATATAGTTACTCTGGGCTAAGTTAAGGGCCCCACCTGCTCCGGCATAGGCAATAGCGCCCAGGAGTAAAGGGAGACTTATCCCTTCTGGTATATACCCTACCTTAAAAGTTCCTACTACCATTGCACCTATGGCAGCCATCTTAAAGGTGATGAGAAAAAATACAACAGAGAGTCCTATCATGACAACCACCATCACTTCCTGCAGTTTTTCCACGGTGTTATATACAACAGGGCCCGCAGATATTGCTATGCCAACGGCAATTAGCCCCAGAATAGCATAAACAACATGATTCCCCCCTATCATAAAAGAAAGGGCCATCGCTGCACCAGTAGCCCAACCAGGCCATGCCCATGGGACAGCAGTCATGATAAGAAAGGCCCACGCCCAGTGTTTTGAGAGACGACAATAACTGATTACCGAACACTCGCCTGTTGCCAAGGTCCATCTCTCGATCTCCATATTGACAAAATACTGAGTGAGAATGCCAAGCATACATGCCCACCAGATTGCAAAACCATAGTGAGCGGTTAAATATGGCCAGAGCACATACTCACCACTTCCTATGGATGCCCCGAGGATGAGGACGCTGGGTCCAATCATCTGCTTCCATGCAATGGGTTCTGGGAGGTCCCTATATGTTAGGGGCGGTAATTCTCCAGGGTCTATAACATCGCTTGGAACAACCTTCTCTTCACTAACCACTTCATCTGCCATAATCTCACCTCCTCAATCAGGATAGCGTAACATATGGATTCTCGATAGGACTCGCTTTTCAGGGAGGGATTATAGGAAGGTTGTAATCTGGATGTAAAGGAAAAAATGGCTCAGATACGGGGCCGCGTTCCTAATCTTGGCAATAAGAGGGATAATGAGCTCCTCCTTTCAGATATCCCGGTAGATGTCTGATAATCAGTCAATACTGGTGAGGAGCTCGCAGTCTGGCCTTGACTCAGGACAAATCGAATGAGGGCGGTTTTAGATTTCTTCGTTTAACGGGCTTTTCCTTTTCAGACTATGGAAGTTTTTTGGCGGAAGGTTTCAAAACAATATTGGACTTTCGGCTCGTATGCGTATAGTATACGTAATCTTCAGATTTGTAGGATTCCACAGTATGGCTTTTTCTTTTTTGTTCCACCAAAACAAATCCATAGGGGGTGAAAAATGAATCTCAAGTTCCTTGTTTAGCCTTCAAATCACTAAGGCGCATCTATGACGTGGGTTTGTCGAAGGAAAAATTGGCTTTTTCATTTTCAAGCGGTTTGGGAGGGAGTTATGAGACTGCGAAATAAAAGACAAGTTCTTGCCGCCTTGGCCGGTATTCCGCTTTTAAGCCTGGCATTCTTGAGTTCTGGATGCGGTAATGGGGACGGAGGCACTGATGCTTTCACGATCGTTTCGTCGATTAGCGTTGACGGTGGAGCAAATGAGGCTGACGAGGCGCGAGGTATAGCGCTCGATGAAGACGGTAACCTGTATGCTACCGGGTATGTTACGGTGAACGGGAACAGGAATATCTGGCTTGCCAAGTATGACGCGAACCTTATTCTTCAAGAAAGCATAGTTGTTGATGGGCCAGCAAACGGCGAAGACGTGGGCTACGTAATCGCATTGGATGGAAGTGGATATGTTTATGTGGTTGGCTATATGACCGAAACAGGGGAAGGCCACAACATCTGGCTTGCCAAATACGACACCGACCTTATCCTTCAAAAACAGATCACTGTAAACGGTTCCGCAAATGACACAGATGAGGGCTATGGTATCCTTTTTGACGGGAGTGGAACCCTGTACGTTACAGGCACGCTCACAGAACCTGGGGAGGGTTACAATATCTGGATTGCCAAGTATGACATGGATCTCAACCCGCTTGAGAGCGTCA
>CP070660.1:627422-630909 GCA_020355145.1 Deltaproteobacteria bacterium
AGCGTTGAAACCAGGCTGCGCAAGGAGGCCATCAGTCCTGAAGACAAGGTTGTCACCCAGCTAATTCCCCTTGACTATGCCAATCCCGATGAACTGAAAAAACTCTTTGCCCCCTTGATATCCAAGAGCAGTATGATTGCCTCATACCCCCCTACGAGGATGTTGATTGTTACAGATGTACTTTCCAATATCAAACGCCTGCTCCGTATTGTAAGAGAGATTGATGTCGTGGGTATTGGTGAGGAGATATCGGTGATTCCCCTTGAACATGCACCAGCATCGGATCTGTCTAAATCATTGGTCAGTGTCTTTCAAAGGCAAGTCAGGGCCCCCAAGAAAGGCGCACCTATAAGCCCTCCCGTAAGGATTGTGGCTGATGAGAGGACCAATTGCCTGATAACACTGGCTACCGAAGATGATACCATTAGGATCAAAGAGCTTATAGAGCTTTTGGACAAAGAAATCCCGCGGGGAGAGGGAGATATCCATGTCTATTACCTTCAGAATGCAAATGCCGAGGATCTTGTAAAGGTCTTAGCAGCCATTCCCTCTAAAGGGGAAAGGGAGGCAAGAAAGGGGAAGGCCCCTGTTATCTCCAAAGAGGTCAGTATCGTGGCAGATAAGGCAACCAATTCCCTGATAATCAAGGCAAAAAAACACGATTATCTCATACTCGAAGATATCATCAAGAAACTTGATATCCCCAGGAGGATGGTCTATCTCGAGGCACTGATCATGGAGGTTAATGTGGATAAAGAATTCAGGCTTGGAGTGGAGTGGCGTGCCATAGAGGATACTGGCAGTCATGAGGGTAGGACGATTGTAACCTTTGGAGCCTCTATACCTAGGGATAGTAGCTTTCCAACTATTGATCCTACTACAGGGACCGCCAGTTTTCCTACTGGACTTTCCTTAGGGGTTCTAGGTGAAGGGATTACAATTGGCGATATTTTATTTCCTAATATAGGAGCTCTTTTGAGGGCTTTCCAGAAAGACTCCGATGTGCATATCCTTTCCACGCCTCAGATCTTGACAACTGACAATGAGGAGGCCGAGATCAAGGTAGGGGAAAATGTCCCATATCTTACCAGGCAGGAGACAACAACGGAGATTGGGGCTAGAGAATTCGCCAACTATGAATACAGGGATGTTGGTGTGACACTCAAGATCACCCCCCAGATTAGCCAGGAGCGGTTTGTCCGTCTCAAGATCTTCGAGGAGGTAATAAAATTAAAGGCAGGGACTACGGAATTTACACCCACAACACTGAAGCGATCTGCAGAGACTACGGTTATTGTGAAGGATAAGTATACCGTGGTCATCGGTGGGATTATCGGCGAAACTACCGAAAGAGGAACCTACAAGGTCCCCTGCCTTGGAGATATCCCTGCTCTGGGTTGGCTTTTCAAATCTATATCCAGGGATCAAAATAAAACCAACCTCTTCATTTTTGTGACGCCCCATATCATTGAAACCCCTATCGAGGCCGAGAAGATCTATAAAGAGAAGAAAGAGGAGATGGATAGAATCCGGGAAGGCGCTATCAAGCTATATAAAAAACCAGAACCCAGTAGTCAGAACTCATCTGTTGAATGAGGATGCTCAGGTTATGGCCCATAGATTAATAGGAGAGATATTAAAGGAGATTTGCCCCCTTTCAGAAGAGGCGCTTGCGGAAGCCCTCCAGATCCAAAAGGAAAAAGCGGGCAGGATAGGAGAAATCCTGATCCAGAGAGGGGCAATAACAGAGGCGGACGTATTAAAGGCCCTTGGCATTCAGTTTGGACTGCCCTTATGGTCTACCATCTCTACACAGGATATAGATATCAGTTTTACACAACACATTCCCATCCAGTTCCTGAAAAAATACAAGATGGTCCCTATGTCTACCCCTAATGGGGTCTATATAGCTGTCAACGATCCTATGCTGTTTCAGCCCCTTGACGATCTGCGGTTGATCATGGGCTGGGATGGTGTGAAAACAGTGCTTGCTTCACATTCTGCAATACTTTCGGCCATCAATTTTGCCTATGATATGAGCAGGGATTCCGCTGAACAGGTCATACAGGATATGCGTGAGGAGGACAGGGATCTGATCATGTCTGCTGTTGAAGAAACCGGTGATCTTTTGGATGACACAAGCGATGCCCCAATTATCAAACTGGTAAATCTGATTCTATCCCAGGCAGTAAAGGCCAGGGCCAGCGATATCCATATTGAACCATATCAAAATAGAATAAAGATTAGGCACAGGGTTGATGGTATTCTATACGATATGCTCTCTCCGCCTAAGCATATTCAGTCAACACTTGTATCCAGAATCAAGATTATGGCCAAACTGAACATTGCTGAGAAGAGGCTTCCCCAGGATGGAAGGATCGAGATCAGAATAGGCGATAAAGATGTGGATATTCGTGTCTCTACTATCCCTATAGCCTTTGGTGAACGCGTTGTCCTCAGATTGTTGGACAAGACTAATGTATTGCTAAAGCTTTCCGACCTCGGTATGTCTGAGAAGGGGTTTAAGGTATTTAACAGGCTCATCAGGTCTGCCCATGGTATTATTCTCGTTACAGGGCCAACAGGGAGTGGGAAAACCACAACCCTCTATGCCGCCCTAAGTACAATAAATAATCCAGACATCAATATCATCACTATAGAAGACCCCATTGAATATCAGATTGAGGGGATTGGGCAGATTCAGATCAATCCCAAGATTGACCTCACCTTTGCCAACGGCCTACGTTCAATTGTGCGCCAGGACCCTGACGTAGTCCTTGTGGGTGAGATACGAGATCTGGAAACCGCAGAAATTGCTATTCAGGCTGCATTGACCGGCCACCTGGTATTCTCCACCCTTCATACAAACGATTCGGCCAGTGCAGTAACGCGTCTCATTGACATGGGGATAGAACCCTTTCTTGTAACCTCATCGGTGATTGCGATATTGGCCCAGAGGCTGGTCAGAACCGCTTGCAATGAATGCAAAGCCGTATACATCCCCGATGAAGAATCCCTGCAAAATATCGGCATAACCCCGGAAATGTATGCAGGTAAAAAGATATACAGGGGCAAAGGTTGCCCGGATTGCCTCGACACAGGATACAGAGGGAGAACCGGTATCTTTGAGCTGATGATCTTAAATGATCCGATTAAGAACCTAATATTGAAGACCTCGGATTCCAATGCCATAATGCATAAGGCCGTCGAGCATGAAATGATAACCCTCCGTGAAGATGGGGTCTTGAAGGTGCTCAATGGGATTACAGCTATAGAGGAAGTACTTAGGGTAACACAGAAATAGCTAAGGGGCTTCGCCTAATTGGAGTATTGGCCCGCCTGGCGCGACTTGCCTGGAATACGATGTTGTAGTTGTAATATTTCGGAAGCGGAGTCTGTGGAACTCCGGGCCTGCAAGCCAGATCTGGGCCAGGGGGCAATGGAGTGATGGAGTGATGGAACAGTACGAAACAAAACAGTACTCATG
>CP070660.1:631009-637474 GCA_020355145.1 Deltaproteobacteria bacterium
ATACTCACTACAGCAGACCGCGGTTTCAGTTGGTTTTTATATTCACCCTAGCCGCATTCATAACGACCTACGGCCTGGCCAAGGACATTAAAGCGGTTGAGAAACCCCTTCCCTTCTCTCCTGGTGAAAAACTGACCTTTCAGGTTAAATGGAGTTTTATACCGGCCGGAGAGGCCGTTCTCGAGGTGCTCCCGATAGAAACCGTAAATGGTGTTAGATCCCACCATTTTGTGATGACCGCCAAGACCTATCCATTTATAGATCTCTTCTATAAGGTCCGCAACAGGATAGATGCCTATACTGACATAGGGATGACCCACTCAATCCTATACAAGAAACACAACCGAGGGAAAAACAAAAGAGATGTCATCGTGAATTTCAATTGGGCGAGACAAGAGGCCCAGTATTCAAATTTTGGAAGTAAGAAAAGGCCCATTTCCCTATTACCTGGCTCCTTTGACCCGTGGTCCGTCTTTTATGCCTTTCGCCTTCATGACCTAAAGGTGAATATGAGGATCAAGGCCCCGGTAACTGATGGAAAAAAATGTGTAATTGGGGAGGCAAGGGTCGTAAAAAGGGAAAAAATCCAGTTGCCAAGCGGAGCTTATGATACCTATCTAGTGGAGCCTAACTTAAAGCATATCGGCGGTGTATTTGAGAAAAGTAAAGACGCTAAACTCAAGATATGGGTCACAGCAGATACCCTACGGATTCCAGTTAGGGTAAAGAGTAAGGTAATAGTTGGAAGTTTTGTGGCAGAAATCATCTCAGCTGAAAAAATCGCCCCACCTATACCTTAAAACGCCGATAGATCCAGCAGCGTAAACAGTGCGTAAAAGTGCCCTGTAAATAACCGTTTGACGGCTTACATTAAAGATGATAATCTTAATGCCTAAAATCAAGGCTTGATTTAGGGCCCAGGGGAAGGACACTGTTCATGATAGATAAGGTACCAATTACAAGAGAGGGGTTGGAAAAACTAAAACAGGAATTGCACATTATTCTCACTGGTGAGCGGCCCAGGAATATCAAGGCTATTGAAGAGGCAAGATCTCATGGGGATCTAAATGAAAACGCGGAGTACCATGCGGCCAAGGAAAGACAGTCCTTTCTAGAGGCAAAGATAAATGAACTGGAGATGGCAATCAACAGATCAGAGGTAATTGAGATAGATAATGAGCAAACCGAGAAGATCTTCTTCGGCAAGAGGGTAGAGCTGAGAAACATCATCAACAACCAAAATATAGTATATCAGCTGGTTGGGCCTTATGAGTCTGACCCTGAGAATGGCAAGATATCGGTTACCTCTCCTTTGGGAAAGGCCCTTATTGGCAAGGAAGAGGGAGATACCATCAAGGTAAAAACCCCCACTGGTGTCCAGGAGTTCGAGATCTTGGAAATAAAGTAGATACCCACGGGCTCACGCCCGTGCTCCTCTGCTTGTTTTTGATAGGTTTCTTAACTAATCCACTAATTGCTGACCAGCAACCCCCTCTTCTGTTACACCCTCTGCCCTTACCTTTACGATTCTGTTTTTAATAAGACTATTAGAAGGAAACGCAAACCTAACATAATTGTCGCTCAGGCCCCTGATCAGGTTTCTATGTCCAGGTACCCATCCCTCGGTTAGAACAGGAAAGATCTCACCAATTAACCCCTCCCGGAAGACCCTTCTCTTTTCCTTGTCAAGACACCTTAAGAGAAAGGCCCTCTCTCTAATCCTTTTACTATCAAGTTGACCAGGGAATCTTGCCGCAGTAGTCCCCTCTCTTCTTGAGTAAGGGAACACGTGTAGATAGCTTATAGGGAAGTCTTTTAAAAGATCAAAGGTATTATTGAATGCCCGGTTGCTTTCTCCAGGAAAGCCAACCAAGACATCAACTCCTATAGAAACCCTTGGGACAATGCGATTTATATCATTTATTACCCTGATGAACATCCTGGCCGTATAGTGCCTATTCATCCTCCTTAAGACCTCATCATCACCGCTTTGTAAAGAGATATGAAGGTGGGGGCAAAGCCGATCATGGCTGGCTATCAATTCAATCAACCCCAGTTCTATCTCTGTTGGCTCGAGTGAGCTGAGCCTTATCCTTGGTTTGTATCTATTCTTGCCAATCTCGATTAGTAACTTGGTTAAGTTTATGTCATTGTTGAGATCTGAGCCATACCTCCCAAGGTGAATCCCTGCCAGTACAACCTCCTTATAGCCATTTGCCTCTAATCCCTTAAGTATCCTGAAAACCTCATCTGGTTCAAGGCTCCTAAGGGGCCCCCGGGCCATGGGAACAATGCAGTAAGAGCAGGAGGATTCACACCCGTCCTGTATCTTCAAAAACGCCCTGGTTCTATCTGAAAAACCCCTAATAGGAATCCCTTCAAAAGGGGTAGAACCCCAGAAGTCCTCCTTTAGAATAAGGGGCGGACTATGGTGACTGGCCTTTACCAAAAGCCATGGAAGAGAGCCCTTTCCCTTATTTCCTGCAATCAGATCTACCCCATTAATCTTAGATAATTCATCGGGAAAGACCTGTCCATAGCATCCGATAACAGCAATAATGGCCTCAGGGTTTTCCCTAATAGCCCTTCTTATAGCCTGTCTGGATTGATAGCCTGCCTTGGCTGTGACTATACAGGTATCTATGACTACTAACTCTGCCTCCCTATCCTGATTGGCCTTTTGGCAGCCCATATTTATCAATGATTCCTCAATAAAGGCAGATTCGTATTGGTTTACCTTGCAACCGAGGGTGATGATCTTAAAAGATTTTGACATCTTATATTAATCTCTTTATCCAGCCTCCATCAAGAAGCCTGGCCAGGGGTTATCGCCAACCTATCTATATTTCTCCATTACCCGGGCAAAACCAGGCAGTGCCCTTTCAATTGTCCTGTCTTCCACACAGTAAGCAATCCTGAAATACCCAGGGCCGCCAAAACCTGATCCTGGCACTGTAAGAATATTCTCCTCTTGTAAAGAGCGGACAAACGCCACATCATCTGGGATAGGAGTTTCAGGAAAAAGGTAAAAGGTCCCTCCTGGCATGGTAAAGGTATAGCCAGCCGCATCCAGACCCTTACAGAGAATATCTCTTTTTCGCTGATATTCCGTTACATCAACACTATCCTCCAAGACAAGAGGTATCAACCGTTGCATCAAGGCCGGGGCATTCACATAACCAAGGATTCTATTGCACAGAATAAGCCCCTCTATGATGATATCCTTATCAGTAATTAGGGGATGAACAGCGATATATCCGATCCTTTCCCCGGCTAGAGAGAGGTCCTTTGAAAATGATGTTACCAAAAAACTCTCTCTATATGAATCGAAGATAAAGGGACATATCAAACCATTATAGATGATCTTCCTATATGGTTCATCTGATATCAGGTAGATCAGTCTGCCATATCTTTGGCTGTATTGGGTTAAAAGTTGCCCCACTTGAGTCAGTTCATCCTTCCCGTAAACACTCCCTGTTGGATTGTTAGGGTTGTTTATCAACACCGCTTTAGTATTGGGACCTATAGCCCCTTCAATGGTCAAGAGATCCAGGGAAAAGTCGGGATTGGTATTGACAGTCTTTGGGATGCCACCATAGTTATCTACGTAAAAATCGTATTCCACAAAATAGGGTGCTGGGATAATTACCTCATCTCCTGGATTTAGGATAGTCTTCAGAACCACATTCAAGGCCCCACCTGCTCCCACTGTCATAACTATATCATTAGGTCCAAAGGATAGGCTATTTGGATCGCTCAGATAATCAGCTACGGCCTCACGTGTTTTAACAAATCCAGCATTAGACATATATCTATGCATGCCTAAAGAGTTATCAGAAACCACTTCCTTTAAGATGGCTTTAACCTTGGCCGGGGGTTCAAGGTTTGGGTTGCCCAAGCTAAAATCAAAGACATTCTCAGGGCCATATCTTTCCTTTCTGAGGGCACCCTCTTCAAACATCTTCCTTATCCATGAGGCCTTCTCAATTGAGCCTCTAATCTTTTTAGAAACGGACATTGACTCTTCTCTCCTTTAGTAGGTTCCAATCCTTCTTTTACTACTCTAACCCGGAACTTTTCCGAGAAATAATACGCTCTATCTTTCTAATTGTGGCTGCCAAAAAGGCGCTATCCTTGGTCGACAATTCCAGGAATTTAACTCCCATAAACTCAATTCCAGAAAACCCGGCCTTTCGAAACTTACGTACCACCTCTACTAATGGCCTGATTATCCTTTCTCCATTAAAGTCAAGGGTAATGTGAAATCTATCTCCCGGCTTCAGGGCCAGTAGATGAGGCGATTTAGGATATGAAAAATGCACTCCACCTTGGGAAATGTCGATGATGGGTAATGATCCTTTATGCCCTGCAATCCAAAGGACGATAGCGTATTGTCTTATGGGTTTCAAACGATAAGAAAAACGGAAGTTACGTTCATATAGGCATCCGGGATAAGACAGACGAATAGCCTGAACTTCATCTCCTTTAGATAGAACATATTTGGTTATCAGATCTTGGATCGTGGTGTGAAAGGCATAACGTGAGGGCTCATCTGCCGGCGTAGGATGCCAGAGAAAAGCGGCCTCAGCTTTAGCTTCTACCATGGATCTTAAGACCGGTGGTCGTGTCTGGGCAACAAGAAAATATCCCCCTTTTGGATACACATTATAGATGATAGTACCTCTTACATCCAACCGATGCTCCTGTTCAAACTCCGAAAAAACAAGCTCAATATGACGGGCAGGCAGAATAACATGTCCTAAATCCGGTTTAGGCACCTAATCTTGCTCCTAAATGAGATTCCTGGTCAACTCTTCCCTCATCAAACCTCTGCTTTTACCCCTCTTGCCTGATTTACTGCATAATTTATCTTAAGTATAATAAACATTCAAATATTCAGCAATCTCTTTTAAGGTGTGACTATAATAAGTTTAAGCCCTAAATATTGCCTCATCTAGATTAGATGAATGTTTTTCAAAGGTCGCCATCAATTTATACTCAAGAATTTTCAATCCATGCCGATTAGTACATGTTATAAGCCTGAGTGTCTTAAGGGTTAGAAGCTCAATGAGGTGGCACCTATTAAAAGATAAAGGTAAAATTACGAGGATAATCGACTATCTAATTCATGAACAAATAGAAATTAAGGTCCGAATTGAGGGGGAAGAGACCAAATATTCCTCTAGATTTATTGAAATCGTGCCGGGTTCCAATCGAGGGGATGTCTCTGTATCGAGTGATAAAGCCCCTGAACTGGTAATGGATAAATTGGTTCCAGATAGGGGTAACGGCGTCATCCAGCAATTTCCTAATGTGGGTGTTGAGGTTTTGACCGATAAATATCTTTGCCGGTTCTACACAAAATATATCTGTGGAAACAATGCCTCTTACCCCTATTATGGCCTCATGATAAGCTTCCCTGAATTCCTTGAGTCAGAAGAGAAAAGAAAAGACGAGAGAGCCACACTTGAATCCCCGGAAGTTATTTCCGCCATGTTTACTTTGGTTACGGGACCTAAAAAGTATCAATCATATGAATTGAATATCCTTGACTATTCCAATCACCGCGTTGGCCTACTAGTTACAGAAAAGGATTCCAATTTACTTCAAAGGCTCAACCTGGGGGACAGAATACCCGAAATAACAATTTTTGCGGAACCTGGCCTAATGCATATGGATGGTACTTTAAGACACAAGACAAGAATAGAGGATGGAAAACGTAGAGGCAGCTACATTCTTGGTATTGAATCAAATACTATAATAGGAACTATAATAAAGGAATGAGGTCTCGAATTCCTATGGACCCTGATACCGACCCTATCTGGAAACAGATAAACTGATCAACTCATTGCAACACGAATATGGCTGAACCAGCATCCAAAAAAGGTCCAGTACCACTTAGGTCTGAGCCATCAAGGAAATCAAGTCTGAAGGGCACGGTAAAGGATCAATCCGGGGCCGGCAAGACCAGGATTGGCGAGCTTCTATGCAAAGAGGGCCAAATCACCAGCTTCCAACTTCAGGAGGCACTGAAATACCAGAAAAAGAACAAGGGCAGGCTCGGCAGTATACTCCTTAGACTCGGATACATCGAAGAGGAAACCATAGCAAATGTCCTGAGCCGTATGCTCAACTACCCAGCTGTAATAATATCAAAGACATCTCCGGATCCCGAGGCACTCAAGATTTTACCCTATAATGTGGCCAAGAAATATATGGCCTTCCCCTTAAAAACCAAGGAGGGAGCCCTTGAAGTTTGTATGGCAGAGCCAACAGATACCTCTGCAGTTGAAGAGTTGCAGTACGAAGTTCGAAAGGATTTGACCGTCTGTGTCTCCACTGAAAAGGATATCATCGATGCCTACAAGAAATACTATGACGTAAGTGATGAAGAATACAATAGCTTCTTTGGTGAAAAAATAGAGGAGGAAGACGAGGATCCTGTTACGCAAGTCGATGACTTCG
>CP070660.1:637574-640290 GCA_020355145.1 Deltaproteobacteria bacterium
GCAGCCTATTGGACAGACCTTACTCCCATTGAATAGCAACATGCCTGCCCGGCAATCCCTTGCCCCATCATAGATGAATTTGGTGTCCGCATCCTCCAGGTTATACCAGCACCCGAGCCACGCCTTGTCAGGCTCCTTTACTTCAATTGCAACCCCCAGGACCCCTGCAACTGCCAGGGCCACCTCAGGTCCACCAGCTGTGCATGTATCTGGATTTGCCCTTCCTCTTGCAATGGCCCTAGCACAGGCTGAACACCCTGCAAATCCACAGGCCCCACAGTTTGCACCCGGAAGGACCTCGACCGTTCGCTGAACAACTGGGTCAATTGGTACATAGAATACCTTTGAAGCTATGCTTAGGAGGATGGAGGCAATAAGGCCAATTCCTCCAATAACGAGCATTCCTGCTAACATGAAAACCTCGTTTTTTGTTGTCCGTTGTCCGTCCGAGAACAGATAACGGTGAACGGTGAACGAATTCTACGCCAATCCAATAAAGCCAGAGAATGCCAGGGCAATCAGCCCAGCAGTAATAAGCCCTATGGCGAAACCCTCAAGTGGCTTGGGGATTTCGACCAGGTCAAATCTCTCTCTCATCCCTGCCATTAAAATTAGGGCAAGGGCAAAACCGCAGGCAGAGGCAAAGGAGAAGAATATGGATGTTATAAGGTCATATCCCTCGTCTATATTGATGATGGCCACACCTAATACAGCACAGTTGGTGGTGATAAGGGGTAGATAGATACCAAGGGCCTCATAAAGTGGAGGGGCGGTCTTCTGCACTACCATCTCCACAAATTGTACCAGGGTTGCAATGACTAGGATAAATGCAATGGTCCTCAAATACTCCAGGTTCAGGGGGATGAGGATATAGTGATGCACAAGCCAGGTGATCATACCTGCCAATGTTAAGACAAATATAACAGCCATGCCCATCCCTGTGGCTGTGTCCATACTGCGGGATACCCCCAAAAAGGGGCAGTTACCCAGGAATCTGATCAAAAGTATGTTATTTACCAATATTGCACCTATCATGAGAAGGATGAAATCGCCCATGCCTTAACCTCCCTTCCGTGCCTGGTATTGACTGATGAGGTTCATGAGACCTAAAAGTATCCCTAAGGCCACGAATGCCCCAGGGGGTTTGAGCATAAAGGTAAATGGCTCAAAGCTTGACCACATAACATGAAAGCCAAGGAGGGTGCCAGAGCCCAAGAGCTCCCTGATAGAGCCCAGGACAAAGAGGGAGATGGTAAAGCCAAGGCCAATACCCAAGCCATCTGCAAGGGATAGAATAGGGTTATTCCTTGATGCAAAGGCCTCTGCCCTGCCCAGTATTATACAGTTTACTACAATCAGTGGGATGAATATCCCGAGAAACTCAGAGAGCTGATAGAAATAGGCCTTCATTACCAGCTCAACGATCACCACAAAGGAGGCGATGATCACGATAAAGGATGCTATCCGTACCTGTCGCGGGATGAGCCTTCTTAAAAGAGACACAAAGAAATTGGAGAAGACGAGGACAAAGGTAGTTGCCAGGCCCATTCCAATCCCATTAATTCCTGTGGTTGTAACGGCAAGTGTCGGACAGAGCCCTAAGACCAACCGAAAGGGTGGAAGGATCTCCCAGAATCCCTTGGTAAACTCATCCCTAATTGGCATCAAAAGATCTCCTCTCTGAAATTGGCTACATACCCTATTGCCTGACTGACCGCACTCATAACCCCCTTGCTTGAATAGGTTGCACCACTTATGCCATCTGCCTTGAGTGCCCCTTTTGCGCTTAGGCCCCTAAACTGGTCGGTAAATGAGGCCTCTTCTACCCTTGATCCTACCCCTGGGGTCTCTGAATGACTGGTAATACCAATGTCAAGCAATTGCCCGTCCTTGCTTATGCCAACCATAACCCCGATGAGACCACCGAAGCCCTTTCCTTTTCCCTCTATGGCAACGGCAAAGGTCTGACCCTGTCTCTTTGCGGGAAATATGATAAGTTCAATGGGATTTCCCCTCTCATCGGTTCCTACCCCTATCTTTTTCCTATCTAGTATTGGGTCATTATCATAGCCGGTGAGGACCTTTTTTACAGCAGGCTCCTTTACGAACTTTATGGTCTGGTACTCAATTCGTTCCTTAGTTCCCCGGTGAACGAAGGACAGGGTGAGGCCTGATGCAGCACCAATCAGGGTCAATACCAATATCATCCTTACTATATCACGCACCGAGGCCCCTCCCATACGCTCGTGGTTTTAGGTAGTTAAAAAGGGGTGTGGCTGCATTCATGATCAGAATCGCATAAAAGGTGCCGTCAGGATCGGCGCCCCACATTCGGATGATCATGGTAAGGATGCCTGCCAGAAACCCAAATAGCACCATCCCCATAGGGGTTACCGGGGAGGTGACTGGCTCAGGGGCCAAAAAGAATGCACCCAGAAGGACACCACCGCCGATAAGGTGAAAGATGACCGGGGGATATACATCGGGATTTATAGATCTTAGGATGGCGGAAAAAAGGGCGATGCCAAAGAGAAAGGAAATGGGTATATGCCACCTTATGATACCTCTTGTGAGGATAAATATGCCACCTATCAGGATTGCCAGCCCACTAACTGTTCCTATGGGACCTGGTTTATATCCAAGAAAGAGGGGAAGGAGATCATAGGAGTAAAAGAGGCTGGGATCCTCCTTGACTGCCATAAGTGGGGTTAATACC
>CP070660.1:640390-648774 GCA_020355145.1 Deltaproteobacteria bacterium
AAGAGTAATGGAGGGATCTACTGGTGAGGTTATAAGGGAGATTCCTCCTGTAGAGATTTTAAATCTCGCTGCCAAACTTGACGAAATGGTCGGCCTTATATTTGATCAAAGGGGTTAATGGATAGCTCTGCCAGGAGCTATGTCCAGATGTAAGTGATCAGGTAGTCCATTTATCTTTCACAGAGCGCATAGAGGTTCACCCTGTTAGATAAAGCTGACAATTCGTTGGTGAGGTTTATATATTGATAAATTCAGATCCATTTTGTTCTGTGTGGCTGTCAAAATATCTAACAGGGCAAGGAGTTTTTGAGCTGAATTCCTGACCCCGGTTAAATAGGCTTCGCATTTAACTGGGCAGGGAGGGAAATTCAGCTCAAACTGTATCCGGCTTACCCGGGATTCCTGGACTGGGTTGACAAATGTCAAATGATAAATCTGCCTGCTCATTAACTCTATCATCAGGGTTAGAAAGATCCCTCGGTCCCGCCTTTGGCGGGAATTGTTTGGCCTGATTTTTCGTCCCTGCCCCGTTAAATCTTATTGTATTTAACTGGGGTCAAAAAAACAGGCTAAGAAGGCTATCTCTGTGATCTCTGCGGGCTCGACGATCCCCGCTCTTAAGCGGGGAGAGTGGGCGAGAGAGACATAACCCTGTGATCAGATACGTCCAGATAAATGCATGAAGAATTAGGCCTGCAAACAAAGATCCTCATAGTTGATGATGATAAGACCATAGCAGACGTCGTAAGAGATCATATCTCAGCTCCGGAAAGACCGGTTGATGTCTGCTATGATGGTCTATCTGCCATTGAGAGTATCCAAAAAAACTTTTATGACCTGATTATTGTTGACCTGGTCATGCCCAAAATAGGCGGACTGGATCTATTGAAATACGCAAAGAAGATCAATCCAGATATAATTGTCATTATTATTACCGGTTATGCCTCATTAGAAACAGCTATCATGGCTATAAGGGAAGGGGCCTACGACTACATCACGAAGCCATTTAAGCTTGAAGAGATAAGGATTGTAATAGAAAATGCAATCGATAAGATAAGGCTAAACAGGGAGAACAGGGAATTATTAAAGAAATTGCAGGATGCGTACCATGAATTGATGGCCTTAAAGAAAGACAAGGATGAGGATGAAAAGATAGAGAGCATTAATTTCTTTTCTTCAAACTTCCCAAGCCTACATTATCTTTACAATAACAATTCGCCCTCCAACAACCACATTGATAAATTGCAAGCCCTATCTTCCCTAAAAGAAAGGGGCCTGCTGACTGAGAGTGAATTCAAGTCATTTAAGAGACATCTCCTTAAGATGGTCAGTCTTGAAGGATGATAGAACAGGATCATCCATGAGTGAAGATTTGAAGATACTTGTTGTTGATGATGAAGAGATAATTGTAAATATTTTTAAAGAATATCTTGAATCTAACAACAATTATACTGTCTTAACTGCCAGGGATGGTCTCGATGCCCTTGAGATAATTAAGAAGGAAGAGATTAACTGCTGTTTTACAGACATTTCTATGCCCAGAATGGACGGGGTGGAACTCACTGAAAGAATACAGGCCTATGATAATACGATTCCGGTAGTTGTTATGACCGGATTCCCTTCCATGGATAGTGCAATAAATACCTTAAAGAATGGTGTAGTAGATTTTTTAACCAAACCAATCAAAATGGATCAAATCCCTCTTGCTATTGAGAGGGTTATGAGAGGGAGATCACTATTTGTCGATAATATTTTGTTAAAGGAGGAGGCCAAGAGAAATGAGAGACTTCTGAAGATCAACCAAGAATTGAAACAGAAGATAAAGGAAGTTGAGACTATGAATCTGATCCTCCAGCAGTTAGATCAGGTAACAACCAGCAAGGATCTCTTTAATATATTGGTAGATCTGTCAGGGGAAGTAACCACGTGCGATGAAGCACATTTTTGTATCTCTGGTCAGGGGTTGACAGCCCCTTTGGTTATTGCCTCCTTTTTTAGGGATAAAGATAGGACAGTGGTAGATGTTGAATGTATAGAGGAAGGCATTATCCGGAAGGTTGCATATGAGGGAATACCCCTGCTTAAAAGGGAAAATGATAGTAGTCACAGTATTATGGCCATCCCTCTCAAGATTAGGTCCAGGGTATTTGGTATCCTGATCTCACTTATTAGAGATGCCAGCCACCATTTTAGCGAAAAGGAGTTATATTTTTCGAATTTCCTGGCAGAAAAGGCATCTTTCTTAATAGAAAACCTGGCCCTTTATGAGAATATTTACGAAAATCTCTTTTCTACCCTTTATGCATTTGTGGAGACTATTGAGGCCAGGGATCCCTATACCAAACAGCATTCAGCAAGGGTAACAAGCTATGCTGTGTTGATTGCCAAGGATATCGGGTGTTCACAAGATGATATAAGCGTGTTAAACGTCTCTGGTAACCTGCACGATATTGGTAAGATAGGTATTCCTGATAACATTCTCTTAAAACCTGGCCGGCTTACAGAGGGGGAGTATGAGGTTATAAAAAGACACCCAATTATTGGAAGCAATATTATTGGTCACTTTAATATGTGGACAGATGAACAGAAGATAATAAAATACCACCATGAAAGGTGGGATGGGCGAGGATATCCTGATAGGCTCAAAGGGGAAGAGATTCCCTTTCTTTCACGGATTATGTCTGTAGCAGATGTTTATGATGCCCTGACCTCTGATCGTTCATACAGAAATAGGATGGAAGAGGATGTTGCAGTAAGGATTATTATGGAAAATGCGGGTGGCCAATTTGACTCGGAGATTACAGACGTCTTTCTCGAACTTCATGAGCAAGGAAAGATTAAAAGCTAATTCCCCTCCAACACCCGAGAAGGGCACTAGATACCTTCATAGCTCAAGATCTTAACATTTATCCGCCTGGGGCGGATTAATGTCAAGGTTTGTGATACCGGATGCTTGATACTGGATAAACACAGGAAGAAAGCTTCTCCTGTGTTTTGTTTTTATCCAGCATCCAATATCCAGGATGCCAAGCCTAAAGCCTCGACGGTTTGCCCGTCTCCCGCTTTGGCGGGATACGGGCCGGGAAGGCGAAGCTTCGCTAGAGAAGATATGATCTTTTCCTGGCAATAATTTGACATGGCCTGTTGATAGACTTTCAGAATATCATGTCCCTGTTGACACCGAATACAATCGTGGCCATTTTGCAGTGCAGAGCCTGGAGTCAGCCTTGTGGAGAAATTCTTCCTCTTCTTCTCCCTTTTCGAGCTCACTGGTAGTGGAAATTCCGTAGCTTATCTCCACCTTTATCCTTTTAGGTCCCCATTCGAAGGAATGATTCTTGATTGTACGTAACGCCCTTTTCACAAGCACTTCTGTCTCGTCCATTTCAGTTTCTGGGAGAAGGATTGCAAACTCATCTCCCCCATACCTGGCCACTATATCAGTGGCCCTTACAGAGCCTTTTAGGCACCCAGACAGCTCCCTAAGGATATAATCGCCTGCCTGATGACCAAGAGAATCATTGATGGCCTTGAAGTTATCCACATCAATCATGATCAGGGAAAGGGGTTTATTATACCTTCTTGCCCTTTGGTACTCCCTTTGCAGAAAGTCTCTAAACCCCTTGTGGTTATAAATTCCTGTAAGACCATCCGTAACCGCCATCTCTTTGACTCTATGATATTCCTGGGCGTTTTTAAGGGACATGGCAAGGATATTGGAGATGGTTGACATCAACTCCTTTTTCTCCTTTTTGAACTCCTGCCTTTCCTTTGGAAGGATAAAGAGCATCCCCAATGGCCTTCCAGCTAAACTTAAAGGTTCGCCTATGGTGGGTTTGAAAAAGGAAATCGGAGAGGAGGAAGACACTTTGACATTGGATGGATATAGGTGAAGGGTTATCTCTTTTACTGAGATCCTTTCTCTGGACAGATTAGAGAATCTATCGACTACATCCTTCTTTAACCCTTCAAGTGTTTCTCCATTGATTTCATTTTTCGATAAATGGAGGGCCAGATTCCACCTGGAACCGATCCGGTAAAGTATACTGAGGATCTCCGGATCGATAACATTTAGAAGGCCAGCACCTAAGATCCTGGGAATAATCCTGTCCCAGTTCAGATCGTATGCTACCTTGCTGCTAAGCCGATTGATGAAGCCCAACTCCTGATTTTTTGCCCTGAGGGCCTCTTTTTCCCTATTAAGCCCTTCGTTGACATCCCTCAGCTCATCAATCATTGCCAAGATCTCAACAAAGGCCTTTCGATTCTCCAATCCTCCCATAATAGTGTCATAGATACGCTCTGAGAGAAGGGCCCGGGGAACAAACCCATATGCCCCTTTTTGGAGTATCTCTGATATCTTATCTGCTTTGATTTTTTCTCCATAGAGGATGAAACAGGACCTGGACCTATTTTCCTGAAGAAACCGTATCCAATTATAGGCCATGTCTCCAATTAGATCGTAATCGGCAAGAATGGCAGCAAAGGCATCTTTGAGAAACGTATCTTCAGTTTCCTCGGGGAGAGCAATCCCCTCGATGTCATATCCTTTAGGTCCGAGTATTTCCTCAAAGAGGTCCAAATCCCTTTTCTTATCACTGATAACGAGGATCCTTTCACCCATCATATATCTCTTTGTATTAGATTTATCGCTTAGGAATTTCCTTTTTTGCCTAATGGTTTCGATATAATAAGATTAGTCGCATCAACCAAACGATTCTGGATACTAGATTCTTGATACTGCCCGCCCTGGCGCGACCTGCCGAGAACAAAATGATGTGGTCGTATTACTCCGGGATTTGAACCTATAGAACTCAATTATTGCAAGCCAGGTCTGGGCCAGGGGATAAAGATACAATCCGGATTCATACATCCAGTATCAGGTCCGCACCGAAGGTGCGATATGTTCAAGGCTATCAGTAATCCCCCATTTTCAGTTCCCAAGATATCTCTTCAGCTAGGGCCGGATTCTACATCCCTTGTCGAATTATTCAAAAATGAGGTTGTTAAGGGAAAGGTATTAAAATCATCTGCCTTAGACACCGCCTTACTCCTTATTAAAGGAAGAAGGGTAATGGCAAGGACCTATGTTCCCTTAAGAGAAGGCAGGGTTCTTTCCCTAAAGGTCGAAGAGATATCACCAACTCCAACCCTCAGGCTCTTAGGAATAAAATTCCCGGATAAGGGTGCTCTAAATATTTCTATAATACTGTCTGCAATAAAGGAAAACCCCTGGAGATCTTTATTTGAGAATATCCATCACTATGGGCTTCCAAAAGAGGCCTTATCCCTATTTAGGGAACTGATGAATGATTTGTCGCTACGATTATTTTTAAACCCCCCACCAGAGCTTCTGAGGATATTTATTGAAAAATCAGGCCTTAGTTGGGAGGCAAAGCTCAAAAAGCTTTTGATCAATAAAAAAATTGGCGGAGATAATCTCAATAGGCTAATAGAGGGGGATCTAAAAGGTATGGTCTCAAGATTCCTTGCCCTTAAGGAAGAGAAGGGTGTTTTCCTTAAAAGATTTCTATCTACCACAAAAAGTACCCAGCTCCTTAATAGGTTTGGACTGGAGCAGGATAGGAAGATTTTCCTGCCAATCCCAATCCAGTTTCCTAATGGGCCTTTTACCGTTGGCCAGTTGTTGATACATTTACCTCAAAAGGGGAAGGACGGATATAGAAGGCAAAAAATTGGTAAAGAACCCTTTAGGATAACCTTTCTATTGGATTTATCTAATCTTGGACCACTTAGGGCAGATGTGACTGTCAAGGCAAAGGAGATCGAGGGGAAGTTTCTACTAACAAGAGAGGAGGCCAAATTACTTATTGAAGAAAGTATCCCGATTTTTATCAACAGGATGAAGGAAAGGGGCTTTTCCGTCCGCTGTATAGAGTGCCATCTTAGGGACCATGAGATAGTCAAAGAATCGCTCATTAAAGAGATTATTCAGGAGGAGGGCAATACCATAAGCCTGGTGGTCTGAGCCAGCTAAAGGTGGAGATGAAGGCGGGTGGATAGTCTCATCTATAATGTCCACTTTGTCGAATTTAGGGGCTTCGCCCCATCACGTTCCATGTTTGTTCGTGTCAGAAAAAGGATATCCATACCCTTATAGAGGGCCATTCCGCGTATGAAAACAAGAAGCAGGCAAAAGAGGGCTGCTGCCTTAAAGTATGAGCCAAAATTAGATAATGCGCCCAAGGTAATAGCCAAGGGAAAGGGAAAGGTTGCTGAAAAGATCATCGAGATTGCCAAGGAGCATAATATATACATCCACAATGACCCAGATCTGATAGAGGTTTTATCCCAGCTTGATCTAAGTGAAGAGATTCCACCAGAGCTTTATGTTGTTGTGGCAGAACTGCTTGCCTTTGTATATTCTCTGAGTAGTGGAAAAAAGCTCCAGTAGGCATTTTTTTCCTCTTGACCCCCCGCCTCTTTTTATCCTCTATTGTATTTTCCCTTTATTATAAGCATGTTACACAAGATTAGGATTTTCATCTTTTCTGGCATTAATATTGCTCACTCGATTAGGTTAGAGATTCATAAAGAGGAGAAATGGGGAGAGAAGAAATTGATGTCAGGGGTCTATAACTTAATTGATAGCTCTTTAGCGCATAAGCTTAGGCTTGATACTATCTCCAATAATCTTGCAAATAGTAACACGAATGCCTTTAAAAAGGATGTTATTTCCTTTAATCAAGTACTTACCATGAAAAACACTTCGGCAATAGACCTTACGCCAGGTCCTATACGTTATACGGGAAACAAATTCGATGTTGCATTGGGTTCCCCTGGGTTTTTCAAGATCCAGACATCGAGGGGTATAAGATATACAAGGGATGGCTCATTTACCCTTAATGAGGACGGATTACTGGTAACCCAGAATGGTGATACCGTATTAGGCCAAAATGGCCCTATCAGAATCAACGGGAGCAATGTGTCAATGAACATTGATGGACAGGTATTAGTGGAAAATGAACCTGTTGACAGGATATTGGTGATGGACTTTAGACAACCGCGGCTTCTTAGAAAAGAAGGCAGCTCATCCTACATATATCAAGGAGAAGAAAGGGATATATTCGCTGCGGAGAATGTCAGTGTTCAACAGGGTTATACAGAGGGATCCAATGTTAGTCCAATACAGGAGATGATTAAAATGGTAGAGGCCCTTAGGGCATTTGAGTCGGCTCAAAAGGCAATTCAGTGTATGGATGAAATCACTGATAAGATGGTTAATGATCCTGGTCTACTACAATAAAAAACCACGCCAGGAGAGCGTGAATAACGGCCCTTGCAAGCCTTACAGACAGAGGCTAAGAGCTTTGCCCACGCCCAAAGGACGTGGTTTTCAAAGACTCAATTAGAAGGAGGAGACAGTTATGTTAAGAGGATTGTGGTCAGCGGCAACCGGAATGTCTGCCCAGAAATTGACGATTGATGTTATTTCCAATAACTTGGCCAATGTAAATACAGTGGGTTTCAAAAAGAGTAGGCCCGATTTTGAGGACCTTATGTATCAGACCATAAGTCAGGCCGGGTCAATAACAGCGGCTGGCGGTCAGGTTCCTGCTGGCATCCACGTTGGTATGGGAACAATGACTGTTGGGGTACAGAAGATGTTTATGCAGGGGGATTTTAAGGAGACAAAAAATGAGCTGGACCTGGCCATTGAGGGAGATGGCTTCTTTAAGGTACTGAGCAATGAAGAGGAGCTCTATACCAGGGCAGGCAATTTTAAGTTAGATGCCGATGGAAACATCGTTACCCCAGGTGGAGACAAATTGCAACCGGAGATGACAATTACAACAGAGGCAGTCTCTGTTCATATTGACAAGACCGGAACGGTAACCCTATTTGACCCTGAAGGGACGGGAACCTCCCTTGGGGTCATAGAAGTATATACGTTTCCTAACCCTGCCGGTCTTTTTAGCCTTGGCCACAATCTATATAGAGCCACAGATTCATCAGGGGATGCCATTTCCGGCACACCAGGTTCAGCTGGTGTAGGAACAATTGCCCAGGGATTTCTCGAGATGTCTAATGTAGATGTGGTCGAAGAGATGGTTTCTATGATTATGGCCCAGAGGGCCTACGAGATAAATAGTAAGGCCATACAAACGGCAGATAACATGTTGCAGATAGCCAATAACATCAAGAGGTAATTATCTATCATGAGCAAGGTCATACACACCATGATTCTTTGGGCATTCTTCTTTAGTATTTTCTTCCCTCCTGAGGCAGTAAGCGTCGATAAAAAGGCGATCAGGGCAATAACCAAGCAAGGTTATCAATCGATTCCAGAGGAAAAACTCCGAGAGACCTTTAGAGAATATCTTCGCCGCCGTTTAGGGAAAGAGGAATCTGATATGGCTGTA
>CP070660.1:648874-658586 GCA_020355145.1 Deltaproteobacteria bacterium
CAATTTGAAATCCTTATCCAGCTCCACCTCCGATGTGAGCTGAGATTCAAAATCATTAAGGGTTAAGGTGTAATCATTTATCCTGGCAAGTATTTTAGCCTCCTCTGCCCCTTGTTGAGAGCAGCAAAAAATGCCCAGGGATAAAAGGGGTAAAAGTAGATAGAGGTGCCTTTTCTCCATAGCACAGACCTCCTTATTTAGACATGTCATGAGTTATGAGTATAATCCCAAAGGCCCTCGGACTCAAGAAATATCGTTTGAAAAGATGATCCGGGCAAAGGTAACATGGGGGATTTTTTATGGGGGAAAAATGGGCCTTTGGCTGGAAGATGTATCTCTATAGGCTTATAGCCCCGGGCTTATAGCCCGGAACTATAAGCTTTCCGGAGATGCCGTTACTTAAAATATATTTTCCTCTTTTCTCCTAATGTCTATTTATAGGAAAAAATCTATATAGTTAACGAGCATCCCAGACATACTTTTATATGGCAACTATTATGCCATCTCTTTCTGAATATAATTATTATGGAATTACAATAGGTTATAAAAATCTCCCCTCCATTTTTAGGAATTTTTGTGTTAATCTTACCACAGAAGCCCGTGAAACTAAAACACAGTGCCCACATCCGAAGGCCTTGAAATAACCAAGGTAGTCACTATCGAGTTGACTCCATAATAAGGAAATGCTAAAGGATAATCAAGGAAAATAATATTCCGAGACCTATTTGATAAGTAGCCAAAAAATATCACGATTTTTGATATATCTTAAGATAAGGATAAGGAAAATCATCAATTTTGGACTTTTGCTCACTTATGCGAGAGGCCATTAAAGAGGCCAAAAAGGGGGGGCTGGGTGGGGAGGTTCCAGTAGGGGCACTTTTGATAGGACAGTCCCCAGAGATCTTAGCCAGAGACCATAATAGATGCATTGAATTTAATGATCCCACCGCCCATGCGGAGATATTGGTTATCAGGAAGGCAGCAAATATAGCTGAAAATTATCGGTTGAATGGGATGACCATGATTGTAACTGTCGAGCCCTGTCCCATGTGCATGGGGGCCATTATCAATGCCAGGTTGGACACCCTCGTCTTTGGTGCATTTGATCCAAAGAGCGGGGCTGCTGTCTCAATCTACAATCTATCGGATGATGGAAGGCTGAATCACAGAGTAAGGGTAATACCCGGCATATTGGAAAAGGAATGCAGAGGAGTTATGCAGGAGTTCTTTCGAGAAAGGAGGGAGGTTTAGGAGAGGTACCGAAGTGGTCGTAACGGGGTCGACTCGAAATCGACTTGTCTCGTTAGTAGCGAGGCACGTGGGTTCGAATCCCACCCTCTCCGCCAGAAAACTTGCCTCTTGTTAAATTTCATAATTGGCCCGTGGCTAGAGGGCTTTTGGGATGGTTGGATATATGCCAAAATCCAAAAGCCAGATGTACCCCGCTCAAGCGGAATTACGGAGAGATGTCCGAGTTGGCCTAAGGAGCGCGACTGGAAATCGCGTGTACCACCAAAAGTGGTACCGGGGGTTCGAATCCCCCTCTCTCCGCCATACATACCGTAAGACTTCCATAGGCCAAGATCTTAAGATTTATATTTGATCATGCCATACGAAGTCCTCGCCAGAAAATGGAGACCTCAGTTATTTGAAGAGGTTATAGGTCAGGAGCACATAACCCAGACACTCAAGAATGCCTTGCTCTCTGATCGATTAGCCCATGCCTATCTATTCAGCGGCGCTCGGGGTGTGGGCAAGACATCGGTTGCCCGAATCCTCGCCAAGGCGCTCAATTGTCGAAACGGCCAGGAAGCAAACCCCTGCAACAAATGCACCTCATGTATTGAGATAACTAATGGCTCATCCGTTGATGTCCAGGAGATTGATGGTGCATCAAACCGAGGAATTGATGAGATACGGAATCTCCGAGAGAATATCAGGTACCTTCCCTCTCATGGAGGATATAGGATATATATTATAGATGAGGTCCATATGCTGACCCTCCCTGCATTTAATGCATTGCTAAAAACCCTGGAAGAACCACCGGAACACGTCAAATTTATCTTCGCTACAACAGAACCGCATAAGGTACCTGTAACCATACTGTCCCGATGTCAAAGGTTTGATTTCAGGCGGATACCCATATTAAAGCTCCAAGAACAGATTAAGAGGATAATGGAAAAAGAAGGTATAAGGGTGAGCGACTCCGGTATCTCCATCATCTCAAGGGAGGCCCAGGGAAGTCTGCGGGATGCAGAAAGCATTCTGGATCAGGTTGTCTCCTTTACCGGCCCAGATGTTGCCGATGACCAAATAAGGGCTGTTCTAGGGGTAATAGACAGGGACATCATCTTTAAGACATCGCGGGCCATAATCGATGGTGATAGCAGACTATGCCTGGAGATAATAGAGGAGATATATAATTACGGTTATGATATCAAGGCCTTTTATCGGGAAATAGTAGGTCAGTTTAGAAATCTAATCGTCTCCCTAATCTCTCAAGATCCCTCTCAAATCCTGGATCTACCCGATAATGAGCTGAGTGAAACAAAAAAACAGGCAAGCCATGCGGGAGTCGAAAGACTGCTTCAATCACTTAACTTCCTTATCAACAGGGAGGTGGATCTTCGCTATACAAATAATCCCAGAATCGCGCTGGAGGCGATTTTACTCAAGCTCTCAAGGCTAATAGAATACCTTTCATTTGATGAGTTAATCAAAAAGATCGAGGATATAGAGAAACGACTCAATAGACCTGCACTAACCCAACCCAATAGGAATCTGGAAGCGGCCTTAAGTGAAAAGGGATATCCAGCCGAAGAGACCCAGCCGAAGGAGGGCAAAGATCTAAAAGAGGACTCAGGGGAAGCCACACTGCCTGAGCCGGTTAAGCATATAGTCGATATATTTGAAGGCAAGATAGTGAGCCGGGATTGAGATACAAAGAAAGTTAAAAGTGAGCTAGAACTAAAATGATTTACTTCCTTAATTTTAGGCACTTGTAACTTTAGGCACTTTACATGCATCACTTTGTCTATAAGGATAATGATCTTTTCTGTGAGGACCTATCTGTAGCATATATAGCTGAGCAGATTGGAACACCCTTCTATCTTTACTCCTACTCCACAATAAAAAGGCATTTCCAGGTCTTTAATAATGCCTTTAATGGCCTAGAGCACCTAACCTGCTTTTCCTTGAAATCCAACTCCAATCTCGCCATCCTGAGACTCCTGGCCCTCGAGGGGGGAGGGGCGGATATAGTGTCAGGTGGAGAGCTGTTTCGGGCCCTAAGGGCAGGGATTACACCCAATAAAATCATCTATTCCGGCGTTGGTAAGACACCAAGTGATATGGAATTGGCACTTAAATCGGACATCCTCATGTTCAATGTAGAATCAGACCAGGAATTACAGACCTTGAATGGGGTAGCCAAAGACATCCGCGGGAAGGCAATGATAGCCATACGTATAAACCCCGATGTGGAACCTAAAACACACCCATATATCGTTACCGGGTTCAGTGAAAACAAATTCGGCATAGGGATAAAGGACTCCCTGAAGACATACAAGTTAGCCAAGCGGTTGAAAAATATCGACATAAAAGGCATATCCTGCCACATAGGCAGTCAGCTTACGGAGATTGGCCCCTTTGTAGAGGCCCTGAGAAAATTAAAGGGACTTTTAAGGGAATTGAAAGGGATGGGGCTTGACATCAAGTTCCTTAACTTCGGGGGCGGGCTCGGGATAACCTACAATGATGAAAGTCCACCCCATCCCTTTGAATACGCCAGGGCATTAAAGGATATAATAGGAGAGGATAGACTTACCCTGATCCTCGAGCCTGGTAGGGTTATCATCGGCAATGCTGGTATCCTGGTCACAAGGGTCCTCTATACCAAGTCAACGGCAACCAAGAGGTTTATTATCGTGGATGCAGGCATGAATGACCTAATCAGGCCTACCCTATATGATTCCTTTCACGCCGTGCAGCCAGTAAAGATGACCAACTCAAAAATGCTCACTGCTACCATAGCAGGACCTATTTGTGAAACTGGAGACTTTCTGGCCAAGGACAGAAAGATGCCGGCATTTAAGCCAGGGGATCTAGTAGCTATAATGAGTGCAGGGGCCTACGGCTTTTCTATGTCATCAAACTACAATTCAAGGCCCAGGCCAGCAGAGGTGATGGTGAAAGGGAAACTCTTCTCAATAATTAGGCAGAGAGAGACCTATGATGATCTTATCAGTGGGGAGGAGATCCCCAAATTTCTCGGGTAAGATAAGGGAAAGGAGGAGACAATGGTCAAGGCCGTTGTTGCCGGTGGAGCCGGCAGGATGGGAGGAAGAATCATCCATCTAATCCAAAAAAGTGAGGATATCAAATTATTGGGCGCCTTTGAAAAACCAGGCCATCCTGCAATTGGCAGTGATGTGGGGGAGGTTATCGGTCTTGGTAAGATAGGACTTGTCCTTAAAGGGGATATCAACGAGGTGATGAAAGATGCGGATGTATTGATTGATTTCACTACACCGGAAAGCACCTTAAATAATATCAGATTTATCGCAAAGACCGGTCAGGCAATGGTCATAGGAACTACAGGTATTACTGGTGAAGGGGAGAAAGAGGTAAACCAACTTGCCCGAACAATAAGATGTGTTATGGCCCCGAATATGAGTGTGGGGGTTAATGTGTTATTTAAGGTAGTTGCGGATGTCTCGGGGATTCTCAGTAAAGACTGGGATATGGAGATAGTTGAGTCCCATCACAGGCTCAAAAAAGATGCCCCAAGCGGCACAGCAATGCGTCTTGCAAAGATCCTGGCTGATTCAACCGGCAGAGACCTGGAAAAAAATGCCGTCTATGAGAGGAGGGGCTATATTGGAGTTAGGAAAGACGAAGAGATCGGTATTCAAGCGATAAGGGCTGGTGATATAGTTGGTGAACATACTATTACCTTTGCTGGAGTGGGGGAAAGGATCGAGATTACGCACAGGGCACACAGCAGGGACAACTTCGCAAGGGGTGCCCTCTTGGCATGTACATGGGTTGTCAGACAACCCAATGGTCTGTATGATATGCAAGATGTATTAGGATTGAAGGAGGGAAAAGATCTTCGAACTTGCTGAAAGACTAAAAGAACTACCCCCTTACCTATTCAAGGAGATCGATCAAAAAAAGAAGGAGATGGAGGCAAAGGGGGTGGATATAATCGATCTTGGTGTGGGTGACCCCGACCTCCCTACCCCCCCTAAGATTATCGAGGAAATGATAAGGGCCGTCCAAGATCCGGCAAACCATCATTATCCCTCTTATTCAGGGATGGAGGATTTCAAGGCCGCCATAGCCGAATGGTACGTGGAGAGATTCTCCGTGGGACTTGATCCAGAAACCGAGGTAATGGCCCTGATAGGTGCAAAGGAGGGGATAGCCCATATCTCCTTGGCATTTATAGACCCAGGTGACCTTGCCCTTATCCCCACCCCTGCTTATCCGGTGTATAATATTGGTACCATCTTTGCAGGTGGAAAACCTTATCTCTTACCCCTAGTCAAGGAGAATGGCTTCTTGCCCGATCTTGCCTCTATACCAGGTGAGGTTGCCAGGAAGGCAAAGCTAATATGGCTGAATTATCCTAACAATCCCACAGCGGCTGTGGCTGATGTGGATTTTTTTAAAGCAGTGGTGGACTTTGCACACACCAATGAGGTAATGGTATGTCACGATGTTACCTATAGCGAAATCGCATTTGATGGATACAGACCCATGAGCCTTCTTGAAGTTGAGGGGGCCAAGGATATAGGTATAGAATTTCATTCTTTATCAAAGTCCTTTAACATGACCGGATGGCGGATCGGCTTTGCAATGGGAAACAAGGAGGCCATTAGGGGGTTAAGCCTGATCAAGAGCAATGTTGACTCCGGTCTGTTCCAGGCTATTCAAATGGCCGGTATTAAGGCACTCAGGGCAAATAGGGTCTGCATCTCGGAGATAAATAAGATCTATGCCCGCAGGAGGGATATTATGGTCAAGGGACTGAGGGACGCCGGCTTCAAGGTAATTCCACCAAAGGCCACATTTTACCTCTGGGTCCCGGTCCCTCATCCTTACACATCTGTGGATCTGGCAACAAGGCTTTTAACCGAGGTAGGTGTGGTAGTAACGCCGGGCAATGGATTTGGTTTTCCTGGCGAGGGTTATATAAGACTGGCATTAACCCAGGATGAGAAACGCCTGTTAGAGGCAACCGAGAGGATAAAGGGTATTAGGCTATAGCCTTGGAGAGCACCATAGCATATATAGGGATAGGATCAAACATAGGGGATAAGCCCTTTAACTGCAGGTATTCTATAGGTAAAATAGACCAATTACCGGGATGTCATGTGACTGCCTGTTCATCAATATTCAAGACAGAGCCAGTGGGTGTTACTGGACAAGACTGGTATGCAAACTGTGTTGTTCAGGTAAAGGTTAGTCAAGGCCCATCTAAATTATTAAGGGGTCTTCTGAGGATAGAATCCGATATGGGGAGGATAAGGAGGGAAAGATGGGGGCCCAGGATAATTGACCTCGACCTACTTCTTTTTGGTCAAGAGATAATAGAGTCCGATAACCTGATAGTCCCCCATCCTTTACTCCACAAAAGGCGGTTTGTGTTGGAGCCCCTGGTTCAATTGGCACCTGATCTCATGCATCCTGTCCTTAGATTAACCATGGGTCAACTCCTGAATAGATTGCCAAAAGGGCCTTCTGTCGAACCTTTAGATAAATTATACTCAAGTGATATGCCAGTAGTTCAGAACCTATACAGGGATCTGTGAGTTGTAAGGAGGGAAAGATGAGATTTTTTATCGACACGGCAAACCTTGAAGAGATAAAAAAGGCCAATGAACTGGGCTTATTAGATGGTGTAACCACCAACCCAACACTTGTGGCAAAAGAGGGGAAAAATTTCAAGGAATTAATCAAGGAGATATGCAAGATAGTAGATGGTCCGGTCAGTGCAGAGGTGATAAGTGTTGAAGCAGGCGCTATGGTTAAGGAGGCCAGGCAGCTGGCAAGTCTTGCAGACAACATTGTGGTGAAAATCCCAATGATAACTGAGGGGATTAAGGCCACCAAGATACTTTCAAGGGACCATATCACTACCAACGTAACACTGGTATTTTCACCCTTACAGGCACTGATAGCAGCCAAAGCAGGTGCTAGCTTCGTCAGCCCATTTATCGGTAGACTGGATGATATAAGTAGCGTTGGCATGGGGATAGTGGAGGACATGGTAACCATATATGAAAATTATGGATTTGAGACAGAGGTTATCGTGGCAAGCATCCGCAACCCTGTTCATGTTCTGGATGCAGCCTTGATTGGTGCCCATATTGCCACAATCCCCTTTAAGGTACTCATCCAGTTAACCGAACACCCCCTCACAAGGATCGGATTAGATAGATTTTTGGCGGATTGGAAGAAGGTGAGGTAGCCAATGTCTCCCTACAGATTGATTGTATCAGTTGCCATCCCCTTAGTGCTTCTCTCCAGCCATGTAAAGGCGGATATCTATAGATTCAAGGATAAAAATGGGGTCTGGCATTTTACCAACATTCCATCAGACCCCAGGTATCGCCTATATATAAAGACGGGTGGAATGAAGGCAAAACAATACATCAAGAAATATGAGTCCATAATCCATAAGGCCGCGGAGCAATTCGATGTTGAGCCCCACCTAATAAAGGCCATCATGAAGGCTGAATCAGCTTTCGATCCCAATGCGATCTCTGAAAGCGGGGCTCAAGGGCTGATGCAGCTTATGCCAACTACTGCAGACGATATGAGGGTAAATAATCCATTTGATCCAGAGGAAAATATCCTCGGTGGCACAAGATACCTTAGTCTACTTCTTAAGAGGTTTAAACAGGATAAGAGATTGGCTATAGCTGCTTACAATGTAGGTGCTAAAATTGTTGAGAAACACAATTCCGTCCCTCCTATTCCACAGACCAGACGCTTTGTGGAAAGGGTTATGAGATATTACATGGAATTCAGAAAACGCGCAGCTAAGCGCCCTAATTATGAACAAGAATCAAGGCCAAACAAATAACCTTCCAAATACTCTGAGTATCATCAGGCTGGTGTTGATTCCAGCAGTGGCTATCTGTCTCCATTTCAATGAAGAATTGGGGAGTTTCTTGGCTGCCCTCTTTTTTGGACTGGCTGCCATAACAGATCTTCTGGATGGGTTCTATGCCAGAAGGTATGAGGTGGTTACCCCACTGGGCAAGTTTTTGGATCCATTAGCTGACAAATTACTGGTCTCGGTAACCATGATCATGCTAATGACCCTGAGCAGAATCCCTGCCTGGGTTGTCATCTTGATTATCACAAGGGAAATGGCAGTGACAGGATTGAGGGGTGTGGCTATTGTTGAGGGTAAGGTTGTTGAGGCAAGTTCCCTCGGAAAATACAAAACAATATTTCAATTTGTGGCCCTCATATGTCTCTGTTTGCACTACGAGTATCTAAAGGTCAATTTCCATGTGGTTGGAACGACCTTTCTTTATGTGGCTTTGGTATTGACTATGTGGTCTGGATGGTTATACTTTCGAACGATAAAAAGGGTGCTCTTCTAAATGCCTTGAGATTTTTCTATTGACAAAGGAAAGGAAATTGCTAAAATAGATTCCAGGGCAAGGCGGGAATAGCTCAGTTGGTAGAGCATCACGTTGCCAACGTGACGGTCGCCGGTTCAAGTCCGGTTTCCCGCTCCATTTACAGGCGGCATAGCCAAGTGGCTAAGGCAGCGGTCTGCAAAACCGTTTGACACCGGTTCGAATCCGGTTGCCGCCTCCAGTTAAGCAGGCTTTGCCATTTTCTTAATCTTTTTATTATGGCCTCAAAGAAAACTACCATTGTATTCCTGCCTAGGGGGTCAAATAAGATAAGAAAGATTAATATCCCTAATCGATTAATCTTTACCCTTGCCTGTCTTTTTTTCCTGATAACCCTCGGGGTTGGATGGCTCATTACCGATTATAAAAAGATCAAGACCCAGATACCGGAATTGAATTATCTGAGAAAGGAAAACAGCACTCAAAAAATCCAGCTCGTTGCCTTGAGCAAAAAGATCAACCAGATCAATCAAAGGATGGCCAAGCTCCAAGAATTCGAGCGTAAGTTAAGGGTTATGACCAACCTGGAGCCATCTGAGGAACAAGATCAATTCTTTAGCCTTGGAGGTTCAAATATTAATAACCTCAAATCGGATTACCAACTGAAGGAGGTTCATAAAGGGCTAATCCATCAAATGCATAAATCCTTGGAGAATCTGGAAACAGAGATAGAGGTGACCTCTCTATCCCAAACAGAATTGAACAATTTCTTAAAGGAGCAGAAATCCATCCTGGCCTGTACACCATCTATCAGTCCAACTAATGGCTGGTATTCCTCTGGGTTTGGCTACAGGATCTCGCCCTTTACAAATCAAAGGGAATTTCACAAAGGACTGGACATAGGGAACAGAATAGGTACACCTGTAATTGCACCGGCCGATGGATTAGTTGTATTTGCGGGCAGAGAAGGTAACTTCGGCAAGATGATTGCTATCAATCATGGATATAAGCTGAGGACAAGGTATGGACATCTGCATAAATTCCGGGTAAAAAAGGGGCAATATGTTAAAAGGGGTCAAGTAATAGCCGAGGTTGGAAAAACTGGCCGG
>CP070660.1:658686-669060 GCA_020355145.1 Deltaproteobacteria bacterium
AAAGAGACTAGCAGAGTTGCCAAAACAACAAAGACCTGCTATAGGCAAGATCGTAAACCAGGTGAAAGAGGAGCTAAGGAGGGAGTTTCAGGCGGCAACTGATTCTCTAACCGCTAAGGCTATCGAAGGGGTATCAGCTTTGGTGGATGTAACCCTTCCCGGCAGAAGAGCTCCACGAGGCCACCTACATCCTATTACCCAGATAGCAGAAGAGATATGTACCATCTTTTCGACATTGGGATTTAGGGTCGTAGAAGGACCGGAGGTGGAACTTGATTACTACAACTTCGAGGCCTTAAACATGCCAAAGGATCATCCTGCCAGGGATATACAGGATACCTTCTATATCTCTGATAACGTCGTCTTAAGAACCCATACCTCCCCAATGCAAATCAGGGTAATGGAAAAACAACTGCCCCCGGTGAGCGTAGTGGCTCCGGGAAAGGTTTACCGCCCGGATTCAGATATCAGTCATACCCCAATGTTCCACCAAGTAGAAGGGCTACTGGTAGATAAAGGGGTTTCCTTTGGCGATCTTAAGGGAACACTTACCACCTTTGCCCATCAGATGTTTGGTCGTGATACCAAACTTCGTTTCAGGCCAGGCTTCTTTCCCTTCACTGAACCCAGTGCAGAGGTCGATATTCAATGTGTCATATGCAAGGGAGATGGTTGTCGAACCTGTTCTTATACCGGCTGGTTAGAGATTCTTGGCTCCGGCATGGTAGATCCAGAGGTTTTCAAGGTCGTTGGTTATGACCTAGAGAGTATCTCTGGTTTCGCATTCGGTATAGGGGTTGAAAGGATAGCCATGCTTAAATTTGGCCTGGATGACATCAGGGTCTTTTTTGAAAATGACATCAGGTTCTTACGACAGTTTTAACGGAAGAGTCAAAGGACGCACATAAATGAGGGTTAGTCTTAATTGGCTGAAGGAATTCGTGGATATCGATCAAACGCCAGCTGAGGTGGCGGAATTGCTCACGATGGCCGGACTTGAGGTCGAAGGCCTTGAGCATAAGGCCCAAAACCTCAATGATATTAGGGTAGCAAGGATCCTGGATATCAAACCCCATCCCAGGGCTGATCGGCTATCCATCTGTCATTTAGATGCTGGAAAAAAAGAGGTATCTGTAGTCTGCGGTGCCACCAACATCAGCAAGGAACATATTGTACCCTTGGCCCTGCCAGGGACCTCACTTCCCGATGGCACCCTCATCAAAGAGGGCAGAATCAGGGGTGAGATATCTCACGGAATGCTCTTGGCTGAAGATGAGATGGGTCTTACAGATGACCATACCGGTATTATGATCCTGTCCAATGAGCTTAGGCCAGGCCAATCCCTTTCCGATGCCATGGACCTGGAAGACTGGATTCTGGATGTAGCCCTGACCCCCAACCGGATCGACTGTGCATCTGTGGTGGGCATTGCGCGAGAGATAGGGGCATTTACCAATAAAAAGATCAGGATGCCAGAGATACACATCGAAGAAGGTAATACCCCAATAGAGGACCTGGCATCTGTTACCGTACTCGACAGCCATGGTTGTCCTCGATATGCAGCTGGCTTGGTAGATCAGGCAAAGATTGGCTACTCTCCCTTTTGGATGAGATACCGACTGCATGTCTCTGGAATCAGGGCTATCAACAATGTAGTCGATATAACCAACTATGTCCTTATGGAGCTGGGGCAACCATTACATGCATTTGATTACCACCGGTTGGCGGACGGACGAATAGTGGTCAAAAGGGCGGAAAACGGTCAGACCTTTACCACCTTAGATGGACAAACCAGGGATCTAGATGATCAGACCTTGATGATATGTGATGGACAGCGAGAAGTGGCCATAGCAGGGATAATGGGTGGCCTTAATTCGGAGATAACCTTAAACTCCGTTACGGTATTGGTGGAAAGTGCCTACTTTGATCCCATTATGATCAGCCGTTCATCAAAGAGGCTTTCCCTCAGCACAGAGGCCTCATATCGCTTTGAGAGGGGTATTGATATCCAAGGAGCTGACTTCGCCTTAAAGAGATCCCTCATGCTTATCGCCCAGCTAGCCGGAGGTAATATCGCCAAGGGGATCATAGATTGCTACCCAGAGCCATGGTCTCCCGCAAGGATTAGACTACGGGCGGACAGGGCAAATGAGATCCTGGGAACCACTATTGATATAAAACAGATGGCCGATCATCTTTCCTCCCTTAACATGGCTGTAAGGGCGGTTGATCAAAACAGGATCGAGGTTTGCCCACCACCATTCAGGGTGGATATAACCAGAGAAGCTGATCTCATTGAGGAGGTCGCACGCCTAATTGGCTACAATAACATACCGGTGACCCTTCCAGCTATCAGGCCAACAGAAGAGGATTATACCGAATTTGTCCTCAGAGACCGGATTAAGGCCATGATGGTCGGTATGGGCTTTTCAGAGATAATTACCTACTGCTTCATCTCCCCAAGGTCTGCTGATATACTAGGGGCAGGAGAGAAGAGTCATCTGCGTTCCTTTGTAAGACTCCTAAATCCCCTCTCTCAAGACCAATCCGTTATGAGGACCTCCCTCATTCCTGGACTACTTTCTACAGTTAGATTAAACTCATTGAGGGATCAGGATGATATACGGGTATTTGAATGGGGAAAGGTATATATTAAAGGTGATGGTGAATTGCCTCAAGAGAGGCAAGTTCTTGCTGCCTTAATCACCGGGCTTGGCTCCAGACAAGAGTGGTATCAGGAACCCAGGGAGGCCGATTTCTTTGATATTAAAGGTGTGGCGGAAAATATCCTGGAGGAGCTTGGTATTGACAAGACTGAGTACAACAGAAATAGACCTAAAGAGGGGTTTGATCCAAATGAATATGCCCGGATCTTTTACTCCGGCTCTGAGATAGGCGCTATTGGTAAGGTCTCAAAAGATGTCTTAAAAGGCTATGGGGTTGAAAAAAATGCCCATATCCTGGAACTGTATATTGAACCCCTTTTATCCTCGGTTGTTTGGGTAAAGAAATTTACACCCCTGGCCAAATACCCCTCAGTTAGAAGAGATATCTCCATCATAGTTAATAGCTCTATTGAGAGTGCCATGATACTAAGTATTGTAAAGGAGATGGGAAATGACCTGGTTGAATCCGTGGATATATTTGATGCTTACCAGGGGAAACAGATTGCCCATCAAGAAAAGGCCCTGGCTGTAAGGATTAGCTACAGGTCTGATAAAAGGACATTGACCGACGATGAGGTAAATAATATCCATGAGGGGATAATAGAGGAAATTCATCGGCAGACGCGTGGGAGGTTGAGAGAGGGCCGGAAAAATGGACATCCCGGATAACAAACGTTTTTTCAGGATAGGTGAGGTAAGCCGGATAATTGGGGTAAAGCCCTATGTCCTTCGCTACTGGGAGACGGAGTTCCCCCCTATCCGGCCTAAAAGGGCAGATTCAAGACAGAGGATTTACCAACGTGAGGATATCGAAACCATAGGAGAGATAAAAAGACTCCTCTATGAGGAGAAGCTCACAGTAGAAGGTGCAAGGAGGAGGCTCAAGTCCTCAAAGAAAACCCAATCCGTGCCACCGGATAATCTCTTAAAGCAAATCAAGGAAGAACTAAAACAGATCCTGAAGATCCTTCAATAATTCAACAAGCGTTCAGCTCTTCCGCCGGAGGCGGATTACCAGTAAAATCAAACCCACGCAACCCCCCCCGTGCTCGCCGAAGTAACAGGCTTCACATACCCTACCGAATACCTTACCTACCGTGCCTCTTTCTCCTCAGTAGCCTCTTGCAAGCTCCCTCATACCAAGACGCGGAGTGGGGGTTTTAACTGGTTGAAATGTTATAAAATAGGTAGTAGTTATTTTTACAGACCAATCAAGTAAGATCAATCAACAAGCGGCAATTCTAGCTTTTCGGAAAGGGCCATGAGAAACTGGTATACGTATGCCATTATAGCCTTATTTCTTATGGGTACTCAGCGATTCCTGTATAAGGTATCGGCTGAAAAAAGATGTAATACAGCCTGGACAACTTTCTCTTTCATGGCCACTGTGGCTATCTTGAGTTCAATCCTTTTTTTTGCCCTAAAAGAGTCTGTTACAAACATCCAGTTTCTACTGTTCATTGCCCTCTTGAATAGTGGTTCTTTTCTCCTAGCCACTGTCGCTCATATCGAGGCGTTAAAGAATATCCCAGCAAGCATAGCCTATCCCATAATCAGGCTGAGTGCTGTCATTGTCGTTTTCTTTTCCATCCTATTTTTCAAAGATCGACTATCTCTTTATCAGGTCATAGGCATTGTTCTTGCCATGGTGGTTATCGTGGTTTTGACAAGAGACTTTGGTGAGGAAGGCACATCTTATGGAAAGACAAGAAGGGGATTTTTCTGTGTATCCATCTCCCTATTAGCCGGCGCTGTTGCTATAATTTCAACTAAATTTGCCGCTATGTATACAAACAGAATGGCCTTTATTGCCGTCTCATATATAGCTTCCACCTTTTTCGCCCTCGGATTGAGAAAGAGGCTGCAAACAGAGGAATCAGAAAAGAACCCCAAAGATGCCCTAGTCATCGGTTTTACTATGGGTCTGATTAATTTTGCAGGGTACTATTCATTTCTGAAGGCGCTGTCCACAGGACCACTCTCCATCATCGCCTCGATAGCGGGCATGCATTTTGTCATCGCCATAATTTTATCTGCCTTAATCTACAAGGAAAAATTAACGCCCGCGACAACTCTTGGCATCATATTGACCATATCCTCGATCATCTTGCTAAGGCTGTGACGCAATGCTCCCCTAACACCCTTAAGAAGGCAATGCCGGGGCGGAAAGTTCTGGGGGTAGTTAGAAAGTACCCAGTTGGCACGAAGAGATTTTGACCTTTAGGGCCTCGCAGGCTGAAGTGACCTCCATCTTACCAAGGCCGAACCTCTCGCCTATCTCCCAGGCGGCAACACAGGGAAGCCGATCCCAGACCAGCGCTTGGCGGATAGCCTCTTCCAAAGTGGATGAAACGGAATCGGCTGGCTTGACGGTCTTCTTCTGTGGGTTATACCCGAAGAGGCCCAATTGACATCCCGTTATAGGAATTTCCAAACAATCAATGGTGAAACCCACCTCGGCGGGCGAAACCTTTAAGTCACTTACAATCTGAAAGGCAGCGGCACAGGATATCTTACCCTCTAAAATGCGCTCTTTAACTGCTTCAGCAACTGTCCGATCGATTTTTCTGTCCGATGGATGCTTTTTGGCGTAGTGCCCTTTGTCTTTACGAGTCATCAGTTCTTCTCCAAGGATTTAGTTTTCAGAGCGGATCCTCGCATTCTTTCCTAACATGTACCGTATTTCAGGATCCAATTTCAACCAACAATTGTTTAAGGTACTCCTCCCCTGGTGGGAATTGACCCTAAATCGGAAAGCTTGACTACTTATCGCAAGAGGACTTATTTGAAAATAGATTGCCCCGTTCACGGCAGAGAATAATAGCGCAACTATCCGTTTTTTGACGAACAAAATAAGGCAAATAGAACATGACCTGAAGTCTTACATTAGGTCCCGTGAAGAATTCGCTTGGTGGGCAGATTCAAGACAGAGGATCTGGCAACGCGAAGATATCGAAACTATCTGGCAGATAAAAAACTCCTCTATCAAGAGAAACTCACACTAGAAGGTGCAAGTAGGAAGCTCAAGGCGAAAAAGAAGGGGGACCCCGTGACCCCTATTAATTTCATAAGGGAAATCAAGGAAGAACTGAAACAGATCCTGAAGATCCTTCAATAGTTCGCAGGCCTTCAGCTCTTCCAACTCAGTGATCAAAGGTATGAGGTTCTCGCATTTACCCTCTGGTTCTATCGGTTAGCGATCGAAATATGGCATGATCGGGATCAGGTCTGCAGCGCTGATTTCATCTTGAACTAAAAACCTTGGCTAACAAAAAGCAGGCCAAAATGAACCGCCACCAATCGATAGACGTCAGGATATCGAAATTATATCCAAATATTTCTAAAAAGTACTAAATTGCAGATACATAGCAGGTATCACAACCCAAGGGAGGAAAACCTAAAGCTCGAAATTGCCCCTTTTGACGGATTAAAATTTGTAACACTAATCATAAGTGCCTTGAGTAAAGCCCGACTTACGATTAATAGCAGTATTAGAAAGCCTTGATAGATTGACATAAGCCACAACATATAGACATTTCAGTTGAAGGGATCAAGAGGAAAAAGTTATCTATCCAATTCATCTCTAACTGCCTTCCCAATGTTTTCTAACAGAAATGGCTTTCTTATATAAGCTCCCGCACCGAGCCTTCGAGCCTTCTTGACACGGTCTGTTTCAGAAAATCCACTGACGATTATCGCCTTCTGCTTAGGATGGCATTTGAGGATCCTTTTATAGGTCTCAAGCCCATCAATTCCTGGCTCCATGATCATATCTAAAACCAAAAGGTCTGCTGAATTGTCTTTCAGGTAGTCAACGGCTTCTTCACCACTTAGAACTGATGTGACAGAATAGCCCAATCTCTTTAGTATCCGAGAGGCAATCTCTTTTTGTTCTTTTACATCATCGACCACCAAGATTGACTCTCCCTTGGCCATATAGCCTTCAATTGATCGGGAGGGCTTCTCTTTGGCTACTTCTTTTCTGGTTACAGGGAAATAAAGGGTGAAGGTCGTTCCTCTTCCCTGAGTGCTTTGAACGTCAATATACCCCCTATGGTCCTTTACTGTCCCCCATACTACTGCCATCCCCAGCCCTGTCCCGCTTCTTCCCATCACCTTCTTCGTGTAGAATGGCTCAAATATCCTTTCCATTTCCTCTGTAGAAATACCCACTCCAGTGTCAGAAACAGTAAGGACAACATAGTCACCACCCTCTATATGGTCATAACCCCTTATTGCTCTATCGATATATCGGTTTTCTGTGGATATGGAGATCTCTCCACCTTCGGGCATAGCCTCAGCTGCATTAGAGACTAAATTCATGACTGCCTTGGATAGATGAACAGGAGAGCCCAAGATGTTAAGTAGATCTGCTTCGAGATCTGCTTCGAGTTTAACACTAGGATGAAAATCCTTCAGCTTTTCGTACTCTGGAGATATGAGATACTCAGATATAACACCAGTGAGGTTCACCACTTCCATAGCAGCAACCCCTCTTCTTACAAGAGTCAACAGGTCCTGAACAATTGTTGCGGCTTTCTGCCCTGACTCTTTTATGGTTAAAATAGGCTTTCTTAAGGGGCTGTCCTTTGCAAGATCAAGCAATAACAGTTCTGGATAACTTACAAGACCAGCCAGGATGTTGTTCAGGTCGTGAGCCACGCCTCCTGCAAGGGTTCCGATGGCCTCCATCTTTTGAGCACGCTGGAGTTGTCTCTCTAAGATCTTACGATCTGTAAGATCCCGGACCGAAATGATCAAGGCCGTTTTGCCGCTGTAGATGATTGGAGAAGCATTGATCTCTATATCGATCTTTTTCCCGCTCCGGCCGCGCAATTGAACTTCAAATGGCCTATTCATAGATTCATTCTTTAGGAGGGACCGAATAAGGTGGATATTAGTCCCAGTTTCTGAGGTGTCCAGGAGTGTCTCGAAGGGGATTCTTTCCAGATCATCAATGCTGTAGCCCGTGATCTCCTGATATTTTGGATTGGCATAGACGTGGAGTTTATCCACAATAATTGCGATGCCGTCGTTTGAGTTTTCAGATAAGGTTCTATATTTCGCTTCGGAATACTGCAAGTTTTCATAATTGAGGGTGCTGTGGACCGAGAGTGCAACAAAGTTGGCGATAATATTGAAAAAGTTGACGTCATTAGCTTCAAAGATGTTGGCATCAGCATGACTGAGATTGAGAATCCCAATAGTCTTATTTTCGACCATTAAGGGAACTGAAAGGAGGCTGCCAATCTTAGCCCGGCTTTTTGATTGAGAAGCAAAAAGGGAAGAGTTTTTTGTATCCTGGATAAGCACAGGCCTTTTTTCGAGTAATGCCCGTCCGGCAGCTCCCTTCTCGGGTCTAAAATTATAGCATACTCCCTCCTTGGAAAAGACTTTACGTGCCTCAACCACATAGGTATTTTTTCCAGGCTCGGCAGCGGCAACTAAAAAGAGCTGGTTTTTGTCATCATCCATAAGCATGAGTGAGCAATTCCGGGCAATTGTATTATTTATGATGACATCCAAGATTAACTGACAGGCACGTTCAAAGCTGCGGACATGGAGGAGAGCCATCCCAATTTCACGAACCATGGAAAGCTCAGCGATTTTGTCCTCGAATCGG
The DNA here is from genome assembly GCA_020355145.1 of Deltaproteobacteria bacterium. Lineage (GTDB taxonomy): Bacteria > Desulfobacterota > DSM-4660 > Desulfatiglandales > B25-G16 > JABXJZ01. The sequence continues at coordinate 666,976 of CP070660.1, forward strand.
TTTTGGACTTCTCTGATTTGCTCACGGAGAAGTCTGTTTTCGTGCTCTAGCTCGTTTCTTCTCTCTTCGGTCATTTCAATCATTGGGTACTTTAAGATATGATTCCAAGAAAATCTTCAATACTCTCACGCTGTTCTTCTAACTCCTTCAGGATAGTTTCCATGTCCCTATGGGTAAATCCTAGTTTCTGGCTTATGATTCGGACATTTTCCATTACTGGATCACCGCTATGGCCAATACCAGCTTTCTGGCACAAGAAATTTGCTAGCCGAACAATCATGGCATGATGCTGGTAGTCAGGGGGGCACGCAGCAAAATTGTGATGAAATCGGGCCGGCAAAAGGAGAGTGTCAGGGAAATTCCACCTTTCCATGAGATGTCCCGCAACGACAGCATGGTCTAAACCCAGTTTCTCCCTCTCTTTTTGATACAAAGGGATTTTGGTTTTCTTTGCATCTTCTAAAACTGTCCCGTACTCCTCGGGAAAATATATTGCGAGAATTACTTTGCCCGTATCGTGAAGAAGACCATTTAGAAAAATCTGCTCGGCCAGACTCGGATATCTTTTTTTTGCAATTTCCTTGGCAGACAAAGCGCACCCGATAGAATGAAGCCACAAATCTTTCATATCAAGTATCTGCTCAGCACCTTTTTGGCGGAAAGTGGAAAAGACACTCATCCCTATGGTTAGGCTGATGACTTCATCAAAGCCAATAATGGTTATGGCCCGGGTGATGGAGTCCACCTCCTTGGCCAAACCGTAGTAGGAAGAGTTGGCCAACCTAAGGAGTTTGTTGGATATAGCTTGATCCTTGCTTATAAAATCAGCTACATCCTTTGCCGATGTCCTTTCATCTCTGGCGACCTTCAGTATATTGGCCACGATTACGGGAAGGGTTGGCAGTTGTGTTCGTCTGTCACGAATAATGTCTGCGATTTTTTTATCTATTTCCATCACAGTAATTTCTTAATCAAAATCATACCTTACTTCGAGAAATAGCAGAGACCTGTAGTTTTTGGGACTGAAGCCACACCACAATATCTTAATATAGTCACTTCACCTGAAGGCGTGCCTCAAGATTATTCTTTATCCAAAATTTTCCTTATGCTTTGAGATAACTCCTTCATACTGAATGGCTTCTGGATGAAACCATCACAACCTCTCTGCAATATCTCTGTGGCCTGGCCATCTATGCTGTACCCGCTTGAAAGGAGGACCTTTATGTCAGGGTTGATCTCCTTCATTCTGTCATAGGCCTCTCCACCGCCCATTCCCGGCATTACCATGTCAAGGAGGACCATAGCAATATTATCCAGGTTTTTATTGTAGAGTTCTATTGCCTCTCGACCACCCTCAGCCAATAAGACTTCATAGCCCAGTTTTTTCAGCATCTGCTCACCGGCATCTAAGACCATATCCTCATCGTCTACCAGAAGAATGGCCTCTTTACCCTTTAGGATCTCTTCAGGTAACTGCTTCTCTGTTATTACTTCCTTTTCGGATGAGGCTGGCAAATAGATGCTGAAGGTGGTTCCCTGCCCCTTCTTGGACTCCACATCAATATATCCGCCATGGGCCTTTATAATGCCATAAACAGAGGCCAATCCAAGACCTGTGCCTTTGGCAAGGCCCTTTGCTGTAAAGAATGGGTCAAAGATGCGCTCTATGGTCTTTTTATCCATGCCTACACCAGTGTCAGTAACAGACACTAGGACATAGTTTCCTGGCTTTGCCTCATAGGGCTTACCAGTTATATCCTTATCGGTTACATTCATGGTCTTTAAGAAAAGATCCCCGCCCCCGGGCATGGCATCTGCAGCATTTACATAGAGGTTTAACAATACCTGCTCAATCTGCCCCTGGTCTGCTTTTATCCCGAATAGGTCTTTAGCAAACTCACGATGAACCCTGATCTCCTTTTTGGTCATATCAAAGGTATCAGAGATCTCTTTCACCAACTGGTTCAGACTTATGGGCCTGATCTCATATCCTCCCTTCCTGGCATATCCAAGGAGCTGGCTTGTCAGTTTAGATCCGTTTTGAACCTGTTTTTCAATGATCTTTAGCTTTTCATAATTGGTATG
>CP070660.1:669160-673911 GCA_020355145.1 Deltaproteobacteria bacterium
CCCTATGAATGACCAATAATGAGAGAAGGACTGGGAGTATTGCCGTGAGATCTTGCCAAAGGTATCAAGGACATTTGCAATCAACATTGGACAGCTGGAGGGAGATATCTATAAGACAGTCCTGCTTGGATATCTACTTTTCCGGATAGCCGATACATTTGAGGATACTATGTATCAGGATGAGCAGGAGAAGATCGCAGATCTGAGGGACTTTTCGGCGATATTTAGGGGAAATAAGGGCTTGCCTCATCGGTTGAAACTATATGAATCGCTTAAGCTCAGATGGAGGGAGAGCTCTTATGAAAAAGACCTTATAGAGAACGGCCATATAGTCTTAAGGTGTTATTTTGATATACCGGATACCCACAGGCGAATAATTGACCCCTTGATTGTAAAGACCTCAGAGGGAATGGCGGGATTTCAGAAGAGGAAGCTACAGAGTAAGAGTAAGATATTTCAGCTAAGGGATATTAAGGAATTGGAGGACTACTGTTACTGTGTAGCGGGTATTGTGGGTGTGATGCTCACAAGGCTTTTTTGTCAGAGAAAGGGCATAGGGGAGCGGAGATCAGAGCTGGAGAACTTTCAGATCCCTTTTGGCATTGCTCTACAGCTGATAAATATCATTAAGGATTACAGGAAGGATATAGCGAGGGGATGGTGTTATATCCCGCTCACCATAACGGAGAGATATCAGATTGAGATTAATAGGATTGATACCCTATCTATCAAGCAGAGACAGGGGATAATAAAGTCTATGATCCCCCTTATAGTAACGTATCTGGACTCAACCCTGAGCTATATAAAATTGCTACCTCTAGGTGAGAGATCTATCCGAATGTTCTGCATCATACCATTTATCCTAGGTTATAGAACATTACGTAAGATAGTACAGATGGAGGGAGACAAGATAACGAGGGAAGAGGTTGCCTTTATACTAGATAAATCTACTACCTACGCCCAATCAAATAGTTCCTTGGAGGAGGATTATCTGGGGATTAGAGGTAGTTATGCTGATTATTTTGATTTGCCAGAGTAGTCCATATCAAGCTGGAAGAATTCCCCGGGTTTTGCACGGTCTGGTTTTGGGGAATATACAGTAGGCTCAGTGCCTTTCTTGAATGCCTGAAAGCAGGTTTTTTTAGAGTAGGGGCTTGCTAAGAGGCCAGTTTTGGCATCTATCTTGGTGATAACTACATCCTCGGGATATTGAAATGGGATCTTTGGTTTTTCCTTGAGGATCTCTCTCATAAAGTAAAGCCAAATAGGGCTAGCAGCCCTTGATCCAGTTTCTCCTATGCCCATCGGTCTTCTGTCATCATAGCCTAACCAGACGCCTACAACAAGGGAAGGGTTAAAACCTATAAACCATGCATCCCTCAGATCGTCAGTGGTACCAGTTTTACCTGCCACCGGTCTTTTCAGCGCCCTAACCCTCCAACCTGTACCCTCCTTGACCACTGCCTTTAAGAGATCTGTCATTACATAGGCCGTATCTTGAGAGATTGACTCAGCAAATGAGGTCTGGTTTTCTTCCAGGATCTTACCATTCCTGTCAACTATCTTGGTGATAAATATGGGCTCTACCAGCATACCATCGTTGGCAAAGACCGAGTATGCCCTCGTTAACTGAAGAAGGGATAGTCCCGATGAACCAAGGGCTAATGACAGATCGGCACTGAGTGGGGATTCTATCCCCATCCGCCTTGCATAATTAATTGCATAGTGAATACCGATCTTCTTCAGGATCTTTATTGTAATTATATTTCGTGATTGTATCAGGCCAGTCCTAAATAGGGTAGGGCCATAGAATTTTTCCTTGTAATTCCTCGGCTTCCATAATCTTTCCTCCTCCTCCTCACCAGCAATGGGGGAGATAAAGGGTGCATCGATTATCATGGAGGAAGGGGTGAATCCCTTATCCAGGGCTGCGGCATAAATTATAGGTTTGAAGGCGGAGCCGGGTTGTCTCCTTGCCTGGGTTGCCCTGTTAAACTGACTCTTGGAGAAATCTAATCCACCAACCAAGGCCTTCACATATCCCGTTTTTGCATCCAAGCAGAGCAGGGCTGCCTGTGCCTCAGGTGTTTGTTCTAATGACAGGATCCAGCCAGGAAAACCCTTCGTCTTTTTAATGACCTTCACCAGGATGATATCTCCTGAAGCTAGCACATCGGCTGGATTTTTCAATTTGTCCTTAGAGTAAGCCTTTTCTGGATCGACCTTCCGTGCCCATGTCATACCTGAAAGGGGGAGCAATCCAGTTTGATCCCCGATCCTAACAAGGGTTTGTTTCTTTCTGCTGTCTACCTTTGCGACAATCCCTTCAGTAATTAAACCTATTTCCAAGGGGTTGTTCTTTAGTTTTTCTATCATCTGCCGATCGAACTCGGCTTCATCATCAGGAGAGACCCTTCTTATTGGACCCCTGAATCCCTCCCTCTTATCGAACTCATTTAGTCCCATTTGTATGGCATTTTTTGCCTCTATCTGCATAGGTAGATTAACAGTGGTGTGGATCTTCAGCCCACCATTATATAGGAGATGGCGACCGTATTTTCGCTCGACAATTTGGCGAATATGTTCTAAGAAGTAAGGGACCTTCTTAGCGGACTGTTCCTTACTTGGCTGAATCTCTAACTCTGTATTTAAGGCCTCTTCAAATTCCTTATCGTCTATAAACCCCTCGGTCTTCATCCTCTCTAAGACGTATTTCTGTCTGAGTTTGGCCCTTTCAAGGTGTTTGATCGGGGAGTCTCTAGATGGGGCCTGGGCGAGACCGGCCAGGAGGGCTGATTCGGCGATATTTAATTCACTGGCCTTTTTGCCAAAGTAGCCCTTGCTGGCTGCCTCGATACCATATAGACTATGACCCAGGTATATCTGATTCAGGTAACGGTAAAGAATCTCCTCTTTAGAGAATTCCCTTTCAATTTGAAGAGATAGCAGTGCCTCCCTGACCTTCCTTTTGTAGGTCCTCGCAGGGTTTTTTAGAAGAAGTGATTTGGTAACCTGCTGCGTGATAGTGCTTCCGCCCTGTTCAATCCTGCCCGCCTTAATATTCTTGAAAAGCGCCCTCACGATACTCAAAAGGTCGATACCCCTGTGCTGAAAGAATCGGTCGTCTTCTGCGGCGATAAATGCATTGATCATGTGATTAGAGATCTCCTCTAAGGGTACCAAGATCCTCCTTTCATCCCGGAATTGACCAATAGTCTGACCATCATCAGCATAGACCTCTGTGATTATCGGGGGATTATAATCCTTAAGAGAGCCTATGTATGGAAGGTTACTCGACCAGAGATACCATAGGGCTATTCCCATTGAGGTGATTAAGAGAAGGGCGACAGCGAAAAAAGCGAGCGATATCTTGATTAATTTCCTCATACGATCAACTTCCTATCGAGAGATCTATATTGTATTGCCTCGGCTATATGGGCCTGGTCAATTTCCTGAGATCCGGCAAGATCTGCTATGGTTCTCGATATCTTAAGGATGCGTGAAAGGGCTCGTGCACTAAGCCCAAATTTATCCATAGCCATTTCCAACAGGGAGTTGGAATTTTCATCTATTTGACAGAATCTTTTTATCTGTCTGCTGTTCATCATGGCATTGGTATGGATCTTTGTCTTATGTAACCTCTTTTCCTGGATCTTTCTTGCAGCTATAACCCTCTGGCGAATATCAGAAGTAGATTGGCCTTGGCTAACCCCTGTTAGATCCTTGAAGGGTACGGATGGTACGTCCACATGGATATCGATCCGATCCATAAGGGGCCCTGATATCCTTGCCCTGTATCTACGTATCTCCCTATAAGAACATGTACACTCCCGCTTTGGGTCAGCGAAGAAGCCACATGGGCATGGATTCATAGCCCCAACCAGAATGAAGTTAGCTGGATAGGTTACTGTCGAGTTCGCCCTGGATATGGTAACTATACCACTTTCCATTGGTTGCCTGAGCACCTCGAGGACATTCTTTTTAAACTCCGGCATTTCATCCAAAAAAAGGACACCATTGTGGGCCAGGCTAACCTCTCCGGGTTTTGGTGTCTGACCTCCACCTATCAGGCCAGCATCAGATATAGTGTGGTGAGGGGCCCTAAAAGGTCTGGCCGTAATCAGACCCTCACCTTTAGGCATGAGGCCCATAACACTATAAACCTTGGATGTCTCCAGGGATTCCTCAAAGGTAAGACTAGGTATGATAGTGGAAAGCCGTTGGGCAAGCATGGTCTTTCCAGCACCTGGGGGGCCGATCATCAAGAGGTTATGACCACCTGCCGCGGCGATCTCCAAGGTCCTTTTCACGTTTTCTTGGCCACACACATCACTAAAATCCATATCGTAGTCTGCTTGATTAACTACTTGGTCTCCGTCTATCTTAATTGGGCTTATACGCTCCATACCATTTAGGGATTGAACTAACTCAGAGAGTGTATTACTTGGATAAACATCTATTTCCCCTACTACACCTGCCTCCATGGCATTCTCTGAAGGAAGATAGATTCCTTTTAGACCGAGTTCCTTTGCCATTATGGCCATAGACAGGGCCCCCTTTATAGCCCTTATACCTCCGTCCAGGGATAGCTCACCGATAATGAGGTGATCGGTCAATGCTGAACGGGAAATTAGCCCGGTTGCTGTTAGGATAGCAATAGCTATCGGAAGATCAAAGCCACTACCTTCCTTTCTTACATCAGCAGGGGCAAGGTTAACAGTAATCCTGTCAGCAGGAAAATGGTATCCAGA
>CP070660.1:674011-679017 GCA_020355145.1 Deltaproteobacteria bacterium
AGGCCACTGAGATTTTAAGGAGAGGGTGTGATAGTTTTATTCAGAAACCCTTCAATATGAAAGAGTTGTCTCAAAGGGTAAGGGAGGTTCTGGATAAGGGATAGAATATCAAGACCTTGAGGGTATCCTCAGATATATCAACTGAGCAAAATGGATAACAAAGATACCAAGACAATACTCCACGCCCTCAATACCTTTCCCAAGGCCTTCTTTGTTTGGGGCATTGTTGATCAGAGGCCTCAAAGACCGGTGGAGATGGAGGAAAGGTTAAAGAGGGAATTTCCCTTTCTCAGTCAATTTACATTCCTGAATAGGAACAATTTTACCCAGTACTGCAAGAGATCACTTAAGGGGATTGTAATCAAGGACTACACTCATTGGGAATATAACTCATTTGAAAAGGAGGTGCCTACATGGCAATTGGTTGACGATTCTTCAATTCAGCCGACGGCGGGATTCTTATTGTCCAAATGTGCCGAAATTGGGCTCAATTGTGACTCCTTTCTGGCCAGCCGAAAAAACAGCAGCGAAAAGCACAATTTTGACCGAATACAAATTCTCCTAGACCTTTACAAGAATGGAACACAAAGACTCTCTGCCCTTGGCCATATGAGCGCTGAGTGGGACAGTACTGGAAAATGTCGCCATGTGGCAAAGCTGGCTGAGGCAGAATTGATTGAGCACACGACCTTTTGCTCTAGAGAAAATCATATCGGATATCAATGGATAGAAGGGAAAAATCCGGATGAGGTTTGTTATGATTATCCTGGGGATAGAAAAGACAAATATAGGATAGCTATCAACAGGATAGTGAGGATATTATCTACTTCTCATCGTGCAATGAGCCCATGTGAGTTGGCCAGATGAGCCGGATATGCCAGCGAAAGCTATACCAAGAAAGCGGTTGGAGAATTGCACAGACAAGGCTTTGCTATGAAGCTCAGCAAAGGAAAGCATTCGGTTTGCACGCTTACCGATAGGGGCAAAGGAGTTGTTGAGCAGATAATCAAGCCCTTGGTCTTGGCCCTAAATGGAGATGAAACACAGGTGCATAGCTTCCGAGAAACTGATCCCACGGTGGCGCATCTGGTTACAGCTATGGAAATCTATTCAAGGAACTTAGAGACTTCCTGTCGAGATCCTTAAAGAGAGAATAGTCTTTGGCTATTCTTGTGATTAAAGTGAAATAACGTTAGTATGCCCTATGTCTTGTGGCTGCGGAAATAGAGTGAGGCTTTCACATACTGCGGAGCAGCCAGCAAGGCTGCTGATCTTATGGGGTTAAAGTCCCCTGCCGTCAATTTCCCAGTTCGGACGGCTAGCATATCCGGTGCACCTTTCTGGCAACAGGGGGGGTGTTGTGCCCGGAGGTAGAAGTCACTGCCGCTTTGTTTTATACATTGTGGGGCCGACCAGGGTGGCGAGCAAACCTGGGGGCCTGAACATTAAGCAATGGCTGCCCTTCGACTGTGCTCAGGGCGGTGAGCTTGTCGAACCGCAGCCTCGAAATGAAAGCCACACAGAACTCGCCACTGTGTGGATGTTATTGGTAGCCGACCCGCTGCACTATCAGGGAAGGCCGATGTCCTAGGGGAAGAAATGGGAATGTGCACCATAGGAGCCACCGGGCTAAGGGTCCAGGCACCCAGGGGAGGATCAGCAGAGATAACGCTGGGAAAGGCCATATTCCAGTCCCGCCCTGCGGGACAAAGACCCACCGACCGAGGCTAAGGCTGAAGGCAAAAGAAGGATTTTGCTCTGGCGCATGAGTCCGTATGAGCAATGATTAGGGAGTAATGTCCTTCTAAGTGATGGTAAACATCACTCTCGGAGAGGTATAACACCTTGATGAGGCAAAGGAACTCTCGGTCTTGATGGGCATCTTAGAGATCAACTTGGGAAGCCAAGCAGGAAGGGTGTCGAGCTAAGGGGTTATATTAGGGGTGTATGTGAGTTAGCGCTTAAGCTTCAATATAACCGGGAAGACTCTTTAGGGAAAGTCAGGGCCGCCAATCCCGACTATAATTGTGGAAGATTGAAAGCCCAAAATTTTTCAGTATAGCAAATCAAATCTATACTTTTTCCGCCTGAAAAACATCATAGCCCCAAGGTAGACCTTCCCGCAGTCTCACCGCTCTCATCTCCTTGGATTTATCGGAATTTGACCTAATCCCCCAAAATCTGATAATGCTATGAATAAATTATCGATTCCTTTATAAAATTAAATTGTTAGAGACTATCAGAATCAAGAAATCTTTAATTGCCGAAAAGAGAAAGATTATGAAAGAGAAATCAAAGGGCATCTCATTAAATTATCTCTCAGATTACTATGACACCATTACTCCTGCGGAAGGGAGCAGATTCAGAAGAAAACAGATCAGCTTGATAAATCTCCGTGAGGGCGAAAAGGTGTTGGATGTTGGATGCGGCACAGGGGCACTGTCAATCCTGGCAAAACTGTCAGTTGGGGATACTGGGGAAGTGGAAGGAGTAGACATAGCCCCCAAAATGATCGCCAAGGCGCAGAAAAAGGCCAGAGGATCTGATCTAAGAATCAGTTTTAGGGCCGCATCTATTGACGAATTACCTTACCCCGATGGATATTTCGATGTTGTAGTCAGCAGTATGATGTTTCATCATTTACCAGTAGACATAAAAAAGAAAGGTTTGAAGGAGATATACCGAGTCCTGAAAAAAGAGGGAAGGTTCTTTTTAAGTGATTTCTGTTCTCCGCACTATCTTACTATACCCCTAATGTATTTGATGTTTATATGGATTTCATCAACGAGATATCAACTATTTGGAAAACTGCCTACCTTGATAAAAAAAAGTGGCTTCAGAACCGTAAGGTTGGCAAAGAAAGGATTTTTTCTTGAATATTACCTGATAACTAAAGATTAAAAAATAGCGACTAAAAATTGCTTAAGAGCTCACCGGTGATATTTTATATTAGAGAAGCTGCCTATTCTCCTCAATCCGTCCACTTGTTCCGTTTCCCATTCCCGCTCATCAAATCTGACTTGCGAATTCTTATCCGCTGAGACTTTTCCTCTCCTAGCCTACTATATCTTGTGGGACGGAGCACAGGCTTTGGGTTGCATGATACTGCTTCTATGTGGAGAATTGAAAAACCAAAACTTTTTACTATACCAAATCAAATCTATATTTTTTATGTCTGAAAATATGGTGGCAGGGGTGAGATATTCTGTGTCCTCGCCCCATTTTCTTTACTAACCGTGAAAATTATCAATCCATCTCACAGCCCCTCTCCTACCCTGAAAAAGGGACTTTTTATCAATAATAACTTGATTTTCGCCAAAAACAGGCTATAATACCTGTGATCAGTAAAGGTAGGTCTTTATTGGTGTTCGGGTTTCGTTTCAGGGAAAGATCCATTTGTCAAAAGTGGCAACCTGAAGTTTGGAACCATGAGAATTTATTTGAAAGGACGGTGTCACTATGGCTAATGGAACCGTGAAGTGGTTTAATGAGCGCAAAGGCTATGGCTTCATTGAGCAAGAAGATGGTCCCGATGTATTCGTTCATCATTCAGGAATCAATGGGACCGGCTTCAAGTCTCTTAATGAAGGCGACCAAGTTACATTTGACATAGAGCAAAGGGAAAAAGGCCCTACTGCAGTAAATGTCACTGTAGTTTAGCTCATTGTTCCGAGGAAAAAGGGCATTCCATGGATTTATGATGGAGTGCCCTTAGCGTTTCAAATCAATAAATTTAACCTACAAAATTTTCTGTAATTAGTTAGGAGGTCAGAATGAATATCTATGTAGGTAATTTGTCCTACGAGGTCACCGAAGAGGACCTGCAAGAGGCTTTTGAACCCTTCGGGCAGGTGGAATCCGTCAAAATTATTAAAGACAGGTTCAGTGGTGAATCAAAAGGATTCGGTTTTGTGGACATGCCTGCTAAAGCTGAAGCCCAATCCGCAATCGAAGACCTGAACGGCAAGGAGTTGAAGGGACGAACGCTTAATGTTAGTGAGGCTCGTCCTCGCTCCGAAACCCGTCGGGGCGGCGGAAGAGGAGCTGGATGGCGACGCCCCTATTAAGCGGCGCCCCAAGATAGCCTTAAATCCATCCACTGGCCCAATTAAGGACCTTCCATTTTAGGGATGTGTGGAAAATTAGGACATCCACCAAAGCTCTTTAGGGACGGGTAATTGGACAACGAGAACCATGGAGAGGCAGAATCAAAAACATGATGTCAGGTCTTGACGGACTGTTCCCCGAAACCTAATTCCTATGAGAAGTATATTCTAAACTGGTGATTGATCATAAAGAAAACGGGTGATGGCACCTTTTCTTCAATACCGAGGCTCTCCCGCCTATCATAGGCGGGATCATTTCAAGCAGTTACGGACGGGTGATCCCTCCCCCCTCCCTGTTCTCCCGCTCTGACGAGCGGAAGCCAGGGGGTCCCCCATTCCGTAACACCATGAAATGACGAAGGCCTCCGACTCGGCCGAGGACTTCGAGTGAGCCTCAGTCGAACTCCTCGTCGCGGGCCACCAGGGATTTCAGAAAAGGCATCATCACCCATAAATGATAGACTCTATGAAGATTTGGGCAACAGTCCGTCAAGACCTGACACCTTGTTAAAGGTACATGGCAAAGAATTAATCAAAGGGAGATAAAGCAATAATCAAATTATTATTTCCTTTCCCTCGTTATCATGGACATTTCCTTGAGGACTTTCTCCAAATTTTCTAGTTCCTTCCCGTATTCAGCCCAATTCCCTTGGCGTAAGTAATCTTTGGCTTTATTATAGTGTTCCAAAGCCAACCCTCCTAGATTGTAAATATTCAGAGCTTGAGGGATACGAGGGGAAGCCACTTCTTTGGGGGATATTTCTCCCCCCAATACATTGTACAAGGCCTTATCAAGATCTTCATCCATGGTGAGGCGATTGCTAAAGGCGACAATGACCCTCTTTAATTCCGGTAAGGAAGCGGCCTTTGATTTGTCCACTGTTGGAGAGACTTGAGTCC
>CP070660.1:679117-684142 GCA_020355145.1 Deltaproteobacteria bacterium
GGGAATTGGGTAAAGGGCTCTTTCAATCTGGCTACCCTGCCACCCTCCTGATCAATTGCCAGAAACAGTGGCAGACCACTATTTTCCATTGACACCCTCTGGAGATCCCTGCACAGATTGGCTAGCTGAATTGGATCTGCTACGTTTCTACCAAATAATATGACGCCACCCAGGTGGTAATCCTTTATGATATTGATGCTATTCTCATCCAACACAGGGCCGGGGATACCCCCTATAAATAACTGGCCGATCTTTTGGGTGATCTCTGAAAGTTCAAATATGGGATTCATGATAGGTTGTTTGTTGAGTTTCTCGAGTTTGTCGGGTTAATATTAGGTACTTTAAGTATTTGCGTTTGCCTGCCCTGTGGAGTAAGCTTTTATCCTACAAGATAGGGCATTAAGGAAAACGACAAACCCAACAAACACTACTATTCATGTATAATTACTTAAGGATAAATGCAATGAAAAAGGCAGGACTATGAAGGCAATGATCTTGGCTGCCGGTGAGGGATCGAGATTGAGGCCTTTGACCAATGTGTGCCCCAAGGTTTTGATCCCGGTTGTAAATAGGCCGGTGATAGACAGGATTATAGAGTTCCTTAAGGCCCATGGAGTCCGGGAGATAATAGTCAATGCCCATCATCATTACCAGAAGATAGTCGATTACCTAAGGGGGGGTAGTCCCTTTGGAGTGAGGATGGAGATCAGGATTGAGAAAGAGATCTTAGGGACAGGGGGTGGAATCAAGAATACCCGTGATTTTTGGGACAAGGATCCCTTTATAGCTATAAACGGGGACATCCTGACCGATATAGACCTGAGAAGGGTCTATGAATCTCACATGAAGGGAGACAACCTCATCACTATGGTCCTTCATGACCTCCCTATACACAATAAGGTAAGGGTGGACAATGAGATGAATATTGTATCTATTGGCCCAGGTACAAATATAGATGGGGCACTGGCATTCACCGGGATTCAGGTAATAGATCCCGAGGTACTCGATCTTATCCCCGAAAATAAGAGATATAGTATTATAGGGTGTTATAGAAGGCTGATAGATTCAGGGAAACCCATTAGGGGTTACCTGACAACCGGGCATAGATGGATTGACATAGGCACTATACCCGATTACTTGAGGTCTAATTTGAATCTCCTGCCTCGGGAGAAGATAGCTATAGCCCAAGAGGTCCATATAGATCCGGGTGCAACCCTCAAGGAATGGGCGGTCATTGGAAAGGGGAGTTCAATTGAAGGGGGTGCCCTTATAAAAGGATCGGTCCTCTGGAGGGATGTGATTGTTAGGGAGGGAGTCAGGGTGGTTGACAGTGTGGTTACATCTGGCGTTGTCTTGGAAAGGGATCTCCTCGGTGGTGTTGCTATAAGGTAAACTTTTTAGTAGATGTTCACCGTTCACCGTTCGCTGTTCACAGGCAATACATTAAGAACGCTTAACCTAGTATAGTAGCTAAAGGACAGCTAACAGTGAACAGTGAACGGTTATCTGATTTAGATGATGGAACTAGAGGAATTCGTCAAATCTTACATAGATGATACCTACACCGATAATAGGGAATTTCGTTGGGAGAGACTGGCCGGTGATGGTTCAAGGAGGATCTTTTATCGCCTGAGAGGCAGTAAAGGCTCTTTTATAACCATGGCGAATCCCCCTAAAGAGGGGAATGCACAAAGGGAAAACATCTCCTATTTGAAGATAGGCGAACATCTCTTTGAAAAAGGGGTCCCTGTTGCCTGTATTTACCGATATGACCTTGACCATGGCTGGTTTATCATGGAAGATCTGGGGCAAAAGGATCTCCAGGAGATTGCCCTCAGCACAGATAATAGCCTGAATATATACAAAAGGGTTATTGAACTCCTGATAAGGATCCAGCTCGATGGCAGAGAGGATTTTGATCCGGAATGGTGTTATCAGAGCAAGAGATATGATAGATCTGTTATGGAGTTTGAGTCGGATTATTTTCTTACCTACTATCTGAAGGGACTCCTCGCACTAAAAGGGGATCTGTCTGGATTAAGACGCTCTTTTGAATACCTTGCTCGAAAGGCATCTCTTGCGGATAATGATTTCTTTATGCACAGGGATTTTCAGTCAAGGAACCTTATGATCAACAGGGGGAGGATAGGGGTGATAGATTGGCAGGGTGGCCGGTTAGGACCCTTGCAGTATGACCTTGCCTCTCTTTTAATAGATCCCTATGTGGGACTGAACAAGGATGATAGGATGCCCTTATATGATTATTATCTAAAGCTCCTTGAGGAGCGCCTTCCGGGGATGTCCGATTCATTTACCAGGTATTATCCCCACCTTGCCATCCAGAGGAACCTCCAGATATTGGGTGCCTTCTCGTACCTCAGTAAGATACAGGGGAAAGATAGATTTCTCCTATATATTTCCCCAGCCTTAAGATCTCTTGCGGGGCTTTTAGAGGAGGTTGATGACCCTGAATTATATCCACTGCAAAGGCTAATCGAGAAGATCGCTGAGAGACCCGCAACTGATTAATTCCCCGTCTGACTAAAAAGAGAACGGGGTTTTTACTCTTTCTCCAATTGATGAGATGATTTGGATAGTGTTGAATGTTGAGTCCTGACCATTATCATTTCGTTAAATTTGACTAAGAGTCAAACGGAGATCTGACCCCATCACCTTTCATTTAGCCGATAAAAATTCTAGGAGAAAAGAGTAAAATTCTTCCGCCTGATCTATCATTACCCAATGTCCTGCTTCAGTAAACTCTTCAAATCTTAAGTTATTGTCTCTTAGAAATTGAATGGACCTTTCATCTATGCTTTTTGTGCCATAACAAAATACTTTTGAAACAGTGAGAGAAGCATATATTTTCCCTAGTTGACTTTTATATTTCCCAGGTAAGGCATTTTTTAGCTCATAAAGCTCCAGCGCATTTGCTTTAAAGGCCTGTGGCTGACATAACTTGAGAGATTCGTAATACCGTAGACAGGAAGGAAAGGCTTTTCCCCACTGATTCAAGACCAAATCGTTCATATACCTATCAACAAACCAGTTTTCGAAGTTATTATTTTTTTCTGCCTCAACGGCGTCTCTTGTTATGAAGTCATCGTACTGAGTTACATCTCCTTCGATATTTACATATTTTTCTATCATTCCCTCTTTGTCAGAGTTGCATAATAGAGTTGTCAGATCACCTCCCAAAGAATGACCAATAACGTCTAGTTCTTTCACTCCGGTCTTATCGATTATTTCCCAGATTCTATTTACTTGTGCGTTAAGACTGTAATCCTCATCACGGGCATCTGAACTTCTCCCGTATCCCAGCATATCAGGAATGAGAATATTAAAATCAGAAAATCTCTCATCCCGGAACACTTCATCAAAGCATCGACCGGACTCTCCTAAGCCGTGAATAAATAACAAAGTGTCTCTATCAGATAATATCTCGCCGTGTCGCAAAAACACTTCGCCTGCATTAACTTGGATAATTGATTCCATACAGCCTACTTGCAACTATGAAAGGGAACATCGGTTCTAAAAAAACTTACAAACACATACTGTAATATGCATTTGCGTCATACTCGTGTTCCAAGATTAGACGAAACAATAGTATGCTATCACGTTAGGAGAAAAGGCATCAAGTGAATAAGAGTACTTTGGGACAGATCACATTAAGATGATTTCGTGACCCTTACGTTGCTTCAGAACCAACCCTTTTAAAAAGCAACAGCCTTACGAAACGCCACGGCTTCCAGCCGTCCGTGTGGAATGAATTGTTATATGGCTTTTCTTGCAATCAGTTTTCATCGGCTAGCTTATCTAAAGCCTTTCCGGTTAAGCGATATACTGTCCATTCATGCATGGGTACAGCGTTTATCTTCTCGTATGCTCTGATAGCTGGTTCGTTCCATTTCAGAACCGCCCATTCTAAACGACCACAATTTCGACCTCGGGCTAATCGAGCCACATGCGCGAGCAGCTTACGACCAAACCCTTTGCCGCGGTGCTCTGGCTTGACATAGATATCTTCGAGGTATATTCCCGGCCGTCCAAGAAAGGTTGAGAAATTGTAAAAAAACAACGCAAAGCTGATTGGAACGCCTCCATGTTCCCCAATTAGGGCCTCTGCGACCGGATGGTTACCAAAAAGCGATTCACGGATATCGCCTTCAGTAGCCACAACCTCATGGGAGCGATGTTCATATTCAGCTAGCTCTCTTATCAAGGAGAGAATCGTCGGCACATCATTTTCAGTTGCCTGCCTAATGTTCAAGTTCGGTGTTGTCACAAAGTCTCCCATCTCATTTCTCCATGGATTTGCCAACGCCTCGGATGAGCTGCGCCGGCTTTTTGGCGTCAGCTCAATCCTCAAAGGTTAGGTTTTTCTGTCTTAATCAACAATAAAGGCCCTGATAATGTATGATTACACAGGTAGATCTAGTCTCTTTCCATCAGGGAATAGGTTGCAATATGAGGACCATATTTTCCGAAGATTTCAATAGTCCGATGATCAATTATAGAAAAATACCTGCTGAAAAGAGTTTTCAATTCGTCTTCTGATGAAAAATACAAAACTGTACCCAGTGGAGTTTTTCTGTACTTTCCGATCCCACCGAATTGCGGATCCTTTTCACAAAAGGAGAGCGAAAAATATTTCCCCTTTGGACTTAATATTCTATTCACATTCTCGAGATATTTATCCCTATTCTCTGGGAATATATGGTGTAACACCTCCCAATCATAAGCAAAGTCAAACGTTCCTTTGACTTCATCCAAATTACTGAGAATATCCGAGATAATAAAAGTGCACTCGGCGCCCTTTTTCTTTGCACTTTCCTGAGCAATCTTGATAGCCGTCGGAGAAAAATCTATCCCTGTAACGTCAAATCCCCTGTCTGAAAGATAGATGGCATAATTGCCGGTGCCACAGCCAAGATCGATGGTTCTGCATGGTTTCACAATCCCACTCTCGACTAACTCAACTATAGCATCAGGCGGCACCTCCACATTCCATGGAATTTCATCCAA
>CP070660.1:684242-686801 GCA_020355145.1 Deltaproteobacteria bacterium
GATGACTAAGTTGACCGGCGGAATAAAGATACCAGGCATAATCTAAGATTTGGTTTGTTGGGTTTACACCGTTCATTGTGTTTATTGGGATAATACCTTTTACAATATAATCCAGCCAACACAACAGACACAATGGGATGCATTACCGGTTTGTTAAAAAAGTCAACAACAATTTTTCAAGTCTAAAACCAGCAATTTCGGAGAGGGTATGGGTGTCTTTTTTTTGATTATGCCCTCATATATCTCAGATTAGTGGGCGTTTCAAAATGGTTTATATAGACGGAACTTATGATTCTAAGGTTTAGGGGGAAATAAACCATTTTGAAACGACCCAGTAAGGGTCCATGTTGTAGGGCATAACAAAAAAAAGACACCCATACCCTCTCCTAAATTGCTGGTTTTAGACTTGAAAAATTGTTGTTGACTTTTTTTACAAACCGGTAATGCATCCCATTGTGTCTGTTGTGTTGGCTGGATTATATTGTAAGAGGTATTATCCCAATAAACACAATGAACGGTGTAAACCCAACAAACCAAATCTTAGATTATGCCTGGTATCTTTATTCCGCCGGTCAACTTAGTCATCTCCTCACTGACCATTTGCCTTGCCTGATAAAGGGCATCGTTGACCGCTGCTAAAACAAGATCTTCTAACATCTCAATATCATTTGCATCTATTACCTCAGGATCAATCTCTATAGAAACGATCTCCTGTTTTCCGTTTGCCACAACTGCAACCATTCCACCCCCGGACGATGTCTCAACTGTCTTTTCACCTAACTCCTCCTGTAGCTTTGTCATCTTTTCCTGAAGCTGTTGTGCCTTTTTCATTAGATTCCCCATATTAGGTAGACCTTTCATCAATTTGACCTCCTTATACGTTCATTAGATTTCCTGGAGTGATGGAGTAATGGAGTACTGGAGCAACATGGATGATGAGAATACCACACTCCTCTATGACCCATTACTCCATGCCTCCATTTTTCCATTACTCCAAATTCTAAGCGGATTGCACCTTGGCAGCTGAGCTTTCTATTCTATCTTGATTATGAAATTTGTGAGATCCCTCAGGGTTAAAAGGCCTTTTTTCATATCTAAATTTCCTTGAATACCTCATCCAGGCAGTTGATCAATAGGTCAATCTCTTCTTTCCCTATAATCAAGGGAGGGACAAACCTAAGTACTTTTTCCTGGACACAGTTTATCAAGAAACCTCTTTCCATGCAGGTATTTGCAATATCGGCCACCTCTCTATCCAGCTGTAACCCGAGTATAAGGCCTAAACCCCTTACATCCTTTATAATGCTATATCTTTGCCGAAGAACAGTTAGCTTGTCCTTAAAGTGATCTCCCATTTCCCTGGCATTTTCAATCCAGCCATCATTAAGAAGGCTTTTTACAACTGCCAGGGCACCTGCTGTAATTAGGGGTGTTCCCCCAAATGTCGTTGCATGAGTTCCTGGACCAAAGGCATCAGTTAATTCCACTTTAGCCAGCATAGCGCCTATGGGCAGTCCATTACCCAGGGCCTTGGCCAAGGTCATTATATCTGGCGTTATTCCAAAATGTTGATGGGCAAAGAGCCTCCCTGTTCTTCCCATACCAACCTGTACTTCGTCTAATATTAAGAGGATGCCATGCTCTGTGCAGATCTCCCTGACGCTTTTTAGGTAATCAGGATCAGGCAAGACAACGCCACCTTCACCCTGTATAGGTTCTAACATTACACCACAGACAGATCCATCTATGGCAGATTTTAGATCCTCCAGATCGTTAAAAGGTACATATCTAAAGCCTTCAAGGAGAGGGTCAAAGCCTTTCCTAATCTTTTCTTGACCGGTAGCCGAAAGGGTGGCGATTGTTCTGCCATGAAACGAATTATCCATGGTTATGATAACATGTTTATCAGGTCCAAGTCTTTCCTTTGAGTAACGCCTGGCCAGTTTTATGGCTGCCTCGTTAGCCTCTGCACCACTGTTACAAAAAAACACCCTGTCTGCAAAGGAGTTCTCTACCAAGACCTGGGCAAGTTCTGTCTGGGGCTGGGTATAGAAAAGGTTAGAGACATGGATGAGTTTTTTTGACTGCTCGCAAAGGACCTTGCTTACTATAGGTGAGCTGTGCCCAAGGTTGCAGACAGCTATTCCTCCAACAAAATCGATGTATTCCTTACCATTTTCATCCCATACCCGGCAGCCGTCTCCCTTAATCAGGGTGATTGGAGAGCGCCTGTATGTCTTAAACATGAATGCATCTGCCCTGTCTATGATATTAAGGGGCATAATCATATCCGGAGTTGAAAGTGAGCTAAATCAGCCTTAGGCTGATAAAATGCCTAAAGTGAGCTAAAATTATGGAGAGGCAAATGATCCGTTAACCTTAGGCACCTTTGGATTTTAGGCACTTCAGGCACTTATCAACTGAGAACTACGTCTGTTCCCACTCCCTTATCTGTAAATACCTCTAAAAGCAGGCTATGTTCCTTCCTTCCATCAATGATATGGGCCTTTTCCACTCCACCTTTAAGGGCCTCAAGACAACATTGAAGCTTTGGGATCA
>CP070660.1:686901-690749 GCA_020355145.1 Deltaproteobacteria bacterium
AATCTTCTATGCCCATAGGCGTCTGACTCTCCAGATAAAAACACCTCGCTCCCTATCATCCTGGCCCCTTCTGAAATAGCAATCATGGCGTAATTCTTGGGATTCGCCCTTTTATCTTTCATGATTAGCCCTGCAAGTCTCTTCGGTTCAAATGGGACCTCTGAGATAATGGCACGGTCAACCCCTGCCAAATATGCTGCTACCAGGGCTGCTTCACCACAATACCTGCCGAATAGTTCAATGACCGCTATTCGTTCATGGGAGCCAGTCGGGGTCCTTAATGCATTCATAAATATAACGCTTCTGGTAACGGCCGTTGAAAAGCCGATGCAATAATCCGTTCCAAAAACGTCATTATCCATTGTCTTAGGTATGGCAATTACAGGGAATCCCTTCCTGTGTAATCTGTCAGCAAAACTCAGGGTATCATCGCCCCCTATGGGGATAATGGCATCGATCTTCAGATATTCCAGGTTTTTTAGGACATGGGAGGTGAAATCCTTTACATCTTCACCCCTTTTGAACTGTTTCTTAAGAAATCTTGGAAGTTCCTTTTTCCTGGCAGCGCTTGGATTGGTTCGAGATGTATGTAGATAGGTGCCTCCAGTACGGTCGATGGTCCTGACCTCTGGCGGACTCAATTCCTGAATACACTTAGGGCCAGTAGATGGATCATCCGGGTTGTACTCCAAAAGCCCGGCCCAGCCCCTTCTTATCCCCATGACCTTGATTCCTTCACTGGCTGCCCGGTAAACGAGGGTCTTAATACATGGATTAAGGCCTGGCACATCTCCACCACCGGTAAGTAGTGCTATTATGGGTTTCCTCTTACTCTTCTTTTCCATCTATGAACTCTCCTCAAAACAGCCACACCTAAAATTACACGAATAACCCTTACTATCATAACCTAACTTCCATTAGTTAGGAAAGAGTTATTTCAAGGCCTGACCTACACTCTTAGCTGAACTTAGGGGCTTCACCCCACCAGCCACACGGAGTGATGGAGAATTGGAGTACTCCATTGCTCCCTGGCCCAGACCTGGCTTAAAGGCTTAATAGGCTGATCCGACCATGTAGCGCCAGGGCGGGCCAATACTCCAATAGGTCGATTGCCACCAAGAGACCTTATGTCAAAGAATATTTACTTAACTATAATACGAGATGTCTAGTTATCCTGCCCTTGGGCAATTAGATGGATAACCCATCCAGCTAAGCTGTAAAGCAAAAGACTGACCAGCATCAATACACGAAAACCCAAAGAGACACTCAACAAACTCCCCAAGACAGGGGCAATCACCGAGGCTACTCCATTTACCCCCCATACCCAAGGTATATAACTACTCTGCCTATCTGAGACCAACTGCAGCCCAATGGGAAAGGGCATTCCCATAAAAAAGGCCAAGGGGGCCAATAATACCACAACCAATATACACCTCAAAAAAAGGGGATAAGGCAGAAGGACCTTCACCAACCCATCCAAGAAGATACCGTAGATCAAGGAAAAGAATAGTATTCCTATAAAGGGGATCCATTTGCCCCACTGTCCTACCCTACTGCTTAAGAGGCTGCCTATCCCGGAGAAAAACATCAGGGTAAATAGTACCAGGGCCAGGGCAAAGATTGGATGGGTCAACAACAGGATAAATTTCTGGATATAACCCATCTCTATAAACATAAATGCCAGACCAAGCAGACTAAAATACACAAAGACCTTTCCCTTTGCTAAAGAAGATAGCCTCTCCTCGCCCCTAATGAAGACAAGGGGTAACCATATAAAGAGAGGTGCTATAATGATAGCCTGCACTAAGGTGGCCCACAAAATCACATAGCCCCACTCCAAGAAGGGGATCCATTCTCTACCCAGGCCCTTAAGAAGATAAAAGAGGGCGGATAATTGAAAGAAGTGGAAGAAATATGGCCTATCATCAGTGGGTGGTCTTATGTTGAATAGGTAATTCCCGTAATATTCATCCCGCTTATCGGTGCGTAATAGATTATAGATAGTCTCATAATAAACCGGTCTATCCAGTATATTATAGCGATTAACCTCCCCTTGATCAATCCCCGGATAATAAACGAGGTCAAAGGCCCGCTGCCTGCAAAAATCCCTTATCTTCACCAGGTCTGCGAGACTAAACTCCCCTTTCTTCATAAGCACGGTCCCGGTTGCCCAACTGCGAATGGCCACCAGTGAGTAAGAAATATCTCCTCCTGCTTTCTCGTCCAAGGTCTCGACAGCTAAGGCCAAGAGTTTCACAAAGGTGCGGGCAGGGCTGCTCAACCAGGTAGAGGCACTGAGTATACCACCGGGTTTCAGATGCGCAAAATATTCCCTGAAGGCCTCTATAGTGTAGATATGATTCTCCCCTGTTGCGTAAATTCCTCCTCCAACTCCTCCCCAACTGCCAATTAGGCCCAATTGGATAATGTCGTAAGTACTAAGGTCTCTGGCCATGAATTCCCGTGGAGAGGCTATATCGACCTCAATATGAGGATGATGGTCATAGATACGCTGGGAAAAGGATTTTAGGGGGCCCCTTAGGATGTCTACAATACCAGGATGAGACTCAACAACCTGAATCTCGGCAGGGGAGTGATAAAGGGCAGCTAAGGTCTGGCTTCCACCTCCCGGGTTAAAGACCAATACCCGCTTAGGGGCAATCAGATGATAGGCAAGGGAAAAGGTGCTGTAGTCAAGATATCCTAAATTACCCCTTTTGCCTTTGAAATTAGTCACTGCACCATAGGAGTTTCCATCCACAAATATCTCCTTCTGCGAAGGCGGGCCGTGGCCATATTTAAGGCTCAACCCAGGTGCATAACGTAGTGAAGGTGCATCTACTACCTGCAGTAATCCCAAGGGTGAATATTCCTCATACTCCACCCTAGCCCCCGGTAACTGCAAGCCCTTACTGATCCCCTTATAGGGGGAAATTTCTAAGGGAATCCCTCCCTTAATCAGGCACATTAAGAGGAAGAGGACACCTACTATGCTCACAATAAGGTATGGACTAGACCTTACCCTCTTTTTGGCAGAAAAGAGGAAACCCAAAAATGCAAAAAGGCTGGACACTATAAGTAACTGGGCCGGATGTATCAGATAAAAAGAGACAAAGGCTATCAACACCCCTAGTCCAGAACCAAGCAGGTTGTAGAAATAGACCCTGGCTATTCTTTCCTTGTAGTACATGAAATTCAGGCCAATAAAGCACCCTGCCAGGAAAAAGGGGACAAAGAATAGCGCGTAATATCCTGCCAGATATAGATACTGCATCTTCTGCCAGACCAACTGAAAAGGAGAGAAGGGAATCTTTTGAGCCAGATAGAAACTCGCCATGGTAAGGATGAAGAGCAGATAGGAGATAAGGGAAAGCAGAAATGTGAAGTTTTGCTCATCTAAAGGCCCTATTCTTCTACTCTGGATAAGGGCCAATAACGTGCCACTTGCGGCAAAACCCAGAAGGGCTATGCTTATCGCCATATAGGCAAAGTGATACCATTGGACAATACTAAAAAGTCGCATCAGGATCAACTCATAGGCTAAGGAGCTAGAGGAGATAAATAGAAGGGCAAGAAATCGAGGGATTATTTCCATTTTCGGCGCAAGGGCACGAATCTAACCGGCAAGATATTTTTCATCTTGATCTCGCCTTTCTCTGATTTCTCTATTAACATAAGACTCTGCACCTGGAAAGGCCCGCCTACAGGGATAGCCATCTTTCCCCCCTTCTTGAGCTGTTTTATTAGAGGAGGAGGAATATGATCAGAGGCTGCTGTTACTATAATGCAGTCAAAGGGGGCATGTTATTCCCATCCGTAGTAGCCATCTCCAACCTTCACCTGGATAT
>CP070660.1:690849-697977 GCA_020355145.1 Deltaproteobacteria bacterium
GACTCAGCGAGCCTGACATCCTGGCGCCTAATTTCCAGTTCCTGCTCTTTAATGGGTAATTGCTCCATCCGGATCTGTGCATTTTCTAGATCAACTTCCGTCTGGATGGAAGCCGTCTCAGTCGTGTCCATTTCTTCCTGGCTGGCAAGCTTTTTCTCAAAGAGTTTCTTCATGCGTTCTGCTTTGGTACGGGCATCCTTCGCATGAGCTTCCGCCGATTTCAAGGCTGCCTCAGCACTTTTCCGCTCAATGTCAAGATCCTTTTGCGCAATCCGAAGGTTGACTTTGCTTTGCATGAGACGCGCCTGGGAGGACGAAAGAGAGATCTTGGCCTGCTTTACCTTGCGCTTTTCATCTACCGGATCGAGTTCGACTAGCAGGTCTCCTTTCTTGACCTGATCACTGATATCAAATGGCAGCTTTATGACTTGGCCGCTGGCCTTGCATTTTATTTCAACATCAAGATTGGAGACCACCTGTCCGGTAGAGGAAACAGCCACACGTATCGATCCCTTTTCGACCCGTACAGTGGACCATGGCGGTGTTTCTGTCTTCACATTCGCACTCCTGTGTGACCAAAGATATCCGCCGGTGATTATCACTGTGCCCAGGATCACAAAAATAAGAATCTTCTTCATAAGCATCGCCTTTTCTGGCTGAATCGAAATGCTGGTGAATTTTATCTCACAATGTTGACACTATTCAACTATTAAGTCACAAAGTCCACCAAAACGTTGACAGCCTCAAAGACATTAAAAAGGATCACCAAACGTTGACACTTGGGGTAACCCCCCCCCATGGGGGCGTGTAGTCCTAATTTGGATCAGCCTGCGTTGACACCTTCGATATCTATTGGTAGGGGATATGGGAAAGTCTCTACCAACTGATCACCATGTCTAGTTTGGAGTATATGTGCTTCAGTGCAGATTGTTGCCTTACAGCTCAGATGATGTCGAAGCGGATGCAAAAGAACTTAATATTAAAGGCCTATTATCACACCTAAGGAGGGAGTATCAATTTTCCTCTTCCAACATCTTCCTCAAACATCCCGCAACCCTTTCTATAAGATCAGGCATAGTTTCCCTATTGTAGTTGACTGTTGGAATAGGACTACCAAGTTGGATTGTGATTGACCCCTTTTTTAGCCTGAAGCTTCCCTTTGGCATAATCTTGTTTGTCCCTTTGATAGCTACCGGGACAACTGGAGAGCCTGATGATATAGCGAGTTGAAAGGCACCCCTCTTCAATGGCTGCAGATGTCCATCCAGGCTGCGTGTCCCCTCGGCAAATATTACAACGGAGGTACCGTTTTTAATCATATCCACCGCCTGTTTAACGGTACGCCTTGCCTTTGCTGGAGACGATCGGTCAATACTGATGTATCCTGCTCTCCTCATTGCAAGGCCAAGGATTGGGACCCGCATTATCTCCTGTTTAAAGATAAATTTGAAATCAACCGGCAGATATGCCAGCAGGGCGAATATATCAAAAAAGCTCATGTGATTTGGGATATAGATATGAGGCTTGTCCTTATCTATTTTATTAAGACCAGTTATCTCCACCTTAACACCGCTGGCCCAAAGGATAATCTTTGACCAGGGGACAGCACAGTAGAAATGGAGCATCCTACCAGTGGGGGATAAGATGGATAAGAAGATCCCAACTAGTGCCCAGATGAGGGTATTTATTACGCCAATGAATACCCAGAGGATTAAGGATCTGATCATATTATGTATGTCATTAGTCAACAATCATTTGTCATTTGCAATTAACAGAAATGGTTAGGAAATTCCACGTCTAACTAATGACCAATGACCTTTCCTAGAATTTAAAAGTAACTATGCAACCCGGGGAGATAATTAACACCGAAATAGGTGAAGAGCACGGAGGCAAAGCCGATTATGCTCATTATGGCCATCCTTTTTCCTCTCCAGTCCCGGACGAATCTGGAATGAAGCATTGCAGCGTAGATAAGCCATGTTATCAAGGACCATGTCTCCTTTGGATCCCAGCTCCAGTATGATCCCCAGGCAGAGTATGCCCAAACAGAGCCGGTGATAATCCCAAGGGTTAGAAAGATAAAGCCGATAACAACACTATGATAGGCGAGCTCATCTAAGATTTCCCTATCCGGCAAGGATCTAAGAAACGGCCTTGGGCCACGCCCTTTCCCCAATCCCTTTAAAAGGTACATAAATCCAAGGCCACATGCTATGGTAAATGCAGCATATCCAATAAAGCAGGTGATGACATGGCTTATCAACCAATTACTTTGGAGGGCAGGAATCAACGGCTGGATCCTGCTGCTGACATCTGGCGAAAAGGAGGCATAGGCCATGAAAAGGAAGGCAAATGGGATAACAAAGGCACCGAGGTTCCTGCTTTTGATCCGCCACTCTACAATCAGATAGAGTAAGACTATGGACCAGGCAAAGAAGATCAGCGATTCATAGAGATTGGAAAGGGGTGCATGACCGATGCCCAGCTTGTATGACTCAACCCACCTCAGGATTAATGCAAAGCTCTGGGCAATAAGCCCAGCAAGGGCAATATATGAGGCGAAAGGGCCCCAGAACGCCCTTCCCGTAACCATCCTGAAGATATAGAAGATGGATGAGGCAAGGTAGATAAAGGTTACCCAGCTAAGGATTGTGGTATTAATAACCATACTTTTACCCCTGCTTTTTAAGATGCCTCAGAAGATATTCTGTTTCCCGCTTTAAGCCAACAGGATCTCTATTGCTCCTGGCACCTACCATTATCCTGGTCCTGTGATCTTTCTCATCCAGCCTTACCCATAGCCTTTTATGGGATGAGAAAAAGGTGATAATAAGGCCAATTATGATAAAAAAGGCGCCAATTGCCACAATGGAGGCACCCGGATCATGGCTCACTTGGAGACCAGTATAATATTTGGTCTCAATACTGTTGAGCTTGAAATAGTAAGGCTTAAGGAGACCAGGGTTAAATTTTGGGACCTTTTGGAATAGGTCGGGGATGTCCTCTTTGATCTTTTCTATGTCCTTGAATACCCAGAGGCGCATATTCCCTTGGGGTGATTGGATCTTTAAAAGCACAGCTGGACCCATGTCCATAAGATTCTCCTCTATCCTCGATATTGTTACCCTTGCATCCTTTTCCTTAAGATAAAACGAATCCTTTAGTTTAACCGCTATAGAGGATTGTCGCTCATTTGCCTTTTTGATAGTGATGTATGCCTGACCACCAGGAACAGATCCATAGCTTGCCTGATAAAACTTGATACCATCAAATGTTATAGGGTGATTAACCAGTAAAGGCCCCTGGTAAATAGCCTTGTTATTCTTGAGAAAGCTTAGATCTGATCTATATTCCTTGGGCATTCCGTTGTCGTAATAGGCAATAGAGAATTTATCACACCTCACAGTAAAATCTAACTTCTTAATCCCCCTTTGCCTTCTCAAATATACGGTGCTTGTAAATTCTCCCTCGGGTAGATTTACAAAGGCATTAAAGCCGAACAAAGAGCCTATTATTTCACCTAAGATAAATATCAAGATGCTTAGGTGAATAATATATACCCCGAAATGGGAGTATGCCCCCTTTTCTCCCTGGAAAAGGGTAGTGTTGGCTGTGTCACTTCTCCTGACCCTTTTGTATCTTCTTCGGACAAGGTTTTCCACCCTGGCAATAACCTCATTTAGCCTTCTTTCAATTACAAGGACCCTATCAGGGGATAGATCTTCAAAGGGCTTACTTCTATCAAGGGAAGGTACTTTCCTGAAAAGCCTCCAGGAGGTAGGAAATCTATTCACGGAGCAGACTATCAGGTTCAAAGACAGGAGGCACATCAGGATAATGAACCAGACGGAGTGGTACATATCAAATAGTTGAAGAGAATTGAAGGCCTTAACCAATCCGGGACTGAGATGACTAAAAGACTCCCCGCCCTCATATTCCTGGGGAATAACTGTGCCCAATATGGAGGCAATAGCAATAATAAGTAAAAGAGTGAAAGTTAGTTTTAGGGAAGAAAGAAAGGAAAGGGGTGTTTTTTTCATATTCAATGGCACCTCAAGCTAACCCTATCTCTTCATCGGTTAGATAGCAGGCTGGATCTTCTCCCCATATATCGCCGCTTACAGCCTCGGCCCTGGCGCGAAAGTTACCGCCACATATGTCAAGCCACCTGCATCTGACGCATCTTCCCTTTACATATCTGTTTTTATCTTTCATCTGGGCCATTAAGGGATTGGTCAGGTCAGACCATATTTGACTGAAGGGCATCGAGAGAATAGTGCCGAAGGAATGCTCACGCCAGAATTGGTCTGCATAAACCAGACCATACCAGTCTACACAACCTATTCCCTGGCCTGAGCTATTTCCCCCGTTCATCTTGAGGAGTTCTAAGACCTCAGGTGCCCGGGGATTATTCTCCCTGAGCATCCTCAAATAGAGATAAGGGCCATCAGCATGATTATCTACAGTCAAGACCTCCCTATTTGCTCCTCTGTTATGCATACCCCTGGTCCTCTCTATAATAAGGTCTACTAAATGCCTTGTTTCATCGTGGGAGAGATCTTGATCGATTAAATCCGATCCCCTGCCGGAGTAAACAAGATGATAAAAACAGACCCTCTCGATGTCCATTTCTTCAATGAGATCAAAGATGCCGGGCACCTGATCGACATTCAATCTGTTTATGGTGAATCTTAATCCTACCTTGAGTCCTGCCTTCTTACAGTTTTTTATCCCATTAAGCGCCATTTTAAAGGCGCCCTTCATCCCCCTGAAGTGATCATTGACCTTTTCCAGTCCGTCAAGGCTTATGCCGACATATGAGACACCGGCATCTTTTAATAGCATGGCCTTTTCTTCATCAATAAGGGTGCCGTTAGTAGAGATGACTGCCCTTATGCCTCTATCCACAGCATGTCTGGCGAGCTCAATCAAATCTGGCCTCAGCAAGGGTTCCCCCCCAGACAACAGGATAACTGGCACACCAAAGTCCGCCAGATCATCCAGCAGGGTGATGCCTTGCTCTGTGGTTAATTCCCTTTCATCACGGAGATGAACTGCCCTGGCATAACAGTGGACACAGTTTAGATTACAGGCCCTGGTAACATTCCAGACAACTACCGGTTTTTTATCAGAGGCGAACTGAAGCAGGTGGGGAGGTAGACTCCTTGATTGCCTGCCGTATCTGATAGGATCAGATGGCTCAACTGTTCCACAGTATAATTTGGATATGCCGATCATATCTCTCCCTGATGGGTATCTTAGCAGAAACCTTACCCATATTCCATGCCCTTCTTGGGATAGTCAAGAAATTTATTTGGATTTAATGCTTGATATTGGATACTGGATGCCCGATGCTTTACATACTAAAGAGATAGCTTTCGCGGTACTGGGGTTTTTCATCCGGCATCCAATATCCAACATCCCGAAGCCTCAGGCCTCGATGGTTAGCCCGTCCCTGGCCGGTAAGGCGGAGCTTCACTAGATTAAGAAGGAGGAAAAATGGCAATCAAGGTTATAATTACAAGGAAGGTGGCCAAAGGCAGACAAAGGGATTTGCTTCCCCTTTTAATGGAGCTGCGGACGAAGGCCGTGAACCAGAGAGGATATATCTCCGGTGAAACATTAAAAGGGATAAGCGATCCAGACGAATTTCTGGTGATAAGCACCTGGAGAAGCTTAGGAGACTGGAAGGCCTGGGATGATAACCCTGAACGAGGAGAGATCCAGGCGAAAATTGATACAGTATTAGAAGAAAAGACAGTCGCCAAGGCCTATCTTTATGGATAGGTTAGGGCTTCATAGAATATAATGTGCACATTATTAGATCTCGCCTCTAATCAGGCAAAGCATTCTATTTTTACCTATTAAGGGTATTTTTCATCTTGGGGACCGTTATCTATATGGAGGGATTCAGGCACTGTAAAGGGCGGTAGATCAGGAGAATGGAAGGCGCTGGTAAAGAAGGATTTTTTAAAAGTCTTTCCCCACATTTAGAAAAAAGGTGATATCAGCCCCGGCATTCCCAGAGTGCTTGAAATCCTCTATTGTCCCTGCCTGAATAGATACCCCGCCTTTAGTTAGGTAGTTTATACCCAACAAAGCATCATATATCCTTCTGTCTAGCATTTGAAGGCCTGTATGATGAAATGGCCTGGTTATACAATTTACCTGGGCCAGAATAGAGAGTCGTGAGCAAATCCTGTATTCTGCCCCCAGCATAAACTCATAGAACTCGTTAAGTGACACATCTTCATCTTCAAAGGCATCCCCTGGAAAGATTACGTCTGCGTTTAAATAGGCAGTTAATCTTTTAATATCCTTTTGTAAGAGTATGCCAAAACCATAATCAGGCTCTCCGCTTCCCAATGCCCTATCCGTATCCCCGCTCGGAACCTTAACTGCAAGCCGTGTGCTCAGACAGGGTAATATATTTCCCTCATCCCATATCTTTCCCTTTACCCTTAGAGCTAGGTCACCTATCCCTGTAGATCTTTTTCCCTTGCCCGAGATGAAGGCCTTGTTTTCCCTTTTGACATAGTATTCATATTTACCTGCTTCCTGGTACACCCTCACCGTTCTTGTATTGTCAAAGAAAAATCTTTCAACATCCAGAATAGTATTATCCATAACACCAGAGTAACTGTAAACAAAGGGAAGGGACATGCCTATCTCAAGACCTTGTAAAATCCCGTACTGTAATTCTAATGATGCCCTAATCATTTCCATATCCACAACGCCTTCGTAGTTTCCAGAGCTTTCGGAAAGAAGGGTATTTGTGATGGTGGTATTAAGGCTTAAAGAACCTTGACCCTTTGGTAGGGTTTCGGCCTTGTCAGGGACTGCCTGGAGAAAAAGGAGTTGAATCGGGGCCTGGTTTACAATAGAGATAGGCCCTGATTTTTTCCCCCAATTAGTTTCCAGGATAGAAGAACACGCATTTCCTGCATTAAGCATGAGAAGGAATCCAATAACACATGCCATCCATTGGGGGAGTGTTAAATCAACCTGTGCCTTTTCAGATAATATCTCTATAGAATTCCTAAATTTTTGAATCAAATCCTTGTCTTTTCCTCTGGGTTTATCTCAATTATCTCGATACCAGCACTGAGAAGGAGGGCTACTGTTACC
>CP070660.1:698077-701383 GCA_020355145.1 Deltaproteobacteria bacterium
AGTTCTATTAAATCGTCTCGACTCAAGATACTCCCTTCACGGTATCAAAGTAGGTTTCTATTAAAATTCTATGGTATCATAGCCTGTTTAGTCAACAGGTTGTAGAAAAGTTTTTGGGCTTTGAAAACATCCTCTATCAGGGGGTTTTTAACGGTTTTTATATGCCACCATATATCCTTAACCCTCCGCTTAGTTAGGGGGGAATGAAAAGGCAAGCTATAAACACAAAAAACGGAGACGGCAAGTTTGCCTGAGCAAGAGCATGCGCTCCACCCAGCGGTTACCCTACATTATTTTTTCTTAAAAAATGGTTCAAACAGATCAATTGGAATCGGAAAGAGGGTCGTTGAGTTGCTCTCAGCTGAGACCTCCCTCAGGGTTTGAAGATATCTTAACTGAAGGGCATAGGGGAAATCCTGTATCTTTCCGGCTGCCTCTGCCAACTTGGTGGCGGCCTGAAACTCACCCTCGGCATTGATGACCTTTGCCCTTCTCTCCCTTTCGGCCTCTGCCTGCTTGGCCATAGCCCTCTGCATCTCAGTAGGAAGATCAATATGTTTTACCTCCACATTAGAGACCTTGATCCCCCAGGGATCAGTATGTTTATCGAGTATTGTCTGCAACCTGGTATTTATCTTATCCCTCTCTGCTAAGATCTCATCCAACTCCGCCTGTCCACACACACTTCTCAGAGTCGTCTGGGCAAGCTGGGAGGTGGCAAAGAGGTAGTTCTCTACCTCAATAACGGCATTGTTTGGATTCATAACCCTGAAATAGATAACTGCATTCACCTTAACAGACACATTATCCCTAGTGATGACATCCTGGGAGGGAACATCCATGGCCACAAGGCGGAGACTCACCTTAACCAGCTTATCAATAATCGGGATAATGATAATAAGGCCAGGTCCCTTTGTGTTTATTATCCTTCCTAGGCGAAAGATAACACCCCTCTCATACTCCCTGAGCACCTTGATGGCTGCACTCAGAAAGAGTAAAACCAATACTATTGCAAGGATATAGAACATAACAACCTCCTTTAGCTATCTATTGCACCATGCAATAGGGAATCCATTTCCTGCAAAAGACTGGGCATGAGAAACTATAGTGGGCCGGTTAAGCAATGCGGGCGGATGCCCCTGTCAGAGTTAGATCTCTAAGCCCAATTCTGCTCAACTATTCTAAGATCTCCAGCACAGATCTCTTTTTCATCTTGGCCGAGGCCGCACCAAGTATAGTCCTTATCGCCCTGGCGGTTCTCCCTTGTTTGCCAATTATCTTGCCCAGATCTTCTTTGGCTACCTTAAGTTCAATCACAGTGCTCTGTTCTCCCTCTATTTCTGTGACCATGACTTCCTCTGACTTGTCCACTAGCGCCTTCGCTATATGTGTAATCAAATCCTTCATATAATCCGCCTCCATGTTTGATCTCACTACCACGTCACTTCAATTTGCCGTTGATGGAGATATCAGTAACCCTTGCTTGTTTCGGTAGCCACCACCAACAGCCACAAGTTTGACATTATGGCTTCTATCCCCTGTCAGTGATCTGCCCACATGAATGGTCTTGCCCCAGAGACTCATTAGGCTATCTATATCTTTTCCCTTCTGCTTATGGGATTAAAAGGACTTGTCATAGTCATTTTAATGGGCAGGAAAGTTCCACTATTACTCTATTATGTCCGGGTGCCGCTTACCAGGAGCGCGGCCCACCACCTCGTCTTCCTCCACCTCGGCGACCTTCGGAGCGAGGGCGAGCCTCACTAACCTTAAGCATCCGTTCCTTCATCTCTTTGTCGTTCAGGCCTTCGATCGCGGATTGGGCTTCAGCCTTAGCAGGCATCTCCACAAAACCAAATCCTTTTGACTCACCACTGAACTTATCCTTAATAATTCTGACGGATTCAACCTGCCCGAAGGCTTCAAAGGCCTTTTGCAGATCTTCTTCTGTGACCTCGTACGATATATTGCCTACATAGATATTCATTCTGACCCCCTTTCTTATCTTGAATAGTTATAGCGGAATTTCGCCTAACGATCCCAGCAGAAAAGAGGTTTTTGCGAAGCAAAAATCTGGGTGAGTCCACCTGCGGAGAACCCTTTTATGCTGTGTTAGGCAAAGTTTTTTCTTTTTGATTCGGGTCAATTTATCAAATTGGCTTATGATCTTCCCATTTACATGGTAGTGGTATTTGACAAGAATGCGCTTTTGGATGAAGGCATAGTATGGTAAAGTCGCTCTTGTGTCAATAGTAGATATAGCAAGATATTGCAGTTGTGCTTGATGCGGCCATCGGAAAGCTTATGGGGGACGTCAATGGATGGGTCTTGGTGGTTTGGCCGTTTTGAGAATCAGGTGTCATAAACAGCAGTGCTAAGATAGACTGGTGGGAAAGGTTGCAGGAACTGGCCTTCCCAGTTCGCTTCATCCAGAGCGATTGGTATGGATGCCGAAGGGCTTGGAAAAAATTAAAATACCTACCCTTTGATTGTCCCTATCTGAAAGATCTATCTCTTAACTTGCAAATCCGGTATACTAGGTTCCTGGACGGTTATCGAAACTATGGACCACTTATACAAAATTCTATTATCTATAGAGAACTATGAACATTCTCGAAATTAATTAAGATATGCGAGGTTTGGGAGTAGAAATCTTAGAAGGGAGGCACCAATGTTTTTAGACCCTATACTTGGTTTATTCTCTAATGACCTGGCCATTGACCTGGGTACGGCCAATACATTGGTCTATGTGAAGGGGAGAGGAATAGTCTTGAATGAGCCTTCTGTGGTAGCGATAAGGAAAGGGCATCGGGGGGGAAATAAGATACTGGCAGTCGGAAAAGAGGCAAAGACAATGCTGGGCAGAACGCCAGAGGATATCGTGGCAACCAGACCTATGAAGGATGGTGTCATTGCTGATTTTGATATTACGGAGACTATGATCAGGTATTTTATTAGAAGGGTTCACAACAGAAGATCCCTTGTCAGGCCCAGGATAATTATATCTATTCCATCGGGTGTGACTCAGGTTGAAAAGAGGGCAGTCCGGGAGTCTGCAGAGTCTGCCGGGGCCAGGGAGGTTTTCTTGATTGAGGAGCCCATGGCTGCAGCTATAGGCGCGGACTTACCTGTAATTGAACCCACGAGCAATATCGTAGTTGATATAGGGGCAGGGACTACGGAGGTGGCGGTTATTTCCTTGGCAGGAACTGTATATTCAAGGTCAGTAAGGGTGGCTGGTGATAAGATGGATGAGTCCATCCTGCAGCACATTAAGAGAAAGTACAATCTCTTGATTGGTCTTCA
>CP070660.1:701483-706196 GCA_020355145.1 Deltaproteobacteria bacterium
AGAAGGCTGGTGAGCAGGGCTATCCATATGGGTGCCTGTGTGCTCGGTGAATTTCAGGTCGTAGCCATACCAGCCCACGATCTTGTAGCATTCATCCTGGCTCTTGGCCCCGCCCCACATGCTCATGCCTTCCCACTTGCCAGCCCAGGCGGGCATCCCATTCTCAAACTTCTGCGTAAGGTCAATAACCTTATACGCATGAATCGGGCCGGCAAACACGAGAACAAAGAAAATACCAAGGGAAATTATAAGATTGATTTTTTTAGTTCGGTTCATGGTTGCTCCTCCTTTTTTTGAATTTTTCATGAACACTTACCCCGTTAGAAAGCTTTGCCAGTTCTGGCAGAGTGCTATAGATAAAATCTTAATTCCTTATTGAGGCCGGGGTTTAAAGCCCCGCGCTTCTAACAGGGCTGACCTCCCTAAAAGCAGAAAGGATTTTCGCTTACACAGGAAGGTTCCTTAAACACAGCCAAGGCCTCTTAACAGCCTCTTCCTCACCTCCTTCCCCAAAAAAGACCGCGGCCTTTGAAAAGATTCAATGCCCAGTGATAGGAATCACCAAGCGAATTATACGAAGTTTATATTACGTGAAAATTTGCTGTCAAGTCTTTTTTGGGTTGATTATTAATAAGAAGTCTTAGGGGAATCCGTTACCCTATTTAAATATCTCACCTGTCTCTTTATACCACATCACCAGATCAAGATGGCTCATAGGTATTTGAGTTTCTTTTGAAAATTTCATCATCCTTCTTTCAACCTCAAAATAACTTCTCCTTGATAGAGAATCTGGAATCTCCTCTATTACCCCATGGAATTTTAGGTTTTTTAATATGTGCCTGTCGAGGATTGCGAGATTCTGATCGAACCCGATGTTTCTTAAAAAATGGCTCGCCTCCTTGTAACCTATACCCTTTACATCCTGAACCAGCCATTCTCTTGCCTCACGACCACAATTAATCTGGCTGATCATAGATCTTATAGATGCCTTCCCATCAATTAGGAATTCTTTTCCCGCCTCAACAATATACTCCGATTTCTTGTATATGAATCGGACCCCATTCAATTCTCTTCCAATCTGACTGATATCTCCTGCAAACAAAACACGCTTTCTCATAAGATTCTCAACAGCAGCCCAGCAAGATCTCGCCCTCGACATGGGAGTTAGTATACAAAAAACGAGTTCAGCAAAAATCTCCTCTTCTGTCCCTTTCCGCCAAATTTTTCTAAATTCATCTAACCTTAACCTGATCTCCTCTCTCTTATGGTTATAAATAGCCTTGATTTCTTCGATTCGATGGGTTTTACCGAATGAAAAACAGTTCATAGCACTATTAGCTGGATTTTGATGTTGAGGAAGTAGTCTTTATTGGTCTATAATTCCTCAAAAAGAGAAATCTATAGTGACAGGTTTTAGGACTAAATACAAAGGAAAATCTTCCACTTCCAAGCGAAGACACCTCCCGGTGCATAATATCCCAAGTATCAAGCCGAGCCTCGATCCTAGGTTGAAAGGTGTATTTTCAAGGATCGGGATACCAGAAAAAGGGCCCTTTCACCCAGACCCATTTCAGCTTAAGGCCCTATCTGCTATCAGGCATTCTGATTGTCTTGTCTCAGCACCAACCGGAAGTGGAAAGACATGGATTGCCATAGAGGCTATAGAGGCAGTACACAAGAATGGTGGAAGATCATGGTATGCATCCCCCCTTAAGGCCCTTACCAATTCCAAATATCTGGAGTTTGGAGCCCGCTTTGGAAAAGGAAATGTCGGCATATTAACCGGTGACCGGATAGAGAACCCAGATGCCCCTATAATTGTAGGAACTACCGAGATTCTCAGGAATCAGCTCTATGATGCCATGTATAAAGGGGCGGATTTATCCGCGGATCTCGTTATCCTGGATGAGGCACATTTTCTTGGAGACGCAGACAGGGGCGTTGTATGGGAAGAGATCCTAATATACCTTCCTGAACGGATTCCCCTCCTGTTACTTTCCGCCACAATAGGGAATTCTCATCAGATTGCAGACTGGCTCCAACACTTAAGGCGGAAAAAATGCGTTGTAATTGAGGAAAGGGGAAGGCCTGTGCCGCTGTTTCCCCTCTTTTTTCATCCAACAGGAAGGCTTCTTCCATTGGTTGATACCAAAGGCCTCGATAAAAGGGTATTGCATTATTTAAGAAACCCAAAACGCCCCACCCTTGCCTCAGGCAGAAGGCCTCCCCCATTTGGTGAGATAATAGGTGTTTTAAGGAGATATGGTCTTCTTCCAGCCATATTCTTTCTGAAATCCAGGGCCGATTGTGATGATGCACTTGACCTATGCAAGGCGGATATAGGGCACAATGAGAACAGCAAAGGGGGACTGAATAAGAGGATTGATGAATTGATAAAGGAGCACCCTCACCTCGCTCGACATAATCAATTATGGTACCTGAGAAATATTGCAGTGGCAGCGCATCACAGCGGACAACTACCATCGTGGAAATTGATCATAGAGGATTTGATGACTAAGGGCTTGCTTGATGCGGTATTTGCCACATCCACAGTGGCTGCAGGGGTAAACTTCCCTGCAAGGAGCATGGTCTTTCTCAACTCAGACAGGTACAATGGACATAAATTTGTTCCCCTGACAGCTACCGAGCTTCACCAGATGACAGGAAGGGCAGGCAGAAGGGGAATGGACAATATTGGCTTTGCCCTATTAATTCCCGGACCCTTTATGGATTTCCCCTTAATTGCGACTTTGCTGAAATCTGCACCTGAAGATGTCTCGAGCCAGATAAAGACTGATTTTTCCATGGTCTTAAACCTTCTCTTATCCCATAGCCCTGAGGAGATTAAAGAGATCCTCTTTAGATCCTTTGCCAACTACCTGAATCTGAAAAACAGGGACAAAGGCCTTGAAGATAGGCTCAATGAAGCCGGTAAAAGATTAATGGAATTCCTTCCTCACCCCATGTGCAGTTGCCCGGAATCCGTCCTTAATCTGTCGAGGAAGAGGGCTGCTATAAGAAATGAGATCAGCAAGCTAAAGGGAGAAGAAAAGAGGCTTGAAAAGGACCTTTCTAAAATCGCCAATCTTGTGCCTGGGAGGCTGTTTCTGGATAAAAGGTCCCGCTTATATTGTGCTATAAAAAGGCATACAAAGAAGGATACAAACGGGGTCCTTGCCTGCCGCCTAAAGTCTAGATCAGGGAGAAAAAGACCACCAAAGACGAGATTCTTTGCCCCAGAAAAGGTCTCAACTATCCTGGATAAGGTGGTAAACATCCAACCAACTGATGAACCAAGAACCTTGCAGGGGATTCTAGCCAAAGTGTCATCAGATCAAATACCCCCTCCCATGAAAAGCCTGCCATTAGGACAAGAGGAGATCTCTAAATTAAGTCCACTCAAGGATAGGATCTTTTTCCTTGAAGGGGAACTTGACGAGCTGATATGCAACAGATGTGAGCATCTTGCCATTTGTCATGGGAGGCAAGATAGGTCCTTTAGATCACTATTAAAGGATTTTTCCAATCTTTGGGATTCAGCCAATGCCATTAGGGAAAACCTTTGGACTGATTTTATAAGGCATCTTAATTTCTTAAAGGCGGAGGGTTATGTAAGGGATAATGGGACACCAACAGATGACGGAATATGGGCATCTCAGCTCAGGATCGACCAACCCCTTATGATTGCCGAAGGCCTGAGATTGGGCCTCTTCCCGGAGTCTGATCCAGCCCTATTGGCCGGCCTTATAGCAACCTTTGTCTATGATAGGGAGATAGACGTTGCGTTTGACGAATCAAGGGTCCCAAAGGAACTTGTTAACGCATATAACAAGATGAAATATGGGCTCTTTCCTCTAATAGAGAAGAAGACCGTCCAGGGATTCTCGGTTAGACCGACTCCACTATGGGCAGCAGCTACAATCCATGCCTGGGCAAGAGGGCTTCAATGGGAAAGGGTTTTAGGGATAGCGGATATGACCGAAGGTGATCTGGCCATGCTGGCTTCAAGAACTGCTGATAATTTGAGGCAGATTGCATCCCTCACCGATGTTTATCCTGTTATTGCCAGGACATCGACTCAGGCCATCTCCCTGATCCTTAGGGAGCCTGCTATCTTTGATTAGGAATTGTGGATTGCCGGTTGGGAACCAAGGAATACACAATTAAAAGATAATGAGGATTTTCCGTTGCTAGTTGCGAATTACGGGTTGTATTCACTTTTAATTTTAGCTCACTTTAGCTCACTTTAGGCACTCACATGATACCCATCAGGGATACAATACGTTCAAAAAACTATCCTGTAGTCAATATAACGATTATTATCCTTAATGTTCTGTTTTTTATTATAGAGCTATCCCAGGGTGAAGGATTAAATCGGTTTATCTATACCTATGGTTTAGTCCCTGCCAAATACTCTATCCCATCAATCTCCTCATATTTTACCCCTGGCCAGCAACTCCTCTCATTTATATCATTTATGTTCCTCCATGGGGGATTCCTTCATCTCCTTGGCAATATGTGGTCACTCTATATATTTGGGGATAATGTGGAGGATAGGCTCGGTCATCTCAGGTATCTTCTCTTTTACCTTCTGTGCGGGTTTGCCTCTGGTATCTCCCATCTTATTATTAACTGGAACTCCCAGATACCGACCATCGGTGCCAGTGGGGCTATTGCGGGGGTAATGGGGGCCTACATGATACTTTATCCGAA
>CP070660.1:706296-710003 GCA_020355145.1 Deltaproteobacteria bacterium
ATTTTTCGACTAAGTTTATCCAAATCTTCCAATAGCTCACTTTCAATTTCAGAGGTAACAAGACTTCTTCATCTTAGCAGTATGATTATATGCGCATTCTCAAAGGTTGAACGTTTGGCAACACTTAAGAACGGTGCGAAATCTTTTACGAAGTCGGAACCAGAACCTCTTTACCCTGTTAAATAATCCTTTTGTATCAAGGAGTTAAATCGCATATGTTTAACAATTTTCAAAATATTCAGGCAATATCTGACTCCTATTTAACAGGGCAGGTATTATTTGGAGTTGACATCCCTGCACTGCGTAACTGCTCGGCAAAACGGTAAAGCCTTCTCTTTTCCAACATGTCGGCGATATTGAATAATTTATCAGCTACCTCTATTGCCAATTGCCAGATCTCTAGATCCTGAAACCGAAATTTTACCATCTTTTTGTCCTGTTTTTGACGCTATGCACTATGCTCATTGCGCTTTGCGCAGTGACGGCTCCGCCCCTTAAATTACAGGTGAGAATGGTTGTAAGATATTGATATTAAAGGAGTTGTCGATAATCCTGTTGGAATCAATAAACAACGATAACGTTCAGAATATGAACACATCTTCTGGGCCCTGTCAAGGAAAAAATTAAAAAAAATTAAGGAAAATTAGAAACAATTAGAGAAAATTAAAGAAAATTAGTGCTGTTCAAGCTTAGGGACAAATTTCCTATCAATTTCTCCAACCCGATTTGGGCCAGCTCTCTTGCTGTAAGCCATGTACCTCTGCTTCTTATAAATGTAGAAAGATCAAGCAGGTTCTCTGATAGGGACAACTGGGTCTTATTAAAACTGCCTTTCCATAAAATAGAACCGTTCTCAGGGCTTATAAGATGGAGGTCAAAGGCTATAGAGGCAGGTGAGGCGACACCGTATTTTTTTCCCACCCTTTCTCTCCAGCGGTAAATGTACCCGAAGAAAACTGCATCAGATGAAGTGGATTTACCTGCCTCCTGTAACATCTCTATTATATCTTTGGTCACACCTCTAGAAAAAATAGTTGACCGTACGTCTTTTGCCTGGCCAGGAGGGATAAGGGAATACTTACCAACCTTCTTAAGATAATTAAAGAGATCAAGGCTCATCTCCTTTGCAACTGTTTCTGATACAGGTTCTGCCATGAAAGTTGCCCCACAGATTGGACAGCGAAAAAGACCGAGATCTTCCCCCTCTGAAATCGCCCCCTTGAATCCTACAACTATAATATTCTCAATCCCCTGGGGAAGAGGGCTCCTCTGCCGATACTGGTATTTATTCATATGACAGCCAAGGAGGAAAATCAGGCAGAAAAGGGGGAAGGCAGTCCTAAGTAGTTTTTTAATTAGCGAAAGTGATCCATTATAAAAGGCCTTTTGTGGATGGGACATCATCCAGCCTTTCCTCTCTTTGAGAGGCCTGATCAAGTGCCCTGGCAAAGGCCTTGAATATTGCCTCAGCAACATGGTGTGCATCACTGCCAGATAGAAGCTCTATATGCATGGTAAAACCTGCATAATTTACCAATGCCCTAAAGAATTCCTTAAGAATCCCTACATCAAATTTCCCTGTCACGCTTCCCTTTAAGGGCACTTTGTAGGAAAGATAAGGCCTGCTGGAGATATCGATTACCACATTTGCAAGGGCCTCATCCATGGGCACCATTGCCTGACCATACCTCTTAATTCCCTTCCTTTCTCCTAAGGCCTTATCTATGGCCTTACCCATACAGATGCCCAGATCTTCAACGGTATGGTGGTAATCAACCTCGGTGTCTCCTTTTGCCCTGACGGTAAGATCGATGAAACCATGGACAGCCATCAACTCAAACATATGGTCAAGGAAGGGGAGACCTGTATCATTGGAGAAGAGGCCTCCTCCGTCCAGGTTCAGTGTCAATTGAATATCTGTCTCCCTTGTCTTGCGCTCAATCTCAGCACTTCTCTTCACTTAATACATCCTTATCTTTTAACGTTATGGTGGAGATGAGGGGATTCGAACCCCTGACCTGTACGTTGCGAACGTACCGCTCTCCCAACTGAGCTACATCCCCACTCTCATTGCGTCTTAGAAAACCACGTTCTCTGGGCGTGGTCAGAGTTCTTTAGCTTTGCCTAGAAGGTCCGCCCGGAAGTGTTGGAGCATTGGGTTGAAAAATAGAAGATTCCGAGATTTTTCTGTTTTGGCTTTTGCATTACTCCATTACTCCAGAGAAATTCTGAAATAACAAACACCATGAGCTCCCCTGCTGGTAAACCAAAGCCACGGCCTGTGGACATGCATTTTTTACTATAATCTGCCATTTTTTTCATTCATATTCAAGCCTAAATATTAAACCGGAGTTTGCTTAAGAATTTTGATTAGGCATGGGCACCATACTGCTCCCAGCCAATTTTCGCCCAGAAACAATGAGCTTTCCTCGAGAGTTAGGGAACTTGAGCGAACATTAGAGCTCTTTTTTCTGAGATCCCTTTACTGTCTTAATGAGGGATGATAGTTCTTGGCATCCTAAGACCTTTGCTGAGATAATATATATGACCACTCCCGCTCCTATTGTTACCAAGAGTCCTATTGCCAGTCCAAAAACGCCCTGCGTAAAATTACCAACTAAGATCCTTAGGGCGAGAAAGTAAATACTAACACCCATAATAAAAGAGCAGAGAAGAGACCTCGACATTGACCATACTATTACACTTCCCTCAATGCCTCCCAGTCTCTTTCGCAATAAAAAGATGAGCATAAATAGTTGCAAGGTGGAGGCAAGGGAGAGGGCCAGGGCCAGACCTCCATGCTTTAGAGGACCCATTAAGGCGAGAGAAAGACCTATATTTGCCAGCATAGCCACCACCGCCACCTTAACCGGGGTCCTGGTATCTTGTAGGGAGTAAAATGCAGAGACAAATACCCTAAGGCCAGCAAATGCCCAGAGCCCCATAGAATAATAAAGAAGGGCCT
Source organism: Deltaproteobacteria bacterium (assembly GCA_020355145.1). Taxonomy (GTDB): domain Bacteria; phylum Desulfobacterota; class DSM-4660; order Desulfatiglandales; family B25-G16; genus JABXJZ01. Next base: position 709,262 of record CP070660.1, read on the forward strand.
GAGCGGTCATTATTGTGGTAAACGAATCAAATGCACCCCTTTCAAATAATAGCCTTATGATTGGCTGCCTCAGGACAATTAATCCTACCATTGCCGGTATGGTAATAAACATAGTAAGTCTCAGGGCATGAGAGAGTGTCTTTTTCAGCCCATCAAGGTCCCCGTCTGCCGCCTCTTTTGAAAGGGATGGCAAGACAGCCGTGCTGATGGCTATGGCAAAAACACCAAGGGGAAACTGGACGAGTCTGTCAGCATAATAGAGATAAGAAACACTGCCCTCCCTGAGAAGGGACGCCAATAGTGTGCCTACTAATTGATTTATTTGATAAATAGCCGAACCAAATAGGGTTGGAAGCATGAGAACACCAATCTTCCTTAAGGCAGGGTGCCCTGGATTCCACCCTGGCACAAAAGATAGGCCCTTTTCCATCAAGAAGGGGATCTGCAATGCCACCTGTAGAATCCCTCCCCCTATTACTCCCATGGACAGACCCACCGTTAGTACTCTCATGTAAGGGGAGAGAAAAAGAAGGGCAGCAATCATACATAGATTTAGAAAGACAGGGGCTATGGCAGGCGCTGCAAAATGCTTGAGGGAATTAAGGATACCCATAAAGAGGGCAAGCACGCTAACCAGAAATATATAGGGAAACATGATCCTGGTTAAAAGGACAGTGAGGGCATACTTTTCACCCATACCTCCGAAGCCCGGGGCGATAATCCTTACAATCAATGGAGAAAA
>CP070660.1:710103-714800 GCA_020355145.1 Deltaproteobacteria bacterium
TGATGAAAATAACCTGACTGGTGTTTCAACAACTCATTGGCGCTAGGCGAGAAGGCAATTTGTCAGGAATAAAGGTTCCACCCCCGTCTACTTTTTCTTGCGTAGGGGTGGTGTTTCTCTTGACAGAGAGCCTTTTGATGCGTAACCCCGGAATTCAGCGTTTCTGTCCGGCTCTTGGGTCTTTCTTGGTCTTCGCACTTTCTGTTTTCTCTCTGGCCTTTGGCGCTTCCCTTCTCTCTTCGGTGCCCCTCACAACAGCTTCCATCCTTTCCAAGACATCCGCCGTCTTCTCCCGCAAGGAATCGGTGGCCTTGGCAACAGTTTCACCAACATGGGTGAGAGCCTCGTTATGCTTCTTCAAATCGGCTGCCCTCCCCCCCGCCTTTTGATAGGCCACGATCGCGATAATTAATGCGATAATTGAGATAAGTAATGCCAAGACTTCCATGATCTGTCACCCCCTTTCCCTATACAATATTCTTACCTATGTTTCCTCTATTGTTTAGTACACATAGCCCTTTATTGTAAATTCGGTTACCAATATAGAACTTTTATTGACGGCTGTAAACCATCTTTTCCCATGAATGATTCCCTCAAGATAGCTTTTCCGCATGGACAATGGGGGTAAGCTCTTACTATGACGCGGAAGCTGATCTATGGGTTTCAACACCTTAGCTATGCCTCTATGCATCATGCGATCAGGATATCGGCATAATTCTATACTGTCGATAGTGAAGATCCCCTACTTTTCGTATGCTTGACCACATAGAGTTGGGCAGAATCAGAGGTCCGGCCCCATAAATCTCATTGTTCTTTGCTGGGCCGTAGCAATTTTCATATCGTTATGTATCAAGTCAAGACCTGACAGTGAAACACACTACGAAATATAAAATGAGGGACGTCCTTCAGTACTTCAGTAAAACAATCTATCGATTGATATTTATTGTCTTTGGCTATGATCTCTCCTCTCTCAATTGTATAGCTCAGCCCACATGGACTCCTTCCAAGAAGTCTGATCAAATCTGCCAGGAATATCTCTAATTCATATATCGGTCACAATTGAATTATTTAGAGAACGTTCACACAACTACCTCACTCGTTTCAAGGCTTGGGTTAATGACTTGGTGATGGCTTACGGAAAAATCGTCCCCTTCCAGGTCATAGACCAGACATGAATTCTTACGCCAGCTGAAGTTGTCCTCTTGAGGAAAGTCCTTGCGATTGAAGACCCCACGGCTTTCCATTCTTGCAAGGCTGGCGGTGAGCACCGCTTTGAGCACGAAGGCAGCGCTCATCAAATCCTGCCTTAGTTTTCTTTCCGAGACAGTCTGTGGAGCCGTTTCTCCCAATTCTCCATCTAACTCCTCAAGCTTACTCAGCCCCACCTTTAACCCTTGTTCAGATCTCACTACTCCAGCATATCTCCACGCAATATCTCTTATTAGGTGACGTAGCTCCCTATATCTTATCTGTGCTGGTGATAGATGAGGAGCCGGAGCATTTGGCAATTCCTTTGTATCCGAAGGCGATTCTTGGTGAGTAAGGGCGTATCTGGCGGCACTGCGCCCGGCAATCCTGCCGAACACTACGCACTCAGTCAAGGCATTTCCGCCCCTTCTGTTCGCACCGTGAAGCCCCCAAGCCACCTCCCCGCAGGCGAAAAGACCAGGCAACGAGGTTTGTGCAAGTTCATCCGTGCGTATGCCTCCTATAAAAAAGTGGGCACCAGGCGAAATAGCAAAAGGCCTTGTTCGAAAATCGAACTTTATCTTTTTTAAAAGGCTTAAGGGATACTTCTCCCACAAAAACGAGGGAATCTTTCGGTAGTCCATATAGACTGGACCCGCAAGTCCTTCCTCAAAGACTATTGCTGAAAATTCATCCCTTTTCTTCCTGATGGCCTCATAAGTATCATCTATGCCATATTTTCTAAGTATGTCCTCCCCAGAGGCGCTGATGAGCTTTGCTTCCCTGGGATAAGGGGGATAAAGCATCAATGAGGGTAAATGTGGTTCGGCTATCACAAGGGGATAAAACTGAACGAATTCCATGTCCCACAGTTCGAGCCCAGCCTTTGCAGCCAAGAAATACCCCTGCCCCATCATAGTCTTTTGATTGTCATTCCTGAGATAAATAGCCCCGGCACCGCCGGTAGCCATGACAACAGCTGGCGCGCAGATCGACACCTCTCTTCCTTTTTTATCGAAGCCCTTTACACCATGCAACTGATTGCCCTCCCTCAGAATCTCTGTTATATAGAAACCTGCCAGGATATTAACCCTTTCCAAATTCCTTACCTCTTCTGCCAGTTTCCTTACCAAGGCCACGCCCCGCATAACATCAGGACGTGAGGGCTTCAAAATATAATGGCCGGGGGATTCTTCCAGATTGATTCCTAGGTAGCGGAGGAACTTAAAGGCATTTGGGACCTGTTGGGCTACGACTTTCACAGATAGTTCATTATTGATCATCTTACCTATCTGGAGGGTATCCTTGACATAATCATCAGGGCTATAAGAGGAGGTGGGGCCAGCGAAAACTCCATTTGATAAGGCTGAATTGGTTCCAATTCCAATTAATCCCCTATCGATTAATATCACTTCCGCACCTTCTGCCTGAGCTGCATAAGCTGCCACCATGCCCGCAAGCCCTGCCCCTATTACAATAACTTGCTTTCGCATCATTTTGCTCTTTTTTTAGAAGCCTTATCCACGATCCCCACAAGACTATCTCCTGAATGTAGATCTATACCTGCGTATAGTTCACTCCTATGGCATCTCTGGCGTTCACGACTTCTCTTAGTCGCTGCCGGATCCTCCCAATCACATCGTCGGTTTGCGCCGCGGGTCCTGTTTCCGCTTCAGCCAGAAATCAAACGGCCGGCCAGGGACAAAGATGTCGAGGCCAATCGATGGCTTGTCCAGCGGGTTCTTGACGACATGAGGTTCATTCCCAGGGATATAAGCGGCGTCTCCCTCCTCAAGCGTCTGCTCTCCACTCTTATTAGTGACGATTGCAAGTTTGCCTTTAAGCACGACTAGCACTTGGGTGCTCGGGTGCTCGTGGAGGGGCGAGGCATGATGCGGCGGTTTAATGAAGTGTTCAATGGAAATATCGTCTTCATTGCAGAGACTCACACGCTTCCAGTTTTCCTCAGGCTCATAACTCTCTGCGCTGCTGAAACGGATAACCTTCATTGATCTACCTCCTATCGTTTCTCATAACTCCAACCACGCTCAGTACAGCGTGACAAACAATGATGCAGCTAGTTTCCGTTTTCTTTGGCCAATATATATCATACAGATTAGAGGATATTTGCACCACCTTATTCTATAATTGATAATAAAACGTTTTGGTGAGAATGGGCAGCGTTCCCTGAGCGCTCTTGAAAGTCAAGAGAATATTGAACCTTGTCCTATGTCAATGCCCTATCTGAATTTGTTGGCGAGGGAAGAGCAAATTATCACTTATTGTCAAAATAAAAGATGGGACCCCCACCCCACTGTTCTCTATTGACGATTTTATGGCAAGATTCGCTCTCTTCTTAAGATGATGCGGTACATTGGGCCTACAGTGCCTCAATAATCGCCTTCATAAATGCTGGCAGATCGTCCGGTTTCCGGCTTGTGATGAGTTTTCCGTCCACAACTACCTCCTGATCTACCCAGTTTGCACCGGCATTGACCAGGTCATCCTTTATGGCGAAAAACGAGGTCAGGCTACGGCCCTTCACGATATCCGCAGAGGCCAGCATCCATCCGGCATGGCAGATTGCTGCAACCACCTTCCCCGCCTCAAAAAGATCCTTCACCAGCTTGACCATCGATGGATGACGGCGCATGTGATCTGGGGCATAGCCTCCAGGAATAACGATGCCATCAAAATCGGCAGCTGATATCTGCTCAGCGCTGGTGTCTGCCTTGCATGGGATTCCCGACTTTCCGGTGTACTCCTCAGAGCTTCCGGAACCTACCACTACGACCTCGGCCCCTGCCTCCTTGAGTCGGTAGTAGGGATACCAGAACTCAAGATCGTTGTACATCTGCTCAACCAAGATAATGATCTTCTTTCCCTGTAATTCCATGTGTCCTCCTTTCTACTGTGTGAAATGGCTATAGCTGTTACATTAATCATCATAGCAAGGAAGATCAACACTATTAAGCTATATTGATTATTGATTTAGCTCCGTATATATGCTTAAAACATTGCATTTATCATCACGACGATGGGGCTTTCCGTCAGTTTCGAGGCTCTCCCGCCTATCATAGGCGGGATCTTTTCAGCGACTTATTAGCAGGGGATCTTGCCCCCTCCGCCTTGTCCCGTAAGCGGGACCTGCGGTTTCCCCCACTTATAAGTCGCGAAAAGACAGCGCCCTCCGACTCGGCCGAGCTCGTCGCGGGCCACCAGCCCTGTTGAATTTCCCGAAGGGAACCCTATTCAACTGGGCCAGTCACTTCCGAAAAGCCCCGACCTCTTTTGGGGAAGGAAGATTGTCAGGTTTTGCAAAGTCCTCATGCCTTAACATGTTTTAGGGGTTAACCAAAAGGAGCTAAGGCAATAATCAATAAGCTATTTGTGTAGAGTATTGAAGGAGATGTGAAATGGCATGCTTGTTGCTATTTTAAAACTCAGGGTGGCTTGCCTGCTCTATCCTTAAATTTTTCTAAATCGTAGGGAGAAGGGCCATTTCTTAA
>CP070660.1:714900-717939 GCA_020355145.1 Deltaproteobacteria bacterium
CTTCCAATCTCCCCAACCGTTAAACCCAGACGGGCCGCCTTTTCCCTGTCCACCTTTATCTGGATCTCTGGCTTGACGGCCTTAAGGCTCATCTCAACATCACGAAATCCAGGGATATCCCTGCAATTTTCCGCAATGGATGTGCTAATTTGCTTAAGGACGGAAAGATCCTTACCGAATATCTTCAGCTCTATAGGCGATTCCCCTCCAGCGCCCATCATCATCTCACCTAGATCTATAAAATTGAATTCGGCCTCCTTTACCTTGGGAAGCTTTCTTCGTATTGCATCTGTTATCTCATCTGATAATCTGCTCCTGTCCTCCTTATCAACGAGTTTGACCAGGATCTGGGCCTCATTCACATCTGCTGTACCCATACCCCAGGCAAGATCCATCTTGCTCGTCTCACTGAGACCAATAACCAGGGTGGCATACAGGGTCTCTGGCTGATCGAGCATTGTGTCTTCAATCTTCTTGATAACCCTGTTGGTTTCCTCCAGATTAGTTCCTACCGGCATCCTTGCCATCATGGATAAGATGGGCATATCCTGTTTTGGCATAAACTCCATACCCAAACGTGGAATCATCCACAGACTTCCAGCAAAGAGGACCACAGTAGCTGCGATGACTGTCTTTCTGTGTCTGAGTGACCAGATAAGGGATCTCCTGTAGATTTCCCTTATAGGCTCAAACCTGGCTTGGCCAGATGTCCGTCCTGATTCATCCCTCTTTTTTCCTCTCAAGATATTTGAGGCAATCATGGGTACTATGGTAAGAGAAACGAATAAAGAGGCCAGCAGGGCCAGGCATACTGTTACGGCTAATGGGCGTGAGAGTTTGCCTGCTATCCCTGATGTCAAGACCATGGGTAAAAACACGGCCATGGTTGTCAATGTTGAGGCCGTTATGGCCATTCCGACCTCCGTTGCCGCATCCTTTGCTGCCTTCTTTCTGTCCTTCCCCAATTCATCTAAATGGCGAAAGGTATTTTCTATTACCACCACGGCATTATCAACAAGCATACCGATCCCAAGGGCCAGACCACCGAGTGTCATTATATTAAAGGTATACCCAAAGCCGTAAATACCCATAAAGGTGGTAACTACAGAAAGCGGGATGGCCAAGGAGATAATGAGGGTTGGCCGCCAGCTGCCGAGGAAAAGGAGGATAACCATGATAGCCAGGATACCTCCCTCAATTGCATTGAATCTTGTTCTCTTGACTACCTTCTTGATAATCCGGGAAAAATCTATTACAGCATGAAATTCAACACCCTCAGGGATCTCACCCCTCATCTCTTTAATGGCATTCTTTACCCTATCAATAACCTTAACGGTGTTTGCCCCTGACTGTCTGAGGATCATCATCACCAAGGAATCCTTTTTATTGGTCCTGGTATAGTTTCTTATCTCCTTATGTGTATCCTTGACGGTCGCTATGTCCTTAATATATATCGGCGTGCCATTGTTAATGCCGACAATAGTGTTAGAGATTGGTGTAAGGGATTTGTATTCGCCCATGGCCCTCACCAGATACTCGGTATAACCCCTGGTGACATGCCCTGCTGAGACATTCAGGTTTTCCCTTCTCAGTGTGGCTATAACCTGGCTGAGTGAAAGGTTATAGGCCCTAAGCCTGTCCCTATCCACAAATACATTTATCTCTCTTTCCAATCCCCCAGCGATCCAACAGCTTGCTACCCCATCCAATCTCTCAATCCTGGTTTTAATATTATCCTTTAGATATTGGCGAAGCTTGATCGTATCATCCATTCCGGTGACACCATAAAAAAGGATAGGGGAGTCTGACATGTTAAACTTAACCACGAGCGGGGTATCTGCATCCTCAGGTAGGAAATCCGTCAGCCAGGAGATCTGGGCACGGACATCTTGGGCTGCAAAGTCAAGCAGGGTCCCCCATTCAAACTCCACCATCACTACAGAAACACCCTTCTTGGATATTGATCTGACTGTTTTCACCCTTTTTACCGTGCTTACGGCCTCCTCAATAGGCCTTGTGATCAGATTTTCAATATCCTCAGAGGCAACACCCTCATAGGTGGTAACCACAGATACAAAAGGGTATTCGAGCTCGGGCATCATATCTATACCGATCCTGACAAAGGAGATGATGCCAAAGAGGCACACAATCAGGGTCAACATAAGTATAGTGATCTTTCTATCTACGGAAAATTCCGGTATATTCATCTAATCCCTCAGTACCCTTACCTGTGTTTTATCCGCCATTCCATAGTGCCCTTCAATGACGACTTCATCTCCCTCCCGCAGGCCATCAATTACCTCAATTTCCTCCTCATTGGTGATGCCCACCCTAACTGCCCGTGAGGAAGCAATATCTCCATCGGCGATGAATACAAAGGTACCGCCTCCTCGCTTTATTACGGATTTGAATGGTATAATGAGGACATCCTTATGAATATTGGGGTATATCCTTGCCCTGGCAAACATCCCGGACTTTAATCTATGATCCTTATTGGGGATCTCAACCTTAACCTTAAATGCCCTGCTACCAGGGTCTACCATGGGGTTTATGGTTGAGATCTTCCCCTTGAACGTGACCCCCGGATAGGTATCTACAGTAATCTCCACTGGATTGCCAATGGCTACACTGGCCAAATGGATCTCAGTAAGGCCAACCTCCATCTTAACATTATCTATATTCATGATTAGAAAGAGGGGGGTTGGAGGCATGGTGGACACAAATTCCCCTTGATTTATAAATCTCTTCACGATCAGCCCGGCGAATGGGGATAGGATCTTCGTATCCCTCAGTTTTTGCTTGGCCATTGCCAGATTCTCCCTGGCACTCAAGATCTGGGCATTGATTAGCTCCATCCTGGTCAGGGCCATTGAATGGGCTGTATGGATATCGTCGTATCTTTGCCGTGAGATTGCGTTCTTCTCAAGGAGGTTGGCAAGCCTTTTCTTCTCTTTTCTCAGATTTATCTCCTTTAACTCCGCCTCTTTTAGTTGGGCCTCAGCCACTCTGACTGCTGCCTTGCACTGCCTTACAGCAATC
>CP070660.1:718039-722837 GCA_020355145.1 Deltaproteobacteria bacterium
AAAACCCATTATTTCTTCGCTTCAAGGCTTCCGCAGTGACCCTATCGGGTTCGCAGGTGGGGAATACTTGCCCCTTCCCCGCTCTAAAGGCGGGGCTTTCCCCTTCCTGCTCACCTCGATGGGTGCCCCACTGCTCCCAGCCAATTGTGGCTCAGAAACAATCGGTATTCCTTGAGCGATCTGACTTTAGACAGAAAATCAATATCTTCATTAAGCCTAATTAAAGTTTTTAAGGAAAGTCCAGTAATTTAATATATCGGAATTTTTACAAGATAATGATATCATAATCTTTTTTATGACATACTATTTATGCCACGCATATGGAATGATGGCCTGCCCTGGCGCGAGTTCCCTGGAAAACTTTTCTGTCGCTGTAAGGTTTCCGGAGCGGATCCCATGGAATGCCAACCCTGCATGCCAGGTCTGGGCCAGGGAATAGCGGGTGGTATAAATGGAAAAAATCTTTTATTCATTCATCTTAACCCAATATTCCACCACTCCATTATTCCAGTATTCTCCCGCAATAGCAGGATGAGTGAAGCGAACTAAGTTCTTTTGTCTTGACTAACAGCTATAATTGGATTACACCTAATCCCTTGAAATGCCGATCACTTGGTATGATGGTGTGCCTGCCCCGTTAAATAGAGGTATTATTGAAATAGCCTAACATTATACTCTCCAGATTGTCTAAAAATATGGGTGCTTAGAAGTTTATATTTAACGGGGTAAAAGTACTGGAGTATAGAGGATGGATGAATCAAGTAGAATACTAAAGGAAATAAAAAAAAAGGTTAAGGAATTAAGGTCAAAGGGCCTTAATCTTTATCCATCATGCTTCAGGAGAGATATAACAGTAGAGGAAGTGGTAAATCGCTTCGGTAAAATGGATAACAATGAACTTAACGAGATAACTGATTGCTTCACCCTAGCCGGAAGGGTTATGTCTATTAGGGATTTTGGGAAGGCGGTCTTCATCCATATTAAAGATGGAACTGGTAAACTTCAGGCATATATACGGAAAGATAGAGTGGGAGAGGATAGCTTTGAGATCTTTAAGTTTATAGACATAGGCGATCATGTGGGTCTTACTGGGCAGCTTTTCAGGACAAGGACAGATGAATTGACCCTCCTTGCCAACTCTGGTGTCCTTCTTTCAAAATCCCAAAGACCACTGCCGGAAAAATATCACGGGTTAATAGATGTGGAGACCAGGTATCGGCAGAGATATCTCGATCTGATAGTTAATGATAATGTTAGGCATACCTTTATCCAAAGAGGTAGAATTATCCAGACCATCCGGGAGTTTCTCGATAAGCAAGGTTTTATAGAGGTAGAGACACCAATGATGCAAACTATTCCAGGGGGTGCTCCAGCCAGACCATTTAAGACATATCATCATGCGTTGGACATGGATCTTTACTTAAGAGTGGCCCCTGAACTTTACCTGAAAAGGCTTGTTGTAGGTGGGTTGGAGAAGATCTATGAATTAAACAGAAATTTTCGCAATGAGGGGGTCTCCACTGACCACAATCCAGAATTTACAATGCTCGAATTCTATGTTGCCTATGCAACGTATGAAGATCTAATGGATCTGACTGAAAAACTCTTCCTATATCTCCTAAAGAAGCTCTTTGGTAAGTTGACTATCAAATACCAAGGGAATCCTATAAATTTTACTACACCATGGCCCAGGATCTCCCTCGCCGATTCCCTGAGGGATATTGGTGGCATACCTGAGAATATCCTTCTCGATAATCAGGCATTAATAGATCTTGCCAGGTCCAAAGGGGTTGAGGTAAATGATGATGAAGAAATCGGCAGGGTATTAAATAAGACTTTTGAGTATATAGTTGAGCCAAAATTAATTCAGCCCACCTTTATTGTAGACTACCCCATAGAGATCAGCCCTCTTTCCAGGAGAAAGGATGAGAATTCCCAGATTGCGGAAAGATTTGAACTATTTATAGGTGGAAAGGAGATTGCAAATGCCTTCTCTGAGCTGAATGATCCGGATGATCAGCGGGAGAGATTTCTTAAACAGGCCTCCTTAAGAGATTCAGGTGATGAAGAGGCCCTTTTTATGGATGAAGATTATCTCAAGGCATTGGAATATGGGCTGCCTCCAACAGCAGGAGAGGGTATTGGAATAGATAGACTGGTTATGGTCCTAACCGATTCCCCTTCTATCAGGGATGTTATCCTTTTCCCTCAGTTGAGGAAGAAGTAATTGGGTTTGTTGGGTTTGTTCAGTTCATTGGGTTTATTGAGTTTGTTGGGTCGTTCCTTTAGTTGAGTAGTTTAGGTGTTGAGTCATTAAGTAGGTAACTTCTCAACCACTCAACCATTTGACTACTCAACCATGAGCAACTTTAGGCACTTTTAACTTTAGCTCACTTTAGGCACTTAAGTTCTATGTCTTTTGAAATATTCTTTTCTCTCAGATATTTGAAGGCAAAGAGAAAGCAAGGGTATATCTCTATCATAACTAGTATTTCCATTTTAGGAATAATGATAGGGGTCATGGCCCTGATAGTAGTCCTGGCAGTCATCACCGGCTTCAGGGAAGATTTGATTAAAAAGATACTTGGTGTAAATTCTCATCTCCTTATCATGAGCTATAGGGGGGGTATAGAAGACACAGAAGCTGTTATCAAGAAAGCCTTGGAGGTAGATGGTGTTCTTTCAGCAACACCTTTTATTTATAGCCAGGTAATGATTAAGAATGCCGGCAATATCTCAGGGGCTATTCTAAGGGGTCTGGATCCAGCCACAGCTGGTACTGTCATTAACATTGACTCGATGATAGAGGGAGGGTCACTTGAGCTCCTCAAGGGGTCCGAGCATGAGCCTCGCGGAATCATCCTCGGTAGCGAATTATCCAAACGGATAGGAGCGCTTCCAGGAGATACCGTAACCCTGGTATCACCAATAGGTAAACTGACGCCATTAGGGAGGATGGCCAATGAAGGTAAATTTAGCGTAAAGGCCCTTTTTGAGTCCGGGATGTATGAGTTTGATAGTTCGATGGTTTACCTCTCTTTAACTGGTGCCCAGGATTTTCTCTCTCTTGGAGATGAGGTAACGGGAATCGAGCTAAAGGTTAGAGACATAGATGAGAGTGACAAGATAGGCGAGATTATTCAGGACAAGCTCGGCTATCCTTACTGGACCAAGGACTGGAAGATGATGAACAAGAGCCTCTTTTCCGCCTTAAAGCTCGAAAAGTTGGCTATGTTTATTATTCTGATCATGATAGTTCTCGTAGGTGCATTCAACATAATCAGTTCCTTGGTTATGTTGGTTATGGAAAAGACTCGCGATATCGCAATACTGAGAACTATGGGGACATCATCAAAGAGTATCATGTCCATCTTTATCTTTCAGGGCCTATTCGTTGGTCTTGTCGGTACCTTATTGGGGCTTATCTCGGGATCCTTTCTCTGTCATCTCCAGGCAAGATACCAGCTTATTAAGCTTTCTCCAGACGTATATTATATAACTATCCTGCCTATTAGAATGGAATGGTTAGATGTTGTCTTAATCGCATTAGCTGCAATAGTTATCTCTTTCATCGCCACTATTTACCCTTCCTGGCAGGCCTCCAAAGTCAATCCTGTAGAGGCATTGAGATATGAATAAGGATGAAGCCATACTCCGGATAGAAAATATCCATAAGAGCTTTGAAAATAATGGCAAGATAGTTCAAGTGCTTAAAGGGATTGATTTACAAGTATTGCCAGGTGAATCGCTTGCCATAACAGGAGCGTCCGGAGCAGGCAAGTCTACGCTACTTAATATTATAGGAACATTGGAGGCACCATCTCAGGGTGAGGTCTTTTTCAATGACTGCAATGTCTATCGGATGGATGAGGTGGGCCTCAGTAAGATCAGAAATCGGGAAATAGGCTTTGTCTTTCAGTTGCATCATCTCCTTCCTGAATTTAACGCCGAGGAAAACGCCATGATTCCCGCCCTTATATCCGGCTATAGCAAGAGGGAATCCGCTGAAATGGCCGCAGCTATACTGTCACAGATGGGTTTGAAGGAAAGGCTGGGCCACAGAGTTGGGGAGCTTTCTGGAGGAGAACAGCAAAGGGTTGCGATTGCCAGGGCATTAATTATGGGACCTAAATTGCTGTTAGCAGATGAGCCCACGGGGAACCTGGACAAGGCGACCGGTAATGAGATAACAAAGCTGCTACTGCGCCTTAATAAGACCAAAGGCCTAGCCTTAGTCATAGCTACCCATAATCTGGAGCTAGCCCGCCAGATGTCCAAACAGTTGCTATTAGTAGATGGCAGGTTCGCGTAGAGTTACTCATTAGTTGTATCTTCTAATCCGCCTGCAGCGAGCAACTAGTAAGCACAAAACAGCAAGCAGGACAAGTGAGTTCATGATCCATAGGATTTCCTCCTACTTTGGCTACATATTGATATTGGGGCCCTTCCCTCTGTTGTTATTTCTAATCCAGCTTTTGATGCCTACTACTGTAAAGGCGGAGTTGTTAGACAAGATAGCGGTTCTTCCCTTCAGGATTTACATGCTAAAGCCCATGGATCACCTCGTTTCAGGCCTCCAAAAGATGTTAATAGCAAGGTTGAGGAGGGAGGGATTTGATCTTCTCGATACGGCGACAATAGATAAGAGTAGACTACCGAGGATAGAAATAGCTGATTTAGACCTCGTGAGGAGGGTGGCGGAAGAAGAAGGGATCGACTGGGTAATAAAGGGGAGTCTCACCCAGATTGGAGAAAAGATCAGTGTTGACCTCGCCATGCTTCCCAGGACAACGGAAAG
>CP070660.1:722937-726953 GCA_020355145.1 Deltaproteobacteria bacterium
AAAACCCATTATTTCTTCGCTTCAAGGCTTCCGCAGTGACCCTATCGGGTTCGCAGGTGGGGAATACTTGCCCCTTCCCCGCTCTAAAGGCGGGGCTTTCCCCTTCCTGCTCACCTCGATGGGTGCCCCACTGCTCCCAGCAAATTTTCGCTCAGGGACAATGGATTCCTCCAAAGAGTGAGGAAACTCGAGGCGGTGATTAGGCTTGAAAAGTTACCTAAAGTTATATATCTTCAAGATCTCAATGAAGATTAACGGCCCTTTGCTAAGATAAAAAAGATCTATGGATCCTTATCAAGATATCAGAGAAAGGCTTGAGGCCTTGAATAAGATCGGGATCGCCCTATCAAGTGAAACAGATCTGAACCGTCTACTGGAATTGATCTTAAAGGAAGCCCGCCATTTTACCAACGCCGATGCCGGCAGCCTCTACCTTGTGGATCAGGATAAAGGGTGTCTGTATTTTGAGGTTGCCCAGAATGATACCTTAAAAAAAAGGCCCGATCTGAAACCGGAAACATTTAAACCTTACTCCATTCCCCTCACCAAGGATAGTATCGCCGGATATGTAGCCATCACTGGTGAGACCCTCAATATCCCAGATGTCTATAATCTACCTCCCGAGGTCGGTTTTGAGTTTAATCGAGGCTTTGACAAAAGAAACAAATACAGAACCAAATCAATGCTTTCGGTGGTAATGAAAGACACTGAGGGTAAGATAATTGGTGTTCTTCAGCTTATAAACTCAACCGATAGCCGTGGAAAGATTGTCTCTTTTCACCCCAATATAGAACCCCTCGTTTTATCTCTGGCCTCACAGGCAGCTGTGGCCATAAAGAATGCACAGCTCCTAAAAGAAATAAAGGCCATCTTTGATGCCCTTATTCGGTATTCAGTATCTGCGATAGATGCCAGGAGCCCCTTTACGGCCGGACATTCCCGGATGGTAGCAAGGTATAGTATGGCCTTGGCCAAGGCCCTTAACGATACACATAAGGGTCCTTACGTCAACATCTCCTTTACGCCTGATCAACTTGAGGAGCTAAATTATGCCGCCTGGCTTCACGACATAGGTAAAATTGGCGTCAGGGAAGGGGTACTTGACAAAAGGAGCCGCCTGTCATATGCCGAAATGGAGTCCATAATCAATCGATTTGAAAATATAAAGGCCTCAGCGATTATTGAAAACAAGGAAAGAAAATTGGCCCTATCTCAAGGCAAAGAAGAGGACCCAATCCAGATGGAGGAATCAGATAGGGAATTAGAAAATCGGATAAACCAAATTGATGAGGACCTAGCCTTTATCAAGAAGATTAGTACAGGCACCCTTTTATCGGAATCATACTTCAGGCGTTTAGGGAAGATTCATCAGAAGAGGTATTTGGATTTTGAAGGGCGAGAAAGGACCTATCTAACTGATTCTGAATTTGAAAATCTCTCTGTAAGAAAAGGTAACCTGATAAGGGATGAGATAGAGGAAATCCGATCACATGTGATTCACACCGAAAATATAGTTAATAAGATACCATTTACCAGGCACCTAAAAAAGGTGCCAACCTTTGCTACCAGACATCATGAAATGCTCGATGGCTCCGGTTATCCAAAACATATTAAAGCTGACAACATTCCCCTTCAGGTCAGAATAATTGCCGTAGCCGATATATTTGAGGCATTAATAGCCGAGGACAGGCCATATAAAAAAGGTGTAGATCTAATAAAGTCCCTCGCTATACTGAGGCAGGAGGCCGAAAATGGCAGGCTGGACGAAGAACTGGTCAGGATTTTCATCGAAAAGAGGGTTTACGAAACAAAAGGGGAAGATTAAGGGAAACTCACCATCATGGACATGAAGAGGGATTACTACGAGGATATACAACTCCTCGAGAGTAAGGTAGTTTGGTTCTGGTTCTTGATGCTTATTGCCTCTCTGATTATCCTTCCATTCCTGATCCCCAACTATTACATTTACATAGCAAACTATATGGCCATCAATGTCATCGTGAGTTTAGGGCTGAATATACTTGTTGGCTACACAGGTCAGATATCCCTGGGTCACGCGGGCTTTTTCGCTATAGGGGCCTTCCTTACCGTCCTCTCTATGGCCAAGCTGCATCTCCCCTTTCTGCCAGCCTTGTTACTAGCAGCACTCACAGCAGCCCTTTTTGGTTTTATCTTAGGTTTACCTGCCCTGAGGCTGGAAGGGCCATATCTTGCCATTGCCACACTGGGATTCAGCTTGGCCATAACTCATGTGATAGGACGCTGGCAGATATTTGGTGGAAGGATGGGCCTTGAGGCCCCCAGTCTTACTCTACAAGGACTTTTCTTTTCGGACGGCCCTTACACCCTAGAGAGCGATAGACAACTGTACTTTTTAATCATCCCGATCGCATTTTTTCTGACCATGGCAGCCCGAAACCTGATGAAAACAAAGGTGGGAAGGGCCTTTATTGCCATCCGCGATAGCGAGATCGCGGCCAAGACCATGGGAGTAAACCTCCTCTATTACAAAACCCTAGCCTTCGCCATAAGTGCCTTTTATACGGGTATTGCCGGTGGGCTTTATGCCTTTCTGATCGGCTTTATAAACCCAAGCGCCTTTAGCTTTATCCTTTCCATCTATTTCCTGGCATTTGTGATTGTAGGGGGATTGGGCTCCATCTTCGGCTCCATTATGGGTGGGGTTGTCATGACGTGGCTCATCCTGAAACTGGATAAGATCCAGGAACTCCCCTACCTCGGTGCTACTCTGATGACATTTTCAGAGAGATGGATGAGTGTCACTGGCCTTCCCAATGTCTCAAGCATTATCTTTGGATTGATTATTATCCTTATCGTGGTATTTGAACCACTTGGCCTATACGGTTTCTGGATAAGGACCAAGATCTACTGGAAGACGTGGCCGTTTTAATGAATATCTGGAGTACCGGAGTAATGGGCAGTAAAGTTGGAGAAATTATTCTTTTTTCCTCTCCTTCAATTTGTTCAGGACAAGTTCACCCAACACTCCATTACTCCAAAACTCCAATCGGGGCAAAGCGAATTAACCTGATTTTATAAGAGGTACCCTCATGTTTCTCCAGCTCCTCATCAGTGGCCTCTCTTTTGGAAGCCTATATGCCCTCATTGCACTTGCCATGGTGATCATATATAAGACCTCAGAGGTCCCCAACTTCGCCCAGGGCGAAATGGCCATGATCTCCACCTTTATAGCCTATACGCTACTTGAAGTCTCCGGTCAATCCTTTGCGATCTCCTTCATCGGGGCCCTTATCTTCGCCGCCGTCTTAGGGGTATTCCTGGAATTTACCTTTCTCAGGAGGGCAAAAGACCCCAACATCCTGAGTCTCATCCTTATCACATTGGGCTTTGAGATGATCCTTTACGGTCTTGCAGGCTGGAGATGGGGCGCCGATCAGAGATACCTCCCCTTTCCGGTCTCTGATTTTGATATCATCAATCTTGGGACCGCAGTGTTCAGTTATCTTAATATCGCCACACTTCTGACTGCGCTCATATTGATGTTCATCCTTTTTCTATTCTTTAGATATACCAAGGTGGGAATTGCCATGAAGGCCACTCAACAGAACCCCATGGCTGCCCGTATCAATGGAATCCGCACCCACAGGATATTATCGATAACCTGGGCATTGAGCTCCCTAATAGGGGCCGTGGCCGGCATATTGTTGGCCCCTATTGCCACTTTGGATCCAAATCTAATGCTCGATCCACTTTTGAAGGGTTTCGCCTCAGCGGTCCTTGGGGGCATGACATCTTTGGTTGGCGCTGCGCTCGGGGGATATATATTAGGGATTATAGAAAACCTCTTCGGCGGCTATGTCTCCGTTGAATTTAAATCGGTTGTCGCATTCATGATTATCGTGCTGGTACTGTGTTTTAAACCGAGCGGGCTTTTTGCCAGACATTATGTTAGAAGGGTTTAAGCCATAAGAATGGATCCAGATTTCTTCAGGGTTGATAACCTAACAGTCACCTTTGGTGGCCTGAAGGCAGTG
>CP070660.1:727053-739291 GCA_020355145.1 Deltaproteobacteria bacterium
CTGAGCTCTGCGGGGTCAACCCGATGTGTCCCATCACAAGCATGCCACTATCTGCAATAGCCTTGATCTGGGAGCAAACCCTTCGACCGCCTTCCAACTTAATAGCATCCACTCTCGCCTCTTGAAGAAAGCGGCCCGCATTTCTTACAGCCTCCTCATCGCTCACCTGATAGGAGAGAAAAGGCATATCACCAATGACAAATGTATTGGGGGCACCTCGCCGAACAGCTTCAGAGTGATAAATACACTGATCCATGGTAACTGGAATAGTGCTTTCGTATCCATAGACATTCATTCCAAGGGAATCACCAACAAGAAGCATATCCATGTCTGCGGTCTCTGCAAACTGGGCTGTCCAATAATCATAGGCTGTAACCCAAGCAACCTTCTTTCCAGATCTTTTCATCTCTAAAAGATCCAATACAGATAATTTCCTTTTCATGGCAACCTCCTCAATCTCTTTTATCTTTCAAAAAATCCCACCACGCCCCCACTTGAACAACCTATACTATATTTTGGCGCATAACTAAAGAACAATAATACAGGAGCTCACTGTACCTCAATCTACCTCATTCGATTAATTGAATTGATAATAACCCGCTTTTAGGTAGGTGTGAGGATAGAAAAAAAGCGGTTATGTGTCAAACGAGAATGTTTAAAAAGATTACGGTGGGTTCGGGCCTTTATTCAGGATTTACCATGATCCCATGATTTGGTAATCCTCATCAAAACAGATAGCCATCCCTTCTGATTCAGATCGCAAAACTCTCCCGGTGACTTTTATATAAGCCTGTTTACAATCTTCTTTCAGTCCTTTCAGCCTCTGAAGCGGTAGAACCAGGTCTATTTTGACCCGGGTACCTTCAGGAAGAGGCCGCGTGCATGGAAGTATGCCCCACCTGAGCACATATTACTTGTCAGGAGATTAGGTATCTTCTCTTCCTTCTCCAAAGCCAGTAATTCACTTGTCGCAGGGATTTCAAGATCGAATCTTTCTAATCTTCTTTTCTCTTTCATGGGTTTGAATCTAACGAAAATTCAGATAGAAAGGCAATACGTAAATAGTATATTTCTTGTTCGTATTTTATTACGTGGAGAGTCTCAGAAAATAGTATTAGAAAGGCTATCAGGTAAGCATTTCCTATCCGAGGTCATAGGTTTTTGGCAGGCCATAGGGCTGCTTGGAAGCGGTTTGGAACATTGATCTTTTTAAAGATATTGTATATATGAGTCCTTACGGTGTTGGGGCTTATGAAGAGTTCATCGGCAATCTCCACGTTTTTGGCCCCCACGGCTACCATGGTGAGTATCTCCATCTCCCTTTGTGTAAGTATTGTTGCATCCTTTTTAGTAATGATATCCCTATCCCTGTTTTTCAGGATAGTCTTCGTCATGATTCCCCTTGAAACCCACAATTCCCCGTTAAAAATAGCATGAACACCCCTGGTGAATTGCTCCAAGGGCTCCTGTTCGTAAAAAAACCCCGTATCCCCTTCTTTAAGGCCTTTTCTTCAATCCCCAGACCATGGCTTACATTAAAGAGGGCTACAAGGTGTCGATACAAGATATTTTCACCACTTGATTCAAGCTCAAGGAGATAGGTATCCAGATCCTTTTCCAGGCAGTCCAAGAGGATAAGCTTGGGCTTGCTGATGTCTTTGTCTTTGTCATCTATGGTTGGAACATAGCGGACATCTTCACCTTCATGCACTTAGCACCGGTTTCCCGCTCTAAAAAAAGACCATCAGCCGATTTTGAAACCTCCGGGGACCAATGATATATATTACCTTTTCGGTCAATTGAGCCAGCTCTTTATCTCTTGAAGAAGCCTTAAGTGTCATGCCCGCTTATCTTATTACCCACCTCTAGTCTGGGCTTGATCCTGAAATTGGCTTAACTCAAGGATTCTATATCCCTTTTGATTCAGGAATGAGACGATCTCTACTGGCATCCTTGTATTGGTTGCAAGGATCCTTTTTCCCCCCTGGTCATGAAAGCTTATCCCTGGAATGGTCAGTTTTATACTTCTTGTCTCATCCCTGGCTGCAGCCAGAAGGTGATGCGGCTTAGAGTCGAATGGTAGCCCAAGGAAATCAAGTATTAGTTCTGTCATCCTGTTTAGATCTTGCGTGTCGGAAAGGGA
This sequence comes from Deltaproteobacteria bacterium, assembly GCA_020355145.1. Classification (GTDB taxonomy): domain Bacteria; phylum Desulfobacterota; class DSM-4660; order Desulfatiglandales; family B25-G16; genus JABXJZ01. Next base: position 729,197 of record CP070660.1, read on the forward strand.
GAGAACCAGAAATTGGTGCCTTTTCAGCAAAGATAAAATAGCAGGCGATAGGCCTGTTAAGTCTATGACGCAGTCTTTACCGTTCCTGTTAAAGAATAGATCCGCCTGTATGATCAGATTAAATTTGGGGCTTTCTCCTTGATATACAGGAATCTTTACCTGACTGGAGAAGGGCTGTCCAGCAAGGTCCAATAAAAGGGTTGGTAAAGGGAAATCCATATCTTTTTCAATCTTTATCTTCTTTTGAATATGGATTCCCTCTTTCATATCCTCATGGGTGGAAAAATCTGGATAGTCAATTACATTAATCCCTAATTTCTCAAGGTATGCCCTCACAACTGCTGGTGTCTTTTCGGATTGATTATTGATAAGGCTGATTACTACTATCTTATCGGTGATATCCCTCTCACCTCTATGTGGAATGATAACCCAGTCACCGGCTATGGAAACATCTATATCCCCACCTATCTTAAATTGCTCTCCAGATTTTAGAATCTTATAATAATTACCGGCTGCGAGGATCTTATCCATGACTGTTTTAAGGTTATCACCGGGAGCCAGATGCACAATCCTATAGTCCTCCCAGTCCGATTCAATCAACTGGCAGATGTCTTCCGGGAGCTCGTTTCTTATGTCAATAATCAACCTCCTGCCACTAGTTAAGTTTAAAACAGGGAAAGAGTCGGCCTTTAGCCTTATCTGGGCACCAGACTTCAGGGGAATAAACTGCTCACCAGTATCAATCCATTCCTCACCTATTTGACTGAAAATATCCCTGAGCTTCTCTCTTAAGGATAGAGCCTGGCCAGTATCCTCAGCTGGGGTGATCGTAGTCTTCTTCGAAGCCCTCTTTACCCTTTTAGGCTTAATAGGCATCCTGACTATCTCTGGAGAATAGATGGGAAGCCTGACAACCTGATTCGGATAGATGAGGTCGAGGTCCTCTAAGGTAGGATTAAGTTTCTGCACCAACTGCAGATACTTTCTATAAAGATGTTCACCCGGTACTTTATATCGGTTATGGGCGACCATCGTCAGACTGTCACCAGACTTAACCACATAATTCTCAAAATCTATATCCCTCAATGACGAAATACCTATCATTGATTCCTTGAAAAACCCTTCCCTTTCTCCATATGCCCTAACTGGGAGTATATTAAGTGGAATTAATATGGTCTGTCCTGGATGAATAAGATCAAGATTCGTCAAAGATTTATTCATGCCTTTCAGTAAAGAGATTAGCTCAAGGAGATCTGGTCTTTTCAGCAATCCTCTCTGACGCAGGAGTTGCCAGATGTAATCGTCCTTTTTTACCCTATAGCGCTCACAAATAACCTTCTTCCCTTCCATCTTTTTGACAGTAGCCTGTTGAACTAATGAGATAGAAAACGTATCTCTCCCTTTCCCTTGAACTGCATATGCCAATAAGTAGGGAAAGGTGATCAGGAATGTAAGGAGGATCAATACCCGTTGTTTAGAGATATGCGATACCCACATCGCACATCGCACATCGCACATCGCTAACCCAGCGAAAAAATTAGCAGTTTGGCCTGCTATGGTTTTGATATACATCGACACCTACTGATACTCCCTCCCTCTTTAACGCTAATTGCAATAATCATTGCTATATTAAATACTTAAACAACACCATGTCAAGGTTTTTTGTTCATGCACAATATATTGAGAATAAAAAATTAAATACACACTATATAGTATTTTTATCTTTACAGTTATCCTGATATCTGTTATTGATAATATGTTAAGGGGTATGGAGACAAGAGATTATGAGGATAAAGAACTTTTATATACAAGGTTTTAAGTCCTTTATGGATAAATTGAACCTCCAGATTCCTCAAGGAATCAGTGCATTTGTCGGGCCTAACGGCTGCGGTAAGAGCAATATAGTTGATGCCATAAGGTGGGTTATGGGTGAACAGAGCCCCAAACAGCTGCGGGGTCGTCAGATGGAAGACCTTATCTTTTCAGGGGCAGGTCCTTTAAGGCCCCTGGGCATGACCGAGGTAACCCTGACACTGGAAGATAATAAGGAGTCCCATGATGCCAACGAGATATCTGTTACCAGGAGGCTTTACCGATCTGGTGAAAGTGAATACCTGATCAACAATTCAATATGTAGACTAAGGGATACCCAGGATCTATTTATGGGCACCGGATTGGGAAATAGATCATACTCTATTATTGCCCAAGGAGAGATCGCCTCTATAATAGAGCAGAGGCCAGAAGATACGAGGTTTCTCTTGGAAGAGGCAGCCGGCATTACCAAGTACAAGCTCAGAAGAGAGGCATCTTTAAGAAAGATATCCTTGACAAAAGAGAATCTTAGGAGGGTTGAAGATCTTCTCATTGAGATTAAAAGAGAGATGAATTCTCTAAAGAGGCAGGCACGCAAGGCCAAAAGATTCAAAGAGGTAAGCTCTGAGATCCATCGCATGGAGCTTCTTTTACATGCCTATAACTACCGTGAATTGCACATAGAGAAGGAAAAGAGGGAAAAGATAATCGATGATTTAATAGCCAAGGAGAAAGGACAGGAGGCACTTTTCTCTGAATCTGAGCGAATTATTGAAACTAAAAATGTGGAATTAATAGAGAGTGAAAAGTCCTTAGCTACCACTAAGGAGTCAGCCTTTTCCCTCAGGGAAGAACTCAGAAAGAATGAAGATACACTACGACATTTGTCGGCTGATCAGGAAAGATTAAGCCAGGCTGATATCAGGCTGAATGAGGAGAAAGAGGAAACCGGCCAAAAACTAATGGAATTTAGGTCTGAAATTGAAAGGATTACCACCAGGGTCAAAGAATTGCAAAAATCGATTCAGGAGATCTCAACCCTTCGTTCTCAACATGACTCCTCCCTCAAGGACCAAGGCCTATCATTTGATAGGATGAAAGATGAGTCGAAGAAAGAAAAGTCCCATCTAATTGAGTTAGCCACTAACGAGGCAGGCCTGAGAGGGGAGATAAGGAATCTCTCTGAGATGATCAAACGGTTAGAGATCAGAAAGAATGGGCTGGAGGGGGAGTCCAAGGAAATTGCAAAAAAGCTCGAAACCCTATCCATTTTGCTAGATGAAAAAAGGGGAAGGAGGGAAGAGACATCCATCCGAATAAGCCCCATTGAGAAGAATATCCAGGAAGAAGGGGCAAAACAAAAGGAGTTGGAAGAGGTAATAAGAAAAAAGGAGTCTGAAAGGGCAGTAGCAGAGTCAGAACTAAATCTCCTTCATTCTCAATTAAGGACCGTAAGGGGCCTTATTGAAGGCCATGAAGGATATAAATCGGGTGTTCAGACAATTATGAACGCCCGCGATCTAAAGATGGCTAAAGAAGGTAGGATCTTAGGTGTTGTGGCGGATTTTATTCATGTAGAAGAAGGATTCGAGGTAGCTCTTGAGGCAGTCTTAGCAGAGAAATTGCAATATGTACTCGTCGCCAGACAGGAAGATGGCAAGGAGGCTGTTGAATATCTAAGATCAAAAGATGTAGGCCGCGGCTATTTTCTCCCGCTTGAGGAGTTTAAAAGAGAAAAAGACAAATCCCTTGATAAAGCCAAGATTAAGCTCAATGATTTTAAACCCCTAAGAGATCATATCTCTGTGCCAGAAAAATTTAGGCCACTAATAGAATCCCTATTGGGTAATGCAGCATTCGTGAATAATCTCTCTCAGGCTATATATGCCTGGAAGAAATATAGGGGTAAACGAACACTAGTCACTCCAGAAGGTGATCTGGTGGATAAAAGGGGTGTCATAGTTGGCGGGAGATTGGGAAAGGACTCTATGGGCCTACTTAATAGAAGGAAGAGGGAAGTTGAATTAAGGGATAGGATAAAGGATAGGGAAAAACTCATATCCACCCTACAATCAGACCTTGGGGAATTGGAATTAAAGGTGGATGATATAGATGGCCTAATTGATCAACTACAAAGAGATAAGGTAGCCTATTTGCGACAAATTGAGGAAATGGATAAAGACATATCCCTCCTTGAAAATGAATCAGAACAACTAACAAAACACTCTCGATATGTATTAAACCAGTTAGAATCTTTACATGTGGATAGGGAGGAAAAGAGGTCCCATCTTACTAATCTTGAAAGAAGGCTCTCAGGATACCTTAGGGACAGGGAAGAGACTCAGCTTAGGGTTTCAGAAAAAGAGGCCAAGGTTGAGGAGCTGGAAGATGCTATTGATGATTCAAAAGACTATCTCTCTCAGCTCCTAGTCAGATATAACCAGCATAAAGAGGAAGACAGGAGTCTCATACGAGAAAGAGGTAGGCTTGATCAATTCATAAGTGAAATGGGGATAAGAATCAACAAGATAGAAGACGAGATAAATTCAAATAAAGATCTATATAAGGGATCTTTGACCAAAGAGAGGGAGTTAAAGGCGGGGTTAAAGGTCATCTATCAAAGACAAAAAGGGCTTGAAAAAGTGGGCAAAGCCCTTGAACATAAATGTCATATCCTGAAGGATAGATTAAGGGAAGGAGAGAAAAGATCTGCCCTTTTAAGAGAAAGCATCAGGGAGATAAGGGAAGAGATCAACGAGGCAAGGATAAAGGAGGCAGAGGTAGATTTCCAGATAAGGAGCATCTTATCCCAGGCAAATAAGGAGATGGGAATCGATCTCCAAAGGGACTATAATAGATATCTGGATGAAGATCTTTCAAGGGATCAATATGAACAAAGGCTCAAGGATCACAGAATTATTAAAGAGAGAATGGGGGAGGTAAATCTTCTGGCTATCAGTGAGTATGAGAAATTAGAACAGAGATATGAATTTATAGTAGCACAGCAGCAGGATCTCCTTTCCTCCATTGATTCCCTTAATAATGCGATTAGAAGAATCAACAGGATCTCAAGGGAGAGATTTCTCTCTACCTTTGCGAAGGTAGATGAGAGATTAAAAAAGGTCTTTCCCATCCTATTTAACGGTGGTAGGGCCCGTTTAAGGTTGATTGATGAAGATCTGCCATTGGAAAGTGGTGTGTTAATCGAGGTGCAGCCACCAGGAAAGAGGTTGGTTCATATGGGGCTTCTATCTGGAGGGGAAAAGACCCTGGCAGCAATAGCCTTATTATTTGCCATCTACCTTATTAAACCAAGCCCATTTATCATAATGGATGAGGTGGATGCCCCATTGGATGAGGCCAATATAGAGCGCTTCAATAACCTATTAAAGGAGATCAAAAAATCATCCCAGATAATCATGGTTACCCATAATCTAAAGACTATGGAAATAGCTGAAAGGCTATATGGTGTGACCATGGAGAAGGGTGGTGTCTCCAAAATTGTCTCTGTAGACCTGGACGGTTATCGGTGATGCTCTATAAGGAACCTGCTAATGGTAAGGTGCCTGCGGGAAGACTGTGGGATAGGCTTTCCAAGACAAGAGGGAGATTAACAGACAGGCTCAATACATTAATAACTGGAAGGAAGGTAATCGATCCATCCCTCTTAGAAGATCTTGAGGAGATCCTTTTTACATCTGACATTGGTGTAGAGACAACAGGACAGTTGATTGAGGGATTAAAACAGAGGGTAGATCAGAAATCCCTCGAAAAACCAGAACAGTTGAAGTCCATCCTAAAGGAAGAGATGATTTCCTTTTTGGATGCCAGCCAAGGCCTTTCTGCTTTCAATATACCAGAGAAGGCCCCCAGAGCCTTACATGTAATCATGTTTGTGGGTGTTAACGGGGTGGGAAAGACCACTACCATTGCTAAGATGGCTCATTATTTTCGCGCCCAAGGGCAACAGGTAATGCTGGTGGCGGCAGATACCTTCAGGGCTGCTGCCATTGAACAACTACAGATCTGGGGAGATCGGGTAGGTGCAGATATATTCAGCCAGAAAAGAGGAGCAGATCCTGGGGCAGTTGTCTTTGATGCCATATCCGCTGCTAAGGCAAGAAACACGGATAAGGTCTTTATTGATACCGCTGGCAGACTTCACACAAAGTCTAACTTAATGGAGGAATTGAAGAAGATCCAGAGGGTGGCTGGCCAACTGCTCTCCGAGGCCCCCCATCAAGTTACCCTTATCCTCGATGCTACTACCGGCCAGAATGCGATTGCCCAGGCCCATGTATTTTCTCAATCCCTTGGTGTGACGGATATTATCCTAACCAAATTGGATGGAACTGCCAAAGGTGGTGTAGTTATTGGTATTTCTCAGAGGCTCCGCATCCCTATCTCCTTTATATGCACTGGCGAAGGGCTTGAGGATCTTGAGATATTTAATCCGAGGGAATTTGTGGAGGCTATCTTTGCCTGAATCCCATAGACCTGTTCAAATAAAAGGGCATCTTACCTCGACGAGATGCCCCTTTATAACCGTATGGCAGTGAGTTAAAGCTTACTGACGTTTTTGGCCACAGGTCCTCGATCACTTTCTTCTAAGTCAAAGCTAACCTGGTCACCCTCATTAAGGCTCTTGAATCCGGCGGTGTTGATAGAGGAGTAGTGAACAAATACGTCCTGACCGTCTTCCTGCTCAATGAAGCCGTATCCCTTTTTATCACTAAACCACTTTACTGTTCCTTTTGCCAAAGCACTAACCTCCTTTCTTCTAAAACTTTCTACTATGGTCCCAAGCTTAAGGTCGCCACTCTAGCAAAGGAAACCTTCCTTCAGAGCAAAACCGACCCGCGAATAAAGCCGGGCCCTTATCAAGTGCCACCATAAGACATAGCTTTGTCAAATGTCAAGCGAAAAAAGGACCATCGAATCTAAGTGCCCCCGCACTTTACTTCCTCCTTGGCCCAATCAACTTCATCAAACTCTGCGGACAATTTTCTGTCATTTATCCAAATAGCCTTTCTGCATCGGCTTGTAGATGCTTTAGCCAGTTTACTGCGTAGACCCTTTTGGTGGCTGGATCATAAGCAAGAAGAAGTTTCCTACTCTTCCTTCATACAACAAGTTGACATTAATCTTGCGTGTCTGGTTAAGATAAAAACTCTCGATCCATTTCTCTAAGGGTAGGGCTATGGCGGCTGGTTAGTTGATTCTTATCCAAAGAAGTTCCACCTTTGAGCAAATATCAGGGGCAATTGTTATATGTGCACTTTCAGGATGAGTGAAGTGATACCAACTCGCATGAGTGTAAGGGAAAGGGTCTTGTGTGTCAACCGAGAAAGCGTCACTGGCTTTGGTGGCTGGATCTGCTACATTTGGCATTTCTTTTGCCTAACTTTATAATTAAAATGTGATATGTATGACATGCTTGCATAACCCAAATTCTAACAAAATTTTGGTTTCAATCTTTTAAATCCTGTGGCCAGGAGAGTTTCTTTTTGTGGCCCTTATATCGCTCAGTGGGCCGCTTCAAAATGAAACCCTCCTGGCCTCCAACTTGACAAAAATTGTAAAGTTATGCAAGGGTCTCATAGATAAATTCGGATAGCTAATTCCTCCCTGCTTGGAGCATGAGAAGGAATCGGCTTCAAAGGTCATGGATCTTTGGTTTAATTTGGCAAAATATAAATGTTTTAGGAGCCCATGTCATGTAACATAAAATTCTGATCGTTGACGATGAGCCTACTATTACGGACATGTTGAAAGATGCGTTTTCACGTGAGCCTTATAATATCCTATGCGCCGATTCAGCTGAAGAGGCCCTGCCCATCCTGGCTCGGGAACAGGTGGATGTGGTGATCTCAGATGAAAAAATGCCCGGTATGTCCGGATCTGAATTTCTTTCCCTTGTTCGACAAGAATATCCGGATACAATTCGAATAATTCTTACTGGATATGGAAGTCTTGAATCAGCCATACGCGCTATTAATGAGGGGGAGATCTATCGCTTCTTCACCAAACCCTGCAATGTGATTGACCTGGCTATAACGATTCGTCTGGCCCTTTAACAGTGCAGCTTAATTGGATACCATGGCGTGGTTTTTACCAGTGTTCCAAATCCTTTGATCTATCAGCATTAATTTTATACTTCTTCAGGATGCTAGGGCCATCCTTGTCAACCCTATTTTTGTCTAAGACTATTTTATGACCCCAATTATCCACTATGATGTGGTACTTTCCCTCATGTTCTTCAAAGGCCCTTACTAAATCCTCTATGGTAGTGACTTGTTTGCCATTAACATAGGAAATCACCCTATTTTTGTAGTTATGATAACCCAGATTAATTTCATCAGCAAGAACCTTAACCAGAACGACTATCTCTCTCTGGTCATCTCTTGGTTCTCCATGGATGTAGTAATTTATCAGATTTAAAGGGGCGTTAAGATACCACTTTCTCCATGTTTTTAAGAAGTTTAACGTTAATGGTTCAAATACCAGCCCCCCTAAAATATAATATGTCGGGACCACATCATACCGTTCATGTGGCACTAATCGCCAAAAATGCAAAGGCATAGATAATTTAATCTCAATATCCATAAATTTATCTTCTCTCAAGATCTCAAATCTAACAGTATCATTGATATATTTGCTCTGTGCTAAATATCCAAAGAACGTCCTCTCGCCCTTTCTGAACTCTATTGTCCCATCGTTTTCAACATTCCTGCCATCAATTGAAAGAATTATGTCATCTGATTTCAATATCCCCTTTGCTGGGGAACCGGGATAAATTCTATTTACCAGCACCCCGGTCTGTTTTTCGGTCATACCAAATCTAAGCCTCAAGTCTGGATTCTCCATTCTTTGCCAGGATATTCCCAGGCCTGGTGTTCCTTCATATTTGCCATCTCCTATATCTGTCAGGAAATGTTTAATGACCGGCGCTGGAACCATATAACCAATATTTTCCCCTGACTCCGCTGACTGAAATGCCACTCCAACCAATTTATCATCCTTTACTACTGGCCCACCGCTGCTGCCTGGATTAATCGAGGCATCAATCTGGCAAGTTAGTAAATAGGCTCTACTGTGGGTATATTCACGGTGCTCGACTCTGGAAACAACTCCCTCAGTAATACATAACTCATCGCCACCTTTGGGGAAACCATAAACCGCCACGTTATCTCTAACCTCAGCCAAGTCCCCAATTTCGATTGGTGCGACACCAGAAAATAACGAATCATCATTAACCCTGAGAATTGCAAGATCACATTCGTGAGCCACTATTTCTACCTCTGCTATATATTTCTTTGCCTCTCCTGCTCGTTTAACCTGAATAAATGTCTGGTCTCCTACCACATGTGCACTTGTTAAGATCCTTCCTCCACTTATGATGCATCCGGAGCCGCTCCGCCGTCTCTGACCCAACATTTGCCATGGTTCATCGTAGTCATATCTGTTATACACAGTGTATATCTTTACCACAGCCTTCTTTACACCCCTTTCTGCCCATACTGGTGGAGTGATAATACAACCTAAGGTCACTATCAAAATAAGTCTTGGAAATAATTTCATCTCACCCTCCTGAAGAAGTAACAAATAACAGTATATCCTTTAATAATCAAGGTGATCTTATTCCTATGTCAGTTAAGAATTAAAAGTGAACCGTTATTACTAGATTTAAAGTTTAAAAGTGAACACCTAAAAATGGGACTATCCGGATCTCTCAAAGCAATTCGGCACCAGAAGTCACTAAGCTTTGTTAAGCTCGTCCAAAGTAAAATTCAGTTGAATGAATTTGCTGATCTCCATTATGGAGCCTGTAAACAAGAATAATTATCAGAAACATCATCTCCCACTCATTCACTATGCTTTGATAATTATTCTTGTTCAAAGGCAATAAAAGGTTCGAGCATAGTGCAGTTCACTTTTAATCTTTAAACAGTTCACTTTTAAAATTTAGTTAACAGTCTTTTTATTTCCCAAGGATATTAAAAATACCTTCATGAAGCTATGCCACGATCGTTCCTATTCATCGATGCCATCCATCCCTTCCGCGTCTCCTCTCCTTAGGAGCCCAAGTCTTGCAAGATCGCTCGGGCCTCTTTCACCTCCGAATTATCCTCATCAGCACCCTTCCACAAGTCCAGAAACTTCTGCAAGGCTGCGCGCGCCCTTTCCTTATCGCCCTTCCCCCGATAGGCCACACCCAGATCCCGGTGGGAAAGGGCGAAGTGGGGATTGATCTCGACCGCCTTCCGGGAAGCTTCAATGGCC
>CP070660.1:739391-743172 GCA_020355145.1 Deltaproteobacteria bacterium
CGGGCTCCATACCCCTGATAGCATCGAGTATTTTATGGGCCTTGATCTCATCCATCATCTCAAGGGCATCCCTTTTCTCCAGAGGTGCAAGGCGAAAGGCCACATCCTTCAAAATCTCGGTGAATATGCCCCCGAGACCAAACATGACACATGGTCCAAACTGGGGATCCCTGATCAACCCTACAGCCAATTCCCTCTCTCCCCTAATCATCTCCTGGACAAGGACAGCCCCTTTAATCCCATTCATGCGGGCCATGATATCATTGAATGCATCCAGTGCCTCCCTGTCATTTCTGATATCTGTACGGACGATGCCCTTTTCCGTCTTGTGGGTTATCCATGGAGAGCATCCCTTCATCACAAGGGGATACCCGATCTCATGGGCTGCGGGGATAACATCACTGCTACTTTCAACAACAATTTCCCGTGTAACCGGGATCTGGTAGGAGGCAAGAATACACTTGGATTCATACTCTGAAAGTTTCTCTCTTCCCTCCTTAAGGGCCTTATTCAGGATCTCCATTCAATCTCACCCTTCCGCAGATCATTCCATGGCGGGGTTAAGCCCATTTTTTATTATCCCTTTTTTGCCTCAAGCACCTTCTCTTTTAGGACAGGTACGATCTTGAATAGATCCTCAATAATACCATAATCGGCTGTCCTGAAGATGGGGGCCTTGGGATCTTTATTTATGGCAATAACCGTACCAGCCCCTGTGATACCTGCGAGATGCTGGAAGGCCCCGCTTATCCCAACTGCTATATAGACCTTGGGGGTGACGGATTTTCCTGAGGTTCCGACCTGCAAATACTTGGGCAACCAGTTCTTATCAACAATAGGTCTGGAACAGGAAAGGAGCCCGTTGAGGGCCTCAGCCAATTCTCTAATAAGGGGGATATTCCCCTCCTCTCCAACACCCCTTCCAACAGAGATAAGCAGTTCTGCCTGTGTTATATCAACATCGCCGGCTGCGGTTTCCGCAAATTCGATAAAATCCTTTCTCATTGGTATATCTTTTGGGGGAAGGTCCTTCTGGACTATTTGAGCCTGCCGGTCACCGATTTTATCCTTCGGGAATACACCTGATCTTATGGTCAGCAGGTATCCAGCAGATGGAGTAAAGGAGACATTGGAAAAGATCTTTCCACCATACATCTGCCTCTGGGCAGTAGGTTTATCATCTTTAATCATAATATCGATGCAGTCAGTAGCCAAGGGCAATCCAGCCCTGACAGCCAAACAGGGAGCCAGTTCCATCCCCCATGATGTATTACCAATAAGGGTAAGGGTTGGTCTTGACTCCTCAATCAATCCGGCTATAATCTCCTTTGAGATATCCGCATTGAAATTCTTTAACCTCTCATCATCAAGGATGATTATCTTATCAGCGCGGTCCGAAATAGTCTCAGCAATGGACTTCACTTCATGGCCAATAATGACGGCGGTAACTTTATATGATAGCCCTTGACCGAGCTCACCGGCCTTCCACAGCATCTCAAGGGTTATATCCCTTATCTCACCAAGTCTATGTTCAACAATAACGAATACCTCCCCCATCTATTCCATCACCCCCTTCCTTGTTAGAATCTCAACGAAATCAGAGGCGATCTTGTCCGGGTCTCCAGTTAGTATCTGGGCCCCTTCAGTTTCTGGAGGCAGGAAAACCTCCTCGATAATGGTCCTGGGAGATAACTCCTCATCAGGTAGGCCCAGGTCGGCAAGATCCATGACTTTTAGCTCTTTTTTGGCTGCCTTCCTAATACCCAGGATAGAAACGTATCTCGGTTCGTTGATTCCTGTCTGGATAGTTAATAGGGCAGGGAGCTCAATGAGTGAAACCTCGGAAAGACCCCCTTCAAGTTCAGATGTAGTGCGGGCTTTTCCATCCTCTATCTCAATAGCAGTGACCATATTAGCGTGGTTAATGCCTAACTCCTCTGCCATCATCATACCAACCATTCCGTAGTAATCATCGTCTGCAAGGACACCGGTAAACACAAGGTCAAATGGTAAATCCTTTACTACCCGGCAGAGAATCCTTGAGACCCCAAGGCTATCAAACCTGCTCATATCTCCTGCCTCAATCCGGATAGCCCTGTCAGCGCCCATGGCCAAAGATCTTCTCAGGACCTCCTCATCATCCTCGGTCCCTACGGTAACGGCTGTAACCGTTCCACCGTGCTTCTCCTTAAGCACAATAGCCTCTTCGATTGCATAGTTATCCCAGTCATTTAAGACAAATGCGAGTTGTTCTTTTTTGATCCCCTTCTTCTGTTCATCAACTATGAGATCTACCTCCTCCGTAAGAGGCACCCTCTTGACACAAACAACAATATCCATTTCCTACTCCTCCTGTTTCAAGAATCCCTATAAGGTGCTAGTAAAAAGCTCCATCAGATCAACCACCTTCATTTCCCCTTCAAGCCCGCTTGTCTTAATGGCATCATCGAAATTGAGGAGGCAAAACGGGCAGGCGGTTACAATAACATTGGCTCCTGCTTCGTGGGCCATGGCTAACCTTTTCTCGCCCATTCTCATCTCTTCCCCCTCAATGTCATACCAGAGATTGACGTCCCCGCCGCCACAGCAAAAACTTCGATCCCTGGAGCGTTCCATTTCCACTATCTGGATACCAGGGATTGATGCGAGGATCTTCCTTGGGGCCTCATAGATACCATTATGCCTTCCCAGGTAACAGGGGTCATGGTAGGTGTATATGTCTGCCTTGTCAAGGGATTTAACTGGTTTCAGCTGGCCACCTTCGATCAGGGGGAGAAAGAATTCGGGATAATGCCTTACAACCCAATTGCCAGGATAATCGTTTTTGAGTGTATTAAAGGCGTGGGGGTCTGTTGTAACAATCTGCCTAAAGGAGCAGGTCTTGAATGCCTCTATATTGCCCTCCACCAAAAATTGAAAGAGCCCCTCCTCGCCGAGTCTTCTAACCTGATGGGCCGAGTCCGATTCCCTGGGACCAAGAATACCAAAGGTTATACCAGCCTTACTGAGACCCCTGACAATGGCCATGGCTATCTGTTGTAGCTGGGGATCAAAGGAGGCATAGCTGTCAACAAAGTAAAGCACATCAACGTCATCTCCCTCCCCAAGTATCTTGACAGTAACATCATCTAACTCTTTTACCCAATCCGCCCTTTTGCTTGGTGGTTTACCAAAGGAGTTAGCAGTCTTCTCAAGGCGCAGCAGGGCATCCTGGAAATCCTTGGGAATCATGGCCGACTCAACCATATGCCTCCTTAAATCTATCATCTTGTCAATGTACTCAATGAAGACCGGGCATTCCTCCTCGCATGCTCCACAGGTGGTACATGACCAGATTTCATCAGGCTCAAGGACATTTCCTATCAAGGGAAAACCCTGATCTTGTGAATCATTTCCCCCGGCAATATTGAAGATAGGCCTGTTTTGATAGGCATAGTCCCTGATCTTTACAGTAACCTCCATGGGCGATAATGGGCGTCCAACTGTATTTGCAGGACAGTTATCTGAACACCGGCCGCATTCCGTACATGTATAAAAGTCCAGGATATGTTTCCAGGTGAAATCTTCGGTCTTCTCAACCCCTAAGGAGTCCAATTCTTCGATATTTTCAACATCCCATCTGGGGGGCTTTATGGAACCTTTTTTAAGCTTCCTTAGAAACACGTTGGGAATGGCTGTAATGATATGAAAGTGTTTCCCAAGGGGCAGATAATTGAGGAAAACAATAATGGTCAGGAGGTGAAGCCAATAATTCCACCGGTAAACAGTCTTTAAGGTATCC
>CP070660.1:743272-750744 GCA_020355145.1 Deltaproteobacteria bacterium
AATGCTGTCTCTATTATAGCATCTCTAGAGCCCAAACCAGGGCGTTTCTATAATGATGAGGAAACTATCTATATAATGCCTGATGTGTACGTCTATAAGATGGGGGATGAGTTCATTATTGTTTTGAATGAGGATGGTCTTCCCAAATTAAGAATCAATGCCTTTTATAAAGAGACACTCGCCAAGAAAGATGAGGCATCCAAGGCTACAAGGGAATACATTCGGGATAAGCTCAATAGTGCCTCCTGGCTCATCAAGAGCATTCATCAAAGGCAAAAGACAATCTACAGGGTCACAGAGAGCATTGTTAAGTTCCAAAAGGACTTCTTTGCACTTGGACCAGTGCGTTTGAAACCAATGGTCTTGAGAGATGTAGCTGAGGATATACAGATGCATGAGTCTACTGTAAGCAGGGTCATGAATAGCAAATATATGTACACCCCCTTTGGCATCTTCGAGCTGAAATATTTTTTGAACAGTGGTATCCAATCCGTTAATGGAGTGGACAAGGTGGCCTCTTTGAGCGTTAAGGAGAGCCTTAAGGAGATAGTCAGGACTGAAGACAAGTCCAAACCCTATAGCGACCAGGGGATAGCTACTATCTTGAAACGATCGAATATAGAAATAGCACGGAGGACCGTGGCCAAGTATAGAGAGGTGCTTGGAATCCTTCCATCGAATCAGAGGAAAAAACCTTACAGTTAATTTTTCCAGATTTACCCATTACCTTTAAGAGGGTCATTGAGTGGTACGGATCAACCTTGCCCTGTGAAATTCTCTTATCCATGTACAGTAGATGTTCCTTTTGTCCACTCCAGGCGGATGACACGTGGAGGTGTCAGTGTTCCGGAGTAAGGGTAAATATCCAACTTCTTTGGGGGAGATAAGATGGAGATATCTGTTACTTTTAGGCATATGGAGCCCTCAACAGAATTAAAATCCTATGTAGAGGAAAAGGTCTATAAGGTAAAGAAGTACTTTGACTTTCCTGTTGAGGCCAATATTGTCCTCAAGGTAGAAAAATTTAGGCACATTGCTGACATGACCTTATCTATTGATGGAAATAAGATTAAGGCTGTAGAGCAGACTGGTGATATGTATTCCTCTATTGATCAGGTAATGGATAAGATAGAGGAACAGCTCAGGCGAATGCTCTCTCGAAAAAGGGAGTATAAATTGGGGAATATCAAAGGCGGGGATTTCTTAAATGGTGAGATAGAGGCCCAAGATAAGTTGGCAGAACCAGGGCTAGATATAATAAAGACAGAAAGAGTGGATATAAAACCCATGGATATAAATGAGGCGGTAATGCAATTAGACCTATCAAAGGGAAATTTTCTTGTGTTTATCAATTCTAGATCAAAGAATATTAACGTTATCTACAAAAGAAAGGATGGGAATTTGGGCCTTATTGAGGCCTTTACTAAATAGCTAATGTCAATGGTAAGGGAATGAAACTCTCGGATATATTTAAACCACAGTTTATTATCCCTGATCTGAAGGCCCATGATAAAAAGGGGGTCTTGGAGGAGCTCTCACAGATTATAACTGAGCAAGAGAAATCCTTAAATAAAGGGACTTTACTTCAGGTTTTGTTGGAGAGAGAGAGGCTGGGAAGCACTGGTATAGGTGACGGGATTGCCTTACCCCATGGAAAATTAAGGGGATTGGATAAACTCTTGATCTCTTTTGGTAGAAGTATTGATGGCCTGGACTTTGAGTCCATAGATGAACAACCCGCATATCTTTTCTTCCTTTTGCTGGCCCCTGAGAATTCAGCCGGTATGCACCTGAAATCCCTGGCCAAGATATCAAGGATCTTAAAGGATGGTAATCTTAGACAGCGGTTGATGGGCGCAGAAACAACGGAAGAGATCTACAAGATTATAATAGATAAGGATGAGGAGTTTTAGCCTCTCGAATGATCGGTTTGCTTATAATAAGTCATGGTCGGTTAGCAAAGGAGATCCTTGAGGCAGCCGAATTTATTGTAGGCGCTGTTGAGGCAGTGGAGTGCATTTCTATTGATGCCATGAAGGATTCGAAAAGATTAAGGGATATGATCAAGAAGAAGATAGATGCTTTGGATCAGGGACAAGGTGTTCTTATTCTGACTGATATGTTTGGAGGGACACCATCAAATGTGGCCCTGTCTTTTCTTCAAAAAGACACAGTTGAGATCGTAACAGGCCTAAATTTACCCATGGTAATAGCTATTGCCCAGAATAGGAAAGGGCATAGCTTAGCAGAAATAGCAGATATGGCAAAGACCGCGGGAAAGAGAAGCATCTCTCTGGCCAGCGAGTTACTTACACCAAAGGAAAATTAGAAAGTGCCTAAAGTGAGCTAAAGTTGAAAGTTTAAGATTACAATTAGTCGTTTTTAACTCTAGGCACTTTAGGCATTTTTAGCTTTAGGCACTTTTCTATAATCAGGGGGCAGTCATGACAGTAAAGGTAGGAATTAATGGTTTTGGACGTATAGGTAGAATGGTTTTCCGTGCGGCATACAGAAGGGATGACGTTGAACTTTTGGCCCTAAATGACATTACTGATCCTAATACCCTTGCCCACCTTCTTAAATACGATTCAGTGCATGGAATACTCAAGGCAGAGGTCAAGGTAGAGGAGAATAATATTGTAGTTAATGGAAAGGGGACAAGGGTTATCTCGGAGAAGGATCCTGGTAGAGTTCCCTGGAAGGATCTCGATGTGGATATAGTTCTCGAGTGTACAGGGCTTTTCAGAGATAGGCCACAGGCCTCTAAGCATTTAGACGCTGGTGCAAAAAAGGTGATCATCTCGGCTCCAGCCACAGATCCTGATATAACCTTGGTACTCGGAGTCAATCATAAAAACTACGATCCAAAGGCCCACCATATCATTTCGAATGCATCATGTACAACAAATAGCCTGGCCCCAATCTGTAAGGTTTTGTTAGACAGGTTTGGGATTGAAAAGGGCCTTATGACAACAATACATTCCTATACCACAGATCAGAGGCTTCTGGATTTTCCCCACAAGGATCTTAGGAGGGCCAGAGCAGCGGCTATTTCTATGGTCCCTACAACTACAGGAGCAGCAAAGGCAATCTCACTTGTTATTCCTGAACTAGCAGGTAAGATGAACGGGTTGGCCCTGAGGGTTCCTACCCCCAATGTCTCTTTAACCGATCTCGTGGTCCAGCTAAGCAGGCCCGCCTCTGCTCAAGAGGTAAATAGGGCCTTTGAAGAGGCCTCAAAGGGTAGTATGAAGGGCATCATTGAATATTGTGTTGAGCCCCTTGTCTCTTCTGATTACAGTGGGATTACAGCCTCTACTGTTGTGGATGCCCTATCTACAATGTCTATAGGGGACGATATGGTAAAGGTTCTCGCATGGTATGATAATGAGTTCGGCTATGCAAACAGACTGGTAGATCTTGCTGTATATGCTGCCAAAGGCCTGGGACCGTGAAAAATAGAAAACCCTTAATGGCAGCTAACTGGAAGATGAATCTCTCCCTTGATGAGACAGGGGATCTCCTTGAAAGGGTTAGAGGGGCTGAAGTAGATTTTACCAAGGTTGACGTACTTGTTGCACCTCCCTTTACCACGCTTCAATTGGCGAATAGACTACTGGCTGGGACGGATATCCTTTTGGCAGGGCAGAATATGCACTGGGAGGGGAAGGGGGCCTTCACAGGTGAGATTTCCCCCCTGATGCTCAAGGAGGCAGGTTGCAGCCATGTAATCTTGGGGCACTCAGAGAGACGAACACTCTTTTTTGAAACCAATGAGATAATTAACAGGAAGGTAAATGCGGCAATTGAGGCGGGATTGATACCAATTCTGTGCATTGGCGAGACATTAAAAGAGAGAGATGGAAAAAAGACATTTGACGTTATTAGATCCCAGTTAAATGAATCACTTAAGACTAGTTGCCAGCGCAGAGACCTACCTGAAAGCGTGGTTCTGGCCTACGAACCTGTTTGGTCTATAGGCACAGGTAAAACAGCCACTCCTGAACAGGCACAGGAGGTACACCTCTTTGTCCGTAGGTGGCTTGGTGAGAATTTTGACCATGATTCAGGGCAGGGCATCAGGATACTTTATGGTGGAAGTGTAAGGCCGGACAATATTAAAGAACTAATGTTGCAGCCAGATATTGATGGCGCATTGATTGGAGGGGCAAGTTTAAGGGCCGATTCATTCCTGTCCATCATCAGATTTTATAAGGGTTGATCTCCACTTATGCCTTTTATCTTATCTATCCGTTTTCCACATAAATACCTTCAGATTTCCACCGACCCTGTCATGTCTTTGACACATTGCCGAATTTCTGGCTAAATATCTGTCTCCATGCGCTACCTGGGAATCACTAAAGGTGGCCTAAAGGTTTGTAACTACTGGCAATTTTTCTTTTCATTATGTAATGGTACAAAATATGCACAAGAAAGAATCAGATAAATGGAATGATACAGGCATTAAAAGGCCTAAAAAAGAGGTCGAAGATGGAAAGAGAGATCCTTACCGTTGAACAGCCAGCCGAGTTTTTACAATTAAGTAAGAGATCTGCCTATAAGCTTCTGAGAGAAGGTAAAATCCCAGGGAGAAAGATCTTGAACAAATGGAGATTCGAAAGGGAAAGCCTGAAGAGATGGCTGATTAAAGGAGAAGGAAAATGAGCAAGATTTTTTCTCCAAATATAGTTCATGTTCTTAGAGAAAAGGACATATTTGTTGAAATTGAATAAGTTACTAATAAGGATGAAATAGGGGAATGTATCTTGAATATTGGGGGCTAAAAAGGTTTCCCTTTGATAATGTGGCTGATCCCTCTTTTTTTACCTATCAGAGTGCCACGAGGAGGCCTTGAGCCGTCTGCTTTATGCCTCTAAGATGGGGAAGGGTGGAGTGATGTTGACAGGGGATATTGGCTGTGGGAAGAGCTTGATTAGCAAGGTGCATAAAAAGAGATTGATAGAGGAAGGATCTGAGGTTAGTCTTTTACCCAACCCACCTTTAGGGCCTATAGAGTTTTTACAGGGGATACCTTATCAACTCGGCATTACAGAGCCCCCAGATTCTAAAGGTAAACTTTTGCAGATCCTCCATAAGAGGATGATCCATAACATGGGACAGCATAAGGAGACCTTAATTATTGTAGATGAGGCCCAGATCTTAAATGAGGAGACCTTTGAGGATGCTATAGGTTTGTGGATGCACAGTATCCAAGGGTGCTGGCAGAAACCGGCACTATCGGGATGATCAGTTTTATCTTATTGATTTGGGGCATCTTTAGGCAGGGGAATATGGTCTTTAGCTCTACCAGGGATATCTTCTATAAAGGGCTATGCATGGGATTTTTGGCGGGCTTCATTGGGTTACTCACGCATGCTGTTGCGGCAAATATATTCATTATAGTCAGGATAATGGAGCCATTCTGGTTTGTATTGGCCATGGTGGTAATGATACCGGAGCTGGAATCAGAATCGATTTTGTGATATTTAACTCCTATGCCATCTTCCTGGCCATATCAACACTTGAGACTTTTCTCAGACAGGATTTCACGCAGGCTTAAATTTAGATATGGATACAGAAAATCTGAAGGGATTAACAGATGAAGTTAATTAATGTAGTTGCTGCACGTCCCAATTTTATGAAGATCGCCCCCGTAATCCGTGCTATCAAAAAGCACAATAATAGAGTCCATTCATCTCTCGACACTCATCACTCAAAACTGTATGCAGTCCTTGTTCATACCGGTCAACACTATGATTATGAGATGTCAAAGGTATTCTTTGAGGATTTAGAGATTCCAGTACCAGATATATATCTTGGGGTAGGCTCTGGTACCCATGCAGAGCAGACAGGAAACGTAATGATAGAATTTGAAAAAGTCCTCTTCAAGGAGGAGCCTGATTTAGTGATAGTGGTGGGTGATGTGAATTCCACCCTTGCTTGTGCGTTGTCTTCAGTAAAGTTGCATATTCCAGTTGCCCATGTGGAGGCAGGGCTTAGAAGTTTTGACCGGACTATGCCAGAGGAGATAAATCGTCTGCTTACGGATGCTATCGCCGATTTTCTTTTTACACCGTCACCTGATGCCGATGAGAACCTGAAAAGGGAAGGGATTCCTGAAGATAAAATATTTCTGGTTGGTGATGTAATGGTAGATAGTCTCCTCTTTAACCTGGACAAGGCCAAAAAGTCTAACATCTTAAGAAAGTTGGGTTTACAAAAAGAGCTTTCAACTGATAGATGTCAACTGCCAACTGACTATGCCCTGCTAACCCTTCACCGCCCCAGTAATGTAGATGACCGAGAATCCCTACATAACATCCTTGAGGCCCTAAAAAGGATATCCACAGAGATCCCTATTATCTTTCCCATTCATCCCCGCACCAGAAAGCAGATTGAACACTTTGGCCTCCAGGATTATTTTACCAAATTTGAAAATAGAATGTCTACTATTGGCTATGGGCTATATTATATCGATCCATTGGGGTATCTCGATTTTCTAAAGTTGATGATCCATTCTAAATTTATCATGACAGACTCCGGTGGGATACAGGAAGAAACCACTGTCTTAGGCATTCCATGTTTAACCCTTAGAGATACAACAGAAAGACCTATAACCATTAAGCAAGGAACTAATATATTGGTCCACAACAATAGTGAAAGAATTATTAAGGAGGCCTGCAAGATCTTGGATGGTAAGCTTAAGAAGGGTAATTGCCCAGAGATATGGGATGGAAGATCTGCTGAAAGGATTGTAGAGATAATTGTCAGTGATCGATAGAGTTGTCGAATCCATTGAAAAGCTTGATGGTTAGCTAGAACAAAGCAGTCATGCGAGATGGGAAGATGATGGCTAAAACCGGGCAAGCTATCAGGCACTTCTTTCAAGATAGAATTTAAGTTAAGACACTGCAGGCGTGGGAGCCCACAATCAATAGCCATTAAGGCAAACGGAGGGACTTATGATGAAGATACTAGTTACCGGTGGTGCGGGTTTTATCGGCTCTAATGTGGTTGACGGTTATATTGAGGAAGGACACAGCATTGTTGTGGTGGATAATCTATTTACCGGGAAAAGGGGAAATCTACACCCGGAAGCCACGTTTTACGAGGTGGATATAAGGTCTCCGAGAATCAATGAAATTATCGAAAAAGAAAGGCCTGAGGTAATCAATCACCATGCAGCACAGATAAGCGTACCAGCCTCGGTGGAAGACCCGTTTTTTGATGCCGATGTTAATATTAAAGGCTTCATTAATATATTGGAGGCATCGAGAAAAAATGGGGTTCGCAAGGTTGTTTTCATCTCCTCTGGTGGTGCAATCTATGGCGAAGCAGATCAATATCCAACACCTGAGAACTACTCCCCAAAGCCGCTCTCACCTTACGCCATTACCAAGCTTGCCTCCGAATATTACCTTCACTACTATCATTGCCAGTGGGGTCTTAACTATACTGTACTTCGATATTCT
>CP070660.1:750844-758509 GCA_020355145.1 Deltaproteobacteria bacterium
AGAAGGACTCTCAAGGCACTTAAATCCGAAATTCGAATATCGAAATCCGAAACAATCTCAAAATCCGAATATCAAATGACCAAAACATATGTGATATTGGCGCAGTAATCATGGGAAGATGTTGGAGATGTCCTTCGTTTTAGATTTAGGATTTGGAAAATTCGAAATTGTTTCGGACTTAGTGCTTAGGATTTCGAATTTATAAAAAATTGATTTAGCAAATAATCTTGACATTACACCAAGTTACCTCTTTAAATGACTTAGCCCTGGGATGTCCTTCCCCTTTCCCTTAGCCCTTCCACGATAATAGTGTATTCACCCCTAATCTTCTCATCCTTGAGTAAGGATAATACCTTGCTGACTGATCCCCTTTTTACATCCTCAAAGATCTTTGTCATCTCCTTGGCCAGGGCGATATTCCTATCACCCAGAATCTCATAGATATCCGTGAGCATCTTAATCAGTCGATGTGGAGATTCAAAGAAGACCATGGTCCGCCGTTCAGACCTTAGGCCTTCCAGTTCCTTTCTGCGTCTACCTTTCTTGTTTGAGAGAAAACCAGCAAAGATGAATCTATCTGTATGCAATCCTGAAATGGAAAGCGCTGTCAAGGGGGCTGATACACCTGGAATCGGCACTACCAGTATATTGGCATCCAGAGCCTCCCTAATTAATCTGGAACCAGGGTCAGAGAAACCAGGTGTTCCTGCATCACTGACAAGGGCAATGTCAAGCCCTGATTTGACCTTCTCAAGAAGTATACGTCCCTTGAAGTATTGGTTATGGCTATTATAGCTGGTTATTGGTGTCCCTATATCATAATGTCTACATAGCTTCTTGGTATGTTCCCTACTTTCTGCTGCAATCAACCCCACTTCCTTTAGAACCTTCAGGGCCCTTAAGGTAATATCCTCAAGGTTGCCGATGGGGGTAGAAACAACATAGATCTTTCCTTGATTTAGCCCATTGTTGCCTCTATTTGAACCCATTAACAAGTGCCTGAGGTTATAACTGCCTAAAGCTATAAGTGCCTAAAGTGCCCAAAATTGGGGAAATAAATCGTCTTTACTTTAGCTCACTTTTAACTTTAGCTAACTTTAGGCACTCTGGACTGCTCAGTAAGCCAATTCAAATGCATCTTTTATGATCTCAATTTCCCTTTTTCCATCAATTAATCTTATAGCAACCACATCAAATCTCGCCTTGCTTCTCCAAAGATTGTTGGATTTCATATAGGCCAAGGCCACCTTTGAAAGCTGACTCTGTTTTCTCCTGGTAACCGCTTCCTTAACCTGACCCAGGGACTCGTTCTTACGTGTCTTTATCTCCACAAAAACCAGGACATCGCCATCCCTGGCAACTAAATCGATCTCGCCTAAAGGGCACCTGTAATTTGTCTTCAGAATCCGGTAACCAAGATCCTTTAACCTTTCTCTTGCCAGATCCTCACCAAGCCTTCCAAGGGTAATCCTTTCCTTTGTCATTTAAGAACACCCTTAAAGGTTAATCTATGGATACAGCAAGGACCGTGCTTTACTATAGCCTCTCTGTGATCAGCTGTTCCGTAACCCTTGTTTGAAGAAAAGTCATACTGCGGATATAACTTATGGTAGCTATACATAATTGTATCGCGGTAGACCTTTGCCAGGACAGAGGCAGCTGATATAGATAAGGATAGCTCATCCCCTTTTATGATACACCTTTGATGAATGGGAAGATCAACAGGGAATGTGCCATCGATCAATAGATAATTAGGCCGTGGATCGAGCCTCAAAACTGCCTGTTTCATAGCCTCTCGAGTAGCCTGAAGAATATTAATTCTATCAATCTCCTTTGGACCCACCACGGCTAATGAGATACCTACTGCCCCCTTTTTGATTAGAGAAAAGGCCTCCTTGCGAGCCCTCTCAGACATCTTTTTAGAATCCTTAACCCCATTCAACTCAATATCCTCGGGTAGGATCACAGCAGCCGCAACTACCGGACCAGCTAACGGACCCCGTCCCGCTTCATCTACACCTGCCACCGAAAAGTAACCTGCACGTCTGGCCTTAAATTCGTATAGATGATTATCCATATATAATTACATCAGGGCATTCTTTCCTTAAGTCTGGCTGCCTTACCCTTTAATTTACGTAAATAGTAAAGCCTTGCCCTTCTTACCTTACCCTTAGATATTACCTCTATCTTATCTATCCTTGGAGAGTGAAAAGGAAAGATCTTCTCCACCCCAACACCATACGAAACCTTTCGCACAGTGAAGGTGGCCCCTGTATTACCCTTTCTTTTCCTGATAACCACCCCTTCAAAGACCTGGATACGCTCTTTGTCACCCTCTTTAATCCGACTGTATACCCGTACCCTATCACCTGCCCTAAACGGAGGGAGATCTGCCCTTATATGCTCCTTTTCCAGCATCTCTATTGTGTCCATCGCACTACTCCCCTTTAATTCAGATTAGCTACCTCTTTAAGGCCTTACAAACTGGGAAAACAAACGATCCAGGGTTATTGCCGCGGCTGTCCTAACTGAGAGGTGATTGTAATTAGATACACCATAGATAGGGTCCAAAAGATAGTCTGCCCTTCTGATTAGCTCTTTAGCTATCCCCCATGCTGTACCAAATAAGATCATCACCACCTTATTGGAGGCAACTATCTCCCTTGCCAAGTTATAATTAACCTTTTCTCCTTTGCTCTTCCCTGCATCAGTAACCATTAAAGTCGGTGTCTCGCCTTCACTATCTCTAATCTCTGCTATAGATGACTCTAAAGTCGGAACAACTGAGATCAAAGACATTGCCTCTTGCCTATCTCTATTATATCTGGCCCCATAACCACTTACCCAATGCCGACAAATATTCCTGGCCAGATCTTGCTGGTCTGTGAGGGGGTTGATAACATAGAATCTCCTGGCTCCATAGGTCCGCGCCAATCTCGCCAAATCATGGAGATCTAAGTTGGTTATCGCTGAAATAATGATCTCTCCCCTCCTGTTATAGACGGGATAATGTAATAGCCCAATATAAAACGACATGGTTATTCCGTTATGCCCTCAATGATCCGCTTTTTTAATCAGGCCCTGATCGCTAAGTGCTGATGCGCTACCCTGGTTTTCCTTTAACTCTTCCAGTATACATTTATCCCTCTCGCTGAGATGGGCCTTCTCCAACAAATCGGGCCTTCTCTCTAATGTCCTTTTTATAGATTGGGTTCTTCTCCAAAGCCGGATCCTCCCATGATCACCCGATAATAAAACAGATGGTACTCCCTCCCCCTGAAAGACCCTTGGCCTAGTAAATTGTGGATATTCTAGGAAGTAATCCTCAAAGGATTCCTCAAGACTAGATCTTACTCCACCCAATATACCTGGAACCAATCGACTAACAACCTCTACAATAACCATTGCTGGTAATTCACCTCCGGTTAGGATGTAATCACCAATAGATATTTCCATATCTACACACCGGGATCTTACCCTATCGTCCACTCCCTCGTACCGTCCACATACCAAAACGATCTGCTTGAGCTTGGTTAAATCCCGGGCTATTGATTGATTAAAAAGCTGACCTTGAGGAGTTAACAGGATGACTCTTCTATCCCCCTTTAGCCTGGGAATCGATTCCAGGGCCCGAAAAATCGGCCCTGGTTTCATAACCATGCCATCCCCACCTCCAAAGGGCCTATCATCAGTCATCATATGTGGTCCCTTACCGAAATCCCTTATATTGACCACATTTATCTTTATCTGTCGCCTTTTTACAGCCCGCCCAATGATCCCATAATCAATAAGGGTGGCAAACATCTCCGGAAATATTGTAAGGATATCAAACCTCATCAGAGATCCAACAAACCTGCTACAGGCGAGATAACCATTTTTTTTTGAGGGATGTTTATTTCCTTAACAATCTGGTGGATTGCGGGGATCAGAAATTCCCTACCCTGATTTTCGACCACATAAACGTCATTACTGCCCGTGGGGAAAATCTCCTTAAGAACCCCAAGATATTGGCCTGTTGTCAGATATACATCCAGTCCTAAGAGTTCATACCAGAAAAACTCATCCTCATCCCTTTTTACCAAAGAACCCTTTCTTATTAATATCTCGGCGCCCCTAAAAAACTCTGCCTGATCAACTGAGTTCAGACCCGACAATCTCAAAAGATAGGCCGACCGGTGAGCCCTTATAGAAACAACCTTCCTTTCATAGAACTCGTTTTGGCCTTTGTTCAGAAACACAGAACCGGCCTGGGGGAATGTCTCTTTTGACTGAGCATAAGAAACTATCCTTAGTAGACCGGTTAAACCATGCGGACAGATAACATGCCCTACCAGAATTAGATCTTTAAGATCTATTTTGCCCAACTACTCTAAAATTTCCAGGACAGATCTCTTTTTTATCTTGGTCGAGGCCGCACCAAGTATAGTTCTCATTGCCCTGGCGGTTCTCCCTTGTTTGCCAATTACCTTGCCCAAATCCTCTTTGGCCACTCTAAGTTCAATTACGGAGGTCTGCTTTCCTTCAAGTTCATTTACACTTACTTCATCCGGATTATCAACAAGAACCTTTGCAATATATTCGATCAACTCTTTCATTTCCATCATTCTCTTTCACCTCTTAAACAAGATTTAGCTTGTTTGGGTAGAAACCCCGGATACTCCCTTCTTCCGCAAAAGAGACCTAACCGTTTCCGAAAGCTTAGCACCTCTCTTTATCCACTTATTAGCCTTATCTTCATCGATATGAACGTGGGCTGGATCTTTCAGTGGATCATAGTATCCTATTACCTCAAGAAACCTACCATCCCTTGGTGCCTCTGAGTCGGTTGCCACAATCCGATAAAAAGGCCTCTTTTTAGCCCCTTTCCTGGTCAATCTTATTCTTACCGACATATTTCCAGTTCTCACCCCCTTTATTTAGTGTTTGTTGTATTCATTGAGTTTCTTTTGTTTTTTGAGATCATAAGATTCATACAACTTTAACACAACAAACTCAAGAAACTGTTTATTGTCAAAGTAGCCAATCCTGTTGAAAGAATCTTGGATTATCTAACTGAAGTTCACCAATGAAGATAGACCCCTTAAATTCCCTCGTCTAAATTGCTTGAGCATATTCTTCATCTGAGCAAAATTTCTAAGAAGCCGATTAACATCCTCTACCCTTGTCCCGCTTCCCATAGCAATCCTTTTTCGCCTGGGGCCATTTATTATCCTATAATTTCTTCTCTCTTCCGGTGTCATAGAGTTAATTATAGCCTCAAACCTAACGAGTTCCCTTTTATCGGCCTTTAACCTTCCTAACTTCATCATCTGGCCAATACCCGGCATCATCCCTAGGATCTGTTCCAATGATCCCATCCTTTGAATATATGCCAGTTGCCTCTTAAAATCCTCCAGATCAAATTCGGCCTTCTTGATCTTGCTTGCAAGCTCAATGGCCTCCTTTTGATCAAATTCGGCCTGTGCCTTATCAATCAAGGATAGAATATCCCCCATTCCCAGGATCCTGGAAGACATCCTGTCTGGATAAAAAGGCTCTAATGCATCCAGCCTTTCCCCTATACCAACAAATTTGATGGGCTTGTTTGTTACCGCCATAATGGAAAGGGCTGCTCCCCCCCTTGCATCACCTTCCATCTTAGATAAAATGACCCCTGTGATATCAAGGTTCTGATTAAATCTCTTGGCCAAATTCACTGCATCTTGCCCTGTCATGGCATCGGCCACCAGAATGGTCTCATCTGGATGGATTACACCCCTAATTGTCAAAAGCTCTTCCATTAGCTGTTCGTCAATATGGAGCCTGCCAGCTGTATCTATAATCAGTATATCTGATCCAATACCCCGTGCCTTGTCCAAGGCCTTAAGACAAATATCCTCAGCCCGATCAGTGTTATCTGATGGATGAACCGGGATATCGATCTCTTCTCCTATCTTCTGAAGTTGCTCGATAGCAGCCGGCCTCTGGACATCCACCGGCACCAAATACGGATGGTATCCCTTTTCTCTCAAGTAAACGGCCAACTTACCAGCGGTTGTTGTCTTCCCGGAACCCTGGAGACCAACAAGCATTACACTAAGTGGCCTTTTACCACTAAGGTTCAGATCCCTCCTTCCTTCTCCCATCAGCTTTGTAAGCTCTTTATTTACTATCTTAATTACCTGTTGACCAGGGGTAAGGCTTTCCAATACCTCCTGCCCAAGGGCCTGCTGCCGTATTTCTTCAAGCAAGACCTTGACAACCTTATAGTTTACATCTGCCTCAAGAAGGGCAATCCGGATCTGTTTTAAGGCCTCCTGGATATCGTTCTCGCTTAATCTTCCTCGGCCCTTCAGCTGCTTGAAGATCCCAGTTAGTCTCTCAGTTAATAGTTCAAACATATTCGAAAACCCTAAAAAAATATTCTGTAGTATGCTATTTCTTTTTCTTATCTATGTCAACAAAATCATTTATTTACATAAAATTTCTGAAATCTTAAGATTTACATTAACCTCAGGGCTAATGCCACCTATGGTAATCTAAGATGAAAGGATTGTTCAATAATGATGATGGCCCAATTCCGGTTGCATTTTGCCTAAAATTAGTACTAAAATTAATTACATCTTCTTATGGCGAAAAGAAATTCCTTAATCGATAATAATGTGGTAATTGAGCCGAGAAGGGAAAAAGGGGAGCCTTTTGTTGGTCCCAATGCCCTTATGGTTGCCACCCCATCAGAGCTTGCGTTTATGGTTCATCTGAGCCATGCTGAGAGGGCAGTCCTAGAGCCGTTTAATCCGTTTAAACTCTTCATAGCCAAGAGGGATAAAGATCTCCCTCTTGCATTGGCAGGACCTGTCCTGGGTGCGCCTCAAGGGGTGATTGTCATGGAAAAACTAATATCATTGGGTGCAAAAAGGATCTGGGTATTGGGATGGTGTGGTTCACTGCAGCCATATCTTCTGATAGGTGATCTGATAATTCCAACGACATCCCTGTCCGAAGAAGGCACCTCTCATCATTATCCTGTGAATAAAAAGACAAGACAGACAAGCTCTCTTCTAAACAAGAGGCTGGAACATGCGCTACTGAAGGCCAATCTTCCCTTTAAAAAAGGGCCAGTTTGGACAACGGATGCCATCTACCGCGAGACAGAGAAAAAGGTTATAGCTTATGGAAAAAGAGGGCTGCTGGCCGTTGAAATGGAAATGTCTGCCCTTATAAACTTGGCTATATATCGTTCGGTAGAATTAGCAGGATTGTTAATTGTATCGGATGAACTCTTTTCCCTTGAGTGGCATAACGGGGTTGGAGCTGAGGTGTTTAAAAAGAGAAGCAGAGAGGCTGGCCGTCTGCTTCTCGATTTGTGCATGGTTTGACGATGATGAAGAGATTAAATATCCTCCTTACCACAATTGTCCTATTTCCTGTTCTGCTTCCTGCTGGCTGTGGAACGACTGCCTCATTGGTGTCAAGGGCACTTCCAGATAATGGTTGGCCAAGGAAAAGGGTTATGCTTGTGCCTGCTGCTGATCTTACCGGGATACATTCAGATGAATTAACGGATACCGTAAGTGAGGGGTTAGGTAAGATTTTAAGGAAAACTGGGTCTTTTGATCTCTATCATCAAAATAGAACCAAAGAATTTGGTTCTTTTGAACCAGGACAGCCAATTGATCCTGAGCT
>CP070660.1:758609-762669 GCA_020355145.1 Deltaproteobacteria bacterium
AATTAATCAATCAGACCTTGAATTCCATTCCTGCTTTAGTGGATAAAATCATTGCCGTAAATGACGCCAGTACTGACACCACAGCGCAGATCGTCCAGAAAAGAGCTAAAGAGGATTCCAGGATCTGCTTTTTGGAGCATGAGGCAAACCAGGGGGTTGGTGGAGCCATTGCTACGGGATATAGGAAGGCGCGAGATTTGAAGATCGATATAACTGTAGTTATGGCAGGTGATGCCCAGATGGACCCGAGAGATCTTATACATATTATTGAACCAGTAGCAAACGGGTCTGCAGACTACACAAAGGGGAACCGACTTTTCTACGGTGATGCCTGGAATATGATTCCCCGTTACCGCTATTTGGGTAATTCTTTTCTCTCTTTGTCGACTAAGATGGCATCAGGATATTGGCACATTGCCGATTCCCAGAGTGGATATACAGGAATTTCTCTGGTCGCCCTTCAAAGGCTCAATCTAGACAAGATATACAAACGCTATGGCGTGCCAAATGATCTTCTGATCAAGCTCAATCAGTATGACTTCCGGGTAAGGGATGTGCATGTCAGACCTGTCTATAATGTAGGAGAAAAGTCGGGGATAAGATTGGTTAAGGTCGTCCCCAAGATATCCTGGGTTTTATTTAAAGGGTTCTGGAAAAGATTATTTTTTAAATATGTCATTAAAGATTTTCATCCTCTTATATTTTTTTATATCCTCTCCTTTATCCTGCTATGTTCCAGTGTCCTTCTAACTATTCGGCTGTTCTATTATTGGGCTGTAATGGGTGATATGCCTGATATGACTGCCATGGCCCTTGTCTTTACACTCATCAGTGGACTCCAGACCCTTTTTTTTGGTATGTGGTTTGATATGGAGTATAATAAAGATCTAAAATAATAAAGAAATGCTTGTGTTAGAATGTAGCTGAGGTTTTGAATCGGGGTCTTTTACAAGTTACATTTACCCTGTTAGAATGCACCGCTTGCCCCGTTAGATGTGTTGGCTAAAGAAGCAGGTCAGATTCAAAGCACCTATTTGACGGGGTGAAGAAGCAGGGGGATGGTGTCCAAAATATTGTTCCGCTTTTTCACACAGGGTATAATGCCCTGTTGAAATCTAACAGGGTTTATCTAAAGTGCCTTCAAGGAGATAATGGAAAAGGATTTCAGTTTAACAATTTACAGGGATCTCATCGCGGAAATTAAGAGAACCGGTTTCAATGTACTTACACTCAAGGGATACTTCAGGCAAAAACAGGATGCCCCAGCATTTTTTATTTTGAGGCATGATGTGGACAGGAGACCTGAAAATGCGTTGAGGATGGCTTCCCTTGAATCCTCAGCTGGAATCCATTCCACCTATTATTTTCGGGTAAACAGGGGTGTTTTCAAAGAAGAGATTATTAAAGAGATCGCTGAGTTAGGTCATGAAATAGGGTATCACTATGAGGTAATGGATAAGGCGCATGGTGATATAAGATTGGCGGAGCGTATCTTTGACTTTGAGTTAACTCAATTGAGGTTATTGACAGATGTATGTACCGTCTGTACGCACGGAAATCCCCTATCCCGTTGGGACAATAGGGATTTTTGGGGGCATTTCTCCCTTTCGCAATTTAATTTACTCGGTGAGGCTTACATCAGCATTGATGATCCAGAAATCTTCTACGTCACAGATACCGGCAGGGGGTGGAATAGGGTCGAGCATAATCTAAAGGATAGATTTTCGGATTCCTCGGTTAGCCTTTTGCCATCGCTTTCTACGACCTGGCAATTAATCAATCTTATCCGTACAAAAAGATATCCAAAGATCTATTTACAGACCCATCCCAATAGATGGAGTTGGTGGTGGCTACAGTGGTATAGGCAATTGGGAGAAGATCTGTGTCTTAATTGGATGAAGCTGTTGTTGGCCCATTATTTCAAAAGGAAATGAACTGATATGAGAGTCTTATTGATAAATCCGCCTTATACCACTGAGGATAGATATGGAAAGGACTTGGGAAGATTCGGCCCATTAAATGAGCCCCTGGGTCTGGCTTATCTAGCAGCGAGCCTTGAGCAGGGAGGGCATGAGGTGTCTATCTCGGATGCCCCGGCTCTCGGCCTTACTTCTATGGGAATCTGTAAATTAGTAGAAGAAAGGGCCTATGATCTAATCGGTGTTACCATGCTAACACCCATGTATACCCGAAGTGTTGAGGTAGTGAAGGCCCTTAAACATGCCTTTCCTGGGATCACTATTGTGGTTGGCGGGCCACATCCAACTATCCTGCCCAGAGAGACGTTGATTGAAAATAAGGAGATTGATTTTGCGGTGATTGGCGAGGGAGAGCTTATTTTTCTGGACCTTGTTAATGCCCTTGAAAATGGCAGCAATACTGATGATACTCCAGGCATCGCCTATAGAAAGGATAATACTGTTATAGTCAATCAACCACCGGGGATGATTACCAATTTAGACGATCTTCCAATCCCGGCCCGGCATTTGTTGCCCATGCATGCATACCATATTACAAAGAGTAGAAGCCAATCAGGACATTCTTTTACAGTCAGCGTAGCCCGGGGGTGTCCTTTTAATTGTGGTTTTTGCTGTAGGATATTTGGTCGTAAGGTACGTCATCATTCCGTAGAAAGAACAATAGAGGAGATTGGTATCTTGGTCAGTGATTATGGGGCGAGAGAAATCAATTTGGAGGCAGATACCATTACTATCAATAGGCATTTTATTGGCTCCCTTTGTGATGGAATTACTCACTCTGGTCTATCAAAAAGGATTACTTGGACCTGTGAAAGCAGGATAGATACAGTGAATGAAGATATCTTAAGGAAAATGAAGGAGGCTGGTTGTTGGCAAATAAGCTATGGTGTAGAGACTGGTTCCCAGCGTCTTCTCGACCTTATTCATAAAGACATATCGCTTGAACAGATAGAGAGGACCTTTGCCATTACCAAAAAGATTGGAATTAGTATTCGGGCATTCTTTATGTTAGGGATACCAACAGAGACAAGGCAGGAGAGCCTGAAAACTATTTCATTTGCCAAGAAATTGGATGCCAGATGGTCTCAATTTACGGTTTTTACCCCTTTTCCGGGGACGGAGTTATACGATTTTGCCCTTAAAGAAGGGGGGCTTATGTCCCAAAGTTGGGCTGATTATAAGACCCATGGAGGTTGGACCGAGGGTAGCTTAGCCTATGTACCTAAAGGCCGCTCTATTGAGGAAATGAAAAAACTCCAAAAACAGGCTTACAGGGCTGTATACCTGCGCCCAAGGGTTTTTGTGCGCCTCCTAAGGGATATCGATTCTGTGAAAAAGATAAAGGAGTACACAGTCGGATTTTGGGTACTGTTGAAAACAGCACTTCCATCACAAAATAAAGGTTCAGGGGTGAGTAGAATTGATAGAGAAGACCTAAAGAGATTCGCCACGGGTGTTTATGTGGATTCCCCAGTGTATTTTAGCTCAAATCCCTTAGCAAGATTTATCAATTGGAAGAAACTTGATTTCGTCCTATCATTACTTTTAGTTCAAGAAATACATTGGGTTCTTGATCTTGGCTGTGGTAATGGGGTGATGCTTCCAACCTTGTCTGACAAATTCGATAGTGTTGTTGGAATTGACCTGCACACCACCGCCGCCTCAAGAATGAAACTTGAATATGGTTTGAGTAATGTCTTTCTTGTTAGGGCAAATGGAATGAGACTTCCTTTTAAGGATGAGTCTTTCTGTACCGTGTTGGCCACCTCGACATTAGAGCATTTTGAGGATTTAGATGAGGCGGTAGCCGAAATAGCTCGAATTACAAAACCAGGCGGTTTCCTTTTATTTCTCTCTCCAACGGAGAATATGTTTTACAGATTCGGCCGACTACTGTTTGGATACAAAAAGCCAGAAGACCATTACTATTCAGCCAGAGAAATCGAGCTCGTTCTTAAGAAGTATTTTACTTCAGAAGTCGAAAGATATTTTCCTATAAGCTTTTTGCCCTTCGTTTCTGCATACCGAGTTGGTAGGTTCAGGAAGGCACGAACTTAGAGGCTTCGCCCCAATTGGAATAT
>CP070660.1:762769-765493 GCA_020355145.1 Deltaproteobacteria bacterium
AGAACACCCACTAAACATTCAATAGGTCTTACCTCATTAAATGACCTGCCATCGATTCTTCTGCCTTCCTTTAATATCATATGCCTGGCCAATCTCCTCTCTAAATCATACATCGCATCCCTTATCTGTCTTCCCTCATCCTCGTATTCCCCTTTTAGTGATTCAATTACATAATCAATAGCCTCAGACCTCTTCTTTTGCCTAACCATCTTTTCAGGACAACATAGCACCTCCTTTATAAGAGGCTCCCCGATAGCTACCACCTTTTCCATCAACTTGTCATCCTTTTCAACTGGATGAAGATGCCTCTTTTCCTTCCCGGCAGCCTGTTTCAGCTCTATTTGCATATCAATAATGGGCTGCAGGGATTTGTGACCAAAAAATATGGCCTCAAGCATGTCATCTTCTGAGACGAATTTACCATCGCCCTCAACCATAACCACAGCTGTCTTTGTCCCAGCCACAATCAGGTTTATATCACTCCTCTCCTGTTCCTCTAATGTTGGAAATACAATGAACTCGCCATCAACCCTACCTACCCGCACACTTCCAACAGGACCCCCAAAGGGAATATCCGATACGGTGACAGCAGCTGAGGCACCAAAGATACCTAAAGGATCAGGATCATTCTCCTTGTCAAAGGATAAAACACTGGCAATTACCTGGGTCTCAAAATAGTAGTCCTCTGGGAAAAGGGGTCTAAGGGGCCTATCTATAAGCCGAGAGGTCAAGATCTCTTTTTCGCTTGGCCGCCCCATATCCCTGCGCCAGAAATTACCAGGGATCTTCCCCGCTGCATATGACATCTCTTGAAAATCTACGGTTAGCGGAAGAAAATCAACGCCTTCTCTTACCTCATTAGTGGAAACCACTGTCACCAGAACAACAGTCTCCCCCATTGTTACAACTACAGCCCCGTTAGATTCACATGCCACCCTACCCGTCTCAATATTTAATCCCCTTCCATTAATATCTCTTGTTAGATTATGAATCATTTCCCTTCCCCTTTATATATTAGCTATTTCATGAGCCTCTTCTATTTCCTCAGGCCTAGACCTTGAATGAGGCTCTTATATACATTAGGATCCTTCCTATTTAGATAGTTTAAAAGGCGCCTTCTTTGGCCCACCAATTTCAAAAGCCCTCTCCTTGAGTGATGGTCTTTAGGGTGAATCTTAAAATGATCGGTGAGATCATTTATCCTTTTGGTCAAGAGGGCAATCTGAACATTTGATGAACCCGTGTCCTTTTCATGGACCTTGAATTTATCAATAATCTCCCTTTTATCCTTATTTGTTAAGACCACTTTTATCCCTCCTTAATTAAATGTATCCGAATTTCTAGAACTTACTGAAATAAAAGAACTTTTAATGGCAATCGCTTCATACTGTATATTTGGAGTGATGGAGTACTGGAGTATTGGATGGTAAAGTAAAAACGTTTTTTCTCAAGGACCATCACTCCCTGGCCCAGACCTGGCTTGCAAGGCCGGAGTTCCACAGACTCCGCTTCCGAAATATCACAGGCGACAACTGCGTATTGCAGGCAAGTCGCGCCAGGGCAGGCCAATACTCCAGTACTCCAATTGGGGCGAAGCCCCTAAGTTCTTATTATGCGAAAACCCTATCTATCTCATATCCATTACCGGCTGCCCTTAAAATAGCAACCAGTTCCTCCCCCATCACTACCTTAAGATAGTCACCGGGATTAAAAGATGGGATATCTTCCCAAGACAGTTCCCCCCTATGCGGACTATAGCCATTTCTAATCTTTCTTGCTAATGTATTGGGGATCTCAACCTCCATCATCCCTTTCAAGGCATCTTTTAGCGATATTATCATCTCGTCAACTGTATCGTCGGATAGATGTTGAGCTATTTGTGGTAGGGTAAAGGCATTATCAACAAGAAATGGACCACTCTTTATTCTCCTCAAAGAGGTAAGGTGTGCACCTGTACCCAAACTCCTGCCCAAGTCCGCGGCAAGGGTCCTAATATAGGTCCCAGAGCTACAGCCTACCTCAATCCAAACAGTGGGAAGATCTACAGATAAGATATTGATATA
This sequence comes from Deltaproteobacteria bacterium, assembly GCA_020355145.1. Lineage (GTDB taxonomy): Bacteria > Desulfobacterota > DSM-4660 > Desulfatiglandales > B25-G16 > JABXJZ01. The sequence continues at coordinate 764,833 of CP070660.1, forward strand.
GTCCACCCGTACATCCCTTTCCTGAAGATCGACCTCCAGGCCACCTCTAGCCAATTCGTATGCCCTCCGCCCGTGATGATGAACAGCTGAATAAGGAGGAGGGGCCTGTTTTATCCTACCCAAAAATTGCAGTTTCCTATGTTCGATAACCTCCCTTGTTAGCCCACCAATGTCTTTCTCCTTAACAATCCTCCCTGTTAAATCCTGGGTATCCTTTTCTATTCCAAGCCTGAGGGCCGCCTTGTAAACCTTATCCTGAGACATTAAAAATGGGAATAATTTGGTTGCCTGGTTTAAAAGAACTACTAACACCCCAGTTGCAAAGGGATCAAGTGTGCCTGCATGGCCAGCCTTTTTCACCCTTAGGAGATCCTTGATCCTTCTAACAACCCTGAATGAGCTTGGCCCGGATTCCTTGTCTACTATTATAATCCCATCCTTTTGAATCATCTGCTATGTGAAGTGCCTAAAGTGAGCTAAAGTGCCTCAAAGTAAAGCATCCGGACTCAAAGGACCTGGTTTTGCTTATGCCCCTGGAAGGGGGCTTCAAACGCTTCACTGTGATTTAACCGTTCTCTGGAGTAATGGAGAGATGGAGTAATGAAGAATCCGAGACACAATGTTATACTGTCAGAACAGAACAAGAAAATATGCTCGGATA
>CP070660.1:765593-771578 GCA_020355145.1 Deltaproteobacteria bacterium
GTAACTTCGGCAAGATGATTGCTATCAATCATGGATATAAGCTGAGGACAAGGTATGGACATCTGCATAAATTCCGGGTAAAAAAGGGGCAATATGTTAAAAGGGGTCAAGTAATAGCCGAGGTTGGAAAAACTGGCCGGGTCACGGGTCCACACCTCCACTATGAGGTACTTCTAAATGGTGTCCCTGTAAACCCTTTTCGCTACATACTAGATTGATTTGCACCTGTCTGCCTGCCTTGTTAAATAAGAAATTATCTTAAACCCTCTCGTTTTTTTCTAAGCACACCATCATTAAAAATTGCCAATTGCCACTTGAATTTTTCTCCATAAAGGTTTTTAATCAATATAAAACATGACTGAAAGGCCCTCTATGTTAGGTAGACTTTTCAAAAATATTATTGGAAGCAAAAACGAGAGAGAGCTTAAGAGATACGCCCCGATAGTAACAAGGATCAATGAACTTGAGCCCCAATTTAGAGACCTCAGTGATACCCAACTGAGGGGTAAGACAGGGGAATTTAAGGAGAGGATAGCAAAGGGGGAGGCCCTGGATGATATCTTACCTGAGGCCTATGCTGCTGTGAGAGAAGCCTCGGTGAGGGTCTTAGGCATGAGGCATTTTGATGTACAGCTGTCAGGAGGCATTGCCCTTCATCATGGAAGAATAGCAGAGATGAAGACAGGTGAAGGAAAGACCCTAGCCGCTACCCTCCCCCTATATCTAAATGCACTCTTAGAACGCGGCTGCCACCTCGTTACGGTAAACGATTATCTCGCCAAAAGAGACGCCGAATGGATGGGTGGAATATATAGATCCTTAGGGATGTCTGTCGGTGTTATTGTGCATGATATGCATGATCAGGAGAGAAAGATCGCCTATAGCTCTGATATAACATACGGCACTAACAACGAATTCGGTTTTGATTACCTGAGGGATAATATGAAGTTCTCATTAGAGGACTGTGTGCAGAGGGAGCTCCATTTTGCCATTGTTGATGAGGTGGACAGCATCCTCATTGATGAATCCAGGACCCCTCTGATAATCTCAGGTCCCATCGAGCATAGTAAAGACATCTTTTGTGCCATGCTCAAGCCTCTGATCATCCAACTTAAGGAACACCAAGATAGGGTTATTAGGTCTATCCTAAATAGGGCCCAGGCAATGATGAGGGAGGGCGAGGATGAGGATAAGACAATCGAATTGCTGCTTCAGGTCAAGAGGGGTGACCCAAAGAACGCACGGTTTCTCGATATTATCGCCAAGGAGCCAGGATTAAAAAAGATGATCGACAGGACGGAATCCTTCCTTGCAGCCCAAAAGACCCTGCATGTCCTGGATGAAGAACTCTACTGCGTCATCGATGAGCAAGATCGCAGTGCAAACTGGACAGATAAGGGGCTAAAACTATTGTCGGGCGATCAACCGGATGCATTTGTTATCCCTGATCTTATCCAGGGACTACAGGAAATCGATAATGACCCTCATTTTAACTTTAGGGAAAAGAAAAGGTATAGGCGAGAATTAGAGGCAAGATATTCAGAGACATCCGATAGAATGCATGCGGCCCAACAGCTCATTAAGGCCTATTGGCTCTTCAACAAGGATGTGGATTACGTTGTCAAGGCGGGGCAGGTTATAATCGTGGATGAGTTTACAGGTAGACTTATGCCAGGCCGGAGGTGGAGCGATGGGTTACATCAGGCCATTGAGGCAAAGGAAGGTGTTAATGTTGCAGAAGAGAATCAAACCTTGGCTACCATAACCTTTCAAAATTACTTCAGGATGTATGAAAAGCTTGCTGGAATGACCGGGACAGCTGATACTGAGGCCCCGGAATTCAAGAAGATCTATGATCTCGATGTACTGGTAATACCAACTCATAAAGAGATGATCAGAGAGGACAATCCAGACGTTATCTATAAGACCGAAAGGGAGAAATCCAAGGCAGTTGTCGAGGAAATCAAGGAATTAAATAAAAATGGTCAACCTGTACTGGTGGGTACAATATCAATCGAAAAATCAGAGAGATTGAGCAAGGTGCTTAAAGGGGAGGGCATCAAACACCAGGTATTAAATGCCAAAAACCATGAAAGAGAGGCCGAGATTATTGCCCAGGCCGGACAAAATGGAACTGTTACCATATCCACAAATATGGCCGGCAGGGGAACCGATATAGTATTAGGTGATGGCGTGCCAGACCTTGGCGGGTTGCATGTCCTTGGCACAGAGAGACATGAAAGCAGGAGGATTGATAATCAACTAAGGGGACGTTCAGGCCGACAGGGAGATCAAGGTTCTTCACGGTTTTATCTCTCCTTAGAAGACGATCTCATGAGGATCTTCGGCTCAGAAAGAATTGCCTCGGTCATGGATAGGCTTGGTATGGAAGAGGATCAACCAATAGAACACCAGATCATTTCAAGGGCAATTGAAGGGGCCCAGAAAAGGGTTGAGGGTATCAATTTCAACATCCGAAAAAATCTCCTCGAATATGACGATGTGATGAACCAACAAAGAAAGGTAATATACAGCCAGAGGAGGGAAACGCTAAAGGGTGACAGCCTTAAGGAAACCATTATGGGCATAATTGACGAGTTGGTAGAAGCTGCGGTTTTAGATACCATTGATCCCAAAATCTTTCCAGAGGAATGGAACTTGGGCCCACTCTCAGAGTATATGTATAACGTATTTGGGTTCTTGCCCCATTTCTCCAAAGAAGAGATAAAGGATCTAACCCAGCCTACTTTGATAGATAGACTAAAACAGGGGGCCTTAGATTCATATGAGAAAAAGGAGAAAGAGATGGATCCGCAATCCTTTCACCTTCTTCAAAAAATGGCCATGCTACAGGCAATCGATGAACTATGGATGGACCACCTCCTGGCCATGGACCAGCTAAAAGAGGGCATTGGCTTGAGGGGATATGGCCAGATGGACCCTCTTAAGGAGTATCAGAAAGAGGGTTACAGCATGTTCCTCTCAATGATAGAGAGAATTAAGGAAAATACCCTCCGGACACTTTTCAGGATAAGGATAGCCCCCCAGGAACGACCCTCCACCGTAGTTCCAAAAAAGGAAATGGTCCTCAGTCATGGTGACAACGGAGGCAGGACCCCGGTCAAACGGAAGGCACCTAAGATAGGTAGAAATGATCCCTGTCCATGCGGGAGCGGAAGAAAATACAAACACTGCTGCGGTAGATGAAAAAACAGGATAACTACTCGGTCCCAGGATTTCTAGCCTCTGCCGTTTCTGCTGGCCTCAAGAAAAACGGTAGGTTGGATCTTTCCCTGATATATTCCCAAAAGCAAGCTGTAGCAGTAGGGGTATTCACAACTAATAAGGTTAGGGCTGCCCCGGTCCTATTGAGTCAGGAAAGGATAAAAAAGGGTCCTATAAGGGCGGTTATCACCAATACCGGCTATGCCAATGCATGTACTGGTATTCAAGGATTAAACGATGCCATTCAAACAGCAGATATAGTTGCCAAGGAGTTAGGGATCCATCCAGAGGAAATAGCCGTTGCCTCAACAGGGGTTATCGGGGCCTACCTACCACTCAATCTGATAAAAGATGCCATTCCAAGCCTAATAAGAAATCTCTCCCCAAATGGATTTAGATCAGTTGCCGAGGCCTTGATGACCACAGACTTATTTCCCAAAATGAGCTATTTTGAAGGGAGTGCTGGCGGATATCCCTTTCACCTATTGGGATTAGCCAAGGGAGCTGGCATGATCATGCCAAATATGGCGACAATGCTATCCTTTCTGCTCACAGACATATATATTGACTCCCAGACCTTATGTCCTATGTTTCGGTCAGCTGTTGAGTGTACCTTTAATAAGATTACCGTGGACGGAGAGACCAGCACCAATGATATGGTACTGATTATGGCCAACGGGGATGCAGGAAACCCAAGGTTAGATAGCTCAGACATAGAGGAGTTTGAAAGGGGCTTAACAGAGGTTATGGGGGAGTTAGCTTACATGATCGCCAAGAACGGGGAAGGCGCTACCAAGGTAGTTATAATTGAGGTGGATGGTGCAGCAACAAGGGATGATGCAAATACAGCCGCGAGAGTAGTCGGGAACTCCAATCTTGTTAAAACAGCCATCTTTGGCCAGGACGCTAACTGGGGAAGGATTATGGCTGCACTTGGTAGGTCTGGGGTCAGGCTAGAGGAAAATAGGGTCCAGATCTGGATAGACGGGATCAAGATAGTAGATGGCGGCCTTATGACTACTGAAAGAGAGGAAAGACAGGCGGCTGATAGACTGAAAAAGGAACAGGTAACAATTACCATTCACCTAAATCAGGGGAGATGCAAAGACAGGATAATAACCTGCGATCTGACATATGATTATATAAGGATTAATGCCGGCTATAGGACATAAAGTGCCTAAAGTTACAACTAAACACAACAAACTCAAGAAACACAAGAGCGGACAACGAGATAACTGAAACGTTGTCCGTGAGTAGGCAGTAAGCAGCATGCAACGATTTTATGCAAGGTGCATACTGCTTACTGCATACTCCGTACTCATTCAAGGGGAGTTAGGCAGTATGCAGTAAGAAAATCAGTATCTAGTTTCAAGTATGATGATCTCCTAAAAGGTCAGAAATCAGACGGCACAGTAAAAAGCTCCAGATGTAAGGCGCGCGAATCTTTAGGAATGAGGCGTACTTATCAGTACGTCGCAATGACTAAAGATGAAGCGCAACGCCGCAGATGGACTTTTTATGAAGCCGTCAAGTATCAAGTATCCAGATGATAAATAATCAACAAAAAACCCTGATTACAGGAGTAGCTGGCTTTATTGGCTTTCATACAGCCAGATCATTGCTTGAAAGGGGTGACATGGTAATCGGCATAGATAACCTCAATCCCTATTATGATGTCTCCTTAAAAAAGGCCAGACTGGAACAGATAAGGTCTCATCGTAATTTCACGTTCTATCACGAAGATATTAACAATCTCGATGCCCTTAAAGGAATATTCTCTCGCCACAACATAGATAGGATCTGCAACTTGGCGGCCCAGGCTGGCGTAAGATACTCAATCCAAAATCCCTTTGCCTATCAGGAGAGCAATATAAAAGGCTTTCTCAATCTATTGGAAGTGGCAAGGCAATTCCCCGTAAATAACCTCGTCTTTGCCTCCTCATCATCTGTTTACGGTAATAATAAACGACTGCCTTTTGCCGTTGAAGACGTTGTTGATAACCCAATCTCGATTTATGCGGCAACTAAAAGGGCCGACGAATTGATGGCATATGCCTATAGCCATCTCTTTAAGATCCCTCTAACCGGGCTCCGTTATTTCACGGTTTATGGGCCATGGGGAAGACCCGATATGGCCCTTTTTCTCTTTACCAGTTCTATACTGGATGGGAGGCCAATAGATATCTATAACTTTGGAAAGATGAAAAGGGATTTTACTTACATAGATGATATTGTAGATGGGACTATCTCCGCCCTAAATAGCCCCTTTAGATATGAGATATTCAATCTTGGTAATTCAAAGAGTGTGGAACTGATGGAACTTATAAGGATAATTGAGGAGGAATTGGGGATAGAGGCAAAGAAGAACTTCCTTCCCCTTCAGCCAGGTGATGTCCCTGAGACATACGCTAATATAGAGAAGACAAAAAGGATGTTGGGCTTTAATCCCAAGACCTCAATCAGGACAGGCATTAGAAAATTCCTTACCTGGTATAGGGATTATTATAAGATAGACTGACCTCCCCAACCAAATGCCCCTTCTTCCCCTCATGAATTAACAGACACCATAAGGAGATGGAAAAGGCTGATATCTGCACTCCATCAAATCACTCTTCTGGGAATCCTCTTCCTCGGTCTCCTTATCTTCTGGAACAAATTCCATGCCAACATCCCCAATAAACTCATCAGCAACATCCTTAATGGATTTTTCCGGATGGTAATATCTTTTAAGATTTTCTATTATCTGGCTTCGGGTTGAAA
>CP070660.1:771678-777911 GCA_020355145.1 Deltaproteobacteria bacterium
CTCGTCCGGTTTGATATTCGATCTTGACCGCCAGGTCAGATGATTATCGCGACCCGTCGGAGCTTTCCACTTACCCATGTCTCTAGGTATGGAATGCGAACAGGCAACCTCAGGTTTTGATATTCCTATCATATCCAAGCTCTTATAGAAGTGCATATACTGGCAAGATATCAAAGGTTCAGGGTTTTTTCATGAAGTGATATTTTAAAAGACCCCTATGATTGAAATTGAGGTTATGATTACAGTTACAAACCTTTATTTTTGTGATATTGCAGGTTTTGGCACGTAATCTATCAAAATTGACCGATAGAGAAGCCCGAAAGATATTGTATAATTAGGGCAAATTCACGAAAACCCCTAATTATGCTATCCAACGCCCATATCCATAAGTTTTCAAATCCATATTAACCACCTCCCTTTCATCAGTCAGATTGTTTCCATTCTTCCGAAGAGCTGAGTTTACAGCCTGATCAAGTATCATAAGAGTGAGATGGCCTCGTGTCAAGAATCTGACACTCTGTCGGACCATAAATCAAATTCACATATAATACTTGGACGAAGAAGCTTTAACCATATGCAATTACAGGCAATTATCCCTCTGCATTGTTTTGGTATGATTCCTGCAGTACCTATAGAGTGCTAAAACTTAACCGAGTGCCTGACTGCATGACAGACAGGCAAGCAGGCGGAGAAGATAGCTGGGAAACAGAAATGGAAAAAAAGTAAAAACAACGGAAGAATTTTTCAACGAATAAGAAAGGGACAATTAGGATGGGAATAACAATTGAAAGACAAGAAAAAGAAAAGATTACTTTGATAGCCATCCTTTTAGCTGGCTCTTGCTTTTTGACATATTATTTCCATGAGGTTCTTGAAACCGGCATTGTTTTTACCCACGTCTTCTATATTCCAATTATCCTAGCATCGTTGTGGTGGCGAAGAAAGGGGTTAGGTGTAGCTATATTTTTAGCGGTATTCCTCATTTTTAGCCACCATTTCCTTGGAGATTACGTGGTGACTTCCAATGATTATCTTCGATCCCTTATGTTTGTGGTTGTTGGCTTTGTAGTTGCTCTGTTAAGTGAGAGGATTGCAAAGAATGAGGAGGCGTTGCGGGAGAGGGAGGCCCAGAAAAAGGCAATCCTTGATGCCTCAGTTGACAGAATCAGGTTTGTTGATAAGGATATGAGAATAATCTGGGCAAATCAGACAACAAGCAGAGAACTTAATGTAGCTCCTGAAGATTTAGCAGGCCAGCCATAATCGTCAAAGCCGACTTCAAGTCAGCTCAAGATGCCTTTGAAAAACTTGGCAGGCTGAATAAACGTGGGTTGTAGAGCTAGGTTTAGGACTTGTTTATGGGTGTATTAAATGTAAATGATCTTAAAGACGGTATGGTTCTTGCTGAAGATGTCAAGAACAGGCATGGAACCATGCTTCTAGCAAAAGGTAGGACACTTACCGGAAAGGATATCTTCACCCTTAAGAGCTGGGGGATAACCGAGGCAGATGTAGAAGGGATTGATAAGGAGGATGTAGAAAAAAAAGAAATGGAATATCTTCCACCCTCCGTTACAGAATCAATAGAAAAAGAGCTTAGGGGATTATTCCCTGAATTTAATAACAATCCGGTGATGGAGGAAATATACAGGATAGTTAAGAGGTTCAAGCTGAAACAAGCAATAACACAAACGATGGAAGATGAAGCAACACAACATTGAAAGAATAATTGATTCCATTGACAAGTTGCCAACCTTGCCCGTTATTTACACAAAGCTTACCAATATTCTTGAGCAATCCAATGCCACAATTAACAAGATAGCCAACGTCATCTCTGAAGATCAGACCATTGCTGCCAAGGTACTCAAAATTGTCAATTCAGTCTTCTATGGCTTTCCTAATAAAATTGCTAGCCTGCAGAGGGCTGTGGTAATCTTGGGGTTAAAGGAGATAAAGAACCTGGTGCTTGCAACCTCCACATTAAAGATGTTCGAGCAACTACAATCAGGTCATGAACTTGATATGAAAAGTTTCTGGGAGCATTCTATAGGCTGTGCAACTTCAGCAAAAGTATTGGCTGAAGCCGCATACCTAAGAAATCCAGAAGACGTCTTTACTGGAGGTCTTCTGCACGACATAGGAAAGTTGGTTCATGCCCTCTATCTGCCCCAAGAATTTTCCAGTGTAGTAGCTGATATTCGGGATACTGGAATGCCCATGTTTGAATCAGAAAAACGCATAATTGGCTTTACCCACGATCAGACTGGCAGGATACTTGCCGAGAAGTGGGGCTTCCCTGAGGAGGTAACCAATATGATAACCGAGCATCATTTAAATCATGAACCCTGCAACCTGACTAAAGAGGTCGCTGCCGTTCACACTGGCAACATCCTGTGCATAGCCTTTAGCTTGGGTTCAGGGGGAGAAAAGCAGGTGCCTATAGCAAATCAGAAGGCATGGGAAATCTTGGGCCTAAGGTTAGGTGCTCTAGAATCTATCACAGGAAGAATAATTAAATTATTTAGAGAGGCTATTTCTATTTTGGAATTGTAATTTTCTCTACCTGGGTTAACCAAAATGGATAAAGAAAATATAACAATCGATTCAGATCAATTTAAATCGATGGTTAAGAAATTGCACTTTTTGGATGACTCAAATAAGGCACTTCTTAGCATACAAGATAAGTTAGAACGGTTAAGTTACTTTTTCTCCGGGATGCTCTTGTCTCATGACATTGATAACATACTTAAAACAGCTCTTGCTAAATTCAACGAATTGGTTAAAACAGTTGTCTGTTCTGTCTTTCTGGTAGAAGAAAGGGGTTTTGAGTTTTTTCACAAGATGTCTATTCCTGATAGCTTCTCATCCCTTATTCAAAAGGAAGTTGAGGCCCAAATAAATTCAGGGACTTTTGGCTGGGTTATCAATAACGGTGCCCCCACGTGTATTCCAAGTGAAGTCTTCAAAAAAAAGAAAAGCAGAGTGTTTAATACCATGATTGCCCCGTTTTCAAACAAGAATAGGACAATAGGTGTCGCTGTCATTGTCTTTGAGGAAGACCAGGACTTTATAAGGCAGCAAACCCTAAAGCTCCTCTATATCCTTGCGAGTTTCCTTTCACTCTCTTTGGAAAATGCATATCTTTTCGGTGATCTAAAAAAGAGCTACTTCGATACTGTGAGGGCTGTAACAAATTCCATCGAGGCACGCGACCCATATACCAGGGGCCATTCTAACAGGGTGGCCGAAATAGCTAAGTCAATAGCTGAAGAACTTGAATGGAGCAAAAAGGATCTTGAGCTTATAGATTGGGGAGGAATGCTACACGATGTGGGAAAGATAGGAATACCTGACGCCATTCTCAATAAACCAGGCAAACTAACTGATGAGGAATATGCGAAGATCAAAAATCACCCTCTCATTGGGGCTCAAATAGTTAAAGAGACTTCTTTCTTGGAGCCTATGATGCCTTATATCCTGGAACATCACGAGAGATTTGATGGCAAGGGCTATCCTCAGGGTCTGGTTGGTGAAAATATCTCTATAAAGGGAAGACTTTTGGCTATAGCTGATACATTCGATGCAATGACTACTGATAGACCATATCGAAAAGGCTTTGATCCGGGGGATGCCTTTAAAGAGATAGTAAGCAATGCAAACACCCAATTTGACCCAAAAATTGTAGAGGCCTTTGAAAGGTCATGGCTTTTAGACAAAGAGATCTATCGAAGTCCACAAATAGAGAGAGTTGAGCAAGTCATATCCTAAAGCTTTCACGATACTTACCAAGGGTGAGCAGATGATTATTGATGTCGGGGAACAGATGCTAAAGACTTTGGGCTACAAGGTCTTATTAGCCAGGGGTGGAAAAGGGGCCATAGAACTCTGCAATGAAAAGAGGGATAATATTGACATGGTCCTCCTGGATATGATCATGCCAGATATGCGTGGAGGAGAGACCTATGACAGAATGAAGGAGATCAACCCTGACATAAAGGTCCTCCTTTTAAGTGGATATAGTATCGATGGTCAGACCACAGAGATATTAAAGCGTGGATGTGATGGTTTTATTCAAAAACCTTTCGATATGTAGGGGTTATTACAAAGAATAAGGAAAATCTTACATAAAAAAGAATCTGGAATTCCTCTTAAAATCAAAGCGCTCATATCAATATATTCACCAGACCCTGTTCGCCCTAACGCTTTCTACTACTGCTATAATTGGAAACAATAGAAAGGCCGAAAAACTAATGATTAGCAAACATAATCTACAATAAATTTGACAGGTTGGCAGGTATATGATATGGCACGAATACTTAAAAAGTTTATCTCAGTAAGCACCACAACATATTGATTTTGTCTCATGAAATCTCCGGTACACTCCGATAAAGAATGAACCTTAATTGCTAATTTCGCTTCCTCTGACACTTTCCTACTTATCATTTTCAGCCCCGCCTTTCGCAAGGCGTCAATAATGGTCTCCACATCAGCTTGGTTTTTGTAAGGTCGCTTATCCTGAGAACTTCTATGGCGTCAGCACGGGCTATAGAAGATTAAAAGGAACAGACCGTACAATAAAGCATACAGTCTGTGTAATGAAAAGCAGACCAAGCGTATGCATCTAAGCACCTAAAGATGTAGGTTAAGATATTTTCCCACGTATTATCAGCATGATATAATATAGTCATTAACACTGGTATGACTTTTGCTCTCATATGTAGACAAATATGGAACGAAAGGGCAAACCCGCCTAAAGGCGGCGACGCAAAGCCAAGGGTCTAAAGCCGAAAGGCCATGATAGCCGAGCTGCCGAAGATAATTTTTGAACGACGCCTTTGGATGCGAATGCCCAAAGGCGTTTTTATTTTTGGCAGTGCTTTCTTGATAATACCAGGCAGTTGTCCAAAAGGCGGGACGGAAAAGCAGGTGAGAAGAAATGGAAAATTAAACATTTTATGAACCCATATTTTAGGAGGTATCAAAGATGAAAAAACCTACTACCCTTAGTTTGTTAATAGTTGTTGCCATCTCATTAATGGTTGGATCAGGTTTAGCGACAAAGCCTGGGCAGGAAGTAAATCCTAATGGGTTCCCGAGCGGTCCGCACTACAATCTGAATATTATTGGAAAAAAAGATGGATTTACCTGTCCAGAGCAAGAGTATGTTGATGGGAAACCCATCTACGGTAAGGTGATTTTTATACCGGAGGATGGCACTGGTATTGAGATTTATATGCAATCTGGCAAAGGGAAAAAATTTCAGGCGATCAATGGCCTTCGGGCAATCGATCCTTGTGCCGTATTTGATGGAGATGGAGCTGTTATTGAGTTACCAAAGAATGACGCAGGGTACCGCGTGTACGCGAGGGCTCTTGCGAAACCAACAGGCAGCCCAAGTATTGCGACGGAACCCAGTTTGGTGTCAGTTCAGGATGAATATGGGAACGATCTCATTTACCTTGGGTCATTAAGCGCTAACGGCTTTGAAACGCCCGATGGTCGCATCTACAGGACAAAAGGAAAGTCCAGGGCTCTTAACATCACTCCGCTCTTTCAATGGACAGGTCTTGTTTGCTATTTTGATGTTGCTCTAAGTGGTAATTATTCGTGTGGCAAGGATACTAATGATGATGGATGGCCTGATGAGTTCACCGAACCAGTAGATGGCTCTTGTCCTGAGGGATATCTAGTTGCAAAAGCATTATGTGGTACGGATACTGATGAAGATGGATGGCCTGATGAGTTCACCGAACCAGTGGATGGCTCTTGTCCTGAGGGATATGCTTTTTACCCTGACTCTGCCTATTGCTGGGTATACGACATACCAACGTGGGTATTCAACATTGAAGCATTCGTTGAATATTTGTGGAGTCTTGACAATAGAGGGTTGAAATTGCTTCAACTCCGATTTTATCCAAACTAAAATATTTTATAGGCGAGAAGTTTCAAAAGTGTGTAACAGGGGACTGAAAATAAATATCAAAAGCTTGTAGGACCTAGTCGTCTTCTGGGCTTACGGAGATGATCTGTCAACTCGACTCTTATCCTGTAAATATCATCGGATTACCTGGGTCCATGATACCTTATATTGGCATTAATCTTGTTGAAGCCTTGGATGAGCCAATAATCTGAGAGGGGGAGGCATGAAAGAGTGTACTGCAACCGACAAAATAGCACAAAGAGGATTTGAACCTAGAAAACAGATGGATCAATATCCCAGCGTAGAATTTTCA
>CP070660.1:778011-782607 GCA_020355145.1 Deltaproteobacteria bacterium
TAATGAACCTATTGATTTTCTTTGTAAAGTCAGATCGCGCAACGAAAACCCACTATTTCTTCGCTTCAAGGCTTCCGCAGTGACCCTATCGGGTTCGCAGGCGGGGCTTTCCCCTTCCTGCTCACCTTGATGGGTACCCCACTGCTCCCAGCGGATTTTCGCTCAGAAACAATGGATTTCCCTCAAAACTCAGGAAACTCCGGGAAAGATTTATATTAAGAGTTTAATTTTACTGTCCAATAATGACGGACTGTGGGCCTTATTAGATTACAAGATTTGGCACGAAATTGGCAGAACTAAATAAAAGAAATTCCTAACAGGGGATGATAATGAGCTTTCCATTCAAGGATTGTATAGGCCTCTACTCCCTCCGATCCAAGCTAAGGTGGCGGGAGAAGGATTTAGCACCTTTAGGGCAAAATAGGAGCAGGGATGTTAAGTCATTTGATAAATTGTTAAAAGATGCAATTAGTGCCTCTAAAGTAGGGGGTGATTTTTCCATCAAGGCATTGCCTCTGGACAAAGATAGACTTAGGCAACTGGTTCAAATAACTCGATTGCAGATGAATGAATACTTATTTCAGGTACTTGCAGAGGATTATAACTATGACAATTTCTGGAGAATGGACAACGTACTGAGATTAGATGCGTCAAAGATCCAACACCTTTTTCACAAAGGAGGCAGACCCCAGTCAAGGGAATATCTTAGTCATATAATTGATCATGCCTCAAAGAGATATGGGGTAGATCCCTTTTTGGTAAGGGCGGTCATAAAGGCTGAAAGTGATTTTGATGTATATAGCACCTCCTCAAAAGGGGCAATGGGGCTCATGCAGCTTATGCCAGAGACGGCCAAAGAGCTGGGTGTCAAAAATCCCTACGCCCCATTTGAAAATATCATGGGGGGAACAAGGTACTTGAAGGGCCTGCTGGATAGGTATAATGGTGATATTACCCTTGCATTGGCTGCATACAACTGGGGGATGGTGCATGTTGAAAGAAATCCAGAGAAGTTACCTCAGGAAACTCGGGGCTATATCATCAGGGTCAATAAATACTATCGTGATGCGAAATCTCATTCATAATGCCCTACCTTACATGAGCACCAAACATCCCCTACCTCCTCGCCGAATTTCTCCCCTTTTCCTCTAAGGATATATTGCTGGAAGTCGCAAAGGGGAAAAGGATAGTAAAATCCAAGATTAAATGCTATAAGACAGAGGTTCTTATCTAGATAAGATTTTTTAGGGATAATTATGGGGCCATTGGAAATGGATAACGAGACTAAATTACGTCTGACTTCAACCGTACATGGTGCAGGTTGAGCCTGCAAGATAGGTCCGGGAGACCTAAATAAGGCATTGGGTGTCTTGCCTTTAATCTCCGATCCAAACCTGATCATAGGCATGGAAAGAGGAGATGATGCCGGTGTTTATAAGCTGAGAGAGGATTTGGCCATTATTCAGACACTAGATTTTTTCACCCCTATCGTTGATGATCCCTATACATTCGGTCAGGTTGCGGCGGCTAACTCCTTATCCGATGTCTATGCAATGGGCGGGAAACCGCTTGTAGCCATGAATATAATCTGTTTCCCCATAAATAAGATGGATATATCCATTCTGCAGGAAATCCTAAAGGGCGGATTGGACAAGATGCGGGAGGCAGAGGTAGTTCTGGTAGGCGGACATAGCATTGAGGATGATGAATTAAAGTACGGGCTTTCCGTAGGCGGGATTGTCCATCCTGAAAAGGTCTGGAGCAATCATGGCTCTTTGCCAGGCGACAATATTGTGCTGACTAAGGCCCTGGGCTCCGGGATAATCAGTACTGCCTTAAAGGGAGAGTCGGTAGATCAGGAATTAGTAGATAGGTGTACAGAGATGATGTGTTCCCTAAACAGAAGGGCCTCAGAACTGATGAAGGAAGTAGATATTCATGCATGCACTGATATTGCCGGTTTTGGTCTTCTGGGCCATGCATGTGAGATGATAGAGGGTTCTGATGTAGGGATGGTAATAAATTCTCCTGCTGTCCCTTGGTTCCATGAGATAAAGAGGTTTGTTGAAACGGGGATTGTGCCTGGGGGATTACACAGGAATAAGAGATTTCGTATGCATATGGTGGATGTGGCCTCTAATGTCCCTGATTATGTAGTGGACATCCTCTTTGATCCTCAAACCTCCGGGGGTTTATTATTCTCTCTGCCTGAGGATCAGGCAGACCATATAGTAAAAAGGATGCACGAAGAAGGGATAGAAGATGCTACCATTATTGGAGAGGTGATAAGTGAGGCCAAGGGAAGGATTTTGGTGAGATAAAGCTCATAGATGTCTATCCCGCAAACTCCTTGTCTAAAATCTCCCTTATCCTTTGAGAATCTTCCCTAATAATTGCCTTACTATCGTCAATGCTTTCCTACAAAAAATTTACATATGCCTTCTGAAGGTTAGGTTAGGAAAGACAAATAGTGCTAAAGATCCGACCCCAGAGGGGCCTACTTTGATTCCACCCCGGAGGGGTGCAGTTTCGTCCAATTCCGCTAAACCCATCATTCCAGAATTCAATTATTCCAACACCCCAGGACAATAGTTACCGGCAGAGCCAATTATCTCTGACCTAGGCCAAAGGACCAGGTTTTCTACGACGAAATAAACCTGGAGATCGTTATAACTTAGGATGCCACAAAGACAAGAAAAAGCAAGACTGGAATGTTAGGTAGAAAAAACTATAGCAAAATACCAATTATTGGAGAATAAGCAGGTGGGTATTGGTTTTGAGAGGGGGGAGGAACTTGAGAACAGGTAAAGATTAAAGGCAAGAACGTGTAATTGATAAGTTATAGATTGCTCTCGATAGGGGAAAGGGATCCCTTTATGCCCCTGTTTATCGTTTAAGGAGGGGACTGGATGACCCCCACAGCTTATGGCGAGCCTCATCCCGTGTGGCGATAACGTGCTTGTAGTCAGCAGCGCATGCCCCACAAAGTGCAGATATCATATCTTGCTCTTTGGGTGGGCAGCCCGCTGCATAGTGTCCGAGGTCTTTGAAGTCCTTAGCGCATTTGCCCAAGACAGCCACCTTGCCTGTCACCTTTGGTCCGCTGGGGCTTCCTATAATGACGGCCAAATCCTCCAGCCCTTTACCGTAGCCAGCTTCCTTCATGTAAATAATGGCGCTCACCAGTTCATTGGTACACCCGCTACAGGCAGAGTCACCTTGAATGATGTGGAGTCCTGGGAATCTCTCCTCGAAGGCCTGAAAACCGGTCTTGAAATGCTGTCTATGCTTGTGCAAGGGCTCGCCTGCTATCTCAATCTGCTCAAGGTCCACTGTTGTACCCTCTTTTTGGGCAAGGTAGTTGAGATGCATCACCTGATTGGGATCGATCCCCATCAGTGAGGTGCCAACAATGTCTACGGCGAGGGCATCGCGCCCAGCTATTACCAGTCCCACTCCTCGCATGTCCTGGGGGTATTGCCACAGTCCCTCCATTCCCACTGTGGCATCGATCACTGCATAGCCAGGGCGCACGACTGAGTTGAGATCGACGATGGCTAGATCCAGTCCCAACTGGTGGCTCTTTCTCTTCTCTGCCCCGGGCATGACCCCTTTCATGTTCTTGAGGCTAAGTGTAACGTGTGTCCTGATATGGCTCTTGAGGACCGGGACGCTGATGATGACATCGCTCTCCAGGGCTGTTCTGGCTATCCTTACCTTGTCCATAACATTGGGTTGACGAATAGTAACTTCCTCGAAGGTATCGCGATTCAGATTGCGGAGTTCTACTCCCAGTCTGCGTGCGACCTCCGATGTCCCTGATGCCTCAAATACCTCTTCCGTGTTAGAGCCTGGAAAGTCATATCCTGCAATGGCGCCATCCCCTATGATGATAGACCTTGGATCTAGTTCCAAGACAATCTTTGTCACAGCCTCGATAACCTGGGCATTAGTCAAGACTCCACTACCAGGGGGAGATGGTTTGCCCAGATTGGGTTTGATGAGGACCATGGAGGTTTCCTTGATGATCTCTTCCAAACCACCGGCCAAGGATACTGCCTGGCGGACAGCGGCCTCGATGTCCCCCTTTTCCACCTTGCTTATCGCTACTCTATAGGCCATAGATTTCCCTCCTATTCATTGCCTCATCTCTTACTATCCAAGGAACAATCCCGTGGCAACCAGTAAGGGCGTTGCTATGTTTATAATTACGTTCAAGCCCATATAAGGCATTAGCCTTTTTATATCTTCGGCGTACCTAAATACACCAACAAACGTAGGCATGGCGATGACGATTGTGGCAAGCCCTAAAAGGGTAAACTTGGGCAGATATTTAAGGCAGACTCCAAAGACGATTGATAGATAGGCTGATAAGAGAAATGCGCCGTAGAGGATACTACTGGTTTGTTTCCCAACGACAATCGGCAGGTGTCTTCTGCCTACGCCTTGATCTGCCTCGACATCTGGGAACTGATTCAAGAGCAATAGGTCGCTGACCAAGAAGAACGGCACGAGCGACGTAATAAACCCCGTCCACGAGTATTCACCTGTGAGAACAAAGTGTGTACCCATGACCATGAGGGGCCCAAAGCCTAA
>CP070660.1:782707-786461 GCA_020355145.1 Deltaproteobacteria bacterium
AGCCAGATTATTCTCTTTTTCTATAAATCCCCCTAAATCTCCTTCTTGAATTTGGCCAAATGAAATTTCAGCCATAATTCGATAAAGTCTTTTGTCAGAGAATTTTATTGTCTTGTTACTTAATGAAAATTTTATCATCTATTTTGCCCTCCCGTCAGTACCGACCACGCCCAAAAGGAGCCGAGGGCGGAACTGTCCAAGTGCTCGACTTTGGCCATATTAACAACACATTTTGAAACAGAATCCAGTGTTCCCTCATAGGCCTCGCCAAAGGAGGTAAGAGGGGTCAGGTCTACACTCTTGACATTATTAATCGTTTTTCTATCATTCTAATCTTCTTCCTCAGTTTAGCCTCGTTAGGCATCTTCAAAACCAACCGCCGGCTTGCCTGAGACACAGCAGATTCACCAATGCCAAAGTGCGTCCCAATTTCCTTTAATGTTTTCCCGCTGTATTTATGGTAAAAATAGAGACTAACCTGTCTTAATAGTACCTCGTCCTCATCAATTACAGCTTCCACCTCCTTCTCGATTCTCTCTAAGGAAGGCCTTTTTGAAAGCATCCTTATGGCAGGCAAATCGCGATCAACCTTTTTTGTTTTGAGATGTTTTTCCGTTATATCCTTTACAAAATCGAGAGACCCCAAAATAGTGGCTCCCACCACCCCTTTCAAAGGACTTTCATACTCCTTGCCAATCAAAGATGAAACAAACTCCCGGTATCTCTTTTTTGCAACGGAAACTGTCTTGCCAAAATAAGCAAGAATGAAATCCCTGGAAAGCCATTCTGATGCTTTTTCCTGACCAATGTAATATCGGCAACTGGACCAAGAATATTTTCCCGGATCATCAACGATCCCTGCCCTTACCGGATTCAAATGTATGTAACGGGACAGTTCCTTTGCGTACTCATCTGCATCCACCAAAATGGCCTTATATCGCCCTTGAAACAAATGTCCGGCTCTCTTGCGTTTGACATTGAAGTAGGTTGTATAGGAAGCGTTTATATGGTGCATGATCTGAGACAAGTTTCCCTCTGGTGTCTCCATCAAGATATGATAGTGATTATTCATCAGACAATAAACATGTATCAGTGCTCCATAGCGATGAGTCGCGGTTTCAAAATAAGAAAGGAACTTCTCCCGGTCCTTTTGGCTCTTGAATACATCTTTTAGCTCATTACCCCTTGAGGTAATGTGGTAAAAGGCGCCAGGGTACTGTATTCTTAATGGTCGTGCCAAGATTAGTCCTTTGATCTTCAAAGCCCGGTCTTAACCATCATATACAAAAAGATATTCATGTCAAGAGTGTAGACCTGACCCCTGGGCATTATATATACCTGGCTGCATACTGCCTGACTGGATGGCCATCTAATACATGGAATTGTCTGATCTTTTTAAGGGTAATAGCTGAGAACATGCCTATGGGAAGGTAGATTATCTTTCTTCCCAGCCGTGAGGCAAATGATCTACACAGGGAGGATGGGGGAGAGGAGGCCACGTAAACAACATGCCTTTCAAGGGAGTAATCAACGGCTGCAAGAAGGAGCCTGTCTGGCTTGTTTCTTGCGATATCAAATAGTGGATCCTTCCAGATGTCATACACCCTCAGGGGAGGAAAGGTGAGCATGAATCCCCCATACTGACACCTGGATATTCCAGGCCCAACCACTGCCTCACCAGCTGGTGTACTGTAAAAGGCCATATCCGATTCCTGATTATGCTCACCCAGCCATGTAATCCGCCAGGGGAAACCCTCCTTACCATCTGCATCAGGGAGATCTGGGTCAAAAATAAACACCACAGACCCCACCTTTCCCTTTAGGGGGATATTCTCCCGTACATATATCGTCCCCTCCTTCCAATTCCGTAGTGTCTCCCTGAAATCAATTCCGTCCATTATCGAGCAAACAAAGGGAACAACCCTACTATTTTCCTCTGACTTCTCCTTTTGTGCCCTTCTTTTAAGATAGTTGCCGAATCCCTCAATTGCGATATCCTCCGGCTGGTACGAGCAGATGGAATAACCCTTAAAGCCCCTTTTCCACTCTCCAGGGTACCTCTCCTTTTGCCTGCGTTTTACAGGTACAGGTATCAGTCTTCTTCGCATGGTTCTGAAATGCCTGTGAAATCTAATCCTTTTCTGATCAAGAAATAGCTCCTCACCCCTGAGGCGAAGGACCGGCAGCCCAGGTGATTCTGTCTGCCAGGGATACTCCGTTGCAGCATCCCAGACCTCGTATGCAAAATTATCATCCACTGCCCCTCTTGCAGCCACAATGATCTGATATAAATCAGGTGTTAAAAACCCACTTAATAAGGCATAGTTCCTAACAAACCGGTTAAAAATCCTTAGATGGTTTACGGTCACCTCCTCCTTATTTCTTTTCAGATGGTTCTTACTTGCTATATCTATCAACTGATCAATGGCCTTCAATCTATCTGGTTCAGCCGCTGCAGGCTCCCCCCTGAACCTCTCATAGAGGGCTGCAAGAAATGGGATCTCTGTCATGATTTCCCTGCTGGATTCCCCGTGTAGATGGGCCAGCATAACACCACCTCTGCTCTTCCTACCTATGACCTGTACCTGTGGCTTATCAAGATAGCTTAAGAGACCTGGGAGATGGGCCATGCCACCTACGAAAAGGGCCCTTTTTCCCTCTCCATTCAGTTGCTGGAGATGGTAGGCCATGGTCTTCTCCCTCAATTGATCCTGAGGGGTACTGAGACCTCCCGGGTAGGCCTTGAGATAGCTATGACAATATTGCCAGTACCCTATCCTCTTTATCGAGTAGGGATCTGGCATAGGTGTCCGGTCTATCGGGTATCCCTCTGTATCCCTATCTATGAATTGGATGGGAAGGTTGTGGGAAAGGGCCAATCGAACTGCCTCTATCAGTCCACCGGTTGGCTCTAGGGGAAGGTAGATAAAGGTGTGATCATCTTCCTCATAATAAACCACGGAAAGCAGGGGTAGCCTTTTAA
Organism: Deltaproteobacteria bacterium; assembly: GCA_020355145.1. Lineage (GTDB taxonomy): Bacteria > Desulfobacterota > DSM-4660 > Desulfatiglandales > B25-G16 > JABXJZ01. The sequence continues at coordinate 785,691 of CP070660.1, forward strand.
TACCCTCTACTAGCCTCTCACCAATGGTGGGGGGATATTCAATCGCCACTATCTCCGGATCAAAGGAGGCAAACTGGTGCCTGACCTCAAGGGCAAACTCAACCCTGTTGTGGACAATAGGAACAAGCCTGACATTTCCCCATTCAAATAGTTCTTTTGTCTCCATAGGTTTCTATGAGAGTAGCAAAATATCCAGCGGCGGCATCATCCAGAATCATGGAGGCCGCTTCCTTAAGTGCTACTAGAATCCGTTCTTTTGCCATCCCCTTACCTTCCTTAGAGATATCAATACGCAGTCTCTTCAAGGCATATCTCGCGATATTAATTCCGTCTCTGACCGTATATCTCTCCTGCGCCTCATGGGCCACCTGAAGAAAATTAACTACATAGTCCAAGACCTTGTCATCGGCGTAGGGAAGATTGGCAGAAAGAATCAATCTCTCTTCCTCCCTTTCAGGAAAATCAATGAAAATCTGAGGCTGCAGCCTTGAATGGATATATTCTGGAAGATCAAAGGTGCTGGCATCATCGTTCATGGTGGTACAGAGCCGAAAATCAGGGTGGGCCTGAATCTTTATGCCAGCTACAATTGACTCTACATAACGCCGGTTGTCCATCAAGGGTGCTAACGATGCACAACTCTTTTCACTCATCCTGTTTCCCTCATCAATAACCGCTACCCCTCCCTTGAGCATGGCAGTAACAATAGAGCGCGCCAGAGATTGTATCATTCCCTGGTCGCGAATAACGGGGGTGATGATCAGATCCACT
>CP070660.1:786561-790791 GCA_020355145.1 Deltaproteobacteria bacterium
CAACCCAATTGGTGATGCATGCATTGAAGAACTCAGAAAACAGGGAATCGATACCTCGCTGATTGTAAGAAAGGGGGGAAGGCTGGGGGTCTACTTTCTGGAACCGGGGGCAAATCAGAGGCCTTCCAAGGTTATCTATGACAGATCCCACTCTGCCATTGCGGAAGCCTCTCCGGAGGATATAGACTGGGATAAGGTGTTTGAGCGTGCAACATGGTTTCATATCACTGGGATCACCCCTGCTATTTCCCTTTCAGCCTCTGAGCTTTCCATTGAGGCTGTAAAAAAGGCCAGGGAGAAGGGGGTAACGGTCTCATGTGATCTCAACTTCCGTAAAAAGCTCTGGAAATATGGAAAGGCAGCACCTGAGGTTATGGGAGATCTGGTGAAATATGTAGATATTGCAGTGGGCAATGAGGAGGACTGTCAGAAATCACTGGGGATAGCCGTGGATGTGGATGTGGAATCCGGAAGGCTCGAGGCGGGGAAATACGGGGATCTTACTGGAAAGGCGCTCGAGATGTTTCCCAACCTCAAAAAGATAGCTATTACCATGCGAGAGAGCTTTTCAGCAGACCACAATGGCTGGTCAGCAGTCCTGAACAACGGCAGTGAGATGTTGGTCTCGAAGAAGTATGATATTCGAGATATTGTTGACCGGGTTGGCACAGGGGATAGCTTTGCAGCCGGCCTTATCTATGGGATAAACAATCTTGGAAATGACCAGGAGGCCTTGGAGTTCGCGGTTGCGACCTCCTGTCTGAAGCATTCCATCCCCGGGGACCTTCCCCTTATCTCCCCAAAGGAGGTAGAAAGCCTCGCCGGCGGTGAGGCCGCTGGAAGGGTCCAAAGGTGAGTCAAAAATCTGGCACAGTGGCATACCCGGAACCAAGTTCGCCCATCCCTCACTTATATACCTCTCTAATCAAGAATAAAGTACCTGAAATAATTGAATAGTATCTCCAGGCACTACTTTGGTATGATTCCTGCTTAATCTAATAGTACCATACTAGCCGTCTATATAGACAAAGATCTTAACCTTTTTGCCAAGCCCGCCCTGTTGAATAGGGTACGCCTGAGGCTTGCGGACATGGCCCTGAATACACGGATTGTCAGTGGGGCTGCTACAACGAGTGATTCCCTGTGGGCGGGTGTTCCCGTTCTCACACTGCAAGGCGGCAATTTTGCCTCCTGTATGTCCTCGAGTATCCTGACGGGAATTGGGCTGTCTGAGATGATCATACATAGTCTAGAGGAATACGAGGCCCTTGCCCTGCGGTTGGCGCTAAATCCAGGCGAATTCAAAACGATACCGCAGAACCTGGCGAAAAATCGATTAACTGAACCTCTTTTTGATACCTCACGACTTGCCAGGAACCTGGAGAAGGCTTACAAAGAGATGTGGGAGTTCTTTGTAACTGGGGAAAGGCCGCGACAGATAAAGGTGGTGGAGAGTTAAAAAAAATAAGTAGTGTGGCGGGAAAAGCAGAACTGACAAAGGGATCATGCACAAAGCGGAAACGGTTATATGAAAAAATTGAATTTTTCAACTGAAGGTGTAAAATTGTCCTCTGGGAACGAATCCCCGTTTTTACCAACTCTTCAACGAGGGTTAAAATACACGTGAAACGACATGGTAATAAAAGACTATAAAGGTAAAGACACATATATCACATTGGGCCTCAAGAAGGGGAAGGCCTCAATTAAACGTGAGATTTCATCTATAACACCCGAAAGGGTACTTACGTGGTTAGGATTATTTGGTCTGGTTGTCTTTGTTAATTATGTATTCTTTGTTCACCTGGCGCCAATAAAGGAAAAACGAATAAATACAGTGCCAACACTAAAAGGGCATAAGAGATCAGATACCTTTGAGGATTGGTTCGATAAGGGCTATAAGAGATATCAAGAGGGAGACTTGAGGGGAGCAGTGGAGGCATATACTGAGGCTATTATTCTTAAGCCAGAGGAAATAAGGTCATATTTTAATCGAGGAACTGTCTATATCCAAATGGGTAAGCACGACAGGGCACTCGATGACTACAATAAGGTAATTACATTAGATCCAGATTATGCCGAGGCCTACAATAGTAGGGGATGGGCTTACTTTCAGAAGGGCCTTTTTGATCTGGCGATTCAGGATTGTACTCAGGCCCTTATCCTGGATCCGGATATGGCCACAGCTTATCATACGAGGGGAATGGCGTACAAGGGTAAGGGATTGTTTGATATGGCAAGGGATGACTTTCAAAAATCCTGCGAATTAGGCGATATTGATGGATGCCAGGCATATGGAGAGCTTTCAGGGCTAAGCAATGATGGTTAGAGAGCTGATTCATGGGGCATGTATTTGATCTAAAATCAGCCAGGCTATATGAGTCATGGCAAAAATCCCCAGAAGGGATCTTACTTGATAGGTTAAGCAGTGAACTCATCATACGCCTTTTAAGACCTAAAAAAGGAGATAGAGTCTTAGATATTGGCTGCGGGACAGGAAATCATCTCCTCCTTTTTTATCGATTAGGATTTGATGTAACTGGCCTTGATGCCTCCCCAAATATGCTGGATATTGCAAGGTCAAGACTGGGTAATAAGGCCTCCTTAAAGATTGGCAGGGCAGAGGATTTACCCTTTGAGGATAATGAATTCGATTTAGCTACCCTTATTATTACATTAGAATTTCTTGATGACCCTCTTGCAGCAATAAAGGAGGCAGGGAGGGTAACAAAAAATAAGGTATTTATAGGTGTACTCAATAACCTCTCTCTTGGGTGCATGTGTAAGAAATTTTATGCATTATTTCATAACTCCATCTTTAGAGAGGCACATTTATTTACCTTATGGGGGCTTAAGAGCTATGTGAAAAAGGCATATGGCGATGTACCTATGGAATGGGGAAGTGTCCAGATGATGCCGTTCTTTTTCAGAAACTTTACCGAAGGGATTGAGATGTCATCCTCGGTGCAATCCTACCCGTTTGGCACCTTTTTAGGTCTTGCCTTCAAGGTGATTTATACCTTAAAAACAGAAAACATAAAGGTAGCAGAGAGGTTGAAAAAAGGGGTAGAATCCCCAATAGGTAGCCCAGGTTTTTGGGTTTTGCCCAGTTTTTACCCCTTGACACATAGTAGTAGAATAATTAATCGTTAGGTTACCCTAGAAGGTTATCCTCAAACGGGGTTCACCTTGGTAGATAATATATGAGAGGGATTATAACTTTTGTATTAAACCTTAAGTGCGAGAGTGGCGGAACTGGCAGACGCACTGGACTTAGGATCCAGCCCGCATTGTCGGATAGGGGTTCGAGTCCCCTCTCTCGCACCAGTCAAGAAGATATGCCTCCCAATTGGAGTGTTGGCCTGCCCTGGCGCGACTTGCCTGGGATACGCTTCCATTGATGTGATATTTCGGAAGCGTCGCTCGGTGAACTCCGGCCATGCAAGCCAGGTCTGGGCCAGGGAGCAATGGAATACTGGAGTGAATGGCCCGCCCGCCTCGCCTGAGCGAGAGCGATGGCGGGCAGGCATAAAGCGGTTTGCGCTAAAAGACCTATGATTTTCAGCGCTAGATAGAAATTCAGAGATCAGTGAGTTTTGGTGAGGGGGCATGGAAACAAGCATTGAGAAGATAAGCCAGGTAAAAAGACGGCTTAATGTGGAGATTGGGGCAGAAGAGGTAACCACAAAACTGGATCAAGCCTACAAGCAGGTTTCAAAAAGGGCTAAAATTAAAGGCTTTAGACCTGGTAAGGCCCCGAAAAAGATACTCGAGCAGTACTACGGTAAGGAGATTATGGATGATGTGAAGAATGACTTAATAAGGGAGTCCTTTTCTAAGGTGATAGAGGAGAACAAACTCTTCCCATTAGGAGGCCCCTCTATCGAGGATGAGGCCATAAGACCAGGTGAAAATTTTAGATATACTATTGTTATGGAGGTAAAACCAGACTTTGAGCTAAAGGACTATATGGGAATCCCTGTGGAAAAACAGATATTAAACATTTCTGAAGATGATGTCGATAAGAGACTTGAAGAAATAAAGGAGGCAAGCGCCAAACTGATTTCCATCAACGAAGACAGGGGGATAAAGGAAGGGGATTATGTAGTCATTGACTACGTTGGTCTTTGGAAAGATAAACCCCTTCAAGGTATAAAGGGTAAGGACTTTTTGATCCATGTAGGAAGTAAGAATTTTTATCCTGAACTCGAATCAGCCACTTTGGGTCTGAAA
>CP070660.1:790891-796069 GCA_020355145.1 Deltaproteobacteria bacterium
GAAAAAGGGCCTGTCCGTTACCGTACAGATAATGAAAGGCAAGGAGTTCCTTGGCAAAAGATACAAGGCCGAAAGGTTTATTGCATATTTTCAGTCCTTTTCAAATACCTATGGGACCTGTGAGAAGCTAAAGGGGCTATATGAAGAGGCACTTGCAATAGATGATATCGTTGGATTGTCTATAGGAACCAGGCCGGATTGTATAGACGAATCCACACTTACGATGCTTCAGGGTTATACAAAGGATTATCTTATCTGGATCGAATATGGGCTCCAGTCTATTCACGACAGAACACTTGCATTTATAAACAGGGGCCATGATGTAAAATGCTTTAAGATGGCTGTAGAGAAAACCAGGAAAAGGGGGATAAAGATCTGCACCCATGTGATACTTGGGCTTCCCTTTGAAGACAGAGATGATATGCTTGCTACAGCAGAGGCTGTGGCGGCAATGGGAATTGATGGAATAAAGATCCATCTGCTCTATGTTATTAAAGGCACACGGATGGAGAAATTATACCTGGAAGGTAGATATAGATGCCTTGGGCAGGAGGAATACACAGATCTTGTTTGTGATTTCCTGGAGCTCCTTCCCCCTGATATGGTCATTCAGCGCCTTACAGGGGATCCCCATCCCGCTGAATTGGTGGCCCCTGAATGGTCACTGAGAAAAAATGAGACCATCTCCCTTATTAAAAAGGCCCTTGCTAGTAGAGACTCGTGGCAGGGTAAGAGATTTAGTCAAGGGTGAGTTTTCAGGTATCTAGATATCTGTCCTTGGCCTTAATTTGTCTAAAGATGTATAGTATTAACCTTATTGTTAATGTAGTTAAGCACAATATTAATAGGCCACACAATACAGGCATCCAAAAGCCAGGCCTATCTGTATTGGTCAGGCCGATGGAAATGGATATAACTGATAGAAAGATTAGGTATAAGGTGAAAAGTGAAAGGAAAAATAGTAGAGCTAAGGTGGCAAATATCTTTATCATGCAACCCTATCTTCGATCTTTCGGCAGAGGAATTCTACCTCCTTTCTAATGTTTTCGTCAATCTTTATATTCTTTTTGATCTTTTCACCATCATACAGGATTGTTGAATGGTTTCGATTGAAGAGACGACCAATAAATTCCAGGGATTTATCGGTGTATCTACGGCATAGATAGATGGCTATACTCCTTGGATAGGAGATAATCTTTTTTCTGCTCTTTGATTTAAGCGCCTCCATATCAATCTTAAAATATTTGCAGACTATCTTCTGAATATCCTCAACTGTTGCAAGATGTTTGGCAGGTATTAGTTGTTTAACTATCTCCTGTGCCAGATCCCCATTTATTTTCCTTTTTAGGAAAAAGGAGTTGGCCTTAAGGGAGTCAAGACTCCCTTCAAGTTGCCTTATGTCCTGGGTTAGATTTTCGGCCAAGAATTGGGCTACATCTTCTGGTAGGGAAATCTTTCCCTCACGGGCCTTTTGTTTTAAGATCTCTAGCCGGGTGTGAAACCCGGGCTTCTCAATGCTTGTTATCACACTAGAGGCAAACCTGGAGATAAGCATCTTCTTCATGCCTGGAATCTCTTCTGGCATGAGGGGGCTGGTAAATATAACCTTTTTTTCATCATTAAACAGGGAATCAAGTGTGTAGCCGAGTTCAATCTGTGTCTTTTCCTTACCACTTAAAAAATGTAATTCCTCCAAGAGAAGTATATCACACATCTTGCGGTATTTATTTTTAAATTGGTCGATTAGATTATTCCTTAACGCGTATATCATCTCGTTGGTAAAATCCTCCGTAGTGATATAAAGGACCTTGGCCCCAGGTCTTTTCCGGAGGATTGAGTTACCAATGGCCTGGATTAAATGGCTTTTCCCCAGACCGGTCTTGGCCAGTAAAAAGAGGGAGTTGTAAGGACAGTGAGAGTCATTGGCTAATGCCCTGGAAACTGAGTATGCAAATTCATTGCACTCACCCACTACAAATCTATCAAAGGTAAACCTCGAGTTTAGATATTTCTCGCCCGCCCGTATTTTTTTTGGCATATTTGGAAGCGTTAGTTGCCTTCCATTACCATCCCCTCTATTATGTATTTGCGCCTTTAGTTCTCTATTCGGCAAGATCTTGAAGATTAATTTATGGCCATTAAGGCCAGCCTTGGAAAACTGCATCTGAAAGAGGGAGGCGTAATTTTCCTGGACCCAGTTTCGAAAGAATTTGTTGGGACATCCAAGACAAATTGTATTCTCACCTGAGTCCAGAAATCTTAATGGTTTTATCCATAGGGAGTAGCTCTTTTCATCCATTACCTCTTTGAGGAGTTCTTTCACACTATTCCAAGCAATTTCCATAGATTAGCCTCAATTTTTTAAGCACCTTGAAGTTTTAAAAAAAATAGACCTGACTGTCAAAGGCGATTAAAGAAAGAATTATCTTACCTCCTCTTTAGATTTTCAACATATGTAATATGTTGATTCAATGAAGATAATACCTCCAGCCCCTTCAAATCCTTACTGAAAAAAATGCACTCCATACCAAAAATTATCAATGAATCCAAATATTTTTATTTTTAATTGACAAAAGGGATAATTTTTCCACATTGCCAAACTCCCATTTGCTTCAAAAAGCTTTCTTTTTTAAATCCTCTCTTTTTTTTCCATTACATTTTTTCCTTTTATAGGGACAAGGGTCAATGGCCTAAATGTTGGGCAAGGATCTTGCTTATCCTTGGACAATTACACTGGATGATGCCAAACGGTGATAAAGGGATGCTTTTTTCTTTAGGGAAGGGGTGAGGATAGTCTTTTGGGTTAATTTTTTTTATTTTATTTTTTATGATATTTTTTTAAAAATGTTTATTATACATAAAAAATGAGGGCAGGTAATGGCTAAACTTAAGGTTGCACTTATTGCTGGAGGGTGGTCAAGGGAAAGAGAGATATCCTTGAAAAGTGGGGAAAACGTTTATAATGGCCTTGATAAGGCCAAGTACGAGGTGAAGACATATGATCCTAGCAAAGATCTTCTCAGATTGATAAAGGATTCTAAGGATATTGACCTTGCTTTAATATTACTGCATGGAAGGAAAGGGGAGGATGGCTCTATACAGGGGCTTCTTGACCTTCTAGATCTTCCATATGTCGGTTCGGGCGTCTTGGCAAGTGCCTTGGCTATGAACAAGGCGGTAAGCAAGGAGTTGTTCAGGTGTGCTGGGCTAAATGTCCCCAAAGACATGGTGATTTTTAGGGATCAGGGTATTGATCCAGTTGAGATATTTTCTGTTTTGGGTAAGCCTGTGGTAATTAAACCAGTGTCAGAGGGATCCAGCATCGGGGTGAATATATGTCATACAAGGGAAGAGATTACTGATGCCATAAAGGATACCTTTGCCATGAGTTCAGAGGTAATGCTCGAGGAATATATCAAGGGTAGGGAGGTGAGTTGTTCGGTTCTCGGAAACAGACAGCCAGAGGCCCTGCCGGTTGTTGAGATCATCCCTAACAAGGAATATCAATTCTTTAGCTATACGGCCAAATATCTGCCCGGGGCATCCAACGAGATATGTCCGGCACCACTGCCCAGCGATATCTGTGAAAAGGCTCAAAGCACTGCCATAAAGGCCCACTGTTTACTCCGTTGCAGGAACTACAGTAGATCGGATATGATAGCAGCTGATAAAGATGTTTATATCTTAGAGACAAATACAATACCAGGGATGACGGAAAACTCAATCTTTCCATTGGCCGCAAGGACTGCAGGATTGTCTTTTTCCAGACTATTGGATAGATTGATCGAGCTCGCATTTGAGGATTAGATCGTGCACCCCCTTTGGTCTTTTAGGATAGTTGACATTCAGCACAGGAGATCTGATAATAGTTAGTATGGGTGGAAGATACGGAAAATATGGTGAAATAAAGAGATTTGAGAGATTACGGAAAAACAGAAGGGATTCCGCTTGTGGCCAAGGAAGACCTCGCCTCTCAAAAGATAACCCCAGAAGATTAAGGCCATTGAGGAAGAGATTTCGTCAACTAGGCCTGAGGGATTGAGGTGGGAGGAAGAAAGGTTCTATGATTTTCTGTGCGTCTGCGGCGAAATAGAATTTAGGAGAGGTTAATCAATCATGGACACTGCAACTATAGATGGCGTAACCATACATTTAAGTCAGCCAGACGAGTTACCCATGAATTGGGTCGGCCAGGAGGAGTTGGTAACCCAGATAATGGCAGCATGGTTGGTAATGGGTTCTGGTGACTTTCCCCTAAATCCACGCCTGATTGGAAAGCCCGGAGTGGGAAAGACTACCTTGGCCTATTATGCGGCCAGGAGGCTAAACCGGCCTGTGCATCTCTTTCAGGCAACAATAGATACGAGGCCAGAGGATCTGATTGTCATCCCGGTTATTAGCGACCAAGGAAAGATAAAATATATGGCCAGCTCTATTGTTACTGCCATGATCAAGGGAGGGGTAGCGGTTATTGATGAGGGAAACAGGATGAGTGAGAAGAGTTGGGCATCCTTAGCACCATTGATGGACAACCGTCGTTATGTGGAGTCCATCGCGGCTGGTATAAAGATTAAGGCACATCCTGATTTTCGGCTCTGTACCACTATGAACGATGATGCCAGTACCTTTGATCTTCCAGAATATATACATTCAAGGCTGCAGCCCCAGATCTTCATTGATTTTCCTGACAGGGAGGAGGAGAGGTTGATCCTGTCCGCCAACCTTCCCTTTGCCGATGACCAGATCCTGGAGTATGTAGTTAATTTCCTTCAGATAGCCCATGAAGCACAGGAGAGATATACGGTAAGGGATGGGATTAATATCGCCAGATATGCCTTGAAGAGATTGCGTATTGATAGCCCTAGGAAGGGTAAGGGGATTACAAGAGACAGGATTATGTCAGAGCTTAAAAGGGCGGCCTCCATGATCCTGGATGATGCCGCCGCCGCATATTTCGCTACTATCATGGAAATCTATGGTGACAAAGAGACCACTTGAATGGGGAAATGTCAGGCTCGTTCCTATTGTCCACAACAGCGTTGAGTTTGCCCTTGAGGTCAGGCACCAGTTTGCCTCCTTTGATCCGGAGATAGTGGCGATTGAATATCCCCCCACCATTGGTGAGAGGCTAGTAGAGGGTATTAAAAGGCTACCCCTGCTTTCCGTGGTTTATTATGA
>CP070660.1:796169-803627 GCA_020355145.1 Deltaproteobacteria bacterium
GTAGACCTTCTTTTCTCCAATAAAACTCTTTAGCCGTAAGATGAGGGCATCCTTAAACTCCGCAAGGATATCCGGCCTCATAGTTTGAGATACATCAATCCCTATATAAAAGATATTAGGCTTAGGCTGCCTAAGCTGCCTTAGCTCGATGGCAAAATCCTTGTTAATAAAGTAAAGAGAGGTGATTGAGACACCAAGTGCAACAACTAAAAAACAAAATATATGAAAGGCCCTTGCCTTAAGTAGGGATCTCTTTTTATAAAACCTATATCTCGTCATCTGTTTGATAATTTGATAAGTCTCTAGGAATTTGGATAGATTTAAGGAAGGCAGTGAAAACCTGACATAAATATAAAGATTCTAGCCTTTAAAGACAGTTAGTGCACTATTTAAGATCTCGTTGACAAGCCTGGGATTGGCCTTTCCGTGGGTTTTTCTCATCACCTGGCCGACAAAAAATCCAAATAACTGTCCCTTCCCTTTTTTATATCTATCTACCTGATCGGGGTTTTCCCTCAAAACCTGCTCAACAACGGCGGCAATCTCTGCCTTATCGGAGATCTGTATCAATCCCTTATCCCTTACAATTGTCTTGGCTGGACTTCCTTCCCTGTACATCTCCTTAAATACATCCTTGGCTATCTTACCGCTGATGGTACCATCTTTTATCATCTTTAAAAGCTCAGAGAGGGCCGAGGGACTTACCGGACAATCCTCTATCTGCCCGTCATCACCCTTTAATTCCCTTAAAAGCTCGCCCATAATCCAGTTGCTGGCCATTTTTGCATCGCCTGTCTCTCGAGCGCAAAGCTCAAAGTAATCAGCCAGTTCTCTGGAAGATGTCAGCACTTCTGAATCGTACCTTGGTAAGCCATACTGATCAATAAAGCGTTTCATCTTTTCATCAGGGAGTTCGGGGAGATTGGCCCTGATAGCATCGAGCCGTTCCTGATCCACCACTAATGGGAGAAGATCCGGCTCCGGAAAATACCTGTAGTCGTGAGATTCCTCTTTGCTCCTCAAGGGATAAGTTTTTCCCTCATTCTCATTCCAGAGCCTGGTTTCCTGAATGACTTCCCCACCACTTTCCAGGATATCCTGTTGTCTTTCAATCTCATATTCAAGGGCCTTCTGCACATGCCTGAATGAATTCATATTCTTCAGCTCTGTTCTCCTACCCTTCACCCCTTTTTGCCTTAATGATAGATTAGCATCACATCTAAAGCTTCCCTCCTCCATGTTTCCGTCTGAGATGCCAAGATAGCGTAGAATAGAACGAAGTCTTTTTAGATAGGAGACTGCCTCCTCAGTGGATACGATATCTGGTTCGCTAACGACTTCGATTAAAGGCACGCCGCAGCGATTGAAATCTATATAACTTAGGCCTTCTGCATCATTATGAATAGATTTTCCTGCATCCTCTTCAATATGTATCCTCCTCAGGCCTATCCTTTTTTTCCCATGATCTGTCTGTACCTCAATCCATCCACGTTCAGCTATGGGAGACTCGTATTGGGATATCTGATATCCCTTCGGAAGGTCCGGGTAGAAGTAGTTCTTCCTCGCAAAACGGCTTTCAGGGGAGATATGACAATGTGTAGCCAATGCCATCATCAAGGCATACTCTACTGCATTTTTATTTAATACAGGTAGAATTCCAGGAAACCCAAGACAGATCGGACATGCATGAGTATTTGGCTCTGCTCCATAGGTGGTGGAGCAACCGCAGAATATCTTGCTTGCTGTCTTTAGTTGGGCATGAACCTCCAGGCCTATAACTGCCTCGTAGTCCATGCCTCTATCCTATCTTTTCTCTCCAACCATAAGGATCAGGCTTTTCCGCATACTGGATGGCCACAATCTCATCATAAAGTCTTTGGGATAACTCCCCCATCTTACCTCCAGCTATCACATAGTCCTTATCCTTATATGTTATCTGTCCAACCGGTGATATAACAGCTGCGGTTCCAGTTCCAAAGGCCTCTCTAAGACGCCCACTGGTAGCAGCAACAAAAACTTCATCAATAGAGACCGATTTCTCTTTCATCTTCAGACCCCAATCCCTGACAATCCTGATTACGGAATCCCTGGTGATACCCCCTAAAATACTTCCTGCAAGAGGCGCGGTTATGATCTCATCATCTATTACGAAGAACATATTCATGGTTCCCACCTCTTCTACCCACCTCTTTTCACATCCGTCCAACCAGAGAACCTGGGTAAAACCCCTTTTTTTGGCCTCCTCTGCTGCCAGCAAGCTATTTGCATAGTTGCCTGCAGTCTTGGTATCTCCAGTAGAGCCAGGAACGGCCCTGACGTATCTATCCTCTACATAAATTTTGATGGGATTCAGTCCTTCTCGATAGTAGGATCCAACAGGCCCTATAATAATGTAGAATAGATATTTATTCGCTGGGTGGACACTCAGGAATGCCTCGGTTGCAATCATCGTAGGCCTAATATAAAGAGAGGTCCCCCGACTTTTAGGGATCCATTCCCGGTCAAGGAGTATCAGTTTTTTCAGTGCCTCAATGGCGAGCTCTACATCAAGCTCTGGCATACATACCCTTCCTGCTGAATAGTTTAATCTCTTAAAATTATCAACTGCCCTGAATAGATATATCCCACCATCTTTACCGTAATAGGCCTTTAGACCCTCGAAGATCTCTTGTCCATAATGGAGACAGGCGGCGGCCGGGTCAAGTCTTAGGTAGCCATAGGCCACTATCCTCGCATTGTGCCAACCACGGTTGGTATCGTAATCGATGAGGAGCATATGGTCGGCAAATATTTCACCAAACCCAAGTTTGGATTCATCGGCTGGTTTTTCCTTCAGTTGAGTGGCTAAATTCACCTTGATTTCCATATTCCCCCCTTTTTTCAAATAATTATCAATTATTAAGACAATTCATCTAATGTCCCGGATCTCTATTCCCTAAGTCCTTCGATTCATAAATTCGATTACGAACTTATTTAGACTTCGGCCGAGGAGTTCGACTGAGGCTCACTAGAAGTCCTCCCTTCGGTCTGCCCTCGGCCATGAGCCCCTCGGGGCCGAATGGCTCGGGCCGAATGGAACTCAGGGTCGAAGACAGTCGAAGCCCTCAGGACTTAGTGCTGACTTCGATGAGCCCCTCGGCTTGAGCTCGGGTCGAAGGCTCAGTCGAGCCGAGTGAGCAATTGCTCCGAGCAAGCTCGCCGAAATACGTCACTGTACTTGCGAATCGAAGCACTAAGATGCAAGTTCATAACACTTTTTTTTGGCAACCGATTTATGCTGGGCTGAAGGCAGATTCCAGTCCACCAGTTGGCGTGAAGCCTCTAAGCCCTATCTAAGGAAAATTAAGACATAAAAAAATCTATGTCAAGGAATTTAGTTACCGGAGTCTCCTGAATTATGAGGAAAACCAATTGCTTCTGAGCGTAAATCGGCTGGGAGCAGTGGGGTACCCATCGAGGTGAGCAGGAAGAGGAAAGCCCCGCCTTTAGAGCGGGGAAGGGGCAAGTATTCGCCGCCTGCGAACCCGATAGGGTCACGGCGGAAGCCTTGAAGCGAAGAACTAATGAGTTTTCCTTAGGGGATCTGAGTTTACAAAGAAAATAGATAGGTTCACTAAGCCCGATTGGAATTTCTAAAGAAACTCGAGATCTAGCTACCGATTTCTCTAGCTATTCTTTCTCACTGTTTATATTTCTTGAAAACAAGGCTTGCGTTTATGCCTCCGAAGCCAAATGAGTTCGAAAGGGCAAATCTTATATCTGAGCGCCGGGCTTGATGGGGGACATAATCTAAATCACATCCGGGATCCGCCTCATCCAGATTAATGGTCGGGGGTATTATACCTTCCTGTAAGGTCTTTGCTGTAAATATCCCCTCCACCGCACCAGCAGCTCCCCACATATGGCCTATCATCGATTTATTAGCACTGACCATGATATCCTTTACCCTCGGTCCAAATAAGTTTTTAATGGCCAGGGTTTCTGTCCCATCATTTGCTATGGTAGAGGTTCCATGGGCGTTAATATAGTCTATGTCCTCTGGTTTAATTCCAGCCTCTTCAATGCCGAGTTCCATACATCTGAGTGCACTCTCCCCGCTTGGTAGGGGAGCAACCGCGTGATAAGCATCACAGGTGGAACCATAGCCCACTATCTCGGCATAAATTTTGGCCCCCCTGGCCCTTGCATGCTCAAGTTCTTCCAAGATTAGGACCCCTGAGCCCTCGCTTGTGACAAAGCCATTTCTCTTTTTATCAAAGGGCCTGCTTGACCTATGAGGTTGGTCATTCCACGAGGTCGCCAGTGCCCCGAGCTTATCCAGACTTGCCATTATGGTAGGACTAATACCAGCATCAGAGCCACCTACAATCATTACATCAGCCTCTCCGTATTTGATAGCCCTGAATCCCAACCCTATTGAATTTGTCCCTGCTGAACAGGCCTCTTGAAGGAAATGGTGAGGGCCTTGGGCCTTACACATAGCTGCCATCTCACCAGCAGCAGTATTGGCAGAAAGGTTAATTACCAGATATGGGGTGACATTCTTCATGAGCCCCTTTACAATGAGCTCATGGTTTGCCTCAAAGGTCTTGCAGGATCCAATCGCCGTAGCGGCTATTACCCCCGCCCTATATTCCTCGCCCGGGTTAACCTCAAATTTGCCATCCTCCAAGGCCATCTTAGTGGCTGCCAAAAGGAAGTGTACGAAACGATCCGTCCTCTTAATCTTCTTTGGTTTTAAAAAGTCCTCTGCTACAAAGTCCCTTACCTCACCGGCTACCTGACATTTAAGGGAAGAGGCATCGAACTGGGTAATCTTCTTGATCCCAGACTCCCCAGCGCATAACTTTCTCCAGCTCTCCTCTACACCTACGGCCAAAGGGGTTACAGCCCCCATACCTGTAATGACAATCCCTCTCTTCACCTCTTACCTCCTACCCTTCATCCACTTTTATCCCCATCTCCTCCTCTTTTTTGGCAACGGCAAGCCGTGTCTTAACCACTGTGTCGGGTATAAGGCTTATCGAGTCAATACCACATTCTACCAGGAAGGTTGCAAAATCCGGAAAATCACTTGGTGCCTGACCACAGATACCTATCTTCCTTCCCCTCCTTTTTGCAACATCAATGACCTGTTTTACCATGGACTTTACCGCATCATTTCTCTCATCGAATATGTGGGATACCAGGTCACTGTCCCTGTCAAGGCCCAGGGTTAACTGGGTGAGGTCATTTGAGCCAATGGAGAACCCATCGAAGATATCCGCAAATCTATCCGCTGAAATCACATTGCTTGGGATCTCACACATCACATAGAACTCAAGGCCATTTTCCCCTTGCACTAGCCCAAACTCTGCCATGGCCTTGATAACCTTTTCTCCCTCCTCAGGTGTCCTGCAAAATGGGACCATCACCTTTATATTGGTGAGGCCCATCTCATCCCTGGCCTTGAGGATTGCCTTGCACTCAAGGCCAAATGCCTCCTTGAATCTCTTATCATAATATCGGGAGGCTCCCCTCCAGCCTATCATGGGGTTGCTCTCCACAGGTTCATAGAGGTGCCCGCCAATGAGGTTGGCGTATTCATTGGTCTTGAAGTCAGAGAGCCGAACGATGACATCATTAGGGTAAAACGCCGCACCGATTCTTCCAATACCCATGGCAAGTTTATCTGTAAAAAACTCCTCCTTGCTCCCCTCATAGGCAGCGGTCATCTCATCGATCCTCTTAACGACCTGCCTTGTCTCAGGATCCCTTTTCTTCTTGAGCTCCTCGTAGTGGATGAGGGCAAGGGGGTGGATTCCTATGTGGGAGTTGATGATAAACTCCTCACGTGCAAGACCAACGCCATCGTTGGGGATCTGGGCCTCCTTGAAGGCGTTTTCAGGTATCCCCACGTTCATCATGATATCCGTCTTGGTTTGTGGGATCTTTTCAAGGTCAAGCCTTTCAACATCAAAGGCAAGCAAACCATCATAGACATTGCCGATATCGCCCTGAGCACAGGATACCGTAATGGGTTGTCCGGTGGAAAGCCTTTGAGTCGCGTTTTCTGTTCCAATGATACAGGGAATCCCAAGCTCCCGGGACACGATGGCAGCATGGCAGGTGCGGCCTCCCTTGTTTGTTACAATGGCAGAGGCGATCTTCATGATGGGTTCCCAGTCAGGGTCTGTCATGGTGGTCACCAGCACCTCACCCTCCTTAAACTCCCCAATATGGGAGCTATCCTCTATGATATGGGCAGTTCCCTGGCCGATCTTAGTCCCCACTGCCTGGCCTGTAAGGATGAGCTTGCCGGTATCCTTGAGCACATAGGTCTCTATGGTATTCTCCTTGTGCTGGGAGTGCACCGTCTCTGGCCTTGCCTGCACCACAAAGAGCTCACCATTGGCCCCATCCTTTGCCCATTCAATGTCCATGGGCTTCTTGTAGTGATCCTCGATAATACATGTCCATCTGGAAAGTGTAAGGATCTCATCATCGGTAAGCACAAAGCTCCTTCTCTCATCCTCCGTAGTCTCTATATCCCTTGTCGGTTGTTGAGGGTCATCGGTATAGATCATCTTTTTATCCTTGGTGCCGAGCCTCTTGTCCACGATTGGCCGTTTCCCCTCTCGGAGTGTTGGTTTAAATACATAATAGTCATCCGGGTTCACGGCACCCTTTACCACGTTTTCCCCAAGCCCATAGGAGCCGGTGATAAAGACCGCATCCTTAAAGCCCGTCTCGGTGTCAATGGAGAATATAACACCGGCAGAGGCCTTATCACTCCGGATCATCTTTTGAACGGCAATGGAGAGGTAGACATCAAACTGGCCAAAGCCCTTATCGTGCCGGTATGAGATGGCGCGGTTGGTAAAAAGGCTGGCAAAACACCGCTTGCATGCATCGATCAAGGGGTCCTCTCCCTTGATATTGAGAAAGGTCTCCTGCTGTCCTGCAAAGGATGCATCAGGCAGATCCTCTGCTGTGGCAGAGGATCTAACAGCTACATCAACTGCCTTGCCATATCTCCCCTCCATCTTCCTGTAACCCTCTACTATTGCCTGGGATAGATCAGCTGGAAACTCGCTGTGCCTTATTATAGACCTGACCCTCTGTCCCCTTGTCCGTAAATTCTCCATATCATGGGTGTTGAGGCCAGCTAGGGCATCCTTTATGGCCTGCTCTATCTGGGCCTCCTTGATGAGATACCTATAGGCATAGGCGGTTATGGCAAATCCCCATGGGATATTTACACCTTGAGAGGTAAGCCTCTGGTACATCTCACCAAGGGATGCGTTCTTGCCCCCTACCAGGGGCACATCATCTATGGTGATCTCATCAAACCAAAGGACAAGCCTTTTTTCCCTATCTGATTCCATAATAGTCTCCTTCCATCAAGGGCCCCTATGGACCTTATTGAGTCTACTTTTTGTATATCATCAATAATCAGATCTTGTCAATTGGCAAAAA
>CP070660.1:803727-807292 GCA_020355145.1 Deltaproteobacteria bacterium
GGTCATAAATAGCAAAAGTGTCGTTGGCCCATTCATTAGATTCCAGCAGCAGCGTAGCCATAGCAGTATTACCATCGCTTAAGTAAACATAATCCGATCCAGTAGGCTGTATATGATCCTCTCCCGCAATAATCTCATCTAAATAAGGATAAGGATATGCCCTTGCACTTATCGCCATGCCAAAAACCAATAACATGGCACATAAAAATACTAAAAGCTTTTTCATTTCATACCTCCAATTTTTCCTTAGCTGTTAATGGTTATTGGTCAATCGCTTAAATCGCTAACTTCTTTGTGGCATCACCTCCTTTGATTTCGTTAATGGTTAACTGCCCAAAGCTTAAAGTCTTGAGCTGTCAGCTATTTGGCTTGTGCCTTTGTGGCATCCTTGACCAACTAAAAAAGCCTGCTCTCCCGCCTGTGCACAGGAGAAACAGGCTTTCTTTGATCGTTGGTCTTTCACCCCAATAGGCTAGTCAAACCTTTTGGGTTACCCAACATAAAAGCAACTGTTGTGCCAGAAATAAGAAAAATTTGAGGTATTGAAAAAATAGATCTTATATCTTCTTTTAGTCATAGAAATCAATTGCTTACAAGATAGTTACCTCATTCATCTTTAATTAAGGAGAGGTGTGGAATATGGGCTTTGGGGAGAGTGTGAAATAAAATACCAACGAATTCTGTAATTTTTTGCTACTATGTGGAAAAAGAAGCTACTAAATGTTCGTTGAGTTACTTGGGTTCATTGGATTACAGCTGCAAGCCAGTGCCTGATAGTCAAAGGTTGAGGATCACTTCGCTCTAGGAGCGCTGAGCTTATCCTGAGGGACGAAGGGCTTGGGGCAGTAGTCACTTATCAATGACCGTGTTTACCTCAAACCTTAAGCGCAGCGATCCTCAAGGCGCAAAGGGCCGCTCCTTATCAGCTGATAGCTGAATGCTTTCACTAATGGCACACTCATTGCATATACCAGGCATAACAATTTATCAATTGCGTTAAATGAGTATATTTTCTATGTCTTATGAACATCTCTTAAGAATAGATAAGCCCTTTTTCACCCAACATGACGTTGCCTATGCACTCGGTATTAAACTTGCCTCAACGGCTGTTTTGTGCAACCGCTATGTGAAGAAAGGGCTGCTCATGAGATTAAAAAGGGGGCTTTACGCCAGGACCGAGACCCTTGGCCATCTGGGCCAGCTAGGTCTTTTTCACATTGCCAACATGCTGCAGGTCCCCTCTTACATCTCTTTGATGACAGCTCTTTCCTATTATGGTATCACAACACAGGGGCAAAGAGGCTCTTTTGAGTCGATCTCAGTAAAACGAACAAAGACGTTCGAGGCCGGAGACCTCTCTTTTCACTATAGCAAGATCAGGCCTGATCTCTATAGGGGGTTTATAAAAAGGGATGGGGTTTTCATTGCCCGCCCTGAGAAAGCACTTCTGGACTCCTTTTACCTCGCTTCCATGGGGCGCTATGCTTTAGATGGCTCCTCTCTTGACCTAACAAAGGTTGATGAGGAAATGCTTGCAGATTTTTGTGTTCTCTATCCTCCAAAAACTAGAAGGTATTTCGAGGGAGTTTATGCAAAGATTAATAGACCATGAAGCCTTACAAATGGCCATACTTCAGTGGCTCGGATCAGGACGTTTCCTCGGCTCTCTTACCTTTGGAGAAGAAACCATGCTTAGGCTCTGTCACGAACTTCCCCGGTATTCTCGCGACATGGATTTCTGGTTTTTCAGGCAACAGGATTATGAGCATTTTTATAATCGGCTCTATGATGCTCTTTCCCAGGACCACGATGTCACCGATGCCCAGAATAACCTTTATTCCATTTTGGTAGAAATCCGGAGAAAAAAAAGAAAGGCCAAATTGAAAATAGAGATCCATAAGACTACGGCACCTCCCGGTAGCACTGAGGAAAAGATCGCCTTTTCACCCCATTTTCCCACCCAGGTCCTGGTGAGAGGATTCACTCTGAGACAGATACTAAAGAACAAGGTCCTCGCTCTGGTAGACCGCGGAAAAATACGAGATGCGTTTGACCTGGAATTCTTGGTCAGAAAAGGGGTAGCCCTGAATCTCTCAGAAAGACAAAGGAAAAATGTCGTCAAGAGATTGAAGGCATTCAAGAGAAAGGACTTTGAGGTGAAACTTGGAAACATTTTGCTGCCGGAGATGAGAGATTATTACAAACAGCAAGGATTTGCCCACCTGGAAGAAAGGCTTTCCCTTGAGCAATGGAAACAGTAAGTTGGCGGGATGTGAATAGAGGAGGATTCCTATGAATGTAGAACTTATCGGAAATAGTCCCCCAATGAGGAATATAAAGGAATTAATAAAGGTAGTGGCTGATACTGCCCTTAGCGTGATTATTTATGGGGAGACTGGTGTAGGTAAGGAGGTCATTGCCAGAGAACTGCATCGGCTTTCCGATAGGCGAAAGAAGAGGTTTGTAAAGGTCAATTGTGCTGCCATACCTTCTGAGCTACTGGAGAGCGAGCTCTTTGGATATGAGAAAGGGGCTTTTACCGGGGCAACTCATTTTAAGCCTGGTAAATTCGAGATCACCTCAGATGGAGTTATCTTTCTGGACGAAATCGGTGATATCCCTTTGCCCTTACAAGCAAAGCTTTTACAGGTTCTGCAAAACGGTGAATTTTCGAGACTAGGGGGTCGTGATGTTAAGGTAAATACCTGGGTTATTAGTGCAACAAACCATGATTTGGCTCGTGATTTAAGAGAGGGAAGCTTTCGTGAGGACCTCTATTATCGCCTTAACATAATAAAGATCGATACACCTCCACTAAGGGAACGAAAGGAAGATATCCCTCTTCTCGTTCAGTATTTTGTTAAGAAATATCGCTCCGAGTTAAATATCAGTGAAGATTTTACCATAGACTCTGAAATGATGGATCTCTTCTTAAACTATTACTGGCCGGGAAATGTCAGGCAACTATCCAATACCATACAGAGACTTATGGTGATGGGAGACTGGGATGAAATAAGGGCACAGATGTTTCCGGAAGCGGATGACAAACCTTTAAGATCAGGTCCGATGGACAAAAACCTTGAATTTGAATCCGATGTTAAAGAGGTTGTTCCCCTGAAACAATTAAAAGACAGAGCAGGGGAATATATTGAAAGAAAGGTTATTTCCCATGTCTTGAATATTACAGGTGGGAACAAGGTCAGGGCAGCCAAGGCCCTCAATATCAGCTATAAGGCCCTTTTTTATAAGATGAAAAATCTGGGATTGATTGGAAGATCCGCTAACGGGGTTAATGCTGGTATAGACACAAATACAATATAGAGTGAAATGGGGGGATATGGGTATGAAAACTGTTTTATCTAACATCATAAGATGCTTAATCTTGTCTCTGATAGTAAGCGGACTTGCTTTTTGTAATCATTTCAAAGCTGCTGAAAGAACCGTAGCAAAGACAGTAACAGTAATTGACTCTCCCTACATA
This sequence comes from Deltaproteobacteria bacterium, assembly GCA_020355145.1. Taxonomy (GTDB): domain Bacteria; phylum Desulfobacterota; class DSM-4660; order Desulfatiglandales; family B25-G16; genus JABXJZ01. The sequence goes on from CP070660.1 coordinate 807,209, forward strand.
ATTGGCCCCATGGATATCCTTGAGATCAAGGTCTGGAAAGAGCCAGATTTCTCACGTCAGGCTATGGTAAGGCCAGACGGAAAA
>CP070660.1:807392-812803 GCA_020355145.1 Deltaproteobacteria bacterium
GATGAAATAGACAATTTTTGCCGATGCCTCATTCTGTTTATTTCCGTTTGAGATAATCAGAAACCGCGGGTTCACAATTCTTAAAGATCCAGGCGTAATTAAGAAGCTGTCAGGCTATATTCAGACGAGCGCCAGTTGAATGTCAGGTTAAGTTCCGGCCATTACAAAAAATAGTAATGAGGAACTTTTCTACGGTATTTATCTAATCACTCACTCTTTGTTTAATCCAGGGGGTTAGCTTTGTTGGGTTTCGGTCTCCATATCCTATCTTTCTCTATGATATGTATCACCTGCCATCCCCTCTCTCGCAGACTTGAAGCGATGAATCTACGGTGACACTTCCAGGGAAATCGCTCAGCACAGATAAAGGCAGTGGTACTCTCTTTACCAATCTGCTCCAGATGGGCTATACCCTCCTGGTAGGATGCCTTTTTAGTATAGGAAAGGTAGCCACCTTTACGAAATCCACCCAACTTCTTTCCCAGATAGACGTAGTTAAATCCCTCTCCTTGTAATATCCTTGCAAGATTATCTTTCTTAAAGTGCTCGAATCTGCTTTGAGGAAAGCTCCTCACATCTACCACTGTTTCAATGTGATAGTATTTGAGAAGCTCGAGGAATTCTTCTTCAGTATGAGTACTGGTTCCTAAGGTGTAGATGATAGATTCTTTCAATTCTTTTCAAACCCTCATAGTTGTTCTTTGTTTGCCTACTCCATGCCTTTAAACTCAAGGGACTAATTCTTTTGGTGAATGTAATGAAGTTTATGGGTCATTTCCGATTATCACCTCTTTGACAAACCTTATCCCTTCCAGCAATGCCTTTCTTTTAACCTTAGGGTGAACCTCCAGTACCCTAATAATCGATGGTTTTAGAAAAGCCTTGATCTCACTAAACTCCATCTCCCCCTGCCCCGGGGCAAGGTGGTCATCTAGACCCCTTACATCATGCAGGTGTATCCCTATCATATGTTCTTTGTATGCATCAAGAAGCTCCCTCTGGTTGCTTATGCCCATATTTTCCTGGACTCTTGCATGGCCTACATCGTGCCAGTACCGGATATTTCCCCCCTTAAATCTTCTCAGGATAAGCCCGATCTCCTCTAGATCCGGGATCTCGTGAAAATGGTACCTGTTCTCAATACCCACAAATATCCCCCTCTTTTCCGCCTCCCTGTTTAGCCCCTCCAAGCTCAAAAGCACTGCATCCAGGTTCTTCCTTTTACTGCTTTGCCTGATTCGTTTTTGCTCCTTTATAAATGCCAATCCTTCTCTTTCACTAATCTTTCTACTTCTATATAATCTAAAGAAATCCTGTGATGGATTTGGCATATCCACCCTACCAAGGTGGAAGACAACAGCCCTGGCCCCCAGCTTATGGGCATACTCAATTGTCCTGATAGAATATCTCACTGCCTTTGAGCGCTCATCCCTGTCGATGGATGAGAGCAAAAAGAGGTCCCCACTTGCTTTATCAGGGCTCATACCCTCTGGCATGGGGAAGAAATTGTGGATGCTTAATACCTTCAGCTCCCTTTTTAACCTGGACACCATGTCCTCAAGAATAGCATTGCTTATCCGATAATCGAGCTCAATACCTTTCAGGCCCAACCCTAAGGTCTCACTTACTATCTCCTTTTCGCCGGGTATCCTATTGGCCCACCAGCATGTAGAAATACCAAGCATCTACTCCCTTACCGCAAGTAAGCTTCGCATTTGTAGTTCACCACTCTCCAAACTCTCTTCTCTGCCTCGTAAAATGGGAAGCTTATTTTCCTGAGGCGATCTCCTTGCCCTGTTAGATAGCTTGATAATGCTATAGCACAAAACGCGCATTCCCTTGTCTTATAAAGAAGGGGGCGCAGCACCCTTCTTCTTTATCTAACAGGGTGAATCTCTCGGGTGAATAATGTTTTGTTGGGGTACAAGGAAAAGAGGTTGTGGGGGACAAGATCTTTCAACCTACCTAGTGATACGCTCGACCATCAGGTCAGCGATATGATCGGCAGCGCTCTTGCCAGGAGGTTTATCCGTGTACTTGCTCCCCCATTTCACACCCACCACAGGGCGTGTCTGTAAGAAAAAGACATTGTCAGGAAACGAATAGTCGGCAGAGATGGCCCATTCCACATCCTGAGGTATACCCCCATAGTGGATCTCGACGATCTTCGCCAATCTCACCAATTCCTTGATCTCCTCCTCACTTAAACAGGATATGGCCTTTCTTTCAGGTGCAACCGCCTCAACAGCAGTACCCTTAGAGGTTAAGATCACCTCCCTTGGCTTTTCATTGATAATGCTCTCTTTAAGTTCCAGCGTCCTTTTATCGATAGTAAATCGATCGGGTGCCACACTTGCCTGTACAACGCTTTCCCCCAATCCCCAGCTTCCTTCAATAACCACCTCGTTCAAGTTAGCCGTTATAGGATTTACGCTAAATAAGACCCCGGCAGACCGTGCATTCACCATTTGCAGGATGACAACGCCTATATATTCCCCTTCAACTACTCCTCCTTGTTGAACCCGATTGGCAATAGCACGGGGGGCGAAGACACTTGCCCAACAGGCAAGAACCTTTCGTTCAAGCTCTTCCTTTCCCTGTACATTGAGATAGGTTTCAAACAAACCAGGGCGGCTTTCCGGACCGCTTGACCTCACGGAAACTGCTACATTGGGAATGCCAGTAGACCCACAAAGTTCCTCATAGCTCTTGAAAAGCTCATCTCGCATATCCTCTGGCAATCTGACGCCTTTCATAATTTGGAGGATATCGTTTCCCGCCCTTTTAGAACTACTGAATTCGCCCAAAGATCTTGGCTCAAATCCCTCCAGATATTGGTGGACCTTATTACCAATACCCGTTTCACACATCATCGTCTCGTTGGCCTTTATCGTTAAGGCAAAGCCCGGGGGGACACGGGCTCCCATGCGGATTAGCTCTGCCAGGCTAACGCATTTCCTCCCTACCACCGGAACATGCCCCTTGTTAATATCCTTTAGCCAAAGAGTTAAATCACCCACCATTTTTACCCCGGCAAGATCCAAACAGCGCCACGACTTCCATCAACCCTTATCCTCTGGCCATCTCTCAGTCGTTTAGTGGCCTCTTTGGTCTGGATTACAACAGGTATGTTGTACTCCCTTCCAACAATGGCCGCATGGGAGAGGCTTGCCCCGCTGTCCAGTACAACACCCTCTAAGAGAGGAAAGACAGGGGTCCAGCTTGAATAAGTGGTCGTGGCCACTAAGATATCGCCTGATCTAATCTTAGGGATATCCTCCTCACTAGAGACAACCCTTACGGTCCCCTGGCTAATACCGGGGGCACCTGGGTTTCCGTAGAGATCCGCCTTATAGTCCACTGACGCAACCGCCTCCATACCAACTGAAATCTTCATCATGACATCATCCTTGGTGGCCGCCATATATTCCATAGCCCCTTGGGGATCATCAGCCAGTTCTCCGATAAGAGGGGGTCTGTCTAACCTTTTAGAGTATTCATCATAATGGAGCCTTCGCTCGGAGATGAGTGGACGATAATCTAAACAAAGTGGAATTATGTTTTTTCTAAACTCATCAGGTAGTAAAAATACGAAATCCTCAGGGTCCTCCATAAGCCCCTTATCCACCATCCTCTTTGCACAGGCATATCCCGCCCTCCTCATAAGGGAGTGAGACATATGTTCGAAATAATAGGTATGTTCCTCGCTGAAAACCCCGGCCTTCTGAGCGACTTCCATAAGACTCCTTATCCAATCTCTTTGGGAATCCGGAAAACGGGAAAGAATCTCCTGTTCCGCCTCTTTCCTCTCTTTAACTATCTCCGGTCTCCGCAGGTCCATTTCAAAATGCCCGGATTTATCAATATATTGCCTGATAAAGGAGAATGCGGGTGAGGGGTCTTCAATCCACGGCTTGCAATTGAACTCCATCATCCTGGGCATTCTCCAGCCATGCTCATTCAAGAAACCTCGGAAACCATTAGCCTCATTTAGCCACCTGTCTCCCCTTTCATCTTCCATCAGGGCAGGTATAATCTCATCCAGGGGATTGCCTTTAATGACGCCATCTACACCAAGCTCGACAGCACGTTCATATAGATTCCAGAACATCCGATCCACTTCAAAGAGCTTATTATCAAACCCTCGAATCATCCTGTGCCATACAGCACTAGTATCATCGATGCCGACTCTCTCCCGGCATATGTCCTCGAATAGGGCATACAGTCCGGAAAGTGTATACATCACCCATGAATGCAACCCCCACACCCGGTAATTAAACCGAAAAACCTCGTCGAAGTGGTCCCATAAGGCAGAGCTTGTTGAATTTGTCACATCGAATGCCTTAAATCGCTGGTATCGATCCATTAATTCCTTAACTACCCCAGACCAGACGCCGTGATAATCATCGATAAATGGCCTCAGATGTTCCCTGAAGCGTGTCGCCCTCTCCTTTTGTTCAGTCTTGTCAGTGACCAGGATCGGACTCATATAACCGCACCCATCGACCTCCCGCCAATCAGTACCCCTGCATGTCGGAAATCCCAAGGTTTCAGCTGCCCAAAGGTCACCATACCGCTGATGATGAGCCCAGCTCCAGGCAAAAAGAGGCGTCCACGGAGGAATACTATGAACTGAATCAAGGTACCAGCATGGATAAGCCTGAAGGTCCTCATAACTTAACACATACAAATGGTTTCGCCTCTTAGGCCTCCATTCAGCCTTCCATTCAACCATTTCTTATCTTCCCTTTCTTGATAATCAGCAAAGACCCAAGGCAAGGCCTGATGGAACAAGAGATTCATATTATAATTCAGTACAATTTGGCAACAGGAAATATTGATCTTGACCAAATTCTCCTCAAGCAACACCCAGCCAGGGCTGAGTCATTCAAAGAGGCAGGTTGATGTAATGTCAAGATTATTTGCCTAACCAATTTGTTGTAAATTCGAAATCCTAAGCACGAAATCCCTGGCCCAGACCTGACTTAGAATGGCTGAGTACTCTAATCTCTACAACCGTAGTATTAAACTGATAAAGGCATATTCCTGTCACGTCGCGCCAGGGCGGGCCGAAACAAATTCGAATTTTCCAAATCTTAAATCAAAACGAAGGATATCTCTAAGATTTCCGCATGATTATTGCCCCAATATCAGATATGTTTTGGTCATTTGATATTCGGATTTTGAAATTGTCTCGGATTTCGATATTCGAATTTCGGATTTAAGGGTCCTGAGAATCCTTCTATTTGCTCAAGTTAGCGTCTACTTTGACGTTACCCTGACGCCCAGCACATGGACTTGACAATTTAAGAATCTGGTGCTAAGTGGTTCTGGTGCTGGGGACGTCTTTAAGGGAAGAAGAAAAAGGGCAGAATGCAAAATAGACCAAATTATCCGGAGATACTAACCAC
>CP070660.1:812903-818645 GCA_020355145.1 Deltaproteobacteria bacterium
AAAACCAGGTCGAACATCTTTAGCTACGGTTATCAGGGGCATGTCTATCTGTATGAAGCCAAAGGTCAGCGTCTAGTACTCAAGGCCCCTACCGGTTGGGGGTTGGGTAACCTTATCCGCAGGGCAATGTTGCGCAATGAGCACAGGGTCTATTCCAGGCTATCAGGACTACGCGGTGTACCGCGCTGTTACGGCATTCTCGGCGGGCGCTACCTGGTGCTTGAATATATCGACGGGATTCCAGTACGAAGGGCCCGGATTACAGACCGCGGTAGGTTCTTCGAATCCCTCCTGAAACTCATCAAAGAACTGCACAAGGCAGGTGTGGCGCATACTGACCTCAAGAAAAAGGACAACCTTCTCGTCGTTGAAGGACGGACGCCCTATGTGATCGACTTTGGTGTGGCTGTTGTCAGAAAACCGGGCTTTGCGCCCATAAATCGCTATCTCTATAATCTTGCAAGGAAATTTGATTTCAATGCCTGGGTGAAGTTGAAATATGAGGGCAAGTTCGAAAATATAGCAGAAGAAGACAGGGGGTATTACAACCGGACAGTCGTTGAGAAGGTGTCACGCTGGATCAAGGACACCTATCTGAGACTTAAAGAAATCCGATTCCTTTAGACCTCAGGCACTATGGGAAATTAGGGCCTAAATTGGATATCATAGAGGCTTCTATATCTGCCATCTGTTGAGATAAGTTCATCATGTCTGCCTGACTCAACAATCCTACCATTCTCCATGACATAGATCCGATCAGCCCTTCTGATTGTATTCAGGCGATGGGAAACAACGAAGATGGTCCTCTGTCCAAGGAGCCTCTCTATGGCCTCCTGGATAAGGAGCTCGCTTTCTGGGTCAAGGGCTGAGGCAGGTTCATCAAGAATCAAGATGGCAGGATCTTTGAGAATAGCCCTTGCTATAGCAATTCTCTGTCTCTGGCCACCAGAGAGAAGTGTTCCCCTATCACCGACAATTGTCTCATATCCATCTGAAAAGGCCATTATAAAATCATGGGCCTGGGCAATCTTGGCCGCATTTTCAATCTGGTCCTTTCGATAATGGCCCCCATTATAATTGATATTATTGCCTATGGTATCATGAAAAAGGAGACTCTCCTGGCTTACCACAGCAATCTGACCCCTTAAGGACTCCAGTGTTGCATCCCTGATATCCATTCCATCAATGGTTATAGAGCCAGAGCATACATCGTAGAAACGGGGAATTAGGTCCAAGAGGGTACTTTTACCTGCCCCAGTAGAACCCACAAAGGCCACCATTTCCCCTACATTTACCGCAAAAGATACGTCATTTAAGATCAATTTCCCTGGTTCGTAGCCAAAATCTACATGACAGAACTCTATTGTATTCTTTAGTCTCGGTATCTCCCTTGCCTCTGACTTATCCTGTATGTCTGGCACAGTATGCATTATATCAAAGACCCTTTTGGTTGCACCCTGAAGTGTCCTCAGATTATTATGTATCCTGGCCAGCTCTTTAACAGGGGAGTAGGCCCTGGCAAAGGCATAAAGCATTGCGATAAGTTCTCCCAAGGTATGATGGAAGTAAATCTTTCCTATTAATAGGATACATGGTAGGATTAAGAATACACTTGAATCCATCATGGGCCCAATACCGAGCTGCCACCTGGTCCAGTGCATAACCTTCTTATACAGATTATCAGCAAACTTCCTAAACCTCTCGGACTCATATCTCCCTCTGCAGAACCCCTTTATGACCTTGAGTAATAAGAGAATCTCCTGGTAGCTTGATGTTACCTCGGCTGTTGCGTCCTGTACCCTGGTAGAATGTTTCTTGACCTTGCGGCCAAAAAGCCTGACCAGACCAACGATTAAAGGGGCAACTATAATAGCCAGTATGGTAAGCCTGTAATTCATCAAAAGGAGATAGGCAAGAAAGACCCCTGTTGTTAAGGGGCACCTCACGAGACCGATAATGATATTGCTTATATAACCCTGCATTACTGTCAGATCTGCTGTAGCCCTTGCAATAAGCTCACCACTCTTGCGTTTATGATAAAATGTCAAGGGAAGGGATATAAACTTTTCAGCCAGCTCAGTCCGCAGTGTCTTTATGGCCCTGTTCGAGAAGGCTGCCGCTGTAAGTTCACTTAAGTAAAGGGTAATTGATTTAAGGAGGACTGCAAGGAATGCAACACCAGTAAGAAGGACAAGCAAGCCATTCGGTGAGATCCCGGATACCAGAACCAGTTCTGTCCTCTCAAATGACAAGGGAGATCGGAATACTATCCAGGGAATCCTCCACTCAACAGGATCGCCTGCCCTTTTCATTCCCTCGTCGATAAAGGGCTGAAGAAGGTAAGCAGGTACTACAACAAACAGGGCTGACAGGGCGGTCAGGATAACTGCCACTATTATCAGGCCCCGATGGGCCTTAACATAGGTGGCGATATCCCTGCCGAGAATTTTATCTAACATGTAACTAAACTGCATTGATTAATCCAGGAACAACTTTCGCTGAAACATTTTGGAAAAAGGATACTTAAGCCCCTTACATCAGTCAAGGCAAAAGTTCTATCACACGTGTAATCTCTCCTTAATCCTCTTATAGATAACCGTAAGGGGTTTCACATCCGCAATCACTGTAACATCTGGGCCTAAAGGCGCCCACCTTAATGGGTGGCTGTTTTTGAAGAGGGCTATTGTTTGTGCCCCAAGCATTGCTGCCAGGTGCGTTATGCCGCTGTCGTGTCCAATGTAAAGGTAGGCCTCTTTGAGCAAGGACAGAAGTCTTTCTCCCTCAGGGGAAATAACAATCTCTACTTCTTCTACCCCAGATAGCCCTTTGGCAAAGAATTGATACCATTGCGCTTCTGCCGGCCCCAAAACCAAGATCCTCTTATGAGATACCCCGAGGCCTTTGCCCTTTATCAGACTAAGCCAAAATTCATGTGGATAGTTTTTCCCTTTACTTCCAGAACCGGGATGTAAGACAATTATGCTGCCTGATCTCGCCGGACTTTCTCCTCTAAGGAGTGCCCTCCTTCGGGCCTCGGCCACTGCTTCCTCAGGATTAACAGGCAATCCAGACCTTTTAAGGCATGATGCTAAATATAATGCAACATGTATATCTTCTTTATTAGATGGAAACGGTGGAAATGAAAAGACAGGGATGTATTTCAGACACTTACCGAGGCCTTTTTTTACCTTACCAGCAGGGTCACTGATAAAGGAAACTACCCTGTCTACCTCTGGGAAGGTAAGATCCTTTAAATGAGGCTCTTCCAAAAATAGGGTATGCCATCCTCCCATCTCGTAATCAATGCACCTGTGTAAGAGAGGTCTTAAAAAATCAACCCCTGGCCTTCTCCCCAACAGTGTTATCTCTGTCTTATCGGCTATTTGATGAAGGGCCGGGGCCAATAACAGGGTGTCGCCCAGACCACTTGGACGTATAATTAAGTATCTCGTGATTTCCACAATTTCTTAAGTTACAAAGACCTTGTGCAGCCTTAACTTTTCACCTCCCTAACTCAGGGGCTTCGCCCCTCTCAGCCCACCGCAGGGTCAATCTCCTGGAAAACTTTCACCTTGAACTGATATTGCTTGAATAGGGATAGATATCATTGTATATAGAGTCACATAGATTATCAACCCGGATCACAAGCCCTATTGCGTAACGGTAAAGGCCTCACAGGGTAGGCAAAAAGCAGGGGATCTGAGCGCAACACGTGAACCCCGGGTAGCAGACCTTAGAGTCCAGGAGGTACGCCAAGATGAGACAGTATTTTGAGAAAATGACCCAAATAGGAAGAGAGCTCAGGGAAAGGGAAAGACAGCGGGAAGAGTCCAATGCCCTTAAGATAGCGCAGGTTGAAAAAGAGGTAGCCCAGGCCATAGAAAAGAGAAACCTAGCAGGTATCCCGGCTGAAAAGCTTCACAAGAGGGGAGAAAAGACAGCCTGGGAAAGGATTGAGCTCTTAGTTGATCCCGGTACCTTTTTACCGTTAAACAGCCTCTATGACCCTGAGTTCAATCAGGAGGGAACGACCGGGGTTATAACTGGGTTGGGTAAGATATCAGGGAGATACGCCTCAATTATTGCCTCGGACAACAAGGTCCTTGCCGGGGCCTGGATCCCGGGTCAGCGGGAGCATATCTTTCGGGCCCAGGATATTGCTGAACGTCTGCGCATCCCCCTTGTCTGGGTGTTGAACTGTAGTGGTGTAAAGTTGACCGAACAGGAAAAGGTATACGCTGGCAGGAGATCTGGTGGAAGACCATTTTTTAGACACAGCGAGCTGATCCAAAAAGGTATACCGGTTATCGTTGGTATGTACGGGACCAATCCAGCTGGTGGTGGATATCATGCAATCAGCCCGGCTATCATCTTCGCACACGCTAAATCCAATATGGCAGTGGGTGGAGGAGGTATTGTCAGCGGCATGTCTCCCAAGGGAGGATTTGATCTCGAGGGTGCAGAGATGCTCATTGACGCAACCAGAAAGTTCAAACAGGCTCCCCCCGGCGGTGTCGGGACTCACCATGATGAGACAGGCTTTATGAGAGGGGTATTTGACACCGAGGAAGGCGTCCTTGACGCTCTCAAGAACTGCATGACAGGTATGCCTCTTTATGATCCCTCGGCCTTCAGGGTAGCAGAACCTGCTGATCCGATGTATCCAGCAGAGGATCTTAATTATATTGTCCCTTTCAACCAAAAAAGAACCTATAGCATTGAACAGATGCTGGCACGGGTCTTTGATGGAAGCGAACACCTGGAATACAGACCAGACTATGGTCCCGAGGTTTACTGTGGGCTCGCCAAGATAGATGGTTTCCTGGTTGGCCTTATTGCCAATCGCCAGGGGTTTCTGGGCAAGGGTTATCCCCGGTATGCAGGGGATCAATATCTGGGTATAGGTGGCAAGCTTTACCGGGAGGGACTTATAAAGATGAATGAGATGGTCATGTTCTGCGGCAGGGACAGGATACCTATGATCTGGTTTCAGGATACCTCAGGTATTGATGTTGGGGATATAGCTGAGAAGGCGGAACTGCTCGGGCTTGGGCAGTCACTTATTTACTCTATTGAGAGTTCAGGGCTTCCTATGATGACAGTTGTCTTGAGAAAGGGGACAGCTGCAGCCCATTACATAATGGGAGGGCCCCAGGCAAACAGGAATAATGCCTTTACCCTGGGTGTGCCTACCACTGAAATCTATGTGATGCATGGGGAGACTGCTGCTGTTGCTGCCTTTGCAAGGAGGTTGGTAAAGGAAAAAGATGCGGGCAACCCCCTTGAGCCAGTGATCGATAAGATGAATGCCCTTGCACAACAGTACTATGATCAATCAAGGCCTATCTATTGCGCAAAGACTGGTCTAGTGGATGAGATTGTCTCCATGACGCAACTACGGGCGTATTTCGTTGCATTTGCAAGAAGCTGCTATCAAAACCCAGGGAGTATCTGTCCCCATCATCAGATGTTGCTTCCAAGGTCCATCAGGGGATAGCTATTCACCTTTATCTGGAAGAACCTCTGGGAGACTTCTGACCGCCTCCTTGCCCTCAGAGATTACCTTACCAAGCTTTTCCGACTCCTCAGAAATTCCCTTCTTCCAGGTCCTGTAAAGATCTGGGGATATGAGCCTGATCATTGATTGATAGGTGAAAATTACCCAATGGGCTGTCTTTGATCTGGCAATAAGGGGACTCTTAGAGGGAAGAAAAAAGGTAAGGAGCACAATCAAGAGATAAG
>CP070660.1:818745-824634 GCA_020355145.1 Deltaproteobacteria bacterium
ATACTCCCCTCCAAAAGGATTCAAAACATCTCCCCGCTTTATTTTCTGGACTCCCTGATAATGTTTCGACAAGTCAGGTAAAAACCACTTTCTTCTTTTAGAATTATATAGACCGTCTTAAATATTTGCGCACAAGATTTTGAGCGCCTCATTAGGCTTTTGCCAGTTTTCAAAATGGGAAGCCAACGCGATTCTAAGATGCTCTACTGACCCAAAGTAACGATTATGTGTCGCCTGCCGCCGAGTGATTCTCCAGACCCGCTCGATTGGGTTGAGTTGTGGAGAATACGGGGGCAGAAAAATGCGCACCAACCGTTTTTCGTTTTTGGTGAAGAAATCCTTGAGATCTCTCGCTCTATGCCACCTGGCGTTGTCGATAATGATGAATATCTTTCCTCGGGTGTGCTTTAGGAGAAAGCCGAGAAAACTGGCGAATGTATCGGCGTTGAAAGTCACAGCTTCTTGTGTTAAGAGGCGACCTGTTTTGAGATTGATGGCGCCAAAAAAGCCTATCTTTTGCCGAGTCGAGGCAGATAGGACATGTGGTTGTTTGCCTTTTACTGACCACATTCGTGTTACGCTGGTATGTCTTTGAAAATGAACTTCGTCTTCTGCCCAAAGCTGGACGGAGGGATCTTTCATCCATTTGTAGAAGTTTTTTTAAATTCCTCCTGTTGGAATGGATCGGCCTCAAAGGCAGTGCGGCGAGGCCTTTGGAGGCTGAAGCCGAGTTGGTGGAATAGCCTCTGACATTGCCGGACTCCGAGGCTGATGTTGTATTTCTCTTTCAGAAAGGGGAAAGTTACTTCCTCTGCGATCTCTGTGGTGAGTATATGTTTTGGTAAATTCCTGAGAGTTTCCTATCTTAATGATTCGTGTTCTCATGGCGGACTCCAACAAAGAGACAATGTTAGTACATTGTAATTACATTGAGGGCATTTGCCAAGAAGGAAAAATATGATTGTCAGTCAGGTATGCTTCTTGACAACTAAATGAAAGATAGATAGCCTAAGGGTAGTTTTAATTATAAACGGAGTGAGGAGATGAGGAAGAAGGTGAGTGTTGTTGGGGCCGGAAATGTAGGTGCAACTGTCTCTATGAGGGTGGTCGAGAAAGAATTGGCTGATGTTGTATTGATAGATATCCTTGAAGGGGTGCCAGCTGGAAAGGCACTGGATCTTGCCGAGGCAGCGCCTATAGAATGTCATGATTCAATGATTACTGGTGTAACCAATGACTACTCCCTTGCAAAAGGCTCCGATATAGTCATTGTAACAGCAGGTATTCCCAGAAAGCCAGGAATGAGCAGGGATGATCTGGTTACAACTAATGCGGGTATTATGAAATCAGTTATTGGAGAGATCTCAACTGTTGCCCCTGATTCTATTTTACTTATCGTGAGCAATCCATTAGATGCCATGTGCCATGTTGCCCTGGAGACAAGCGGTTTCGATAAAAGGAGGGTTATTGGTATGGCAGGGGTCCTTGACTCTGCCAGGTTCAGGGCATTTATTGCAATGGAACTCAATGTCTCCGTTGAGAATACCCATGCCTTTGTACTCGGTGCCCATGGCGATACCATGGTTCCTCTTCCCAGATACTCCAGTGTAGCAGGCATCCCTGTAACCGAGCTGATGTCAGCTGAAAGGATTGAGGCAATTGTGGAGAGAACAAGAAAGGGTGGGGGTGAGATTGTAAACCTATTAAAGACAGGGAGCGCCTATTATGCCCCTGCATCTGCGGTTACGGAAATGGCTGAGGCGATCTTGAAGGACAAAAAGAAGATCCTTCCCTGTGTTGCATATCTACAGGGTGAATATGGGATAAATGATCTATTTATCGGTGTACCGGTAAAGCTCGGTTCATCCGGAATCGAGGAGATAATAGAGATAAGGCTTACAGCAGAAGAGAATGAGGCCCTTCAGAGATCAGCTAAGGCTGTTCAGGGTCTTGTGGATGATTTAAAAAGACTCGGCTAACCCTTCCTTCTATCGGTCCAAAACCCTAAAGGGATCTATTCCGGTTAATTGAAAAATCCGGCATCCATTAATGATATTGCCCAGAGGTATATAAGGGGGGATAAGGTTTATCTTCTGAGCGCGGACCCCCTCTTTTGTTTGCAGAGGTATCTATAGGTAAGGACATAAGCCATGGACGAGGATTCGATAAGTAAGAAAGATATCTATGATGTTATCATTATAGGTGGTGGGCCGGCAGGCCTTACAGCTGGTATATATACGACAAGGGCAAGACTTTCTACCATATTGATTGAAAAATTAGCTATAGGTGGCCAGGTCTCCATTACAGACAGGATAGAAAATTATCCAGGCTTTCTTGGGGGCGTTTCTGGTCCAGAGCTTGTTCACAATATAGAGGAGCAGGCTAAATCCTTTGGCATGAGGACGCTGTCCGGCGTGGTGACCAGGATTGATCTGAGTGATGAGGGGAATATCAAGAGGGTTTTTGTAGATGACGAGCCTGAACCTTACCGATGTCTATCCATTATCATCGCCGCGGGTAATGAACAGAAAAGGCTCGGTGTGCCAGGGGAAAAAGAATTTACCGGTAAAGGTGTTTCCTATTGCGCCACATGTGATGGTGCCTTTTTTAGGGATCTTGACATAGCTGTTGTTGGTGGCGGCGATGTGGCCCTTGAAGAGGCTGTATTCTTAACCAGGTTTGCGAGAAAGATCTATATTATTCACAGAAGGGATAGGCTGCGTGCAACGAAGATCCTTCAGGAGAGGGTCTTTAGCAATAATAAGATAGAACTCATCCTTGATTCGGTTGTGGATGAGATCTTTGGTCAAACTGCGGTCGATGGGGTGAAGGTGAGAAATCTGAAGACAGGGGAGGGGAAACGTCTCGAGGTAAAAGGGGTATTCGTATTTATCGGTTGGACCCCTAGCCTTTCCTTTGTTGGTGACATAGTTAAGCGAAGTGAGGATGGTTATGTTATGGTAGATAGAGAGATGAGGACATCCAGGGAGGGTATCTTCGCCTGCGGTGATTGCTGCAAAAAGAACTTACGGCAAATTGTGACTGCCTGCGGAGATGGAGCTACTGCTGCCTATTCTGCTCAGCATTACGCAGAGAGGATAAAAGGAGAGGAGTATGTTTGATGAAATAAGGGAAAAAGGTGAGATAACTTTTGAAAGGAAGGGTTTTGGAAGGCTCATATCTAGATTCTTGATAAGCTTTGACAGGACTTAGTCGCATATGTTATTGAAATTATATACGGAAATCCTTTTGTATGGATGTCGGTTTTATAGGCCCCTTTTCCTGTCAGACTAAATCAGACTAAATGAGTTAGAGGATATAGGAGGGAGATGCAGAAGATATCCCTTGAACATGCGGCGGCCGGGATGAAACTCGCGAAGCCGGTTAAAAACAAGAGAGGAATAACCTTATGTGGAGCTGGGGCGGAGCTGAGCGAGGACATGATTGCGCGTTTGTCTGACATGGAGATAAAGCGCATAACAGTGGAAGGGCACCCGGTGGATACAGGGGAAGGGGAAAAAGGCCTTAGCCAACAAATTGATGAACTTCATGCCCGCTTCAGCAAGGTCGAAGGGGATCCGCTCATGAGAAAGCTCAAGAATATCTTTTTGGAGCTTCTGGAGGAGAGGGGGAAAGAGCCGTGAGCGTCGATAGAGAGAGTATCAGGAAACGCGTGGAGGCATTGAAAAATGTCCCTACTCTACCGGGTGTCTTTGAGAAGATCAGTCGCTTGATAGACAGTTCTAGTACTGCGGCCGAGGATGTTGCAAATATAATCTCCTCTGATCAGGCCCTCTCTGCCAAGGTCCTCCGGGTTGTAAACTCTGTATTTTACGGTTTCCCTGGCCGTATCTCAAATTTGACACATGCCCTTATCATCCTTGGATTCGACGTGGTTAAGGGGCTTGTCCTAAGCACCTCGGTCTTTGATATAATGCTTGCCAGAGGATTCCATGGCCTATGGGAACACTCCCTTGGGTGTGCTGTCACTGCCGGGGTCATTGCCAGAAAAACAAACGATCCTAACCCTGAGGAGGTATCCATCGCTGCCCTGTTACATGATATAGGGAAGGTGATCCTGAAAATTGAACTTTCAGAGGAATCATCTCGTATAGATCAGGCAGTTTTAGAGAAACAGATCTCCACGTATCAGGCAGAGGAGGAAATCCTCGGATTCAATCATACAACTGTCGGAAATTGGCTCTGTCAAGAATGGCACCTGCCGCATAAGCTTTCAGATCCCATCACATATCACCACAGGCCCAATCTTTCAAGATCAGCCCAAGGGCCGACTGCCATTGTCCACGTTGCCAATGTCCTTGTGAGGGGAATCGGTTTTGGCTTCGCAGGAGATAATCTAGTTCCTAAAATAAACCCTGTGGCTTGGAAGGCGCTGGATATCTCCGATTCCCTTCTGGAAGAGATCATCAAGGAAATGGACGACAAACTGGAAGATGCCGAGGGCTTCCTTTCCGGCAATGGTATCAAGATATGACGCAGGGCAGAAAAAGGGTGCTGATTATCGATACTGATCCATCCGGTGCGGATGAGATAAGAAGGCTCTTGAAGAAGCAAAGCCATTTCATTTTTTATACTGCAGAATCTTTACTCCCTGCCCTTGACGCGATTTATAGTGAACCCCCTGACCTAATCATTGTCAATCAGTCATTGGAGGGAGATGGATGGAAGGATTTGTGCAGCAGGATTAAGGCGGATACAGTCTTCGGGAATCTACCGATTTTGCTGATTCTCCGACCGTTTGAGCAGGGCCTTAAGATTAACTGGGAAGATGCGCCGGTTGATGACTACCTTAAAAGACCACTCGATCCCAAGGAGATACAGTCAAGGATTTCTTTGACCTTTGCACGAACAGCAAGGGTGCGCGATGCCAATCCCCTGACTCGTCTCCCTGGGAATTATTCTATCATGAGGGAGATACAGGCGCGGATTGATAGTGAGTCCCCCTTTGCTGTGGGGTATGTGGACCTTGACAATTTCAAGTCCTACAACGACAAATACGGGTTCCTGAGAGGAGACGAGATTATCAAGATGACTGCCCGTCTTCTCACGAACTCCATAAGGAAACTCGACTCGCCTGAGGCCTTTATAGGTCACATCGGAGGAGATGACTTTGTCTTTATTGTACCGTCCCAAAAATTGGATGGTGTTTGCCAGGAGGTTATAAGCAATTTTGATCTGATTGTGGTAAACTTTTACGATGAAGAGGACAGGATACGAGGTTATATTGATGCCACAAATCGGAAAGGGAAAAAGGAGCGTTTTCCGATTATGTCAGTCTCTATAGCGATTGTTACAAACCAATATAGGCCCATCAAGCATATCGGACAGGTGAGCGCAATCGCGGCAGAGCTTAAAAAGAGGGTCAAATCTATGCGGGGAAGTAACTATGTGAAAGACATGCGAGGGTCAAAGGGGATTAAGGGCTAGGCTGGCTAATTCAGCTACTAGCGTGGGTGTCATATTTGCTAACTTAAGAAAGAAAATAAGCTAAAAAAACAATTTCTGTCACAAACTGTCACATTTCGTCACAAAAAACCTTGGAGCTTCTCGTAATCGTCAGGTTGCAAGACGGCTTATAGGTGTCCTGCACGAAGAGCTCCGGGGCATCCTCGATCACCCTTCCCTTTGAAACCTTAGAAGCATTGCGGAAATATCACAGCTTAGAAATAGCATGGTGGGGGTGCTAGTATAGTTTACAGTGACTTAAATATGCTCCCAAATGAAGGCAGCCATGAAGCCAGCAATAAAACCGATAGTAAATGCTATTAAAATAGTTATCATTTCTGTTTCATCCTCTTCTTATATCTTTCAAATCCAATCCAATTACTCAGGGGCCTGCATCCTTAGAGAGGCTTGAGTTCGGATTCG
>CP070660.1:824734-831050 GCA_020355145.1 Deltaproteobacteria bacterium
CCTTCTTAAGAGCACATCCTCTTGCAAGAAATATCCCCGGATAACTGGGATATCGCTTTCAGGCAGTGCAAGGTTCCTCTCTGTCGACAATCTTTTCAATTCATCATCGCTCTTTATTGGAAATGTCCCAACTTGGGGTTGGTTATCCAGAGCTACTCTGGGGATAATTATGCCGATTCCCTTTTGATCATCCCATTCATCTCTTTTATATATTCGCCATTGCTGGATGATGTCATTGGCCAGTATCTCCCTTGCTATTGTCTCCACATCCGTTTCTTCAAGATCCCCCCTTATCTCGTATACCTTAGATGTGTAAACCGATTCATCTTGATTGAACTCAATACCTAAGAGATCTTCTATAGCCTCAACTGCCGTGCTACCCGCAGGATCCCTAACCCCTGGCCTTAGGCCAACCCATATTATCCAGTCGAAATTGGCTGCCAGGGGAACAAAAGAGGATTCCTCGGTAACCGGGTTTGTGAATATCTCAGCCCTGATCCTCTCTAACTGATCACTATTAAGATCAGCATCAATGGTTAATACCTTGATTACCTTTGTGTCAGTCACAGTTAGCCCAAAGTAGGCAGATGCCTTATGGCTGATGCCCATTCCCTCAGCATCAACCAACTCAGGCCTTAATCTTATTTCCAGTCTGGCAGGCATATTGGCTTTTAATTTATGTTCCTTGGTTTAAGTGGTCACAAGGGTATTCTTGAATTCTTGGTTCACCACAGAGCTTCGTGGTTCACTTTAATGCCTCCCGTAACAGTAGCCCTCATTTTAGGTTTTCAGAGATTTGGAAACTGAACAAATTGGTGGTACCCACCTTTGGTTGATAATTCCAGCCTATCCTTGTTTGATTTATCTGTTATTAGTTATTCGGTTGCGCTGCTCGTTTCGTCTGCCGTCACTCGGTTGCGATGCTCCTTGCGCTGGGTGAATTTGATCCAGGCAAGGGATAAGTTATACAATTGGCGACTAGCTTTATCATATGTGTCTATCAGTTCGTTACACAGATTAATAGCAACATAGCGAGGGTAAAGGTCTCGGACTTGGCTTAGAGAAACTATGGCCTCATTTGATTCTGCCATTGCATCGTCAAGGTATTTTTGAAACCCTTTCTTCTGGTGCCTTTTAGAATGTCCTTCAGCTATCAATCTCGGAATAGCTTTGGATGAACGGCGGAGTTGATCTTTAAGATCATATTCCTCTTCCTTTGGCAGCTTTGGCAAAATGTGTTTGAACACCCCAAGCATTGCTTTATAGGTGCCTTGATAAACATCCAAATCCTGAAAACTCTTTATTGGCTTTTTGACTTTATCCATAACCGCTCTACGAATCCCGATACGAGTTGCGCAACCCCAACCATTTGACTCAACCGAAATCTCGCCTCGTTTTGCCAGCCATTAAAGGGTCACTACCAACAAATATAAGATTACAAGTTTCCAAGTTTCTGGTTTTTATAGAATCAATAATCTATGTCTTTTGCAGGAGAAGTCAACGAGAAATTATCCTACATAGTTGTCATTTGTTGCTCAAGGATATATGATAACTGATAATTTTCAATCTTATCCTTAAGGGGTGATTACATGGAAATCTATCTAATGCAACATGGCCCCGCCCTTCCAAAGGAGCAGGACCCTGATGAGGGTCTGAGCCCTGACGGAGAAGCGAGGATTCATGCGAGTGGAAAGGCCCTCAGGAAGATGGGGATTGGTTTTGATTTAATCCTTTCGAGCCCAAAGAAAAGATCCAGACAGACGGCTACCATTGTAGCTGAGGAAGCGGGATTTCCACCTGAAAAGATTATGGAGACAGAAAAGGTCAAGGCCATGACCCCTCCAGAGGAAACCATCAAGGCCCTATCTGAATTATCCCAGCATAAAAGGGTCCTGATAGCCGGACACCTCCCATCGGTCGCCGAGATAGCATCCTCTTTACTGACAGAAGGCCCCAAGGCAACAATAGAGTTTGAAAGGGGTGGCTGTTGTAGGATTGATGTGGAAGGGCTTCCTACGCACTCAGGTCGCCTTAGATGGTATTTAACCCCGGAACAATTAAGATTGATAGCATCCTAATGGCTGTAGTGTGCGACTTTCCTTAATTTTGTTCTCCTGCACCTTAGTCCCTCGAATTTTTGGGTAATCTCAAGCCACACAGGATGTCCCGCCATATTATCCAAAATTATATGTGGGATAATATCTATCACGACATATTATTGCCATTTGTGGAAAAGGTTATTTATTAGACCTTTTTGTGTGTAGTATAATCATATAATTTTATCCTACACCTTACCCTAGAATAGGGATTAGGGCTGCTTCCGAAAGGCCCTCACCCTCTTCCTCTCTTAATCACCTTTCCTCCAAACCTCTCCCTGATCTCATCCATGGCCTCATCTGTCTTTCGCTCTTTTTCCTTTTTACCTCCTGCCATAAATAGAGAGGTTTGAGAGCCTTCTTTACTCCCTTCCAGGTTGGAGACAGTAACCCCTATGAGCCTGACCTTTCTCTTTAAAGGGTAATCTTTAAGCTGCTTGATAGCAGAATCCGATATGATCTTGGTACTATCTGTAGTGTAGCGAACAGTAAGGCCTTTGCTCATTTCAGTAAAATCATCGAGCTTTATCTTTAGGGTAATGGTCCTCCCTTTGAGCCCTTCTTTCCTCAATCTCCAGGCAACCTTATCTGCATGGGAAATTACCCTTTCCTTTAAGATGCTAAGATCACCTGTATCTGATGATAAGGTTTCCTCTGAACTAATTGATTTGACCCCCCTATAAGGAACTACAGGAGAGTTATCCATTCCTTTTGCAAGTTCATACAGCCTTCCCCCAAACCTTCCAAGGTCCTTCAAAAGCTGCTCCTTACTGAATCTCTTTAAATCCCCAATCGTTTTGATCCCATAATGCCTTAGACCTTTTATTGTCCTTCTTCCAACACCAGGGATCTTTTCTACAGGTAATCTGGATAAAAATTTATCCACATCATCAGCTAATATTATCGTCAAACCATCTGGCTTGTATATATCAGATGCAACCTTGGCCAGAAACTTGTTAGGGCCGATACCTATAGAACAAGTCAGGCCTGTCTCCTTACCTATTCTGGCCTTTATATGCCTGGCTATCTCCTCAGCGTTTCCAAAAAGGGCCTCAGAACCCGTAATATCAAGATAGGCCTCATCAATAGATACCTGTTCAACAAGAGGTGTGAAATCCCTCAATATATCCATAACCTTTTTAGAGACCTCTTTGTACCTGTCCTTTTTTACGGGAAGAAAGATACCCTGTGGGCATCTTTCCTTTGCCTGGAATATAGGCATGGCAGAATGAATGCCAAATCTTCTGGCCTCATAACTGGCTGTAGAGACCACACCCCTTTTGGTGGAACCACCTACAATCACAGGTTTTCCTTTTAGAGAGGGGCTATCCAGCACCTCAATCGCTGCAAAAAAGGCATCCATATCAATATGAAGGATTGTCCTGGTCAACAAGAAATATCAGGCCTTATCATAATGAGAAAATTGCATGGTGAAGGTAGCCCTCCCTTGAGAGGCTGAGCGTAGAGCTGTTGAATAGCCAAACATCTTAGAAAGAGGCACTATACCAGCCAATATCTTAACTGTTCCTTTTGTTGTAATCCGTTCAATTCTGCCACCTCTGGTATTAAGGTCACCTATTACATCGCCTACAAACTCCTCAGGAACGATTATCTCAACCTTCATAATAGGCTCCAGAAGAAGAGGCAAGGCAAGCTCACAGGCCTCCTTAAATGCCATTGATGCAACAATCTTAAAGGAAAGCGGGGTGGATAGCGGCTCTTTTACATTGGCATCCAGAAGAATGGTCTCCACATCAATTACCGGATAACCCATCAAGACCCCACTCTCCGATGCCTCCTTTATCCCTTCCTCTATGGAGTTTATAAACTCCTCAGTCATTAAGGGGTTTGAACAGTTGTTGACAAACCTATTTCCCTTTCCCCTCTCCATGGGTGAGACCTCTATCTTAATGCCTGCAAAGTGCATTACGCCACCCCATTCTCTGTCAAAGACTTTCTCAATTGCTGCCTTTTTACCTATGGTCTCTCTGTAGACAACCTGCGGTTTTCCGGTATTTACATCCAGAAAAAATTCCCTTCTTAGCCTTTGGGCCAAGACCTCCAGATGAAGCTCCCCCATACCGGAGATTATCATCTGCCCAGTATCCTCATCTAAGGTAAACTTGAATGTGGGGTCTTCATCAGCTACCTTTGTGAGAGTATCTAAAAGCCGCTCCTGATCCTTTAACTGTTTTGGCTCCACAGCCATGTACATTACTGGCTGATCAAACTCCATTGACTCAAGTAATATAGGATGAGCCTTGTCGCAAAGGGTATCTCCGGTAGTGGCCTCTCTTAAACCCATAACAGCGATAATGTCACCACTTACAGCCTGATCTATTCTCTCCCTTTTGTTTGCATGCATCCTCATTACCCTGGCTACCCTCTCTGTGACATCTCTTGTGCTATTATAGACTACGGAGCCCTGTCTCATTATTCCAGAGTAGACCCTGAGATATGTCATCCTTCTTCCCTGATCCATTGCCACCTTAAAGGCCAGGGAAGAGAGAGATTCCTTTAAGTTTGCAGACCTGGACTCAGGCTTTTTTGTCTTCGGATTGATACCGGTTACTGGTGGAACATCAAGTGGTGAGGGAAGAAATTCAACTATTCCATCCAAAAGGGGCTGTATCCCTTTATTTCTCAATGCTGCGCCACAGAAGATGGGAACAAGGCTGAGCTTTACGGTGGCCTGCCTAATTGCATTTTTGATTGACTGCACATCTATCTCCTCTTCAGATAGATATTTCTCCATTATCCTATCGTCATTCTCAGCTAACAGTTCCAGTATTCTCTCCCTATGCCTTATAGCCTCTTTTACATAGTCCTTTGGGATAGCTGCCTTCTGAAAAGAGGCACCGAGATCATCCGCACTCCAGACAATGGCCTTCATCTCCATCAGGTCAATTACACCCTGAAACCCCTCTTCCAGTCCCCACGGTAGCTGAAGGATCAATGGAGTGGCACCAAGCCTTTCCCTTATCATTCTTACAGCACCATAAAAATTGGCTCCAGGCCTATCCAGCTTATTTACAAATGCTATTTTGGGAACCCCGTACCTATCTGCCTGATGCCATACCGTCTCTGACTGAGGTTCCACACCTCCTACTGCACAAAATACCCCTATTGCCCCATCCAAAATCCTCAAGGATCTCTCAACCTCAATAGTAAAATCCACATGTCCTGGTGTATCTATGATGTTTATCGTGTGCCCAAGCCATGTGCAGGTGGTGACAGCAGATGTTATTGTTATGCCCCTCTCCTGTTCCTCAGGCATCCAGTCCATGATAGCCTCCCCATCATGAACCTCGCCGATCTTGTGAGACCTACCGGTGTAAAAGAGTACCCTCTCTGTTATGGTGGTCTTACCAGCATCTATATGGGCTATGATACCTATATTGCGTGTTTTCTTAAGTTGCTGCATTGACATAGGGAATCAATCTAAGGTATCTTTCAAACAGTGTCAAGGTAGTATACGAACAACGCGGACAAAAGAGTGATTACAGCAAGCGGCCAAGCTTTGATAGAGATATACAATGTCCTCTTTGCTTCCTTTGGCCCCCAGAACTGGTGGCCAGCAGAGACAGAGCTGGAAATGATGGTCGGTGCTATTTTGACCCAGAACACGAGCTGGAATAATGTGGAAAAGGCTATCCAGAATCTGAAAGAAAGAGATCTCTTGTCCATAGGAGATCTCAGGGACATACCTGCATCTATCCTGGGTGGATACATCAGACCAGCCGGATACTATAATCTTAAGGTCAAGCGCCTGAAAAACCTCATCAAGTTTATTGAGAATGAATACGACGGAGATATTAACAGGCTTTTTTCTCCTGACACCGATACTATCCGGAAAGGGCTTTTGTCTGTAAAGGGGATCGGAATGGAAACAGCGGATAGCATCATACTGTATGGAGCTGGAAGGCCACTCTTTGTGGTTGACACCTATACCTACATGATTTTGACAAGGCACGGCCTAATTGAGGACGAGGCAGGGTACAATGACGTGCAGCTGTTTCTTATGGATAATCTCCCTCACGATGTTGAGCTTTTCAAGGAATTTCACGCCTTGATCGTAAAGACAGGGAAGGACTTTTGCAGGCGAAGGCCTCTGTGTTCTAAGTGTCCGCTTGAAAATCTTGGCAGCTGTTATGAAATAACCTAATCATCTGTTCTCTATTGCCTTGATACCTGCTCGCCATCGCTCTCGCTCAGGCGAG
>CP070660.1:831150-838387 GCA_020355145.1 Deltaproteobacteria bacterium
AACCCATTCTTTCTTTTATTAGCGGCAAAAACAGGAGTGCCATCTTTTATAGTCAAAAAGACTGGCACTTTTTTATTTATTTTCTCTTAGATGTAAAAAAGAAACGGGTTCTTTGATATATCCCAATAGAAACTCCAGACACCTTTGGGAGGGTGTACGCTTGGTATATATTGTGTCTGCCAGTCTTATAGACCGAATATATTGTGTTTAAGGGGTTATTTGGAGTTCAGTCGAGATTTAACCGCATGTATAGGCAAGATTAAAATAATCATTAATTAAAAAATTTTAATTTTTTTTCTTGACAATAGGATTTTTTTATTTAAAAGTGGGGAAAAGTGGGACAAAGTGGGACAATAATGGACAATACCATCACACACCTCTTTGAGGGTAGATCGAGACACACACTTGATGAAAAGGGGAGATTAGCTGTCCCAGCTCGGTTCAGGGAGATCTTGAAAAAAAGGGGTGATTCATCCCTTGTGGTTACCAATCTCAGCAGCTGTTTGGTGGCCTTTGCCACGGATGATTGGCAAAAGATAAAGGAAAAGGCCATAAATCTCCCGCTCTTTGATTCTGCGGCCAACATCTATATCCGCTATTTTATATCCGGTGCCATAGAGTGTCCATTAAAACAGGGCCGGATTTTGATTTCTCCGGACCTGAGACAGTTGGCTGGGTTAAACAAAGAGGTGGTCTTGGTCGGCCATCTAACCAGGTTTGAGATCTGGGATAAGGCAAGATGGGAGGAAGAGTTTGAAAGGGACAAGGAATCCTTTCCCAAGATAAGCCAATCTCTTACCGATCTTGGAATCTGACAGGGGGACAAGATGATCATCTCTCATCAACCGGTGATGGTTGATGAGGTTATTAGGTATCTGATTACCACTGCCGAGGGGATATATGTTGATGGGACGGTTGGCACTGGTGGACATAGTCTGGAGATTTGTAAAAGGATAGCCCCTAAGGGAGAGTTGATTTGCCTGGATATTGATAAAGCATCAATAGGCTTAGCCAAGGAAAGGCTTTCTCCTTTTGGCCAGAAGGTCAAGATAATCAAGGAGAGCTACGTTGATTTAGACAAGGCACTTAAAAGAGTAGGAATTGATAAGGTAAACGGCATTTTTTTGGATCTTGGTGTGTCATCATATCAGCTTGAGTCCTCCGGTAGAGGATTTAGTTTTCTAAGGGACGAACCACTGGATATGAGAATGGACCAAGACACGGGTGTAACTGCCAGGGAGTTAGTTAACACTATTTCCATGGAGAGGCTGCAGGGACTTCTATGGGATTATGCCCAGGAAAGATGGGCCAAATTCATTGCCCGGGCTATAGCACAAGAGAGGCAAAAGGGGCCTATAGCCTCAAGCCTTCAACTGGCAAGGCTAGTTGAAACTGCTATTCCTGGCAAGCATCGTCCTCGGAAAAGACATCCAGCTACCAAGACCTTCCAGGCCCTTAGGATAGCTGTTAATAGGGAACTAGACAATATAGGTGATTTTTTGGAGAAGGCCCCTCGATTGCTTTTAAAGGGGGGAAGGTTAGTGGTGATATCTTATCATTCATTGGAGGATAGACTTGTTAAGCACGCCATTCGTCACCAGGAGAAAGCCAACATTTACCCGCGAAGGCTTCCAGTTATTCCAGACAACAGGCCTCCCCTTATGAAGGCCTTGATGAAAAAGGCACTCAGGCCCAGCCAGGCAGAGATGAATATCAATCCAAGGTCCAGGAGCGCCACAATGAGGGTAGCGGAAGGGATTTGAGGTGAGGGGAAGGAAAAGGGGAACTATGAGATTATTCCACTTTATCTTAATTATGCTTTTTCTATTTCTATTAGCGGGGATCTCTCATGTCTGGTTGAATTTCAAAAGGACCCAGATGGGTTATACATTGAGCCAATTAAAAAAAGAGATACGACAGATTGAGGAATACAACCGAAAGTTAAAGCTGGAGATAGCCTATTTAAGATCCCCTGAGCATTTAGAAAAAAGGGCACTTAGGGAATTTGGTTTAATACACCCCCTGCCTAAACAGATAATCTTTTTGCCATGAGCGTCAAAGACAGAAGATGGATAAGAATCAGGATCTATGTAACTGGGATCTGTTTTCTCCTTGTTCTCGGTGTCCTATGCTTAAGGGCATATCAACTTCAGATCCTTGAAGGCAGTAAGCTTTCATCCCTGGCCAAGGAAGACTATACAGGAAGGTTCACCCTTACTGCCCAAAGGGGGACCATCTTTGATAGGGACGGGAGGGAATTGGCCCTGAGTATTGATGTAGGCTCAATATACTGTTATCCAAAAAGGATAAAGGATCCATTGAAGACAGCGGCCCTTATTGCCAGCGCCCTCCATATAGAAAAGAGGGTTGTAGTGAAGAAATTACGTAGTCCTCGTCCATTTGTGTGGATCAAAAGGAAGGTGACCCCAGAGGAGATTAAAAGGGTTAGAGCACTTAACCTACCCGGAATTGGGTTTACCAAGGAGAGCCGGCGCTACTATCCCTGCATGGAAACAGGTGCCCATATTATAGGATTTGCAAGCCAGGACAATAGAGGCCTTGAGGGTATAGAGTTAAGATATAATAGTTATTTGGAGGGACAAGAGATAAGGCTTAACAGGATTCATGATGCCCTTGGCAGGTCCCTTGTTTTTGATGGACCAGGGATAGATAAACAGGGTCCATTTGATCTCATTTTAACACTGGATAAGGAGATAAGTTATAGGGCCCGGAAAAACCTAAAGGAGGCTGTAGAAAGATCAGGGGCAAGAAGTGGTATCTGTATAGTGATTATGCCCCAGACAGGCGAGATCCTGGCTATGGCAGTGGTGCCGGAGTTCA
This sequence comes from Deltaproteobacteria bacterium, assembly GCA_020355145.1. Lineage (GTDB taxonomy): Bacteria > Desulfobacterota > DSM-4660 > Desulfatiglandales > B25-G16 > JABXJZ01. The sequence goes on from CP070660.1 coordinate 833,992, forward strand.
ACCCAAATGTATTTTGGCATTTTAGACCCTATGAGTGGAGGAATAGGGCAGTTACTGACTGCTTTGAACCTGGATCTACCCTGAAGGCATTTCTCTTGGCTGCTGCCTTAGAAGAAGGTGTAATAACCCCAGAGGCGGTCCTTAATTGTGAAAAGGGATATTACACTATTGGCAATTCTATCATTCATGATAGCCGCCCATTTGGGATGTTAAAGGTAAGCGAGATAATTAAATTTTCCAGTAACATAGGGGCGATAAAGATAGGTCAAAGACTTGGGGCAAGGCGCTTCAGCTACTATTTAAAGAGATTTGGTTTTGGGGAGAAGACAGGGGTAGATTTTCCAGGCGAAAGGAAAGGAAATCTAAAGTCTACCAAAGACACAAGCCTTATTGTTCAAAATACCCTATATTTTGGTCAGGGTATATCGGTCTCTCCCCTTCAATTGGCCATGGCCTTTGGGGCGATAGCCAATGGTGGACAACTCATGAGGCCTTATCTGGTAAAGTCAATCCTGGATCAGAGTGGTAAGCCAATAAGGAAATTTTATCCGGTAGTCAGGAGGGATATAATATCATCCGAGACAGCGAAAAAGGTAAGAGACATACTTGAGGGTGTGGTCAAAAAGGGGGGAACGGCCCCTAAGGCTGCGATAGAGGGATATAATGTAGCTGGTAAAACAGGTACAGCACAAAAGGTCGATCCAATTAAGAAGACCTATTCGAATAAGAGATTTGTGGCCTTTTTTTGTGGTTTTGCCCCTTCGGACTCCCCTGCTATAGTAGTTCTGGTAGCCCTTGATGAACCAAAAGTGAGACCATACGGAGGGATTGTTGCAGCCCCTGTTTTTAGTGATGTTGGTGGCTGGACACTTAACCACCTCAACATAACCCCATCATTCCCGCCTGTCGCTGCTCCGCCCGCCTCGCAAGCCAGCCCGCCTGCTGAGCAGAGCGAGGCGGCCAGGGCGAGAGCGTTGCAGGCAGGTCAGCAAGATCTTTCCTATCCTGCAGAAGGTGATGAGGGAATAGTAGTGCTTAATCCTGATTTACCGGGTTCAATACCCAATTTAAAGGGACTTGGGGTGAGAGATGTATTAAGAAAGGCAAGACGACTGGGCTTGAAGGTTGTTGTCAAGGGAAGCGGGCTGGCTGTGGAACAGACTCCAGCACCCGGCACATCCTTAAAAGAACAAAGATTACTCACGGTCACATTTAAACCACCATGTTGAGTGAAGAGCAGTAGGCAGTAAGCAGCAAGCATTAACGAGCAACGAGAATGAGGCTTGATTACCTATTGAATGGGCTCAGTATCCTGGACTTACGGGGAGCGGGAGATATTGAGGTCAGAGGACTGACCAATGATTCTCGAGCCGTCAAAAGGGGTTATCTATTTGTTGCTGTCAAGGGGAGTAATCAAGACGGCCACAGGTATCTTGCCCATGCCGTTCAGAGGGGTGCCCATGCATTAGTAGTAGAAGATATTGAAAGGGTCTTTAGGGGTGTAACCATTGTTAGGTTACCAGATACAAGGGTTGCCCTTTCTGATCTGGCTGCCCGGTTTTACAACTATCCTGCTAAGGACGTGAATCTAATAGGTATTACTGGTACTAACGGGAAGACAACAACAAGCTACCTCCTGGAGTCAATATTGAAAGAGGGGGAGAGCAATGTAGGGGTTATTGGGAGTATAGATTATAGGTTTAGAGGAAGATCACGTAAGGCATCATTAACCACACCTGAATCCACTGATTTGATGCGAATTATTCGGGAGATGAGAGATGCTGGTGTGGCCGACATTATAGTGGAGGTGTCATCCCATTCTCTTGACCAGGGAAGGACAAGGGGTTTGAGTTGGTCAAGGGCACTATTTACGAATTTTTCAAGGGACCATCTCGATTACCACGCAACAATGGAGGATTATTTTAGGGCGAAATCCCTGCTCTTTTACTCCTTGGGACAGGACAGGGATAGAGATCAGGTAAAGGCGGTAATCAATATGGATGACCCAAAGGGCAGGGAGTTAGAAGAGATAACAAAGGCTTCTGTTGTGAGTTATGGTCTTGGAGATAATTGTCTGCTGAGGGCTGCTGATATTGAGACTGACGCTACCGGACTGCGTTTTAGATTGGTTACACCTTCGGGGAATATACCGATTACCTCCGCCCTTTTAGGCCAGATAAATGTCTATAACATATTAGGGGCTGCTGCCACTGCCTTTAGCCTCAATATAGATCTGGACCTTATTGCAAGGGGTATAAAAAGTCTTGCCTATATTCCTGGCAGGCTTGAGCGTGTAAAGAACAAAAGAGGACTTTCCTTGTTTGTTGATTACGCCCACAGTCCTGATGCACTGGAAAAGGTGCTTCAGGCATTGAGAAGGCTTACGAAAGGGGGGTTGATCACTGTTTTTGGATGTGGAGGTGACAGGGACAGGGGCAAAAGACCAGATATGGGTAAGGTTGCAGGAGACTATAGTGATCTCGTCATAATTACCTCAGACAACCCGAGGGGAGAGGATCCGGCAGAGATTGCCGATGATGTTGAACTCGGCGTAAAAGAGTCAGGCCTAAAGAGGATTGAATTGTGCCTCCCGAGGAGAGAAAGGGGCTATGAGATTGTCTTGGACAGAAGAAAGGCCATCCATGTCGCTATCAATATGGCTAAAAAAGAAGACATTGTCTTAGTCGCTGGTAAGGGGCATGAAGATTATCAGATTGTCGGAAATAGAAAGAGGTATTTTGATGATGTAGAGGAGGCGACCCTGGCAGCGAGTTAGAGGGGATTTAATGGCTGCAAAGTGGGGGGAAATAGCTGTTAAGGAGGTAGTTTCAGCACTAGGTGGAAGGCAGATATCTGGCTCTCCAGATAGACTTGTGAGAGGTCTTTCAACTGATTCGAGAAGGATGGTCCCTGGCTACATGTTTTTGGCCCTGAGGGGCGAGAGATATGATGGTCATGATTTTTTGGCTAAGGCAGTTAATGCCGCAGCTGCTGGCGTAATTGTGCAATCTGACAAAACTATACCTAAGGAACTTACAACCAACAACCTGGTTGTAATTACTGTCTCATCTACCCTCAAGGCACTGGGTGATCTGGCCTTGTGGTGGCGAAAGCAATGGGGAGGCAGGGTAATTGCCATAACCGGAAGCAATGGCAAAAGCACGACAAAGGAGATGGCCGCCTCGATTCTCTCTCTAAAGGCAAATACAATGAGGAGCCCTGGTAATTTCAATAACCTCATTGGCTTACCACTGACGATCTTATCATTAGAAGAGGATCATAAGATGGCTGTCCTGGAGATGGGGATGAACAGGGCCGGTGAGATAACAAGACTAACCCAGATTGCTGAGCCTGATGTAGGACTGATAACCAATGTAGCAAAGGCCCATTTAGAGGGATTGGGTGATTTACAGGGGGTAGTTAAGGCCAAAGGTGAGCTATTAAGAATGATGCCAGAGGAGTCAACTGCGATCCTGAACGGAGATGATGAATTAACGGCAGGGTTGGCTTCAACGTTTCAGGGGCCAATAGTTACCTTTGGATTAGGTAAGATGAATCAGGTGAGGGCTGGAGACATAAAGAGGATCGGTGACTGCTTCCAGGCCTTCAATATCTACGTGAATAAGGAGAGGATACAGGTGAAGATACATCTCCCGGGCATCCATAATGTCTTCAATGCATTGGGTGGAGCTGCTATCGCATCTTGTTTATCTATATCAAAGGAATTGATTGCCCAGGGTTTAGAGGATTTCAGGCCACTTAAAGGTCGGCTTCAGATTATAGATTTAGAGGGTGGCATCCAGATTATTGACGATACCTATAATTCTAATCCATCATCTCTAAGGGCTGCCCTCCAGACAATTAAGGGCTTAGATGTGAAAAAGAAGGGCCTGGTGGTAGGGCTTGGAGAGATGATGGAGTTGGGCAAGGAGACCTCAAGATACCATTTTGACGCAGGTCAACTTATAGCTGGTATGGGGGCAAGGTACTTAGTCGTCTTAGGTGAACATGGCCCCGAGGTTATCGAGGGGGCATGTAAAGGGGGTATGAATATAACACAGACACAACTTGCAACTAATCATACCGAGATGAGCGATGCAATAAAGGGCAATGTAAGAGAGGGTGACATTGTGTTCCTGAAGGGTTCAAGAAAGGTGGCCTTGGATAAGGTAGTTGAGGTCCTCAAGGGGTATTTTGGAGTAAGTAGTGCCTGAACCAAAAGTCATGTTCAGGCAAAATCCGAATATCGAAATTCGAAATTCGAAATAAATTCGAATATCGAATGACAGAATAATTCAAACTAACACCTTGGAAATCAGATGTTTTTGTAATTTGAACATTTGTATTTTGGTCATTGTCCTTCGACTTAGCTCAGGATGGTGAGCCAGTCGAACCA
>CP070660.1:838487-844342 GCA_020355145.1 Deltaproteobacteria bacterium
AAGATAATCGCTACCCCATCCAATCCCCCATCCCTCACAAGGAGGTTACTTCCTGCCCCCAGAATCAGATACGGAATACCCTCATCTATCAGAAATGCTATCATCTCCCTTAATTCCTCCAAATTCCCGGCCCTGTACATCGCCTCCACGTTACCCCCAACCCTGAACGTTGTGTATTTGCTCATTGGGACATCAAAGTCGAGTGCCTCACCTCCAATCTCTTTCATCCACTTCTTGATGTGAGCTTCCATTCTTAAGTGCCTAAAGTGAGCTAAAGCCCGCCCTGGCGCCATGCTCTCTAATCAGCCTACTAAGTCTGCAAGCCAGTAAGTGCTCTAATCAGCATATTATGCCTGTAGGCCAGGACTGGGCCAGGGTTAAGAAGTGCCTAAAGTTATAACCAAAGGTTTGACCTTAAAGGTTTCCCTTTCGCCTTTAGCCTTTTGCCTCTCAATTCCTCAATTAATCAATCCTCAATTCGTTTCAATAACTCCGTCCCAACGAGGTGTATATCACCAGCACCGAGGGTTAAAACCAAATCACCGGCTTTCACCTCATCTAGAAGAAGAGAGATAACCTCCCCTTTACTGGGGCAAAAATTAACCGATCGGTGGCCATGATCTCTTATCCCCTGATAAAGGGACATGCTGTCTACGCCTGGTATGGGTTCTTCGCCTGCCCCGTAGATAGGGGTAATGATCAGAAAATCTGCCTGATTAAAGGCAATGACAAATTTATCATACAAGGCCCTTGTCCTCGTATATCTATGAGGTTGAAAGACAACCACCAATCTTCGGTCAGGCCAGCATTCCTTAGCTGTAGTTATGGTTGCTACTATCTCTGTAGGATGGTGACCATAATCATCCAAGAATATTATGTCACCCCTTTCATCCTTTATCTCAAAGCGCCTTTTAAGCCCTCCAAGACCCTTTAGCCCCTCCCTGATGTATTCAAAATCAATCTCCAGCTCTAACCCTACCCCTACTGCAGCCAGGGCATTCAGCACGTTGTGGTCTCCAGGGATACAGATGGTGATTTTACCCACTAAGGTATTCCTGAAGATAACATCAAAACTGGTGTTCAGCCCTTCCTTTTCTATCTCACTGGCCCTTATATCTGATTGGGGATTAAGACCATATGTCAGATAGCTCTTTGTAAGTTCAGGGATTAACCCCTGGACCTCTTTGTCATCAAGACAGAGAATGGCCCTACCAAAAAAAGGGACCTTATTGATAAAATCAACAAATGTCTTCCTGAGATTATCCATGCTGCGATAAAAATCTATATGTTCATAATCTATGTTGGTAATAACAGCCATACTTGGGGATAAAGCGAGAAAGGAGCCATCACTTTCATCTGCCTCGGCCACCAGAAAATCACTACTCCCTAACCTCGCATTAGAGCCTCCCCACTGATTCAATCTCCCTCCAATAATAACGGTTGGGTCAAGACCACCCTTGGTCAAAATCGAACCTATCATACTGGTAGTGGTGGTTTTTCCATGTGCCCCTGCTACAGCTACCCCATATTTAAGCCTCATCAGTTGAGCCAGCATCTCCGCCCTTGGTATGACAGGAATGGATCTCTCCCCTGCCTCAACTATCTCTGGGTTATCATCCTTTACTGCCGAAGAGAAAACTACAACATCTGCCCCATTTATATTCTTAGGCCTATGCCCCAGAAATATCCTTCCACCACTATCTGAGAGATGCTCTGTTACCTCGCTTCTTCTGAGATCCGAGCCGCTAACATGGTAGCCTAAATTAATGAGAAGCTCGGCTATACCGCTCATTCCAATCCCGCCAATACCTACAAAATGGATATGTTTTACCTTGCCAAAGATCTTCATTTTACTGGTTTGTCATTTGTCACTCGTGACCCATAACTCGTAGCAAGGTACCAACTGACAAATGACCAATGACATTACCCCTTATTTATCAGTTCCATCAACTGTTCAACTATGACTTCCCCGGCCCTTGGTCTTCCAGCCTTCAATGCAAGGGATGACATCCTTTTAAGCTCTTCTCTTTTTTCCATATACCTTCTAACCTTCCTGGACAGGGTTTTACCATTGAGATCCCTTTCGGGGATCATATCTGCAGCACCATTTGCCACCAAGGCCCTGGCATTAATGTCCTGGTGTTTATGAGCTGCATAGGGGTAAGGTATAAGGATGGATGGTTTTCCTAAGGCAGCCAATTCGGCGATAGTGGTTGCACCTGCCCTACAGATAACCAAATCTGCCCTTCTGTAAGCAGAGCCCATATCCTCAATAAATGCTACTACTTCTCCATCAAGCCCAAGGGCATGATAATCATCAGTTACCTTGCCTAGATCACCCTTACCTGTTTGATGGATTACAAAAGGAAGAAGACCCACTGCCTTCAATTCCTTAAGAGCAGATATAATCGCCCTGTTTATCGCCTTAGCGCCTTGGCTTCCTCCCATAACCAGGATGACAAATCCCTTAGTAAGGTCTCTTGGAGATGGTTTTATGTGCATAAGGTCATCCCTTATCGGATTTCCGCTTAAAAAGAGATTTCCCCTTTTGAAATATCTCCTGGTGTCCTCAAAGGATATAAAGACCTTTTTAACTAAGGGTGCTAAGATCCTGTTTGTTAGACCCGGAAAGGAATTCTGCTCATGTATAGCTACAGGTATTCCAAGAAACCAGGCAACCAGACACACAGGCCCGGACGAATAACCACCTACACCAATTATCAGATGGGGCTTGAAATCTCTCATTATGGTAAGTGACTGGGTTGAGCTTAGAATTATCTTAAAAAGTGCTATTATCCCCCTTAAAAAACCCTTACCCTTTATACCTTCAACATCAATCGATCTGGCCTCAAATCCTGCCTTGAAAATAATCTCTTTCTCCATCTTCCTTCTACCAACCACAAAAAGGATATCTATGTCATCAAACCTTTTCTTCAGCTCCCTGGCAATTGTTATCCCTGGGAATAGATGACCACCTGTGCCTCCACCAGCAATTAATATTCTGACTTCCATTCCCTTTTTCTTCACCGTTCATCTGGTTACAATCGTTGTAACAGCCCACCCCCTTAAACATAATCGGTGAACAGTTACAAATCACCTTGGCTTCCATTCATTCTCATGGCCGCTCCAAGGACCTTCTTGATATATTCATCAATATCCCCATACCTATGAGACTAACAATGAGAGAGGATCCACCATAACTTATAAATGGAAGTGTCAAACCCTTAGTGGGTAAAAGGGCCATTACCACGCCCATATTGACTATTACCTGTACTGCCAACATACAACTTATCCCCATTGCAAGATAGGTCCCAAAAAGCTCCGGGGCATTTAAGGCGATCTTGATACCCCTGATTATAATAAAGGCAAACAGGATCAATAAGACACTCACCCCTATAAATCCTATCTCCTCCGCTATTATTGCCAAGATAAAATCGGTATGGGGTTCTGGTAGATAGAAGAGCTTTTGTTTGCTATTGCCAATTCCAACCCCCAATAGCCCTCCTGAACCAAATGCCAGAAAGGAGTGGATTATCTGAAAGCCAAATCCATGGGGATCCTCCCATGGGTTTAAGAATGCCCACCATCGATTAAGCCTGTAAGCGGTATGGGATACCAGGTAAAAGACAACAGGGGTTATGAGGCCTCCCAGGACAAGGAGTTGCCCTAAATTCACTCCCCCTATAAAGAGAAGGATCAACATCCACATTCCTATAATTATAGCCGTCCCGAGATCTGGCTGGAGAAGAATAAGGGTTATGAAGATCGCTGCGACCAGTAGGTGTGGAAGAAGCCCGTGAGAGAAAGTCCCTATGTTCTCGATGTTTTTGCTCATGCTATAGGCCACAAAAATGGCCAGAGACAACTTGACTATCTCCGATGGCTGGATTGAGATGAAGCCAAATCTGAACCACCTCTGGGCACCCCCAACCTTAACCCCAAGCCCCGGGACAAGCAGTAAAACCAATAAAATCAGACTCGAGCCCAGAAAAAGGTAGACCATTCTTCTATAGAAAAGGTAGTTGATATTCTTTGCCAGTATCATAAAAAGGAGACCAAAGAGACAGAAGCCAATCTGCCTCTTAAGATAGTAATAGTGATCTCCAAATCTCTCCTCCGCAAGAACTGAACTGGCACTATAAACCGCAACCAATCCAATACCAATCAACAATAAAACAGAGATAAGGATGAGAGGCTCATAGTTATAAGCAGGTCTTTTCTTAGGCACCATCTTTTAGTCTTCTAACCGCCTCCCTAAAGGCTGCTCCCCTGTGTTTAAAGTCCTTAAACATGTCAAAACTTGAACAGGCAGGGGCAAGGAGAACAACATCTCCTTCCTGGGCCTGATCAAATGCGAGGGACACCGCATCATCCATATTGGTTGCCTTACTCCATGATATCTTACTGCCAAATGCCTCCCCTAATAGGCAGCTCGCCTCGCCCAAGAAAACAGCCCCCTTTACCCTGTCAGAGGCTGCCTTAACAAGGGGAAGATAATCGCTGCCCTTATGCCTGCCTCCTGCGATCAATACAACTGGTCTTGCAAAGCTGGTAATGGATTTTATGGTCGCATCTATATTGGTGGCCTTTGAATCGTCATAAAAGCCTACCCCTCTAACCGTGTCTACTAGCTCAGTCCTATGGGGCAAACCCTTAAAATGATCAATCACCTCCTGGATAGCTGAGGGAGATAGCTTGAGGCCCAGTGCTACGAGGATTGCGGCCATTAAATTTGCCCTATTATGCTCACCTGGTAATCTAAACCTATCCAGATTTAAGGTCACCGTGTTCTCACCTGGAATCTTGACCACTATTTTTCCCTTATCTAAGAATGCGTGACGCCCAGGCTTACCTTTCAACCCATACCTATATACAGTAGGACCATTTTTGGGCCGTAACTTCCTTAGTAAGGGATCATCATCATCCAAGATGAGTATCTGCCCTGGCCCTTGGTTTGCAGAGATCCTTTCCTTGGCCCTTGCATAGGAGTGATAATCTGCATATCTATCGAGATGGTCTGGGCTTACATTAAGAATCAGGGCCACAAGAGGGGAAAAGGTTTGGGTGGTATCGAGTTGAAAGCTGCTTACCTCTAACACCACATAATCAGCCCCCTGTTCTCCCCCGATGTAATGAGTGAGGGGTCGGCCGATATTTCCACCAATAAACACACCTTTCCCTCCACTGAGCAGCATATCACCTATTAGATTTACAACCGTTGACTTACCATTTGTTCCGGTTACAGCTATACATGGGGTCTTCAAATATCTACTCGCAAGCTCTATCTCCCCTATTATAGAGATCCCCTTTCGTCTGGCCTCTTTAAGTGGTCTGATATCAAGTGAGACACCAGGACTCACAACAACTAAATCCGCCTCTGTAAAGGTCTTCACCCTGTGTCCGCCTAACTCAAGCCTAATGCCCCATCTTATAAGATCACCCAAGAGATCCTTATCTAAATCAGGGCCTGCTTTTCTTTCACTAACAGTTACGTGGGAACCTTGCTTAACAAGCCATTTGGCCGCTGCCAGGCCACTCTCACCAAGCCCTACCACCAGAGTCCTTCTACCAGATAAAGGGGTCAGATCTTGACATCTGACACATCTGAAAGTACTCGAATTGTGCAAAACCTTTTCCATAAATACCATACGCTTGGATCTTTTCAGCTTGATCTTGGTGTCAAATGTCAACAGGCCGCTGCCCAAATCTTCATATAGTCTATCATTTATGGGTGATGACGCCTTTTCTGAAATGCCTGGTGGCCCGCGACGAGGAGTTCGACTGAGGCTCACTCGAAGTCCTCGGCCGAGTCGGAGGCCTTCGTCATTTCATGGTGTTACGGAATGGGGACCCCC
>CP070660.1:844442-849954 GCA_020355145.1 Deltaproteobacteria bacterium
TGATAATCTCCTTTCTGGCGGCCTTTAAACACATAATCGTAATGTGGCGGCTTGAGGTTTTAGTCTTGGAATATGGGTCGTTCTATGGGAATCCTGACAATAAGTGTTGTCCCTTTACCCTTCTTAGATTCAACCTGGATGTCACCTGAATAGGCATCCACCATAGCCTTTACGCTTGCCAGCCCAAGACCCGTTCCCTTACCGATTGGCTTGGTAGTAAAGTGTGGGGAATAGATCTTGGGGAGGTCTTCCTCTGCAATTCCCTCACCCGTATCGGATATTCTTATAAGCACAGCCTTATCTTCCAGGCAGGTCTCTACTGCCAGACGTTTCTCCTGAGAATGCTCCATGGCGTCAATGGCATTCTTCAAAAGGTTGTCTATAATCTGCTTGATATGAATCGGATTGCCTTGAATGCCCGGGAGGTTATCTGAAAGGTCAATCTTCTTTTCTATTTGATGTTTGTAGATAGGATTTAGCTTAAAGAATTCTAGTTCTCTCTTGATGATCTCATTGATGTCAATCTGTTCGGTTTTGAACAGTGTTTTGTCTCTCAGGTGAGTTAAGATTCCAGCGATTATTTTTTCCAAATCAGATGTGCTGGACTGGATCATGTGAAGATAATTAACTGCCTCTTTCAGGTCCGGATTCTCATCGGACAACTCCAAATGGGCAAGATCCAACCCTCCACGTATGGCATGAAGAGGGCTATTGAGGTTGTGGACGATATGCGATGCGTGCTTGCCGATCTCGGCCTGTTTTTCAATGGCCAAGAGCTGCTTTGTTCTATCTTCCACCCTTTTCTCCAATAACCGGTTATGTTCCTCCAATTTTTTGAGCAGGTCCCGTCTTTCCTGTTGCAAGTTGAAGTGATCAATCGCCTGCCTCAGAATTAACCTTAGTTCCATGTTATTCCATGGCTTGACAATGTAGCCGTATACATTCCCTTTGTTAATAGCATTTAGAATTGAATCCCTATCATCACGAGCTGAAATTACCAGACGAATGATGTCAGGATATCTTTCCTGAACCTGCTTGAGTAATGTCAGACCATCCATCTTTGGCATGCCCAGATCTGTAACAATAACATGAATCGTCTCTTTTTCCAGGATACTGAGCGCCTCTTGTCCGCTTTCAGCAAAAAATGCCTGATATGGCTCCACACGCAGCAGCCTCTTCAGGACGTTTAGAATCTGAATCTCATCGTCTACAAAAAGGACGGTTCGAGTTTTCATCGTATTTATAAACTCCCTTATTCCTGACCCAATGACAAATGACCGGCAAAAAGCTAATTCCCCACCTGTTTTAGGCTCAAGATAACGCCTTTGTCGCGAAACTTTCCTGAAAGAGGCGTAACATCGATATCATAGATGCTCCGACCCCACAGCCGATAGCCTTTAACCGTTTGGGGAGTATTGGTTGCGAGCACACTCGCTACCTGTTCTTCCACATCAGCTGAAAAGTAATCAACAAGTTTGTGGCCTATCTCAATGCCTTGACCGTTACATGACAAGGTTTGGGTATGATAATTGATTACCACAATTAACCCTTCTGCACCTTGGCTCAAGACTTTTGCGGCTTCAACTAAACTGACAATTACTTCGATATAAGTACACTACATTCTGCTCTAGATAGTAATGCAGGAATAATGCCAAAACATTAAAGAGAGATAATTACCTTTAATTCCACCTAATTGAAGCTTCTTTGTCAGACATTATGGATGACTTTGACTCAAGGTGTGCCAATGTGTCAGATTTTTGACACCTGGTCACCCTACTCTAAGGATAATTGACCATGTTACGCATTCAATCAGTCGGAAGGATACAAACAGTCTGACCGATGAAAGGGAACGGTTAATATGGATTCGAGGACTTAAGGATAGGAGGGGCAGGCAGATAAGACATTTCAATCCTGGGATATGGACCGTTCTACGGGAATCCTGACAATGAATGTTGTCCCTTTACCCTTCTTAGATTCAACCTGGATGTCACCTGAATAGACATCCACCATAGCCTTTACGCTTGCCAGCCCAAGATCCGTTCCCTTACCGATTGGCTTGGTAGTAAAGTATGGGGAATAGATCTTGGGGAGGTCTTCCTAAAGGCTGGATGAGGCTTAGGAAAGGTTAAAAATAGTTAAGGAGGTCCTTTTCTGTCAATAATTCAACAGAAGCTGGCTTGAAATTTGACAGGGTTTTATTAATCTACTATCAGACCTAAGGTCTTTCCATCCTGTAGATTAACAAGTCCTTCCTCACAAATCCTCAAAAAGGGTATAGCTGCACCTGTCAGTGTAACAAGGGTAAGCAAGGGATTATCAAAAGGGAAGCCAAGGCTCTTTATAACCCTTTTTATCTCCTCCACCCTTTTTGCGAGCATCACTATTGGCATATCAGCTATTATACCAAATATAGGCAAGGGAATTTCCGCCAGGATCTTCCCCCCGGCACAGGCAACTGCCCCTCCGTGTAAGGCATAAATCCGGTTAACAGCACCTGCCATATCCTTATCATTCTCACCTACGACAATTATATCCGATGTATCCCAGGCTCCACTGCATGCAATTGCCCCAGTGCTCAAGTGGAATCCCCTGATAAGCCCGACAAAGGTCTTTCCTGGAAAATACCTTCGGTCAATGGCCGCTACCTTTAATATATCCCTGCTTGCATCTGATCTGATCTCACCGTCAATAACACGCACAGAGACTATGAGCTCTTTGGTCACCAGATCCGTAACCTGGTCTATTACCCTGACATTCACCTGGGAGGAGTCTTTTTTGACTGGTATAGAAAAATCAGAGGGTTCAAGCCCTCTTAAAAGGTGAATGCTATTGAGGCTATCAGGGGAAAAGACGTGTTTTCTTGGAGATACCAGAAGATCTCCTTCCCTGGCAATGATCTTGCCCTTGCTTATCACGTATTCCGGATCAATGATGCTGGAGTCAGGGATAATGAGCATATCCGCATGTTTGCCGGGGGCAATCCCGCCAATCATACCATCCAGAAAAAAATACTCCGCGACATTTATGGTTGCCATCTGAATAGCATGTACTGGATCAAAACCACAATCAATGGCCTTCTGGACAACGAATTCCATGTATCCCTTCTCAAGCAAATCCCCAGGTTCTATGCCATCAGTAACCAAGATGAGCCTCCTCAGGTCAACGCCTGCATCCTTTATCCTGGATATAGGGGCGAGATCCCTCCTTATGCTTCCCTCTCTTACCATGACATGCATACCCAGCCTTAGCCGCTCTAAAACCTCCTCTGCGTTTATCGGCTCATGGCAGGATGATATACCAGCGGCTAAATATGCCATAAGTTTTCTCCCCTTTGCCCCTGCAGAATGCCCCTCCAATCTTCCCCCGAGGTGAAGGGCCTCCTTAAAGATCGGGAGAAACTCCTCTGGTTCCTGCACAACGGCCTGCCAGTAGGACTCACCCAGCCCTAACACATCATCTCTTAGAAGAAGTTTTCTTAGTGTCTCCCCTGGGATACCCCTTGCCTTTTTACTTATGGAGACCATTGAGGGTGCGGTAGCGAGGATCTTGATGGGCTGGTCCCTTAAGGAGTTCAGAAAATCTACTACCCCTTCATAACCCATTATTGCAAAGGGCTCCATTGTTTCGGTTATAATAGTTGTGGTGCCACCCTGCATGGCATATTGCAGAAACTCGCTTACCGTAAATGGCCCGGAAAGGTGTGCATGGCCATCAATAAGGCCTGGAATGACGGTCTTTTCCTTGGCATCAATTATTTCAGTATGTGGGCCAATGGTATCTCCTGGATCATCTCCTACATAGGCTATCCACTCTCCCTTAATAGCTACCGAATGGTGATCCTGTAGCTCGCCAGTGTACACATTGAGGAGCCTGGCATTGACAATAGCAAGATCGGCCTTTTCCTTGCCCAGGGTAACCCTAATCAATTCCCCTGCCCTATCCGTTCCCCCTATAGAGAGTAACCCATGTCTTGTCATACTTAAGGTCTCTTCTTTATTTCTAAAAAAAGTATCGGAGCCCTAAAGATAGAAACCAGAAACCAAATAGGATAAGAAAAAACCCACAGAACTTGACAATACCCCTATACAGCTTTTCAGTAAAAAACCTCCTCCCCCTGCTTACCCCATAGGATACCAAGCTGTACCAGAGGAAGTCGGCGACTATGTGACCAACAAAAAAGCTTAATATACCTATTATGCCATACCCCATTGCCATAAGCATGTATCCGAGGCCAATGGTCAACCACCAGATTAACCAGTAGGGATTTGAGACACTGACCACAATACCCGCCACCACCGGGTGAAGACCATGTGAAGGCCGCGCCTTTTCTTCAGCAGAGTAATTTATAGGGAGGTTAATGTGCCTGCTCTGTATAATCATACCCAGGCCCATCCAAAAGAGGACCCCTCCACCCACTATTGATATGGTGTTAGTAACTAAGGCATGTTTCAGGTAATACGCAGCCCCTTTGACAATTGCTATTATCAGGGCCAGCTCAAGGATACCATGGCCGAGCATTAGTAAAGGGCCAGTTATAAAACCCCTTCTTACTGACCCAACAACGGCCACTGTTAATAGAGGACCTGGCATCAGGGCCCCGGAAAGGGCAAGGGTAAAAGACCCTATCATTATTCCAAAAAGGGTGAGTTCCATAAGCCTTCTATTTATTGCTAAAGTCAGGTTGCCATATTACTTCCAGCGAAATCAGGCCGTCAAGGGGAAAGAAGCTGGAGTTTCCTTGAAAACATTACTTAGACTTAATGAACCTATTGATTTTCTTTATAAAGTCAGACCGCTCAACGAAAACCCATTATTTCTTCGCTTCAAGGCTTCCGCAGTGACCCTATCGGGTTCTCAGGTGGGGAATACTTGCCTCTTCCCCGCTCTAAAGGCGGGGCTTTCCCCTTCTTGCTCACCTTGATGGGTACCCCACTGCTCCCAGCGGATTTTCGCTCAGAAACAATGGATTTCCCTCGAAACTCAGGAAACTCCAGGAAAGAGGGATTGATTTAATATTGCTTTCTTATTGAAACTTTGCTAAAGGAGTTAAATTCAGTCAGGGAAGAGGGGCCTTGTCTAGATTTTTAAAGGAAAGGAGGTAAAAAATGGCTATTTCCAAAACTACAAAAGGCCTATTTGTGTCAGTCTTGGTTTTGGCAATTGCTGTTGGCATTGCTCACATTGCTGAAGCTAAGGTGACAGTAGGAAAGGTACAAAAAGTTATTCAGATGCCAGAGGGCGTCTTCATTGAGGGCCCGGTATTTGATAAGCAGGGAAACCTCTGGTTTGTTGAGATTGGAAGTGGTTGGATTTCCCGGATAACTGCTAAGGGTAAATATGAAAAGTTTTATGACACGGGTATCCAGTGGGGACCAAATGGTATGCAAATGGACAGGAAGGGCAGGCTCATTATATGCCACCGCCAATTAGGGCTTATAGCCTTGGATCCCAAGACCAAAAGGGTTAAGACAATCGTCAAGAACTACAAGGGTAAAAAATTCAATGGTCCTAA
>CP070660.1:850054-853678 GCA_020355145.1 Deltaproteobacteria bacterium
AGTTATCTATTATTCTTGGGGGATCATATCCTTGAATACTTATTTCATCCCTTAGCATATGATATAGTCTATACAACTAATTGCCATATGACACAAATATAGGCGGGGCCTTCCCCTTCCTGCACACCTCGATGGGTACCCCACTGCTCCCAGCAAATTTTCGCTCAGATGCAATGGGTCTTCCTGAAAATTCAGCAAAGCCCAGTAAAGTCAACATAGTTTACCAATTTTATGCTTGACCCATATTTAATAGCTTTTTAGGATGATCAAAACGAGCGGAAGGTCTTTGTACCAATGCACTCTATGATCGATGATCTATTGAATCCAGCCCTTCTTCCAGATAAGACAGAAAGGGTATCTATTATTCAGACCCATATCTCTCTTGTTTTCCTTGCAGATGAATTCGTATATAAGATAAAAAAACCGGTCAATTTTGGATTCTTAGACTTCTCAACCCTTAGGAAAAGACGATATTACTGCCATCAAGAGATCATACTCAACAGGCGATTATCAAAGGGTGTCTATGTAGGTGTATTGCCAATAGTCTATGATGGCAAAAACTACAGGATGGGAATAGGGGAGGGGAGGACTGTAGAATACGCAGTTAAGATGAAAAGGCTCCCAGAGGAGATGCTCATGAAATCGGTGTTTCTTCGGGGAGAATTGAAGGGTCAACATCTAGAAAAGATTGCCAAGGTTCTTGCGACCTTTCATCTAAGTGCACGCAATTCTCCTGATATTGATAAATATGGTGAGCCAGAGATGTTCAAGGTAAATACAGATGAAAATTTTGCACAGACCGAGAGATATATCGGAATGACAGTTCAAGGAAAGGACTTTGAGGCCCTCAAGAGATGGACAGCAGATTTTTACAACTCAAACAGGGAACTCTTCTCAAGGAGGATAGAGGCCAAGAAGATTAGGGACTGCCATGGCGATCTTCACATGGAACATATCTGCCTTACGGAAGACCTCCCGATATTTGATTGTATTGAATTTAACAACAGATTTAGGTATACTGACACTGTCGCTGACATTGCCTTTCTGATGATGGATCTGGAATATCATAGGGGAGATGCATTTTCTAAAATACTCTGGGATTTTTATGAGGAAATGGCAGATGAGGCCGGGGTGGATTCCCTGCTGACCTTTTATAAGGTTTATCGAGCCTTTGTGAGAGGGAAGGTGAGCAGTTTCCAGCTTGATGATGAAAATATAGGGATAGAGAAGAAACAGGAAGCTATACAAGCATCAAGAAAATATTTCCGGCTTGCCAGGTCTTATATAGGATGAGCTAATTATGAAAGAACCTTTTGTAGATTTTATGAAAACGGAGTTGGTGCCTGAAACGCTACTTATAGCGTGCGGGCTTCCAGGGTCCTACAAAACAGAAACCACAGAGGTTATAGCTGAACTGAAAGGCTATAAGATATTAAGGACAGACCTAATTAGACTTGAGGTGCTAAAAAATGAGGACATCTTTGATGAGAGGGTTGCATCCAATATGAAAAAAAGAGAGCTTGTTTATGAAAAGATGTTTTCCTGGGCAGATGAGCTTGCAGGCAAAGGTGAAGGGGTCATTCTGGATGCCACATTTATCGCCCAGGCGCTCAGAAGGAGGGCTGCCGAGATAGCTGCAAGACATAGCAAGGTCTTTGTTATCCAGCAAACACAATGCCCCCAAGAGGTCTCTCTCAGAAGGATATCAGAGAGGACCAGAGAAGATTATCAATCAAATGCCCTGACTGAACAGGCCTATCTGAATAACAAAAAGAGATTCCAGCCAGTTGATCTGGAGGATTTGAAGGGTTTATACCCCTCCTTAAGTATTATGCATCTCCTGGTCGATACAACCTCGGATCTGGTTGATGAATGGTGTGTAATTGGCAAGGTGATAAGATAACTATATCACTGTAAGTGAGATAAGGTTGCGGATAGGATTTCGAACAATCCCTTTCTTGGCAACAGCAGCATCCCCAAAGGCGGGTTTTTAGCTATGACTCTAGGCATTTTAGGCACTTATAATGACAAATATACCTAAATCAGTAGGGATAATCTATAAACACAATTTCGGGCCTGCAAAAAGGGAGTGCCAACGCCTAAAGGAATGGTTTACAGAAAGGGGGATAACCGTATACACAGAGGAAATGGCATCCAGGGCCTTCATAAGCCAGAGCCTTGAGGAAGAGACAAATATACCAGATACAGTCCACTGGGTTGTGGTGTTGGGTGGAGATGGGACATTGTTGGGAGCTGCCCGGAAGATTGGGCGATACGGTGTGCCTATCTTGGGTATCAATCTTGGTGGATTAGGTTTTTTAGCAGAGATCCCACTAAAAAGGCTTTATAAGGACATGGAGAGGCTTATCGCCGGAGAGATGGAGGTTGAAGCCAGACTTATGTTGGAGGCCAGCGTCTTAAGAGATAATGAAGAAAAATGTCGTTTTTCTGTGTTAAATGATGTAGTTATAAACAAAGGCGCATTGGCCAGAATTATTAATCTTAGGGTCTCTATTGATCGTCGTTTTTTAACTACCTTTAGGGCAGATGGACTTATAGTATCCTCTCCTACAGGCTCAACAGGCTATAACCTTTCTGCTGGAGGCCCGATACTCTATCCAAATTTAGAGGCATTGATATTGACCCCAATATGCCCATTTACATTGACACAGAGGCCTATTATCTTGCCGGATACATCAGTCATAGAGATTAACATGGGAGAAGATAGCGAGGAGGTAACCCTTACCTTTGATGGCCAGGTTGGCTTTGATCTTATGGATAATGACGGGATTATTATACGCACGTCAGAGAAAAAGCTGAAATTAATTAAATCACCTGATCAGGACTATTTTGATATCTTAAGGACAAAACTTAAATGGGGTGAATCCTCTTAAAACAAGGCAGACCAGTAAGTACATCTTGTCTATAGACAGGAAGGAGATATGTTATTTACAGTGGATAATAGAGTCTTATGATGGGATGGCCTCTGTGAGAACCATTAATCCACCAAATGGTGACATCGAGATCTCTATAGCTCCAGGGTGTAAGGAAGAGATCACTTCACTTATCAGATATCTAAGAGAAGAGGGCAGTATTCATGTTAAGGCAGATAAATATTGTTGACGGTATTGTGAACACCTCTGTGATTGTAATGATCCCATTTTTTGCTATAGGGATGGGTATCTTGACACAGCAGGAGAGATAAGTTGACCCAGTTATTTCACATTAAGACCTTCGGCTGTCAGATGAATAAGCATGATTCCAACTCCGTCGGCCAGATCCTTATTAATGAAGGATATAGGGAAACCGATAACATTGACGATGCTCACATTATCTTGATCAATACATGCGCAGTTAGACAGAAGGCTGAGGAAAAGGCATTAACCTTCATAGGTCGATTGTCTCGTCTCAAGAGAAGGAAACCGGATCTGATTACTGGGGTCATTGGATGTGTAGCCCAAGAAAGAGGGATAAATCTCTTAAAACGCTTCCCCTATCTTGATTTAATTTTGGGCCCGCGGAATATCTATCAAATAGATAAATCCGTCTCTAAAGTGAAGAAAGAAAGGGAGAGGATTTCCTCTCTTGAGTTGGTAGGTGAGCTTACCCCATTTCCCAGGCACA
>CP070660.1:853778-862062 GCA_020355145.1 Deltaproteobacteria bacterium
AATAGTTAAACCATTTACCTGGCCTATAACTTCCCCTTTTGTCTGGATATTGAGGGTCTCTTCCTCGATCATCTCCTGGACTTTCACCTCCATGAGATTTGATCTCTGTCTCTTTTCTTCAATAGCCCTCTCGATATCACTTGATTCAATAGAGCCTCTACCCCGTTGCCTGGCCCAGAAGTTGGCCTCTATCACTAAATCCTTTACTTCTGGCAATCTCAGTGACATTTTTCGCTGGTTTCCCACTAGCTCAGATGTATGCTCTATTATCCTGGCCAGACCCTTTTTTTCAATTTCCAATAGATGTTCCTCTTCACATACCTTGGCGATATAAGAGAGATAGTTTTTGATCTGTTTTTTGCTCTTTTTTATATTATCATCAAGCTGGGCCTTGACCTTGAACATCTTCTTAAAATCGCTGTCGAGGGAGTAGAGAAGATAATATATATAGGGGTCGCCTATCAATACCACCTTGATATTTAGGGGAACAGGAATGGGTTTTAAGGTCTTTGTTGATATAAATCCTATCTCTTCTGCCAGGTCTTCAATCCTAATCTCCTTATTTTTGATCGCCCTCTTAAGGGCATTCCAAGATCCAAGGCTTCGCAGCAAATCGATGGCCTTGATAATTAGGTAACCGCCATTCGCCCTATGAAGGGCCCCGGGTCTAATCATGGTAAAATCCGTAAGCAGGGTGCCAAACTGTGACTGCTTCTCTGTCCTACCAAAGAGATTAGGATAGGTAGGGTTGGTTTCGATTATAACTGGGGCCCCCTTTAATTTCGAGTTGTCAATAAAGACATTCACCTCATAGCGGGTGAATGAGAACTCGATTTGGGGCCAAAAAAATGGGCCTTGATGGATTGCCTGCCTTTGTTTGAAACTATCTATGTTAAGGATAATGTCATCCTTCATCCCTTTGAGATAATCTAATACCTCTGGCAGATCCCTATATTTTATCTCAAGCTCCTCTATTAGGTGTCCAACACGGTAAAGGGCTATCTTATTGTCAAGACCCTTGATCTTGTCTTTCAATCCCCTATCCAGGCTCCTGATGGACCTCATTGTGGCCTTCATCTCTTTCTGCAGTTCTTGGCTTACCTTCTGGAGCTTTTTTCTTTCCTTTCCTGGCAGTGCACCGATGGTTTCCTCATCCATTGGTTTGCCATCCTTTGATGGCATAATCATCATTCCCACCTGACTAATATTCAGGACAAATCCCTCCTTGTTTACCCTTTTTTCCAACCTGGAGATCAACTCGTTCCTCTTGGTATTAAATATCTTGGATATGGCCTCCCTTTCCTTATTATAGTCCTCACTTTCAAAGACATCCTGTATCTCTGTCTTAACCTCTTCTATGAACTCAGTGATGTCCTTTTTTAATCTTAGGCCCATACCTCTTTTCAATTTAAGAAACCTCGGCGTATCTGGTTCCTGAAAATTAAACACATAGCACCAGTCACAGGGTAGTGGATCTTTTTTGGCTATTCTCTCAATGTATGTCTTGGCGATAAAGGTCAGACCGGTCCTATCTGGTCCGGCTACATATAGATTATAGTCATTTCTCGGCATCTTGAGCCCAAATTTAATGCCCTTTACTGCCTTATCCTGGGCCACCAATAATTGCATCCTTTTGTTTATATCTCTAGTAGATTGGACACCAAGGGAATCTGGGTTACACAATCCCCGGAGCCTTTTTAACGCAACTTCCTTGGATTTTCCATCCATAGGCTTCCCCTTTTATAGTCTTATTGTTACCAAATTTCTGCATTCCTTATCAACCCTTCTTTTAAATTGCAAGCCATTATTTAGGTGGTGTCTGTTACAATGAACCACTGGCTACAGACTGCTGGCATTTTCACAAATTTGTTTGACTTAAATTTTTGCGGGTGATAGTTTTCATAAAAATGAATGAGGATTCATTCATTGTCTTTTTCTATACTAACCAGCCTTCCAGGGCTGCGTATAGATGTTGAATGATTGTAGGGAGACAAGGAGGTTTATCTATGTATAGGGCTATCAAGAGGTGTGGGGTGATTGGAGCTGGGGTGATGGGGGCGACTATTGCAGCTCAATTAGCCAATGTGGGCATCCAGGCAATTCTTCTTGATATTGTACCTACTGAATTGACAGATGATGATAAGAAAAGGGGGCTTACCAAGGAGAGCAGGGAATTCAGAGATAAATTGGCACAGGGCGGATTAGACATGGCGCTGAATTCAAAACCAGCATCATTTTATGTACCAGAAAATGCCAGGCTTATCACCATCGGCAACATGGAAGACAATATGGGATGGTTGAGCGATGTGGACTGGATCATCGAGGCAGTGGTGGAAAGGCTGGACATCAAAAAGGACGTTTTTGAAAGGATTGAGGCGGTCTTGAAGCCTGGAACCATTATTACATCCAATACCTCCGGGATATTGGCCAAATCTATGTGTGAAGGGAGGTCTGAGAATTTTCGAAGGCATTTTGCCATTACCCATTTTTTCAATCCCCCGAGATATATGAGACTTCTGGAGATCTTACCAGGGCCTGACACGCTTCCTGAAGTTATTCAGATCTTGGCCGAGACGTGTGAGAAGGGCCTTGGAAAAGGGGTTGTGTATGCCAAGGATACGCCAAATTTTGTAGCCAACCGGATAGGGGTCTATGGCATGTTTTGTGTGTTGAAGGCGATGATGGACCTGGGATTGACCATAGAAGCTGTGGACGCGCTGACCGGACCTGTGGTAGGCAATGCCAAGAGTGCGTCCTTCAGGACAGCAGATCTGGTCGGCCTTGATACCATACTTCATGTAGCAGACAATGTTTACGAAGGAGCGCCCAACGATGAAAGGCGGGAGATGTTCAAGGCCCCCGATTTTATTAGAAAGATGATTGAGAGGGGGCTTCTCGGTGAGAAGACAAGGCAGGGGTTTTATAAGAAGACAGAGGACAGTGAAGGCAATAGGGTGATACTTTCCCTGGATTACAATACTTTAGAGTATAGCCCCCAGGAAGAGGTGAAGCTGGCTTCATTGGAAGCGGCTAAAAACATCTCAGGGACCTTTGAAAGGCTCAAGTCGCTTTATTATGCTGATGACGTTGCAGGGCAGTTCACCTTTCGTACCTTGACAGAAGACCTAACCTACTCAGCCAACCGGATTCCTGAAATCGCTGACGATATTGTGAATGTGGATAACGCCCTGAAGTGGGGTTTTGGCCGGGAGATGGGACCTTTTGAGACCTGGGATGCCATTGGGGTATCTAAATCTGTGGCGAAAATGAAGGAGGCGGGATACCAGATCCCGATCTGGGTCCAGGAGATGCTCGAAGGCGGAAAGGAGTCTTTTTACAAGAGAGAGGCCGGGAAGCTCTGTTTCTATGATCTGACATCCAAGGATTACAGGGACCTTCCGGTCAAGCCAGGGTTTATCCTTTTGCCTTCTCTCAAGGATCTGGAAAAGGAGGTGGCCGGGAACAAGGGTGCCAGCCTTATCGACATCGGCGACGGGGTTGCCTGCTTGGAATTTCATACCAAGATGAATGCCATAGGTGATGATATTATTACCATGCTCATCAAATCGGTCGACATAGTGAGCAGGGATTTCCAGGGCCTGGTGATTGCCAACCATGCTGATAATTTCTCCGTGGGGGCCAACCTGTATATGCTTCTGTTCGCAGCCCAGGAGGAGGAGTGGGATGACCTGGAGTGGGCAGTCAAGACATTTCAGGACGCATTGATGAAGCTGAAATATTTAGACAGGCCTGTTGTTGCCGCGCCAGCAGGAATGGCCCTTGCAGGTGGATGTGAGATCTGCCTGGCCGCAGATCGGGTCCGCTATGCCGCAGAGACCTACATGGGTCTGGTGGAGGGTAGTGTCGGTTTAATCCCTGCTGGCGGAGGGACCAAGGAGTTGCTCTTACGCAATACGGAACACCTTTTCGAGGTACAAAAGGAAGGACTCTATCCAAGACAGATAGAATTGATGCCCTTTATCGCCAGGGCCTTTGAGACTATTGCCATGGCAAGGGTATCCACATCCGGTCCAGAGGCGGTGAAACTCGGTTACCTGAGACCGACAGATAAAATGACCGTTAACCGAGATTTTCTGATAGAAGATGCTAAAAAGATGGTTCTGGCTATGAATATGGAGGGCTATACCCCGCCCCAGCCAAGGGATGACATCCGTGTGGCCGGTGAAGATACCCTTGCCATGATAAGGCTTGCCCTCTGGACATTGCATGAGCAAGGCTATGCTACTGATCATGATGTGACTGTGGCAACTAAGGTGGGCTATGTCCTGTGCGGTGGGAATCTGCTCAAAGATACCAAGGTGAGCGAGCAGTACCTCCTGGATCTGGAAAGGGAGGCCTTTGTGAGCCTGTGTGGTGATCCAAAGACCCAGGCCAGGATTCAGCACATGCTGAGCACAGGTAAACCGCTGAGGAATTGAACCTAGGGTCTCCGCCCCAATTGGGGTATTGGCCTGCTCTGGCGCGACTTGCCTGGAATACGCTATTGTCGCTGTAGTATTTAGGAAGCGGAGTCTGTGGAGTTCCGTCCTTGCAAGCCATGTCTGGGCAGGGAGGAATGGAATGTTGGAGTGATGGGTTTATAAGGAATAAAGGGCTTTTTCCGCTTTTACTGCCCATTACCCCAGGTAAATGGCCTAAAGGCATTGTCACTAGAAGGACCATGATTTCAATGAATTGCACGATTGCGGGACGTAAATTATTTAGAGGGAGGGCAATATCATGAGAGAAGCCGTGATTGTTGCCGCCTGCAGAACAGCAGTCGGAAAGGCCCCTCGAGGAATACTGAAGGATACTCGCCCGGAGCAGATGGGAACTGCTGTGCTGGGTGATCTGCTGAAAAGGACAGGGGACCTGGATCCCATGCTCATTGATGATGTGATTATTGGATGTAGCTTTCCTGAGGCCACCCAGGGGCTCAACCTGGGACGCGTCCTGGTGATGTCTATGGGCTGGCCTGATCGTATTCCAGGCATGACAGTAAACAGATTTTGTTCCTCTGGGCTCCAGGCTATTGCCATTGGCGCTGAAAAGATCATGTGCGGTTTCTCAGATGTGGTAATAGCCGGCGGAGTGGAGAACATGAGCCAGATCCCTATGGGGGGAAGTATGATGTATCCCAACCCAGCTTTGGTAGATATGAGACCGGGCGGATTTACTGGTATGGGACTCACTGCCGAAAATGTGGCAGAGAAGTACAATATCAGCCGTGAGGAACAGGATGAATTCGGAGCCAGGAGTCAACAAAAGGCTGAGGCTGCTATTAAGGCCGGTCGGTTCAAGAGTCAGATTGTTCCCTTGAAGGTCAAAAGGCAAAGGCAATTGCCTAACGGGCATTTTGAGTTCGAAGAGGTGATCTTTGATACAGACGAGGGCATGCGCCCGGGTACAACAAAGGAGGGTATCGCCCATCTTAGGCCGGCCTTCAAACCAGACGGCACAGTGACGGCCGGGAATTCCTCTCAGACAAGCGATGGAGCAGCAGGGGTTGTGCTCATGTCCAAGGACAAGGCCAAGGAGTTGGGCCTGAATCCCATGGCCACCTTCCGGTATCATGCCGTTGAGGGCTGTGAGCCGGAATACATGGGTGTGGGACCGTCGGTGGCTGTTCCCAAGGTGCTCAAGATCGCCGGCATGACCCTTGATCAGATGGAATTGATTGAGCTGAACGAGGCATTTGCCGCCCAGTCCATCTATTGTATTAGGAAGCTGGGGATGAATGAGGAGATTACCAACGTGAATGGAGGTGCCATTGCCTTAGGTCATCCCTTGGGATGCACAGGAGCGAAATTGACAACCCAGCTTGTCTATGAGATGCAGGAGAGAGGGCTTCGGTGGGGATTGGTCACCATGTGCATCGGGTTTGGCATGGGGGCCGCCGCGATCTTTGAGATAGAGGATTATTAATTGAAGAAGGAGTGAGAAAATTGGCAAAGGAAAGGCTTTTTAAAGGCGGGGAGTTCTTAATTACGGATGCCCAACCGGAGGAGGTGTTTACCCCCGAGGATTTCACCAAGGAACAGCGAATGATAGCTAAGTCCGCCGAGGAATTCGGGGTAGGGGAGATTGACCCGAGGAGGGATGAGCTTGAGGAGCTAAACCCGGAATTGGTCAAGACCTTGTTAAGAAAGGCAGGGGAACTTGGCTTTCTCTCTGCGGACATGCCTGAGATTTATGGGGGATCAGACCTGGATAAGGTCAGCGCTACCTTGATTACCGAGTGGCTCAGCCGGGGATCTTCGGGATTCTTCGTGGCCCACGGCGTGCAGACAGGTATTGGGAGTCTCCCTCTTGTGCTCTTTGGGTCACCAGAGCAGAAGAAGAAATATCTCCCGAAACTGGCCACCGGGGAGCTAATCGGTGCCTATGCCCTAACCGAACCGGAGCACGGTTCCGATGCACTTGGGGCAGAGACTACTGCCGTATTATCGGAAGATGGAAAATATTATATATTGAATGGGCAAAAACAGTTCATATCCAATGCAGGTTTTGCTGATCTCTTCATCACCTATGCCCAGGTTGACGGGACCCAATTTACCAGTTTTATCGTGGAGCGTAAATGGGATGGTGTCTCGGTGGACGAGGAAGAGAAAAAGATGGGTGTCCATGGCAGCTCAACCCGATCTGTCATCTTCCAGGATGTCAAGGTCCCGATAGAAAATCTCTTGGGAGAGATAGGCCGAGGCCATGTGGTTGCCCTTAATACGCTCAATATTGGCAGATACAAGCTGGCGGCATCCACGGTGGGAGGAGGCAAGCTTCTGATTGCCGGGGCAGTGAAATATGCCAAGAATAGAATCCAGTTTGGGAAACCAATCTGCGAATTTGGCCTGATAAAACATAAGATCGCTGAGATGGTTATTAAGACCTATGTAAGTGAGAGTATGGTCTATCGCACTGCGGGTCTACTTGATCTGGCCTTAGAGGGAATTGACCCTTCTAAAGAGGATGCGGGTCAGAAGACAGCTAAGGCCCTAAGGGAATATGCCTTAGAGTGTTCCATAAATAAAAACTTCGGTTCGGAGATGCTTGATTATGTGGCAGATGAATGCGTGCAGATTATGGGCGGTTATGGTTATATCCAGGACAACCCGGTGGAGTGCGCTTATAGGGATTCCAGGATCAACCGCATCTGGGAAGGGACCAATGAGATTAATCGTCTTTTGATTGTAGATACACTTATGAGGGCGGCCATGAAGGGGGAGCTTCCCCTTCTTCAGGTTATCAAAAAGGTGGCGGGAGGGCTTCTCAGCTACAAGCCGGAGATGGGTGTGGAAGAGGAAGTTCTGGAGAAGGAGCGGAAAATGGTGGCTATGGCAAAGAAGATAGGCCTCCTGGCCGCTGGCGCGGCCGTCCAAAAATACATGGATAGGCTTGGAGATGAACAGGAGATTGTTGCACTGATAGCTGATATTATCATCCAGATCTTTGCCATGGAGAGTGCCTACTTGAGGACCCTGAAAAAGATACAAAGAGGGGGCGAGGAGAAATCGACAATACATATTGCTGCCACCCAGGTTTATATCAATGATTCATTCCCCCAGGTGGATATGATGGCAAGACAGGTCTTTGCTGCTGTTAGCGAGGGTGAAGAGCTCAGAACCCAGTTAATGGGCCTGAAAAAATTGGCCCGCTTTGCCCCGATAAACACCATTGCCCTTAGGAGAGAAGTTGCAGATAGCATTATTCCCGCTGCACGCTATAACCTGACTCAGGCCTGAGGTTTTTCCTTCTCCTTTCAAAGACCTTGACACCCTTTGTTTTTATGTGTTAACAATAAGATGTAGTTTTTACTAAATAATCCTAAATAGGGGGATTGTCATGGCAAAGGATAATGACAATAAAAAAGATCTAAATGATAGTGAGGATGAAGATCTCCTTGATTTTGACTTTGATGAAGATCTCTTAGGTGAAGAGGGAGAGAAGGAGGAGGAAAAATCAGAGAAAAAAGAGGAGATTATAGACCTTGTTGATGTAGCTGAACAGGGCAGTGCACCAGAATCAGCTGAGGAAGATATAGAGGGCTTGGAAGAGCTTTTAGCGGATGAAGAGGAGGTCGAAAAAAAAGAAGAGCCTCCATCTGAGGAGAAGAAAGAGGTTATGGAGGAAGTTCCATCAGAAAAGGCTGAAGTAAAAGAGGAGATTGATGAATCAGTTAAGGGCGAGGGCCTTGTCTCTGAGGCCTCATCTGGTCAAGAAGCAGAAAAGACGGAAGAGGAGGCAGAACCCTCTCTTGATTTAGAAGAAGACATTGAACTGGAAGAGG
>CP070660.1:862162-866680 GCA_020355145.1 Deltaproteobacteria bacterium
GAGCCCGTGCTCATGGTATCTAATCCGTATCGATTGCATAGCTCATTTGCCTTTATTATTGCTGCAAGATCATCAACCAGACAGTCGCTCCCCATTAATGCAAGGGTTTCGTACTCCGGTGCAGGTTGCCCTATACCCTTATAAGGACCCTGTGTTACTTCTACTTTCTTTCCACATCCAATGATGCATCTCTTACAAGAATAATTTCCTGTACCATAAGAATCGACAAGGCTTGCCCCAGTAAGTTTTTGGGCCCCTTCTTCCCACCTGCCAGCATATCGCCAGTTCTGCAAAGGAAGGGTACCCATTTCTTCAAACACTGCTAATGCACCTCCGGTACCAAATTTTTTCAGCCCTAATGTGTTTTCAACTATAATTTTTGAGAGCTCTTTTATCGAATCATTCAGTCCCTGAAGATTCTCTACATCTATTCTATGATCACCATCCACCACAATAGCCTTTAAATTCTTAGATCCCATTACCGCACCCATTCCGCATCTGCCCGCCGCGCGCGCATCAATCCCATCGTTCATTATCGCAGCTAATGGCACGCGCTTTTCCCCAGCTCGGCCTATGCAAGCAACAACTGCCTTACTATTTGTCTCTGATTTCAATATGGAATCAATCTCAAAGGTATCTTTACCCCATATGTGGCTTGCATCACGTAATTCTACTTCCCCATTATTTAGCCAAAGATAAACGGGCCTTGGTGATTTCCCTTTAATCACGATACCATCAAAGCCACTCTTCTTTAGCATCTCCCCCCAGCTTCCTCCTGAATTAGATTCCCCGAAGATTGCAGTCAAGGGTGACTTTGAAACAACAGAGTATCTTGAAGAACACAATACCGGGGTTCCGGTAAATGGGCCTGTCATAAATATCAGTACATTTTCCGGTCCTAAAGGGTCGGTGTCTTTGTCTGCTTCATCGAACAATATCTTTATTCCTAACCCACTACCGCCGATGTACCTTTTAGCGTCATATATATTCAAATCTCTTATTTCTTTTTTCGAGTTAGATAGGTCAAAGTACAGTATTTTCCCTACATAGCCTTTCATTTAGTATCCTCGCTTTTGCGATTAACAGAATCATCTATAGAATTTTTCTTGCAATTCCAATGACATCTGCCGGGGTGAAGGCAACCGGTATTCCTGCACCTTCGAAAGCCTGAAGTTTACTTTCTATGGTTCCCCTGTTGCCTTCGATGATAGCTCCTGCATGTCCAACCCGTTTTCCTACAGGTGCTGTTCTACCAGCTATATAGGCAAAAATCGGCTTAGATATTTTCCCCTTTTTTACAAGTTCAGATACTTCTTCTTCCATCGTGCCGCCTATCTCACAGATTAACAGGATAGCATCCGTATCCTTATCCTTTTCGAAAAGAGCCAATGTTCTTGGGAAGCTCAAGCCGACGATAGGATCACCACCAACCCCTACACAAGTTGTTTGACCTATCCCAGCCGAAGTCAGTCTGGAAACGATTTCATAGGTTAGTGTCCCGCTTCTTGAGGCCACACCTATTGGGCCCGGGGTGTAGTATTGAGATGGGACGAATCCTAACTTTGTGTGTTCAGGGGGCGATATTAATCCTGGTGTATTGGGCCCAATTATGGTTGCTCCATATTCTTCGGCTTTTTCAACAATCGTTATGGTATCGTGTAAAGGAACCCGTTCCGCAACGATAACAAGAAGCCTAA
This sequence comes from Deltaproteobacteria bacterium, assembly GCA_020355145.1. Lineage (GTDB taxonomy): Bacteria > Desulfobacterota > DSM-4660 > Desulfatiglandales > B25-G16 > JABXJZ01. Next base: position 863,860 of record CP070660.1, read on the forward strand.
TTCCAGCATCTAATGCCTCTTCTGCTGCGTTTTTAACAACCCTTCCAGGTACGAAAAGAACCGAGGCATCAATCTGGTGGTGCAATAATGCTTCCTCTACAGTATTGTATACGGGAACACCGCAGACCACTTCTCCTGCAGCCCCGGGTCTAGCTCCAGCGACTATTTGGGTCCCATAATCCAGCATGACTTTTGTATGGAGTCTTGCCGCGCTACCGGTTATCCCCTGTACGATGACCTTTGTATGGCTTCCGGCCAGGATACTCATTGGTTTTCTCCATACTATTTGCTAATTTCTATAGCTTTTTCTATGGCCTCTTCCATTCCTGATATGGCCTCGACGTTAATTCCTTTAAGGATATTACGGCCTTCTTCTTCCCGATTGCCAATCATCCTAACCACTAAGGGGACCTTTAATTGATGGTCCCTTAGATAGCGCTTAATGCCATAGGCCAAATCATCGCAGCGATTCAATCCGGCGAAGATATTGACTAGTATTAGCTTAACCTTTGGGTTTTGATAGAATAAATCAAAGGCCTTGTAGATACCGTCAGCATCCATTTGAGCGGTATCTAAAAAATTCGCCGCCGATCCGCCTCCTTGCTGAATGAGATCGAGGATAGCCATAGTCAACCCTGCACCGCTTGAAAGGATTCCAATATCCCCATCCATTTCAATATATGTCCAGCTCATTTCACGGCACAGCTGTTCGAGTTGAAACTCTTCTTCGTTCTTTCCTCTTCTCTTAATGAGTTCTGGATGTCTAAATAGGGAGTCTTCATCAATATTCAAAACAGCATCTAAAGCAATGACAGAGCCATTTCCTGCCAAGGCAAGAGGATTGACTTCTGTTATTTCAGCGTCATAATCTCCAAAAATATGATAAAGCATCGATGCAAATTGCCTGATTTGGCTTTGGACGCTGGAATCAAACGCATCGAATGCCGATATTAGCGGATCTAAATCTTCCTCCAGAATACCCCTGGAAATGATAACAGGGATCTTCCTTATAGACTCACTTTCTTCCTTTGCAACTTCCTCAATATCCACGCCTCCAGATGAGCTGGCAATCATAACCGGCTTTGCCATTGAATAGTCCACTGTTACAGCAAGATAGAGTTCGCTGGAAACCTCTACTTTCTCTTCAATGAGCAACATCTCCACCTTTTCGCCCATGATGGTTTTACCTAAAATGGATTTAGAATTTTCTATGGCCTCTTGTGGGTTCGAAGCAAACAGAATGACACCGGCTTTACCCCGTCCTTTTACACCCAGTTGCGGCTTTATGACCACTGGTCCTCCAATTTCAGAGATGATATCGGCTGCCATCTTTGGCTCCTGTATAACCCTTCCCCTTGGAATCGGAAGACCATATCTTGCGAATATTTCCTTTGCCTCATATTCATAAAGTTTCATAATACTCGAACCTGAAAATTTTTTTTAAAAATAGAAAGCAAGTATTCCCTTCCATTAATGATTATATTGGAGGCAATTCACTTTTCTTTTTTCCTAATTTTAGGTTTCCCAATAAAACTAAATGTAAGCCAACAGGAAACCTTATTGGAAAAAAAATAACTTATTCTGAAAAAATAGCCACTAAAACCTTTGCCTCTTTATCTCCAATGCACTCCCCTCTGTGGGGGATGCTAGAATCAAAGTATATACAATCTCCTTCATCTAGGATGTGTCTTTCATCCCCAAGGAAAACCTTCATTTTCCCCTCTAGAACGAACATAAACTCTTCCCCTCTATGGTCAAATATTGTATGGTCTCTTGCATGAGGGGTTAAGGTAATGATGAAAGGTTCCATCTTTTTGTGATGTTTTTTATAGGCGATTGACTCGTAGTAATAGCCAAAAAGTGTTCCATTACGGATAACAGGTTTTCTCTCGTCTTTTCTGACAATAGAGTAGCTAATGTCTTTTGTTTCTCTATCAAAGAAATCTGCAATCTCCACCCCCAGTGCCCTCGCAATCTTACTGAGACTAGCTATGGGGGGAACCTTTTTGGCATTCTCTAGCTTGGATAAATAACCTTTGGTAAACCCTGTTCTTTCACCAAGACTTTCCAAAGTTATATTCTTTTCCAGCCTTAGATTTCTTATCTTCTCTGCAATCTTATCTTCTTCCAAGGTAAGCCTCTCTCCATAACTCCGTCAGATCTGATTCCTCGAAAGGCTTCTATACTGTTGGGAAACTTATTGGGTAATTGATATACTACTAGGAAACCTCTGTCAAGACTTTTTAGGATTTCTGATGATATTTTATGATATTTACTATTCCTACTCAAACTGGATAAAACCACTCTTATCTCTTATGATAGCCACACGAGGTCCTCTGTGAACACATAGGATCTACTTTCTCACCAATATCTCCTTCGGAACCTCGGCCTTCTCTCGCCACCCATCAGGTATGCTCTGGCCAGGTTTCTCACCAAATTTCTTTTTGTCAGCATGAAGCTTAGGCCGTTTGAACTCCTCCCTGGGCTCCTTCGGAATCCTGCCATTCAGGATAGATTCAGCCCTCAGTCTTCTTCCAATGGTCTTCTCCATCAATGTGCCAAGCTCTAAGATCCTATCGATATTGATACCCCCTATATCAATGCCCATCTCATCTAACATGACACACATATCCTCAAAGGTGACTAGTCCTACTACATTAGGGTCTTTATAATAATAGGTCCCTGTACCAGGCACCGGTGTCCTGTTAAGGAAATTGGTGGGTTGCCCCCCGGTACCTCCCAGGCACCCCTCAAAGATCTCTACTCCAGCCTCAAGGGCAGCCAGCACATTAGCCAGTCCCCAGCCTCGGGTGACATGAAA
>CP070660.1:866780-869732 GCA_020355145.1 Deltaproteobacteria bacterium
AAAACGAAGGACATCTCCAACATCTTCCCATGATTACTGCGCCAATATCACATATGTTTTGGTCATTTGATATTCGGATTTTGAGATTGTTTCGGATTTCGATATTCGAATTTCGGATTTAAGTGCCTTGAGAGTCCTTCTATTTGATCAAGTTAGAGTCTACTTTGACGTTAGCGTGAAGAATATCCCACTGTTATTGACAAAATATGATTGTTTGATTAAACTTAAGAGATCATGGAAAAGGTAAGATCACTAAAGGTAATGAATGAGCTTGGGATGCATGCCCGGGCAGCTAGTCAGATAGTAGAGCTGGCAGGCAAATATAAGGCAAGGTTGTTTTTAACAAAGGATGGTAGAAAGGCGGATGGTTCAAGCATTTTGTCCATTCTTACACTTGCCTGCCCTAAAGGTAGTGAGATTGAGGCCAGGGTAATTGGTGAGGATGCCAGGGAGTTTATGGATGACCTGGAAAGACTTTTCCAGGGTAAGTTTGGAGAGATCGGGAAAGGGCAATATCGCCCCAAGAAAAGGACGATGAAGGGAGTTCCTGTTTCCCCTGGTATTGTCCTGGGGAAGGCACATCACTTAGATAGATCGAAGACCCAGATTATTCACAAGAAATTGATCAATAGAAGAGAGGTTGACAGAGAGGTTAATCGTTTTAGGCAGGCTGTGGATATGGCAAAGGAACAGATCGGGAAGTTTAAATCCAATATCCCGGAACAGGTGGAGGGATATGCCTTTGTCCTGGATACCCACTCAAAGATGCTGGATGACACCCTGCTCTTTGATTCAACCATAAATAGGATCTGGAAGGAGAAAATCAACGCCGAGTGGGCATTGGAGAGATCGGTAAAGAATATCCACCAGCTTTTTAAAAAGGTGGAGGATGAATATATTGGTCGCAGAATGGACGATGTGGATAGTGTAAGCGAGAGGGTATTAAGGAATTTAGTGGGAGTTCAGGCAGATAGCCTGGCAGAGATTAAAGATGAGGTTATAGTTGTAGCTCACAGTCTTTCGCCATTCGACATCGTTGAGATCAATGTAAACAATGTAATGGGTATTTTGACTGATGTTGGAGGTCGGACATCACACATGGCCATTATGTCTGAGGCCCTGGAGATACCGGTAGTCGTTGGATTGGAAAGGGCTTCGGATATGATCTTGGATGGCGATCTGTTGATCGTGGATGCAAATACAGGCGATGTTATTATTAACCCTGAGCCTGATACCATCATATCTTATGAGGACAAGAAAAGGCATTATAATAGGTACAAATCCGCCATAGATAGTGTTAAACACCTGCCAGCAGAGACCTCTGATGGATATAAGATAAAGATCAGGGCAAATATCGAGTTTTTGGCCGAGGCAAAGGCAGCAATTGGGCATGGCGCGGAGGGTATAGGGCTTTATAGGACAGAATATCTATATATGATCAAGAGGGATTTTCCAGATGAACAAACCCTTTTTGATGACTATAGCCAGATTGCAAGATTGGTAGCCCCTAATCCAGTTACTATAAGGACTCTGGATATCGCAAGTGATAAGATGGTATCGGATATGGAGGCGAGCAGGGAAGATAATCCTGCTTTAGGTCTGAGGTCTATTCGATTTTGCCTGAATGAGCGAAAGGTATTTAAGACCCAGTTAAGGGCCATTTTAAGGGCCAGTGTATATGGTAATTTCAGGTTGATGTTCCCAATGATATCGGGTTTGGGGCAACTCCTGGAGGCAAAGAAGATCGTAAAGGGTGTTATGCGCTCTCTTGATAGAGATGGAATTGAATATAATAGAGAAATACCTATCGGGCTCTTGATCGAGATTCCCTCTGCAACATCAATTGCAGATATCCTTGCAAGGCATGCTGATTTTTTCTCCATTGGAACTAATGACCTGATTCAATATGCATTAGCTATAGACAGAGACAATGAACTTGTTGCCCATCTATATGAACCTTTTCATCCAGCTGTCTTGAGGATGATACACCAGGTGGTCGAGGCGGGTAATAGGGAGGGAACTGATGTATCCTTGTGTGGTGAAATAGCCGGTGATCCCCTTTCTGTCTTGATACTTCTGTCTTTGGGATTGAGGGAATTTAGCATGAATATTGGATCTATCCCACTGATTAAGAAGATGATCAGAATGCTGCCACTAGAGGAGGTGAGGAACGGCTTTAAGGGAATATTAGATTTACCTACTAGCAAGAAGGTCGAGGACTTTGCCCTAAGAAAGTCAAAATCTCTCCTGCCTGATGTTTTTGAGGAAGATGTCTTTAGATATAGGGCTGCTGGCACTGCCTAAGCAGGTGGTAGATGGAGAAAAAGATTGTTTGTCAGAACAGAAAGGCCAGACACGATTATTTTATTGATGAGACTTATGAGGCGGGGATTGTCCTCGCTGGACCAGAGGTTAAATCCTTGAGGGAGGGGCGTGCCAGCCTGGTGGACAGCTATGCAAGGGTTAAAAATGGGGAGCTCTTTGTATACAATATGCACATTACATCTTATCCCTTTGCACACCATCTAGATATTGACCCCACTAGGATAAGAAAGCTCCTCATGCAAAAGAGAGAGATCAGGAGGTTGACAGCAAAGACGGAGGGAAAGGGATATTCTTTAATCCCCTTATCGATATATCTCACGAGGGGAATAATGAAGGTTGAGCTCGCTCTGGCCAAGGGAAAGAAGAAATATGATAAGAGATATGTTCTGAAGGAAAGGGAGATGAAAAGGGAATTAGACCAGCTGAAAAAGAAAGATCGCTATTGAACAATATATATTGTTTTTACTGTAGATTTATGATTTAATGCAAGTTGGTTCTTTGAAAATTGGGGGCGAAACGGCTTCGACGGGGATAAAGAAGCTTAGGTTGCATATCGAGGTTCTGTTTGCTCGTTAAACAGGCAGAAATAAAATAAACGCAGATGATTATGCGTACGCTTTAGCTGCT
>CP070660.1:869832-872552 GCA_020355145.1 Deltaproteobacteria bacterium
CGCAGCAGGGGCAATCCTTTTCAGCGATTTTCCTCTGGCCCTGAAAAGTTCCTGCACATATTGTGATGCATCCTGAATAGTGAGGGCGTCGATATTGATTCCTGCCTGAGACAATGTTTTGGAGAGCTTACCCAACTCCCCGGGAATATTCTTCAAAAAAAGTGATATCTCTGTTCTGACCATTTTACAGCCCTAATCTAGTATCTCAAGATCTCTACAACTAAACCCAACACTACAGTACTCCACTGATCCCTGGCCCAGACCTGGGTTTCATGACTGGAGTTCAGCAGGCGGCGCTTCCAAAGTATTACATCAATAGCAGTTTATTCCAGGCAGGTCGTGCCAGGGCGGGCCAATACCCCAATTGGGGCGAAGCCCCTATTTTATCTCTCCCCCATGTACCCTTTCATATACTTAAAAAATTCCGAGTCGGTTGAAAGCACCAGTGTGCTGTCTTTATCCAGAGTCTCTTTATAGATATCAAGTGTCTTAACAAAGGAGTAAAAATCGGCATCTCGCCCATAGGCCTCGGCGTATATCCTGGTGGCCTCGGCATCTGCTTTCCCCTTTATCTCCTGGGCCTTTCTGTATGCCTCGGATGTGATCTTTTTCATGTCCCTTTCCTGATCACCTTCTATCTTCCGTGCCTCTCCTTTTCCCTCAGATCGGAACTTCTCAGCTATCTGCTTCCGCTCTGCAATCATCCTTTGGTACACCGATTTTTGCACCTCTTCAACATAATTTAGTCGCTTTATCTTAACATCCACCAGTTGTATGCCGAATTCGGCTACCTTTGGCTGCGCCTGTTCCATGATGCCCTTGGTGATTTTGGCCCTCCCTGTTTTGACTTCACCCAGCGGACTTATCTCCTGCATCTCATCTATACCTGCTTCACGGATATCCAGTTCTCTGTTGGTCATGCGCACGGTTTCAATCAGGGGGTAGGAGGTAATAAAGTTCCGTACCGCAGGATCAATAATGTCATCCAGCCTGCCGAGGGCGGCGGTTTCGTTGTTGACCGTCTCAAAAAACTTGAGGGGGTCAACGATCTTCCACCTTGCAAAGGTGTCTACCCATATAAAGGTCTTGTCCAGGGTTGGAATCTGACCGGGGTCTCCATCCCATTCCAGGAGGTTTTTTCGAAACCGGTTTGCCTGCTGGATGATGGGAATCTTAAAGTACAAACCGGGCTCCTTTATTGGTTCTCCGATCGCCCTACCAAACTGGGTAATCACTACCTGTTCGGTTTCGTCCACCACATACAGTGGTCCAGAGAAGAGAATGATTATTATGATAATGATCACACCATAGATAATTCCATTGAATTTCATTTCTCAGCCCCCTTTTCCCTCCCTAAATTGAGCAGAGGGAGGAAATTTTTTTGCTCTGCATCGATGATATACTTGCTTCCCAGTCTTGGAAAAATATCCTTCAAGGTCTCGAGATAAATACGTCTCCTGGTTACATCCTTTGCCTTTGAATACTCTGCATACATAGCGAGAAACCTGGCTGCATCACCCTTGGACCTGTTGACTCTGTCAAGGGCATACCCTTCGGCGGACTTGACCGTCTTTTCTGCATTTCCCCGAGCTGCTGGAATGGCCTTATTGTATTCCTCCCTGGCCTGGTAGATCATTCGCTCCTTTTCCTGAGTTGCCTGATTAACCTCATTAAAGGATGGTTGAACCGGCTCAGGGACATTTGTCTTTTTCATCTCAATGGTGACCACATTTAAACCGGTTTCCGCTTCATCGAGTTCCTTTTGTAACAGCACTTTCGCTTGGTCAGCAATTTCCTCCCTCTTGCTGATTACCTCATTGATACTTCTATCTCCCACTACCAGTCTCATGGAGGCCTCGGCCAAATCTCTCAAGGTAGCATTTACATTCCTGACCTTAAAGAGATAGTTATAGGGATCCTTGATCCGGTACTGCACTATCCAGGGGACCACAGCAACATTGAGGTCACCGGTAAGCATGAGGGATTCATTGAGATAGGCCGTAGATCTGGCATACTGGGTCCTCACACCGGGTCTGATTGTTCTTAGACCGAATTCCTCCTTGTAAACGAGCAACACCTTCACCTTGGTCAGTTTCTCTATTCCCCAGGGAAGCTTGAACTTGAGTCCAGGGGAGGTTATCCTGACATACTTGCCAAATCGCTGTATCACGCCCACCTCATTGACACCGATAGTATAGATGGATGATGACATGATAATCAAGATTATCACAATACCGATTACTACCCAGAATCCCGGCAGTTTGCCCTTGAGTCCCTTAAATTTGTCAAAAACCTCATCCATCTGTGGTGGGTTGCCATCTCTGCCTACCTTCTGTTTTTGAAGTTTATCCCAATCCCAAGGCATGATTTCTTACCTCTCTTTTAGATTATGAGAAAATGCTAATAGAAAAAAAGGGTTGCGTCAAGAAATAAAATAAAGGATATTTAATATATTGAATACATTAAGCGTATAAGGACATATGAAAAGGCATACAAAATCATTTACTCACATTAAGGAGGTAATAGACGATCTCTTCACAACATCTGCTCTACCGATAAATATTGGTGATGCAAGGATCTGGAAAATCTGGGATCGTGTTGTCGGGAAAGACATTGCAGAACATGCCCGGCCTTCTACGATAAACAGAGGCATCCTTTTAGTTAAGGTCACCGATAGTGTATGGCTACAGGAACTCGAGTTCATGGCCGAAACGATAAAA
>CP070660.1:872652-876151 GCA_020355145.1 Deltaproteobacteria bacterium
CCTTAAAACGGCTTGGCTTTTCTATCAAGGCAGCCACCGGGCAGACCTGGACACACTCACCACAAAAGATGCAATCAGATTCATTCAAAGGGAGGTCTCCTGCGGCCACAATCTTGGAAACGGCTCCCCTGTATCCAAATGAAATAGCATTGTTCACCTGAATCTCGTTGCAGGCTTGAACGCAGCGGCCACACAGGATACAGCGAGAAAAATCCCTGATGATGAGGGCATTACTAGTCTCAGTTGGATATCTGGGCTTACTCTCCGGAAACCTGATTGTCTCAACCTGGTATCCGTAGGCCAGCTCCTGAAGGCGACAGTCACCATTTGACTCACACGTAAGACAGTTGTGGTTACCGGAGGCGAGAAGGAGTTCTATGTTTATCTTCCTCGATTCTATCACTCTCTCTGATTCTGTCTCAACAACCATATTGTGCCCAGCTGGTGTGGCACAAGAAGGAAGGAGGTTGCGGGCGCCCGCTACTTCAACCACACACATCCTGCAGGCCCCCGTAGGCGCCGAGTCTCTAATATGACAGAGGGTCGGTATATCAATACCATTTCTCTCGGAAACTTGAAGAATGGTCTCCCCTTCTTGAAATGAAGATTCATTGCCATTGATTATTATCCTATTGTCACGGTCCACAATGCTCCCCCTTCTTCGCTATGACTTCTATCTGGGATATGGCCTTTATATTTTAAGTCTAAACCCTTGTCAAGGCTATCTCCCTTTCTACTCTATAGAGGAACTTTACATGCCGTTGGTGGGAAGTTTTCTCATGGATTAAAAAAATTTAATTTTAAGCCGATAATATGTATGTTATAAACAATAAGGACATTCAGCTCATCAAGATTGACATCTTTTAAGGGAGAATGATTGTGGCCCAAATTGATGCCTTTTTTAAGCTAATGAATGATCAAGGGGCTTCAGACCTTCATCTTGCTGCCGGTAAACAACCTGTTTTGAGGGTTAAGGGGGAGCTCGAAAGGGTAAAATACAAGGCACTGGATAACGATACCCTCAGGAGTATGCTTTATGAGATAACCCCGGAGCACAAGATTAAGATATTTGAAGAGACAGGTGATGTTGACTTTGCCTATGAGATAGCCAATCTGGCTCGTTACAGGGCCAATTTCTTCAAACAGAAGGACGGTGTGGGCGCCGTCTTTAGAGAGATACCCGATAAAATCCTTACCTGTGAAGATCTAGGACTTCCGCCAGTTATCCGACAGCTCGCTACACTGCCGAGAGGACTTGTCTTGGTAACAGGACCAACTGGGAGCGGAAAGTCAACCACCCTTGCAGCCATAATAAATGAGGCCAACAAGACCAGGAAGGATCATATCATTACTGTTGAAGACCCGATTGAGTTTGTCCATGTCAGTAAGAATGCCGTTATTAATCACAGGGAGGTTGGTATTCATACAAGGTCATTTGCTGCAGCATTGAGGGGAGCACTGCGTGAGGACCCGGATATCATACTGGTTGGTGAGATGAGGGACCTTGAGACCATCGGCCTTGCCATTGAGGCATCTTTAACCGGCCATCTGGTCTTTAGTACCTTACATACATCCTCTGCTGCCAAGACAATAGACAGGGTAATAGAGGTTTTTCCTTCTGACCAACAGGCTCAGGTTAGGAGCACCTTAGCTGATGGGATCAGGGGAGTGGTGTGTCAGAGCCTGTTTAGAAGGAGAGATCAAAGGGAGGATACGATGGGTCGCATAGCAGCACTTGAGATTCTGATTGCCACCCCAGCAGTGAGAAACCTGATACGAGAGAACAAGATATTTCAGATCCCATCTACTATCCAGACCGGAAAGAAATATGGCATGCAATCGTTAGATGATGCCATAATGGAACATTTAGTCAAAAAGAGGATAAGCGCAGAAGAGGCATATGCAAAGTGTAACGACAAGAGCAAATTCTTGCCATTCCTCAAAAACCCTCCTGCAGACTTTACAGAGGCCTAACTTTGTTGTTTGACGTGTTTGTTGAGTTCATAGGGTTCATAGGGTTTTAACGTTCACCCCGTTAAATCCCCGTAGGGGGCCGCCGGAGACGGCATCTAACAGGGCAGGCAAACTCAAGAAACCCGGTGAACCCAATAAATAGTTATTGGGGGTATAGAAATGAGAAAACAACAGATAGATAACATCCTGGGGGCTATGTTAGAATCATTTGAGGACGTATCTGACATAAATATAACGGTAGATAAACCAACTCAGGTGGAGTCCTCAGGTATATTGAAGCCTGTGTCACTTAAACCCCCTTTTGACCGATTGACCCCTTTCCAGGCGGAGATATTTGCCCTTAACCTCATTAATAATGATAGGAGGCTCACCAAGACCCTATTAACAGAGGGCTCCTGTGACTTCTCCTATCAGTTGGCTGGAAAGGCGCGCTTCAGGGTCAATGTCTTTTCCCAAAAGGGATGCTATTCTGTGGCGATGAGGCAATTACCGTCCAGGGTACCTACAATTGAGGAAATGAAACTTCCAGCCACATTTTATAAAATGACAGAGGAATTGAATGGAATAATCCTTGTTACCGGTGCTACAGGGACTGGAAAGACTACATCCCTTGCAGCCTTTCTAAATGAGATAAATGAGAAAAAATCAGTTCATGTGATTACATTAGAAGACCCACTGGAATTTGTCCATTCCCAGAAAAAGGCCACATTCAACCAGAGGGAGATGGGTGCGGATTTTGATGAGTTCTCCTCCGGCTTAAGGGCTGCCCTACGCCAGGCACCAAAGGTTATCCTGGTGGGTGAGATGAGAGATAGGGAGACAGTGGAGATAGGTCTTTCCGCCGCAGAGACCGGGCATCTTGTCTTGAGCACGCTTCATACAGTGGATGCAGGCCAAACAATAAACAGGGTTATAGGCATGTTTGAACAAGAGGAGGAAAGGCAGATAAGGCTTCGGCTGGCTGACACAGTCAGGTGGATAGTATGCCAGAGGCTGCTGCCTAAAATCGGAGGTGGTCGAGTGGCAGCCTTTGAGATATTAGGCTCAAACCTTAGAGTAAAAGACCTTATCCTACATGGGGAGACCGAGGATAAGACATTTTATGATATTATAGAGAATAGTCAGGCCTTTGGTATGATGAGCTTTGATCACTGCATTGCCGGGCATTATAAAAATGGCCTTATTACAGAGGAGACAGCTATGGCCTATGCATCACAAAGGGCAGCTGTAGGAAGGGCAATTGATGCAATAAAGGCAGCCAAGGGAGAAAAGACCACCTCTATAGAGGGCCTGAAAATAGATGAGAGCTATGACAAGTCATTTAAGTGAGCTAAGGTGACCGAAATTTAAGGTGGGCTGAAGATTGTCCTTGTTTCCCTTTAAACTTTGGGCATTTATAATTTTAGGCACTTGAATGGAGATAGACATATGGATGTAACCTGTAAGTCGTGTGGGGCAACCTTAAAGATACCAGATGAAAAGTTGCCACCTCACCAAGCGGTAAGTATTACCTGCCTGAAATGTA
>CP070660.1:876251-881367 GCA_020355145.1 Deltaproteobacteria bacterium
CTTGACATCTATGCTACCCAAGACTGGCATCCCAAAAATCATCTCTCCTTTTACACCAATCACCCAGGGAAAAAGCCCTTTGAGGTTATCAAGCTCCATGGAGAAGATCAGGTTTTGTGGCCCCCGAACTGTGTCCAGTGTACGGAAAACGCCGAGATCTTAATTGATAATTCCTTGTTCAAACTGGTAGTTCAAAAAGGAATGCTAGCTGACTGGGACAGCTATTCGGGCTTTTAGGTTGGTGGTGATAACAAGACCATCTTGGAAGGTGCCTTAAGAAAGGAAGGCGTAGATAAAGTGCTGATGTTTGGCATTGCCACTGATTACTGCGTAAAGAGTACAGCCATTGATGGTGCTAGATTAGGGTTTGAAGTCACCGTTGTTAAGGATCTTTGCCGAGGTGTAGATCCTAAGACAACCGAAAAAGCAGTTCAAGAGATGAGAGCTTCAGGTGTCAGGGTAGTAGAGAGACTGGATCAAGTTCAGATAAGGTAGGCCCGCTTGCTAACCAAGATCAGAAGGCCGAGCCCTTTTTTTGGTCTTTGGAAACCGTAGATTAGAATTACACTTAATTGGCCAACTCAAGGCTAAGCACGTCATCCCTGGGATCTGACCTCTTTACAACTACCTTTATCTCTTCCCCTGGTGAAAACTCAAGACTACTTGTAAGCTCAGCAACGAAAAGAAGGTCAGTTAGTATTATCAAGTACTTATATTTAAGTCTTTGGAAGACAATAGCATTGAAAGTATTATTTATCCTTCCTGCAAGATATTTCAGTATCCAATACCTCGTTTGATTCCTCTTCATCAGATCAATATCCCTTAATGTCTGCTGTATCAATAGGTTCAGCTCTTTAAGCCTTGACTCATTATAGACGGGGGATTTCTTGAGCAGGGCAGAATGGATTTGACGTTGCACGACCAGGTCCATATATCTTCTTAGTGGGGAGGTTGCATTGGTGTAGACTTCAACCCCGAGACCACTATGTGGTTGAGGTATTATATCTATGAAAAGGGGCTGAAGCTTGCGCCTTTGTTGAAATACATAATAGATATAGTCGGATTCATCATTGAATAGCCTTTCTTGAGGTGGTTCTTGGCTCCTGTAAAGGATAGGCAGTGCTGTTTCAGAGGCAAATTTTGCGGCTAGCCAGTTATATAGAATCATACATTCTGAGACGATAATCTTGGCAGGGGTGTCCTGCTCTATGAGTCTGACCCTTATACCTGAGTTATCGTCAAATTCAAAATGGATCTCCGGCAGGGGTATGAGCAATGCCCCATTGGCAATCCTCTTTTGTCTAAGGGCCTGGCTCAGTTGGTAGAGGGCCGAAAAAGTTGGTTCATCTGCATATACTGCACTTACCTGATCGTAGGTAAGCTGCCTCTCTGTTCTCACAATGCTAGGTATGAAACGATAATCCTTCAGGTTCCAATCCCTATCAAAATCTGCCATGAGGGAAATAGCCAACCTCTTAAAACCCTTTAACAGACTTAATACATTGTTAGAGAGGGTTGAGGGGAACATAGGGATCTGATCCACCGGAAGGTAGATGGAGCTCGCCCTAGCAGAGGCCTCCCTGTCTAAGTGCCCATCAACCTGAATAAATGGAGCTAAATCAGTAATATGAACGCCGAGCCTATAGCCTTCATCAATAGGCTGCAGGCTTAATGCATCATCAAAATCCCTGGTAAATGGCCCATCAATGGTAAAGATAGATAGATCTGTTAAGTCTTCCCGACCTGAGGGGTCTATCTCTTTTTTCATCACTATCTCTGCCTCTTTAAGGGCGGGCTCACTGAAATCGATCCTTATTTTAAGCCTATGAAGATCAAGATTCTCGTCTTCACGCCATATATCCAGCTTCACCAACAGGTGGCGTGCCTGACCTATATCCTTGATCCCAGCCCGAGAAAACATCTCCTTACCCACCTTAAAATCCGGTGCATCCTTTCCATAAAGGGCAAGTTGAACAAGGATGTCAATAATCTTTTCCTTTAGGGGTGGATCCTCATGATGTCGATTATTGATCACCTCCTTAAGGAAGTGTGCCCCCTCATTGATCTCCCTTTCTCTCAATTCAGTTGCATCTCTGGCCTTTCTTATCTGTTCTACCTTATCTGGACTATTTGGGATAAAATAGCCATCCTTCATCTTAAAATAGATCTTGTCAGCAAAAAGGGCCCTGACCAGACCGGATATATGATCATCGGTGACATTTTTACCAAAGGAAAGGTGGGCGAGATATTCGTAGGTAAAGGCCTCATTTTCCTCATGCGTAAGTTCCCATAGGTCTTGAACAGCAACCTTTGTCATGAAATCAATGCGCCTATTTTCAACTACCTTCATCTCCTTTAGCAATTCCTCCCGTGACCTGGAGGTATCTAAGGTGGTAGATGAAATAACGAGGGCCCTTTTGGGAGAGATACTCACCTCATGGTTGGACAGGGTTAAGAGCTGCAATCTATTTCCCCTATCCTTCAGACAGACAGATAGTACGATCTCCCTCTGATCAATGTACTCAATAATCTTTCCCTCAGCCATAAAAGATCCTTACCCCGTCTTACACGATAAAAGGTTTACCCCCTGGGTAGAGGTCGAGGTTTGCTCAAGAATTTTGGCTTCTTACTTATGGGAGGAAAGGAAAGAGATAATAGCTAAAACGATGGTAACAAGGCCCAGACCTGCATATATCACTATGCCAAGGGGAGAGCCTTTAAGAGTTTCGATTAAAAACGATCTGTTGTAAAGATATCCAATATAAAAGACAAAGAGAAATGACACAGCAAGTCCCAAATGTATCCGTCTAAGCAGGAGACATATAGAGATTAAAGCGATATAGGAGATAAGTATATAAATGGGGATCTTGATTTCCACTGCAGATAATATACCCACGGGATCCATAATTACCCTCTCCTTTTTATTTTATCATTTCCCGAGAACCCCCTAAAAACGTATCTGCCGCCCGCTTTTTTCAAGGCAGGCCCTTTTTCTTCTTCTACCTTTTTTTACCTCCTCCTTCCATCCGATTCTTTTTTTGGCCTTGTTTCGCCGTCTAAGATCAGGATCCCTTTCTGCTCTCAAGATAAAGGATCCTGGGGCTATTTCCCTTTCTTTCCCAATGGCTTCTTCCTTGGGAGGCAGCCCCTTTGGCAATGGTGGACCGCTAATAAACTGGACTGGAACCCTATCTGCCAGATAGATAGAATCACCAAAGGGAAAAAAGCTTATGCCATTCTCAATGGCTGTTCCTGCCTTTATCTCTAAGGTAATTGGCTTCTGATCTGACCGACGTGCAATCCGGATGGCGAGATCTTTATCTGTGGCCATCACTACATACTCTTTTGATCCAGGCAACAGGCCAGCCTTAAGAATATAGGGATATGCCTTTCTTTTAACTGCCTTAAATAGGATCTTTGGAGTAGGGGTAAGACCTTTCGCCTTATTTACCGGGCAGAAGTTCCGCTTAGTGGATCTGATCTTTTTCTCATCAATCTCAAAGGGGCCATCCCTATCATTTAATAGGACCTCTCTTAAGTGGGATTCCCGAACATAGGCCATGTTTGGTTCTTCATTAATGGCCTTTAGAAGTTCTTTAATGGGTATGTATCCCTCTTTATCCGGGACAAGGCCAAACTCATCCGGTCTATCTCCCAATATGTAACCCATCAAACGACTGAGATTGGTGACCTTTCTTTTATTTTTCTTAGCCACTCAGTTTCCTTGCTAAATTTATAATTCCACCTTACTCAATTGGTTTAAGACAAATTCCCTTATCTGGGAGGGTTTAGGTAGGGGGTACTCCAGGTGTCCCTTGGAGAGAAATGGGACCAAGACCTCTTCCTCAACACCTCCACATAAACACCTTCCGGGCCTTTCTTTCACTGGACAAACCCTTGCCTCTAAACACTCCTTACATCGAAACACCCTCTTCCTGCCTGACATCTTCCCCCTCTTGGCCAAGGGATGACCATCTACCTCTATTATATCCATAGAAAAGTCTACAACCGGCGCATTGCTTACTGCAGTTCCAACACCATAGGCATCTGCAACAATATTGTACCTTTTGATATCCATTTCGTCAATGCCACCACTTAGAAAAAGCTTTACCCCCTTGTATCCCCTAAGATCAAGCTCCCATCTTACCTCCTTCATAATCTCCAGGAAATCCCCCCTTCTGCTCCGCGGTGTATCAAGCCTGACAGCATACAGCTTATCACCCAATTCACTAGCTACATTAAGTGCCTCTATCTTTTCGTCGTTAAAGGTGTCTATCAGGCTTACCCTTCTAACCCCTTGTTCAATGACCTCATCAAATGCCTTTGTGGCCTTTACGGTATCGCCCATGATCAAGATGAGTGCATGGGGCATTGTCCCTACCGGATCTTTTTCAATGAGTCTGGCCCCAAGGCCGACCGATACACCATCGCAGCCCCCTATATATGCATTTCTCTCTATCAAGGGGGCTATTGTTGGGTGCATCCTGCGGGTACCAAAACTTATTACCTCTTTCTTGCCTGCGGCCTTTTTACACCTGGCAGCCATGGTAGCTATACCAGATACCTGACATAAAAGACCAAGGATCGTTGTCTCATACTGGCCGAAGTCGAGATACCTTCCGCTGATCTCCATTACTGGTTGTTGTGGATCAAATATGGTGCCTTCCTTCATCATCCTGACATCAACTGGAAGACCTTTTAAGACCTCGGCGCATTCCTCAACCCCTGCAAGTACAGCCCAAGGCCAGCTTGATGGGAGATTATTGGCCTTAAGCTCTGCCCGAACATGCAAATCTATCCCCTTGGCCTCCAAGATCTTCTTGGTCCTCTCAAAATAGATATCCGTAACCAAGCCCTCTTTTACCTCTTTCCAGGTAATAGTATGGACCAACTCTAATCTCCTTTATTAAGACTATTCGCTTACAGGCATTAAACCCACCAGGGAAAACTATGTCAACCCTTTATTAAATATCCCTTTTTGCCAATTGACAAGATCTGATTATTGATGATATACAAAAAGTAGACTCAATAAGGTCCATAGGGGCCCTTGATGGAAGGAGACTATTATGGAATCAGATAGGGAAAAAAGGCTTGTCCTTTGGTTTGATGAGATCAC
>CP070660.1:881467-898352 GCA_020355145.1 Deltaproteobacteria bacterium
GCGCAGTCCGGCAATACTTCAAATTAATCCAAGTGCATTCAGGCATGGGGGAGGACCGCTTGTTGAGTTCTGCCTTGCCGCCGCACGGGAGGCGCGTGTGCCCATGGCGGTTCACCTGGACCACAGTACATCGCCCGATGACATCCAGGCAGCCCTTGATGCCGGTCTCACCTCCATTATGGCGGATGGTTCACACCTCTCCTATGAGGATAATATCACCTTCACCCGTGAGATGGTTGCCCTGACCCATGATCATGGGGGTATTGTCGAGGCTGAGTTAGGCCGGCTTGCAGGCACGGAAGACGACCTGAGGGTTGAAGAATATGAGGCGAAACTCACTGACCCTGACCAGGCAACAGGCTTTATCGCTCAAACAGGGGTTGATGCACTGGCGGTCTGTATCGGCAATATCCACGGACGCTACCGCACTGAGCCACACTTGGACTTCGATCGCCTCATTGCTATACGGAAAGTCGTGTCTGTCCCTATTGTCCTCCACGGTGCCTCAGGTTTGCCCAAAGACATGGTGAGACGCGCAATCGAACTCGGCGTTAGCAAGTTAAATGTCAACACGGAAATCCGCGAGGCCTATCTGGGTGCATTAAGGGACCGTCTGGCTGAGTCTCCAGATTTGATGGGATTGATGCAAGGTGCAGTTGAGGCCATGACGGTAGTAGTCGCTGCGAAACTTCAACTCTTTGGTTCTGTTGGAAAGGCCTGATGAAGGGCCATATACAATTCGTGATGATGTTTGAGGATTTGCTGATATTGCCTATGCGATTTGGGATCGGGATGCTTCTCCTCCATCTCATCTTCCCCTATCACCCCACGGAGGCCCTCCCAAATTGATCGATACCACCCGATAGCTGCCCCTGCAAGGATAGCCGCACCCAAAGACGTTGTCTCCTCCCCTGCCCTGCGAAAAAGACAACCGTAGATATCCGCCTGGAGTTGATTGAAGAAGTCAGACTTAGTCACTCCACCGGAAACCCGCACCTCTATGCCCTTCACCCCCGAAGCGGAGAGGAGATCGATGTTCTTCTTTACCTCCAAAAAGATCCCCTCCACAAGAGATCGGGCAACGTCGCCCCTGGTGTGTCCCATTGTGAGACCGTGCAGACAGCCTCGGGCCTTGGGGTTCCAGTAGGGGGATGCTGAACCTGCGAAGTGTGGAATGAAAAGGAGGCCATTTGCGCCAATCGGGGATTCCTTAGCCATATCCTCCAGGGCACAATACGGGTCTTCCTCTTCCCCCTCTACCTGGCAAAAGTTTTTCAGAAACCAGGATAGAGCAGCGCCCGTAACGAGGATGCCCGCCTCAATAGCCCAGAGGTCGGGCAGGACGTGGCAACTACAGAGGAATCGCCTTTTGGGGTCCAACTCCGGTTGGCTGCGGAGGGCAAGGACATATGTTCCCGTCCCAGTCGTTGCGGAGAGTATGTGCGGTTCAACAGCTCCAATTCCCAGGGCAGCGCAGGGCTGATCACCCCCAGCTGCCACCACGGGAATCCCCTCGCGAAATCCCGTGGCCTCGGCTGCCTCTAACGTTAACTCTCCCACTACCGAACCCGAGGGATAAACATCGGGTAATTTTTCCAAGGGTATCCCAAGCCCTTCAAGGATCCTACAATCCCATCCCTTGGATGCTATATTGAAGAGCATCGTCCGGGAGGCCTGTGAGAAATCAATGGCGAACTCTCCGCATAGGTGATGGAGGACGAGGTCTTGAACCGTGAGGAATTTATGTGCCCTCGCGAATACCGACGGCTCCTCATCCTTGATCCAGAGGATCTTAGGGGCGACGAAGTAGGGATCTATGATGAGGCCCGTTCGTCGATATATCTCATCTTCCCCGATAGAGCCGCGAATATTGTCACACTGGGGTGTTGAACGCTTATCCTGCGTTTGGATGGCTGGACGAAGCGGTTTTCCCTTCCCATCAACGGGGATCGCGCTGGCCCTCTGTCCAGTGACTGCCACTGCCTTCACTTGCTCCGGGTAGGGAATACCCTCCAATGCCTGCCTTGAGGCCCTGCAGGCAGCATCCCACCAGACCTCCGGATCCTGCTCCACTCGGTCTGGAGGAATCTGACGATTCAAATAGGCGACAAATCCCGAAGAGACTATCTTTCCGAACGGATTGAAGAATAAGACCTTACAACCGCTCGTTCCTATATCCACCGCAGCCACCAGATCACTGTCTGCTTCCATCAACTCCCCCTGCCTGCTGTCATCCCTCACCCTTGTCGAGAACAGGACTACGTCATAGTCAAACCTAATCAGGCTGTTGCCCAACTCCCCTCGCCATACCTTTGAGGATGATGCTGCCTTTTCTGAAGTACCTGGTGGGAGGCCGCCGTCCTTTTCACGTCTTATCAGCGGGGGAAACCGCAGGTCCCGCTTGCGGGACAATGCGGAGGGGGCAAGAATCCCCCGCAGATAAGTCGTAGAAAAGACCAGGCCGGGAGCCTCGGTACTAAAGAAAAGGCAGAATCATCCTTAACCCTAATCAACTTACCAAACTTGAAGCAACCTTATTGTGTAAATTGGAGTTGGGCAACAGCCCATACCCTGGACTTTGACGTTACCCTTTACCTAGGACCTCTGGGTTGACAACGAATTCCGGTCCCTGATCCCTGAGATATTTCAAGACATCCTCCACCAAGAGGATGGGCGATCTACATAGCGCCTCGCTGGTTGTACCGGCAAGGTGGGAAGTCAAGGTTACGTTATCGAGCCTCGCCAAGGGATGATCGGCGGGAATGGGTTCATGGTGGAAGACATCCAAGGCCGCTCCGGCTATGGCCCTTCTTCGAAGGACCTCGATCAATGCCCCCTCGTCCACGAGGCGCGCACGGGCCGTGTTTATGAAATATGCGGTGGGCTTCATAAGCGATAGCTCCCTTGCACCTATCATACCCCTGTTCTCCTGCGTTAATCGTACGTGGAGGGATACGAAATCGGACTCCTGCATAAGGGTCCGAAGGTCAACGGGCTTGGCACCGGAACCTAAAACGATATCATCCGAGACATAGGGATCATAGACGAGTACCTTCACATCAAAGCCCGATATCTTTCGGCAGACCTCTCTCCCCACCCGACCGAATCCCACGAGACCAACGGTCTTTCCACTCAGTTCTGGTATATGGGAACTATTTACGAAATCCTTGCGCCAGGTCCCCCTTACAATCCCCAGGTGAGAGCGGGCAATGTTGCGGCATTCCGCTAACATCAGGCCCACAGCGAAATCGGAGACAGCCCCGGCGTTCCGACCCTGCACATTGAAGACAACGATTCCCCGGTCTGTAGCGGCGAAAACGTCTATGTGCTCTAAACCGGCACGGCACGTACCGAGTATCCTCAGGCCAGGACCAGCGCCATTTAGAACCCTTCGAGAGACCGGACAGTAATGAACAAGGAGCATCTCAGCGTCAGATACAGCCTCCATGAGGCCCTCGGGGGTTGGAACTGCATCAGGCCCCTCTTTCTCTACCTTGATTCGCTCCTCCTGTAGTTTGACCTTATCTTCCTCCCCCAACCAACTGAGGCTCTTCACACGGGGTTGGAAATCCTTCAATAGATTGCAGGCACCGTCCATGAAACGGGCTGGGATCATAGCATCACCGACTACAACGACCTTCAAAGTCTATCTCCTCCACATCCCATCTGGTTGAATACTTAACAGGGTCAACATGCCTCAATCTTAAGATAACCGCACCTAAGGCATTCCCTCTGCCTTCTTTTTGCCTCCTTAATACCCTGTCCAATCATCCGTGGATCGGCCTTATATCCCTCAATAAACCTTATCAAATCATCGATCTCCTTAAATGGATCGCCTCTGTAGTCTATCTCAACCAGTCTTCCCAAGGGGATAAAATAGAGATACATCCCCTTGACTCTTGTAGTCTCCAGTCTTTCGACAACCCACCTATAGCAGGCCAACTGTATATCGAAATAATTTTCACTGGCAAAGCTAACAGGGTCTTTATCATTTACCCCGCCTGTCTTCCAGTCTATTATGGCCCACTCATCACTTCTCTTATCCTTAAAAAGCTTATCTATCCTTCCCCTTAGGGTATATCCCTTGTTATTTAAGACAAAGGGGAACTCGGAATATTGATCTGCCCCGGTGAGGAGCCCTAAGAGGGCCTTATCCCTAATGGCCGTTAAAATCAATTCCCTCACCCTTGTCTTTATCCTTTCAAGTACTGACCTCTCAAGGAGCATTGTCTCTCTGTTTTCACCTAAAAATCTCGCAAACAGGGCCTCTAATAAATCCCCATCAAGATCAGATCCAAATATGTGTCTTTCCAGATAGCTGTGCACAATAGTGCCGATAATCCTGGACTCAGTTGTCTCACCCTCGCCCCTATCCTCTAATAGATCCTCCATATAGTCATCTCCACTGGAAAAAAAGGTCTTCTCAGGCAGTTTTAACCAATATCTATAGTAGAATTTCAAGGGACACCTCCTGAATATAGCAAGGCCTGTTGGGCTTAGCTGATAATAGGAAGGCGTGGCTAATCTATCGGTAAAATCGAGCTTTCTTATCCCTTCATCTATGGTTCCAAAATCCCTTAAGGACAATTTCGTCTCCTGGGAATTGACTCCAACAAATCCCTTAGGGGTTGGGTTAGTCCATACAACCAGAGGGAACTCATCCTCTTGTGGATATTTGCCTATCATATCTTCCCGAAACCCCTCGCTAATTCCCCATATATCATCGAGGAGCTCCATAACCGAGGCCCCTTCTTTATAGTCGAGGGAGGTGAGGGGACTTTCTTTCTCCCTACCCTTTCCCACCACCAGATGACCAGTCAGGATAAGATGATGCATGGCCCTTGTGCAGCCAACATAGAAGACCCTCCGATTTTCAGCCACATCTTCCAATATATCCCTGCTTTTAAGGATGAAGGGCAAGGGGCTTAGGGCCCTCCTAAAATCCGCAAGGGGCAATTCAACACTGAATGTAGGAAGAAGGCCTTCCTGGTCATTCCAGGCCTCTGATCTTGAATCTTGAGCAGTGCAAACCCTTAAGGGCTTTCCAGGACTTGGCCCCTTAGGGATTTGTCTATCTAATTCAGGAATAATTACCATGGGAAATTCAAGGCCTTTGGCAGCATGTATTGTCATGAGATAGATGGAAACACCTTTCTTTAGCTCTACCAGGGCCTCCCCTTCATCATCTTCTTCCTCGGCCATTCTAAGGCAATAGGCGACGAAATCAGGTAAAGGGCCATTGCCTTCTGACTCAAACTGTCTAGCTATCTCTATCAACTTTTCCATATTAGCCACCCTCTGGAGCCCATTCGGATGAACGGATAGTGCAGCCATCAATCCCCTTTCCCTTATAATAGTCCTTATCAACTCAGGGATTGGCAGGCGGTGAGCTAATAAGTGCCAGGTACTGAGCTGATCTCCAATCCTTCTCAGGTATGCCTGAGGGGAGCTGAGAAATCCTTCATGAAGGGGCCTCTCACCTGTAAAGAGATCAAAGAGCTCTGGATCAGTTATTGCAAAGATTGACCCCCTGAGGGCAGCTAACAAGGAGATCCTTTGCCTTTCATCTACGAGATAATGTAACAACTGGACCATCTCCATAACCTCTTCACACCTATAGAATCCCCTTCCCTTATTAACAATAAAAGGCAGTCCGGCCTCCCGGAATATCGCCTCGAATGTCTTTATATGTGTGTATGCAAAGAAGAGGATACCGATTGCCGGCTCCCCATTCTCTATCCTTTCCCTTATCGAGTGATATAGGCGATACTCAGGGACCTCTTTTCCTTCCCTGCCCACTATCCTGTTAATAATATCTACGATAAGAGAGGCCTCCCTCTCTGCCTTGTTATACCTTTCAGTCTTACTGGAACTGCCTTTTAGAGTTGGAACGGGGTAGAAGACAACCGATCCCCTTTCCTCACTCCTATCAGAAGATCTCGCCTTTTTCATAGGTAAGTATTCGCTTTCGTATTCCTCAAGGACACCGATACCCTTGTTACTGAAGATAGGTTTAAAGGTATTGTTGAAGAATTCTATGAGCCCTGAATCAGACCTAAAATTTGAACCCAGGTGTATGTCTCCATTCAGGAGCGTCTCTTTTTCCTCCCTTGACCTACTGTTAAAAAGGGCAGTGAGTTCTGTGAGTCTTTTCTCCAGGCCCTGATCCACACAGAGCATCCTTTTGACTATCCCATCATCCTTCCAGAAAAAAGGTCCTCTATTCGATGCGTTTGATCTTCTTATCTCCTCAGCAACGGTATCAAAGACCGTCACATCCGCTCCCCTAAACCTATAGATGGACTGTCTTTTATCACCAACAACGAAAAGCTTATCCCTCCTTAAAACAGGACGGTCTTTTTTATCTTTATCTGAGACGAGAAGGCATATAATCTCCCATTGGACTCGATTGGTGTCTTGAAATTCATCCACCATGACATATTTGAATCTGTCTTGAATCCGCTTGATAAGAAATCGGCTCTCAGAGAAAAACAGGGTGGTCAAGAATTCAAGTGTCTTTGCCTCCAGATCCGCGAAATCAAGGGCATTAACCCCCCTTTTGTCTATCTGGTACCTCTCCAGAGCTACCTTGGCCAGCTCCAAAAATATATTGAGCCCCTGTTCGTAGATATTATCGGGGTTGGAAACAGTAAATAGATCCGGATAGTACTTATCTACCATATCGAGATAGGAGAACTCCCTTCTGCCCATCTTTACCATCAGTCTTGAGCCCTTGGCCGGCCTTTCCTTGGAAAGGATCCTTAATTGAGCGAAAAGGGATGGGATACCAAAGTCATCTTGGCAATAGTCCTTTTTCTTGTACCAGCCACTCAAAAGGCCCATTACCTGGTCAAATTGACCCTTCCCATCCTTCATCTTCTTCAACCCATCATAATAAGGGATCAGGAGGGAGTCCTTTATATAGCGGCAGTACTCCTTAAATACCTGATCCTTCCAGTTCTTTTTCTTACATAGATGCCCCTTTGTTGACAGGATCCTCTTAAATGTCATGGGGTGTTCAATAACATTTTTTATCGCCTCAAAGAGAGAGCTTCTGTTCCCAAAGATCCGTATGAGTTGGGTCAGATCATCGTTATTTCCCCCGGATAAAGAAGATATTGCAGACTGAATGGCCTTTAGGATCATCTCTCTTTGGGTTAATCCCTGGATTATGACAAATCCGGGATCAATACCTGCCTCAACTGGATAATGACGTAAAAGATAGGCACAAAAAGAATGGATAGTGCCGATCCTGTTTTGTGAAAAATTGTCTAAGGTCTCCTTTAGCCTCCTAATTATTGTGCTATCGCTACCTCTTCTTCGCCTCAGTTCGTTAAGTATACGGGAAAGCTCTGTATAGATCCGTGCCTTCATCTCCTCGGCCGCCTTTTCAGTGAAGGTCAGGGCCAAGATCTCTCCTATGCCAACATCATCATTGGTGAGGATTATATGGCAGAATCGTTCAGCCAAGACCCTCGTCTTTCCTGCACCAGGGCCGGCAGTAACAACCATATTCCAGTTACAGTCAAAGGCGCAGTATTGCTCCAATGTCAAATTATCTCCCATGGATATCCGTACCCGGCAGTACCTTATCTCATCAGCCCTTTTTCCGCTAAGCTTACGAAATCTTCCTCGTTCCTCCCTATGATGATGTGGTCCAGGACCTTTATCCCTACAAGATTGCAGGCCTGGAGTATCTGACGTGTTATGTGGATATCATCCTGTGAGGGGTCTGGCTCCCCCGAGGGATGGTTATGAATCAAGATAATGGCAGATGCTGATTTCATGGTTGCCTCTCTGATAATCTCCTTTGGATCCACCACACTTGCCGTCATACTTCCCCTGCTAATCTCTATATTATCAATGGGTTTATTCCTGGAATCTAACAGGATAATATTGAAGAATTCCTTCCTGGAATCCCTCAAATACGGTGCATAATACTCGGATACATACATGATTACATCCAGGGCACTGGTTATCTTTCTCTTCCTCTCCGCCTTCTCTCTATAAAGTCTCTTCCCCAGCTCCAATGCCGCCTTTATCTGGGCTGCCTTTGCCTCTCCTACACCCTGTATAGCGCAAAGTTCTGAAATGGGACTGCTGTCAATACCCCTCAATGTCTTAAATCTATTGAGGATATTTCTGCCTAATTCCTCTGCACTGATACCCTCTCTTCCAGTTCTTAAGATTATCGCCAGGAGTTTTGACAGGGGAAGCCTTGAGGGACCATACTTGTAGAGCATCTCCCGTGGTCTTTCTTCTTTGATCCAGCTATGGATAGGCCTATATGTCCGCTGTTGATCCAATCGCTCCTTTACAATCTCCCTTATTCTCCTGCACCCCTCCGCTGTCCTTAGATTAAGCTGATCTATAATCTCCCTAGCCTTTTCATCCGATAGGAGGGTGGAGGTGGGTTTCCTGAAAAAAATCTTCCCCTTCTTGCTGAACATGGGATAGAGCCTATTGGCAACAAGAAAATCGATCATGCTGGATACCTTATCCTGGCCTCTGTCTCTATCTGGCTTGTCTTCCATGTCCATCTTTTCACGGCCCTCCCTTATTCCAATGCCTTGATTCAATAAATTCCTACTACATTTAAAAATCGGCAGCAAGTTGAATTTTTTCTCCTGTTTCGGCACAAAATCTCTGGTTATTGACCCAGGACTATTTTTCCCTTATACTCTGGGGAGGGGAAACTACCTCCCTGTCATTCACAAACCTTAAGCACTGGGAATGAGGTGGGGACTAAGACCGCCATGACCTACAAGGCCATACTTTTTGACCTCGACGGGACACTCCTTGACACACTGGAAGACCTGGGTAACTCCGTGAACCGTGTTCTGGCGGCAAGGGGTTTCCCCACACATACTCTGAATGAATACCGCTATTTCGTAGGCGATGGGACAGCTATGCTTATTAGCCGTGCGCTACCGCAAGGGAAAAGAAATGATGTAAACATCCGCACCTGCCTTAAGGAGTTCAGTGAGGATTACGGTTGGAGCTGGAATGTGAAGACAAGGCCTTACGAGGGCATTCCCGAAATGCTGGACGCACTGACTGAGCGCGGGCTTAAGATAGCGGTCCTGTCCAACAAGCAGCACGAGTTCACAAAACGATGCGTGGCCGATCTCCTGCCAAACTGGACCTTCGGCGTGGTCCTCGGCCAGCGCGATGCGGTCAATAGAAAACCAGATCCAGCAGGTGCGGTGGAAGTAGCTGAGCGCCTGCACATCCCTCCAGCAGAGTTCCTCTACCTCGGCGACAGCGCCATCGACATGAGGACTGCCATCGCTGCGGGCATGTTCCCGGTTGGAGTGCTCTGGGGTTTCCGCTCAGCAGAGGAGTTGAAAGAGGGCGGCGCTCAGGCGCTGATCGAGCGTCCGTTGGAGATCTTGAATCTCCTTTGAGTTAATCTGCCCCTATCTTCGTACCCTTCATCAAATAATACTGCTATCCGTATCTTCTACCTAATAATCCGATCTTGACTTTCAAGGAATTTTTGATTTTATTGATAAGGATTGCGCTATAAACAAAATCTTTAAAGGAGGTATCGTCATGCAAGAAGATTTTCACTTTTACGCAATATACGTTCTTTGCAGGTGCAATGGGATGTCGCCGGAAAACTCTAAAAAGGTTGCTTACGCATCACAGCACACGGATGATGCCAAGTACGAACATGCCCTAAATTTTGAAAACGGCGGACGGGTTCAACAAGTCCTATCTGCCCATAAGTTCATTCATCCTGAGGTCTTCTCCCTGGATTCCCAATATAAGATCTACGTGCCCTTCCATTTCGTCCCTGGAAATCAAGGTGATAGATTCCAGGAGCGCATGGTATGCAGAGAAAATAGTGAAATAGCCCAGCAAATGATTAGGGCGGCCGCGAACCTCAAGGGCAAGCCTTATCAACTACACAGATTGGGAATAGCCTTACACGTTTATGCAGACACGTGGTCGCATCAAGATTTCTCAGGACTTCAAACCGAATTAAATAATGTGGAGGAAATCAATGTTATTAACGAAGACAAGGTAGGCATTGCGAAAATCTTTACCAGTTTTTTCCGAGACATCACCGAGTCATTAATACCTCAGATAGGCCATGCTGAGACTGCTACGCTTCCGGATGAGCCTTACCGTGAATGGACCTTCCACCATGTATACCAGAAAAGGTCTATGCACAGGAAAAATTGGTTGATCTGCCAGGATGCATGCAGGGCTATATACAAAGAGATAAAGGGTTTTCTTACCAAAGGCCCTGAATACAGGACTGAAAAACCTATCCCTTGGGGCGAGATTAAAGGCAGCGTGACAAACCTATTCAAAAAAAAGGGTGACCTTGAAGAGAGGTGTCGTAACTGGGCAGAAAAAATTAACGTTTCCGGTTTTGGCTTCCCCTGTCAACCTGCTGAGAAAGACCTTTCATACGATGACAGGGAATGGTTCAGAAAGGCACTTGAAGTCAAAAAGGTGGATAGAGAGGAAAGATATGATAGAAAGGAGAACTTTCATCTGAGCGACTGGAAGCATTTCCATGATGCCGCTTCCAGCCACAAATTCTTTGTCCTGCAAGAATCCCTTTCTCCTCAAGGGATCATCTGCGGCTAGAGGGGAAAGCCTAAATTTTGTCTTGCAGTGAAGACTGCATATAGGCAGTATAATTTGAGGAAGGGCCTGCCACCTGGATCGGCGATACCCTGAAAAGGACCATAAAAATGGGAGCTGAACTCGGCCTCCTGGGCATTTTCCACACTGGGAAAACGGATATAGTTGAATATATCGCACCTTCGGTGCGGACCTGATCCTGGATGCTTGATACTGGATACTGGACGCATGGATCCAGACTGTATCTTTATCTCCTGGCCCAGACCTGGCTTTCAATAACTGAACTCTACAGCTTCAACTTCCGAAGCAATACAGCTGCATTATTTTGTTCCCGGCAGGTCGCGCCAGGGCGGGCAGTATCATGAATCTAGTATCCAGTATCCTTCGGCTGACGAACAAATCGTATCATATTGAAATCATTAGGGAAAAAAGGGAATTCCTATACTATCAAGTTTATCATTGCCGATATCTCCTGCAAAGACTTCCCATCTCTTACCTCCTTTGCCCTCAATCTTTTTTGCAAATGCCATCATTTAATGGTAAATATCTATTAACGTTTCAATCTGTCTTTGCAGCGGATGCGGGACAGGATTTTGCCGCCCTGGCCGAAGAAATCTAGGAACCCTAAGACGAAATGGAAGGATTTTTTTGGGACATTGATCCGACGATACTAGTCCTGGGGCCTTTGCAGATACGCTATTATGGCCTCCTTCTCGCTTGTGTAGCGGTGATAGGATATTACTTCTGGCAGTGGCAGATGCGCAAGGCCGGCTATGATGATGCCGTGATTATCATCTTCCCATACTACATTGGGATTTTGGGGATACTAGGTGCGAGGCTGGGACATTGCATCTTCTACGAGCCGGCATACTATCTATCGAATCCGGTTTCGATCATCAAGATTTGGAGAGGTGGGCTATCCAGCCACGGGGCTGCCATAGGTATCCTCACTGCGATTTTTCTTTACTCACACATCAAGAAGATCCCCTGGCATGTCATTTCAGACAGCAATGTCTTTGTCACTGCCCTTATAGCGACTTTGGTGCGCATTGGCAACTTCATGAACAGTGAGATCGTGGGGCGCATCACAGATCTGCCTTGGTGCGTGCACTTCGTGCGCTTTTGGGATGAAGGCAGGTATTGCCGCCATCCAAGCCAGCTCTACGAGGCCTTCTTCGGCCTGGCTATACTTGTCGCACTGATTCTGCTGGACCGCAAACTCGGCAGGAAGCGGCCGCCAGCACTCTTAAGCGGTGTTTTCCTGGTGTCCTACTTCTTCTGCCGGTTTCTTGTGGAATTCGTGAAGGAATATCAGGTCCTGCCCCCTGACTCACCATTTACCATGGGGCAGTATCTCAGCATTCCCTTTTTCCTAACCGGCGTGTATTTGCTGGTTTATGCCTGGAAGCACCGCCACACCAGACAGCCAGCCCCTTCAGAGAAAAGGGTGCCTGCACTGAAGACTGCCCTTAAGCGAGAAAAAGGCAAAAAAAAGAGGAGAAGGTAATGGGTTATGGAGAGAAATTAGGGTTTAGTATATGGTTCTATACTAGAAAGGAGTCATCATGGGTATAGATTCCAGGCTCAAGCGGAATAGGCCTCAATGGCTATCTATCTTAGTATTATTCGCCTACCTCTGTACATTTCTAAGTATAGCCTATGCACAAGAGGACCCTCAATTTAAGGGAAGGAACAACTTCCTTTGGTCCCTCGAGACGGGGAAAAATACCATCTATCTGCTGGGGTCCCTCCATATCCTAAAAAGCGACTCCTTCCCGTTAGGTAAGGAGATTGAAGAGGCGTACATAGATTGCAAGAAGATCGTATTGGAAACCGACCTGGACAGAATTAATGACCCGGATTTTCAGGCCAAGATGATAACCCTTGGCCTTTATCCAGATGGTCAAACACTGAAGCAGAATGTCTCTAAGAAGACCTATAGATTACTTGAGAAAAAAGTACTTGCAGCTGGTCTGTCGGTTGCCCAATTTGATCGTCTCAAGCCGTGGGTTTGTGCCTTAACACTGACTTTTATGGAGTTTCGAAGATTGGGATTTGATCCAAGCTATGGTATAGACACGTACTTTTTCAATAAGGCCAAAAAGGACGGAAAGGAGATAACCGTCTTGGAAACCCTTGATTATCAACTAGGACTTTTCACGAATATGGGTAAGGCTGAGCAAGAGTCGTTTCTGAGGCAGACACTAAAAGAGCTTGAGGTCATAGAGACAATGGCCTCTCAAATGGTGAAAGCATGGAAAACTGGTGATGTTGATAAGCTAAGCTCAATTATAAGGATAAGCTTCAAGGAGCACCCTAATATCTATGACCGCTTTATTATCCAGAGAAACAAAAGATGGATATCACAGATTGAAGATCTGATGAGGCAAGATGAAAATGTCCTCGTAATCGTCGGTGTCGGTCATCTGGTTGGAACTGGAAACATCCTGGCACTCCTGAACAAAAGAGGCTACAGGATAGAGCGGAGATAATACGGGGCGAGGTGGGTGGCAAGATGGCGGTACAAGAGATCCTCCTACTTGGAAATCCCAAATTATATGAAACATCACCTCCTGTTAAGAGAGAGGAGTTGGATTTTCTTCGCGAGGTGGTTCAGGACTTGCATGATACACTGATGGATTTCCGATCGAGATATGAGGCTGGTCGGGCCATTGCAGCGCCTCAAATTGAGGTAATGAAAAGGGTGATCTACATGCATATCGACAAGCCGGTTGTCTTTATCAATCCCAGAATTGACCAAAGGAGCCCGGAGATGATCCAGATCTGGGATGACTGCATGAGCTTTCCCGATCTACTCGTAAAGGTTCAAAGACACAAAAATTGTAGAATAAAGTATAAGGACATTGAATGGAAGGAAAGGGCGATGATCTTAGAGGGTGATCTATCGGAGTTACTCCAACATGAATGCGATCATCTGGATGGTGTACTTGCAGTTTCACGAGCTGTTGACAAATATTGCTTTGCCCTCAAGAGTCAGAGGCGTTATCTTGCATAAAGGCATCAGATGGAATGATCCTATTACCTACAAAGTTTAGAGAGCTACCGTATATATAAGCCACCTTTTAAAAGCAACTGCATAGTTCTTGGTAGAGATGTTTTCTATTAAAGTTGTTGAACCGGAAATGAGATGTATCGCTAATGAGGGCTTATATAGGATTCCTTCATTAGCTGTTGTCTAAAAGATATTGAACCATAGTAGGAGGGGATATTGAAGGTCAGCTTTATTCAGCTTGCACCTGTGTTGGGCGATGTCCAGGCTACAATTCGGCGAATCGATAGGTTAATTCATCGCTGTGAAATTACAGACATCTTGGTATTACCGGAATTATGCAATTCCGGCTATAACTTTGATTCTTATGAACAGGCCTGGGAGACATCAGAAGAGGTAGAAAGTAGTACCTTTGTCCGATACCTGAAATCCAAGTGCAGACAATTCAACCTATATATTGTGGCTGGATTTAATGAAAGAGACAATGGGCACTTGTATAACTCGGCCATACTTATTGGCCCTAAGGGTTATATCGGAAAATATCGTAAGCTCCATTTATTTATGAATGAAAGGGACTATTTTGAGCCAGGCAATGTGGGCCTACCGGTTTTCGATATAGGATTGTGCAAGATAGGCATGCTTGTCTGCTTTGATTGGATATTTCCAGAGGTATGGAGGATATTGGCCCTAAAAGGTGCGGAAATCATCTGTCATCCCTCAAACCTTATATTACCGGGATTTGCCCAGAAGGCAGTTCCAATACATGCGCTCATCAATCGTGTTTACATCGTTACCGCAAATAGAATTGGAACTGAGGGGGATCTCTCATTTACAGGTCTTTCGACAATTGCAAATCCAAAGGGTGAGATACTCCTCCAGGCCTCCCAGGAGGAAGAAGAGGTTGGAATCAAGAGTATTGATATTACCATGGCAAGGGACAAAATGATTACACATAGAAACGATTTATTCGGCGATCGAAGACCAGGGGAATACGCGCTATTGACAGAGGATATCGTCAAGGACTGACAGCAAATGAATGAACCAACGATAAGGGAAATCAGAGAGGCATCTGAGCGAATCAGGCCCTTTGTTCATTGTACCCCTGTTCTCACATGTAGCACCCTTAATCGACTATGTAAGGCCGAGATATTCTTTAAGTGTGAGAACTTCCAGAAGGCAGGTGCCTTTAAAATCCGAGGGGCAACCAATGCGGTATTTGCCCTTGGGGAAAAAGAGGCCTCACAGGGAGTAGCCACTCACTCATCTGGGAATCATGCAGCTGCTCTAGCCCTTGCAGCCAGCTGGCGAGGCATTAAGGCATATGTAGTAATGCCGGGAAATGCCCCCCGTATCAAAAGGGATGCCGTGGCTAACTATGGGGCAGAGATCACCTTCTGCAAGCCAACGCTCGAGGCTCGTGAGGAGGGTTTGGCCAGGATTCTGGATCTCACCGGTGCTACCTTTATCCACCCTTACAATGACTATCGAGTAATTTCAGGTCAGGGGACTGCCGCACTGGAACTCTGCAAGGAGATCCCGGACCTCGATATAATAATGACACCAGTGGGTGGGGGTGGTTTGCTGAGTGGAACCGCGATTGCCGTTTCCACAATATCACCTCAGACCCGCATTATCGCTGCAGAACCCGAAAGGGCCGATGATGCATATCGTTCCCTTCAAGCTGGCAGACTTTTACCTGCAAATAATCCCAATACCATTGCTGACGGACTCCGCACATCCCTTGGCGACTTTACATTTCCCATTATAATGAGACATGTCAAGGATATCTTTACCGTCAGCGAAGAGGGGATAGTCAAGGCGATGCGATACATTTGGGAGAGAATGAAAATAATCGTAGAACCCTCAGCCGCAGTACCACTGGGTGCATTATTGACCAAACGGCAAGAGTGCTCAGGAAAAAAACTTGGGATAATTCTTTCCGGGGGAAACGTAGACCTGGCAAATCTCCCCTGGATTAGCCACAGTGAATGACATAATAAAGTCGTCATTGCGAGGAGCGAAGCGAACTGATTTCCCGGTCTGATGCGATATGAAACTAGCTACGGTCAAAGATAGAGATACTGAGGAGGTGTGTCTGTGCACATCATTCGGCCTTTTCCCATTAGAAATCCTCAATCGGCAATTTAATCGGAGCTGGCCATATGACATGTTACCACTGATCCAGTCAGGGAAACTTGGGGAGTTGAATGGATGGTATTGTTCAGGAGGCCAGGAAGAATTAGGCAGGTTAAAGGATGGGGCGGTTGCGTATGATAGGGTGGAATTTACCCCTCCGTACCGGAGACCTCGAAAAATCTGGGGGATCGGGCTGAACTATCAGGAACATGCGGTAGATCTCTCAGAGACCGCACCCACTAATGAGCCGGCCAGTTTCATGAAGCCAGACACTACCATAATTGGCTACAAGGACTACATCCAGATTCCCCTTCAGTCAAAAAGGACAACGGCTGAAGGCGAGCTGGGCATCATCATCGGAAGGAAATGTAAGGATGTAGAGCAGAAAGACTGGCTGAGCGTGGTGGCCGGATTCACCACAATCATCGACATAACAGCAGAGGACATCCTTCGCAAAAATCCGCGCTACTTGACCATGTCCAAGAGCTTTGACACATTCTTCAGCTTCGGTCCACTCCTGTTGACACCCGATGAAATAGAGGATGTTCTAATGCTGGAGGTGGCCACCGTCATCAATGGAAAGGTGCATGCCAGTAACGTGGTAGCCAACATGACCTTTCCACCGGATTTTCTGGTCTCCTTCCACTCCAGGGTCATGACTATGCTGCCCGGGGACATCATTTCTACCGGGACACCGGGAGCTGTACCTATTAGTGAAGGAGACACGGTGGAGTGCAGGATCAACGGCTTTGAACCATTGGTGAATCCTGTGAGGGACCTGAAAAAAATATCAGAATGAGAGTTTTCGTTATTGGTTATTAGTTATTAGTTATTCGAATAACAAGTAACCCCGGTGAAATATGCCCGCCCTGTGGAATCCCCCGCAGGGGGTCCCGCCTAACGGCCGGAATTCCACAGGGCAAGCATTCCACGGGACAAGCATTTCATAGGGCAGGCGATTAACAAATAACAGTTCTTGAAAGGTAAGGAGGTAGGCATGAAAAAGTCTATAGGCGCAAGGCCGTTAGTTTACCCAACGCCAGTCTTTGTTATAGGCACTTATGACAATGCCGGAAAACCAAACGTAATGGCCGCTGCCTGGGCGGGGATCTGCTGTTCTAGTCCCCCCTGTGTCAC
>CP070660.1:898452-902242 GCA_020355145.1 Deltaproteobacteria bacterium
CTCTTCGAGCTCACTGTCCTGCCAGAGCCTTTCCTGAGCAATACACTTTTCGATCACAAAATTGGGCAGGGGCCTTAATCTATCGGCTACGCCTCTCTCTCCCCCTTCTTTTTTAAGACCTGACTTGGTCTTCAGGATTAACCTGATCTGCCTGGCCAACATCCCCAAGATCCCTAAAATAGCCTCTGGGCTCTTTCCCTCTGTGTCAAAAAGCCTGTTTAAGGCTGATATGGCATGGGGGGCGTCTTTCTTAGAGACATAATCTACCAGATTAAAGACGGTAAAGAGCCTACTAAATGTAGACAACTCCTTTACCTGCCCTACGCCTATCCGAGAATTGGGATGCCTTAAGGAAAGTTTCACCACCTCGTTAAAAAGATTCCCTAAGCTGCTGCCAACCATCTGGTAGAGAAATGCGGGTACATCCTTATCTATACTTAGCTCTAATTCCCTTGCCCTCTTTTGTATCCAGCTATATATCTGTCGCTCGGATAATCTTTTAAAATTTACTGCCCTGCCAAGCTCCTTAAACCTCTTGTAAAAACTACTCCTAAAATCTGCCTTGTCAGATACCCATATAATGCAAGTGGAGTCCACTGGGGAGTTCAGATAGTGAAGAAAGAGCTCAAGTTCCCCTTTGGTGAAATGCTCAGTTCCCCTAACTATGATCAATCTTTGGGGGGACATAAAGGGAAGGAGATGGGCCCTGTTGAGTAGCTCTTGAGGAGAAATCTCCCCCCCATAAAGGGTCTCTAAATTAAACGCCTTTACTGAGTCAGGTATTAAATCCCTCTTGATCCTATCAAGGGTCAGTTCAATCCAGAACTCCTCCGGGCCATGAAAGAGGTAAAAGGGTGCAGCAACACCCTTCTTTAAAGAGATCAAGATATTCTCCGGGGTTAAATCTCGCATTAAAGCCTTTCCACGGCCCTGGAATGTACCCTTGCTGCAAGCTCGTGGGCAATTCATATAAATGCCTGGCGTTGATTATACCAAGTGGTCAAGGGGTCTGAGCTAACAGTAAAGCTTGCCTTTGAGTCACACCACCACATTCACCAGTTTTCTCTGTACAACGATTACCCTTTTTATTTCTTTGTCACCGATAAAACGCTGAACTCTTTTATCTCTCAAGGCCTGATCCTGGATCTCCTTTTCAGCCAGTGAGACAGGCACCTCTATCCTGCTCCTGACCTTACCGTTTACCTGAATAACAACTAAGCGGCTTTCCTTCTCAAGGGCCTCTTTCCTGTAAGTTGGCCATGAAACAGTTGTCAAGCTTTTTCCGTGACCAAGGATCTCCCACAGCTCCTCTGTAATATGTGGGACTACAGGGTGCAAGAGTATTACCATGGGCTCCACTGCCTCTTTTAATACAGACCAGGCAACCCCAGATATCTCCTTACTATTGTTGAGGAATTGATTTATCTCATTGAAGAGTTCCATAATTGCACTGATGGCGGTATTAAAATGGAACCTATCCTCTATATCCTCTGTCACCTTTTTTATAGTCTGATGTGTCTTCCAGTGGACATCTCTTAAATTAGATGAAAGGGCCACCCTGCCATCATAGGGCTTAACATCGGACAGGCGCTCCCTATTTTCAATAAGAAGACGCCATACCCTATTTAGAAATCTCCAGGCACCCTCTACACCCTCATCACTCCATTCAAGATCCCTCTCAGGAGGGGATGCAAATAAGCAGAACATCCTAACTGTGTCTGCACCATACCTGTCAATAAGTCTCTGGGGATCAACCACATTCTTGGTAGACTTGGACATCTTCACAGAACCGCCGATCTTTATCTGTTTACCGCAGTGAATGCATCTTTGCTCCTTTACCTCCTCAGGGTAAAGATAGTCATGTTCTGCACACTTAAAGGTCTCTTTGCATACCATCCCCTGGGTCAGGAGATTGGTAAAAGGCTCATCTATTTTTAGATATCCCATATCCCTGAGGACCCTTGTATAGAACCGGGAATAAAGCAGGTGCATTATGGCATGCTCAATACCGCCTATGTATTGATCAACAGGCATCCAATAGGCAATCTTTTGCTTATCAAACGGACCATTCTCATATCTGGGAGATACGAACCTTTCAAAGTACCATGATGATTCGACAAAGGTATCCATGGTATCTGTCTCCCTTCTTGCAGGTCCACTGCAACGAGGGCATTCCGTTTCATAAAAAGAGGCCTCATATGGAAGCGGCGACCTTCCCCCCTCTTTTAGATCAAGAGCAAGGGGGAGCAACACTGGAAGTTGATCCTCAGGCACTGGAACTACGCCACACTTTGGACAATAGATAATAGGTATAGGCGCACCCCAGTATCTCTGCCTGCTAATTCCCCAGTCCTTCAGGCGGAAGTTTACCGTTTTATAGCCCATCCCCTTTGACTCCAGATAATCAGCGATCCTCTCCAGGGCCTCCATATTTGGCATCCCATTAAATGGACCGGAGTTGACTAAAATGCCTTCATCAACATAGGCCTCAATCATCCCCTCCTCGGTCAGGTCTTTATCCGCTGGCCTTATGACGATCTTAAGGGACAGACCATACTTCTTGGCAAATTCAAAGTCCCTCTGATCATGGGTAGGCACTGCCATAATCGCACCTGTCCCATACTCATAGAGAACAAAATTGGCTACATAGATAGGCATCTCCTCCCTAGTCATAGGATTCAGGCAATACCTCCCTGTAAATACCCCCTCTTTGACTGTAAAATCAGCTGTCCTCATAAAGGTGTCTATCTTAAGGGTTCTTTCGACAAATTGCTCCACCTCCTTTGCCTTATCACTGCCCTTTGTTAATTCCTTAACAAGCGGATGTTCTGGGGCAAAACAAAGAAAGGTTGCACCAAAAACCGTGTCCTGCCTGGTCGTAAAGACCTCGATAACATGATCGGAGTCAACTATGGGAAACCTTATAATGGCTCCATGACTCTCTCCTATCCAGTTCCTCTGCATGGTAAGGACCTTCTCTGGCCAACCTGGAAGCCTATCGCAATACTCCAACAATTCCTTGGCATAATCTGTAATCTTGAGAAACCAGCTATCCATCTCCTTCAAGACAACATCCTGATCAAGATGTCTCCAGCAGCATCCATCCACAACCTGCTCATTGGCCAATACTGTCTGACATAGCTCACACCAGTTAACATAGGTCTTCTTTTTATAGGCCAGGCCTTTTTTAAACATCTTTAGAAATACAAGTTGCTCCCAGCGATAATATTCAGGTCTGCAGGTAGCCAATTCCCGATCCCAATCATAGCTAAACCCCATCCTCTGTAACTGGGCCCTCATGTAATCTATGTTCTCATATGTCCATTTGGCCGCGTGTGTATTATTCTCGATAGCAGCATTCTCAGCTGGCATGCCAAAGGCATCCCAGCCCATTGGATGAAGGACATTAAATCCCCTCATCCGCTTATATCTTGCAACTACATCGCCGATAGCATAATTTCTGACATGTCCCATATGTATCTTGCCAGAGGGATATGGAAACATCTCAAGCAAATAGTACTTCTTCTTTGTCCTATCTTCAGTGACCCTAAAGTAACCCTCCTTTTCCCAGAATGACTGCCATTTAACCTCTATTGCTTGAGGGTCATATCTTTCCATTTATTTAACCTCTGCTCTATCAACTAATATAGAGTATTCAATAATAGGATTGAGGTATATCCTTAACTCCTGTTCCAAGGATCGCAGGTCATCAAAAAACCTTTCCTCAATGGAAAGGATAATCTTCAATGAAAAGTCAACCGCATCGCCCTTACTCATAAAATAGTAGTCA
>CP070660.1:902342-906237 GCA_020355145.1 Deltaproteobacteria bacterium
GCCAGTAGCACAGGATGCGGACATAAGTATTTGCTTGTTTCCAAGGACTAGCTCACCATTGGTGCCGATATCAATGACCAAGGACATAGCCTTTTTCCTGTAGGGTTCTTCTGCGATCAATACACCTACATTGTCCGCTCCAACAAAACCGGCCTCAATGGGTAGGACATGGATATAAGATGATGGATTAATCCGGATCCCTAAATCCCTGGCCTTGACATCAATGGAGTGATGGATGGCTGGGGGGAATGGGGCAATCCCTACATATTCAGGGTTGATCTGCAGGAGGATATGGTGCATAGCGGTATTGCCAACTATTGTCATGTCCTCAATGTCATCAGATGTGAGGTTGGTTTCTTTGGCTATGTTTAGGGCAAGGCTATTGATGGCCTCAACAATAGCCCGACTCATCTTTTGTAGACCATCGTTTGGATGCATCATATGATAGGTTATTCGTGACATAACATCCTCCCCATAGGTCACCTGGGGATTCATCAAGGCGTGGGTTGCTAAAACCTCACCGGTAACAAGGCTGCAGAGATATCCGGCTACGGTTGTGGTTCCTATATCAATAGCCAGTCCATAGGCATTGGTTATCTCCCCTGGCTGGATCCTGATCACCTCCCTGCTGTTCCATACGGAGGCCGTGATCTCCCAGTTTCCCTTCCTTATAACTGTACCCAATGACCTGAGTACCTCAAGGTCAAGGGTCATATCCCTTAGGCCGTAGTCTTGTTCAAGGGCCTGATTGAGCCTCTCAAAATCCCCTGAGGGATCATCAATAGAGGCCTTTTTTAAGGTAAGGGAGTAGAGTTTTACTGCTGGATTGATCTTTATCCGCCTTTTTGTGGCGGCCTTTCTTATCACCTGCTTGGATGCCCGAGACTCCTCAGGCACAAATACGAGGACATCCCCTCTTATCTTGGCTGCACAGGCGAGACGAAGACCCTGCCGTTTTTCAGCTGAAGATATAAACCTTTCCTCCTCCTTTTGATATTCGGTAAGGTTTTCTTCTCCCGCCTCGATCCTAACCTTGCATTTGCCGCATAGGGTTTTTTCCCCACAAAGGGACTCGATATCAACCCCAAGCCTCCGGGATGCCTCGATCAGGGTCTCACCTAAAGGGACCTTTCCCCTCCTGCCAGATGGCTGGAATGTGACCATGGCCTCTTTCATTATTGCCCCTTTTCTAGTTTTCTGAGGCGGGAGATCATCTTGATCGCCTCTTGAACGGCATTTCCAGCGGACTCCGCATAACCATCTGCACCAAATAGAGTGGCGACATCCTTTGTTACAGGGGCACCTCCAAGCATTATCATCACATCCGGGTTCTTCGCCTTTATCATCTCCACCACCTTTTTCATACCCATCATGGTTGTCGTCATCATAGCAGATAGGGCTACTATCTCGGAGTCGGTCCTGACCTGTTCCTCGACGAATTTCTCCAGAGGTACATCTCGGCCTAGATCGTGGACGGTAAAACCGGCCACTTCAAACATCATCTTGATGAGGTTTTTACCGATATCATGGACATCGCCCTGGACCGTGCCCATGACTACCTGGCCTTTAACCCTATCGGCCAGATCCTCGCTTTTAATATGAGGCCTTAATATATCCAGACCCGCATAAAGGGCATCAGCACACAAAAGGAGCTCGGGCACGAAGTATTCGTGTTTGTCGTATAGATCACCTACGATCTCCATTCCAGCAGCCATGCCATTCATGATAGCATCATATGCACCTAATCCCTCTTCAACAATCCTTTTTGCTGCCTCTGCCACCTTATCCTCATCGAAGTTTACAACACCATCACTGAGCTCCTTCAAGAGCTCCTCTCTCAGTTTTTCCTTTCCCATTTAACCAGTCCTCCTTTACAATCTACCAACAGCAGGAGAAGGGCCTCTGCCCAACTCCCTTATCTTCCTATTTATGGTCAGCAGGTTCTCCTCGTTCACCTCAGGCCATATATCACATCCAGGCCATACGGCATCCACACCTCCATCAATACACCCCTGGATATATTCTTTAATCTCCTCTTTTGTGGCCTTTTTTGGCAGGGTAAACCCATTATAGTCCCCAAAGAGGAGCATCCTATCCCCTATCTTCTTCCTGGTCTCAGCCAGGGTATTATTATGGTCTACACTTATGGCATCGGCACCTGAGTCCCTCATCATCTCGATTATCAGATCGGTAAAGCCGCATATATGTAACACCTTGGGGAAGTCCCACTCATCGAAGATCCGTTGTAACCTTGGAAGGATTAGCATCTTAAACATCCTTGGGCTCAGTAGATCTGAACCAGTGCCCATCTCCCTGAGGTTCATATAATCAGCACCTTCAAGCCTATAGTGCCTGCCAAGATCGATGATGAGTTCTGTAAGCTCATCAAGCAGGGACTCTACCTTGGCTCTTCCTCTTATAGTCATCTTCATTAGGATATCAAGCTCAACGATCTGGCCTGCCAGGGTGAAGGGGCCGAGGATCCAGGAGCCTATAGCCTTATCCTCACCAACCTCCTCCCTGAGAAGATTAAGGGCCTTATCAACTACTGGCATCCTTCCCATCTTTAGATAATCGCCGGGGATCGTAACCTCTTCAGGTGATGGCCATTTCCCAGGGATGGTAGGGTAGAGTATATCCTCTGAATTAGCATAGAGGCTTATTGGCAGACCAAATGCCTCGGGGATCGTACACATATCAAAGGGGACAACAACGGAGTCGAATTCAAACATATGCATGGATTTCTTGGCTGACTCAGCCATGTTTTCTGCTGTAAGATGCACCTGGGGGAAACGTATTCCCAGGCAATGAATGGCAGGTAAGGTAACCATACCTTGTCCGCTGAAGCATGGCATGGTATCAATCGGGTCTCTCCTGAATAATCCCAGCACCCTCTGTTTTGATGTTAACCGGGCCATGAACGATCTCCTCTTACATAATCCACTAACCTCTTAGCCTTTTTGTCCTTCTTTATTTGTAACAGTTCAGCCCTCCTTTGATAGGAGTAACAGGATTGAGGTTATTGCTGATCGTCATTCGTTGTTCGGCCCGCCCTGGCGCTATGCAGCTGAATATATTACTAAAGCTATCCTGGTACGTGCTCTATTAAGACTACTAAGCATAGAAAACAGGTCTGGGCCAGGGTTGCGCAGCTCGTTTTGTCTACTGTCACTCGGTTGGGGCGACCCTTGACCAGACGCCTAAGGTCAACTATCTAATCTAATTGTTCTACCGTTTTTGGCTCTATTGCTTTTGCCCATAGCCGATAAACGAGCCCCGATTCGAGCTGCGTAACCCATGGACGCAACCCTCAGACTCAACTGCCCGGTGTCTATCCAGTTATTCTGTCAGGTATATTTATTGCGTTGAACTATCACCTTTATTTTACTCACTATATCTGCCCAGTTCATTGGCCAGTTCCATAAACCAGTCCACCTTTTCCGGTGGGGCAACGCCTGGCACCTCGCAACCAGTGGACAGGATATATCCGCTATCCTTTGGAGCAATATCAATACAGTTTTTTATGGCCCGCTTCGTCTTCTCCCTGGTTCCGGCGAAGAAGAGATCGGTGCTGACATTGCCTATGAGGACCGCCTTGCCCTTGCTGGCCTCCAATGCCTTTGCCAGATCTGTAGGTGCATCAATACTGATGTTGGTCACACCGGTATTTACCATATCTTCAAGGATAGGATCCACATATCCACAGATATGAAGCCCCAACCCCACCTTCTTTTCCTTGAAATGATCTACAATCTGCTTGTGGTAAGGGAATACGAATGCCCGATATATCTTTGGAGAGATAAGACTGCATGATGCAGGGGCCTCAGAATAGCTGAGTCCCACCTTCAGGGGGATAAGGGCCTCCATAAACCTGATGGACATCTGGGTGCAGAAC
>CP070660.1:906337-911347 GCA_020355145.1 Deltaproteobacteria bacterium
GATACAGCTGTATTAGATTCTCTACTTGTGGTAATTCTCCTTTACTTTTCCTTTGGGAATATCTATCATCAAAAGGCAATGAAGGTCGGGACGTGGCTCAGTCTGGTAGAGCACAGCGTTCGGGACGCTGGGGTCGCTGGTTCAAATCCAGTCGTCCCGACCATGAAATTACATTTACTGGTTCAGCCTTAACCAGGCTGGACCTTTTTTATAGCCTTTTTCATCAGAGATATAATGCGTAGTGGGTTATTAGAGCCATTGCTTGCTTTGCCAGAGGTTGCAATGGCTGAGATTCGATCATACTAAACCTTATATGGAGATTTTGTTTTTAGCGGACAGGTTTCGAAATAATATTGAACTTTCAGCTACTATATGTAATGTTTAAATTTGCAAGATTTGACTATATGGCAAGAAGTCTATACTTTAACACGAAAAGAACCAACCGCAGTATATTGATTTATGATACCTGATGAAAGTGAATTCACATCAATTCTTTGATAGAATAGAGACCTCTAGAAATCTGCCATCTCTCCCCCATATCCTTTTAAAATTGATTGAGGTCTGCAACAGGGAAGATAGCACAGTTAAGGATATGTCTCAAATAATCAATAAGGATTCCTCCTTAAGTGCCAAGGTTATGAAGATGATCAATTCTGCCTATTACATGCTGCCTAATAGAGTGACCAATATCGATCGTGCCCTGCTACTTTTGGGCATTGATGCCATAAAGAATATTGCCATTAGCACTTCAGTTTACCAGGCTTTTAGCAGAGCTAAAGATCATTCTCTCTTTAACTTGAAGGTTTTCTGGAGTCACTCTCTGATGTGTGCCACATTGGCCAAATTGATTGCTAAAAAGACATTATACACCTCTCCTGACGAGGCATTTTTGTCAGGTCTTCTTCATGATATAGGAAAGTTGGTTCTGTGGGTTAATTTTACAAAGGAATACGCTTGCATTTTAGAGTCATCCAAAGAT
This sequence comes from Deltaproteobacteria bacterium, assembly GCA_020355145.1. GTDB lineage: Bacteria > Desulfobacterota > DSM-4660 > Desulfatiglandales > B25-G16 > JABXJZ01. The sequence continues at coordinate 907,317 of CP070660.1, forward strand.
CAGTCGGATTTGATTCTAGCAGGTGAGGCGCGGCTGGGTGCCACACACTGCCAAGTTGGGGCCTGGCTGATAAATCGGTGGAACCTTCAATCGTTCATAGCGGATGCGGTTCTTTATCACCATGAATCAGTAGATAGAATCCAAAATGCTCTTCCTCTGGTAAAGATTATTTATGGTGCCAATATCCTATGCCCAGAGGTGAATACGGAAAAGGATGTCAAGTTTAAGGTAACACAAGATATTCTTGGGCTTGCCGGCTCGGAAGTGGAAGAGATCGCCCTCCAAGCCCAAGGAGAGGTTAGCGAGATAGCAAAATCATTGGGCATAGAAATTGAGCCAGTTGACGTTTCAGTCAAAGCAGTTTCTGACAAAGATCATAAAAAACAAGAAGAGTTGATCCTTGAAGTAAAGGATATTTCTCTGCTTCAGGGCACACTTCAAAGTCTTTTAGAGGCTTATAATGAGGATTCCATATTGACGGTTGTACAGCAAGGTCTCCAGGTTATATTTGACGTTAAACATGTCTTATTTTTCCTATATGATTCAGAAAGAGATGCTCTGGCTGGTAAGGGCTTTGACAAACAAAATGATCTGATCAATGAGGTGGCAATCCCTTTCCAAAAAGGGAATAGCCTTTTGGTAAAGTCCCTTCGACAGGGAACCCCTCTTGATTCCTTCAGAGATTCAATAAAAGCCAATCTTGCTATTGTAGACGAGCAGATCATTCGTTTAATTGGAAAAGATGGCATTCTTTGCCTCCCCATGACAGCTCACAAACAATATGTTGGCGTAATAGTCATTGGTATGAATGAGGCCCGGCTTTCTCATCTATCTGAGCGAATAAAGCTCTTGACTATGTTTACTAAGCAGGCGGCCTTGGCCCTCCATGCCAATTATTTGAGACAAAATCAAGCAAGACTGATTCAGTCTCAACGGCTAACAGCCTCATCCACCATAGCTCGAAAGGTGGTCCATGAGGTGAACACCCCACTGAGTATCGTCAAAAATTATCTGAAAATCCTGGGAAGAAAGTTTGCTGTAGAGAACCTCGGTCAAGAGGAAATAAGGGTTATCAACGAAGAAATTGATCGTGTGGCACTTATGCTGCGTAAATTATCTGATTTTTCGGAACCAAAGGTCCAGCCAACCGATCCCCTAGACATAAATGCCCTACTGTCAGACGTTATCAAAATTTTGCAGGAATCCCTTCTGCTGAGGCCCAACATAGATGTTCGTCTCAACTTAGAGACTTTACTGCCGACAGTGATTACGGACAAAAACAGCCTAAAACAGGTCTTCATCAATCTCATCAAAAATTCAATTGAGGCCCTGCCCCAGGGAGGAAATCTTTATATTAGCACGCGACATGCTTCCAATAACTTAGGGGATAAAGTATTACAGGATATGGGGGGCAATTTGGGATATGTGGAGATCACGATCCGCGATGACGGCCCAGGCATTCCTGATACCCTTAAGTCACGGCTTTTTGAACCGTTCATTAGCTCAAAGGGGGAGGGACATGCTGGATTAGGATTATCCATTGTTTATAATATAGTCAAAGAATTAAAAGGAACTATAACCTGTAAGAGTGACAGCAAAAAAGGAACAAGCTTTAAGATTGTTTTGCCGATAGCACAGACTCACGAATCTTAGTTTAGGAGGGCAGTGATGTCTCATACGGATAGCATTCTGATAGTTGATGATGACCCGCGTTTCTGTGATAGCCTGAAGGTATTGTTAAACAACGAGGGCTATGAAATGCAAACAAGCAATAGTGGTAGTGAAGCTGTGGAATGTCTGGCCAAGAATAATTTTGACCTTGTCCTTCTGGACATCCTTCTACCTGATATGAATGGTCACCAGATCATGGATTATATAAATAGCCAAAGCCCAGAGACCCTAGTCATCGTTTTAACCGGGCATGCCTCAGTGGAATCAGCTGTAGAATCTTTGAGAAGAGGGGCTTATGATTACCTCAGAAAACCCTTTGAACCTGAAGAATTGTTGACTACAGTGAAAAATGCACTTGATCAACAGAGGTTTAAAAAGGATAGCGAGATGGCGAAGGGGGCGCTGAAGGAGAGCGAGGAGCGTTACCGCACCCTCGTTCAGAATGCACCCATTGGGATTTATAGAACTACGCTCGGTCCCAAAGGAAGATTTCTGATGGCAAACCCCACCTTCCTCAAGATGTTCGGCTTAGAGTCAGAGGAAGAGCTCAAAAAAATAGCCGTGGCTGATGTGTATATGAACCCCAAGGATAGAAAGGCCTTTTCAGACAATCTCTTAGCCCAGGGAAGTGCTACCGAGGTAGAACTACCATTAAGAAAGAAGGATGGGACCACCTTTTGGGGATCGGTTACTGCCAAGGTCATGTACGATGAGGGTGGGAAAGCCTCTTGCTTTGATTGCACGATTATGGACATCTCAGCTAGAAAACAGGCAGAGGAAGAAAAAGAGAAACTTGAGGCCCAACTCCAGGCAGCCCAGAGGATGGAGTCTCTAGGCACCCTAGCCGGAGGCATTGCCCATGATTTTAATAACCTCCTCATGGGTATCCAAGGAAATGCATCCTTGATGCTTTTAGATAAAACTTCCGACCATCCGGACTGTGATAGATTGAAAAATATCGAACAATCCGTCCGAAGTGGAGCAGAACTTACCAAACAACTCTTATGCTTTGCGAGGGGTGGAAAATACGATGTCAAGCCCACTGATTTAAACGAACTTATAGAAAATCAAAATCGTATGTTTGGCCACACAAACAAAGAGATTACGATTCGTGGAAGATATGAAGACAACCTCTGGACAGTGGAGGTAGATAGGGGGCAGATACAACAGGTCATGTTAAACCTCTATGTCAACTCCTGGCAGTCAATGCCTGGAGGTGGATATCTATACATTCAGACAGAAAACCTTGCCATTGATGAGAATTTTAGCAAACCGTATCAGATGAAACCTGGCAGGTATGTAAAGATATCTGTGGCTGATACAGGAATCGGTATGGATGAAGCTACTCAGCAAAGAATATTTGAGCCATTCTTTACCACCAAAGGGACGGGGAGGGGGACCGGGTTAGGATTGGCCTCTGTGTATGGTATCATTAGAAATCATGGTGGCATCATCACCGCTTACAGTGAAAAGGGTAAAGGGACCACCTTTACCATTTATCTCCCGGCTTCAGAGAAGGAAGTAATAGAAGACAAGGAGTTAGCCGAAGAGGTGTTGACGGGAACAGAGACGGTTCTTCTGGTAGATGATGAGGATATGGTTATCGATGTTGGGGAGCAGGTTCTGAAAGAATTGGGCTACAAGGTTCTGTCGGCTAGGAGCGGGAAAGAAGCCATTGAGCTCTATGAGGCAAACAAAGACAAAATTGATATAGTCATTTTGGATATGATCATGCCAGAGATGGGTGGTGGCGAAACCTATGACGGAATGAAGGAGATAAACCCTGATACAAAGGTTCTCCTTTCGAGTGGATACAGCATAGACGGTCAGGCCACCGAGATATTGGAAAGAGGTTGCGATGGTTTTATACAGAAGCCTTTTGACGTGAAGCAGTTATCTAAAAATATCAGGAAGATTTTGGATAAAAAATAATCTTGAGTGACTCTTTAAAATATGGCGACCCTATCAATATGTTGTAGTGCACTTTGAATCCAAAAAAGCAAATACTTCTGCTTCTATGCTTTGAAAAACCCCAAGAAGTTTTGTGTACTGGTTGCTAGTCTTGAATCCGATCAGCGTTTCACTGATTTGCTGAATACTAACTGAAATACGCAGATTCTCCGAGTCTCGAGGCATGCCATATTTCAAACGCTAATAAACCGAATTGGCAAAGGTAGCGGCAGGCTTCAAAGGGCACGCTAATTCGGTCACACAAAGCCATTCAAATTATCTATCCTCAAAATGCCACGCCGTATCCCCTTTATAGACACAATCCAATGTCTCTGTTATCCTTGTATTGGGCCCTAAGATCTCGCCCTTCCGTATAGTCATAAAGAGAAGAACTCGTTCTTTAGCATCAA
>CP070660.1:911447-918583 GCA_020355145.1 Deltaproteobacteria bacterium
ATTTCGCCTTATAAATATCGTGTTGAAAGATGATAACACAAATTATTTATAAAAGCAGTATAGACAATACGGGAGATCTTTTGTATAAAAAAATTTTATATTGGTTCCAGAGATATTATTAGAAATGGAAGCATGGAAATGGTCAAATTAGATTTTAAAAAGGGTGGCGGAACCTTACCAGCCCTTGCCCAGGACTATAAATCCGGCAAGCTCTTAATGCTGGCCTATATGAACAGAGAGGCCTATCAGCTTACCCTCCAGACTGGAGAGGCCCATTACTGGAGCCGCACACGGGGAGAGATCTGGCGTAAAGGGGAGACTTCGGGTAATATCCAGCGCGTGAAGGAGATTATTGTGGACTGTGATCATGATGCTATCCTTCTCAAGGTAGAGCAGTTAGGAGGGGCTGCCTGCCATCAGGGATATGAGAGCTGTTTCCACAACAAGATTACCAAGAATGGAGGGGAAATCATCATAGGTGAAAGGATATTTGATCCAGAAAGGGTATATAAAAGATGAACGTGCTTAAACTCGGTATACCAAAGGGGAGCTTAGAGGAGGCCACACTAAGGCTATTTGAGAAATCAGGATGGAAGATATCTATCACTGATAGGAATTACTTTCCTGAGATAAACGATGAGGCTATTAGGTGCACAATCTTGAGGGCCCAGGAGATGTCCATCCATGTTGAGAACGGGGCTATAGATGCAGGCCTCACTGGTAGAGACTGGAAGGAAGAGAATGAATCAGATGTCGTCACTGTTGCTGACCTAATCTATTCCAAGGTGAGCCAGGGCCCTAGCAGATGGATTTTGGCAGTGTCTGCTGACTCCGATATCAAGGGTTTGTCTGACCTTAAGGGCAAAAAGATAGCAACAGAACTGGTTAATTTTACCAAAAAATACTTGGCCCAAAGGGAAATAGACGTTCAGGTTGAATTTTCATGGGGAGCAACAGAGGCCAAGCTTGTAGCAGGTTTGGCAGATGCTATTGTTGATGTTACTGAGACAGGTAGTACTATCAAGTCCCATGGATTGAAAATTATTCATGAGCTGATGCAATCTAACACCATATTCATTGCAAATAAGGATGCATGGGAGGATTCATGGAAGAGGAAGAAGATTCAGCAGATCGCCTTACTCCTCAAAGGGGCCTTGAAGGCTGAGAATATGGTGGGTTTAAAGATGAATGTACCAAGGGAACAATTAGACGCGGTTATCAAATCGCTCCCCAGTATAACCTCACCAACCATAGCAAATCTGTTTGAATCCGATTGGGTCTCTGTCGAGGTAGTTGTTCATACTGATAGGGTGAGAGAACTTATTCCGCAACTAATAAAAAAGGGGGCCGAAGGGATAATTGAATATCCACTCAATAAGGTGATTTGATTCTTGTGCTTTCAATAAGTTAATAAAAAGAGATTCCGAGATATGAGTCTATGATAGTTGCAACCAGGGCCATAGATTTCCGCTCCTTTATTGTCATGGATGTACTGGAGAGGGCGAGTGCCCTTGAGAGGGCCGGGCATGATATCATTCACCTTGAGATAGGTGAGCCAGATTTTGATACACCTCAATGCATAAAGGAGGCGGGGATTAAGGCCATCAGGGAGGGAAAGACCCACTATACCCACAGCCTGGGAATTCCCGAGTTGAGAGAGGCCATCTGCTGCCACTATATGGATAAGTATGGTGTTCACATAAATCCTGATCAGGTCATAGTAACCTCCGGTACATCGCCGGCAATGTTATTGATTTTTTCGGCCTTATTAGAAGATGGGGAAGAGATTATCGTCTCTAATCCGTATTATGCTTGTTATCCTAATATTATCGGCTATGTTGGAGGAAATTGCATATTCGTAAATACTAAAGAGGAGGATGGATTTCAGTTTCGGCCAGAAGATGTTGCCCAAAAGATATCTCCCCAGACAAGGGCAATCCTTATAAACTCCCCTTCAAATCCTACCGGAAATCTCCTTTCCCCTGAGAGGATGCAAAGGATAGCTGATCTTGGGCCATATGTCATCTCCGATGAGATATATCATGGCCTGGTATATGAAGGTAAAGAGCACACGATCTTAGAGTATACGGATAAGGCATTTGTCTTGAATGGCTTCTCCAAACTCTATGCCATGACTGGATGGAGACTCGGGTACGTGATCTGTCCACCCGACTTTGTCAGGCCTATGCAAAAGATACAGCAAAACTTCTTTATCTCAGCTGGTAGTGTGTCCCAGTGGGCAGGGCTGGCAGCCTTAAAGAAGGCGCAGCCAGATGTTGAGAGGATGAGATCCATCTATGATCAAAGGAGACATTACATGATCAAAGGGCTCAGGGAGCTTGGTTTTGGAATCAGCGTTGAACCTATTGGGGCATTTTATATCCTTGCGGGGGCAAGGCATCTATCCGATAATTCCTATGAGCTGGCCTTTGAGATCCTTGAAAAGGCAAGGGTGGGTGTTGCACCCGGGATTGACTTTGGGGCCAATGCCGAGGGATACCTCAGGTTTTCATATGCAAATTCAGTTGAGAATATCACTGAAGGTCTCCGGAGGTTAGAGGGGTTTTTAAAAGAACGGAATCCCTAAAGACCATAAACCTTTATTTTCTTACCCCGCATCCCTCATAGTTGAGCAAATTACCGGTGCATTGAAGATCATTTAAGAATAGAGGCTTGGGTTTGTTGGGCCGATCCAAGATCACTGAATTCCCGCTTCGCGTTGGCCTAATCGGTGTAGGTAGGCACGGAAGTCGGTATGCCAAACACATCCATGAGGATCTCCCCGAGATAGAGCTAATCGGTCTTTGGCGTCGAGACACCGATGAGGGGAAAGGACAGGCCAGGCAATATGGATGCCGATATTTCCATACTTACTATGACCTCTTATCCGATAAGTCCATCGATGCCGTAGTGGTTGCGCTTCCCTCTGCCCTTAATGTATCGGTGTGTGAAGAGGCGGCAAATCGAGGCAAACATATCCTCCTGGAGAAACCGGTTGCCATCAATGTGAGGGAGGCGACCCGGATTCATCAGGCGGTTTCCCGCTGTGGTGTTCGCCTCATGGTCTCTCATACCCTCCGGTTCAATAATGTAGTCACGGCAGTCAAGGATTACATCCCCCAGCTGGGTTCCCTCCATTCAATTCACCTCAGCCAGAGGTTCGAGCCTTCACCCCTGGCCTGGCTGGATCAAATGGACCTTTCAGGGGGAGGAATCGTCTTGCATACCGGAGTGCATAGCTTCGATCTCCTCCGTTTTCTCACCCAGGGGGAGGTCGATAAGGTATCGTGTAGGATCAATCGGGTCTTCACAAGGGATACGGAGGATAACTTCTCGGCCATCATGACCTTTGAGAAGAGCCATATCATCGCCTCGGTTATGGGATCGAGGGGGACTAAGGGGCGGAATGGTTTGATTGAGGTGGCCGGAGAAGATGGGCAGCTCATCGCAGATCACGTGCACGACTATCTCTATATAATAACGGGTATGGAGAGGAGGCCCATTAAGTTAGCAGACCCCATCCCCACGGTCTGCAAGGCGTTGAAGGCATTTTCCCATAGCCTTTGCCGGGATGTTGAATTCCCCGTGACCATTGAGGACGGAGCGAAAGCAGTGGCCATAGTAGAGGCATGCTATCGTTCCGCTGAAACAGGGAAGTGGGAGAAAGTACACTATCCCTAATACCCATAATGCCTTAGTCGAAGGTTTTGGGGCCAACCAGAGGGAGGGTCAATGCTGAATTATAAAACGCCATTTCGCACAGTCCAGTCTCCGGAAATAGTCCCCCAAACATTTATAATATGAGTCCAATCATCAAGGTTCGCGTCCTCAAAATTTTCCCCGTAAAGGATAGCATTGCCCTCTGAGACAAACCCCACAGACCGCAGAACCAAAACAAGCTATACTATAATGAAAATCTTCCTCATATCTAAAACCTCCCCATGAAAAGGTGAGGAACCAGTTTATCCAGATTAACTTGAAGCTCCCAACAGAACGGCCATGTCATGTTAGGAGCAAGGCAGGCCGAAGCCTAACCGAAAAATGGCATTTTCATCCTTTTGCCAATGGAATGTCTCTTCGTCTATGATGCACCCCAGATTGAAGGTTACAAACAGTATTGGAAAGCTTTCTGGAGGCGGTCTGGCTTACGATTAATAGCGAGACTGTCGAAAAACCCTAAAACAATAATTTTGGGCCTCGTAAGTGGTTGATTTTACTATATGCAAATTTAGATAAAGGGCAATATTTGGACTTTTTCGACAGTCTCAGCAGAAATCTATACCTTTGGAGGACTTAACTTAACCACAAAATATAGGGGAATGTCATAGAAGAAAGGGGCGTGAAGTTGGCTCGCTCCGGAAACCTATTCCCCCAACCACAAAATGTGTTTAAGATTGTGCATAATATGTCTGATTTTTTCTAAAAAACCCTAAGATTTTTTCGACTTAAAAGCCAAAAAATAGCTGTTCCTTCTTTTTGACCTTAACTCAAAATTTTGCTCATAGGTTTTCCCGCCTGATATTTCAACTTGAGCTTTTCCTTTCTTGTAGCCTTTGGCCTTGATTTTCAGCCTCCACCTGCCATCTTTGAGATTAGTTACCTCATAGTATCCCGAAGTGTTAGTCTCGATATTCTTTTGGCCAACGCCCTTGCACTTGACCTTTGCATTTTTGATAGGATTGCCTGTTTCCTGATCAGTGACGATGCCGTAAATTGCGGTAACAGTTGGAGGGGGAGCACCAGCGTACTCATCTGACCCTATAATGGCAGATTTTTCCTTACCCGCCTCTTTTGCCGAAGGCATCCGGGTCTCTCCCCAAAAAATGGCCCCCTCATCCGTCACCACAGAAGGCGCCTGAATATTTCCAAAAACCTTTCCGGGCCCAAGGATATCAACCCTCTGATCGGCAATTATATTGCCGTGAATCTCTCCTCTGATGACGATATAAGAGATATGCATATTGGCCTCGATCTTTGCCTCTTCACCAACAATGAGATTTCCATCGGCCGATATCTCCCCTCTAAAATGACCCTCTATCCAGATAGTCCCATGAAATGTCAACTTCCCCTCGAACTCTGTATCCTTCCCTAAAAAGGTGATCCCCTTCTCTCTTTTTTTCATGATGTATAAACTCTATTCTTATATGGCTATTTCACAGAGAACTCCGTGTGGACCCACGAATAATACTGTGACTATTACTGAAAGTAAAGAAATGAATAGATCTGCAGAGGTGTAGCATGAAAAAAGTGTGGACCCTGAGGGTCAATAAAATCTGACTGACTCAGTAGGTCAACATGTTGGGGTATCTGGCAGCACGCTCAGTTGCTAGTATACGTGCCAAAGTCAGAACCTGCTATCAGCCTGATTTTATTTCAGTATTGTCATAGTATTGGAAACTTTTTTGGCCTTTCAATTCTTTCCAGTCATAGCAGTAGTTGAAAGTCTTGATGGATTGACAGAAACCACAAGATATAGACAAAATTACTTCGATTGAAGGCATCAAAAGGAAAAATCCAAATAACCAAAATTCAAAACAAAACCAAATTTGCTGGTTTAATAGGAAATTCCTCTTCGGATTTGATTCTCCTATCGATACATGAATTCCAAGTTTCCCTAATTATGCTTAAACCGTTTATACTTTGCCTGATGGGGGCTCTGTTCCTTACGTCCTTCGTGAAGAACGGCCACCCACTCGGCCAAACGGCGTCCCAGCCGGCGGCAGGCTTCTTTTTCACGGGCCGTTTTCGGTTTACCGGCAGCCACGGTGCCGTAATGGAGGGTGGTGTGTTTGCCGGTGTAATCGGTAGCACCGAACACCAGTACCCCGAAGTTCATAAGGATTTTCAGCAGGGACTGGACCGTCATTTCGCTGCCGCCGCCCCAGCCTCCGGCTGAAGAAAAGGCACACCCGATCTTGCCGTCAATATGACGCCAGGTTTTTCCTACTGCTTTGGTCCACCACTGGACCACCTGCCACGGAGCAACCCCCATGTGGGTGGGCGCACCCAGGGCAATACCGTCGCACCACAGCAGGTCCTCGGGTTTAGCTTCCTTTATTGAGAGGCATTTTATTTCCATGCCCGGGACCTTTTTCGCCCCGGCGGCTACCAGGCCGGCCATTTCCTTAGTGTTGCCGGTTTGACTGTGATATAGTATTAATACCTTACCCATTTGGTTTTCCTGTTTTGTATCGCCCCTACAGGGCTTTAAAATGATAAGAAGTCCCTTTTTGTGGGAAGGAGTATAGAATGAAATGATAAGAAGTCCCTTTTTGTGGGAAGGAGTATAGGGAAACTATCGTTGTGTGTCAAGCACAAAATGCCTGCATGATGTTGTGGTTGAAGACCTTTTGTGGAATTCGTTGGACGGTAATGTCTCGAAGCAACGAGGTAAAGACAGGTCTTTGGAGGATTTATTGCCCCAAAAGGGGCAAATTGGCGGGATAAGGGTACAGCTATTCACCTAAACCCATCCTCCATTTTAAAGAATTAGGCAGAATGCCCTTTCCCGATTTTATCGGGATTCATTCACTCAGAGATAATGGCAGGAGGGAGGAGCTGAGAGTCTAAACAGTCTGTATGTTGTGCTTGGCTAACCCGATCAGTAGGTTATGACTTTTTGCCAAAATCTTCAACTCGAAGAAAGTCCAGGTTTCTTTTCCTGATCAAAACAGCAAAGGCTTTTACTTTAGTTGGTGAAACGGGGTAGCCTGCCGCAAGAGAGTAAGTCCTCTTTAGAAAAAGGCAAACACAAAAATAAAAATGGCGTTTTGGGCGAGTCTTAAGGAATTATCATCAGTCAGCAGCGAGAGGATTGGGGCAAAAGAAAGGGTTTGATCCCGGAGAATGTCAAAAGGAAATATTTGCTCCGGCTCACTTCATAAACTTAGTTTTTTAAGAGTGCCCCTCTTGACACATGATGCTAGAGTTATTCAACATAGTCAAGGACGTACCCAATTTCCTTTATACACGGGTTTGATCCCGAAAGATGGCAAAAATAAGGATTTGACCAGCGCCTCAAAGTGACTTAGTCTTTCTCAGTTATTCTGGTATTGATGAGAATTATTCTGGAGCCAGCGCTGATAAGACTGGGGAACTGCTGAAAGATAACGGCAGATCGGCGTTTGGGGCTGTAA
>CP070660.1:918683-922868 GCA_020355145.1 Deltaproteobacteria bacterium
GAAAATCAACCATCAAATATCTTCTTCAATTTTTCGCCTATGGTCTCCGCAGTAAACGGTTTAACTATGTAACTGTTTGCCCCTGCCTTGACTGCCTCTAGAATATTGTCTTTCCGGGTCTCAGCCGTAGCCATATACAAAAGGTATATGCTTTAATTCATCATCTGATTTCATCTTATATAATAGCTCTAAACCTGACATCTCCGGCATATTCCAGTCACATAATATCAGATCAAATCTTTTTTTTCTTTAGCTCGATTAGGGCTATTTTACCATCATCAGCCTCACTAATATTCATAAAACCAATCTGCCTGAGGATATTTCTTAAGATCCCCCTCATGGTGGCAAAATCATCAACTATGAGAACCTTCATGTTTAAATCCATATACCTCAATCTCCCTGTCTAAATTAACTTTTGGAGATTTGCCAAGACTTCGTCTATACCTCCCTAGTCAAGACCCTGGCCCTCCTTTAGAATACCAACTAACTCACTTGCCTTTTCCTTTACAGCCTTCTGCAACTCCTCCTCGGAGATATCGAGATTTTTCTCCTTCTCAGCGAGCTTAATACCAAGAGATATGACCATCCTTTTAATCCTCTCCTCTCTTTGGCCTTCAAGCTTTATAATATGCCCAATTCTCTGGTCGGTCAGGTCTCGAAAACCCATCTGAACGAATGAATCAGATATCAAGAACATAGAATTCCTGATATTCGAACCAAACCAAACTGGCTACCTTCTCTGTCCCCAAGTGCTCTAACTCGTAAATTCGATGACGTATTTTTAGTGTTAAGCAGCAAGTCGATCAATCTGTGAATTATCAGCTAGGGACCCTTATCAATCGCTAATTCAATACGTCATCGTAATCAAGAATGCATGTACTAGGTTAGGCCATTGCCCGTTTTTGATTGATGCTATTTTCTCTGCTTCTCTCATATCTTCTTCACCCCTATACCCCATACCTTTAACCATGCCTGGCCGGTCTTTATCTCCAGCTTCAAGATCCCGGAGTTTCCTGAGTTTTGAGGGAAATCCATTGTTTCTGAGCGAAAATCCGCTGGGAGCAGTGGGGTACCCATCAAGGTGAGCATGAAGGGGAAAGCCCCGCCTTTAGAGCGGGGAAGGGGCAAGTATTCCCCACCTGCGAACCCGATAGGGTCACTGCGGAAGCCTTGAAGCGAAGAAATAGTGGGTTTTCGTTGTGCGATCTGACTTTACAAAGAAAATCAATAGGTTCATTAAGCCTAATCAAAATTTTTAAGGAAACTCCAGTCAAGATCCTATTGAAATTACCACCCACATCCTCAAAATCAGTCATGACGCTATTCCGCCAAAACAGCTTCCTGAGAACGGTATAGTTCCTCCGGCCAATATTAAATAAACCGTTCTGATCAAGTATTTGGCCACCACCAGCCACTGTGACCTTAAGCCGGCTCTTTTTTGCCCCTAACCTATATGCCTCTTCAAAAAGAAGGGGTATACCTGTGTCTCCAAACATATAGGGATTTCTTAACGAGATCCATTATTGTTCCTCTGGGGCAACATCAAAAGCTTGTTTAAGGAGAAATTTCTCCACAAGATTTAGTCTCTGGAAGCCTGCCATATTGGTGGAATCTGAAACTCACTATCCTTTAATGCCAGCCCCTGCATCAGCTATCCCGCCGGCTATCCTACCTATCACCTTTCATTTTTCTAATGATCTCCCTCTGCCTTTGAAATACACAGGCGATAATACTTTCCCTATCACTTGACTTGAGGTTAAGGAATTTGATCCCAAAGGAGTAAGTAGTCTTACCGTCTTTATCCACTGGTGTTACCTGGACAACTTCACCAAGCACATCAATAAAGACGAGAGGGAATCTGGAAAGAACAAAATTTGTGTGAATAATTTGCCCATGTTCAACCGATTTGTCTGCTATTATATTCATCCCTGCACCACTAATACTTACTCCTACCCCCTGCCTATAGAGCCCTTTACCCACCTGATCTGTAGATAATACGGCCAATATCTGGTCCAATTTTTCATCTATGTAAAGAAGGAAATCTATCATGTAGGAATTCGGGGTGATCTCTGGGGCCCTTTTATCTGTACCGCCAATATCAATGCCTGTTTCTTTATCTGGGGACAATAACTGATCGTCAGTTCCCCTTACTTTCTCGTATTCCTCTGGTGTCGCAACCCTGAATTTAACCTTAAAGGAGATATCTCCCCTCACGCAAGAACGTCTTTCCTTTGAGGACATATCAATTATCCTATCCTTCCAATGAAAATGGTTCTCTTTCAAGCAACGGGGATGGAAAATGACAGGTCATTCAGAGAAAAATGCAACTATCATACCATCACTGAATGGTTAGGCCTTATTTTAGGTAAACGAGAAATAGGGGGATGTATGTATCTGTATTAATTGACCTTAAAGAGCTCAAAAGATATGGATCAGACAAAGGAATGCTATGCAGGAAGAAAGGAGGAGGAAATAGATGTTAGATTTCCTGTCGCAAATGTCAATATTTTGACAAATCAAGTATCTTTTCTGGTCATCTCATTAAGGGCCTTCTCCAGCCTTAAGGCCTCTTCAAGGATAATCCTCACGTATTCGCCACCTTTTGAAGCAGTATCCAAAGAAGTGGCCAGCTTTCGGGCAAAGCCACCCACGGCAAGGAGGGGATTACGTATTTCGTGGGCCACTGCCTGGAGGGTGTGTTCCACAATATCCACTCTTTTGTCCAGGGAATCAAAAGAGGGAAGCGACACTTGGCTGGTGATCTCCCTGTACTCTGAGATCTTCTCTGAGATCTGACTGAGAGCCCTGTTTGCCTCTTCCATGATCTCCATGAGATCCCTTTCCTTGTTTACCTCCACATTGAGGTTGTCTGCAATGTCCTGAACCTGGTCGAAGGTTGTAAGGAGGATATCATTAATCACATCCCTGTGCAGGCCCAGAACTCTCTCAGCCTCTTTAAAAAGGGTGTGAAAACCCGCAGATTCCTTGGATATTAGACGAGAAAACTCTCTAGACAGCTCGTAAATCTTTGCAAGCAAAGGGGCGTCCTGAGATAGTGCATCTTGCCCATAAAACAACTGGCATTGGACAATGATGTTTGGAAATCTCCAACATTTAAGAGCCGCCTCCCCGACCTTTCGATGATCTATCCCGTAACGATCTCTCTCCCAAGTTAGAAGCTCTTCCATGGGCTCCAGTTTAATAGGGGGTGCCTCAGTATCCCCCTTGATCCGTAAGTCAAAAAGGATGAGGAGGCCGATCTCCATGATCAATCCGGCAACAAAGGCCTCTTCAGGATAGCAGTTTCTCAAGTGGGAGGCCAAGGACTTGGCGATGAGGGCCCGGTAAAGGGTGGTGTGCCAGAATTGTTTGTAATCAAGGGCGCCTATTTTCCCCATAGGAAAGGTGTCCCTCAATGATAGGGATAAGGCCATGATCCTTAGGCGCTGATATCCTAACTTCACAACGGCCTGTTTTAACGAGGTTGTGGGCTGGCGTGTACGAAAAAAGGCGCTGTTTGCTAACTTAAGCACCCGGACCGCAAGCGAGGGGTCTCTTTCTATGAGAGCGGCGAGGTCTTCAGCAGAACAGGATTCATCCAATGCTATTTCCACCAGCCTCATGGCTACAGGGGATAATAAGGGCAGAGAATATCCAGATTCAATCTGCTTCAGAAGATCCGATGACGTCTTTTTCCCCATATCAAATCCGTGCTCCAATACAAAAGGCTCGAGGGGCCTCATTAAACAGTATTTTCGTAACAGACCTTTGCATAACCCAAATTTAACAAAATTGGTTTCAATCTCTTATATCCTGTGGCCAGGAGGACTTCTTTTTGTGGCCCTTATATCGCTCAGTGGGCCGCTTCAAAATGAAACCCTCCTGGCCTCCAACTGACAAAAATTGTAAAGTTTGCAAAGCTCTCAGTAACTCTTGCATGGCTTTGATGCTCTAAGATGCCATTGCCATGAAGGGGTTGATCTCTTTAGACTAATTTACAGGATTGCCGCTAAAAGGTCAAGAAAGGGCTGATTTAAATGAAAAGTGGAATAAAACTTGCAGGTCTAGAACATATCGCACCTTCGGTGCGGATCTGATACTGGATGTATGAATCCGGATTGTATCTTTATCCCCTGGCCCAGACCTGGCTTGCAATAATTGAGTTCTATAGGTTCAAATCCCGGA
>CP070660.1:922968-925745 GCA_020355145.1 Deltaproteobacteria bacterium
CCTCTCTTTTTCGTTTTCCTCCAGCTTGATACAATCGGTAGGACAGATATAGATGCATGCACCACAGGCTATACACGTCTTGGGATTAATCTCTAATGGCGGGCCTACCTTTTTATCTGATCCCCTTCCCAAAAACGTGATAGCATCAACCCCAACGACCTCACGACAGACCCTTTCGCATAATCCACAGAGTATACAGTCATCATTATCGGCCTTGAATCTGGGCTTACCAACGGAATATTCCTCAGCCAGATCCTTGATGATATGTTCATCAGGGCACCTGGCCAATAAAAGCTCTATGACCATCTTTCTGGCCCTGGTAACCCTTTCGGTATTTGTCTGAACATCAATCCCCTCAAGTACGGGGTAATTGCATGACGTGGTGAGCCTGATCCTATCGCCTTTTTTGACTTCTACCAGACAAAGCCGGCATGCACCATAAGGCTTTAGTGCCTCATGATAGCAGAGATGAGGGATATCAAGGCCATTATCCAAGGCGACCTGAAGGACGTTCCGCCCGTTTTCCCCTTCTACTTTATAACCATCGATTGTAAATTTAGTCATCTTTATTCCTCGTTCCTCGTTCCTCGTTCTAGGAAAACAAGTAACGAGTAACGACGCTCCGCTCTAAACAACACTAATAGCATCAAATTTACATTCTGTTATACATGCACCGCACCTTATGCATTTTTCCGGATCAATCTTGTGCGGCACCTTCTTCTTGCCAGTGACAGCATCACTTGGGCATACCCTCAGACATTTTCCGCACGCAGTGCATTTTTCCTCATCTATGAGGTATGTTATGAGGGCCTTACAGACGCCTGCAGGGCATCTTCTCTCTTTAACATGGGCCTCATATTCATCTCTAAAATACCTGATCGTGCTCAGTACTGGATTGGGCGCTGTCTGGCCGAGTGCACACAGAGAGGCCTCAGCCACAACCCAACTCAGCTCTTCAAGGAGTTCAGTATCCCCTTTCTTTCCTTCACCCTGGGTGATCTTATCAAGAACCTCATACATTCGGCGAGTGCCTTCCCTACAGGTGGTACATTTTCCACAACTTTCATCCTTCAAGAAATTAAGAAAGTACTTGGCAATATCCACCATACAGGTTGTATGGTCCATGACAATCATACCGCCGGAGCCCATCATGGAGCCTACCTCAGTGAGTTTATCAAAATCAACTGGTATATCTATCAATGATTCAGGGATACATCCTCCCGAGGGTCCACCAGTCTGAACCGCTTTAAGTTTACCATTCCCAGGAACACCCCCACCAATATCATAGACAATCTCCCTTAAGCTCATCCCCATGGGGGCCTCTACAAGCCCTGTGTTATTTACCTTTCCCACCAGGGAAAAGATCTTGGTTCCCTTGCTGGTCTCAGTCCCTATGCTTGTGTACCAGTCAACACCTCTATTGATAATAAGGGGGACATTGGCCCATGTTTCCACATTATTGAGATTGGTTGGTTCATCCCACAAGCCACTTTCAACAGTATGGATATGTTTTGCCCTGGGCTCACCAGCATGGCCTTCAAGAGAGGCCATAAGGGCTGTTGATTCCCCACAGACAAAGGCCCCTCCACCCCTGTTGACCTTGATATCGAAATTGAATCCCGTACCGAGGATATTCTCCCCTAACAATCCACACTCTCTAAGCTGGTCTATCGCCACGCTAACGTTTTTAACGGCAAGTGGATATTCCTTGCGCACATAGATATACCCCTCATCTGAGCCGATGGCGTAGGCCCCGATCATCATTCCTTCCAGGACACCGTGAGGGTTGCCCTCCAACAAGCTTCTGTCCATATATGCACCAGGGTCTCCCTCATCAGCATTGCATATAACATAATGTTTATGGCCAGGGGCATTCCTACAGGACTCCCACTTTACGCCAGCGGGGAATCCCCCACCTCCCCTGCCCCGAAGACCTGATTTCTTGATTATATCAATTATCTCAAGGGGAGAAAGACCTGTCAGAACCTTACTTAATGCCTTATATCCACCAATAGCGAGGTAATCCTCTATTGAGGTGGGATCTATCTTACCGTTGTCTCCGAAGATGATCCTCATCTGGCCCTTGTAAAAGGGGACATCATCCTCTTTTACAATCTTCTCCCCTGTCTGGGGGTGGGTATAGAGAAGACGATCAACAATATTGTCTTCACGCAAGGTCTTAGAGACAATTTCCCCGGTATCCTTTGGGGTTACCCTCTGATAGAATATCCCCTGTGGGTTTATGACAACTACAGGCCCCCTTTCACAAAATCCGTGGCAACCAGTTGTCCTTACGTCTATCCTTTCCGTCAGACCCTGTTTTTCTAACTCCGCCCTAAATGCCTCTGTCACCCTTTCACATCGAAATGCATGGCATCCAGTCCCAGAGCAGATGGTAATACAGGGTTTGTCAGGATCCCTGCTGCTTACAATCTCCTCCCTGATCCTTTCGAGTTCCTGGGGGCTATTAATCCTTTTCATCCTTTTTCCTTGGTGATTTCTTTCGATATTTCTTAACTGTAGACTCAACCCTTGCCGGTGTCATCTGACCGTGATAATCATCTCCGATAACAACAATGGGTCCAAGGGCACAGGAGCCCAGACAATTGACCGTTTCCAGGGAAAAGAGCCTATCCTTTGTCATCTCGCCAACGTCAATGCCAAGATCCATCTTTAATCTATCAAGGACCCTTGCGGCCCCCCTTACATGACAGGCCGTTCCCAAGCAGACATTAATGAGATGTTTTCCCCGGGGGGTAAGGCTGAAGGCATTGTAA
>CP070660.1:925845-933963 GCA_020355145.1 Deltaproteobacteria bacterium
CATTACCGGGTTTATAAAGATGGATTCGGGTAAGGTCACCTTTAGGGGCA
Source organism: Deltaproteobacteria bacterium (assembly GCA_020355145.1). Taxonomy (GTDB): domain Bacteria; phylum Desulfobacterota; class DSM-4660; order Desulfatiglandales; family B25-G16; genus JABXJZ01. Next base: position 925,896 of record CP070660.1, read on the forward strand.
AGGATATCAGCAGGAAGGCGCCCCATAAGATCGCTGCTATGGGAGTAACGAGGACCTTCCAGATCATGAGGCCCTATTATACCTTGCCTGCATATAAGAACCTTATCGTACCCCTATATTCTCCAAGGGCAAGGAAAGCAGGAGGATGGAGAGGGGGAGGTAAACTTGGGGCCCGGGATACAGTGAGCATAGATATCCTTGAGGAGATCGGTTTTGAAAGGGATTCCTTTGTTCCGTATAAACTGGCATCCACCCTACCCACTGGCTATCTAAAGAGGCTTGAGATTGCAAGATGCCTTGCACTGAGACCTGAGATAATACTCTGTGACGAGGTATTATCTGGACTAAGCATGAGCGAGATAGCCAGCATGGTACCTCTTATAGAGAGGTTACAGATGGATGGTATTACCTTGATTATGATAGAACACCGGTTGAGGGAGTTGTTCAGGGTTGCAGAGAGGGTTATGGTGTTGAATTTTGGGGAAAAGCTTACTGAAGGCACCCCAGAGGAGGTCATGGCGGATGATAGGGTAAAGAAGGCCTATCTTGGTTCAGAGGAGGTATAGGACAGTGGCCGAAGAGAGAGAATATACCTTTACCAGGCTTGATGAGATCTGTAAAAAATACCCAGACAATACTGCGATAATCTATCTGGGCGAGAGATTCTCCTATGCCACATTGAGCGAGTTGATCCGTAGATTTGCCACCGGTCTACACAACTTAGGGGTAAGAAAAGGCGACAGGGTCATGATCTATATCCAGAACTGTATACAGTGGGTAATAGCATTTTTCGGGATCCAGAAGATCGGGGCAGTGGCGGTACCAGTGGCACCAATCTATACATCCCACGAGATTGAATTTATGGTAAATGACTCTGGGGCAGAGACCATTATCTGTCAGGACACAAACTTCGGCTATGTAAAGGAGATATCTCCGAGCACGCCCCTTAAAAGGGTAATTATTACAAACCTCGTTGACATGGTTCCAATCTGGAAGAGGGCAGTAGGGGCCCTCTTTGACAAGATTCCCCATGGAAAGGTTGAAAGGAATGAAGGGGTATATTCCTTTAAGGAAATTATGAAATCGCCACCAACCCATCTAAAGGTAGAGTTGGACCCATGGAAGGATCTTTCCTATATCCTTTACACTGGTGGCACTACAGGTTCTCCCAAGGGCGTGCCCGGCAATCACATTGGAATGATATCCTATGTAAGGGATATCATGGATGATGTTGTTGGGGGCTATCTTAGAGAGGGGGAAGATTCATATATTGCTGTTAATCCCCTCTTTCACATAATGGCCCTTGGGCTCTTTGTGGCTGTAGGCCTAAATTATGGGAATATGTCCATACTCATGCCTGTCCCCCAGGTAGATGCTATTTTAAAGGCTATACAGAGATATAAGGTAAGATGGTTTCTCGGGGTACCTGCCCTTTACCGGATGATCCTGGAAAATGACAGGTTAGACCGCTATGACCTGAGCTACCTTCGCTACTGTTATTGTGGTGGTGATGTCCTGCCTGTTGAGGTCTTTAACCGGTGGAAGGAACTATTTGGTATACCTATATATCAGGTATATGGTTCAACTGAGGCAGGCCACGTTACCTATAGCCCACTGGGTAAGAAACCAAAGCTCATGTCTGTAGGGGTGCCATTAAAGAGCAGGCACTGTATAGTGGTAGATCCAGATACCTTAAAGCAGGTTCCTCCTGGTGAGACAGGTGAGCTTCTTGTTACATCTAATTATACTATAAAGGGCTACTGGCAAAGGCCAGATGAAACAGCCAGATCATATGTGGAGATTGACGGTCAGGTCTATTACAGGATGGGTGATTATGTCCAGCAGGATGAAAAGCGGGAGATTTACTATATAGAGAGATCAGCGGATATAATAAAATATAAGGGATACAGGGTAGCTGCCTCAGAGGTCGAGGCAGTTCTCCAAGACCACCAAACAGTAATAGGGGCATGTGTTGTCGGGGTTCCCGATCCCAAGGTTGGTGAAAGGATCAAGGCGATAGTGGTGCTAAAAGAGGATGCAAGAGGTGTAGGTGGATCCGAGTTGACTAACTGGTGCAGGGAGAGACTTGCCCCCTACAAGGTGCCCCAATATATAGAATTCAGGGATATGCTTCCAAAGTCCAAGGTGGGAAAGCTATTGAGGCGGGAGATAAGGGATGAGGAGAGGAGACGGTTAGCTAATGAAAAGAAGGCTGTTAAGGTGTAAAAAGATGGTATGGTGCATGTCATTGGTCAATAGTTTCCGAGTTCCGGAACTCCGAAGCATTTGTCACTGGTAAGGATAGCAATAGTTATATATTTAACAAATGACTAATGACCAGTGACATTACCTACAGCTAAAGCCCAAAATAGGCGGATTTTACGTCGGGATTTTCCATCAGTTCCTGAGATGTACCTTCCAGAACAGCCCCCCCATTCTCCAGCACATATGCATAGTCTATAATAGGCAGGATAGGCCTGGCATATTGCTCTGTTATCAATATGGTGATCCCTGTCTCCCTATTAATATCCTTGACCGTCCTTGCAAGTATTGCCTCAATCTTTGGGCTTAGTCCAAGTAGAGGCTCATCCAGCAGGAGTAACTTTGGTTGGGCCATCAAGGCCCTGCCAATGGCGAGCATCTGCTGTTCTCCACCACTTAGAAAACCCCCCTCCCTCCCCTTCAGTTCTCTTAGGGCTGGGAAGATGGCAAAAACATACTCCATTGTCTTCTTGGCCTGTGCCCTTGTAGCTAAGTAACCCCCGATCTTCAAATTCTCCAACGTAGTACTTTCAGGGAAGATTCTGCGCCTCTCCGGACAGAGGATAATCCCCTTCTTTGCCCTCTCGCTGGGCTTCATATTCAGGATATCCGACCCATCGTAGGTAATGCTTCCAAGTACTGTTATCCTCTCCCCTCCTCTCATTTTCTCTTTCTTCTTCATGTCCAAGATTATCCCGGAAATGGTATACATCAGGGTAGATTTACCGGCGCTATTAGCCCCAAAGACCCCTGTGATTACGCCCTCCTTACATCTCATATTGACATTATTGATAGCTATAGCATTTTCATAAAAGACCATGAGGTTTTTAATCTCTAACACTATCTACCTCCGTTCCCAGATAGGCCTCCCTGACATCTTGTCTTTCCATGACCTCCCTTGGGATTCCCTCAGCAAGCACCTCGCCAAAATTCATTACAATTACCCTATTGACAAGCCTAAAGAGCTCCCTGAGCCTATGCTCTATCATCATTATGGTTATGCCCTCCATCTCCAACTTCTCTAAGACAGGAACCATGGTTGCTATCTCAGCCATGCTAAGACCTGAGAAGATCTCATCACAGATTATTATCTCAGGCCTCATGGCAATGCACCTGGCAAGTTCAAGGCGTTTAAGATATCCAAGTGGTAAAGAGGAGGCGGTTTTATATGGGACATATGCATCTCGTTCAAATCCGATCTCCTCTAAGATATCCATAGCAACTGCATCCCTGTCTCCAAGCCTTCCCCCCGTGGTCCGGCGAACCCGCGGCGAGTTTAAAGGTACAATAAGGTTTTTGAAGGCGGACAAACTATGATAGGGCCTCATTATTTGAAAGGTCCTTGTAATGCCAAGATTAGCGATCTTATGGGCCTGTAAGCCGGTTATCTTTCTGTCTTTGAATAAAACCTCTCCTGCATCCGGCTTCACAAAGCCGGTTATGAGATTGACCAAGGTAGTCTTTCCAGAGCCATTGGGGCCGATGATGCCAAGAATCTCGCCCTTAATTAATGAAAGGCTAACATCCTTTACTGCCTTGACACCCCCGAATGACTTACTGATATCCCTAACCTGGAGAAGGCCTTCATCGCCCATGCCTAAACCCTTTCCCAATATTCAAACTGATGATACTTGCGTTGGAGGTAATTCATTAATCCTTCAGGTTTATATACTATAAAGCCTATCAGGATAAGACAATAGAGAACTACTCTGAGCTGGCCAAAACCCCTCAATGCCTCAGACATTGGAGTCAGGATAAAAGCCCCTACTACAGGGCCCACCAAAGTCCCCATCCCTCCCATCACAGATGCGGCAATCGGGACTATGGAAAAATCCATGGCAAATAACGAGATACCCAACCAGCTGTAAAGGTGGCTAAGATAAGCCCCACCAAAACAGCCTATTATAGATGCTATGAACACAGCCTTAGTCTTGTACGATGTTATATTAATACCGGATGCCTTGACGGCCTGATCATTATCCATTATACCGCGGAAAATAAGTCCGATATCCTTATTGACCAACCTTCTGATGGCAAAGAGCGAAAAAATAACTGCCCCAAGTATAATATACTGTTCAACCCAGATGTTAGGGAAGGTGTCAAGGGCACTAATGCCTTCAGTCCCCCCAAAAACATTGAGTGCGATGATGATATAAACCGCTAAGAGTGGCAACATGAAGCTCACAATAGCAAAGTAGATCCCCCTCAACCTCAGGCAAGGCAGTAAAATCAATGTGCTAATAACAGATCCGCCCAATGTGGCAATGGGTATTGTCAGCATTGGAGGCCAGTCAAGATATGCGTTTAATATCCCCGATATATATCCACCAGATCCGATGAATAAGGCCCCACCTAAACAGACTAGTCCAACGTATTCTGCCAAGAAATCGAATCCTAAGGCAAGTAATGCATAGATGCCTGCTGAACATAAGACCCTCTGCCAATACATGCTCAGAACTAAGGGAAGTATAAAAAGACCCAGAATTAAGGTAAGCCTTGGCAGGATCATGTAGGCCATCTCTCGCCATGTAGACAATGCATATAAGCTCTCAGTCCGTACCTTTATTCCCCTGTCTAATCTCTTTCTGCGAGTTTCCTCTATGACCAAGATTTAAACCCTTTCTTCGAGCTCCTTCTGTTTGCCCAAAAGACCTGAAGGTCTTAATATCAGGATAAGGATAATGGCTCCAACAAGCACCACTGATTCCCATACAGCCCCAAACAGGGCTGTACTGACTATCATGGCAAAGCCAAGCACGAAAGAGGCCAATACTGTACCTGCCCAACTTCCAAGTCCACCAATTATACATACTGCCAGGGCATAGATGAGAACCCGGTATCCCGCCTCGGCAGTAACATTTCCGAGAGGAAGTATTATCACAGCAGCCAGGCCGGCCAAGGCTGAACCGATGGAAAGTGCTATAACAGCGGCCCTATCAGAATCTATTCCGAGCATCAGGGCAGCGCGTTCATCCTGGGCTATACCTCTAAGGGATAAACCGATCCTTGTATGATGGGTGAAGAGCCACAACAAAGATACCACTGCCAATCCTCCCCCTATGATGATGAGACGCTGAAAGTCTATCAGTACTCCCAATATCCTCATTTTACCCTCGATAAATGGTGGAAGGATATAGAATGGGCCTATAAAGCCCTTGAATCCACCAATACCTTGCATGCGTAAGCCTTCCAGGATGATTAAACTGACAGCGAATGATGCAATAATCTCCGATGTTGCCATGCCCCTTAAGCGTATTAAGACCAGGCGATATATAATAGCCCCTAGAAATGCCGAGATAATGAGAGAAAGGATTATGGCCACCGGGTAATTCATCTTTAGATCATGAATGAAACTCCAGGTCAAAAAGCCCACCAGGACATACAGGGCACCGTGGGCAAAATTGGGTAACCTGCTAACGCCATAAACCAAGGTAAAACCAACAGCTATAAGGGCAAAGATAACACTATTAACAGTCCCATAAATGAGTATATGTATATCCATCTTAATTTCTGCCAGCCTCTTCGCCCTTGCCCTGTTAGATAGGCACCCTGATTTAAGTGCCTAAAGTTCGAAGTACTTAAAGTGAGCTAAAGGTAAGATAGAAAATGTGACTTGATTAGAAGCACCGTATTTTATGATCTCACTTATTATTTCCCCCTCTTGGCAGTGTTGTGTAAAGGTTACAAAGCATGAATCTGAATATCGAATCTTTATCAGCAACTTTAGGCACTTTAGTTCACTCTAGGCACTCTTCTATCTATTATTACTGTAACGGTAGAACCTTTTTATGGTACCACTGCTTCCGAGGCGTAGGCTCTACGAGCCGGAGGCCAGAGGTAGTGGTTTAAGCCGATTAATCAACCATTCTACCTGACCTATATCATTTCAGCCAAGGGGGCATCTCAATGGTACCAGTAGCTGCTGCCTCTGGAAAGATACATACCCTCCTACCATCCTGCCATTGAATCCAAGAACCCAATACACTTGTCTTTGGATCATAACCATAAATTATCTGGTGATTCTTATCAAATCTTATCGTTCCCCTGACGGCAGGAAGATTCGTCTTCTCCAGGGAGGCTATCAGTTTGTCCTTATCAAGGGTTCCGGCGCGCTCAATAGCATCCTTTAGTACCCAAAGTGCCTCATACGCGCTTACACACCCAGTGCTTCGAGGTGCCACACCCCATCTTTTCTTAAAGGCGTTATAGAATTTCATGGTCCTTGGCATTACATTGGTGGGGACACAGCCAGTCTCCGAAAGAGTGACCATAGTGTAAGCACATTTGCCCTTGGTTGCCTTCCAGAAACCAGGATCCTCAGCAGCACCAATAAAGCCAATGGGTAGTGCTGGCACCTCCATATCAGCCCACTGCTTCAAGAGAATAGAGGTTTCCGGCGAATAAGCCCACAAGAACAAAACCTGTGCCCCTGATTTTTTGCACTCGCGCAATGCCACGGAATAATCAGTGGTACCAATGGGATGTTTGTCTCGGCCTACGATCTCCCAGCCATCTTTTACAGCGAGCTTTTCCACAATACCGGCAGCCTTCCTGCACATCAGGCTGTCATCTATGGAGATGAACATCTTGCTAAAACCGAACGTCTCTTTTATCTTATGTAACAGGTCAACCCCCTCTTTTATATACCACTTGACACTGCCGCTTTCCCTGAAGGAGTACCTATATCTTTTAGGACTATCAGCTACCTTTCTATCCCAGGTAGGTGTATAGCATCCAATGGATACAATATCCACTATCTTGTACCTTGCATAAAGATCCATGGCCGCAATCCCACACTCTGACATGCAGGGACCGCCGACTATAACATCTGACCTTTTCTGCAATATAAGTTTTTCTATTGCCAGGAGCACCTCACTTGTTGGCACACCTGGCTCTTCATCCCTTGTATCTATTATTTCAAGCTTAAGGGGGCGCATTACGCCACCGACATTAACCCCACCTTCAGCATTAATTTCCTCTGCAGCGAGGATCATACCCCTCTCACCATTTTGCCCGTATGCACTTGCTCGAGGAACAGGACAGCCGACTATTATTGGCTTACCCCTTTTTTCTGCCCTGGCACAAACTACCCCCAATACCCCTACCATTGTTGTTACTATAAATAGAACAGAAAAGGTCCAAAAGATCTTTTTCTTCATGGCCACCTCCTTTTTAAAAAATAACTATGAATACTACTACTTAATCAAAAATCATCACCCCTTTTCATATATGACCTCTCGGTCGAATACCAGTGATTCTTACAAAAAACCAAAAAATGCTATTTCAATGGAGGTAAAAAAGTCAAGCTTGTTTTAACCCGAATTTCACATGGGTATATCGAAAGCCTGACTAATCCTGTCATTGCGAGCGACCTGCCCGCCATCGCGAGCGCTCAGGCGAGGCGGGCGGGAGCGAAGCAATCATTTTGTGAAGGGATTGCGGAGACCCTTGCGAAATTCGGGTTTAAAATTACTTCGCTATATGTAAGCGTTCACCCCAACCACCTCCATCTCGGCCTATAGATATCGCACCGAGGAAATTGACCCAGTCCCGCTAAAACATCACCGGCAAACGCTTATTGTTACATTACCCTTGACCAAAAATCGCCCCCTCTATTATTATCCTTGGGAGGGTTTTCGTTGGAGAGCAGCTTTCATCTAAATATAAGACACCAACGGCGCCAGTCTTGGTAATCTCTTATTCAACAGGGCAGATAGATGGGTAGTGTCCGTTGATAGTTGTCCGTTGTCTAAACGACAAAATTTAAGTAATTCGTCTAGATAGCAGAGAAGAATGCAGAAATCTA
>CP070660.1:934063-937059 GCA_020355145.1 Deltaproteobacteria bacterium
AGGAAATTATAGCCGATGGAAAAAGAAGCAGAAAATATGTTGAAACCATCCCCCTGCTTAGGCACTGGGCATTCTAACAGGGTAAAGATAGGAAACTTGACGGTTGGTGGGAATGGCCCTCTATTTTTGATCGCCGGTCCATGTGTGATAGAGAATAAGGAGATAACCCTTAAGGTGGCAAGATTTTTAAAGGGATTAGCACAAAGGGTTAAAATCCCAATAATATTCAAGAGTTCTTATGATAAGGCCAATAGGACATCAATTGATTCCTTTAGGGGCCCGGGTTTGAATAAGGGGTTGGAGATCCTTAAAGAGGTAAAGGCTGGTGTCGGTTTGCCGGTTCTATCAGACATACATCGGGTGAGTGAGATTGAAAGGGCGGCAGAGATCTTGGATATTATTCAGATTCCTGCATTTCTATCCCGCCAGACAGATTTGATCATGGAGGCAGCCAAGACTAATTTACCGTTAAATATAAAAAAGGGACAATTTCTCTCTCCATGGGATATGCAACAGGTTGTCTTAAAGGCTGTCTCAAGGGGTAATAACAGCGTTTTGCTGACAGAAAGGGGGACGTCATTTGGTTACAATAACCTGATTGTGGACATGAGATCTATATTTGTTATGAAGAATTTTGGATTTCCTGTTGTATTTGATGCAACCCATGGTGTACAATTACCTGGAGGCCAGGTTAAGTCTTCCGGTGGCCAGAGGGAATTCGTTGCTCCTCTCGCAAGGGCTGCTATAGCCGCTGGTGCTGACGGAATTTTCTTGGAGATCCATCCAGAACCCGATTCAGCCCTCTCTGATGGTCCAAACACCCTTCCACTTGAGCAGGTTGAATCCCTTCTTGTTATGCTTAAGGAAATTCACCGGATAGTTGGAAGAAAAGGAGGGGATGATTGAGGATAGTCGATAAATAATGGCCTTTATTTAGAGGTACTTAGAGTATTATCCTTTGCATATAGGTTAACCCTTGGTATAATTCATGAAAAGAACTACTATAATACTATGTCCGATAATAGGGATTTTACTTGTCTTGATGGTAGTTGCCTTTTTTCTCTTTAAGGTACCCCGCTTGGCCATGGTCTCCTCAAAGACACCAAATTTAATACCTGGAGAATCCCTTAAGATTAGCGATATCGAATATGGCCAGGATTATAAAAATGGCGAAGGAAAATGGAAACTTAAGGCCAAGGAGGGCCATTTTTTTGACAAGACACAGATTGTGACCTTAAAGGATGTGTTATTAAAATTAGACTCCTTTAAGGAGAACTCCTTTACTATAAAGGGAAACGAAGGTGATTATATTAGGGAAAGTGGAGAGATTATTCTAAGGGGGGATGTGATTGGCAGCTCTACTAACGGCTACCAGATAGAGACAAGTCTCTTAATCTATAGACAGAAAGATGAATCTGTGGAAACTGACAAGCCTATAAGGGTGATTGGTCCTTTCTTTCATATTAAGGGAGATGGTCTTTATATTGATCTAAAAAAGAAGACATTTACCGTAAAGGGAAATGTCTTTACAACCTTTACCAATGGGGATTTTTTATAGATGAGGATCTTACTGTCCATTTTTCCCTTTAGCGTAACCATCTTCCTTGTTTTTCTGCTAAATTCTCAAATCAACTCCCTTGGTGAAGTAAAAAAGACCTCCAAGGGGATCTCCTCAGAAGGCCCTATTATTATTCACTCAGATAACCTGGAGGTTGATCAGCAAAAAAGGTTGATTATATTTGAGGGTAAGGTTAAGGCTAGAAGAGAGGATATGGTTGTAGATTGCCAGAAAATGATCGTATACTATCTTGAAAACCCCACAAAGAATGAATCTGCCATGGATGCCGGAAGGATAGATAAGATTATCGCCTTAGGGGATGTTGTTATTAATCGCCCTGGTCGCGGTGTGGCCCGGGCAGGGAAGGCGGTTTTTTATCAGAATGAGGGCAAGGTTGTGCTTACAGAAAATCCCTTTGTTCAACAAGGTCCAGATCTTGTAGAGGGGCAACGTATAATTATATTTCTAAATGAAAACCGTAGTATAATTGAGGGCAGTGAAACAAAAAGGGTCAAGGCAACTATATTCCCTAAGGAGGAGAAAGGGAGATAATGAAAGAAGGGGGCATGGGCGCTCTAAGGGTAGAGGATCTTGTTAAATCCTATGGGAAAAGGGCAGTTGTAAACCGGGTAAATTTGGCGGTTGGCAGAGGACAGATTGTTGGGCTACTTGGACCGAATGGGGCCGGTAAAACCACTACCTTCTATATGATAGTTGGCTTGATTAGGGCCAAGCAAGGTCAGATATTTTTGGATGGGCGAGACATTAGCCATGAACCAATGTATATGAGGGCACGTCAGGGGATTAATTATCTCTCTCAGGAACCATCAGTGTTCAGAAAACTCACCGTTGAACAGAACCTTTTAGCCATTATGGAGATTATCAATATACCAATTCATGAAAGAGAGACATTTCTTCAGTCCCTTTTATCTGAGCTGAACATAGGTCATTTGGCCAAACAAAAAGCCTATTCCCTCTCTGGGGGTGAGAGGAGAAGACTGGAAATTACAAGGTCCTTGATTACTAGTCCCAAATTTATCTTACTTGATGAGCCATTTGCAGGCATTGACCCTATGGCTATTGACGATATTAAGCAGATTGTTAAAGGGCTTAAGGAAAGGGGTCTGGGAGTATTGATATCAGACCATAATGTCAGGGAGACATTGGATGTTTGTGATCTTGCTTACATTATAAATGAGGGAGAGATCATCGAGTCCGGTACACCTGAAAAGATCACAGCAAGCCAGGTAGTTAGGTCAGTTTACTTGGGGGAGGGTTTTTATCTGTAGATTTTGATTAGGTATACACTATGGCACTTGAACTGAAACAATCACTCAGGATGAGCCAGCGTATAATAATGACCCCCCAGCTTCAGCAGGCCATCAAATTCTTGCAACTCTCCAGATTAGAACTCTGCCAGATGATAAATCAAGAGATG
>CP070660.1:937159-940149 GCA_020355145.1 Deltaproteobacteria bacterium
AGACCAAGGCCCCTCGGGTGCGCAACACCCTGTCCATCGCAGAAGATCAAATCTGGCTCCAATTCTATCTTCCTAAGCGCATCAAGTAAGGCAGGAATCTCCCTAAAGCTTAAAAGACCAGGGATATAAGGAAAGGAGACCCTCCTTTGAGACCATCTCTCTTCTATCTTAACCAACGAGGGAAAATCAAGAACAACGACCCCTGCCCATATTGTACTACCCCCTTTCGCATAAGAGACATCTAACCCGGCAATATATCTGATCTTCTTATCTAATTCCCTTAAAATAACCTTATCCCTTAAAGACTTCTGGATCTTGACCGCCTCTTCATATGTTACGTTCCAGGGATGTAAATCCGAGATGTCCATTAGACTGGTTAAATGGTTGCTTAGTTAAATTGTTGAGTAGTCTTGTTTTCACCACTCAACCACTCGACGACCTAACAATTCAGCCAAGAAAATTACTATTTTATCCCAATTTAACAGTTTAACGATTTACGAATTGACGAAGTCTGGATTAAACCTTCTCCAAACTCGTATAGCCAAGGTGAAGTAACTTGGTGCCCCAATCCTTAAAGATGACCTCTACCCTGTCCTCCCCCTGAAATCTGGCGACTACCCCCATACCAAAGGCTGGATGATTGATCCTGTCACCTGGTTTTAGCCCTGATGAGTCTCCAGCAGGCGGACCCATGGACTCTGCAAAAAGTCCCGAACTTAAGGTTGTGTCACCAGGGGAAATATAGGACGACGCAAAGGAGCGGTGTTCAATAACATCTTGAGGCAGGGCCCTGATAAATGATGAAGGACCTCCCCGGTAATTACCGCCCCATCCTTCGGAATTATACAGTGCCCCTTGCCCTGGATAGACCATGATAAGTTTATCCTTAGCACGAGTGGCTGCAACATATAACAACCTGAGTTCTTCCTCAAGGCTCTCTGTATTTAAAAAGGACTTCTCAGGCGGAAAGCGTCCATCCACCAACCAGATTATAAAGATTATTCCCCATTCAAGGCCCTTTGCTGAATGTATGGTGGACAGTGTTAAATAATCCTCTTTACCCAAGGGCCTAACATCCACCGGGCTTGCCGGAGGTTCGAGTGACAGGTCATCTAAAAATGCCCTGAGGCTTCTATATCTTGACGCCATTGAAATCAACTGCTCTAGCTCCAGTTGTCTCCTCGGGAAATCATCGAATCTTTCCCTTAAAAATGGGGTGTAATATTCAGCTGCAAGCCCCACCGCTTTATCAGGACGTAAATTTGCCTTGGAAAGGGCACTCATAAGCTTGGCTAGCTCAACAAGTCCCTCTTTCTCCTTATTGCCCCCTGGCCATTTATCCACCCCGGCCGGTAATACATCCTCCTTTTTCATCCAATCTATTATCGCCTGACTCTTTCTTGGGCCAATATTCTTCATCAACCGTAAGAGGCGACCCCAGCTAAGAATGTCCTGCTTATTAATGATGACCCTGAGGTGAGCTAAAAGATCTTTGATATGCGCAGACTCCATAAACTTAAATCCCCCGTACTTGGCAAAGGGGATAGCGCGGCGGGCAAGTTCAAGCTCTAATTCAAATGAATGATAGGCTGCCCTGAATAGAACAGCTATATCCTTGAGTGATCGACCCTCATCCAATAGGGCTTCTATAGTCCTGCATACATAGACCGCCTGATCACGTTCGGTCCCGGTGCCAATAGTCAAGGGGACTTCACTACCACTTCTCCTTGTAAAGAGGCATTTTGTATACTTCTGGCTCGCCTGATCCATAAGGGCATTGGTCATAGTAAGTATGGGCTGGGTGGATCTATAGTTTTCCTCCAGTTTTATGATCTTTGCCTCTGGAAAATAGACTGGAAAGTCAAACATATTCCTAAAATTGGCCCCTCGAAAAGAGTATATTGATTGAGAATCATCGCCAACAACCATAACATTTTTATGGGAAGAACCAAGATAGCGGATGATATCCGCCTGAATGGTATTTGTATCCTGATATTCATCAACCATGATATATCTGTATCTGTTTGCCAAAAGCAGCCTAATATCTTCATTCTCTTTCAAAAGCAGCCTAAAAAAGAGGATAAGGTCATCATAATCCATTAGATTGTTTCTTCTCTTGTATTCTTTGTAAACTTGAAGCATGCGCTCTATGTGCTGAAGAATGGGCAAAAATTGAGGGTATTCTATCTCCATAACCTCGCTCAAGTGCGTCTCCATGTTCACCGCCTTGCTAAAGATATTCGAAATAGTAGAACTCTTAGGAAATCTCATAGGCATTCTTTCTCCATCTACCTCAGAAATAAGGCCACGGGCTGCCTCCTCCATGTCTGACCGATCCATGATGGTAAATGATCGACTAAAGCCGATCCTTTCCGCCTTTTCCCTTAGGACACGCTGTGCAAGTGAATGGAATGTGCCACCGGAAACCTCTCTGCATCTCCTGTTTGTTAACCTTGCTGCCCTATCCAGCATCTCCTTGGCCGCCTTTCTCGTAAAGGTAAGAAGGAGTATCTCCTTTGGTGGCACACCTCTCTCTACCAGCCAGGCTACCCTGTAGGCCAGGGTCCTGGTCTTTCCGCTTCCAGCCCCTGCAATCACAAGGATCGGCCCATCAAGGGCCGTGACTGCAAACAACTGGGCCTTGTTCAAGATCTTTTCATATCTTATTTTACCGGACATATTCGCTCGCATACCTCAATAAAAAGGCCTAATGGTCGTATAAGTTGATACCATAAAGGATCATAAAGATAAAGCCCTTTGGCCTTTCTATCTCAGCTTACCTCTATACAAAAAGGGCTGGAGGGGTAGTGGCTCAGGTTACATAAAAGGCACAACCCAGATGAGCACCATGAGGATGTAGCAGACGATCATGGAAACCACAACGAAGGGGGCACTGTATCCCAAAAACTGCCTCAGGGACCACTTTGTACTGTCCTCCTTCTCTCCCTTGACGAGGGCAACATAGAGCGCCGGAGCCCCAGCTATGGTAA
>CP070660.1:940249-945127 GCA_020355145.1 Deltaproteobacteria bacterium
CAGCACCTCTCTTTGTCACCTGTGTCCCTATTACGACTACTTCTTTCAAATTAGGCATGCTCAGAAGGTGATTAAGGCCTGAGTCCGTAACCATGTTTCCAGATATATCTACCACCTCTAATCCCTTTAACCTGGCTATGTGGGCCAACCCCGCATCATTGACACTGGAGTCTTTCAACCACAAATATCTCAAATCTTTAAGTCCAGTTAAGTATGAGAACCCCTTGCCCGTGATCTTCGTTTTATCTATCGTCAAGGAGTGAAGATTCTTCATTTCGGACAAGTGCCTAAGCCCTTCATCGGTTATCAGCCCTTTGCCCCCACCCCAACTAATTCGGCCGGGATCATCATAACTATCATGAGGTGGCACCCACCTCTCGCCCACTGACAATCTTTCCATATTGGTCAGCTTTGAGAGATATGCAAGGCCATCATTGTCCACCTCGGTTTTTCTTAAATCAAGGCCTTTCAGATTTCTCAGATTGGACAAGTAATTTAGTCCTGCACTGGTTATTGGAGTATCTTCCAGACGAAGGTATTCCAGGTTTCTCAGTTTAGAGAGATGGACAAGTTCGGGATTTGAAACAGGAGTGTGGGAAAGGTCTAATTCCCTCAATTCTTTGAGATGGGAAAGGGGGTTGAGATACCCATGACTGCCATCCTCGCCTATCCCAGTAGAATCAAGCCTTAAGACCCGCAATTGCTTGAACCTCGTCAAGTGTTCCAAACCCTCATTGTTTAATTTCGTCCCGCTTAAGGCCAAGGAATGGAGCCGATTATACCTGTTTAGATAGTCAAGGCCAGGTCCGCGGACCTTCGTACCACTCAGGTCAAGTTCTTCTAAATGCATTAAACCAGAAAGATGTCTGAGTCCACTATCCCTTACTCTACGGCTAGCAATCTCCACCTCTCTTAATCCTGTCAAGTTGGCAATATGCCTTAATGCCGCACTGCCCATCTTTTCACCACTAATCTCTATTGCCTGCAAATCGTCTGGCTTTAGGGATTCAAGGGGGGCTAAGTCCACATCAGATTTGATGTTTACCTTATTTACATGAAGCTTGACTTCTACACCTTCCGGCACCTCAAGCCTACCAGAGGCCCTGACTGGGAGGTCAACCCACAGCATTTTCTCTTCTCGGATTCGCGCCTTAGGGAAGCCCAGGCTTCTTCTATCTGGAAAATGGATTACATTAGAGGCCTTTTCAGAACTGAGACGTTTATAAGAGATCCTGCTGGTATTCCCCTTTCTTAGCAAGCTCCAATCTCTGTTAACACCAGTGAGGGTAAATAATATGGCTGAATACTTCCTGCGTAAGACAATCCTGAAGCCTATATCACAATATGAGTCTTTAGCTGGAACAGCCCGACGTACAGCTGAACGCGTATCTCTCGGGACCGAAGTCCAGGCACCTCCTCGAACCAAATACACATCCCTTCGCACACCAGATGGTCCCAATGGATCAATAGCCTCCCCATCCTGATATTCTCCCCAATAGGTATCAGCGCACAACTCATATACATTGCCATGCATATCGTAAAACCCCCATTGGTTAGGCCTGAAACTGCCGACTGGTGCCGCATATCTGTACCCATCATCATGGTCTCGATCTTTACCTTTGGTGGTACGATCCTCGTAATTTGCATAGCGGTATAAGTGATCATGATTATCACCAAAGAAAAAGCGCGTTGAACTTCCCGCACGACAGGCATATTCCCACTGCGCCTCTGTAGGTAGTGTAAATATGTAAGCCTCGGGCAAGCGACCAGCTTTGTGTTCACGCTCCGTCAACCATTGACAGAAAGAGTACGCGTCATATTTGCTTATCCCTACTACGGGTTTGCTCGAATCCTTGTCAAATATATTACGCCAGTTCTTACCATGGATACCCTCACCGGTTACAGAGTTATAAAGCGCATTGGCCATCTCTGAATGTGCCCTGTGTCCTATTGCCTCAACAAACCTCTCAAACTCGCCTCTAGTTACCTCATACCTGCCTAGCCAAAAGCCCTGCGTCAGAGTTACATCATGTGGACGTTCGTTATCATATCTATCTGCATCGCTCTGTGGACTTCCCATTGTAGACTTACCCGGCCTTACCCAAACCATTTCCATCCCCAGATTGGGGATGGTGAAGTCTTCCATTTTTTTTATATCCTTTTCCACAAACGAGTCTTCCAAGTAAACAGCACTCATGAAAGAATTTGGGGGACCTCCCGCCGTACCCAGAGCTATAAGGAGCAGAATCGATAAGCCTGCAAGTGATCCAATATTTTTCTTAATGATTTTATTCATAACCGTGCTCACAAGAATCTGCGGGTTAGTTGGACCTAACCTGAGATGCGTGCCCCACAGGAACCACTGCTCAAGGTATTTCTCAGTCCTTGCGCGATATGTATATTATGGAACACCTCCATTGACAGGGCTAGCGCTATAGCTGCCATGGAAAGCACCAAATCAGATACGCAAAAAGTCCCTGGAACGATATTCAAGAGCTGCCCCACTTCAAAACCCAACGACAAAACAATTGCGATGCCAATCCAGAAGGCCCTGTAGGAGAAAGGGCCCTCCCTCCAGTAGATAAGAATCAAAGAGATACAGGCATAGGTCCATAAGGCATCGGGTAAGGAATACGAAAACCATCGCGGGAAAAGCTCGGCAACTGGCATGGATATTCGCTGCAGGGAAAGGATAAAATTATTAAGGGTGTTATTATTAATCAGTTTGAATATAGCCAGATTGGGATCTCGAAGAAGGCAATAGATCACCCCCCCAAAAAAGACCGGGAGAAAGACACGTATTATGTACACCCTTTTTATGCTAAGCATCTTTTAATCTTGAGGATCCCGACACCCCTTTTAAAATCTCAACGGCCATGGCACATTCCAGCCCGAAGGCCAGATAACCAGTGTAACCGGCAACGGGCATCTCGAATACCTTAAATCCATGTAGATAGGGGATCTGGTATATCCACTTGGACATGCTATAATAATTCCACATCTCCCAAAAGAAGCCACAGATCAAGGCGGCAAAGCCCCAGCCAAAAAGGTAGCACCAATTGCCTTTTGTGATACCACCCAAGTCACAGGATATGCCGATCAGACGGTTAAGGGTTATCCATCCCAGAAAAGGGCCGATCC
Organism: Deltaproteobacteria bacterium; assembly: GCA_020355145.1. Lineage (GTDB taxonomy): Bacteria > Desulfobacterota > DSM-4660 > Desulfatiglandales > B25-G16 > JABXJZ01. Next base: position 943,391 of record CP070660.1, read on the forward strand.
ATATAATTGGATAGAGGATCTTTGGATACCAGCTGATAGAGAGAAAAGGGGCCGATACAGCGAGAAGTAGGCATACATAAAAGGCCCTTGAAGTTGGGAAACGGATGGCAGGTCCCCTAGCAAAAAGGCGTTGCAGACGGGGAAAGGTATCCAAAAATCTCTTTGTACTGTAAACTCCAGGAATTACAGTGGAAAAAGCAATAGTTGCAAAAAGGATGTATTCCACCGGGTTTCCCAAGTAGTTCGCATCCTTATATATCCAGTTATTCACGAACCTGTTAAGGTATTCAAAGACCCACCATAATATTGCACTCCCCATAAAAAGCCTCAGGAAAAAGGGGGGATTACTTAGCATTGGACATGTGCCACTCCTTAAGTACGTAAATGCATTCACAACTACAATAAAGGAAATCCACTGGGGAATGAAGGTGTAAGGTTGATATGGCTCGAACCATCTGAATCGCGTCCATGCGACCATCCAAATAACTATACCAAATCCCAGACCAAACCACCCCCACCAGGGAAAGGGATATCGCTTGCGCATTGAATTGTGCTCCTCGATTCCTCTTTCTCTCTGATAACCGGTTAGCCAGAAAAGACAGATGACAATGATAAGTGTTAAAATTCCAATAAAGGCCCCCCTGTGAAAATGAGGATAACTCATCCAGCCTGGCAGGGGAGGGAAACGGAGATATTCATCAACCGGATAGCCTGCTAATCTCACCCCCAGCAAGGGCAAAATTAGACAAATCAAGGCAAGCACCAAGACATTCAGAAAAATTCGGCCCCTTTTACTAAGGTTATTGTAGAAACTGAGTGAGGCACAAAGATCATCGAGGTTATCGAAAAAATTTATCTCACTCTTCAAATTATTTGCCCCCAATCCATGATCCCCTTTAATAAATTTTTTATTTAATTCAATAGCTTTGCTGTTGTCAACCTATTTGTGGAAAATTTTTTCGGCCAATTCTTTCAGGGATGTCACATTAGTTAGGTGCCCTAAAGCAGGATCCGGTTCTTCAGGGATCTTGACTCCCCTGCGGATATAATCCTTATGGCTGGGCGTCCTCTGACCGGGCACTTGTACTCACATATGCCACAGCCCACACATCTTTTGAGATCCAAATAAGGTAGTTGAACCGGCATCCCTTTACCATCAGGTCCGGGCACAACCCCTTTAATTAAATAGATCGCCTTTGGAGAGGTAGGGCAGAGCTCCTCGCAGACAGTACATGGCCCGTTTCCTGACCAAGGGAGGCATCTTCCCCTATCCAAATAGGCAGAACCTATTATTATGGGGCCTTCGATCTTCTCTTTGACTGAAATCTCCCTTATTGCCTCCGTAGGGCAGACGGTTCCACAAAGCGTGCAGGTATATTCACAGTAGCCCTGGATCATTATCAGACGAGGTGTCCAAAATCCCGCCATTCCCGCCTCTCCAAGTGTGGGATTGATTACATTGGTGGGACAGACCTTCATGCACAGACCGCACCTCTGGCAGAGCCTGAGGAAATCCTTCTCCGGTAAAGATCCGGGTGGCCTGATCAGGCGGGGGTCTGAGACCTTGTGCACCTGGCCATCCAGTCTCCCAAGAAGGGGAATGGAGATGCCCGCAAGTAAGCCTGCCAGCAATGCCCGCCTGCCCATATCCGGCTTCCTATTCAATTTGGGGTGCCACCTGAATCGAAAGGATAGGGCCTCCTCGGGGCAGGAATCAAGGCAATTAAAACACATCAG
>CP070660.1:945227-960705 GCA_020355145.1 Deltaproteobacteria bacterium
TCAAAAGTTCCAAACATGTTAAAGAACTTGTCTTCAGGACCGTCGTGACAATGAGAATGTTTTGGTCATTTGAATTTTAAAAATTTGGTCGTTGTCCTTCGACTTAGCTCAGGATGGTGAGCCAGTCGAACCATTTCGTATTTCGTACTTCGATATTCGTATTTCAAACTCAATGAAGCGAACCATTTGTTGGCCCCTTTTAGGGGCCTTGCTCAAGCCACCACCTCTGGTGGGTAGGTGACTGCCCTTGATCTCAGATAGTGATCAGCCAGGGCGATCCTGACCATGGCCTCAAGCACCGGGACAATGCGGGGGACAGCCGAGATGTCAAACCTACCGGTGAGCTTCAGCTTAGCGGGTTGCCCCTTTCTGTCAACGGTATCCTGTTGGAGGCCGATTGAAGAGACAGGCTTGACAGCTGCCCGCAGTATAATCTCAGCCCCGTTGGATATACCCCCCAGGATCCCTCCAGCAAGATTTGTCTTGAACCCATCCGGTGTAATGGGGTCGTTGTTTTCAGAGCCCTTAAGCGCTGCCGCCTCAAACCCAGCACCGATCTCTACCCCTTTAACCGCCCCAACAGACATGACCGCCTTGGCCAGATCAGCATCAAGCTTATCAAAGACGGGTTCTCCTAATCCTGCAGGGCATCCGGTGACCCGGACCTCCACAATGCCTCCCAGGGAATCGCCCTCTTTTCTCGCCCTGGACATGGCCTCTTCCATACGTTCTGATGCGACAGGGTCTGGGCAATAAAAGGGAGATTCCTCAATAAGTTCGAGGTTTATCTCCCTGGCCCTGATACCGCCCAGCTCGAGGGTATATGCCATCACCTTTACCCCTATAGATTCCAGTATCTTCCCGGCCACCACACCGGCGGCGACCCTGGTTGCCGTTTCCCTGGCAGATGACCTTCCACCGCCCCTGAAATCAAAGTGGCCGTATTTCTTAAAGTAGGTATAATCTGCATGTCCTGGCCGGAAGAGCCGCCTCAGGATCTCGTATGGCTTGCTGGCCACATCCCTGTTTCGGATGAAGAGGCTAATGGGGGCACCAGTGGTCAATCCCTCAAAGACGCCGGATAGGATCTCCACCTGGTCCTCTTCCCTGCGTGGGGTGTCCAAGGGGTGTCTCCCGGGCCTGCGTCGTGCCATCTCCTTTACGAAGTCTTCCGGGCACAGACTAATCCGTGAAGGACAGCCATCAATGACTACACCTACTCCCTCTCCATGGGATTCACCAAAGGTGGTTACTCTAAATACCTCTCCAAAGGAATTGCCGGCCATATCTATTTATCCTTTCCGTCTAATTTTGAATATAGAGCTTTCATGATCAAATCCGCCACCTGTTGAGGGGCGTAGGTTGAGGTATCCACCGTAAGGTCGCTGGCCTTTTCATAAAGGGGCGTCCTAAGACTCAAGACATGCTCGATCTCCTGAATGGGATCAGAGCCTGTCAAGGATGGCCTCAGTTTGCCTGATCCCTGCTCTTTCCTCATCCTATCTTCAATAACATCTGGATTTGCCTTGAGCCAGACAATACAGCCATTTCTCTTTAGGTTATTTACGTTCTCCTTATCCATAACAACACCGCCCCCTGTGGCAATTATCAGATTGTCTTTTTTTGCGACCCTTTCTATCACCGATTTTTCCATCTCCCTGAAATGACCCCAACCTCTTTCTAGGACAAATCCCTGAATAGAACCCCCGATTTCCCTTTCAATTAATCCGTCGGTGTCCAAGGAATTCCTTCCCAATTCCCTGGCCAGGATCTTGCCGACCTCTGTTTTACCACTGCAACGATATCCGATGAGGACGATGTTCATTTGCCCCTAAAATAAAAAAGCCGTGGGCTTTAATCTGCCCACGGCTTAAAATTACAAGATGAGAAGCAATCAACCCATGGGCAGACCTCCGCTAAAAAAATAAAAATAGTAGCCTTCCCAGGATCTATTACTTGTTGATACTTTGCTCATCGTTCTTTATTCACTCTAGTTGTTCTTATACTCTAATTTTTTCCTATTGTCAAGAAAAAAACAGAAAAAATAACAGGATTAAAAATTTTCCTTGACATATCCGATTAAGATCTGTTAATAAATCCTACCATGAATCAAAGGAGAAAAAATCTAGTTGCTATACATCTTAGAAACTGGTGGTGGCTCAGCTCCGGTTAGGAGGTGAGTCCACTGCGTTTAATAATAGAAGAACCGTGGGCTACTTCCTAAAGGGTCCCACGGTTTTTTATTGAGATGAGTAGAGAGAAGGCCGTGGGCCGATGATTCCCACGGCCTTTTTACTTGGGGTAAAGAGGGGATGGTAACGCCTTCGTTTGATAAATTCAGGGCAATGGCAGAGGAGGGAAATCTGATACCTGTTTATCGGGAATTCCTGGGTGACACAGAGACCCCTGTCGCGGCCTATATGAAGATAAGAGATAAATCCTTTTCCTATCTGCTTGAAAGCGCTGATAGGGGCAAAAGATGGGGACGTTACAGCTTCATAGGCTATAAACCTTACCTGACTGTTGTATCCCGTGATCGTCAGATAGAGGTCCAGGAGGGGAAAGAGAAGAGGATATTAGAAGATGTTGGGGACCCATTGAATGTCTTGAGGCAGTTGAGCCAGCAATTCATACCTGTAGGGGTAAGAGATCTGTCTCCGTTTCAGGGGGGGCTTGTTGGGTACTTTAATTATGATCTGATCCGAAATTGGGAACGTCTCCCAGGGCTTTCTCCCGAAGACCCAGATCTACCCGAATGTATCTTCACGGCCTCCAGGCGGCTGATCATCTTCGATCATCTAACTCACCAGATCAAGGTGGTTACCTTTGCCTATGTGCCGGGAAAAGAGGATTTGAAAGGGGCTTATGAGCTGGCCTGTCGGGAGGTTGATGAGACCATTGGTGAGCTACAATGCCCCCTGTCCTCTATCTCAGGGGGAGATCAATTCTCCGTCTCTGACCTTGAGGCCGATTTCAACAGAGAGGACTTTGAGGAGGCAGTCAGAAGGGCCAGGGATTATATAGTTGCAGGTGATGTTATTCAGGTGGTCCTGTCGCAGAGGTTTTCAGCGAATGTGGAAGGTGATGATTTTATCCTCTATCGAAACTTGAGGAGCATTAATCCATCTCCTTATATGTTTTATCTCAATTTTGGAGAGATGAGATTAATAGGGTCTTCTCCTGAAATCCTGGTCCGTTTGACAGATGGAAAGGTAGAGCTTCGGCCAATTGCAGGTACCAGGCCAAGGGGTGAGACCCCTGAGGAAGATCAAGCATTGGAGAAAGATCTCATAGCCGATCCTAAGGAACGGGCCGAGCATATTATGCTGGTAGATCTGGGTAGAAATGACGTCGGCAGGGTTGCCCTGCCTGGCTCAGTCAATGTGCCCAGGCTTATGGAGGTAGAGAGGTATTCCCATGTGATGCACATAGTTACCAGGGTGGAAGGAAGCATAAGACCGGAGATGGACGGGTTTGACCTGTTTATGGCCACCTTTCCAGCAGGGACCGTTACCGGCGCACCAAAGATCAGGGCCATGGAGATTATCTGTGAGCTAGAACCATCCCTGAGGGGACCTTATGCGGGGGCTGTAGGCTATTTCGGTTTTAATGGCAATATGGACTTCTGCATCACCATTCGCACTATCACTATTATGAGAAATAGACTATCTATTCAGGTAGGGGCAGGTGTTGTGTACGACTCCTGTCCAGAGGGAGAATACCAGGAGACCTTAAGGAAGGCCGCTGCTATGTTTAAGGCGGTTGAAAGGGCTAAGCAGAAATGATCCTGATGATCGATAACTATGACTCTTTCACCTACAATCTAGTCCAGCAGCTACAAGTTATCGGGGAAGACGTCCATGTCTGGCGAAACGATCTAATAGATCTCGCTGGTATGGAAGATCTGAGGCCCTCTGCACTTGTCATCTCACCCGGTCCAGGTGCACCAGGCAAGGCCGGTATCTCTGTGGAGGCTATCCGTCATTTTGGACCTAAGATCCCCGTGCTGGGTGTCTGCCTGGGGCATCAATGTATCGCTGTAGCCTTTGGTGGTAAGGTGATTCGAGCCAACAGGATCATGCATGGCAAGATCTCTCAGATCTCTCACGATGGCAAGGCCATTTATGATGACATCCCGAATCCATTTGAGGCCACCCGCTATCATTCGCTGATTGTGGCAATGGACTCAGTGCCGGACTGCCTGCAGATAAGCGCATGGACAGATGAAGAGGAGATCATGGGGCTAAGACACCGGGAATATAATGTAGAAGGAGTCCAATTCCACCCTGAATCGATTTTAACAGGGGAGGGAACTGAGATTATTCGAAATTTCATAAAGAAAGGAGGGCGAGATGATCAAGGAAGCTATCGCCACGGTGGTCAGGGGAGATGATCTGACCGAAGGGGAGATGATAGAGGCTATGGAAGAGATCATGGAGGGTAGGGCAACGCCCTCTCAGATTGGATCTTTTATCACGGCCCTTAGAATGAAGGGGGAGATAGTGGATGAGATTACAGGTGCGGCTAAGGTGATGAGGGCCAAGGCTGAGAAGATAGAGCTCAAAGATCATCCCGAAGATGAAACTATACTTGATACATGTGGTACTGGGGGAGATAGTGCAAATACCTTCAATGTCTCTACCGCTACGGCCTTTGTAGCTGCCGGAGGAGGGGTGAAGGTGGCCAAACACGGTAACAGGTCAGTCTCAAGTCAGTGCGGGAGCGCGGATGTGCTCGAGAGGCTTGGTTTGAAACTGGATATCACTCCATCTGATGTTGAGAGATGCATCCGCGAGGTAGGGATAGGCTTCCTCTTTGCCCCGCTCTTTCACGGGGCAATGAAATATGCAGCCGGCCCGAGACGAGAGATAGGGCTGAGGACCATCTTTAACGTTCTTGGTCCCTTGACAAACCCAGCTGGGGCCACCGCTCAACTCCTGGGGGTCTATGATCTTGGACTTACTGAGAAGATGGCCCATGTCCTTGGAAAACTCGGCTCAAAAGAGGCATTTGTGGTATGTGGGGAGGGGAGATTCGATGAGATAAGCATATGCGGGACGAGCAAGGTCTCGCACCTGAGGGATGGCGATGTGAGGACATTTGAGATGACACCGGAGGAGTATGGTTTCAAAAGGGCAACACCTGATGCTATAAATGGCGGGGATGCCAGTGAGAATGCGCGTATTATCCTGGATATCTTAGAAGGTGAGCATGGTCCAAAAAGGGATATTGTGCTTCTAAACGCTGGTGCGGCATTTGTGGTTGCCGGTCTAGATAACGACCTTAAGGCAGGTATAGAAAGGGCGAAGGGATCCATCGATTCAGGAAGGGCCAAGGAGAAACTCGATTCCCTTATAAATTTTCAGGGATGAAGCTAAGTGGATGTTTTCATAAATATGATGACATACGTAGACGTTCAATAGGATGAGAAAAGTCTGCAATTATTGGACAAAACATATGCGCTCACCACAGAGACACAGAGAACACGGAGATGTAATTTTTTCGTTTGCCGGGAGACGGCGGCAAACGAAAACCATCAGCCCTATCGGGCAAAAACCATTACTTCTCCCGCAAGGGAAGGTTGTTTTTGCCCATCGTCGTCTCCCGATGGGCAAAAAAGAAAAATCCTCTGTGCCCTCCGTGTCTCCGTGGTGAACAAATACTAATTAAGAATACGTCACCGTAATTATGAATTAGAGGACTAAGGAAATAGCTATATGCACCGTCTATTAGCCGAGATAATTGCCGAGAAAAAAAGAGAGGTTAAATTACTTAGAGAGAGATGGGGATCCCTTTACCAGGAAGGAAAACCACCCTTTCCCATCCGTGACTTCAAGGGGGCGATCTCACGTCCGGGCCAGATCAATCTGATTACGGAGATAAAATTTGCCTCTCCATCGGCCGGGGTTATCCGTAAGAGAAAAGACCCGTTGAGGATTGGCCGGATTTATGAAGAGGCCGGGGCAGTGGCTATTTCCCTCCTTACCGACAGACGGTTTTTTGGAGGAGATATTAGCCATATGCCACGGCTGAAGAGTGCAGTCTCCTTGCCTATATTGCGCAAGGACTTTATCATAGATGAGATCCAGGTAAGGGAGTCGCTTTTATATGGTGCAGACGGTGTGCTGCTCATCGCCCGTATCTTATCGGCACAACAATTAAAGGAATTACTCGCCATTTGCGAGAAATTTGGACTGGCTCCATTGACAGAAGTCCATGACAGCCGTGATCTTGAAAAGGCCATTGATTGTGGGGCTGAGATTATAGGTATCAATAACCGAGATCTGGATACATTTAAGGTCGATCTAAATACTACCATCGAGCTGGCCAATCGTGTGGCGGATAATAAGTATATCATTGTGAGCGAAAGCGGCATCAGGAACGGCAAGGATATCCAGTTATTGAAGAGAAGCGGTGTGCAGGCCGTTCTGGTAGGAACCTCAATTATGCGGAGTGATGATTTGGCGAGGAAGACCAGAGAGCTGGTTGATGCCAGCCATGGTGATTCGGGCAGGGTCACATCATAGTCAAATCTAACCTATCAAGAATCGGCAGAGGACCCCGGGCGTGAGCCTGGGGTGAATGCCTTAGAATGTGTATCACGCGTCCTTGAAGTCTTTTCTTCGGCTCCAAGGCTCTCCCGCCTATCAGAGGCGGGATCTTTCCTACGACTTATCTGCGTCCCGCCAGACGTGGCGGGACTCCGCATTCCCCCGACAAGGCGGGGGCTGCGGTTTCCCCCGCTGATAAATCGTGAAAAGGACGGCGGCCTTCTACTCGGCCGAGGACTTCGAGTGAGCCTCAGTCGAACTCCTCGTCGCGGGCCACCAGTCACTCAGAAAAGACCTCAAGGCCGCGCTTTACCTCCAAGTGCCGCGCGCGTAAGCCCGTGGGTGTCTGCTGATTTTTAAGCTTATTGGTGGGTATGGGTATTTTTTTGTTATAGGGCATAACAAAAAAAAGATACCCATACCCTGGACTTTGAGTTACCCTGGTGATTAGGGAGAGGATATGGTAAGAGTCAAGGTCTGCGGCATAACGAATTATCAGGATGCCTCTATGGCCATCGAACTCGGGGTTGATGCCCTCGGTTTTATCTTTGCGCCCAGCCCCAGACAGATTACTCCTGAAAGGGCACGCGATATTATCCGTGCGGCTGCGCCATTTGTGAAGACGGTTGGGGTCTTTGTTGACGAGGATATGGTTGAGATAAGGCGGATCATGGAGTTTTGCGGCCTTGATCTGGTGCAACTGCATGGAGATGAATCCCCGGATTTTTGCCATGAATTGATGCCCTATGTTGTCAAGGCCTTTCGGCTCAAGGATGAATCTACTGTTATAGCAATCCGGCCTTATCTGGGACGGGTCAGGGCGCTTCTCTTTGACACACACTCAGAAGGGAAGAAAGGGGGAACTGGAAAGACCTTTGACTGGGGACTGGCTGTCAAGGGCAAGGCACTGGGAGTGCCGATCATCTTATCTGGCGGACTAGGACCTTCAAATATCGAGAAGGCCATCTCAACCGTAAGACCATACTCTGTTGATGTGAACAGCGGCATTGAGGAGTCCCCAGGGAAAAAGAGCCCAGCTCTGTTGAGTAAGGTGATGGAGATAATAAGGAAAATAGAGTGGTAAAGGCGATGACGATGCCAGATAAAAAAGGCTATTTTGGGCCTTATGGCGGTAAATTTGTACCGGAGACCCTTATCACGCCTCTAAAAGAGCTGAGAGAGGCCTTCCGGGGGGCCATGCGTGATAGGCATTTCAGGGCAGAGTTGAATTATTATTTGAAGGTCTATGCGGGACGGCCCACTCCACTTTACCTGGCAGAGAATCTGAGCAAGACCCTGGGTGGAGCACGAATATACCTGAAAAGGGAAGACCTGGCCCACACAGGCGCCCACAAGATAAACAATACCCTGGGCCAGGTTCTCCTTGGCAAGAGGATGGGCAAAAGCCGGATTATTGCCGAGACAGGGGCAGGGCAGCATGGTGTGGCCACTGCCACTGCTGCGGCCCTATTCAACCTTAAGTGCCACATATATATGGGCGAGGTGGACGTTCGGCGGCAGGCCATGAATGTCTATCGCATGCAACTCCTGGGAGCAGAGGTGATACCAGTCAAACAGGGGAGTTGTACCCTAAAGGATGCCATAAACGAGGCTATCCGTGACTGGGTAACCCATGTTAAAGACACCTTTTATGTAATAGGCTCAGTTGTTGGGCCCAATCCATATCCTATGATGGTAAGGGAATTCCAATCGGTCATAGGCCGAGAGGCCAGACAGCAGCTCAAGAGGACTGAAGGACGTCTACCTGATATCATTGTCGCATGTGTGGGAGGGGGGAGTAATGCCCTGGGTATATTTTATCCATTCAGACGTGACCCGGTGAGATTAATCGGTGTGGAGGCGGCTGGGTTAGGCCTAGATACGGAAAGACACTCAGCAACACTTTCTAAAGGGAGCCCGGGTATATTGCATGGGGCATTGAGCTATCTGCTCCAGACAGAGGATGGCCAGATCATGGAGGCCCACTCCCTGGCCCCTGGACTGGACTATCCCGGTGTGGGACCGGAGCATGCCTTTTTTAAGGATAGTGGTATGGCCTCTTATGTATCTGTAACCGATGATGAGGCCCTGGAGGGGTTCAGGATCCTCTCGGAGACAGAGGGAATTATCCCGGCCCTGGAAAGTGCACATGCCATAGCCTATACGAGCAGATTGGCACCGGAGACAACCGACGATCAGATTATCCTCATAAATCTCTCAGGCAGGGGTGATAAGGATGTGGCCATCGTGGCCGAAAGGGAGAAGGGGGGTAAGGATTCTTAAGGGGATGAGCCGGATAGATCTAATTTTCAAGACCTTGAAAAGGGAGCGAAAAAAGGCCCTCATCCCCTTTATTACTGCAGGTGATCCAGATCTGGCCACCACCAAGGGACTGGTTTTTACGCTCGAGGAATGTGGGGCCCATATTATTGAATTGGGCGTCCCCTTCTCAGACCCCTTGGCCGACGGCCCTGTTATTCAGGCCGCATCCCTCAGGGCCTTGGGGCAGGGCGTTAGCCTTGGAAAGGTCCTCAGATTAGTAGAGGAGATCCGTCAAGGGACCGAGATACCCCTGGTATTGATGACCTATTATAATCCAGTTTTTCGGCTTGGACTGGAAAAAACAGCCCGCCAAGCTGCCCTTGCAGGGGTGGATGGCTTTATCATACCGGATCTTCCCCCGGAAGAGGCCGGTGAATGGAGGGAGTTGGCCAGGGCGAACAATCTTGATGTAATCTTTCTCGTGGCACCCAATACCCCCCTGTCCAGGGCGAGATTCGTTGCCAGCAAGACCAGCGGCTTTCTCTATGCCGTGTCCGTTACCGGTATAACAGGGAAGAGAAAGGGGATTCCGGAAGGTTTAATCCATTATCTAAGGATGTTGAGGGGTGTCACCCGTAAACCCCTTGCCGTAGGATTCGGGATCTCAACACCATCCCAGGTGATGGAGATAGCACCCCTTTCCGATGGGGTGATCGTTGGTAGTGCATTGGTGGATCTCGTGGCCCACTACGGAAATAAGAGGGGTGGTTTTGCCCACATAAGATCATTTGTTAAATCCATTGCAGAGGCCCTACCTTGAATCATTTCAGAGGTCTTTACCCTGTTAGACGCCCCGTGTGCTAACAGGGTTTGCCTACAGTGAATAGGGCAAACTTTTTCAAGGATAAGAAAACCTTTAAAAAAAGTTTGACATATGAGTTTTATTGTTTTATACAGGATGGTCAAGTTTAAAAAAGATCGAAATAGCAATGAACTTGATATACAGAAATATTATCGCCATTATCACCGGAGTAGGGATAGTTATATCCTCCCTACTCCTTATACTCTTGGTAGTTAATCTAAAACTACCGAGCCTGATAATGGCATAATATTTTAGGAAGACTTAAAAACCCGTTATCAGGCTCGCCTGATAACGGGTTTTTTTAACAAAGGGATCAAGATCATGGAAGAGCAAGTATTAATCTATGATACCACCCTAAGAGATGGCACCCAAGGAGAACAGATCAGTTTCTCTGCTGAGGAAAAGCTGCGTATTGTCCAAAAGTTGGCTGAACTTGGTGTTCATTATATAGAAGGTGGCTGGCCTAGCTCAAATCCGAAAGATATGCGCTTTTTTCAGATGGCAAAGGAGGCAAGATCTAAAACAGCTGGTTTGACGGCCTTTGGCAGCACCAGAAGGGCAGACATACTGCCAGAAGAGGATCCTAATTTGGAGGCGTTACTGGAGGCTGAAACCCGGACAATTACCATATTTGGAAAATCCTGGGATCTTCATGTAACTGAGATATTGGGTGTTCCGTTGGAGAAAAATCTGGCCATGATCCTTGATTCGGTCAGGCATCTTAAATCAAAGGGGAGAGAGGTTATCTTTGATGCCGAGCATTTCTTCGATGGTTATAAGGCCAACCCCCAGTATGCCTTAGATACTATTCAGGCCGCAATCTCTGGCGAGGCGGATATCGTTGTGCTCTGTGACACCAATGGGGGAACCATGGTGAGTGATTTAAGAGAGACAGTGGAGGTGGTTAGGAAGTCGTTTCCAGGTATCCCGCTCGGTATCCATGCACACAATGATTGTGGATTGGCCGTAGCCAACTCCCTGGCTGCTGTTGAAGTAGGTGCCAAGATGGTTCAGGGAACGATAAATGGCTATGGGGAGCGCTGTGGAAATGCGGATCTAATCTCTGTAATAGCCAATCTACAGTTGAAGATAGGCAAAAAATGTCTGGATGATTCCAAGATAGGGCACCTGACCGAGGTCTCCAGATATGTCAGTGATATAGCAAATATACCACCATTAAATGAAACGCCTTTTGTTGGTCGAAGCGCCTTTGCCCACAAAGGTGGAATGCATGTAAGTGCAATTTTAAAAAGGCCCGTCGCTTATGAGCATATCGAACCTGGGAGGGTTGGGAATAAGCGCCGGGTGCTTGTTTCAGATCTCTCAGGTAAAGGTAACATAAAATACAAGGCCAATGAGATGGGTCTTGATTTAGGGGAGAATGGTTATGGTAGTCGGAAGATTGTCAAGGAGATTAAGCGAATGGAAGATGAGGGATATCAATTCGAGGCTGCTGAGGGCTCCCTTGAACTTCTGATGAAGAAGACCACCGGTCAATTTAGAGAACCTTTCTCTTTACTCTCTTTGAGGGTGATCAATGAGAAAAACAGGGATGGTCAGTCAATATCTCAGGCGACCATTAAGATATCCGTAGGGGAAGAGGAGGAGATTACGGCTGCTGAAGGGAATGGGCCTGTGAATGCTATAGATAATGCCCTTCGTAAGGCATTGAGCAAATTTTATCCCAGTGTAAAGGAGATGAGGTTGGTTGACTTCAAGGTGAGGGTATTGGAGGGGGGCGCCGGAACAGCAGCAAAGGTAAGGGTTTTAATTGAATCAAGGGATGGCAAGGATATATGGAATACCGTAGGTGTCTCAGAGAATATTATTGAGGCCAGCTGGCAGGCCCTGGTGGATAGCATCTATTTCAAGTTAAGCAAAGACTGAATTTAGGGTTTTAGAGGTAGATAGACGATGACTCAAATTGACTCAGAAGAGGTGGAGAAGGCCGCAGGGAGCCCTGCAAGGATCCCCCTGCGGCGGGCACTTACATGCTTTTTCGGTGCTGAGATTAAAGGATAATGTTCGGAGTGCGTTGTTCCACCGTAGGCGGATCAGTTCTAGCTCAGCTGTCAGATAGGTTGCCGAGATATGAGAGCCGCCTTAGCGATGTTGGCATTTTCTTCAACGGACTACTGACAACTAACAACTGTAGCGAATGAAAGGAGCTCTTCCATGACAGATAAGATTATCATATTTGATACTACCTTAAGGGACGGTGAACAGTCTCCAGGGTACAGCATGAACACTGAAGAGAAGATGTATCTTGCTTCCCAGCTGGAGAAACTGAGGGTAGACGTCCTTGAGGCAGGGTTTCCAGCTGCATCGGAGGGAGATTTTGAGGCAGTTCAGATGATCGCCAAGAGGATTAGGGGCGTTGAGGTGGCCGCCCTTGCCCGAACATCCAAGAAGGATATTGATGCGGCTTGGGGTGCAATAAAGGAGGCAGCAAATCCCCGTATCCACGTATTCATTGCAACCTCAGATATTCATCTCAAGCACAAATTAAAGATGGATAGAGATCAGGTCATTGACAAGACAGTTGAGACCGTAAAATATTGCAAGCAATTCACGGACAACATCGAGTTTTCAGCAGAGGATGGCTCGCGGACTGACCGCGACTATCTTTGCAAGGTGTTTGATGCGGCTATCACAGCTGGAGCCACAACAGTCAATCTCCCTGACACAGTAGGTTATGCAATTCCAGGTGAGTTTGGAGATCTTGTTGCCTATGTAAAGGGCCACACACCGAACATTGGCAAGGCAATCCTTAGCGTTCACTGCCATAACGATCTGGGCCTGGGCACGGCCAATAGCTTGGAGGGTATTAACGCTGGAGCGCGGCAGGCTGAGGTCACCATAAATGGCATTGGGGAGCGGGCAGGTAACACATCTCTTGAGGAGATCGTCATGACCCTCCATACTAGGAGGAATTATCTCCCGTATTCCACCAGTATAAACACAAAGGAGATATATCCATCAAGCCGCTTACTGGCCATGATTACCGGGATTTCCGTACAACCTAATAAGGCCATTGTCGGGGCCAATGCATTTGCCCATGAGGCTGGTATTCATCAAGATGGGGTATTAAAACACAAGACGACATATGAGATAATGGAACCCGATACCATTGGTCTTGATACCAGCCGTCTGATTTTGGGAAAACATTCTGGCCGGCATGCATTTAGGGATCGTTTAAGGGGGCTAGGCTATGATCTGTCTGAGGGTGATATTGACCATCTCTTTAAGAAGTTCAAGGACCTTGCGGACAAGAGGAAGCAGATAGTGGATGAGGATTTAGAGGTCCTTGTAGCCGAGGAGATACTTAGGGTTGCAGATACCTATAGGTTAAAGTACCTTAATGTCATCAGCGGGACGACAACTGTTCCTGCGGCCACGGTGCAGCTGGAGATAAAAGGCAAGAAGGTGGAGCAGAACGCAGGATTTGGTGTAGGTCCCATTGATGCTACCTACAATACCATTGCAAGGATAACCGGTACAAAATCCAAACTGCTTGGTTTCTCCATTGATGCCCTTACAGGTGGAACGGATGCCCAGGGTGGGGTGACAGTACGCTTGGAGGAAAAAGGGGTACAGACTATGGGTAAAGGGGCTGATCCAGATATCATAATAGCAAGTGCCAAGGCATATATCAATGGATTGAACCGATTGGAGCACCTAAAGAGAAAGCGAGGCCGTTAGAATAGGCGGTGAAGGTAGATGGACCACTAACAGCGGTGAAAGTGACATGGGAATATGAAAGATGCCAATGACCATAACTGAAAAGATATTGGCACGGCATGCCAATCTTGAGTATGTCTCGCCTGGAGACCTAATAGAGGTCAATGTAGACATGGCCCTAGCCAATGATATCACCGCACCTCTGGCTATAAAGGTCTTTAAAGAGGTAGGGGCTCGTAAGGTATTTGATCCCCAGAAGATTGCCCTTATCCCCGACCATTTTGTCCCCAATAAGGACATTGAATCTGCCGAGCAGGCCAAGGTAATGCGCGAATTCTCGGCACAACATCAAATCGTGCATTACTATGAGGTTGGGCGATCCGGCATTGAACATGTCATACTACCTGAAATGGGGTTGGTTATACCAGGGGATCTGGTCATTGGTGCGGACAGCCACACCTGTACCTACGGGGCATTGGGGGTCTTTTCCTCTGGTGTTGGGAGCACCGATCTAGGGGTAATAATGGCCACCGGGAAGACCTGGCTCAAGGTGCCACCAACAATCAAACTGGACTACGAGGGTAGTTTACCCCCCTGGGTAGAGGGGAAGGATCTGATTCTATATACCTTGGGCAAGCTGGGGATTGATGGTGCCAACTACAAATCCCTGGAATTTTCAGGGGCCGTTATCCGTGGACTTTCCATGGATCAAAGGTTTACTATGGCCAACATGGCTGTTGAGGCAGGTGCAAAAAACGGCATTATGGGGCCAGATGAAACTACCATGGCCTATGTTGCCCAGAGGTCAAACAGAAGGCCTTCGATCTTCACCAGTGATCCCGATGCAGGATATGAAAAGGTAATCAAGATAGAGGTGGATAAGATTGAACCTCAGATAGCCTTTCCCCATTCCCCGGCCAATGTCCGGCCTTTATCGCAGGTTGGGGATATAACACTGGATCAGGTCTTCATAGGGTCGTGTACCAATGGCCGAATGGAAGACATTCGGGCGGCGGCCACGATTCTAAAGGATAGGAAAGTAGCGAAGGGAACCAGGCTTATAGTCATACCTGGATCCCAGTCAATATATAGACGGGCTATCAAAGAGGGGATTATCCAGACGTTGATTGATGCCGGTGCGGTCATTGGCCCCCCATGCTGTGGGCCATGTCTGGGTGGTCACCTGGGCATTCTAGCTGAGGGAGAGAGGGCTATCTCTACTAGCAACCGAAATTTTGTGGGCCGGATGGGGCATCCAAAAAGCGAGGTATATCTAGCCAGTCCAGCGATAGCAGCTGCCTCTGCTGTTTTGGGACGTATTGCCGGACCGGAGGGGCTTTAGATGAAACTTCAGGGAAGGGTATGGAAATTTGGGGATAATGTGGATACAGATCTCATCATCCCGGCGAGGTTTCTCAATGTATCCGATAAGGATGAGCTTGCCAGAAATTGCTTTACTGACCTGAGGCCTGATTTTGTCAATAAAGTTAGCCTTGGTGATTTCATTGTGGCAGGGGAAAATTTTGGTTGTGGTTCCTCAAGGGAACATGCCCCATTAGCCATAAGATCTGCTGGGATCAGTGTAATTATTGCAAGGAGCTTTGCCAGGATATTTTACCGAAACGCCTTTAATATAGGTCTTCCAATATTGGAATCCAAAGAGGCATCTACCTCTATTGAGGAAGGCAATCGGGTATCTGTTGATCTTTCAACTGGTGAGATTGTTAATACGGATACCGGGGAGAGGTATTTTGCCAGGCCCATCCCGGATTTTATGAGAGAGATAGTGGGGAACGGGGGACTGGTGGAATATATCAAGAAAAAGGGATTGGCTAAACAAGAGATGTAATGAACCTGAAGAAGGGAGGTATTAGACGTGGAATTAACCGGGGCTAAGATCATAATGGAGATCCTGAAAGAAGAGGGGGTTGATACTGTATTTGGTATAACTGGCGGTGCTGCTATTGAGATGTACGATGAGCTAGCCAAGACCGATATCCGGCATATTATGGTCAGGCATGAGCAGGGGGCCGTACACGCAGCAGATGGTTATGCAAGGGCAAAAAAGGATGTAGGGGTATGCATGGTGACCTCTGGCCCAGGGGCAACCAATACAGTATCA
>CP070660.1:960805-963643 GCA_020355145.1 Deltaproteobacteria bacterium
TATCCCTCAGCTCTTCCGGCCACCATCCTTGCTCAATGGCATAATCGATCATGTCAGGGCTCATATCATACCATTTGGTGCGGATGGAAGGCTCGTTGGAGATGCTATAGACACCCTTCGAAACCCGCTTGACGGCCCATCTGCTCCCGAGAGTCTCCACAATATACGCCTCTTTGGCGTCGGCAACAATGTAGGAATTGTCATAACCTCCGCCGGCGTGTCCGAAGCAGGGAACCCCGGAACCCCACTGGCCATATTCAGAGACCAAATCGCAGATTACCCTCATTGCCTCCTTAGCGGTTTTGCCTCTTTCCAGGGCCAACCTCAAGATGTCCATCCCCAGAAGACCCTCCTGAGCAGGCGGTCTTTTAGTGGCCTCGACAAAGGTCTTGGTGAAGATAGCCTCATTACCGATTGTGACTCCGAATTCGTTCTGGCCCTCTTCATAGCCCCAACACCAGTAAGGAGAAGACCCCACAGTGGCATAGGCTCCGGTGTCAGGGATAGTCCTGTACTCCAGTTTCAAGGTTCCCCCACCGGCTCGAGCAGGATGAAGGAACATGGGCTGACAGTCCCAGATGGGCCGGTCGCTGTTTTTACCCAGAATAGTATTGCCAGTCGTTGTAGCATCGGGGAGGGCCACCATAGTATCACACGCCAACAACTCTGAGACCATGAAGGCAGCCCCTACTACTATGAGCAGCATGAATAAAAGTCCTTTTTTCATAACTACCTCCTTTCTTACGAGTTAGAGCCTTCTTCCGGCTATCTTAAATCCTTCACCTCCTTTTCCTTGAGCCGGATAAAAAGAAAAGGAGCCTTGAATATAATTCCTTTTCCCCTGACACCACCTCCTTTCCTTTAGAGAATTGAGCCTTTCAGAAAACTCGAAAACCCTTGTCCTGTAAGGCTTTCCGGACCTCCCATTTTGTCCTTCACCTCCAGCCCTAAAACCCTCATCTGAGGCAGGATTCAGAAGGCCATTCCTTAATTTCTACCAATTTTATCGATTTTTCTTGGGGGTGGAGGTGAATTTTTTATGATTCGATCTTGCCTCCACACTTTTCTGAAACCCTATTTTTTGTCTTAATTAGATTCCCCAGCGGTCAAGATTTGATCTCACCTCCAGTCATCTTTTGCCATATAATCTCTTGGGGGTGCTCTTCCTTCATTTACAAGACCTTTCAGAAAACAATGAGGTAATTTTCTATGACTAAATTTGATGGAAAACAGAAATTTCTCTTTTCAGCTGAAGCCATCTTTGACCTAAGACCTCTAGGGAAATATGACATTCTCTTCTCTTTTCTTGATACCTCTCCGCTTCAGAAGCTATATCCCTCTACCGGTAGAGACCCTATTCCTTATGAAGCCTTACTTCGAGCACTCATCTATAAAGACTTGAGAACTTTACCCTATCTTTCTGATCTGGTCAGGGAACTGTGGGATAACCCTAATTTAGCTTCAGTGCTTGGTTTCCATCCCCTCCATCTGCCCTGCGTTGAGAACTTGTCTGCCTTTCTGCAAGGTACTGAAAACAGCATCTTCCAACAGGTAAGGGATTCTCTGACAGCCGAGTTGATCGATCTAAGAGAGATCAGGGGAACTTATCTCTCCTTTGACTCCTGTAATATCCTGGCCAAGGTTAAGGAAAACAACCTTAAGACCTCGGTCAAGGATAGGTTTGATAAAACCAAGAGGCCCAAGGGTGATCTTGAATGCCGGCTCGGCATTATGGTCCATTTTCCTCAACCTTTTCACAGAGAGATTAGATACTTCTGGGGCTACCGGAACTTTGTTCTCTCTGATGCCTTATCTGAGTTGCCCATTTCAGAAGAGACAAAAGGAGCCAATCTGGTTGACGGTATGGTGGTTATTCCCCACCTTACATCCGCTACATCTAGATTCAATCTCAATATCCGGGGCGTAATCGGTGATGCAGGGCTTGATTCAGCAAAGGTTCTCTCCTTTATTATCAATGAGCTTAAGGCCAAACCATATATAGCCCAAAATCCAAGAAGAGGCAAAGACCCTCATGTCAAGGTTTCCTCAACCGGCAGTCGCATCTGCATAGCCGGTTTTGAGATGCTCTACTGGGGTAAGTTCAAAGAAGGAAATAGAACCAGGCTGAAGTTTGTCTGTCCAGTTACCCATTCTAAGAAGTTTAGGAGCACGCACCCATTCTGTCCCTGGTTTCACCCCCAATTTCTCAAAGGCAAGGGCTGCTCTGCCTACACCCAGGTCCTGGATGAAGATGTCCGGAAAAAAATTGACTACGGGTCTCCTGAGTTTAAGAAGATTTACAATCTTCGTAGTGGTAGTGAGAGGATATTTTCCAGACTCCTTAACCTCTGTATGCAAAATCCGAGTGTTAGAGGACTTCGGGCTGTTTCCAATCATTGCACCATTGCTCACATTACTGTTCTTCTGATAGCCCTGGCTGCTGCTAAAACGGGTAACAAAGATAAGGTTCGCTTTGTCAAGTCTTTCCTTCCTAATATTTAGTTTTCAAAGAGCGAGTTTTCTGAAGCCCTATAAGTCCACTTAATCTTCCCCGGCATATCCTCCAGGTGATAAACGGCATTGAGTACTATCTGAAGGGGTGATCCCTTTGGACCCAGAATAGCATCTACCCCAAGCCCCACCTGGGTGAATGTGTTATGAGACTGCTCCTTAAAGGAGTAGACTGCCACCAACAGGGCGATCCCCATGGCGATGCTGATTGCCGCCAGGCCGTTGGAAAAACGGTGATGTGTAAGGCTCTTTAGGACAATCCTCCAGAAACTCATGATCCACCTTGCTCTAGGCCTTGATAAGCACGGTTGAACTCCAGGAAGGTGA
>CP070660.1:963743-977913 GCA_020355145.1 Deltaproteobacteria bacterium
GCTCTACCTTCAGGTCAGCATCAAAGGAAGGAGGTAGGTCTTTGATTAAGAGGCGGGGAAGCCCTTCGCTGGTCACTTCATTTACCGGGCTTAATGCCAATCCATAGCCATGGGTATAAATCAGATGTCTATTGACCCAGGTATTTGCCTGGGGAGGAAGTTGATTTATGGTTAACTCCCGGGCGGCCAACATGACTTGTCGTAATTGATTATTGATGAGATAACGATCTACGTCTACATTATTAAAATCGTAATAGAGCCGTATAGACTGAATCTGCCTATAGGTTTGAAGCAAAGGACGCTCATCCCAGATCCTGATATTTTGAATCGTTACATTATGCTCCTTGATGTCTTCTACACTGAGTTTATCACTGACCGGAAAATCTACTTCTTGTATCTTTTCCAGATTATAGGCATTACGGGTATGATCAATATTGTAAGCTATGTAGGGCGATTCCTTGGCTAGTTCATTGGGCTTAACCACAAATTTTTGTACCAAGGTGGGGAGAATGGTCCCAAACACCAATACAGCCCCTAACCAGATTGCTCCACTTAACCAGATTACTTTCGTCTTGGCCTTGAAGGAGCTAAAAAAAAGGATCAAGGCCAGGCCCAGGGAGGCGATGATCAAGACCCTAAAGGCCAAAACCTTGGTATGAACATCGGCATAGCTGGCACCAAAAGCAGGTCCCTGTGTAGAGTAGAGAAGGTTATAGATTTTTAGATGATAACCCCATGCCAGGAGTAGAACAATGATTCCTCCCAGGAAAATAAGGTGTTTCTTGGCTTTTGGTGAAACGGTAATTTTAGGTAGAGAGACTGGCCTGCCTTCCACTGGAGGAAATTCACCAATTACCTTAAGACCACCCCCTTTCAGATACCACCCCATGGTGAGCAGGGCAGCCAAAATGAAAAAGACTAATAACCAGTTTTGAACAGAAATGTAAAAGGGAAGAGAAAATACATAAAAACCGATGTCCCGGTTAAAAATAGGATCTGTGCTACCAAAAGGGTGCTGATATAAATAGCGCAGGGCCATATTCCACTGGTAGGAGCCCTTTGAGGCAATAAAAAAGCTAATAAGCAGAATAAAAGCTATGAAGAGAGAATTTAAGGACTTGCCTGAGAGGCCAAGTTGGGCAAAATAACCTCCCTCATCTTTAAGAGCCGTTTGTGGACCATTCCCCCGGGTTAAACGTCCGGCTACGTAAAGGTTAAGGAATATGATAATCATAAAAACCATCCAAACAGCTAAACCAAACCCGAATTTGCTCAAAAGCATTGTCCAGAAAATAGACGAAAAGGTCAGCTTACCGAACCACAGCCAATCAGGATAGATAGAAACCACTAACCAAATCAGGATAAGAACCAAAAGCCCGAACCCTATAATTAATTTCTTCTTCATACCGTAATCTCCTTTAGTTGAGTGAAAATGTTGTCAGCTCTTGACAAGGAACAAAACCAGACCTTTGATAATCTACTAATGTTATGTAAGCAGATATAGTCTGGTTCGATTGAAACCTCATATCTAACAGGCAAAAGTCGCTCTAGAGTAACATGCTTTTAAGCATTAAATTTCAATACCAATAATTCTATCCCCCTCTCCAATCTCCAGAACAATATTCTCCGAAACTCGCTTGTTTACAACATCCTGCTCTGTATCGTCCAGGCGAATATAAAGAATATCGGTTTTGTCATTGTAAAAGACGTCCATACTTCGCAGGGATATCAAAGCCTGTCTCAATAATATCTTTAATTTCTTCTTCACTTGTTCCCCGCTCTTGAGCACTTTCCAAAGTATGGGGGTCAATTTGAATCTCCATCTGTCTTCCTAATACTCACATTTACCGGGGTAAGAGCCTCTTTTGGATGATTAAAGTGCATACAACATAGGGAAAATTGTCTTGTGTGTCAACTGAAATGCGGGGATAGGGGATGGTAGTATTGCCTTTCTGTCTCTATCTGGGAACGTTTCCAAGATTTTTAGTCTTCACCACAAGGCAGAAAATCGGTCATCGAGAATTTCTTTGGTTCTTTGACATCTTTTTCTTGATTATACATATAAGAGATGTATTATGTGTATTAAATACACATCAGGAGATAGCCATGAGGACCAATATTGTAATCGATGATACTTTGCTGGAGGAGGCGTTTTCCGTGAGCAACGCCAGAACCAAGAAAGATCTTATTCACGAGGCCTTGAAAGAGTTCATTCGGCTCAAAAAGCGGAAAGATCTGACCGAGTTGGCTGGTTCCGTTGAGTTCTATAAGGGCTTTGATCACAAGAAATTAAGGACGATGAGGCGATGATTCTAATTGATACTTCGGTTTGGATCAAGGTTCTTAGAGACAGGGAAGGCAAGGTAGTGCGGGCATTTCGTGAAAGGGTCAGTGAGCAGATTTGTGTGTTAAGTCGTTTTACCCAACTTGAACTCCTTCAGGGAGCCAAAGACGAGCAGGAATGGGATCGACTTGATGAGTACCTTTCAACACAGTACTACCTTGAAGCTACAGAAGATACCTGGAGAGAAGCAGCGAGGCTCTACTTTGAGCTGAGAAGAGAAGGAATAACGCTGAGTAGCCCCGCGGATGCCTGTATAGCCCAAATAGCTATCGAATCAAAAGTACCCCTTCTGCACCAAGACCAAGATTTTGAAAGAATCGCTAAAGTAAGGCCCCTTGCAGCAGAGCGCTTTAATATATTGTAAGAAACAGACCATAAAGAGGGTGACGGGCTTATGCCGGGAGATGGGGGCCGCGACTTGACACTGGAGAAAATTAGCGAAGGTGGTTGAAGGTTTTTCTCTTTAACCGCTTTTCCTTTTTTCAACGGCGAGGAGGTGTGAGAATATGGGCTCGATGGGCGTCTGATAATCTGTCAATGTTATGTAAGAGCTGCAAAAGCCGTGCCCCCTTTCATTTTGATACAATGAGCTGATTTGTAATTGACAGGCCCATTTCAATAGTGCTATTTTGCCTTGCGCATTTGACGAAACAATAATTCTCCCCCTTGTTCTCCATCATCAGCATCTACATTGGTCTCGAAAAGACCAGCATATGTAGACAATTTAACAACTGTATTCTGTCTGGAGGGATGAATATTATTCCGGCAAGAGCAAGGAATCCCCGGGAAGGAGGGGATGCACGTATCTCTGGGAGAAGGTTATGTAGCCTGATTTTGTTCTAATCTCTAACACTATTCAGGAGGAGGAGCACACAATGAAAAGGAAAGCGATTGTTGCACTTATTGCGGTCTCTTTTTTGGCGAGCAGCCTTTGTATGGTACAGAATGTGCTCGCGGCAAAAAAGATCAGATGGAGGCTCCAGGGGCCGTTTCCCGCCGGCATGGCCGTTACTTACGGGTCCAAAGAATTTGCCAAAAAGGTCAATGAGGCCAGCGGTGGAAGGCTGCGAATTAAAGTTTTTCCTGGTGGTGCCATTGTTCCGGCTCTCAAGGAATTCGACGCTGTAAACAAGGGGACAATTGACGCGCATTTTTCCGGGTGCCACTATCACACGAGCCAGATCGGCCTTGCCGGAGACCTTTTCAATCTGTATCCCGCCGGTCCCAATCCCTTGGAATTTGCTGTATGGTGTTATGAGGCCGGTGGTCTGGAACTTTGGCAGGAGATGTACGACCGCCACAATTACAATGTCGTGGTCGTGGGACCAATGGGATATTCCTCGGCAGAGCTTTTCGGATGGTTCAAGAAACCCATCAATAGTTTAAGCGATTTCAAGGGAACGAAGTTCCGTACAGCCGGTATCTGGGGTGAGCTCCTCACCGAGCTGGGAGCTGCGGTGGTTCAGACCCCAGGTGGGGAAATCTTCGAGAGCATGAAGCGAGGGGTGCTGGATGCCTTTGAGTTCAGCACACCTGGTGTTGACTACAGCGTTGGTTTTCACCAACTGGGCGCCCACATGGTTGGCCCCGGAATCCACGCGCCCATGGCTGTCTATGAGC
This sequence comes from Deltaproteobacteria bacterium, assembly GCA_020355145.1. Lineage (GTDB taxonomy): Bacteria > Desulfobacterota > DSM-4660 > Desulfatiglandales > B25-G16 > JABXJZ01. Next base: position 967,708 of record CP070660.1, read on the forward strand.
TTCTTGTGAACAAGAAATCCTGGGAAAAACTGACACCGGACCTCCAGGCCGTCGTGAGGGTCGCCGCCGAAGCAACATCCATGAGGATGCTCTGCGCTATGGACTATGGGGACGTGGTTGCTATGGATAAGCTCAACGTATACGGAACCAAGTTCTACAAGCTCCCAGTGGAGGTGCAGAAAGAGGTGGTGAAAAGGGCCAACGACCTGTATGATCGCAAGGCCAAGGAAGATCCATTCTTTGCCAAGGTACTGAAAAGCCAGCGGGATTTCCTCAAGCGCTACAGGGCGTACAAGGAATTCTGCCAGCCCGATCCGGCCCTGATGACAGTTGATTAAGAGTAAGGACAGGCAGCCTCACGGTGGATGCATTGAATCCGGGGTCCACAACAGGGTGGGTCCTCGGATGAGATGCCACAATTTCTTGGAGATCCAGAGGAGATTTCAATGGATTTCATCAAAAAGATCCTCAGTGGGATTGACCGGATAAGCACATGGAGCGGAAGGGCGGTCAGTTTAGCGACGTTTGCCATGGTCCTGATCATTGCCTACGATGTCGTACTGCGGTATGCATTTCGGGCTCCAACCATATGGCAATACGATATAAGCTACATGCTTGGGGGGTCGATCATCATCCTGGGTGCTGGATATGTGCATTCTCAAAGGCGGCACGTGCGAGTGGACATAATTTACAATCGCCTCCCACAACGATTGAGGCTTACCATTGATATATTCTTAACATTGATCTTTTTCTTTCCACTCATCACCGGACTCATCGTGGCAGCCACAGAGCACGCAATCCACGCATATAAGGTCAAGGAGTTTTCAGAAGTGGGCTTCTGGAGGCCCCTCATGTGGCCTTTCAGATCTGTGATACCTATCGGCCTTTCCATTCTTTGGCTGCAAGGGCTGGCCAACTTTATTCGGGATAGCTACATGCTGGTAAAGGGAAAAGAGCTATGATCGAGTTAAGCCCCGAAATAACCACTGTTGTGATGTTCGGGGGAATTTTGGTGGGTATACTCCTGGGATTTCCTCTGGCCTTCAGCCTGAGCGGTGTGTCTATGATCATCGGATTCCTGCTCTGGGGGCCGGGGATGTTCGAGATGTTTTATCTGCGTCTTTATGGAATCAGTACGGAATACGTCTTCCTTGCATTTCCTCTGTTCGTCTTCATGGGCATCATGGTGGAACGGTCAGGGGTGACGGAGAGGCTCTTCGGTTCCCTTTATCTCCTGCTGGGCGGTCTCAGGGGAGGACTTGCCATCTCCACCATTATTCTGGGAACCATTATGGCAGCCGCCGTCGGCGTTATCGGCGCCTCCGTGGTCATGATGGGTCTCATAGCACTTCCCGCCATGGTTAAGAGAAAGTACGACGGCGCCCTTGCATCTGGAGCTGTCTGCGCCGGGGGAACACTGGGAATTCTCATCCCACCCAGCATCATGCTGGTCATTTATGGCCCCACAGCCACCATCTCCGTAGGAGAGCTCTTTATGGCGGCCTTCATACCCGGTTTTTTACTCTCCTCGTTGTATATTGGTTACGTTGCAATTCGATGCCTCATCAGACCGGAGTTAGGCCCTGTTATGCCTCCTGAGCAACGCGCGGTGCCCGTGAAAAAAAAAATGTACCTGCTCGCCACCTCGTTAATGCCCCCGGTCATTCTCATTCTCGCTGTTCTCGGGACGATCTTCTTCGGGATAGCGGCGCCCACAGAGGCAGCGGCCATGGGCGCCGTCGGTGCCATGATCCTCGCTTTCTTCTATCGCACCCTGAACCTGAAGGCCATATGGGAGACGGCATTTCGGACCATGCATACCACAAGCATGGCGCTCTTTATCGCCATTGGAGCCAATATGTTCACGGGAACATTTCTGGGGATGGGATGCGGGGATGTCCTCACGGACCTCATCATAGGCGTCCCATTCGGGAGATGGGGAAGCTTTGCCCTGATCATGTTTATCGTCTTCATCCTGGGGATGTTCATTGACTGGATCGGCATTGTCCTCGTCATGGTTCCTCTAATTACTCCCATCGGCGATGCCCTCGGATTTGACCGCCTCTGGTTTGCGATGTGTGTGGTGGTTAACCTCCAGCTATCGTTCATGAGTCCTCCCTTTGCATACGCCATATTTTTCCTGAGGGGCATTATTCCGGACGAGATGGGTATCGACACCAATGCCATCATCCGCGGCGTCCTTCCCTTTTTGGGCCTTATCATCATAGGCCTAACCCTGATGATTATCTTCCCGGATATCATCCTGTGGCTGCCGAACCTGATGATGAAAAGATAGCGCTGAGTGTTTTTTCAGATTATTTTGTTGCAATCAGGGGAGTGAAGCGCCCTCTATGAGGAGGGCTTAAAAGAGGGGTCTGGCGTTTTTTGACAGATCTTATTCATTATTCTCTATTGGCAAATATGTCCCGCAGAAAGACCTCTGCCCTTGCCTTCGGGCTCCTTGTATCCCAGGGATCTTCCTTCATCGCCCGTAGAAGGTGATCCAAAACAGGAACCCTACTGAATATCTGGCTCTAAAGCGTTATAAATGGGAGAGTGTTCAACAGGTAGATAATGACCCTTGACCCGCCAAGAGTCTATTACCATTTTGTTAGGTACAGTGGCAAGAAACTATACTTTTGCAGTGCTGCTGAAGCCACAACATATAGGAATTAGGAATATGGTACAATCTATTTTGATACCCTTCTCTTAATCTTTCCAGGTGCCCCGTATCTCCCTGCCGTTTAGACATCCCTGATCCCCCTTGGAGAATTATCCCTCTTATCTCAAAATGTGCTCTAAATTTTAAGGATGATAAAGGCTTACCAATTGTCAAAGGTTTGACGCTCCGTCAATTTTCCCAACAGTACCCACCTGCATCCATATCTATACATTTTAACAGGAAATCTTCAACCAGTTGGAATTATTAATGCTTTATTCATTGGCATGTTATGGCAAGGATCTTGCTTTTACAATACGCTGTAGGGCTATGCAGATTTTTATGAGTTGGCAGCATAATATTAGCTCAGGCATACATTAGCCGGAAGACTCGGAGTACCAATTTCAACTATGGAGATAGTACCAATGAAATCAAAATCGCCAGAACAACCAATAATTCCGCATCAAGAGGATGCTTTAGGCCTGCCATTGGATCGTGAGGCTATATTTTCTAATCATAAAGGTGTTTACAAAAAAGGAATAGAAAAACGACAGACAAGGCTATTGAAAAAGATTGCTTTTCTAAAGAATTTCTTAAAGGAAGATGAAAGAATACTTCTAATTACCACTGGATGTTCACCTACTTCCATTTGGGAACAATTCTTGACAGGTTGGATTTTTATTTACCTAAAACGTTCGCTGTTTGTGTTCACTAATAAACGTATCTTCCATATCCCAACAAAGATATTTTACTCATACAGAAATTCCATCGCTCAAATCCTATACCCTGACTGCAATTCGATTCAGATAAAAGGAAGAAAACTCATTCTTGAGTATGAAAATGGAAAGAAGGACAAGTTTCTTTATATAGCGAGGAAGGAAAAAAAGAAGATTAAGGCATTACTACCAACTATATCTTTCGAAGGATCTCCTAGCGAGTCCCAAAAGCGAATTCACCTTTGTCCACGTTGCACACAAGAACTCCGGGAAGGAAAATACATTTGCGCCAACTGTCATCTTGATTTTAAGGGCAAGGATGAGGGGAAAAAGATATCCCTCATCTATCCAGGTGGAGGGTATTTCTATACCAGGCATCCCTTTCTTGGAATCGGTGACGCAATTGTAGAAACTATCCTTCTCGTCCTTGTTATCGTATCCTTAATTGATGCAGTAAAAGGTGTCGAAGGTAGTGGAGGTGAGTTGTTTGCATTTGCTATTGTTTTGGTGATTGAAAAGGCAATAAGCGTCTACCACTCCAACCATTTTATTAAAGATTATATCCCAAAAGAAAAAGATATTCAGTCTATTGCCTAACTATACAAATGCCACCGCCGCTCGTATCTCGCGCGGCTGATTTGCTGCGTTAGGCTATATTTTAGCAACCATAATAGCCAAGGCTTTAGTGGGATTGTTGGGAAAATGGGACGTCGGGGCAGGTGTTTGGGGGCATAGGGCATTTGGCGTCTGATAATCGATCAATGTTATGTAAGAAGGCGCAAAAGCTGTGACCCCGATTACAGTGGGATGGCACGGCTTTTTTGCTTAACTGTGCCTCAACTAAGGATAGATTTTCAGGGGGCTCAGACTTAGCGGTTAGCTTACCGGAGATATTTGGCAGATCTTAAGCTCTTTCCTAAGCGATGTTCAATATGTGCCATTAAGACCCCTTTAAGCTCCCTTAGTATCTCCTGGTTAAATCTTAAGGTCGTAGATAATGATAGGTCGCTGGACTGGAGCTGCTCAAGAACATGAACTGTATCGGGCTCCATTCCAGGGGTTAAAACAGATTCCTTCTCACATGCCAGACATACTATTGAACCACTTGGTGGATGGAATAATGCCCTCCCCTTCCCTTTATACGGCCGACCACAAAGACTGCATTTAGATGAATTAATACCAAATCCGCCTATCTTCATCGCCCGTGCCTGGAACATAATCAACGTCTCCTCGGTATCTCGCCTATTTGAGATGGAGCCCAATGCAGATCTCAGCAACTGAAACATTTCAGGACTCGGTACATTGGATGGAAAAAGGATCTCTGTCATCTCAACCATATAGCTGGCCCTGGATAACAGCTTGTAATCTGACCTTATTCCAGGAAAACCCTCAATTAACTCGCATGAATCGAGCCAGACAAGCTCACTGCTCCTTCTCTCTCTAAATTCAAGATCCACCAAGGAAAGGATATTAAGGGAGTTAACAAATCGTTTGGAGCTCCTGCGAGCCCCTCTGGCCAGACCCTTTAGATTTCCGTAAAGGGAGGAAAAAAAGGTGACGATAAGGTCTGACTCACCGAGATCCCTTGTCCTTAAGATAATTGCCTCTGATTTCTTCGGCTCCACGGTTTGTGATTAGGTTAGCTATCTCTGACCGTACAGCTCCTTAACCTTGGCCCTGTCTGGTGAGCCATCGGCAATAAGGGGAAGAACGGTGAAATCATATAAACCCATAGCCTTCCCCTTTAGTGGTAATACGGCGGTCTTTAATAACGACCTGATATGATCGTAGGCATGAGGTTCTCCTGGCATTGGCGCAGGAAATAATCATCTGTCATTCCAGCTATAAAATCCCGGATAATCATGGCAGGGGGATTATTATCCAGATATTGGGGGGACATCCCATCTAAGAATTCCCTAAAGATGACCGAGTTATCATTACCGGCCTTTAGGTCCTTGTAATATCTCTCGAAGAGCAACTCAAACATCAACCGTACCTTTTTTGTCTGATTCTTGGCCTTAGGGTTGGTGTAAATAGACTCCTGGTTAAAATCCTTAAGCCTCTTTAGTGCACCGGCCACCTCAGGGCTAAAGGAGAGGTGAGGTTTCTCTAAACTCTCTGCGATCAGATCCTCAACCAAGGCATATACAATGGTTCCATTCGTCTCCCCCAATATACGCCGGCAGTCTGCCGGTAGCTCATCCCTTTTTGTCAAACCAAGCCTTATTGCATCCTCTATGTCTCTACCTATGTAGCTGATGGTGTCTGCCATCCTCACAACACATCCCTCTATAGTCATGGGCCGGATAGGAAACGCTGGATCCTCCGTTACCTTTGTGATCTCTTCTTGCAATCGGGTAAAATCCTTGGCCTTATCAGGATATATGGCAGGACTATGCACCTCTCCGTTATGACAGAGGATGCCATCCAAGACCTGGAGAGATAGGTTCCAGCCAGCCCCCTTTTTCTCTATTACCTCCAAAAACCTCACGCTTTGTACATTGTGTAAGAAATTACCCATTCCATATTCCTTAGATAGATCTGAAAGGAATCCCTCACCATCATGCCCAAAAGGTGCGTGGCCTATATCGTGACCAAGGGCAATAGCCTCAATGAGGTCCTCATTAAGCCCAAGCAGGCGACCTATGGTCCGCCCAATCTTGGAGACTAATTGAACATGAAGGACGCGGTGGGTAACGTGGTCATTTTTGATGAGGTAGAAGACCTGGGTCTTGTCAATGTACCTGGAATAGGCCAAGGAGTGCAGGATCCTATCCGCATCAAGGGAGAAGTTCTCCCTGTGACCGTCAACAATCCCGGGCTCATCTCTCCGCCTGACAGCCTGAATACTCAGAGTGGCATAAGGGGAAAGCCTGTCTTTCTCTGAGAGATGGAGCTGTTGTTTGATATCCTTTAAAGTCTTGACCTTATTCATATCTCTTCGTGCACTAAGGGTCAAAATATTCTATTGATATTAATAAAAGTCCATATCAGGGGTCAATCAATATATTAATGAATCTATTAATCCTAATAGATTGATTGGTGGATTTAACTCCACTCGAGTAAAAGCTTAACCTTACAATTTCCTTGATAGCACCACTGTTTTCCTTTATATCTTAAAAAAGTGCATGAAGTTATAAGTTGTAAGTGCCTAAAGTTACGGATAGGGTTCTTGTTCACATAAAGAATGGACTTACATCCTGCTGAAAAAAGGGTCTTTTCAACTATCCTGGAGCATCGGATGATTGACAGCGGTGACAAGATCGTTGTAGCTGTGTCTGGGGGACCAGACTCCGTTTGCCTCTTGAAAATCCTTTTCCAACTTCAAAGGTGGTTGGACGTAAGCCTGATCGTCGCCCATCTAAATCATGGATTAAGGCCACAAGAGGATGAAAAGGAGACGGAATTCGTCGCCGATTTAGCGAGAGGGCTAAATCTCACCTTAGCCTATGATAAGGCCGTTAACTTAACTAAGGCACACGGGACCTCCATTGAGGAAAAGGCCAGGGAGATAAGATATCACTTTTTGGAAAGGGTCTTAAATGAGTATCATGCCCAAAAGGCCGCCCTTGGTCACAATATGAATGACCAGGCCGAAACAGTTCTTATGCATCTTTTAAGAGGATCCGGACCAACCGGTTTATCCGGAATGCCTCCAATTCGGCAGAGGCGCTTTATAAGGCCCCTGATAAATATAACGAGGGATGAAATCCATGCCTATCTAAAACAAAAAGATATACCCTTTATGATGGATAGCTCCAATCTCGAAAAAAGGTATCTAAGAAACAGGCTACGGTTAGAGTTGATACCACTCCTGCTCAACTACCAACCGCGGCTCATCGAACATTTAGGCGAACTTGCATCCCTCTGTAGGCTGGAAGATCAATTTATGGAGGAAGAGGCAAGAAAGGGGTTACAAATGGTGACCCTGGATTCCTCAGAACATTCACTAGAGCTTTCCCTTGACACCTTTAAGGGTCTCTCCCCGGCCCTCCGGTGTCGGATTATCAGGCAGGCGATAAAACGGGTAAAGGGAGACCTAAGGAGGATAGATATCGGACATATCAAGGCGATCATTGATCTTGCCGATAGCGTGAGGCCACAGATCAGAATGAATCTTCCCCAGGATCTTATAGTGAGGAAGATATATGAAAGGCTCAGATTTTCCTCGGGAACTGAAATCGAGACCGAGGATTTTACCCACCATATAATTGACAAGGGGGTATTTAAGATTCCCGAGATCAATCGAACACTCTCATTAGAGGAAATCCCTAAGGGGGATTTTTTGCCTTCTTCTGCTTCACCTAATGAGGCATTCCTTGACCTTGCCCGACTCAAATGGCCCCTAAGGGTAAGGAATTTCAGGGCAGGAGACAAATTTATTCCACTTGGCCTTAATGGGTTTAAAAAGGTGAAGGATGTCTTTATTGATGAAAAGATTCCATCTGAGGAAAGAAAAAAGATCCCCATCCTTGAAAACTGTAGCAGTATAGTCTGGCTCTGCGGCATAAGGATTGATAACAGGTACAGGGTTAGGCAGCGAACCAGGAGAATTTTAAGATGTAAAATCGAATAAAATGTGTTATAGATAATAGCTTAATAAGGCTTACTTATATGGGTATTTTTGATTAACCTATGTGAACCCTGTTAGAAAGTTTAAACGAGGCCTTAAGTCCCGCTCAAACTTATTGGCTCTTTCATCCAGCAATAAATGGCAAGGCTCTCTTTCTGACAGGGTAAAGGAGAAATAGTTGAACACGTTTTCTAAGAACTTGACCCTTTGGCTGGTTATCAGCCTGATGATGATCCTGCTATTTCAGATCTTTAAGAAAGAGACTAAGCAGGCTGGACAGGTAAGCTATAGCGAATTTCTGAATATGGTGGAAAGGGGAGAGGTCAGCCAGGTAACCATTCAGGGAGATAAGATCTCTGGTAGAGCAAATCATGGCCGGTCCTTTAGAACGTTTGCACCTAAGGATCTTGAACTAATAAAAATCTTGCGCAATAAAGGGATAGAGATAACTGCCAGACCAGATGAATCATCTCCATGGTACATGACAATTCTTGTATCCTGGTTCCCCATGCTTCTCTTAATAGCCGTCTGGATCTTCTTTATGCGCCAAATGCAGGTAGGAGGTGGTAAGGCCCTGTCTTTTGGTAAAAGTAGGGCAAGGCTTGTAACCGACGAAAAAGATAAGGTAACCTTTGATGATGTAGCTGGCATAGACGAGGCCAAGGAAGAGCTTCAGGAGATCATAGAGTTTCTAAGAGACCCAAAGAAGTTCACACGCCTGGGAGGCAGAATCCCCAAAGGTGTGCTTCTGGTCGGGGCCCCTGGAACAGGCAAGACTTTACTGGCCAGGGCTATAGCAGGAGAGGCAGGTGTGCCTTTTCTGAGTATTAGTGGCTCTGATTTTGTGGAGATGTTTGTAGGTGTTGGTGCCTCAAGGGTGAGGGATCTCTTTGTCCAGGGAAAAAAGAATGCCCCCTGCATCATCTTTTTGGACGAGATCGATGCTGTGGGTCGACATAGGGGAGCCGGTCTAGGAGGGGGTCACGATGAACGAGAACAAACGCTCAATCAGCTTTTGGTGGAAATGGATGGGTTTGAGTCAAATGAGGGTGTCATCCTTATTTCAGCTACCAACAGGCCCGACGTCCTTGATCCTGCATTATTGAGACCAGGAAGGTTTGACCGCCAGGTAGTTGTCCCTGTGCCGGATGTCAGGGGACGGGAGGGCATACTCAAGGTACATACCAGAAAAACCAGGATGGCAGATGATATTGATCTTTCCGTAATTGCCAGAGGGACACCAGGTTTTACCGGTGCAGACCTTGAAAATATGACCAATGAGGCAGCCCTGCTTGCAGCCAGGAGGAATAAAGACAAAATAGATATGTCAGACCTGGAAGATGCAAAAGATAAGGTGCTCATGGGTACAGAAAGGAAGAGCATGATCATAAGCGATGAAGAGAAAAGGAATACTGCCTTTCATGAGGCAGGGCATACCCTGGTAGCAAAACTCACACCTAATGCTGACCCGATACATAAAGTCACCATAATTCCCAGGGGTAGGGCCCTTGGTCTGACACAGCAGCTCCCTTTAGATGATAAACATACCTATACAAAGGAATACCTTTTAAATAATATTAGCATTCTGATGGGAGGAAGGATAGCCGAGGAAATCGCCTTAGATACCCAGACGACTGGTGCAAGCAATGATATAGATAGGGCTACTGAAATAGCAAGAAGGATGATCTGTGAATATGGTATGAGCGAAAAACTCGGTCCTTTAAGCTTCGGGAAGAAAGAGGAAGAGATATTCTTGGGGCGTGAGATTGCCCAACATAGGGATTATAGTGAAGAGACAGCCCGAAAGATTGACCAGGAGGTCAACAGTTTAATAAGCGAGAACTACCAAAAAACCCACAAGCTCATAAAGGATAACCTTGATACCCTCGGCAACTTAGCTAAGGCACTTTTGGAAAGGGAGACCCTAGATGGCCATGAGATAGAGAAGATAATAGGCAATAAGAGGAGAAGGGGACAACCAAGGAAGACGAGAGGAAAAGGGGAAATTGCCTCCTCGGAAAAAAAGACCTAACGCCTTAAGATGGCTGGACTTTAATCTCACCTTCGACTCCAGAACCTCTATCATGGGTATCCTGAATGTTACCCTTGACTCCTTTTTTGATGGAGGTCTCCATTTCCGAACAAATGATGCTGTGAGGCATGGTTTGAGGATGGCCAATGAGGGTGCTGATATTATTGATGTCGGAGGTGAATCAACAAGGCCCTTTTCAGATCCCATCCCCCTTGAGGAAGAGCTA
>CP070660.1:978013-982102 GCA_020355145.1 Deltaproteobacteria bacterium
AACTTTATAACCGGACTGAGGAAAACAAGGGGAAGGCGGAACTTATTATTGCCAAACACAGGAATGGCCCCACTGGCATGGTTAATCTGACATTCAGGGAAAAATATACGAAGTTTGAAAACTTCTATAAAGATGAACTAGTAGAAGGGTAATCTAACGTCTCGAAAATTCTACAACGTATTGAACGTAGCGCACCTTCGGTGCGGACCTGATCCTGGATGCATGATACTGGATACTGGATGTATGAATCCGGATTGTATCTTTATCCAGTATCGGGAATCTAGTATCCAGTATCGTTCGGCTGACGCAAGAAATCGTATCATATCGAAATCATAGGGAAAAGAAGGCAATTCCTATACTATGAACTTAAATGAATTTCTAGATGCTTGAGTTTTTGCCTTGCGCCTGGAATAATGGAATGGTGGAATATTGGAATGTTGATTCAAAAAAGAGGTTTCTCATCCTTTAACATTACTATCGTGAACGTAGTAAATAGGTTGCTATTTGAGATGTCATTGCGAGCGAAGCGAAGCAATCTCATGGGATTGCTTTGTCGCTATCGCTCCTCGCAATGACAACTTTCTTGTGACGTTCACTATAGATTTGCGCATCCAGCATTCAGTAGCAAGCATCCAACATCTAGCGCGCCAGAAAGGCGCTAACTTGGGGCATAGCCATAGAGAAGATATATGGCAAAACAGGTGGTCTCAAGGCCAGCCATTTAAAAAGACTGCAAAACATCTGCAGACGCCCCATCTCTAAGGACGAGATAATCTCTCGCGAGATAGCACGCCGTTTAGCAGGGATCTCCTGCGACATCAACAGACAAATAGCGCTCCTAATAGGAAGGAGGGGGGATGTGGAATATGTGGTCGTGGGAAATGATCACGGCATCCTCATCCCTGATTTGGCCCGGTTTAGATCCGGAGCTGGGAGATTGAAAGGCCTTAGATGTATCCATACCCATCTCCATGGAGAGCCGTTAAGTCAAGAGGATTTAATGGATCTGGCTCTCCTGAAGTTGGATTTGATGTTGTGCCTTAACATGAACAGCAAAGGGATCCCGGCTGATCTATATTATGCCCACCTCCTTCCCAAGAACAACTCAGGGCGGTCATGGATTGTAGAGCATGTACCTGATATGGGCAGGCTCAGTTTCAATTTTTCGGAATTCATAATCGATCTCGAGGCCGAACTTGCAAAGACAGGGGCAGGCCTTGGTATGGATGAAAGGGAAAGGGCTGTGCTGGTGAATGTAGGTAAGGCCTCGAAAAGGGAGGCGGAGGAGTCCCTTGAGGAATTAAAAGAGCTGGCAATAACAAGTAATCTCCTGGTTGTGGATTGTATCATCCAGAGGAAAACAGAAGTGGATTCCCGTTTTCTTTTAGGAAAGGGGAAACTAAGCGAGTTGGCCGTACATTCTCTTCAAGCAGGGGCTGACCTTTTGATCTTTGATGGTGAGCTAACCCTTGCGCAGATCAGGGTCCTTACAGATCACACGGAGATGAAGATAATCGATAGGAACCAGTTGATATTGGATATATTTGCCAGGAGGGCAATCACCAGAGAGGGGAAGATTCAGGTGGAGCTTGCTCAATTAAGGTATCTCCTGCCTCGATTGATTACCAAGAATACGGCCATGTCAAGGCTTACTGGTGGGATAGGCGGTCGGGGTCCCGGGGAGACCAAGCTGGAGATTAACAGAAGGAGGGTAAGGGAGAGGATTGTCTTGCTTAACAAGGAGTTAAAGGCGGTTAGAAGACAGAGGAAAGAGAGGAGGAAAAAGAGGTCCAATAAGGGTGTTCCAGTAATCTCTATTGTCGGGTATACGAATGCGGGAAAATCCACTCTGCTTAACACCCTTACGAGAAGTCATACAAGGGTAGGAGACGGGCTTTTTGTCACACTCGATCCCACAAGCCGCCGCCTTAGACTAGGAGAGGGGGATGTTATCATTACCGATACCGTTGGATTTATCAAGGATTTGCCAGGGGATCTCCTGGAGGCCTTTGCCGCTACCCTTGAGGAACTTCATGATGCAGACCTGCTTATCCACGTAGCGGATAGCAGCAATTCAAGACTGGAAGATCAGATAGAATCAGTAAACAGGACCTTGAACAGCCTGGATCTGACTGAAATCCCAACTATTTTAGTTCTAAACAAATGCGATAGGCTTAATGAAATCCAGACGGCCCGTCTTGCCAAGAGGCTGGGTGGAATCCCGATCTCGGCCATCAATTCAACTACCCTGTCAGGGCTGAGAAGGGCAATGGAAGATGTTATATCCCGATACCCTGCCATCCAGTGGACTTGATTTTTTCCTGGTTCGTGGTAACTATGAGGCTATCACAGTGAGGGCGGGAGTTTATTAATCTCGTTGCTCGAGCTGGGTCAAGGATAAAGAGTGTGGTTGAAAGGGCGTCAGCCTCCATGGCGGTTGGGGCCTGAACAGACACACTTACATTAATGAGGGGCGATAATCCGGTCTTGGGGTTGACGATATGGTGAAAGACCTTCTCCTTGTCAAAGAATACCTCGTAGTTGCCAGAGGTGGCAATAGAGCGGTTTGTAATAGCGACAAGGGCAGGGTAATTTCCATTCTTCAAGGGGTCTTGGACGGCTATTTTCCAAGGCCTGTTATTTCCCTTGTCACCTATTGTCCTGATATCCCCCCCTGCGTTTAAAAGGGCATGTTTTATAGCTCGCTTCCTCAGTTTTTCAACCGCCTTATCCACAATAAAGCCTTTGGCGATGCCATCCAGGGTAATTCCCATGCCATCTTCTTGAAATGAAATAGTTTTTCCGCTTAGAGAGACCCGTTTGGCATCGACAAGTCCCAAGAGTTCAGTAATCTCTTGCTCATTTGGCGGGCCTTTTTTTGGGCCTTTAAAGGACTTAGCAAATAGGTCCAGGACTGGTTTTACCGTGATATCAAAAAGGCCATTGCTAATCCGGTGGTAATACATGGATTTCTTGATCAAAGAGGAAAGTTCAGGAGGGGCACCCTTGAGAAATCCGTCTCGATTCAACTGAGCCACGGGTGTACTGGCGTCAAACCTGTTCATCAGTTTGGTCAGCCTTTCTATCTCTTCAAAGGCTATAGCAATGGCTTCCCCTGCATGGTCCTTGGAGGGATTAAGAACGGTTATAGATACTATTGTCCCCATGCCTGCCCTTGACTTTGAGACCTTGTGCAATTTTTTATCAAATTTTACCGCCTCGGCCAAGGATGCTCCCAAGGGGCATGTTGCCAGGCCAAGCCCACTTAAGCCGGAAATTCTTAGGAAGTCCCTCCTACTTATATGTCCGTGCCCCATTGATTGATAGGATTTCCTAAGCATTTTATCCTCCAGAGAAAATTCTCTCCGCCTCACTTGAGTCAAAGGCCCTCATCGGGGCAAGTCACCCACAACGAGGGCCTTATACAACCAATTTGGATGATGATTATTTCACTGTATCCTTTAAGGCCTTTCCAGGTACGAACTTGGGTACCCTCTTTGCACCGATAGTGATTACGGCCCCAGTCTGCGGATGCCTTCCTCTCCTGGCCTTCCTTCTTGCGGTCTTGAAGGTTCCGAAACCAATCAGTGTAACCGAATCCTTCCTTTTCAACGCCCTGGTAATGGTTGAAAAAACACGGTCCACCGCTGCCTGAGCCTCTTTTTTGGTACCGACGACCTTGGCTACTTCCTTGACTAAATCCCCCTTGTTCATGTCTCTCCTCCTTTCTTTGAAATATTAGGTCGGTTAGTTAATAATCTTATCCCTACTTAATAGAACTTTTCGGATATTTCAAGTTAAAAATTGTCCAAAGCACATTTTAAATGAAGATAGGTGCAGGGAAGATAAGGAAGCAGGTCTTTAATCAACTCTAAAATCTTTTAGCTTGGCCACGGGTTATGCTCCAAGGGCAGTGGTCTAGTTCTGTGGCACGGTAACGTCAAAGTAGACGCTAACTTGATCAAATAGAAGGATTCTCAGGACACTTAAATCCGAAATTCGAATATCGAAATCCGAAACAATTTCAAAATCCGAATATCAAATGACCAAAACATATCTGATATTGGCGCAATAATCATGCGAAAATGT
>CP070660.1:982202-990039 GCA_020355145.1 Deltaproteobacteria bacterium
AGAAAGCCGAAAGATAAATTTTCCGGATTGTGGGTTTAGGTTATAGCAAGCTAAATCTGCAGTTTTCGATTGGAAGAATTGCACCAGCGGATAGCTGAATTGGAAACATTAGATGCAGAGCGCATGAGTGCGGAGGAGGGGCTGCGGAAAAGCGAGAAGGAAACCCAAGCTCGCTTTCATGAGCTTTCAAAGGTGACAATCGTGTTGAGGTACAGCACGGTTTCATCTCCTAGTAGCTTTACCGCTTCCCCGCTCAAGTGAAATCTTACCCGTTCTGATCGACTCTATAATCTTATAGTGCTTAAAGAGGTTGAAGGCGTTATCAATGGCACTGGTATCGCCGGTTACCTCCAGAATCCACATACGGTTTGAGGAGTCTACAATTCTCGCCTGCACTGCTGTGATGATTTGCAGGATCTCCCCTCGTTGTTTTTCATTCATTTGAATCTTAAGAAGGGCGTGCTCCCTTTCGACTGATTCTTCTCTGCTTATGCCCCAGGCCTTAATTACATGAACTAGTTTCTGAAGCTGTTTGCGTACCTGCTCGAGGACCTTTTCATCCCCCTCAACTACAATGGTAAATCTGCTTTTCCCAGGTCTCTCAGTATGGCCGACACTCAGGCTTTCAATGTTGAACCCCCTCCTCGAGAAGAGAGATGAGATCCTGGTCAAAACGCCCGGGGTATCATCGGTTAGGATAGAGATTGTATGACGCATCTGAGTTTCTCCTATTCTTTGTATTCGAGCAAAGTAGATCCTGTAACCATGGGATAGACATTGGAGTTGTCTTCCAGCATGAAATCGATAACACACGGCCGGCCGCAAGAGAGCCCCTTTTCGATTGCACCTTTAATCTCTTTTTCCTCTGTAACGCGAATCCCGGGCGCTCCCATAGCCTCTGCAAGCTTTGCATAATTGACACTTTTGTCGAAATTGACCGCCTGGTATCTCTTCCCATAGAAGACATCCTGCAGTTGATGAACCATTCCCAGACAATAGTCATTCATAACGAGAACACAGATGGGTATATTGTACTGGACAGCAGTGGCTATTTGATTACAGGTCATCATAAAGGAGCCGTCACCAGCAATATCAATGACAGTTCTGTCAGGTCGAGCGACCTTGGCTCCAATAGCTGCAGGCACACCAAAACCCATGGTACCCAATCCCCCGGAGGTGATAAAGGATCGCGGGGATTCCGTTGAAATATAGTGGGATGCAAACATCTGATGTTTCCCCACATCTGTTACCAGGATAGGATCTTTCACGACTTGTTCGAGGATTCGTAGAATATTCGGGGTTGAAACCCCTCCCATTTTTGCAGGAAGGGGATGGGCCTTTGAGATTTCCTTAAGACGCCCAATCCACTCTCTATGTCTCATTTTAGGCAGGAGCCCTTCAAGTTCTCTCAGTATATTCCTTGCGTCACCGACTATCGGAAGGCAGGAAGACACATTTTTGCTTATCTCAGCTGGATCGATATCAATATGGATGAGCTTCGCCTGTTTTGCAAACGTATCGAGTGGTCCGGTTGTCCTATCCCCAAGGCGGACCCCTACAGCTATAATCACATCTGCTTCGCTGACAGCGGTGTTGGCCGCCACCCTTCCATGGTAACCGAGCATGCCAAAGTAGAGCTCATGTGAATTGGGAAAGGTAGATTTACCCATGAGGGTGTTTACAATCGGAATGTCGGCCTTCTCTGCCACGTTTTGTAAACCTTTGCTTGAATCCGAGTGAAAGACACCTCCCCCTGTTATTATAACTGGTTTCTCTGCAGTCTTGATTAGTTGTACCGCCTTTTTTATCTGCCCGGGATGACCCTTTATAGTAGGGTTGTAACCCTCAAGAGGGGCTCTGTTCACCCGATCGGCAGAGAACTCTTCAAGTTGAACGTCCCTCGGGATATCGATGAGCACAGGTCCCTTCCTGCCAGTTGATGCAAGGGAAAAAGCCTGGTCAATAATATGCGGAAGATCTGCCACCTGTTTGACCAGGTAATTTTGTTTTGTTATAGGTATTGTTATCCCGGTGATGTCAACCTCCTGGAATGCATCGTTTCCGATCATGGACCTGGATACCTGCCCGGTTATTGCAACGATTGGTGAGGAGTCCATATACGCAGTAGCGAGCCCAGTAACAAGATTGGTTGCCCCGGGTCCGCTCGTTGCCAAACATACCCCGACCTTTCCGCTTGCACGTGCGTAACCATCAGCCATGTGGGCTGCTCCCTGTTCATGCCTGGTAAGGATATGCTTGATCTTGGATTTTGGCAACTCATCGTAGAAGGGAAGGATTGCTCCTCCCGGAAGTCCGAAGAGTACCTCAACCCCCTGAGATTCGAGGGATTTGATAATTGCCTTCGCACCTGTTAACCTGCCCTTTTTCATGATACCTCCAGGTAGAAAATAAAAAACCTGCAACCAGGGGTTATGGTCTGACTATAAGACTTCTTTACTATATTTGCCCATATGAGTCAAGAGCAGCCTTGACCCTTTCATTACCCCTCTTTCAATAGCGCATCATATTTCTATTCATATTTTGTCAAAGTTTTGACAGAAAGTTCTACTTTTACTTTTAGCTCCACAATTTCCCCATAAGCTCAAAGGTATTTGATCGGTAGGATCAAAATTTGTATCCAATTCATATAATTGATATTTTTGATTTCCTATGTACCTTTATCTCCATCTATTCAAATTGGCATATCTCTTGCTGCAAAGAAGATAGGGCGAATAAATGAGGGACAGGTAATGGGAATACTAAATATTAACGATATTAAGGAAGGCATGGAATTAGCGGAGGATATTGTCAATCTTAATGGGATGGTCGTTTTGAAGGCCGGTTCCATAATTACTGAAAGATATATTCAAGCCCTAATGGCTTGGGGAATAGCAGAGGCGAATATACGGGGCGTGGAAAAGGAGGGTTTGGGGGAGCCGTCTCTGGAGGCGGTGGATCCAGAAGTGATTGCAAGGATAGATAAGGACCTGACATATCTTTTTCAAAAGACAGATTTAGAAAATCCCATTGTCGCTGAGATATACAGATTGGTGAGAAAAAGAGAGGCTGTGCGAGCTCATGAATAAAGACTCAAATGAGTACAAAATCCGGCGTATGATTCAGGGGATAGGCAAGATTTCAACCCTGCCTACCATCTTTGCCAAAGTCAATGAACTTTTGAACGACCCCACAAGCTCTGCCCATGATTTAGGCAAGGTAATATCAGGGGATCAGGGCCTTACAGCGAGGCTACTGAGGCTTGTCAATTCGACCTTTTATGGGTTTCCGGGTAAGATTGATACGGTTTCCCATGCCGTAACTATAATCGGCTTCAGGCGGCTAAGGGAACTTGTGCTTGGCACCTCAGTTCTGGGCATGTTTAAAGGTTTGGGTGATAACATTTCATTCAGAATGGAAGAGTTCTGGAAGCATAGTCTTGCTTGTGGAGTGGCAAGCAAGGTACTGGCGGTATACAGGCGAGAGGAGAATCCAGAGTCATATTTCGTGGCAGGTCTACTGCACGATCTCGGCAGGCTAGTTCTTCTGGAAAGTTATTCTGAAAAATACCGGGAGGTCTTTACAATTGTCCAAGATAGGAACGCCTTGATTTCGGAGGCAGAAATGGATGTCTTCGGATTCACGCATGCTGAAGTAGCAAAAGAGCTTATATCATTTTGGAGGCTTCCTGACTCTTTACAGGGCGCCGTGGGTCATCATCACAATCCTCAAGGAGGGCCAGCCTCTTCCAGTTATGCAGATATGGTTCATATTTCAAATATACTTGTGCATGCATGCAAGATTGGATCTAGCGGGGAGCGATTTGTTCCACCCTTAAGCCCTGGTGCATGGGAAAGGGTTGGATTAAAGAAAGGCATACTGGAGCCGGCCTTTGAGAAGATTTATGAACAGTTTGAAGATGCATTTTCTTTCTTTGTTGGTCCTGGGCAGGGGTAAAAGAGATCATGTACCGAGATGATGGCATTGTTAAAAACCTTCAAAAAAGGGTCGCCCATCTGGAAGGGGTAAACCAAAAGATTCGATCTTCCCTTGAAACCGTTCACTCCCTGCAATCTTTCATGGGAGAGATCAATATAGAACATGACTTGGCCACCATTTGCAAGCAGGGCATAAACCGCATTTTACAACTGATTGAGTTCAGGGTAGCCGGATTTTTTCTATTCACAGAAGAGTTAATTGATCTCGAGACAAAATACGTCTATCCCCAGATTTTAAGGGAAGAGGCAGAGAAAGAAATTGAGCTCCAGATAAAGAAAGGAACATTTGCATGGGCCGTTCAACAGAATACACCCGTGATAGTTCCGGCCCTGAAGCATGGAAAGGATGGAGAGGTGCTTTTTCATACCATTAGCACCGACAGGAAGGTTCTGGGTATGTTTCTTGGTCAGCTTGCCACTAAAAGAGACAGGATCTATCAGGAGACCTTAGATCTCCTCTCCATAGCAATGTTGAATATATCCTTGGGACTGGAAAATGCAATGCTCTATCAAGAGGTCAAGGCTTACAGTAGGGTCCTTGAAAAACAGGTAGAAGAGAGAACGAGTCAACTAAGAAAGGCCAAAGAACAAGCCGAGGCCTCCGACCGCCTTAAAAGCGAATTCCTGGCCAACATGAGCCACGAGATAAGAACCCCCATGAATAGCATTATCGGTTTCTCCGACATGCTGTCTGAGACCCACCTTGATAAACAACAAGATGAATTCCTGGGCTCTATCAGAGTCAGCGCCCATTCCCTGCTCGGATTGATCCACGATATCCTTGACATTTCCAAGATCGAGGCCGGTAAGCTGGATGTGGAAAAGATGGGGTTTGATCTTAAGAAAATCATCCAGGAGGTAACTAGCATTACCAATGCTAAGGTGATAGAAAAGGGATTGGAGCTTAAGTTTTACCCTGATTCAAGAATAGATTACGAATTAATAGGTGATCCTGGCAGACTTCGGCAGGTATTGGTCAACTTGGTAGGGAATGCCGTCAAGTTTACAGATAAGGGAAAGATTAGCATTATCTACACCGTTGAAGATGAGGGCGAAACCCATCTCCAAATCCAATTCGTAGTTGAGGATGAAGGGATAGGTATACCAGAGGACAAGCAGGATATGATATTTTTTGCCTTTAGCCAGGTTGATGGCTCGGCTATACGGAGGTATGGCGGGACAGGTTTGGGTTTGACCATTTCAAACCAACTGGTGAAGCTCATGGGTGGAGAGAGGATCTTTCTGAAGAGTAGCCCGGGTAAAGGAAGTACGTTCTTTTTCTCTCTAAACTTTCCAAAGGGATCAAGGCTGGATGAGAAAAAAGAGGAAAGACCAGCCTTTGCCAGACCTGAAACGGGAAAATTTTATAAGATCTTATTAGTGGAAGATAATCCCCTGAACATAAAGCTTGCCTCTAAATTACTTACCAGACGGGGTCACACTGTAGTCGTTGCAGAAAATGGCGAATTAGCGGTTGAAAGGGTAAAAAGGGGAAACTTTGATGTGATCCTGATGGATGTCCAGATGCCTGTCATGGATGGGCTTACTGCGACCAGAGAGATCCGAAAGTGGGAGGTAGGTTGCCAGCGAGCGACTCGCGTTCCAATTATTGCCATGACTGCATCGGCCATGAAAGGCGATAAAGAAAGATGTTTTGAGGCTGGTATGAACGGATATATAACAAAGCCGATAAAGATAAAGGAAGTGGGAAGGCTCATAGAAGAGGTCATTTGCCAGTCAAAAGGGATGGATTAGCTACCAGAGGGTTTTAGATGGATAAGATAAGGATTCTCGTGGCAGAGGACGAAGGCCTAATCCAGAAGCTATATGACAATGGGCTCCATAAGGATGTCTTTGAAACACGAATTGTCTCCAATGGAGAAGAGGCCCTTAAGGTGTACAACGAATGGAGTCCTGACGTCATCATCCTGGATATCAAGATGCCTATTATGAGTGGTTATTCTGTATTGAGGGAGATACGTGAGAAGAATAAAGACAAGGACACCACTATAATTATGGCGACCTCTCTGTCTGCCAGAGATGATGTCATTTCCTGTGGCAAAATTGGCATTCAGGGCTATATAATCAAGCCGATAAAGGTTGGTGAAGTCGGGGAGAAGGTCTTAGGATATTATCAAAAGGCAAATCCCTTAAAGGGAAGGGCGGCACTGGACAAACTGAGAGAGGTCGGGAAAAGGGAGAGAGAGGCAAGAATAGTAAACGGCAAAAAAGCTCAAAAAGACGAGAGTGGGGCCGATAGCAAGGAGTCTGAAGAGAGGTCAGAGGAGAGACCCCAAAGGGAAAAGAGTTCTAACTGAGAGGAGGAGGCTTAGATGAAAGAGGACTGGGAGACAAATCCCCCTGTTGATATGGAGGAGGCCCTTGAAATAGTAGACGGCGATGATGAATTGCTAAAGGAGATATTCGATGATTTCCTCGAGGACTATCCTGATGCGCTCGCAAAGATCAAGGAGGCTGTTTTAATGAGCGATGCCGACAGCCTTTACAGTATGGCCCACAAGCTTAAAGGCATGCTAAAAAATGTGGGTGCTAACACTGCCTCTATTATCGCATCTGAACTTGAAGGCATGGGCAAGAAGCAAGATCTGAGCCGGGCAGGGGAGACCCTTAAGAGGCTTGATGAGGTATGTAAAGGGTTGAGGAGTTTTATCCAGCAGATGAAAGACAGGAAAAACACATTCTGAAAGCTTCCTCAATACATGCCCAAGCACTGGGCGCTTGCCAAACACCCATATCCATAAGTCTTCAAATCCATATTAACCATTCCCTTTCATTAGTCAGACTGTTTGTATCCTTATGAACACACCGAGCATGCAATCTCATCAGGTATGCATAGAGTAGGATAGCCAAGTGTCAAGAGTCTGACACCCTGTCAGACTATGAATCAAATTGGCCTATAATACTTGCACAAAGAAGCTTTAATCATATGGAATTACAGGTAATTATCTCTCTGCACTGTTTTGGCATAATTACTGCAGAATATTCACTATGATGAAGTATGCTTATATGGAAGTAACTGTTAACTTAGGGGTCTCTCATGCCTAAAAAGCCAAGCTATGAAGAACTAGAACAAAGGGTTAAGGAGTTAGAGAAAGAAGCCGTTGAGCGCAAACGAGCAGAGGAGCATGCAGAGGAGGCATTAGCGAAAGAACATAGTCTGCTACGCACTGTTATAGACAACTTACCAGATTATATCTATGTCAAAGACAAAGAGAGCCGGTATGTTGTCAGCAACAATGCGCATGTGCGTTTCCTGGGAGCAACAACACCGGACGAGGTGATTGGGAAGACGGTCTTCGAGCTTTTCCCCCAAGAACTGGCCTCGCAATACTACGCGGACGATCAGCAGGCCATCCGATTAGGTAAGCCGCTGCTTAACAAAGAAGAACACTCCGTAGATGAGACAGGCAAGAGGATATGGAATTTAACGACCAAAGTGCCTTTGCGGGATAGTTCCGAGAAGATTGTGGGTCTCGTAGGCATTGCCAGAGATGTCACCAAGAGGGTTGAGGCCGAGGAGGCACTGCGAGAGAGCGAGGAGAGATACCGCACCCTCGTCCAGAACGTACCCATTGCAGTTTATAGAACTATACATGGCCCCAAGGGAAGATTTCTGATGGCAAATCCCACCTTCCTCAAGATGTTCGGCTTGGAGTCAGAGGAAGAGCTCAAAAAAATAAGTGTGTCTGATGTGTATATGAACTCAAAGGATAGAAAGCCGTTTTCAGACAACCTCCTGGCCAAGGGAAGCGTTGATGCAGTGGAACTACAATTAAAGAAGAAGGACGGGACCCCCTTTTGGGGATCGGTTAGTGCCAGGG
>CP070660.1:990139-994143 GCA_020355145.1 Deltaproteobacteria bacterium
AACCGGCTCAAGGCCCTGGCCCACAAGATGCCCCAATCTGCCGAACTCTATCAAAGGATTGTGAAAGAAAAAGATCCCCAGGAGTTAGTGAATCAGAAAAGAGAACTGTTTGATAGGTGGCAAGAAATAGAGGATATTCTTTATTCTTTTCGAGAAAAGATGGGTGAGATATCTGAGAGGGATGCCTTTTTGGAAGCAGTGGCTCATGACAGAAAGGAAAAAGGTAACGACTACGTTAAGGTAATACAGGGCTTAGATAAGAAATGGAGCGCCAAGGGAGCCAAGTGGCTACAAGGTATTGTGGATGACATAAATAAGAAAGTTTTAGAAAAACTCCCCTCTCTTAAAGATGGGGGCAATAGATAGTAATTGGCTGCTACCAAAATAGCGTGGCGACAATACCTCATCGCGAGACAAGCTAAATGCTCCCACCTCAGATATGAAAGAGTATTAAGAAGTTGACATAGTTTAATTCTCTGTTATAATTACTTGTACCTAGAATATAATACAAGGGTGTATTATACAAAGACAAGGGGGTCCGCAACATCTCGACGGTGAGATGGCAGGGGCTTTTTTTATGCAAAAAATTTATTAAGAGGAGAAAACGAATGGGAAAGCTGTTTGGTACCGATGGGGTGAGAGGCGTAGCCAATGAATACCCTATGACTGCAGAGATGGCCTTAGACATTGGCAGAGCAACCGCTTATTTATTTAAGCGAAAAGGTCATATCCCCAGGATCATTATCGGTAAAGACACCCGTATCTCCGGATACATGCTTGAGAATGCCCTGGTTTCAGGGATCTGTTCTATGGGGGTGAATGCCCTCGTGGTAGGGCCCCTACCCACGCCAGGTATTGCCTTTGCAACCAATAGCATGAGGGCTGATGCTGGTATTGTGATATCTGCCTCTCACAATCCCTTTCAGGATAATGGAATAAAGATATTTTCCAGCGAGGGCTTCAAGCTCCCGGATGAAAAGGAGCTTGAGATCGAAAAACTGATATTTTCCAATAATATGCATACATTGAATCCGTCCCCCAATGAATTGGGTAAGGCATATCGGATAGACGATGCCAGAGGTCGGTATATCGTCTTTTTAAAGAATACATTTCCAAAGGAATATACCCTGGAAGGGACCAAGGTTGTCCTGGACTGTGCCCATGGGGCTACCTATAGAGTTGCACCTGATACCTTCTTTGAGCTGGGAGCTGACGTCACCTCTCTGTTTGATGAGCCCAATGGAGAGAATATCAATGACAATTGTGGATCTCAGCACCCAGAAACCTTGGCAGAAGAGGTAGTGAAGAGGAAGGCAGATGCTGGATTTGCCTTTGACGGGGATGGTGATCGCCTTATCGCTGTTGATGAGAATGGATCTATGCTAACAGGAGATCAAATTATGGCCATTTGCGCCAGGGAGATGAAAAAAGAGGGTAAACTGACAAAGAATTTAGTTGTATGTACGGTTATGAGCAACATCGGTCTTGGTATCGCGTTCAAAGAGCTTGGCATCGAACAGGTAATAGCCAAGGTCGGTGACAGATATGTTTTGGAGGAGATGCAAGCAAACGGAGCCTCAATTGGCGGCGAAGAATCAGGGCATGTTATCTTTTTGGAACATCATACCACAGGCGATGGGATTATTACCGCATTACAGGTTCTGGCTGCCATGAAAAAGGCCCAAAAACCCTTATCTGAACTCGCGCAAGTTATGAAGGTGTTTCCCCAAAAACTCATTAATGTGGACGTAAAGACCAAGCCTGAACTATCTACCATTCCTGAGATAAGTCAAGTTATTAAAGACATTGAAGAGCAACTGGCTGATACTGGGAGGGTTTTGGTTCGGTATTCAGGAACACAGAACATGTGCCGGGTGATGGTTGAGGGGCCTACACGCGAAGATACTGAGAACTACTGCAAAAAAATTGCTGATGTGCTACGGGAAAAACTCAGTTGATTAAACCATAACAGGAGGTACTGAAATGCCGTTTAAGGTAATTGTGACCAAGGATTTTGATCATATGAGCGAGGTTGCTGCCAACATAGTGATTAGAGACATAAAAGATACCTTGAATAATAAGGATAACTATGTCCTCGGTCTGGCCACTGGTAACACGCCTACTGGCCTTTATAAACATCTTGCCAAGGCAGCTAATGCAGGGGCGTTTGATTGCTCTAAAATCCGGAGCTTTAATCTCGATGAATATATAGGTCTGCCTGGAGAGAATGCCCAACAGCGTGCACTACATCCTGAAAGCTATAGCTTTTTTATGGTGCAGGAGCTATTTGGACTCCTTGAAAAAAAATTCGGAGAAGTAAATGTACCCTGGGGCACGCTTGTTGATCAGGAAAGACTTCTAGCTGAGCTTGGGGCCAACCCCGGTGATTGGGAGGAGCACGGTGCAGATAAAGGAAGGGCGATCCTAATCAAAACTAATGCCCAGTCTGAATATTTTAGGTGGATTCGAAAAGAGATATTAGATGCCTACGGGGAAAAAATTGAGCGAAAGGGAGGAATTGATCTCCATGTTGTGGGGGTTGGTGGACGTGGACATGTAGCCTTTCACGAGTCAGGTATCCCCTTTGAGGGAAACAAGATGCTTCTGGTTAAACTTGATGAAGATACCGTGGCAAATGCCGTAAAAGATGGGCACTTTCCAGACAAAGGGCAAAGCCCGTGGTATGCCATTTCTATGGGGGCTGAGCTCGTTTACAGTGCAAGAACCGTAATTCTTCTGGCCAATGGAGATCGCAAGGCAGAACCTGTAGCAGAATCCCTTTTAAATGATCCTACGCCTTTAGTGCCCATATCCTATGGGCAAATATTTTCCGGGAAAGGCGGTAACATGATTTATGTGATCGATAAGGCCGCTGCCAAGAAGGTTTTGGAGAATGCAGACAGGATAGGTCAACGTGGTGTTGCTATTAAGAATGTTAGTGCCCAAGCAGCTTCTAAGAAGGTTGAGGACTTAACATTTTTTAGAAACCCTGATTCTGGTTTGATAGGATAGCTTGCCTTGCTATCTTTTAGCTATTGCAACCGCACAAACCTACTTGATAGCCAATCTGCCCGCCTTTCCCCTCATGGAATTATTTCATAATCTGTCTCTTTGACCCTAGCAGGAAAAAGAGTTATCATTCTTGCGACTATTTAGGTCAAAGAGGGGTTCCCTTGCATCAAGAACATCATGCTAATGTAATCACGGCAATAGACAATGAGGCAAAAGAGGTCCTTTAGATAAATGTCTTTTTCAGAAAGAATAAAGATCTTCTTTGAGGAAAAGTTGCAATATCCCAGAGTGTATTTTGGAAAGGGCCTAAAGGGCGTCCCACCTGGTTCACTTATCCTCTTTCCAGTTCAAGACAGTCAGCTTAACTGTGGGCTGACCGGTATTGTAGCATTTAAAAAGAGGGGGATTGCCGAACCCAAGATCTCCATAAGCAAGATAGAATCTATGATTTCTAACCTCAAGGGATATACCCATAAAGGGATAAGAGAAAAGGATAGAAACCTGATAGAAGATTATCTCGGTGGAGAGACCTTTATAAAAGAGCTACAAAATATTGTCAGGGATCTTAAGATTACATCATCCCTTTATACAATCTTTAAAGAGGCCCCTACCCGGAAAAAACTTGAGGAGGCCTCCCTTAGCTTAGAAAGGATAATTAACGGGGAAGAAAATGAATACCATCAAAGGTTGTCTCTCCTCTCCCTTGAGGAAAATGAGGTCACCGTAAAGAGAATAACACTGCTAAAGGACATGATCTGGTACCTAAAAGAGGAGATAGTAAAGAATTTAGAAAAGATAGAGGAGTTATCCGGCCTTACTCGAAAAGATATACCTCTATTAGCATTTGAACAAATCAAGAATATCAATACCCTATTTAATAACCTGGATCGATTAGAGGTAAGGGGGAGAGACTCGGCAGGTATTTCCGTTATTATTATAGTAGAGAAAAAGGATTATCTCTACTTTAAAAAGGCATTAAAAGCAAGGTCATT
>CP070660.1:994243-997697 GCA_020355145.1 Deltaproteobacteria bacterium
ATTTTCCCTTGACATGGGAGTCGGGATCAACCATATTGATTCAGGGAAACCTGAAATACCCTTATAAAGATGAAGGCCTTGAATTATCCTGACAGTAAGATAGTCCGAATAGCCATCATTGCCTTCTTGATTCCCCTAACCTGCCTCGTTATTTTATCATCCCCGTGTCCTGCCAAGACAACCTTCACCCTTCAGATAGTCTATGGGGGTGTCGTCTGCGGTGGTGTAGAACTCTTTCTGTATTTCTATCATTTTTCTGGGTCTGGGCTTTTGTCCACAGATATCATGCCTGCCCTCTTAAATATCCGGAACGGTGAAATCGCTTTGGGTTTCCCGGTGATAGAATGTGAGCAATCTGTGGTAGGGATCTTTCCTGATCCCTCTAGGAAGTCCTATTTTGTCAGGTTTTTAAGATGGGAGTTTTGATCTATAGCCAGGGATTGGTCTTTTTTTCAACCTCAATAGTGGAAGAGGGCTTAACCCCATAGTCATGCCCAGGCCAGACAATCGTTTCACCAGGAAGGGTGAGAAGTATTTGCCTTATGGCCGTCATAAACTCGGTCATAGATGCACCAGGTAGATCGGTTCGACCTATGCCACCTACAAACAGGGTATCCCCAGTAAAGAGGTTGCTATCTCCTAGGAGGCATATGCCACCAGGGCTGTGTCCTGGGGTATGGATGACCTTGAGGGAGACATCGCCCGCTACAATATGATCACCATCCTTTACGGTTAGGTCAGCGGGGGGTGAGGGGGTAAAATTCCACTGGCGGGCCATTTCTTGCCCCTGCTTTGAATTGAACATTTGATCGTCCAGTTCGTGCATGACAATCTTCGCCCCTGTAAGGGTCTTGACTTTCGCATTGCCGCAGGTATGATCTGGATGGCCATGGGTATTCACAATATATTTCAAATTCAGATCTTTTTCTTTAATCCTCTCAAAGATCTGATCCTCATCTCCGGCCGGATCAATAACCAGCGCCTCTCTAGTCCTGGTACATGTCACTAAATAACAGAATACATCCATGAATCCGACCTTCATCTGTGCAATGTCCATAATTAATTGCCCCAATACCCTCAATAGCCACCAAATTCCTCAAGTTCACCCTTGTCTACCTTGGTGACCCAGGAATCGGCCAGATTCAACATGGCCATTATCCTCTCCCCCTCCCTATCTGCCTCGGTCCTGTCCTTGAAAAAACCCACACGGAGCCTTATCCAGTCCCTTCCCTTTACCTTGGCACGGGTAATGTAAACCGGGTATCCATTGGTAATAAGCCTTACTGCAACGGGAGTGATCATTTCATTGGTTGTGGTAGAAAGTACGTTAACTACCCACAGCTTATGGAGCCTGCCCTTTAGATTCTCTCTTACCTCATCAGGGGAGATAATCCTCAGCCTTAATCCCTCGGGAAGCTCGCTTTCTGGGAGCAGTTCCCCCAAGGGCAATTTAGAAAGTCTATCCAGGTTGCGGCGATAAAGGAAAGGCCACTTCAATGGGTCTCCGTACACATCCTGCCTTGATGCTATATGGAATAGGCTCTCCCCCTTCTTTACGATATAGTATCCGCTGACCTCCTCTGCTGCCTTTTCTTTTTCCATGTCTTTTATCTCTGGGGGGCCTACTGCCTCCTTTTCAACGGCGGGAGTCTTTATCTCTCCAGGCTCCTTATCCCTATCGGTTATTAAGGGTTTGGCCTTTTCCGGGGCAGGCCTTTTGATGGGTTTTACCACCTTGGTCTCTTTTACTGGAGGTGGTTCCTCCCTTGAACACCCTGCACACAACAGAAAACCTGTCAGGCAGATGGAGATAATTGTCGCTGAAACCCTCATCATTTCCTCCTAAGGAATCAAACAAAGATTTTATACATCAAGATATCTAAAAAATTATGATAGATTCTGGATTATGATATTCAATATCCTTCGGATAGGCTCTGCAGCACCCCAGAGGAGTTGGTCTCCAACGGTGAAGGCAACCAGATATTCAGGCCCCATGAGCATCTTTCGCAGTCTGCCCACGGGAATGGTCAATGTGCCGTTGACCACTGCAGGGGTTAAGGACTGAAGGGTAGATTCTTTATCATTAGGGACCAATTTCACCCACTGGTTGCCCTTCGCAATCATCTCCGAGACCTCGTCAAGGGACACATCCTTGTCCAGCTTGATTGTCAGCCCCTGGCTATGGCATCGCATGGCACCCACTCGGACACACACACCATCTACGGGAATAGGTTTCTTGGTTTGCAGGATCTTGTTTGTTTCTACGGAACCCTTCCATTCCTCCCTGGTCTGTCCGGATTCCATAGGCGAGTCTATCCATGCAATCAGGCTGCCAGCAAGGGGGGCCGCGAAATTCTCAGTGGGGAAGGTGTCACTTCTCAGTTCCCTTGTGATGACCTGATCAATGGCAATTGCCGTGGATGCTGGATCATCAAGCAGCGGCCTGGAAGCCTCCCCGAGTAGTGCCATTTGTGCAATGAGCTCCTTCATGTGCTTGGCGCCTGCGCCCGAGGCGGCCTGGTAGGTCATTGAAGAGATCCACTCAATATGACCGGAGGCAAAGAGACCTGAAAGGGCCATGAGCATCAGAGTCACAGTGCAGTTGCCGCCCACATAGGTCTTGATACCAGATGAGAATCCAGAGTCGATAACGGCCCTGTTTACTGGATCCAGGACAATGATACTGTCGTCCTTGATGCGTAGGGCAGAGGCGGAGTCTATCCAATAGCCGTTCCACCCGTGCTTACGTACTTCGGGGTATACATTCTTTGTATAATCGCCCCCCTGACAGGTGACGATAATATCCATCGATGAAAGTAGCTCGATGTCAAAGGCATCCTTTAATGGTGGAATGTCAAGTCCCACATCAGGGCCCTTCCCGCCGATGTTTGACGTGGTAAAAAATATAGGCTCAAAGCCTTTGAAGTCCTCCTCTTCCTGCATACGGCCCATGAGAACCGACCCGACCATGCCCCGCCATCCAACAAATCCTATTCGTAACATGATGCCATCCTATAGAGCTCGATTTTTTCGTAAAGATTTTTAAGTATAGACCTAGCTTGTCTTGGCTTCAAGGAAAAAATTCAAAGGCAATAATGCGCTAGAGACCTTGAATATAGGATGGCGCGCTAATTTGCCTGCTTAGATTTCTTCAATATTCCAAGCACATAATCTATATCATATTCAGTATGATCAGCCGAAACCCGGAACCTTATCTCCTCATTGGGAACATACTTAGGATAAAGGCGATTGTGTGTCAAGGGGGCATTCATCGTAAGGGGGGAAGGAAAAATATGGTTTAACAAGGGCTGTTAAAAACCGGTCTATCTCCTGTTTACAACAAGACAGCCTGCTATCATATCGTGTAGAGCTTGTTTTTTCGCAGTAAAACCTACCATGAGGTAACCAACTAATAGGATGATTGTGGAGATAATCTTGCTGAAATGCCGTAAGG
>CP070660.1:997797-1003815 GCA_020355145.1 Deltaproteobacteria bacterium
TCGCTGGCAAGGAGCCATGAGAAGATGCTTGCCGTCCCGATCACGAGCATAACCAGGGCGCTGGTTGCGCCGGTATTGATGATAATTCTCGGTAGATCTCTGAGCCTGATGTCACGGTACACAAAGAAGCTAATGCTGATGGCATAAAACACGGCGATACAAGCGCTTTCCGTGGGTGTAAAGACCCCTGATAGAATTCCTCCCAGGATGATGATGGGCATCATCAGCACAAGCGCCGCATCGAAGATCGCCTTTAAGGCCTCTCTAAAGGTAGGTAAAGTCTCTTTAGGGTAGTTTCTCTTCCGCGCATAATAGGCGACCACCACCATCTGGAAGAGCCCTAGCAACACACCTGGGATAATCCCGGCAAGGAAAAGGGAGGCTATGGAAACCTCTCCCAGGACACCGTAAATGATAAAGGGTATGGAGGGCGGGATGACAGGGCCAATGGTGGAAGACGTCGCCGTCACAGCGGAGGAGAACTCAACGTCGTAGCCATCCCTTTCCATGGCCGGAATTAAGATCGATCCAATGGCACTGGTATCGGCAACAGCAGCCCCTGTGATGCCAGCAAAAATCATGCTGATAACCACATTGATGTGAGCCAGCCCTCCCCGGACCGGTCCCATCAGGACCTTACTGAAGGTCACGAGCCTCTGGGTTAGACCACCCGCGCTCATGATGTTGCCGGCAAGGATGAAAAAGGGGATTGCCATGAGCACGGGGTTATCCATACCAGTGAAGATGCGCTGGGCTGCAAGCACGAGCGGGGTTTCCCCCTCATAAAGTAGCGCTACAAGGGGGGTGAGCCCCAAGACAAAGGCGATGGGGACACCCATAATGAGGAAAACAGAGAAAGAGATGAGTAAAATAGCCACTAACACAAGGGGCAATCTCCTCCTTACTGCGTCTTAGCTTCTGGTCCGGCCGATCTTCTCTTTGGACCGACGGTAGATAGATGTGAGCACGTGGAATAACATGATAGCAGAGCCCGTTGGAATAGCAATGTACGGCAGTGACATGGGAAGTCGCATGGCTGGGCTGAGTTGATGACGCGTCAGTACGACCAGATAGATTCCACCCCACAGGATTACAACGAGCATGGTGGCAACGAAAATGTCTCCCAGGAGGGCTGCCATTACCCGAATTCGTTTCGGAAACCTATCCGTAACGAAGGTGACGGCGATGTGTTGCCCTCTCTTTAAGGCTATGCCAGCAGCCAGCAAAGATGACCATACAAGGCAATACCTGGCAAACTCCTCCGTCCAAAAAAGCGGAAACAGCAGGACATAACGAAATATAACCTCAATGAAGACGTCTAAGGCCATCACCGAGATAATGATAAAGACCGCAATCTCTGTAAATCGATTAATCACATCGCTTATTCGCTCCATCACGTCCCTTAACCCCCTCCTGATCAACTCACTTCGTTTCCCCGATCCTTTCGATAATTAGTTCCCAATCCGGATACTGTTTGATGAACTTTGAGTATACCGGTTCCATGGCCTTGACGAAGATGGTCTTATCAACGTTCCTAACATCCATTCCCCAGGCCTTCAAGTCACGAATCTGTCGCTGCTCGTTATCCCGAATGATCTTCCGCTCATAGGCGGCCACCTCCACCGCCGTTTTGATGAAAAGCTCCTGCCACTCTGATTTGAGGGACTTAAATCGCTTTAGACCGATGGTCAGTGGCGCGGGTGAGTAGAAGTGTCCGGTGAGGCTCAAATATTGCTGCACCTCGTTCAGTTTGAAGGTGTGAATAATAGCCACGGGATTCTCCTGGCCGTCAATGACCTTTGTCTGAAGAGATGTGTAGACTTCGCCCCAACTCATGGGGACTGCCTGGGCACCGAGTTGGCGTACCGAGGCAAGATGAACGGGGTTTTCCATTGTGCGGAACTTCAGACCCTTAAAGTCACCGGGTTTTAGCAAGGGACGAGCCGAGTTGGTGAAATTGCGAAACCCGTTCTCAAAGAATGAGAGGCCCTTTAGCTTGGTCTTTTCCAGATCGTTCAAGAGCTTTCGACCAATAGGGCCGTCAAGCACTACGTCGACGTGATGGTAGTCTTGAAACAGGAAAGGTAAGTCCAGAACCATCATGCTTTGGCTAAAACCTGAGACAGGCCCTGTTGCGGTCACAGCCAAATCGATTGTCCTCATTTGCATCCCTTCCAGAAGCTCCCTTTCCCCCTTGCCGAGCTGACCTCCGGGATATACACGAATGTCAACAGCGCCGCCAGTCCTTTCCTTGATGAGCCTGGCAAACTGCCTCGCACCTTCATTATAAGCATGATGAGGTGGCGTGACCGTGGCGAGCTTCAATTTGAGAGTCTTCGCCTGGACAGCCCCATTGAGGGGCAGGCCTGCAGAAAAAATCAAGGAAGATGACATAACCAAAAAAAATGACACATATATGATTCGCCTCATGATTCCTCCCTCCTTTCTTTTTTATGGATGTCCATGAATCCTTTTAGCGACTATGGCCTAAATTTGCAATCCTTAGCTATAAAAGAAGGCATGTCAAGCAGGAAGTTTTACCTTTCGATTTTTTTTACGACTCCCTTGGTCCCTAAGGGCTATTATCATATATTTCAAATAGCTGCAATATTGTCTTAAGGGAAGATGGAGAGAAAAAAGGGATTGTTCCTGCGATGAAATTAAAGGCCGCCAGCCTTAGGCCTTTGAATGAAGAGAAGAATGATTTAGAGTTAGTTGCATCCCATTTATTGGGTAAGAAGGCGCTTAATGAAGATAGGAGTGTACCGGAGGTATTGGAGGGGAAGCCGGTCTTGATTATTGGCGCTCAAGGCGATCCAAACCCGATAAGGGTTAGAAAAACCTCAAGAGACCTTCCTTTTTTCTATATAATAGTTCCTAAGATCAATCAATTTACCTGCATATTCCCTACGGAAATAGAGAGGTTGAAAATTCTCAATCTCTTCAGCTAACGGCTCCAAGAAGGGAGTAATATCGATCCCGAAACTGTTCATCTTTTTTTTGTCAGCCTCATGGATAATCAGGAGGCAGTAATAGTTAAGAAGTAGTCGCAATTTTGTCTCTCTCCGAAAGAGATAGGCCCTTCCTCCAATGGAGTTTACAAAGAAACCGGCGTATCTGTATAGGGTATCCCGAGAAGGTGCCAGCCCTCCCTTTTTGGTGCATTCATCACCCGACATAAGCCATCTGTAAAATAATGCAAGGTTAATCTCCATGGCATCTGTTTCATTCCTTATAATGAGTTTTATAAGCCTTAAATCCTTTAAACCTAAGGCCCTGTAAAAATGGTAGATATTTTCAATAATCTTATCATAATTAATGCCTTCTCCTGCCGGAAGGGGAGGGTGTAAGGATAGGTCATGAATGATTTTCTTAAAGCGGCTGAATGTGTCTTCCTCTATCTTCAATTCCCTGACATAGTCCTTTTTATCAAGGTATGTGAAAAACTCCCTAAGTTCTCTTTCCATCTTCTGGCATTCGTCTTCAACCCTTAAAACATCCTCAACCCTCTCCTGGGGCGCCAGTATGGTTGGCGACTCAACGGTTGTACCCTCTGCCTGTGGTGAGCTTTCCTCAAGATCATTTGCCTGCCCTTTTCCCGGTCCCTGAAATGTTGGTTTCTTTTCACCCTCCTTGCCATAATAACTGAAGTAGAAGAACATCAAACCACCTACAATAAGGGCAATAACTAAGAGCGATAGCCCTCTGTTTCCCTTCATTTTTTATTCCTCCATCTCGGATCGAAAATCTACAGGTAGATCAAGGGTAACTATAGTTCCCTTGCTGCCCCTGCTTTTAATATCAATCTCCCCATGGTGATTCTTTACAATCTGATAAACCATAGTCAGACCCAAACCCGCCCCTGTTGTCTTAGAGGTGACAAAGGGATCATGGATAGAGTCAAGTTTATCCTCACCTATGCCTATACCAGAATCCTCGACTACGATCTGGATACGAGAATCTACCAGCTGTGCCTTAAGCCTAATAGTACCACCCTTAGGCATAGCCTCTACACTATTTTGGATAATATTCTTCAATGCCCTCGATATCTGTGCCTTGTCCAAGGTGATTGTAGGTAAACCCTCTTCAATATCTGCCTCCAGATGGATGGATTGCCTGGGCAGGGTCGGAGAAAAATCCTCTATAATCTTAGACAGGAAGTTGTTTAGGTTGACTGACTGGAGATAAACAGTGTGCATCTCTGAAAGCTCTTTCACATCTCGAACTAGTTTTTCGAGCCTGGAGGTCTCTTTAAGGATGATATCAAGGTATTTTTGGAATTTATGGTTTTTCTCCAACCCGGCTTTCATCCTCGCTGCGAAGCCGCCTATGGACATGATAGGATTCCTCACCTCATGGGAGACTCCCTGGACAAGATCGGCCATGGCTGCTAAGCGCTCCGATCTGATCAATCTTTCCTGAGTGATTTTGAGTTCCCTGGCAGTTAATTTGAAGTTTTCCTCTAGCCTCTGGTAAAGCTTGGCATTGTCAATGGCAACAGCAATCTGTTGAGCAAGGGCAGTTAAGAGTTCAAGGTCTTCATCTGTAAAAGGGCCTCCATTCTTTTTGTTGATGACCTGGAGGGCTCCTATCATCTCTTCTCTTATGGTAAGGGGAACACAGATGAGTGACCTTGTCCTAAAACCTGTTTCCCTGTCAAACCGATCGCTGAATCTGCTTTCCTTTTGCACATCTTCTACAATTATCGGCTTTCCAATTCGCATAACCCAACCGGCAACCCCTTCACCGGGCTTCAATTTCCTGGCCTGGATAGATTCACCTTTCTCTCCCCTAGCCAGCCTGACAGAGATCTCCCCTTTTTCGGTATCAAGCTCAAAGACGGAGCTAGCCTCAGCCTCCATAAATTCCTCGGCTGCCTTCATGGCAGAATCAAGCACATCATTGATTTGGAGTGATGAATTTATAATGGAACTGGATCTTAGAAGGGTAGATAGTTCCCTCTGATATATATCCTTGTTTGACTCTTTCATCATATGGCCTATTTTGAATTTTTCGCGGCCTCTTTGATAGAGGGCGGTATTTCACGGTAATCTCATTATCAATCATAACCTAATTAAAGGGATTGGTAAAACAAAAAATATCCTTCTACACCTCATTACGGCCACTATCAAGGCTTTTGTAATAGACAATGCCTTTCTAAAGAATACCAAAAGGGCTTGACCCCCCTGGGAAGCCTGTGTTATCCCTTTGGCAGTTTTTTGGTTCGCTCCTTTTTAAGGAGGAAAAGATGCATTCTACAGTTCAGCCTGCACTTGAGCGCTATCTCGGTATCCCGGGTTTCTTTATTGCCTTGCTTATCCTAGTAGGCGGCCTTGCCCTCTTTTCCTATATTATCTACAAAAGGTATCTACTGCTTAGATCCGCAAGACCGGATCGGCGATTCGATTCACTATGGCGGAGATTCTATGACTGCGTTATCTACGGTATCTTCCAAAAACGACAGCCGCGCTATCTCTGGATTGGCGTACTACATATCATGATCTTTTGGGGTTTTGTTGTTCTTGCCTTAAGGACCATTACCCTTTATGGACTCGGTTTAAAGGCTGAATTTGTTTTACCTTTTATGGGGGGTTCACTGGGAGACTCTTATCATCTTCTTAAGGATATATTTGAGATTATCGTCCTCTTTGCCTGTCTAGCAGCTATATTACGGCGGGCTATAGGGAGACCAGCCAGATATGAATTCAGGCATGGAAAGGCCCATAAATTTCATGCCTATCTTGTCCTCGGCCTGATCAGCTTTCTGATGGTAACTGATATTGCCATGGATGGAAGTGGGATCCTCCTTGGAGAAGAAAGGGCCTACTGGCTACCAGCAGCAAATAGTGCTTCTTATATCTTCAATGGTCTTGGCCAGGATACCTTAAAGACTGTTTACCGGTGGAATTATTGGCTTCACCTCCTGACCATTATTGTTTTCCTCAATTATCTGCCCCTTGGGAAACACTTTCATATCATTACAGCCATTCCCAACGTGTTTCTAAGGAAGCTTAAAAA
>CP070660.1:1003915-1006836 GCA_020355145.1 Deltaproteobacteria bacterium
AAATTTGATAAGATCTTGAATTGAATTGTAAGGTTGCTCGTCTCCCACTTTAAGACTTTTTTTCTCCCTCACCATATTGTATAGGTATCATTGAAAAGGGATTATGCCTTCAATGCAATGCGAGGGCATAACGGACCTTTACGCAGAGGTATCAAATCAAAAAATGGCGAAAGGGTTCCTCTGGCAAAAACCCCCATTTCCTTTAATAGGGATGTCATGATAGAATAGTCCATGCGTATGATGCCAGGAGATAACAGGGAATAATGGTTGAGGAGGGTTCTATGAACTGGTTAACTACCCTTATAGGGCTGGTTATAGGATTTTTGCTTGGTCTATGGGCTGCATTTGTATTGAGATTAATACAAGGAAAAACAGCTAGAGAGCTTGCAGAAGAACTATTCCATGAGAGTGAGGCTCAAAGGAAGGCAAACATTGAGTCAATAATTGAAAATATAAAGACAAGCTTTGGAAGCCTCTCCCTTGATGCGCTATCAAAGTCAACCGAGGAATTTCTGAAGTTGGCCAAGGCCCGTCTGGAATCAGAAAGAGAAATTGGCCTTAAGGAATTGGATGCAAAAAAGGGCCTGATCGACCAACAATTGCAGCAGATGACATCTAAACTCGAGGATGTCTCCAATCTGATGAAAGAGCTTGAAAAGGATAGGGTAAAGAAATTTGGAGAACTTGCAAGTCAACTTAATACAGCCTCTCAGCAGACAGCGGTTTTGATGCAAACCAGCAATCTTCTACGCGAGGCATTGGCAGGCACAAAGACAAGAGGTCAATGGGGAGAGAGGATGGCAGAAGATGTCTTACAACTGGCAGGTTTTATTGAAAATGTGAACTATTTCAAGCAAAAGACTATTGATGGAACTGGCTCACGACCAGATTTTACATTTCTGCTTCCCGAGAACCTAAGACTCAATATGGATGTAAAGTTCCCCTTAAATAACTATATCAAGTTCCTGGAAACTGACCTAGAGTCAGAGAAGGTAAGATTTCGAAACGACTTCCTGAGGGACGTCAAGGCAAGGATTAAGGAGGTTACCACCAAGGAATACATAAATCCTGAACAGAACACTGTTAACTATGTGCTTCTGTTTATCCCCAATGAACAGATCTATTCCTTTATTCATGAACAGGATAGTTCCATCCTCGATGAGGGATTGAAAAATAGGGTGATCTTCTGCTCGCCTATAACCCTTTTCGCGGTTCTAGCGGTCATCAGGCAGGCTGTGGATAATTTTGCCCTGGAGAAGACCTCCAATGAGATACTATCTTTGTTGGGCCTATTCAAAAAGCAGTGGGATGAATTCTTAAAGAAGTTAGAACTGTTGGGTAAGAGGATTGATGATACACAAAAGGAGTATGAATCACTAACAACAGCCAGGCGCCGACAACTCGAAAGGCCCCTAAATAGGCTTGAGGATCTAAGAACACAGATGGGATTACCAATAAACATTGATAAAGATGAATAGGGTAGCCTAAATGTTCTCCATGGCCCCGTATGCACCCTGAATTCTGTCTCGAAGTATAAAACAGAGCCTTTCCAGCACCTTAAATCCGAGCTGAAAATTATCAAGCATCATCTCTCTTAGGGCTAGACCTTTAATAACAACCACCTTTGTAGGTTTCCTGCATATCGCAGATGACAATAAAGTGTGAGCCTCTCCAAGTAGGGTTGACCAGCAGCCCAAGGCCCTTCCTCTACCCAAAAGGCTAATAATCGCATTTCCCTTGCGTGTACCTAAATCAATAGATCTTTCCAAGAATACATGACCCTCAGCGATTATATAAAGTCTGTCCCCAAAATCCCCCTGGTTAAGTATATTTTCCCCAGCCTCATACATCTCAATGTGAGCAAGTCTGGCTATCTTTTCAATCTCATCCCTATTCAGTCCCCTAAAGAGCTCGCAATTCCCCAAGACATCCACGATCTCCGATGAACCCATAATAATATTACCCCTCTACTTTTGAGACCTTTGCATAACCCAAATTCTAATCTTGGTTTCAATCTTTTACATCCTGTGGCCAGGGGGGTTTCTTTTTGTGGCCCTTATATCGCCCAGTAGGGAACCTTGTTTTGGGGCATAAGCAAAAAAGAAACCCTCCTGGCCTCCAACTGACAAAAATTGTAGAGTTATGCAAAGGTCTCACTTTGTGTAACTACCCGGTTTTGTCTTTAATCTATGGGGATCATAAAGATATGTCAATGTAAAATAAGACTATAGAATCCCTCAGTTTCCTTGATATTTATCGCTATTTAAATTAACCTATAATGGCTTATCGTGAAGACGGGATTAAAGACCTTAAACTGTAGGATAGATCTTGAAGATAGTCGCCTTTATACCTGCAAGGTTTCACTCGATACGCTTTGAGGGAAAGCCGCTGGCCCTGATCGCGGGAAAACCTATGATTCAACATGTCTACCAGAGGGCAAAAGAGTGTCCTGAGCTGGATGAGATATGTGTGGCGACCGACGATCTTAGGATCTATAAATGTGTTACGAGATTCGGTGGTCAGGCCATTATGACAGAGGCAAGTCACCTCTCAGGAACGGACCGGATTTCTGAGGCTGCGGAAATGGTTAATCTTGCGGATCGAGACATAGCGGTCAATATACAGGGTGATCAACCCATTTTTCAGCCATCAATAATATCTGACCTTATAAGACCCCTTATAGAAGACCCAAAAACCCCCATGTCTACCCTAAGGTATAAAATCAAGGATGATCGAGAGCTGAATGATACAAATAACGTAAAGGTAGCTGTTGATAAAAATGGGTATGCATTATATTTTTCCCGTTTACCTATACCTTTTTGTCGCGATCAAGGATCAAAGACTGTTTATTATAAACACCTGGGGTTTTATGCGTACTGTAAAGAATTCTTATCGACGTTCACAAGACTTCCCCATGGCCT
>CP070660.1:1006936-1014914 GCA_020355145.1 Deltaproteobacteria bacterium
AAGATGGGCACAAAAGTGCTTATTCAACCCCGATCGCGGTAATCAATACGCTGGATGAAGCAGTAATGGATCGTATTTTATTGCGCCGAAACATACAATTCCGCAGGCTGACAAATAAAGCGACAAAAGAGGCACTAATCGTTGATCTTCTTTGCAAAGACCTTAACATCGATCCGCATCGTATGCGCGCAGTGCCGATATACATCGATTGGGGTAAAGATTGTCGCTTTACTCTCTCATTGCCGCAAGAAAGGCATAATCATTATGCCAGTATGATCGCTCTTACCTTAAAGTAGCGGAGAAGAAACCCCTTACACTTGAGAAATCTGAGGAATTTTTCAACCTGCCACCCAAGCGCGCAGATTGAGTTTTGTGGGGATATAGACGAGCAAGTAGATTGGGAAAGCCTTTGGGGTGGGCTATACTGTTGTGAGCGGGGGGCTGTCAAATACTTTGTGCAAGATGTGACCAAACCTTAAATAAAATTTCCCCTAGGAAGGGCTTTCTGTAAGTACTGAAGGAATTCCTCTGCCTTTTGCGCCGGGGGACGCGTGTAAAGGCTAAGGGAGACATAGAGGGCAATGCAAAGCATAAGCCCCCAGACCGCTGGCCATAGTCCCAAAGGCCTGATATCGGACACTTGGAGGGTTAAGACCAAGATGGCACCCCCAACCATGCTACTCAGGGCACCCGCTGCCGTGGCTCTCCTCCAGAAGAAGGCGCCGATGATGGATGGCACAGCCATCAAGAGCCCAGCCGAGGCCGCTGATGAAAGGGGGGCGATCATGAATGCCAGACCTCTTTTTCCTGCAGCCCAATAGGCGAAGACAAAGAATATGATCGCCAGGATGGGGATCATGCCCTTTCCAACCCTGAGTTCGATTTCCTCCGAGGCCCTAGGGTTGATGCCGTGTTTGTAAATATCCCTTGCGCACATGGAAGAAAGGGTCAACAA
This sequence comes from Deltaproteobacteria bacterium, assembly GCA_020355145.1. GTDB lineage: Bacteria > Desulfobacterota > DSM-4660 > Desulfatiglandales > B25-G16 > JABXJZ01. The sequence goes on from CP070660.1 coordinate 1,007,892, forward strand.
GATGGAGTCGATAGTTGAAATTGCCGCAGCCAAGATACCCACCATCACGATGATGACGATGGCCTTTGGGATGATCGGCAGCGCAAGTAGGGCCGGGGTGGCCTTGTCTGCCTGATCCAACCCAGGGATCAACAGCCTGGCACCGAACCCCCACAATACAGACACAAAGGTGTAAATAAAACCAAATACCAAGAAGCCCGCGATCATCTGTTTGAAGGCAGTCACCGATTTTGGAATAAAGAGCCTTTGAGTCACCTGAGGATTTGAGACAGAGAAGAATAGCCAAGGAAGCGCAAGGCCGAAAAATACGTTAAATTTAAACAGGCCCGGCCCTGCGAGAAGTTGGGGGATTTCCTCGTTCATCGTAAGGAAGAAGTTGCCAAATCCTCCGAACCCTCTGTAAGCTAAGAAGCAGAGAGCTGCAAGGGATGCCAAAAGCATGATAAGGGCCTGCAGGGCATCTGTCCATGCCACGGAACGCAAGCCGGCGATGTTGGACCATACAAGTGCCACCAGTATGGCTAATAACATGGCACCGAACAGGGTAATAGCTCCTTTGGATACACCCGCCAGGAGATAACCGATTCCCATTAATTGAATGGCGGCGTAAGGGATGAGAAAGACAAGGCATAGGACTGCAGCTACGATGCCAACCGCACGGCTTTGATAACGGTCCATCAGAAGTTGGGCGTGGGTCAGATAGTCAAACTTTTGCCCGACCAACCAGAAGCGGGGGCCAAAAAACACCACCAAAACGAGTCCACAAAGGTATGTTAACTCAAAGCCCAGGGCGCCAACACCGAGCTTGTAAGTCAAACCGGCCAGCCCCACCATCATAAAGGCGCTATAAGTGGTCGCCGCATAGGTTAGTGCTGAGACAAAGCCCCCGATCTCACGATTTCCCAGGAAAAAATCGTTGATTCCAGCGCCCAGTTTTCGCCTGGCCAGCACAGCAACAGTAATTCCAAGGGCGATATAAAGAAGAATGGCTAACCATACAAACAGGCTTTCACTCATGGATGATCCTCTTCATTGTTACCATGATTTTCTCGCCACTGGAGGAAGATCAGAAACATGCTTACAATGGCCACAACGATCCATAGGGTCCAGAAGAGAAAACTGCCCGTCACCTTGGGTACGTCTTTAAGCCAAAAAAATGGTATGGTGAAGTCCAAGGCGAATAGGAATAGGAACCAGGCCATCCATGCCCAGAAGACCTTACCCATCTGTTCACCTCCGTACAATGCGTCTATTCCAAAAGGCTGCCCCCATATGTGATGCTAAATCCCATTGGTTGTTTGGGTGCGCGGAAATACATCTGCCCTTTTACCTTTTTCAGGGATCAAATACAAGCATTATTTTGTCACTCTCTTTGTTCCTTCAACTTCCTAAGCAGGGGTATTGCCTGGATTTTTTCTTGGTCAAGCATTTCCCAGTAAATACCCCCTGGTTTTGGATAGCAATGCCTTGACTCAGTTATCCCATCCGGGGTAATTATGTAGTCAAGGGGATCCTCCCATACACCGGCCTCGGGAACCTTGCAATGCCCCTTTCTTCCATCAAATCCCAGATCTGTCTTCTTATTTGTCCTTTTTCCATATCTTGAAATTATGTTAAATGTTATATGTAGTGTATTATGAAGGGTAAAAATAGGCAAGCTTAGGTGAGCTGAGGATTCGGCGTGGCAAGGATTTCCAGAAGACGATTTGTGAAAAACACGATAATCATGGGCGCTGCCATTACTGCATTCCCAGCAGTGCTCTTGCGGAAGGGGAAGGCGGCGTGGGCCCAGAAAACCCTTGTTCACCCGCGTGTAAATAACCTTCGGGTGATTGGGATTACCGATCCAACCATGACGAAGGCTATCGAACCACGCTCTTCATGGGCCCGCCAGAATGAACTTGTCGTCACCGAGGTGGTCTGGGAAAATATCGACAAGCTAGCATGCGCCCTTGCTGAAACGCGGAGTCCCAGGGAGGCATGGCGGACGATCTTTATTAAACCTCCACGCAAGGCATGGGCCAGTACAGTGGTGGCGATAAAGACCAACAATATCGGCCAGCAGCACACACGGAGCGCTGTTATGGCCAAGATCGTTCATACGCTAGCCAGTATACTTGGGGTGAAACCATTCAACATACATATTTACGACGCATGCCATGGCTACAACATGGGCAGGTATACGCCGTTTGCCGGTCTCCCTGAAGGATGCCGAATTGAAGGCGCATGGGGCGGGAGCAAGACTTTAACAGCAGTGCCAGGGCCGTGGAAAGATACCGGAGGCCAATCCAAATGCCTAAGACATTTGGTAGATGGATCGGTGGACATCCTCATAAACATAGCCATGTGCAAGGCACACAGCAAAAGGTTCGGCGGATTCACCATGGCCATGAAGAATCATTTTGGCACCTTCTCTCCCAGGCCAGGACATCAACCTGGAGGGCTGGATTATCTTATAGCCATAAACCAAACACCAGAAATCTTGGGCCCCATGGACCAGCGAACAGGCAAGGTCCTATTCCCGCGTCAGCAGCTCTGTCTCATAGACGCGCTCTGGGCAAGTAAGGGCGGGCCTGGAGGAAACCCCAGCCATCAGCCAAACTTCCTGGCCATGGGTGTGATGGCCCCGGTGGTTGACTATCTGGTAGCTACCAAATTTCGAGGTGAAATGATGGGCTGGTATCCTTATATGCTGGCAACCCGTCGAATGCTGACGGGTTTTGGGTATACAGAAAGCGACCTCCCAGCCGGGGGTAACATCATAGAGGCTTGATCTGCACTCCTTTATAGTCGGAATATCCGTGCAAGCCCTGATACTTTTATTATAAAGGGCTTGTCTATCAAGGCCCTTGGACGCCCCTTGACGGCTTAGACAGCTAATAATATATATAATTTATTAAACTAATTGTGAACTTTCCTTTCACGCAGGGTACCACCACCGCCGGATAAAGACCCTTATTTAAGGAGTCAGGCAAGGTGTCTCGCTTGAACCTAAAAAGTTTGAGGTTATCTGAGAGGGATTTGGATTTCTTGGTAGAGAGTGTGTCTCCCGAAGTCACTGATAAACCCAGGCTCAAGCAGATCATCAGGGAGGATGAGGATTTCAGAAATACGTTCATCAGTGACGAAAAGGTATTCAGGCGACTGATGGATAATGAGGAGCTATTCTTGAAGATCTCGCCCCCGCTTTTCTTTGAGATCCTGCTCAGGAAGGCAGCCAATGATCTGGAAGGGGTAGGCTACACAGTTGAACGAACCAGTACTATGAGGATTCCGATATTTGATACCAAGGATGTGGTTGAGCTTTTAACCAATGAGTCTCTCCTGGGCTATCTGGCCGACATGCTTTCATCCTTTACCAAAATTGAGAGTTACGCCATTTCATTTAGGGTAAAAAAGGGGATCTGGAAAAGAGTCCGATTCAATAACTTGGATATCCTCAGTCTTATGAATTGCTGTGAAGCGGTGGAGGGTGAGTATAGGCTCGGTTTTTATAAAAGGATCGCTGATATGTGTCTCTTTATTCTTGGTATATTTCCTGATTATGCCGAGCGTGATTACCGCTATCCCTTCTCAGGGCAGGTCAGACCCCAGATTCGAGGAAAACTAAGGATTAGTCCAGAGGACTACGAAAAAGAAGGCCGAAGATTTTATAAATTGGCAGCGGAACATCAGTCAGCCAAGGAACTGGACTTATCTGAGGTTTTCTGGGCCCTTCATGGAAATTTTCAAAAGGCGAAGAAGCCATTGAATTTCATTGCCGAGCATTATGTCCAATACAAGAGGCATAAATTCTTTGGGTAGTCAGCCAATAGCCCATAGAGATGCAGAAGGTTAAAAAAGTGGTTATTCCAGCTGCAGGTCAGGGGACCAGGTTGTACCCCATGACAAGGGTGCAGCCTAAAGAGATGCTTCCGATTGGGGGTAGACCCATGATCTACTACGCCGTGTTTGAGGCTGCCCTCTCGGGGATGGAGGAGCTGTATATGGTTATAAATAGAGACAAGGATTCTCTCCGCCACTACATTGAATGGGGGGAGTTGGACAAGGACTTGCAGGAGGGGGGAGGGGCTGAGAGGATCTGCTGCCCCCACATAACGTTCGTTGATCAGCCGGCTCCCCTGGGATCTGGCGAGGCCATATACAGAATAAAGGAAATGGTGGGTGAGGGGCCGTTTGCCTTGATGATGCCTGACTACGTCCTCTTTGGATCTTACCCAGCCTTGGCCCAGATGATTCCTCTATATGAGCGTTTTAAACAAGATATCGTCGGTGTTCTTATCTTGCGGGCAAGGGAGGCCAAAGGGTTTGGTAATGTGGGAATACTAAAGGCAACGCAATTGGAGCAGGGAATAGTCCAAGTCCATGGCTTCTCCGGCAAATCTAAGGCCCCTCTGATCCTCGAAGAGGGGGAGACAATTCTTAAGCTCGTTGGCAGGTGGATCCTCGGGCCACACCTTTTCTCTTATTTAGAAAGGGTGAGGGGCGGAAAAGAGGAATGGGATGATGCCCCTGCCCTCCAGCTACTCTCTCAAGAGAGAAAGGTAATCGGAAAGGTATTGGAAGGCACTGGATTCGACGTGGGAAACCCAGTAGGCTATCGCGCAGCAAGGGAGAGGTTTGAAGATTTGGGTTGAAAATTTTATCTATTTTGATAAATTTCTAGTTAATTGTAGATCTATTTTAATGAGGAGGTAGCTATGGCGAGTTTAAATAAGGTAATGTTAATAGGTAACCTTGGTGCTGATCCAGAGATAAGGTACACACCAAGCGGTGCGGCTGTTGCTAACTTTCGCATGGCCACAAAGGACCAGTGGACAACTAAGGAAGGGGAAAAGGAGGAGAGGACCGAATGGCATAAGATTGTAGCCTGGAGAAGGCTGGGAGAAATCTGTGGTGAATATCTACATAAAGGGAGCCTTGTTTATATAGAGGGGAGTTTGCAGACGAGGAGTTGGGAGGATCGGGATGGTAATAAAAGGTGGACCACAGAGATTATTGCTTGGAGAATGCAGATGCTGGATAGGGCAGGAAAATCAGGGGAGGCTGTAACTGTAGAGGAACGTTTTCCAACTGAAGAGACAGTAGAGGCAACTGAAGAGCCAGTAGAAGCACCTGAAGACGATATACCGTTCTAAATAATCGGGGTACGGCAGACTAATCATCGAGTTTTTCGATTTTCTTCTCATTCTCACTGGTATCAGGGGGTATTTCTTCAGGGCTTTCGTTAGTCGCCTGCTTAAAGTTCTTTATTCCCTTACCGAGACCTCTCCCGATTTCAGGGAGTTTGCCGGCTCCGAAGATTATCAGGATAATAACTAGAATTATCAGCAATTCTGGCATACCAAGACCAAACATCTCTACACCTCTTTATTTAACAATTTATCTTTTTGTATAATAATTCTATCTACAGAAGTCAATTAATTTTTAATGGGATTTACACGAATCCTTGAAGACCTGCAAGGCTGTTTTTCCCAATTGCCCAAGATTGAGGACCACAGTTATTCCATGAGATTTGAGTGCATTTATCTTATCCTCAGCCTTTCCCTTGCCCCCTGAAATTATGGCCCCAGCGTGACCCATCCTTCTTCCTGGTGGCGCTGTCTGTCCAGCAATAAAGGCCATCACAGGCTTATTGAGTTCTTCCTCTATATACTCTGCAGCCTCTTCCTCAGCCGTGCCACCTATCTCCCCAATAAGGACGACACCCTTTGTTTCCCTATCCTCCTTGAAGCACCTTAAATGATCTATGAAGGAGGTTCCAACAATTGGATCTCCACCTAAACCGATACAGGTGGATTGTCCTAATCCAACCCTTGTTAATTGGTCTACGACCTCATAGGTTAGGGTTCCACTCCTGGAAATTACCCCGATACCTCCCTGTTTGTGAATGTCGCCTGGCATTATACCCACCTTTGTCTTCCCCGGGGAGATAATCCCCGGCGTGTTTGGGCCGATCAGTACAGCGCCGCACTTTCTAATAAAATGAACTGTCTTAATCATATCCAGGGTGGGAATCCCCTCGGTAATGCAGACAATGACATCTATGCCTGCATCCGCGGCCTCGAGCATGGCATCAGGGGCAAACGGAGGTGGTACAAAGATGCATGAGGCATCGGCACCATAAATATCCACAGCATCCTTTATTCTATTTAAAACAGGTATACCCTCAACCCTTTCTCCTCCTTTACCAGGCGTTACACCGGCCACGATATTGGTGCCGTATGCCAACATCTGTCTTGTGTGGAATGTTCCCTCTTTACCTGTAATACCCTGGACAACAACCTTTGTATCTTCGTCAACCAGGATACCCATAGGATTACTCCATTTTCATCTTGCAGAAGTTGACCACCCTCAGTGGCTGGGGATAGGAAATTGCCCTCATCCACGTAAAGAAGTGGGTGCTGAAAGGATATTTTCTTTTTAATGAGAGCGTCTTAGCTCACTTGTCGCGCCACCATCCTTGCAGCTTCTTCCATATCCTTGGCCACTGAGAAATCAAGGTCTGAATCCCTTAAGATCTCTCTACCCTCCTCTACATTTGTTCCCTCTAATCTAACAATAAGAGGGGCCTTTATCTCTACCTCTTTGGCGGCCTTTACCACACCCCTTGCCAGAACATCACATCTCATTATGCCACCAAATATATTGATCAGGATTGCCTTGACCCTCTTGTCACTCAGGATGATTTTTAGCCCGTTAGTAACCATTTCCTCACTTGCGCCACCGCCAACATCTAAGAAATTAGCTGGCTCCGCGCCGGCCAGCTTAATTAAGTCCATAGTTGCCATTGCTAAACCGGCCCCATTTACCATGGCACCAATATTACCATCCAGTCTAATGTAATTCAGATTATACTGGGATGCCCTTGCATCCAACTCATCCATTTCATATGGATCATGGAGTTGGGCGATCTCTTTTTGTCTGAACAGGGCGTTATCATCGAAGTTGATCTTTGCATCCAATGCGACCGGTCTGCCTGATCTGGTAATAACTAAGGGATTGATCTCAACCAGGGAACAA
>CP070660.1:1015014-1020706 GCA_020355145.1 Deltaproteobacteria bacterium
CATGAAAAAGTCTATAGGCGCAAGGCCGTTAGTTTACCCAACGCCAGTCTTTGTTATAGGCACTTATGACAATGCCGGAAAACCAAACGTAATGGCCGCTGCCTGGGCGGGGATCTGCTGTTCTAGTCCCCCCTGTGTCACGCTCTCTCTCAGGAAGGCCACTTATACCTATGGTAATATTATGGAGCAAAGATGTTTTACACTTAACATCCCTTCTCAAGACTATCTCAAGGAAGTCGATTATTTTGGTATGGTCTCCGGGAAAAAGGAGGATAAGTTCTCCGCTACCGGGCTTACTCCTGTGAGAAGTGAACTTGTAAATGCCCCTTATGTTAAGGAATTTAGCCTTGTCTTGGAGTGCAGAGTTATCCATACCCTTGAAATAGGATTGCACACCCAATTTGTCGGTGAAATCTTGGATATCAAGGCCGAAGAGGCTGTACTTGCAGAAGATGGGCTTCCTAACATAGAAAAGGTAAAACCGTTTATCTTTGCACCAGTATATCGTACCTATTATGGAGTTGGCGAATTTCTCGGCAAGGCATATTCCGTGGGAAAGGCTGTACAAGAGGCCTGATCCCTTGTCAACAAGGCTGATGGACGGGAAAAGGGATCTGGACAAACATGAATTTCTCTGCTAAAAACTCAGGTAAACCCTGTTAGAAGGTGGGCATTATACGACCTGTGAAAGAAGATTATTGGCTATAATGGATCTCCAAGAAAAAGGCAGGCAAACACCTCATATATGGATTAAGGATGTCCAGGAAAATGTTAAGGTTGAAGGAGATTATCTGGTTAGAAGCAAGATAGTCTCCCAAACCAGGCAGGGAAATTCATTTCTCACCCTTACGTTAGGTGATAGGACAGGGACAGTTGAGGGCAAGGTCTGGGATAGGGCAGAGGAGATATCTACTCAATTCAAAGAGGGTGATATCGTTACCTTAGCTGGACAGGCGATTACCTATAGGAACCAGATCCAAATCCAGATACATGAGCTAAAACTAAATAAATCCCCGGCTGATCCCACTATCTTTCAGGAATCTACCCCCAACGATATACCGCAGATGCTCTCCGAGATAAAAGAACTGGCCCACCGGATAAAAGACCGACATCTCAGATTACTAATGGAGTCCTTTATGGCCGACCATCAATTCATCTCACAATTTAAGAGGGCACCAGCAGCAAAGACCTTCCATCATAGTTATCTCGGAGGACTCCTTGAACATACCCTCTCGGTCTCTCAGATGGCGGTATTGGTGACCGAGCACTATCCTGACTTAGATGGCGATCTCCTCCTGACCGGTGCCATACTTCACGACATAGGCAAGATCGATGAGCTCCACTTCGAACTGAACATAGATTACTCAGACAAAGGAAGGCTCTTAGGACATATTGTCTTAGGTGTCTTAATGCTGGAGGAAAAATTGAAGACCCTAAAGGATTTTCCATCTGAAATTGCCCTTCGCCTCAGGCATCTTATCCTGAGCCATCATGGTGAATTTGACCTTGGATCCCCAAAAAGACCCAAGTTCTTAGAGGCCTTTGCCCTTCATCTCATAGATGACATGGATGCCAAGATCAATGGGTTGAGCAGGCTCTTGAAGGGTGACAGGCAGGAGGGTTCGTGGACGGCCTTTAACAATCTATTCCAGCGATATCTCTTTAAGGGAGATTCCTCTCTTAAGGCAGACAAAAAAGGCCAGGGTATCGATAGTAAACAGCAGGGGCAGGGATATCTATTTCCTGTGCATAATAAATAGATCAAACCTTATTTTATATTTCTTACAAATGAGATAAATCGGCTTCCTATCATCAGGATAACCCCCGATAGAAAAAAGCCGAAGAGGCCAGCGGGGAGGCCAAAAAGACTCCATCCCATAAGCTTCCCAATCAATGCCGTTCCACCTCCAGCCACCATGGCCAAAATAGCACCTCCCCTGCTTAGCCTAAGCCTATGTCTATAAAAACCGAGAAGAACAGGGAAAACAACTCCGGAGGTATAAACAGTATAGCCAAGAAGCAGAGATGGGATAACCCCTTTCAGCCTTAGCGCAAGGAATAGAGAAAAGATACCTATCAACACAATAAAGAAACGGGAAAGCAAGAGCAACCTTCCCTCTGGTATATCTTGCCTTAAAAGGGCCTTCACTATATCAGCTGATAGAATCGTACTGGTCGTCAAAAGGCACGTATCTGCTGAGGACATCATCGCAGAAAGGAGTGCGGCGATAACGAGCCCATTCAATCCTATCGGGAAAACATGGTTAATCATTGTCGGAAAGGAGGCCTCAGGGCTAATCTGGGGAAATAATACCCTGGCCGACATACCTATTATAGTTATGCCAAAGGCAAATGGTATTAATGCCAGGGCTACTGCCATGGTAGCACCCTTGGCGATCTTTTTGTCCTTGGCACAGAAGAGCCTTGAGTATATATCGGGCCCTACCACATAGGTCGATCCAACTAAAAATAGATAGGTAGCTAATGTCTTCCACGTAAAACCGTGGCTTACTGGAAAGGAAAAATAGTCTCTGCCAAGTGCCTCTCTCATTAAAGATATCCCTCCCACCTCGCCAAGACAAAGGGGAATCGAGACGAGAATTGCGACGACAATGATCAGGCCCTGGATTGTATCCGTGCGGACAACGGAATACTGTCCCCCTATCAAGGTATAAAAGATAAATACAAAGGCGGTTATGATCATTAAAAGGGATGGTGGGGCCTTCAAAATGGTCTCTAAAATCTTTCCCGCTGCTACTATCTGGCCTGCAATGATACCTATCCAGGCAATGACTATCAATCCTGAGGCAAAGAGTTTCGCCTCAGGCCCATACTGGACCTCAAGAATCTCCGGTAAGGTATAAAGAGAATACCCCCTCACCTTTTCTGCCAAAAAAAGGCCCAGAAAAAAAAGTCCAATAGCTCCCACCAGGAGCCACCAGGATCCCACCAAGCCTTGCCTGTACCCTAAACCTGCCATTCCAATGGTAGAAGACCCACCAATTATGGTGGCAAAGAGGGATCCAACAATAAAGAGGAAAGGGCCACCCCTGTCGGCAACAAAAAAACTATCTATCCCCTTCACAACCTTAAGGGATCTGCTGCCAACAAAGATAAGGGCTAAAAAATATATAAAAACTATTGCAATATCCATATGTTATATTAGATGTGAATAAATTAGTTAAAACTACTATCTTTAAGATATGATGTCAAACCCCTCTTCCAATTGTTTGTGGCAATAAAATTCTTGCAAAGATTGTCCCTTTTTGCTAAGTAAGTGTAAATTTATCTCTTTTCTCCCCTACATCTTACATAAAGCCCTATTATCTATCTGCCTGGTAATATATATGAGAAAGCTTTTACCAAAGGGTAAACCACCTTAGAGAAATGGCAAAAACTTGGTTTTTAGAGAGGATTTCCAGGGCTCAAGTCTAAGTTGTCCTGTCGTCCATTTTCTCAGGCAAGGATATTTGAAAGGAGGTTGCCTATGGACAAGATCAAGATCGCTATTGTCGGAATTGGTAACTGTGCAAGCTCATTGGTTCAAGGCATAGAATACTATAAAAACAAGGATAGCAAAGATGCTATTGGATTGATGCACTGGGAGATTGGTCCTTACAAACCGTATGATATCGAAATAGTAGCCGCCTTTGACATAGATAAAAGAAAAGTCGCTAAAGAAGTGTCCGAGGCTATATTCGAACTGCCAAACTGCACCACTATATTCTGCAAGGATATGCCCAGGACAGGTGTCAAGGTAGAGATGGGTGCCATATTGGATGGTTTCTCCGAACACATGGGAGATTATGAGGATAAATATACATTTGTCTTATCTGATGAAAAAGAACCATCCAAAGAAGATTGTATCAATATATTGAAGGAATCCGGGGCCCAGATCCTCTTAAATTACGTCCCCGTGGGGTCAGAAAATGCCGCCAGATTTTACGCCGAATGCGCCCTTGAGGCCAGAGTAGGATTCATAAATAACATTCCTGTATTTATTGCCAGCAATCCTGAATGGGGCAAAAGATTTGAAAGAGAGGGGATACCGATTATAGGCGACGATATAAAATCCCAACTCGGTGCAACCATAGTTCATAGGGTTCTGGCAAACCTCTTTAAGGCACGAGGGGTTAAACTTGAAAGGACCTATCAACTTAATACAGGGGGGAACACGGATTTTCTGAATATGCTAAATAGAAGCCGCGTTATATCCAAGAAAGAGTCCAAGACTGAATCGGTACAATCTCAACTTTTAGAGAAGCGATTGGAAAAAGAAAATATTCACATAGGCCCGAGCGATTGGGTTGCATGGCAAAAAGATAACAAGATCGGTTTTATCAGGATGGAAGGCAGGCTCTTCGGCGATGTTCCCATGAACATTGAACTGCGGCTTTCAGTAGAAGACTCTCCAAACTCCGGTGGGGTGGTAATTGATGCAATAAGATGTTGTAAGCTTGCACTGGACAGAGGTAAAGGGGGCATTTTATACTCTCCTTCCTCCTATTTTATGAAGCATCCCCCAAGACAGTATACAGATGATGAGGCATATAAGATGACTGAGGAATTTATTGGGGCAAACAGGGAGGATTAAGCTCATGAAATGCCTCATCATCGCTGCAGGACGGGGAAGCGGGCTATCAAGCAGGGGCGATTCAAAGCCCCTTATCTCGCTCCTTGGAGTATCCCTTATCGAACGAGTGATACTAACCGCGCAGGAGAGCGGGCTTACTGATTTCTATGTGGTAACAGGATACTAATGGTGAGAAGGTACACGACTATCTCGACAGATTGAGCCAGGGGAGAAATATACATATAACCCGTATCACGAATGAAGAATGGGAAAAGGGAAACGGCATATCTGTGCTTAAGGCAAAAGGGCTCTTGCATGAGAATTTTTTCCTGTTGATGACAGATCATATCTTTGACCAATCGATACTGGTAAACCTCAAGCATGAAAGACTAACCGATGGTGAGGTTATCCTGGCTGTAGACTATAACCTTAAAACCAAGAGGCTTGCTGATGGTAATGATGTTACCAAGGCTCTTGTCAAAGACAACAGGATCTCAGATATAGGAAAGAATATAATGAGATATAACGCCCATGATACAGGAATCTTTCTTTGTTCTCCGGCACTATTTAGCGCCATCGAAGAGAGTTTCCACAATGGCGATAGCTCCCTTTCAGGGGGGATAAGGGTACTGGCCAGAAAGGGAAAGGCTAAAGCCTTTGATATTAAAGATCACTACTGGATTGATGTGGATGATGAAAAGACATTTAAGAGAGCGGAAAACAGGCTCTTAGCTACCTTGAAAAAGACCACTGATGGACCTATATCACGATACCTAAACAGACCCCTATCAACCAGGATTACAAGGCATCTTATAAGAACATCTATTACCCCAAGCTATGTTTCGTTCTTTTCCTTTATCCTTGCTACTCTGGGCGCCTTTTTCTTCCTATTAGGGGGGTATAGTAGTTTGGTTATTGGAGCACTACTGGCACACGTATTATCTGTTATTGATGGCTGTGACGGAGAAATAGCGCGGTTGAAATTCCAGGTTACAGAATTTGGTGGATGGTTTGATGCTGTCTTAGACCGCTATGCCGATGCCTGTGCGCCACGAGGCTGCACGAGAGATGAGGGAAGGCCCCTCGGAGCCGACTTGCAGGAGTAGGCTCCAAACCACC
>CP070660.1:1020806-1027850 GCA_020355145.1 Deltaproteobacteria bacterium
ATTTCCATTAAGATTGACGGGACCATGTTGCCATTAAATCCCTTTACCTCTGGTTTACTTAAGAATACCCTTGTTGCAATGCTATCTTCTTTAAGGGGTTTTAAGAAGGGGAGGGTTGAAATAGAGATACCCTGATTAAAGTGCCTAAGGAGCCAAAAGGTGAGGAACTAGGGATTGAGGAGAGGAGGGAATAATTAAGTGTTAGTTGATGGATTTAATAGAGGGATAAGCTACCTGAGGTTATCCATTACTGACCGATGCAATCTGCACTGCATTTACTGTGTGCCACCTTATGATGAGAGAAAACTTAGGCATAAGGATATCCTGCGCTATGAGGAACTGCTCAGGGTTGTGAGGATTGCAGTAAAATTAGGCATCAATAAGATCAGGCTCACAGGAGGAGAACCCTTTGTCAGGAAAGGGGTAGGGGAATTTGTACCAATGCTTACGGCCCTAAAGGGTCTTGATGATGTATCCTTAACTACGAATGGGGTCTATCTTAAGGACAATCTGGATATGTTAAAGGCCGCAGGTATAACAAGGATTAATGTGAGTATTGACAGTCTTGAGAGGGAAAGATTTAAAAGTATTACCCGGTTTGATTATTTCAACAGGGTCTGGGAAGGGATAGAAAAGGCCAGGGATATGGGATTCTCTCCCATAAAGTTAAATGTAGTTATTATGAAGGGCGTAAATGATAATGAAGTCCTGGATTTTGGTCGTCTTGCCATTGAACAACCTTATTATATCAGGTTCATCGAATGTATGCCTATTGGTTTACAGGCAAATAGCCTGGCATTCATTCCTAACCCAGAGATAGAAAAGGCCCTTGTCAATAGATTTGGGCGACTGATAGCTGTCTCTCCTGGGCAAAATGATGGCCCGGCAAGAAGATTTAGATTTGATGGGGGTGAAGGAGAGATAGGTTTCATAAGTCCAATCAGTCATTGCTTTTGTCGGGATTGCAACAGACTCAGGCTGACTGCCAATGGAATGCTCTTGCCATGCCTGCTTTCGGATAGAGAGGTAAATATCAAGGATCCGTTAAGAAGAGGCTGTCTGGATGAGGAATTAATTGAGATCTTCTTAAAGGCAGTAGACCTAAAGCCAGAATGTCATCCCCTGAGCCTTGATAATCACCGAAAGGTTCAACGAAAGATGTGTTCTATTGGCGGCTGATCAACAAATTTTTTATCAGATATCGCCTGCCTCGCGTTGCGAAGCATTGCGGGCAGGCCTTTCGGAAACAGCCCTATCCCCCTATTTGTGGTGAATGGTTACCTGATTCAGTGATTCTGTCTTCGGATACTTCGACCTATTTCTTTAATTTCTTGGGCCAGGGAGCCAGTTGGTGAAAGGTCTCCGCATAATTGACCTTCTTACACCTGGAACAGAAGCGAATATAATCCTCAGTAATCACTTGACCGATCTTTTCTATCTGAGGTGCAGGGGCAAACAAGGCACCACATTTTTCGCACTCCTTAAGCTCTATTGACCTTATCTCTTTTTCGGGTACTATCTGGAAAAACCTTCCAAGACCTATCTCATGCCTTAACTCTGCGGCCTCTTCTGGGCAGGTATTTACACATGCCCCACAACAGATACATTGATAATGGGAGTAAGCAAAAATACGATGTCTTCCCTCATCATTAGACTTAAGTGTCCCTGTTGGGCAATCTAATTCACATGCGGCACACCCTGTACATTTCTCCACGCTAAGCTGTGTTCTATAAAACAGGAAAACTGCAACAATTAGCATCGCCTCACCACTCAGCGCATGTATGGTCCTCATGTTATCTCCTAAGAAAGGTACATGGTCCAGATTTCCATGGGTTAAGATGTATCCGGTCATAAAGGGTAGGGCGGTTATAGCGATTAAAAGGTAGTCTGACTTGGAGGAGTTAAGGCGAATGTCTGCGAATACAATACGCCGGATTAGAAAATAGGCGGTAAGGAATAACAAAAGGAGTGTCATCCAATCAGCCCATACATCTGGCAGCGCAGTCCAGGTCCACCCAAACCTGGATTCTTCCCACAAGATGATATGTCCGGATAACCAGATGGGGACAACAATCAGGCATATGTGGAATATATAGCGCAGTGTTGCGTAAATGGGTTTTTTGCTAACTGCGTTATGAAAAGGCAAAAGGGAGCGCCCGAGGGTAGCTAAGATATGCCTCCCTCTTGGATGCTTATCATTGTTGCCTTTAGGGATTATGGAGAAAAAGATCCCAACCCTTGCGAGAACTCCAGTAATAAATACGGAAGATACAATCCATAGCAGGGGACCCTCTACAAAGGAACCAAAATCCATCTAACCTTATACCCCAATTTTTAAATCTGAATCTATATCAAGGGGTCTTTTCTGTGCACGGTGTTTAAGGATCCTATCCGCCATGGGCCTTGGTCATTAAGTCAGCGAAGTTTCGGCTGGCATCCCTCATCTTTTCAAAATTGGAGGTGGTTGCATCCACATAGTCAATGGCCTTCATGTCGCAGAATCTTACGCACAGTGGGTCACCGTCACACATATCACATTTGATAACCTTTTTTTCAATCTCATCGAATCCCAGGGCACCAAAGGGGCAGGCAGCTGCACATGCCTTGCAGCCAATACAGAGATCATAATCTACCATAACCCGACTCAACGCCTCATCTCCGTAAATGGCATCTGTGGGACATACTGACCTACATGGGGCATCTACACAGTGCTGGCAAAGCATAGGAAGATAAAAGCCTTCATCTTCCCACTTTACTACATGGACATTTGCCCTTGATGGGTTGCTGGCCCCTGTATGCTTAACCGAGCAGACAAGCTCGCAAAGCCTGCATCCCGTACATTTTTCATAATCAACCATAAGCATCTTAGCCATAGTTATTTTTCCTCCCTTTTTTCTTGACCCTTTCCGGGATAAAGATCAAGGATGTCCAGCTCCTTAAGTAGCTCTGGTGTAGGAACTCCATCGCTGTCCCATCTGTGAAGACTATAATATTCGTCAATCATGGCCTTGAATTTTTTCCTATCTATCTTCTTGTTAAAGGCAACTGGAAGTCCAAGTTTGGTCGGTTCATCAAAATACCTGTCAACAAGCCAGTCGTCCTTCCTTGTCAGGCCCTCTCGGATGTTGAAGAGCCTCTCTATTGTATAGCAGCGATTGGCTACATCCCATATCTCCTTGGGGGTAAACTCAAGGCCGGTGTTATAGTAGATCATCTTGGCGAATTCCGGAAAGTTTGGATGATTTGGGCTCAGGAATACGGTATGGTACTTGCACATCCCGGTACAGTCCACTGCCATATAACAAAGCTCCTGCCACATGATAATCCTTGGTTTACCCTCGTATTTATTATAGCCGCTGGTAAGCGGACCATCATAGCCGTCAGGCTGGCGATAGACCTTCTCTAAAACCGCAACAGGGAGGTTGTAGAGGTCTATGGCAGGTCTGCTTCTCAGATGATCTGAGCCCCTTGAGCCGGTGGCTATACCAAGGGCCAGAGATGGGGTTGGTCTTTCATCAGAGTGGAGATTGCTCATTCCCTTTACATGAACCAGGTATTTCACGCTCCCCTTACCGATCTCTTTTGCAGCCCTGACGGGGCCTTCAGCCAGTATGTCACCGATTCCATCTCTGGTAGCGATCTTCTTTATCAGCTCAAGGACTGCCTCATCGTTACCCCATTCGAGTTTGAGGCCATCTGTATCCTTGTCTGTCAATATGCCCTTTTCATATAATTCCATGGCCCAGGCCATCATGCTGCCTGTTTCAAGGGTATCCAGACCATAGTAGTTAACCAGGTGATTGCCTACCAGGATGGTATTCATGTTGTTACATCCCACCTCTGTACCGAATGCCCCCTGACTGGTATATTCGGGACCTTGGGCGTAGGTTCCGGCATACGGTCCATCCTTGATAATGTATCGGTGTCTGCAGTGAACCTGACACCCAAAGCAGCCATCAAAGCCAATGGATACCTTATCCAGATTTTCGCACTCAATGTCTGATCCGCCAACAAGCTGATTGAGCTCAAAATTTCTCGTCCTTACCAGGCCTGTGGAATTGGTGGTCCCGTAGATAAACATGGTTCCCCATCGCTGCATAGTCTGGCTCACCTTGCTGGATATAACCTGGTTGATCAGTTCCTCGTTATATCTCAGGGCCTCTTCAGGATACTTTATCTTGATATCCATAGTTCCCCTGCAGACAACGGCCTTGAGATTCTTACTACCTAAAACGGCACCCATTCCAGTCCTGCCGCCGGCATTCTTTCTTCCAGTCATAACATTGGCAAAGCGAACGAGCCTTTCACCTGCCGGCCCGATACATAGGGTTTGTATCTCATTATCGTTCAATTCCTGACGGAGGATGGTTTGCATGTCGTAGAGATCTTCGCCCCAGATTTCTTTTGCATCCCTTATCTCAATCTCACCATTATGTATCCAGAGATAGACTGGTTTCTCAGCCTTACCCCAGATAACCAAATGGTCAAAACCAGCCCACCTCATCTCAGGTGCAAACCAGCCGCCCATATTGGCGGAACCAAGGAAGTTGGTCAGGGGTGATTTGCTCATTATATGGGTTCTTGCAGAGGCAGAGGCAAGGGTCCCCACAACAATACCCGCACTTATCAGGGCCCGATTTTCAGGGTCAAAGGCATCGATGTCAGGGGGGTTATTTTTATACAAGAGATAGGCATCAAGTCCCCTGCCACCAATAAACTTCTTTCTCCATTCGATGGGAATATCCTCTTTCCTTATCTCCCCTGTGGAGAGATTTATGTATGCTATCTTTCTATTTAGTGCCATATTATACCCCCTGACTATTTCTTTACTATTGGCTCGCCTGGTTTTGGGTATGTCTCCCAGACCGGTCCTTGCAATCGTGCGGTTTTAGGGTAGGGCCAGCTAATCCTCCACTGCGTTCCACAACTGGGGCATTTGACCCTATCTACACTGCTTTTTGGTCTGAATCTAGTAAAACAGGCAAGGCATCTAATCTCCCCATCTCTTGGTCCTTCCATAACCTTTCTTATTTTCATTAGCTACCTCCCCTTCATAAAGCGTGGAAAAAGGTGATGCTTACAATACGGCATCTATATGAAATGGGCCTCGATTTCAGCACCTATCTTTTTTAAAAATAGTGAATATTCTGGAATACGTTCATCTTTCAGTTGACTGTTCAACCCTACCACCCATATAGAGGCCAGAAGTTTGCGTCCGCCAATTCTTAAGGGAATGGCTATGGCCCTGATACCTTCAATATACTCCTCTCTGTCAATAGCCACACCGTACTGGCGGGCCTGCTTTATCATCTCTTTAAATCTCTTTTTATTAGTACATGAAAAGGGGGTGTATTTTCTCATCTTTTTCGGGGATAGAATCCCGTCAACTTCATCATCAGACATCTGGGATAGAAATACCTTTCCTGTGGCCCCAGCAAGAAGGGGGATAGTGAGCCCGATTTCAGAGCTCACCCTAATTCCGTAAGGAGAGTCGACCTTGTCCACAATTACCACCCTGCCTTTGGAAAGGATGCCCAAAAATGCTGTCAATTTCGTCTTCTCTGTTAGCTCCTCCAGATAGGGCCTCACTGTATGGATGAGTTTGGATTCCATACCCGCTGCTTTTCCAAGCACATAGAGCTGTCTGCCTAAGGTAAACTTATTCCGGTAACCATTTTCCAATATCCCTAGACTACTGAGGGTATATACTATGTTGAAGACGGTGCTTTTATGGTAATTCAGGCAGTTCGCTATTTCACTGATACCCAATGGTCTTTTTGATCTCACAAAGAGGTCCAGGATCTGAAAGCACTTCTCGAGGGCCGGGACGGTTTTATATTGTGCCTTCATGTTTAGCAGGTTTGGTTCTCTATAGAAAAATCAGATTTTCTATATAAGATTCTATGGCGGATGTCAAGAAAAAATGGTGGGAAAAATTCATTGAGTTTATATTCAGGCCCTTTTACTTCCTTTACTATCTCTTCCTGAGGATCCTTTTGTCCCCTATCCTCACTGTTAGCTGGGTCTTATCAAAGTATTCTATCAGGGGAATGGTATATTTTCTTGAAACCCCTGTAAGTTTCTTTAGCTCAGGTGTGGTTATTTCACCTTTGCCTTTAATAAAGCCAACAAGCCTTCTCTTTAGCTCTTCTATCGCCTTTTTATGGAAATAAAGATCCTCCTTTACCTTGATAAGGGTTCCATCCTTGACCATGATTTCCAGCAAATCCCTTCCCCCCTTTTCTGCTATATCTTGACCAAGATCCTTAAAGTATGGGGGCTCGAGCCCCCCTTTTAAGTAGATCTTATCGATCTGACTACGCAACTCTTCCTTATCTTGAGGGAGCTTAACCTGATGATCCTTGACCCTGATGATATCCTTTTCCCTTACAATGACAGAGGCTTGTATCAGGTCAGTGATTATGTAGTTGAAGAGTTTCTCCCTCATATTAGAGGCCATCTTGGATCTCAATTCCTCCTTGACTATCCCCTCTTTTAGGGGGAAACGCCTGTGATAGTCGGCAAGGATGGTTACGATCTCCTCTTTCGCCTTATTGTAAAATTCGGAATGTATAAATATCTCATCCTCTGTGTCAACCTTAAAAATAAGATTATCTGAGATTAAGCTGGCAATAATCTCATCAAGATGCCTTTTGCTGAGATTGGTGAGAAAGGAAAGCTCGGTTTTGCTCAATCCCTTTAAGCCACTCCCTCTTATATGTTGCTCAACAATAGCCTTGTCAGGTCCCTTACTTAAGGTATTTAGTGCTTGCAAGGCATCCTTTGAGAACCTCTTTTTCTTTAATGGAAGTGGGTTCAGGATATAGCCACCACCAATGGTCCGTATCGGTGAGTAACTCCTGACGACGAATCGATCTCTTGAAAGAACTACAGCAGGTCTTTCCAGACGAAACTGGGCAAGGCATTGATTACCTGGAGATAGATTGTCTCTGTCTAAGAGGATAACCGTGGCGATTATCTCAGAGGTACCGCAGTGGAACCTGACCCTAGTCCTGTTTTGTAGCCTTTTAGGTGCACTAGCCA
>CP070660.1:1027950-1039578 GCA_020355145.1 Deltaproteobacteria bacterium
TCGGTGCTATTATTGTAGTCAGGGTGCCAGACGATCTGTTCCATCTCAGCACCGTTATCCAACAACATAACAATATTGGGCGGTACGTCATTAGCAGATACCGCGAAGATACAGGTATCATCAGCAAGACCCGGATTAGACATGAAGATAAGGTAAGATATAAGGAATAAACTGATGAACCAGTAATTTCTTAATCTTTTCATGATTGTCTCCCTAACCAGTTAAGTTGACTAAAAACCGATACGATAGAACCCCGCTTCTATCTGGCTCTGATCATTGGATGGCCCATATCCATAACCTGTACTCATATATCTATGCGCCTTGAATTTTCCGGCCCCATACCCTGATCCCCTGGGAGGTGCTGAAAAACCTAAGTATTCAACATCTCCCTTAAAAGACTGTGTTGAATCTAAGGTATACCTCTCTGAAGGATCAGCATTATTTGGGAAATATATACTCCCTCCAACTGTGATGTTATCCCCGCCATATAGACTGGGGTTTTCCGGTACATAACCTCTTGCAGCTTCTGCTGCGTAAAAGGAAAGTTTATGGAGCTTTTCCTTTCCAGCAAACCGAAGCTCGGTCTCCGAAGTCCTGGTGGCGGCAATACCTATGACTGTTACAATCGCAAGCATAAGCAAGGCAAACACAATCACAAGGCCGTTCTCGTTATTTAGCGTATCTTTGAGTGTTGTTATCATAAGGTGCCTCCCAAGGCCATTATAGGCCTAGATTCATGAAAAGTACCCTTGTATTCAGGGTTCGGGTAAAGGTTCCCCCTAGTGCATTTTCTCCCTCGACAGTCATGGAGATCACGACCGTCTTGATGCTTTCAAGATCTGCGGCAGCAACCGGGTTACCCAAATCGTTACCATCGGCATCTAGATAGCTAAATGACAACGCACTGACATTATTGATCAGGGTCTGCCAGCTTTCGCTGCCGGTCCCCTCGTAGAGGCATCGACGGAGCCTGTTATTGCCTGCGTCGTACTCATAGGTGATCCTTTCTCTATCTGTGTCCTCAATTCCGTTTACCCTATTCATATCCGCTGTAAAGCGGAGCTTAGTGGCTGTAGCCACTTCGATGCCTGCATCGGCAGTGCGCTGGGGGTCAAAGCCGGCCGCCCGAATATCCCTAGTCATTGAATTAATGCCCACACGGACGCTTTGCTGGGCCCCGACCACACTATCCTGGGTGTAATAGGATCGATTAGAGGAGATAAATATGCCATAGATTGACCCTGTAACAATACATATCATGGCCATAACTACCATGAGCTCAACAAGGGTAAAGGCATCATTATTGAGGTTCGCTAAGCGGCGTGCTTTATCCCACATCAGTTTCCGCCTCCTCTTGTAATAGTGCTTAAAACCACGTTATGGCTAGCCCCCCCTATAGTCCAAGCCACTGTGACGGTGACGAGTCGTGAATTGGCCGTGCGATTTGTAATAACCCACGAACGGTTAAAGATCCCACCATTTGCTTCTGTCTCGTCAATGGGATTATTCGGATCATTGTAGGGTCCACCAGCGATAAGTGTGGCTATGTCCGAACTCCTTAAGGCATCAATCTGCATCTGGGCCAGATAGGTGGCCTGTGTAACCTCATAGCCCAATCGATTGCCACTTACTGCACTAATCTGCATGATAGCCACTGCCAAGAGACCTATTGAGAATATGGTGATGGCTATGAGCACCTCTAAGAGGGTAAAACCCCTTTTATCTAACAACTGTCTTTCGCATCTTCTCATGGACATTGTCATCTCTCCCTATTGGCCAGACATTATGAAAAAACCCGATCTAGAAAGCAAGGACCGGGTTTTCTGTCAATCGTTTAGCAACCCCGCTACCTTATCCCGGAAATCCGGGACTTAGGTCGAAGGCTTTGCGTCCCTACCTTTCAGAAGATCTGCCCTTCAACGATTTTTCGGTATATTTGTTAAAAAACTGTAGTCTGTTTCATATCAATTTCAAAGATTATAGGCTTAAAGATAACCTCCAAGATAAGGTTAGTTTCAGTCAAGTTTTAAAATAAGCAAAACCAATGCCAAATAGGCTGAGATCTTATTTATCAGGAGAGGTGGGATTTATCTATTTGTTATTATTAAAGAAATAGACTTTGAGGCCAAAATGATAGATACTTTGCCACTTGGGGATTGCTGTAAAATTGTTTATCAGGTGTAAAAGAATTTTATGGTTTGGGTCTTCTGTAGGATAGATCAATCTAATTTATAATCTTTAATCTTGGAGATAAGTATGGGGCGGCTGATCTCAAGCATTTTGGCGGCCTTTGTCCTGTTTCCACTGGTTTTAGTTAATGCGCGCTCGATTAGTTCCTTTTCAAGAATCCGTGAGGCTATCTTGATGGATGATATACCATCGGGTGTAAGGCCAGAAGGTAGATATAGATCGCCTTTAAGGGTTGGGGGAAGATCGGAAACTTCTAATGTATTACCTGGGGCTAGTAGAATCGCCCTTTCTATGACATTTTCCAGTTCCCGGACATTGCCTGGCCATGGATATGTCATAAATTGTTCCATTGCCTGGGGGGAAACCCATTTGATATTCTTCTTTAGCTTGGAGTTAAAGTGATTGACAAAGTGGTCGGTTAGCAAGGGTATATCCTCTAACCTTTCCCTTAAGGGTGGCAGGTATATATTTACAACGTTTATCCTGTAATAGAGATCCTCTCTGAAGTGTCCATTCTTTGTCTCTTCGCCCAAATTCTTGGCTGTAGCTGCGATAATCCTAGCATCCACCTTTTTGATGCCAGTGGAACCGAGAGGGGTTATCTCCTCGTCCTGGAGAACTCTCAGGAGTTTAACCTGCAGGGATAGTGGGAGCTCACCAATTTCATCCAAAAAAAGGGTCCCACGGTGGGCCTCGGCAAAACGACCCGGTTTATCCTGTTTTGCATCCGTAAATGCCCCCTTTTTGTAACCGAAAAGCTCACTTTCAAGCAATGTCTCCGGAATTCCACCGCAGTTGATAGAGACAATAGGCCCATTATGTCTTGATCCATTAAAATGAATAGCCCTGGCAATCAACTCCTTTCCAGTGCCGCTCTCACCTGTAATTAGGACAGTGGTCTTGTAATCTGCTACCTTTTTAATCATATCAAATACAGAATGCATTGCCTTGCTTTTAGCCACTATATTATTAAAGTTATAGCTTTTTTCTATCCTTTGAATCCGATCCTTTAATCTCAGGTTTTCGCTTTTAAGCCCCTCCCTTTCCTCTGCCTTTTTCAATGTTAAAAGGACCTCATCTGCCTTAAATGGCTTACTAATATAGTCATAGGCCCCCAACTTCATGGCCTCAATTGCCGTATCTACTGTTCCATAGGCAGACATCATGATAACCGTGGTATCCTTTAACTTATCAGTCGCCGATCTTAGAAATGCCATCCCATCCATTCTGGGCATCTTTATATCACAGAGGATGAAATGGAATCCTTCCCCTTCTATCACCTCCAACCCTTCCTGGCCATCTGCGGCTGACTTGACCTCATAGCCAGATCTCCCTAAGAGTACTTCAAGCATATGCCTCATGTTGGCTTCATCTTCGATAATGAGGATCCGTTTTGTTGTCATGACAATAAAGTGCCTAAAGCCCGCCCTGGTGCTATGTGCTCTAATCAGCCTTCTAAGTCTATAAGCCAGTATGTGCTTGAATTGCACTACTAAACCTATAGACCAGGACTGGGCCAGGGTTAAAAAGTGAGCTAAAGTGCGTAAAGTTCAATAATGTGTACTGCTTACTTCCTACCTCCCCCAACTCCCAGCTCGTATCCTGTAACTCTTAATAAGGTGACAAGTACTTAGAAAAATAGCTGACGAATGACCAATGATAAATGACTATTTACTATTTTCATGGAGTGGAAGTACAACAGTCATTGTTGTACCCTTTCCCTCCTCGCTTTTTGCCCTTATATCCCCTCCCATATCTTGGACAATTCTCAAGCTAACCGAAAGTCCAAGCCCTGTTCCCTTCCCAGTATCTTTAGAAGTATAAAATGGATCAAAGATCCTATTAAGGTCTTCAGCAGGGATCCCTGACCCATTATCCATAAATTCTATGTGCACACTCTTGCCGTTTTCCCTTGGATCTGGTTGACTCTCCGATACCGCACTGGTCCTTATTGATAACATCTTATCCCGCGATCTAGCCTTTGTTTGGTTGGCCTCCATAGCATCTATTGCATTCATTACTATATTCAGAAATACCTGTTTCAGCTTGTCCGGTTCAGCCAGGACAGTATCCTTGGGTGCCTGATGATCCAGAGTAACTTTAATATCGGCCATCATCGGCTGAGGTTTTAGCATTTCCAGCATATCATCAATAATGTGATGAACGGATACTGCTTTCAGCTCTCCCTTCGAAGGTCTGGAAAAGTCAAGAAGATTTCTGATAGTCCTACTTATCCTGTCTATCTCTTCTTGAATGCGATCGATAAAGTCCCTTCTTTCTTCTCTCTTTAGGTCATTGCCCTTAAGAAGGTCTAGATAGCCAAGGACAACCCCTATCGGATTTCCAATTTCATGGGCAACGCCTGAGGCTAATCTCCCAACTGAGGCCAATTTCTCGGATCTGATTATCTCTTCCTGGGCTTGTCTTAGCTCAAGATTGGTCTTTTCAAGAGAACTTATGCTTGCCTTTAATTCCGTTTTATTGTCTTCAAGGCGTCTCAGCATCAAGTTCAGGGCCCTTGATAGTTTACCAAACTCATTGTGTCCTGTAGCGGAGGAAAGAAGAAAGGTCTGTCCCTCTTTAAATTCCTCGGCCCTTCTGACAAGGCGATTGATTGGCCTTATTATAGTCCTAAAAATGAGATAAAAGCCAAACAGTGATAGAAACATGGTATTTAATAGGATATAAAAGAGAACAATCTTTTGTGACTCCCTGATTGTCCTGTACATATCCCTCAACGGGAGCTGAACAGAGGCAACACCAATAGTGCTTTTTTCATGGATTATGGGGGAGGCCAAAAATAGATCGCCTCTTGCTAATGGTAAAACACTCCATGTAGTACCAGAGATAAACCTAGAATCTACTCCCATTTGTAAGGACTTTCCGGCCAGAGTTAACAATGTTTTTCGTTCCTCTTCCCCTATTTCTGTTTCAAATAATATTCTACCATGGTCATTGATAATAATAGCGCCTGAGAGCTGAGTTTCATCCAATAAATGGCGGAGATTCCGATAAAAAGGTGATCCCCTATCAACCTCACTATATGTTTGCTCTTCATAATTGGTGACCATGTTCTGTTCAATAGTGCGCAAAATTATTCTCCCCTTTCTTATCTCTGCCTTTAACATGCCCCTTTCGGTCATCCTTATCATAACAACATCCAATAATATCATAGCCAAAAGGAGGATGATCACCAAGATTGCGAAGATCCCTGTCTTTATACTATATGCAGATAGCTTCATAGGGAAAGTGCTCTAATTACAATCTAATATACCAGTTTATTAGTTCTGGGCCAAAAAATACATAGATTATAGAGGCTAGGGAGAGAAAAGGTCCAAATGGTATCTTAGATCTGACTCCTCTTTTGTTTATTAATACACTGCCGCCACCAATCAGGACACCAATCAAGCTACTTGAAAAGAGTATAAAAGGTATTGCCTTCCATCCTAGCCATGAACCTACCATTGCAAGGAGTTTGATATCACCACCTCCCATCCCCTCCCGGCCAGTTAACCATTTATATCCTATAGCTACCAGCAATAAGAAACCGCCTCCGATCAGGATTCCAAAGATGGATTCAAGCCAAGACATTATTGGGATAAAAAAGGAGGCACCTATTCCAGAGAAGATCCCCGGAATAGATATAATATCTGGTATTATTTGATAGTCGAGATCAATAAATGTTATGATAATCAAGGCAGCGGTAAACAATAAAAAGAGTAAAGACTGTAATGTCAGGCCATACTTTATAAAGAGCGCTAGAGAGATTAGGCCAGATAACCCTTCCACTACTGGATAGCGAAAAGATATATGCCCTTTGCACTGTCTGCATTTTCCTCGGAGAAGGAGATAACTTAAGATGGGGATGTTATCGTAGAATTTTATTGGCTCATGGCAATGGGGGCAATAAGAGGGGGGGGATAAAATCGATTCTCTTTTTGGTAACCTATGAATACAAACATTCAAAAAGCTTCCTAATATGGCGCCGAGTAAGAAGACAAATAAGAGAATCATACTATCTTTATTTAGGGTTTGCTATTCCATACAGGCCCTACTTTTGGCGGACTAAGTTATGCAATGCTCCCAAAATATAAGATCTGTACAAAAGGGCTTAGAAAGTTTAAAAAAATCATACTATGGAGCGGTGATATGCTTTTATCCCTCAATCCGGATAATCCCCAGAAAAGGCTAATAAACAAGCTTGTTCAGGTATTGGATCAGGGAGGACTGATAATTTATCCAACGGACACCTTTTACGGTATCGGTTGTGATCTCTTTAAGAAAAGGTCTATCCAACGTGTATACCAACTTAAAAGTAGGCCTCTGAAAAAGCCATTTTCCTTTGTCTGTGCGGACTTGAAGGATATAAGCCTTTATGCACAGGTCTCGAACTATGCCTACAGAATTATGAAGAGATTGCTTCCTGGACCTTATACCTTTATATTAGAAGGAACCAGGCTGGTACCCAAGCTCATGCTTACAAGAAGAAGAACTGTGGGTATAAGGGTGCCGAAAAACAAGATCTGTTTAGATATAGTAAAAGATTTAGGCCGTCCCATTATTAGCACTAGTGTCCACCTTGATGATCCTTCAGTAATCCATGATACCTATTCTTCTTTAGTTGAGGTGGTCATTGATGGAGGAGTTATCTCATATGAGCCTTCCACTGTGGTCTCCTTGATAGACGATAATCCGGAGGTGATTAGGAAAGGGAAAGGGGAAGTTAATTTTATCTAATTTGATATACTTAGGTCTCCATTCCACCTGTACTCGAGTAACCCATAATGGCGATCAATCCTCTTGATAATAGAATCAATAAGATCCCTGAATAGTAAATCCCACAAAAAAGATCTTCTTTTCTTCTCAGGATAGACCAACTTTACCTCTCCCTTGATATTAGCCATCCTCTTAGCCAGATTAACAGCATCATGGAAATTGCCAAGACGGTCTACCAAGCCAAATTTTTTCGCCTGTCTTCCTGAAAAGATCCTGCCATCAGCTATCTCAAGAACCTTTTCTCTGGGCATATTCCTTCCTTCAGAGACAGCAGTTACAAATTGGTTCCGGATATCTTCTAAAAGGTTCATAATCATCTGTCTTTCTCTATCTGTCATCTTTCGATTAGGAGAGCCGATATCCTTGAACTCGCCACTCTTAATCACATGCATTTCCACCCCGATCTTATTGAGGAGTTCCTCAATCCTGATAAACTCCATAAGCACCCCGATACTGCCGGTGAGGGTTCCAGGGTTGGCAATTATCTTATCGGTCGCTGATGCAATATAGTATGCACCGGAGGCAGTTAAAGACCCGAGAGAGGCAATCACCTTTTTCTCTTGTGTCGTTCGTCTTGTCTCGCTATATATCTCTTGTGATGGACCTACTCCACCGCCAGGCGAATTTATCCTCAGGATTATGGCCTTAATTTGCCTATCATTTCTAAAGGATATCAACTGCTCTGTGATTGTATCGGCATCCTTGATTACACCGTTTATGGGAATTACTCCTATCTTATTGCCAAATGATAAAGTGCGTGTTCCATAGGAGAAAGAAAGAACGATAGCCATTACCGTGCCAAAGAAGAGAATAGCTATACCCAGGATAAGAAGGACTAATGTAATAGGACGATCGCTTTGAAGCATAAGATTTTCTTTCTAACTTGAATTGTCTTTCCCTTTCTTATTCTTAGAACTTAGGGCAGCATTGGCCTCCATCTTCTCTTTTATGAGCATCCCAAAACCGGAAGAGACCTTTTTCATGCTATTGCTGTAATTCGTATATATCTCTTTGAAGTCCTTTTCTTGGAGTTTTTTTATTGAAAGACCGATCTTTTTCTCTTCCTTAGAGACATTTACTACAATGGCTTCAATAACGTCATCAATCTGGAACTTACCAAGAGGGGACTTGGATTTCCCTTTGCTTATCTCCGATGAATGGATGAGACCCTCTATCCCTTCCTCTAATTCTACAAATACACCAAAATCGGTTATATTGGTCACCTTTCCTGTAACCTTTGTGCCGACCTTGTATTTCTTAGGAATCTCCTCCCAGGGATCCTTAGTTAATTGCTTTATGCCCAATGTGAAACGTCCATTATCCTTATCTATGGAGAGAACTTTTGCCTGGACCTCATCACCTTTCTTATACAGTTCAGAGGGATGCTTAATCTTTTTTGTCCATGATATATCCGAGATGTGAACAAGCCCATCAATTTCCTCATCTATGCCGATAAATAATCCAAAGTCGGTAATATTTTTTATCCGACCCTCAATAATTGTCCCCACAGGATACTTTTCTCCAATTATATCCCAAGGATTTGGCTTTATCTGTTTCATGCCCAATGAGACCCTTCTGTTTTTTGTATCCAGATCAAGCACCACCGCATCAACTATATCCCCAATATTTGCTACCTGGGAGGGATGTTTGATCTTTTTTGTCCAGGACATCTCTGAGATATGAATCAGGCCTTCTACTCCTTCTTCTATCTCTACAAATGCACCATAATCTGTGAGGTTGGCTACCCTGCCTCTGGCTCTTGCACCAACGGGGAACCTTTCATGGGCATCTATCCAAGGATCAGGTTTGAGTTGTTTGAGCCCCA
Organism: Deltaproteobacteria bacterium; assembly: GCA_020355145.1. Taxonomy (GTDB): domain Bacteria; phylum Desulfobacterota; class DSM-4660; order Desulfatiglandales; family B25-G16; genus JABXJZ01. The sequence goes on from CP070660.1 coordinate 1,036,742, forward strand.
GGGAGACCCTATCCCTTTCTCTATCAAAACTAATAACCTTAACTGTTAACTCATCCCCTATCTGGTACATCGAAGAAGGATGAGCAACCCTACCCCAGGACATGTCCGTTATGTGAAGAAGACCATCTATACCACCAAGATCTATAAATAGGCCATAGTCAGTAATATTCTTGACTATTCCCTTTAATACTGATCCCTCCTCTATTAGCGAAAGGGTCTTAGACTTCTGTTTCATCCTCTCGGCCTCAAGAATGGCCCTTCGAGATACAATTATATTATTTCGCCTTTTGCTATACTTCAAGATCTTAAGTTCCATTACCTGGCCTGCTAGTGAATCAAGGTTCCTGATAGGATGAAGATCAATATGGGAGCCAGGTAGAAAGGCTGGAAGACCTATATCTACTGAAAGACCTCCTTTGACCTTGGAGATTACCTTTCCCTGAATAGTACCATTGTTATTGTAGACATCCCCAATATGATCCCAGACCTTTATCTTTTTTGCCTTCTCCATAGAAAGGGTTATAAGGCCTTCATCATCCTCTTTGCTTTCCAATACAACATCAATCTTATCTCCTTTTTTGGCTGTTACTTTTCCATCTGAAGTCTTGAATTCTCTAATGGGGATTAAACCTTCTGATTTATAACCGATATCTACCAACACATAGTCCTCATCTATCTTGATAATCTCTCCTTTAACCAGCTCTCCTTCCTGAATTTGCCTCATGCTCTGTTCATACATATCTTCTACATTGGTTTCCGCTGAATCTTCTCTATGACCCGAATCCTCCTTACTCAACCCTTCTGTGTCTAATTGTGTCTGTTTGTCCTTCAGATCCTTATTTCCTTCTTTTGTTTCGCCTGTTTGTTCACCCATTAACCTTTATCCCCCTTAAGAAGGTCTTGCCCTAAACATGTAATATTTCTTTATAACAGAATTATTATTAAAATTCAACCCCTTATTTTTTTGCAAATTTGGCTTTTGACAGTAGTCCTTTGTCTTTTTCCCATCGTGTTTTTACTCCAAGCACTGGGCCTTCATCTCCATCTCCTTAATTATTTTTTCAACTACCTGCTTAGGATTTAATTTCGTGGTGTCAACTATCTTTGCATCTTTGGCTGGTCTAAGTGGAGAAAGTCGCCGGTTCATATCCTGGTAGTCTCTCTTGATGAGATCTTCCCTCACCTTTTCCCTTGAGATAGATTCTCCCCTTTTTTGCCTCTCCAGAAATCTGCGATTCACCCTTACCTCCAATGATGCATCAAGATAGAATTTGTGCTTAGCCTCTGGAAAGACGACTGTTCCCATGTCCCGACCCTCTGCTACTAATGGACCTTGAGAACCTATTTTTCTCTGAAGCCTGGTGACTACCTTCCTGACATTGGCAATTGCCGATATATTGGATGCCGTTAAATCTATGATAGGCTTCCTAATAGCCTCAGTGACATCCTCCTCGCCCAGATAAAGCTTGACTGAATTACCTTCATGGATAAATCTTATATTGAGGCTATTACATATCTTAGATATGCCCTCTTCATCTTTTAGGTCTATGCCGGCCCTCCAGATAGCGAGTGCAACAGCTCGGTACATTGCCCCTGTATCCAGATAATGATACCCTAGTCTTTTAGCCAGGATGTGGCTAATAGTGCTCTTTCCGGACCCTGTTGGCCCATCTATGGTTACTAAGTGAGGCAATTTAAGAGAGGATCTTCTCCAGCGTTTCTATGAGCCTCTTATTCTCTTCTGGTAGGCCTACATTTACCCTGATATAATCCTTCAATCCGAAGCTTTCCATAGACCTGACTATGACACCTTCTCTTAGCATACGCCTGTAGGTCTTTTCTGCGCCAATGGGTGTCTTGATCAGGACAAAATTCGTCTGGGTAGTCAGACATTCAATACCAATGCGATCTAACTGGGAATAAAGGAATTCAAGGCCATCCCTTATAAGGTTAAGTGTTTTTTTCACAAACTCATCATCATCAAGGGCGGCTAAGGCCCCAACCTGAGCAAGATAATTTGCATTAAAGGGCTGTCTGACAAGATTCATGCCATCTATTATCCTCTCAGAGGCAAATCCATAACCAATCCTAAGCCCTGCTAATCCGTACGCCTTTGAGAATGTCCTTAGGACCACTAATAGTGGATATGATTCCAGTAGTTCTACTACGCTTGAGATCTTTGGGTCTGTTGTGAATTCAATATATGCCTCATCCAAAACCACTATCACATCTGAGGGAAGGGAATTTAAAAAATGTGATATCTCCTCATTTTTAAGTGCCTTTCCTGTTGGATTGTTAGGGTTATTTATAAAAATGATCTTGGTCTTGGAGGATACCGCCTTAAGGATGGCTGGCAAATCAATATGGAAGTTTGATAAGGGCACCGGAACTATTTTTCCCCCAAAACCTTCAACAACCTTTTCATATAACAAGAAGGTAGGCACAGGAAGTATGACTTCCTCGTCAGGAGAAACAAAGGTATATACAACCAACCCTATTATCTCGTCTGATCCATTGCCTACAATAATCTTGCTCATTGGCAATCCAAACTTCTCGGCCAATTTCTGTCTCAAATAATAACAACTGCTATCAGGGTACCTATGCATATTGTCCAGGTTTTCCTTAATAGCCATTATAGCCTTGGGTGAGGGGCCCAAGGGATTCTCATTTGAGGCCAGCTTTATAGAGCCAACTAGTCCTGATTCCCTCTCAAGTTCCTCTATCGGTTTACCTGGCGGATAAGGGGTCAGGTTTTCAATGCCTTTCCTCAATAATGTCTTCATATTGAATCTTCCTCTTTTTAGGACCCTTGCATAAGCTGAATTTTTTTACTATAA
>CP070660.1:1039678-1051309 GCA_020355145.1 Deltaproteobacteria bacterium
CTCTCTACCAGCCAGGCAACCCTATAGGCCAGGGTCCTGGTCTTTCCGCTTCCAGCCCCTGCAATCACAAGGATCGGCCCATCAAGGGCCGTGACTGCAGACAACTGGGCCTTGTTCAAGGTCTTTCCATATCTTATTTTACCGGACATATTCGCTCGCATACCTCAATAAAAAGGCCTAATGGGCGTATAAATTGATACCATAAAGGATCATAAAGATAAAGCCCTTTGGCCTTTCTATCTCAGCTTACCTCTATACAAAAAGGGCTGGAGGGGTAGTGGCACAGGTTACATGAAAGGCACAACCCAGATGAGCACCATGAGGATGTAGCAGACGATCATGGAAACCACAACGAAGGGGACACTGTATCCCAAAAACTGCCTCAGTGACCACTTTGTACTGTCCTCCTTCTCTCCCTTGACGAGGGCAACATAGAGCGCCGGAGCCCCAGCTATGGTAAGGTTGCTCGCAAGTGTACCCGCCCACAAAAGAGCCCAGTAAAGCGGCCAGGGATTTATGCCGGAGGTTCGGCTCAGATCCCGAATCACATAGAGGATGGTCAGGATGTAGGCATCGTGTTCAACCACTGCCACAATGGGCCCCGTCACCCAGTAAAGAATGGTGGTCCCCAGGAAGAGGCTCTTCTGGATATAGGGGGTGAACCATGCTGCAACAATTTTGAGAATGTTGGCATGCTCCAGCCCCCCAACCAAGGCAAAAAGGGAAACGTAAAATCCGATGGCCTTCCAGTCAAGTTCCGTGATCATTTCTTCCAAGTCCGGAACTTCCATGCCGAGCGGTTTTTTAAAGATCTCGAACACCACCACCAGCAGGAGTGCGCCTGCAAAGGCGATAAATCCAAGCTTGTAACCGAGGTGTTGGCGTAAGGACATCCCGATAATCGTGAGGATGAAGCCGGCACAGACGATGATGGCAAAACGTTTGTCCTTGATGTAAACCACCTTCTCCCCGCTTACGGCTTGGGTAGTCTTCTCATGGATATGTGCCTCTCCCAACTCGGACTTCTGCAGCTTAAAGTAAAAATACGTGCACACGATCAAAAAGGTGACGGTGAGAATAATGAACGAAGACGGTCTCCCAAACTGCCAGATAAAACCCCCAAACTCAATCCCCGAGACAGAGTGGAGCATCTGAGGAGGCAGGTCTCCCAAAAGGAGGGCTGTCCCCATGAAATTGGAGCAAAGGCCGATGAACAGAAGGGGGCCAGTCCCCTTGAAGTGGTAGACCTTCCGGATATGGAAAAGCACCGGGGCAAGCATCAGCACCACTACCACATTGTCGATGAACATGGACAGAAAGCCAGCCAGTGTTCCTATGAGTGTCACAAAGAGGGGAATACTCCCTTTGGAAAGCTGCAGGGTGTAATCGGCAACATACTGCGGGATGCCGGTTTTCCCAAAGTACCCGGCGATGAGCCAGATGCTGATGAGGATCATGATCACGTTCCAATCAACGAATTGGAACGCCTGGACCTCGGTCATGCTTCCAGCCATGACCATTGCAACCACACCCATCAGGGCGGCGGCAACACTCTCGATCCACCGAAGGATAACAAGACCGATGGTTACAAGAAACAGGATCAGGGTAATGGTCTGGGAAAAATCCATAATTTGGCCTCAGAGCACCATAATCAAGAAAACCACACTGGTTACAATAAGCAATAGCAAGGCTAACGGGATTAAGAATGCAACAGTTATCCTCACATAACTTATCTGATGGACCTCTTTAAGCCCGATAATCTGAACGACAGTCCTCCAGACCCATCCTATTGGACTTCCTATAAATGGTATTATACTCCAGACCCTGGTCGCCTGAGAATAGGCCACAACCCTGAAGGTGACCTCAAATCCCTTTCTCCCTCCCCTGACCATAAGGAGCAAAACATGGATGATAAGGCTCGATATGAAGAGATCAATTGCCGTTAGTACAGGTGAAAGGAATATAAAGCATAGGAATATAATAGGTGAGCTCAATGATATGGGAAACCCCCACATAGGTTTGAGAAGTCCACTGGTAGCAATCAGAAATTCCCAGAAAAAGGCAAACATGGTACTGAGAGAGCCTACCAATAGTCCGAATGCCAAAGGCTCTCTCCATCCACCCCCGACCGGCATAGTGGAAAACATGTTCCTGGGTGAAAGGATTACAGCCTTAAGTGTCTGCCTTATTCCCCTCCATAACCCAAGCTCTAAACGTCTCTCCCATGGTGTGGCTTGTCCCTTTTCAGTCTTTACATCTTCCTGGTTTTTCAGATATTCGAACCTATTTCCGCAATTAGGACACCTTATCCATCTTATCCCAGGGGGTATCCTTTCAGGAGGAATACCTCTTGTATAGTTACATTGGGGGCAGGTTATCTCTACCATCGCCAAACTCCAAACCTTAAGTCAGGAGCCCACTGAGTATTGCTCATCAAGTCCATTTATTATCTGTAACATGTCTTCTTTTATATCCTAACTTTAAAGAAATCAAAGGGAAAAATAAAACCCGGTGCCCTATTTCACTAGAAACCCTGGGGCCTTTTAAAGGCAGCAGAAGAGGCGGGGAGGTCCGGGCAGGCCCCTTTCGCCGGAATCTATCCAACTATCCAGATAAAAAAACAGTGGCCATGATCTTAGCATCGGTGATAATGTTCTTAATCAAGCAGTATTCATCTGCCTGGTGAGCTGATGGGGATATAGTAGACCAGACTGCAGCCGGAAGTCCCGCCTCCCTGAAAAATGCCGCAATTGTACCACCTCCAATACCCATAGGTCTTGCTGTCAATCCGGTTACCGTATTTATAGCCCTGGCAAGGGCAGTAACCACTGGGGAATCTGCCGATGTTGATGGTACTCCATCCTGTCGGTGAATTACCCCAACATCTATCTTGAGGTCAAGCCCCTTGGCCAGCCTATCGCTTATGGCCCTCACCACGTCAACAACCTCATCCACCTTATAATCTGGTAAAACACGGCAGTCCACATAAAAGACATCTCTTCCGGAAATGGTATTTACATTGGGGACATTTGCCTCTATCTTGGTAGGCTCAAATGTTGACCCCTCCGGTTTAAAGATGGGATCCCGTAAGTCAAATCTCTTTTTGAGTTTATCCAGTTCCAAGATCAATTTAGCGGCCCCAAAGAGGCTATTTCTTCCCTTTTCCGGTGTACTGGCATGACACTGTGCACCGTTAATGGTAAATTTTAGCCACAGCATTGACTTTTCTGCGATCTCGATCATTGTCCCTTCCTCATTGCCACCGTCAGGAACAATAATAAGATCATCCTCTTTAAAGAGATCTCTCCTTTCCCTTAAAAGATATCCCAGCCCATATTTACTGCCTGTTTCTTCATCGGCAACCAAGACAAGGCCAACCTTTCGAGGGAAGGCCTGTCTCAAATCCACGATACCCTTCACGGCAAAATATGAACTGACTATGCCATGCTGGTTGTCCTCAACACCCCGACCGATAATCTTATCCCCCTCCACCCTTATCTTGTATGGATCACCAGTCCATAAACAAAGATCTCCCGGGGGAACGATATCCAGATGACTCAGCACCCAGATAGCCTTTCCTTCTTGGCTACCCCCCCAGACAGCCACCAAATTGGGTCTGTACCCATTGGCTGCCCTTTCGTCAGGGGCATGAATCTCATAGAGCCGATCCGGTCTAAGGGGCAAAAGCTGCTCCTTAACATAGTCGGCCTTTTCATGCTCTCCACTTCCGCCATTCTCTAAACCTATGGCGGGCCTGGATGTAAGCTCCCTCTGCATCTCAATGATCTCAGGCCTAAAACTATCAATCCTTTTATACACTCCTTCCATCCCATCCATTGGAGATCCTCCTGTCCAGAGATACTGAATTACTAGCCTCCTTTCCCAATAATAGACAGCCCATCCAGGTACGGCCTTAGGGCCTCTGGAATAACCACGCTTCCGTCAGGCTGCTGATAATTCTCCAAGACTGCCACCAGGGTTCTTCCAACTGCCAGGCCTGAGCCGTTAAGGGTATGGACGAGTTCTGTACCCCTTCCCTTTTTTCTTCTAAAGCGAATATTTGTCCTTCTGGCCTGGAAGTCTGTAAAGTTACTGCAAGAGGATATCTCCCTAAATAGCCGCTGTCCTGGGAGCCAGACCTCAATATCATAGGTCTTAGCAGCAGAAAAGCCGAGATCACCTGTACATAGTGAAACTACCCTATATGGAAGCTCCAGTTTTTTTAAGATCTCCTCTGCATCGGCAGTTAGGGACTCCAATTCCTGGTCTGAATCTTCAGGACAGCAAAATTTAACCAGTTCCACCTTGTTAAATTGGTGTTGCCTAATAAGCCCCCTTGTGTCTTTACCGTAACTGCCTGCCTCTGAACGGAAACACGGCGTATATGAGACATACCCAATGGGAAGTTCATCAAAGGATAGGGTTTCATCCCTGTGTATATTGGTAACCGGCACCTCTGCCGTAGGAATGAGAAATAGATCCCAGCCATCCACCTTGAATAGGTCCTCCCTAAATTTGGGTAATTGACCCGTTCCGGTCATACTAACGGAGTTGACAAGAAATGGGGGAAGTATCTCGGTGTAACCATGTTGATTGGTATGAATATCGAGCATGAAATTTATCAGAGCCCTTTCCATCTTGGCACCTAGTCCACTTTGAAGGGAAAATCTACTCCTGGCGATCTTGGCTGCCCGGGAAAAATCAAGGATATTGAGCCTTTCTCCGATCTCCCAATGAGGGCAAGGGCTAAAATCAAATTCCTTGATCCTTCCCCACCTCCTGACAACCGGATTATCATCGGCATTCTTACCCACAACCACTGATTCATGGGGGATATTGGGGATAAGCATCAAAAGCCTATTCAGCTGATCCACTATCTCAGGTAGCTCGGTCTCCATGCCCTTTATCTCTTTGGAGACGGTCTTCATATCAGAGATGAGGGATGATGTATCTTGTCCTGTCTTTTTTATGGCCGCTATCTGGTCAGAAACCCTATTGCGCTGATACCTAAGCTCTTCAAGGCTGGCCTGGATAGAACGCCTCTTCTCATCCAGAGATTGAAACCTGGAAAGATCAAGATCATAGCCCCTGTCTTTGAGCATATAAGCTACCAGATCCAGGTTAGACCGGACAAATTTTAGATCAAGCATACCGCGCCTCCTTAGTGTTTGTTTAGTTTCGCTATGTTTATTGAGTTTATAGGGCGTGGCCGCTCACCCAAAACATGGGCTGGCCCTGTTGAGTATACTAGCGCTAACCGACATAGATTCGCAGGATAAACTCAGCCTTTGAATCCTGGATTATGCCACCTAGAGTACATTACTCTACAGGGCTGGGGCTGTTTCCGAAAGGCTTATCTCTATCCGCCTGACACTAACCACTTCGGCTCGCAGTGGCCAATCCGCCTGAGGCGGATCAGGGTTTACTCCTCGAAGGCCTTTATGAATCTACCCCGCAGGATTGCGGGATTATATCCTGAATTCTTGGCCACCTCCCTCTATATCATCTGGGGAAGGTAACTGGGGATCTCAAAAAAAATCTGTTGGATTTAGGCATAAGGATCTTTAGGCTACTTTCCAGCAGGGGAAGAACTTATTGCCTCTACAGTAAATTCGCTCATATCTTCGGGTAAGTCGCTAAAAATAATCATAAAGGGAATAGAGGAGTCGGGTTGGATATTTATATTCATCTTATCCTTGCCAAGCTTATCCTTTAGCCGATTATCTATCTCTTCTGTGGACAGAGATAGTATTTCCTTATCGCTAATCGGGTTACCAGCAAAGACAATCTTGCTCTTAACCACCGTACCCTTGGAATCCAGGATATTCGATTTGATCCTGATAAAACTCCTTCTATCTGGGTAATTATTTGTTACCAAACCCTTAACCACAAAGAGCTTAGCAGCCTTCTCCGAATCCACAAAAGTGCCATTTAAATCACTGAAGGCCAGTCTTCTGTTTCCCATGTCAAAGGCCTGTTCCTTAGATAGAGGCCTTTTAAAGAAAGGAATGTATTCTGAGAGCAAGTCTGGTTTAAACTTAAACAACGCAAATGCAGCCCCGGCAAGTAGAAGAATTACCACTGAAATTGTGATCCACGGCGAGATGTCCGCTCTGCGCCCTTTCCTAATAACCGGTTCGGGTTTGAATAGCTCTTCTTCCTCTTCTACCTCTTCCCTTTCCAATTCCTCCGGGGCGCTGATCTCTTCTTCAACCCTTGCTTCCTTATCAATCTCCGCCTCTTCTGCCTTCTTCTTTATCACGTCTGAGTCCAATTGAGATAACTCTTCAAAGGAGATTGGTTCTAATCCCTCCTCTTCCTTACTGAGCTCTTCCTCAATCTCTTCGGAAATGCTATCAGCAAAATCCGAGACCTGATCCTCTTCTTTAGGAACCTCCTCTGGCTGTATAACCGCTGTCTCCCCCATTTTCTCTGTAGGGGCCTCCTCAATCTGGGGCTCTTCCTTGAGCGGAAAGGCAGTAAACACATGTTTACAATTGGAGCATCTAACCTTTGAGCCGGTTTCCTTCAGAAGACCTTCCTCAAGGCTGAATTTAGTCTGGCATTCCTCACAGGCAATTATCATATCTATTCTCCTTAAATTAATCCCTTTTTTCTAAGCTAAGGATTACGGTAGCGATCAAGCTTATTGAATTGATTAGTGCCTAGATCTCAACAGATTTTTCATCTCTTTCTCTAATACCTCTAAGTACATAGCACAATGTTAATCCTGTATCAATAATATCTCAATAATTATTACAGGTTTTCCTTTAATTGACAACAAAATGTCCTTTGCTGATTTGCAGTCCATTCTAATATCCTAATCATGTCCAATCAAGAGAGCCTTTTATCTCCAAATTCCTATCGAATAAATATTGAATATTCAAGCAATCGTCAACTAATATTCATAAGTTATTATATAATATAGAAAGATAATATTGAACTAATTCCATAAAATATCAACTCCTTCAGTGTCATAGCTTACCTTTATCCCTAAGGGTTTTCCCCTTGACAATAAAAGGTGCTGTAGCTAATATCCATCGCTAAAAATCATGATAATTTAAATCCATATCCCTGTACATAAATAGGTCTTTGGATGGAGAAGGCATTGAGAATAACTAAGATAGAGCCCTATATCATATCCCTAATGGAGAGATTTCCCATTCTTTCTTATTACGCCACCACCAGGGCTTGGCCCTTTTTGATAAGCTGGGGACACAGGTTGGCTGGGCTGACACTTGTCGGCTATATGTTCGCCCATATCTATACATTATCCCTATTATCTACCCCTGCCGACTTTGATGCAGATATGAGATTGTTACATAACCCTGTCTTCTCCTTTCTTGAATGGGCACTGGCCATCCCCCTTGCATTTCATTCCTTGAACGGGGGGAGATTAATCCTCTATGAGCTCTTTCATGTCAGGGAAGATGAAATAATGATACGCTGGATGGTAATCCTAGGCCTTATCTATATCCTAATCGTGGGATTCCTCTCTATAGAGGAAGGCACACAAGTATCGGTTAATGTATTCTGGTCTATAACTGTTGCTATGAGCCTTATCGCATCTTTAATTGTCTTTAACAAGGTCTGGGGCACACGTAATTCAATCCCTTGGAAGCTCCAGAGGATTACCGGTGCGTATATGATCCCCATGGTATTAGGCCACATGCTATTCATGCATATGAATTATCTAACAGGCCATGATAGTAAAACCATCTTATTGAGGATGCAAAACCCCTTTATAAAAGGGGCGGATTTTGTCTTCATAATTTTTCTCCTCTTTCATGCAGGATATGGTATATTCAGTGTTATTGCCGATTATATAAGGCCAGGCCCCTTACTTAAGTCCTTAACCTGCCTTGTTGTTATTGTTATGGCTATATCGGCCTATTATGGTATAAGGCTCATAATGGCCTTATAGGGGAGATAATAGTAGTGGGAGAAGCATTGACTGTAGATTCTACCCTCAGGTGTGATGTCCTGATTATTGGCGCTGGCGGGGCAGGCCTTAGGGCTGCTGCCCAAATCAGCGAGCAGAGACCAGGGACAAAGATAATAGCACTTACAAAGGTATTCAGTCCACAAAAGTCTCATACAACTACAGCCCAGGGAGGTATGGCAGCAGTCGATCCAAAAGACCCAGTAGACAGATCGATATTCCATATGTTTGATACATGGAAGGGCTCAGATTGTTCTGCCGACCAAAATGTGATCAAGAAGGTCTGTGAGATTGGCTGGGAAGAGGTGGTCTGGCTCGAGAGACATGGCATGCATTTCAGCAGGACAGAGGAGGGAAGGATTGCTAAAAGACCCTTTGGTGGCCATATGTTGAACTTTGGTGAGACAAAGGCCTTGAGGGCCTGCTATGAGGCAGACAGAACCGGAAAGGGCATTATGGACGCTGTCTGGGCCGAGTCCCTTAAATATGGGGTCAAATTTATGGGTCAATGTATAGCCACAGAGATACTCTTTAAAGAGGGCCGTTGTATCGGCGCCATTATCTTCAGGTATCCAGAGGGTAGATTTTTGGCCATCTTGGCCAAGGCAACCATTATCGCCACAGGTGGTAATACCAAAATGTATCTGGTCAGCAGCAATTGTCGAGGCAACACCGGTGATGGCCTTGTCCTTGCCCTTAATGCAGGTCTGCCGGTGATGGATCTAGAGGCAGTTCAGTTCCACCCCACAGGAATGGTAGGTCCTGGTATACTGGCCAGTGAGGCACTGAGGGGAGAGGGAGCTATTCTCAGGAATAAGGATGAAGAACCCTTTATGGAGCACTATGCGCCCACTGCCAAGGATCTTGCCCCCAGAGATCTTATCTCCAGGGCAATCATAAAGGAGATCAGGGAAGGCAGGGGGCTTTTTCACGAGGGTCATGATGCCCATCATGTGTGGCTGGATTTGAGACACCTTCCTAAAGAGGTCCACGAAAAAAAGATCCAGGAGGTATGTTCCTTTTTTAAACGATTTGTGGGTGTTGATCCGGAAAGGGACCTCTGCCCTGTTACCCCAACGGCCCACTACCAGATGGGTGGGATACCTACTAATGAATTTGGGGAGGTCCAAAATGACACCCAAGGCATTGTCCCGGGGCTTTTTGCCTGTGGAGAGGTTGCTGCTGCCTCCCTTCACGGCCTCAACAGGCTTGGGACAAATTCCCTATTGGAATTGATAACCATGGGTAGGATTACCGGGGAGAGGGTCATTGAATATCTCAAAGATGCCACAGACCCAGAAGAACCCTCTCCCGACGACCACCATATGGTCTTCCACCAATTCTCCACATATCTTCATGCCCAGGGAAGGGAGAAATACGCCCAGATTAGGGATAAGTTACGGGATCTAATGATGGAAAAGGTGGGTATATTCAGGACAGAAAACTCCTTATTGGAGGCTATCGAGGAGTTAAGAGAATTGAAGGAAAGGGCAACACATATACCCCAAGGGACAACGTCCCTAAGAGCGAATCAGGATCTCTGGCAGGTCTGGGAACTTAATAATCTGATAACTGTTTCTATGGTCATTGCCCAAGGGGCACTATCTAGGAAGGAGTCAAGAGGGGCCCATTTTAGAGAGGATTATCCTGAAAGGAGAGATGAGTTTAATTATCATACCTTTGCTTATATGCCTAAATTTGGTGAGGTCACCTTAGAGAAAAGACCTGTAGATATGAGTATGTTTGAGGCCAAAGGCGGGCATTACGAACTGTTTGATTATATAAAAAGGGAATATTGATCCCTTATCAAGGGGGATAGATGCCCAAATCCTACTCTATCACATTGGATATAAACAGATATGATCCTGATACCAGACTGTCATGGATACAGACATACCAGGTAGAGGCCAGTGGTATCCTGAGGTTTGTAGATGTCCTGCGTAGGATTAATGACGAGCAGGATCCAACCCTGGCCTGGTCCTCTTCGTGTGAACATGCCCAGTGTGGCAGTTGCGGGATAATCTTGAACGGCAAGCCACTTCTCTCATGTGAACTCTTGGTAAAGGATGCGGTAGGGCAATTCAATACCCATAGATTCAAATTAAGACCCTTGACTATAGCCCCGGTTTTGAGGGATCTTGTTGTGGATCTGGAGAAGGCCTATGATAGGGTTCATAAGACCAAACCTTATCTTATCAAGCCGGTCCCTTATCAACCAGAAGGGGATGAGTATCGGATTTCCCCAAAAACCCTTGAGATTTACTCTGAAGCTACCCGGTGTATTAACTGTTTCTGCTGTGCAACTGCCTGTATCAGCGGCTATCACCACTTCCTTGGCCCAAATGTCACATTGGCCAATATGGTTCGCCTTATGGATCCGAGGGAGAGGGCAAAAAAAGAAAGGACGGATATCCTATACAGGGAAGATGGTGTTTACAGGTGTCATACATCCAAGGCCTGTTCCTTTGTCTGCCCAAAAGATATAGATGTATCCCACTTCCTCGCCCTTGGAAAGGAAGGCAGGTTTTAGAAAGGGGTATTACATATGGCGAGAGTAACAAACGCACCTCAATCCAGAAGGAGAAGAAAAGAGATCCTTAAGCAGGCTAAAGGATACAGGGCCGGTAGAAGTAGGCTCTTGAAGACAGCTAATGTAGCTATAATGAGGGCCAGACAATCTGCCTACCGGGACAGGAAAAAGAGAAAAGGTGACTTTAGGAGGCTCTGGATAGTCAGGATTAATGCAGCTGCTAGAGAAAATGGGCTCTCTTACAGCAGATTAATCAGGGGACTTAAAGAGGCAGGCATTGAATTGGACAGAAAGATCCTGGCCGAAATGGCTGTCAGCGATCCTAAAGGATTTTCAGAGGTAGCAAGGATGATAAAGTGATTATAACCGGATCACATCTAACCACTATATCTTGCTAGGCTTCCCACTTGACATACAAGGCTCTTCTCTCTAAAATCCAAAGCCGATATTATACAGATCCCCCATGTGTTGATGGGTCTCTGCACTAATGCTCATCATTCCATGGAGGCAAAGGGGGTGTGCTAGTTTACTACTTTATGGAAAGGAGGACTTGATGGTTACTACCGCTGATAAAGTCAAAGGGTTAAAGGAAAGGGAGGAAAAAGAGCTTGCTATGGGAGGGGCTGAACAGATCCAGAAGCAGCATGATAGAGGCAAGCTAACTGCAAGGGAAAGACTGGATCTCCTCTTTGATCCTGAGAGCTTTCGGGAACTCGATATGTTTGTCAGACATCGATGTACTGACTTTGATATGCCTAAGACAACTATCCCTGGAGAAGGTGTAGTCACTGGCCACGGTACAGTAAATGGGAGGCTGGTATATGCATTCTCTCAGGACTTCACCTCTGTGGCCGGTACATTGGGAGAGATGCATGCCAAAAAGATATGTAAGGTTATGGATCTGGCCCTCAAAACTGGGGCCCCTATTGTTGGTCTCAATGACTCAGGCGGGGCCAGGATTCAGGAAGGGGTGGATTCCCTTTCTGGCTATGGTGACTTATTCTACCGCAACTCTTGTGCCTCTGGGGTCATTCCCCAAATCTCAGCCATTATGGGCCCCACGGCTGGTGGCGCAGTATATTCTCCAGCTATGACGGATTGGGTATTTATGACAAAGAAGAGCAGTTATATGTTCATCACCGGTCCGGCGGTAATTAAG
>CP070660.1:1051409-1057822 GCA_020355145.1 Deltaproteobacteria bacterium
CTGGATTTCTATCCACCTCTGGAAGAATGGAGTTTTGGAGTACTGGAGTAGTGGGCAGCCCCAACACTCCATCGCTCCCTGGCCCAGACCTGACTTGCATGGCTCGACTTCAGCGGGCGATGCTTCCAAGATATTACATCAATGACAGCTTATTCCAGGCAAGTCGCGCCAGGGCGGGCCAATACTCTACTTGGGGCTAAGCCCATAAGTTCTTTTTAAGGATTTATTTGTATCTATTATAGCTTCTCCAGCTACTCCATTGATAGTAAATTTATATCTATCAACAACCCGGATACCCAGCTTAGGGTTAACAAACCGTTGGAGGGCAGAGCGTTTTAAACGATTCACCAACTCTTTAACCTTGCTTTCACTAAGATAAACCTCATCAACTATTTCCAACCGCTCCTTTACTTGTTCGGCTGTCTTTGGACTACCATCGTAGCGTTCAAGTACTTCGATTAAATCAACCTGATCCTGAACATATATAACAGCCTTCTCAACTGCCTCCCTCACATCTTCTCTATCATTTAATACCCTTTCACATCTCGTTTTTTCCTCCTCTAACTGAGACTTCTTAACCAGAACCTCCTCCATCTTTTCATCCAATTCCTTATCATCAATATAACCCTTTTGATGCTGTCGGAGCAAATTTTTCCTTTCAAATTCGAGGCCTTCAAGATCACCCCTAACAGCCTCAAGCTTCCTAGTTATAATTACAGTATCCGTGTCAACTATATAGCTATTTTGTAAGTAAGAAAGATAAGGATCTTACTTGTATTCCAACCATCCCTTAGTTTTGTGATAATGGTCTCCAGGGTTTCAACCCCGTGGGATACTATCTCGAACCTCTTTTCTTTCTTAATGTAATGGATTCCATAAGGTGTTCTACCTCCTGAAAAACCCCCTTCAATCCTAGTCTGCCTATGCCCCAGAGCGATCATCCTACCTCGCTGCTTGTTTTCCTTCCGGGACTGCCAGAGTTTTAAACGAAGCTGTTCAACATCCTCCTCAACATCATGCTTGTAGAGGATACTATCGCCATTGAATAGATCGGCTGCATAAACACCAACCTCTCTTTCTATAAATAACTCTACCACCCGATTTACGATCAGACAGCTTCTTAAACCTGCCAATACGGTGAATAAATGTAACCAACAGGAAATCAACCTCATTCCCCTCAAGAAATTGTAGCATCTCTATAAAGCCAGGCCTCTTGTGGATGGTGCCTCTTTCGAAGCCGTCATTGTCAAACTCCTTTACAATTTCAATGTCTTTGTCCTTTGCAAAGGAATGGAGTCTAGTTCTCTGGCTTGCTATGGATTTATTCTTCTTTTGCTCCTCTGAGGAAACCCTGTACTAACAAATGGCTTTCATCTTGCTCTCCTTAACTTTTTCTTGACATTGTTAATTTAGTTACTTATATAGAAGAAGAAAACGAATGTTCGTTTTCATGGTTTCCCTCTGCCCCGGCCTTGTGGTCGGGGCATTTTCTATGTTCAACCACCTCTTTTTCTATTGCCATCTCCCTTACCCCCTTATGGTCATAAGAAATTGTCTCCAAGCCGTCTCGACTTCTTCACGCAAATTGTCCTTTAATCCCTCTACCAGCTCCTCCTTCTTGGGGTTGTCGCCATAATCGGGGTCCGTCCAGTGCTCAAAAGCCGACACCAGACTCTCATAGAGAGATAGGCTCAAGGATTCCTTTTCCATAGAACCCCGGGGTCTGAGTACATTGTGATAATCGTAAAGATGTACCTTTACGGCCCCTTCCGGAACCCTATCAGCTAAGATTGCTTTCCCATCTATTAGCCTAAATACACTCTTCTCTTCATAACTCTGAAGTAGCTCATCATAGCCCCTCTTTCCATGCTTAAGCATATAGTCGCTGAGATGAACCAAGCCCATATCTTGAGCTGCCCCCAGGACGGAATAGTAATCGAACATATTCCATCCTGAAGCCCTTACTATTTCGTATTGTTTTACTACCTCCTTTTCTATCATGTGCTACCTCCTTTATTTTGATGGTTAATTATGTCCTTACCCTGCCTGAGGTCTTTGAAATTTGACCCAAAATACCCCCTCTATAGCCAATATCAGCATGTATTCTTAGCGGTTGTCATGAGTTCTAAAAGGATATAAAGGGCACCATGGGGCAGTACACCTGCGAACTTCCGCTGTGTTCCAACCCATGCACTCCTTGCAGAACTCAATAATCGCCCTCCTGGCAGTTAATGTCATTATCTTCGTAACCCCAGATGGTGTAAGAATTGCGTGTCTTATCGCTACTTATTTCTCACCTCCTCCCTTTGCTTCTAAAATTTTTGCAATCCTGTCGTATTCTCGCAACTCTTTCCTGATCTCATCATCCATCATTTCATAAACCCCTAAAGCATCCCCATACCTTGCCTTTGCTACGTTTATAAGCTCCCTTCTATGTAAGGCTTGATAGTTTATCAATTCTTCCCCCCTCCTTTCTTGTCCTTGATCTTGGAATCCGTTTGTAAGTGGTCTGTTCTGCCTCCGCCATCCCTACCACCCGTACTAGCTGGGTTGTCCATGGTCGCTTGGTGCTGGTTTTTATGTCTTCTAAATTGAAGCGATCAGCAATGGCTCCATAGGAGTTACCTTTAGATCGTAAGATGCGGATGCGCTTTTTGAGTTCTGTGGGATAGTAGGATGGCCTACCGCCCTTCTTGCCTGTAATTTGACGGCCTCTCTGAAGCCTGCGGACAAGTCTCTTCTTTTCCAATTCATTAAAGGTTGCCTGAATCTGAATAAGGGCACCAAGCATATCATCGTCTTTTGCTGCCTGGATAACATTGGTACCCGTGTCAACAGTAATGAGATCAATCTGCTTACTACCCAGGTAACTTATAAAATGATCCTGTATATGGTGATCTATGGCAAGCCGGGAGAGGTCTTCAACAACAATAAGATCTACTCCGTTGGAAAGGATGTCATTAACCATATCTATAAATACTGGACGTTCAAAGGTATCAGTAATACCAGAGATATCCTCAGTGAAGACTTTTACGCTGGAGAGAAGAAAAACCAAGCCCCGCCCTTTGTTTTATTTCAAGATGCATGCTACTCAAAGGTAGCAAAGCAGCCAGAATATGTGGTGGGTGAGGGCCTTCAAAATTCTAAGTTTGATGTAGATTTCTGATCTATGCATAAGAGATTATCGATCCTTTTGGTTATATTCCTTCTTGCCTATCCGATTTCTGTCCTTGAGGGGGGATACATGATATCTAAAAAACTGGGATTAGGAATTATAGCTTAGTAAAAGGTTGATTGACCGGCTATCCCAATCCACTTCATTCAGCTTTGAGGTAATTGTTTCACCTGTTGCCAGGAAAAGATAGTCATAACCTCCGCTTGCCGACCATTTTTGCCGGCCATATAGTAAGCCTATGGCCCAGTGTTCCGCAAAAAAATGGCTGATTCCAATTTTCATGGCCGTCCCTTTTCCGTCAGCGTTATGGCTAAAGCTCACCGGATGAGCAAAGTCCTCCCTTAAATTCCAGTTGGCTCTAGCCTGATAATCAACAAGGTGGTATTCTAAGGATGAGGAAAGGAATAAGTTAGTCATAACTTCGAAACTAATATCCATGCCGAGCCACCAGCTTGTCCATTCTGTTTGATAGGCGCTGTTCAATCCTTCAAGATCAGCAGAACCTACAGTCTGAACCCCGTTTGTGATGCAAAGATTCTGCTCATGGTAGGATATACCTATCAATGGTACAAGTCTTAATTTCTTGTTAAGAAGGTCAAACTGATAACCCAAACCGACACCCATATCTTGAACATCATCGTTATTTATTTCAAATTGGGATCTGGAATAAAGTCCATTCCTGTTATCTTGATCATAATCAGAATCAGTACCTTCGCCATGAGTGATTTCACCGAAATATATTGATGCGCGAAAATATATTCGATTAAGAGTTAGCTTTAACTCCAAGCCTGCCTGATAGATCTCAAGATCGTTAAATTCTAATTCAGATAATATATTCGGATTGTTCCCATATTGATCGCCGGCTATGTTCCAATCCAGGTTGTCCATACGATACCCTATAATTCCACTTATTATGACACTGCCACGTATTTTGAAATCAAGATCTTCTTCATAAAACTCGAACGCAAAAGACTCTGATACATTGAATAATACAAGACCTATCCCAAAGATAAAGATGACAATATAATATAATAACATTTTTTTATTCATAATCGAGGGTCTTGCAAGATTCATGAATGGGAGTTTTTCCCTGGCTTGAGGGACGCCCTGACGAACCGTAAGCTTCGTTTATTGTCACTAGATCGCAACTTGGTAGGATGGATGGATCTCAAATAACTTTCTTGAACTGGGCTCATTGATACCTGAGATATGCAAAGATAAAGCGGGACTTTTGGTCCCGCTTTATCTTTTGTTTAATTCATACGTTGATCATATGACTCTTTTATAGCAATTCGCCTTTGATCACCTTTAATTCCGCATCAGTCGGAAGAGCCCCTACCAGAGTAGTTTTTGACGCATCGTATGCCAATGTCGGCGGTGCAATTGTCGTGTCAATTGTAAGGGAGATGGCAAGACTTGGATCTGAAGCTTCCTGCATAAACAGGGCCTCTTCAGTTGCCTTTACCACATAATCGGTGTCGAGGGTAGTACCGTCCTTGAGACTGATGACGGGCAGCCATTCATCTACAGTAGCATCAAACTCCCACGGAATGTGCAACTCCGAACCATCGTACTCAATGTTGAATTTCTTGCCGTCATATGTGGCGTCGCCGTTGAGATCATTGGCGGTCGAGTTATTGATAGGCATTAATTTGCGCAATTACAGATTTTAATGAATTTCAATAGATATCTTTTTATAATACCTCATAGGTACTTATTATCCTTGATTTTCCAGGAATGGGTAAGAAGGTCCTGATTGCTCTAAAATGAGAATTGACACGCGAGCAGAATAGATTTGTTCTTTTTGGGGCTGACCAGGGAAATATTTATCTTTGAGTGTTCTTTCAAATAGTTTAAGAACCTATTCTTCTCATCCCGGTTATATTTATGGGCGCTGCTTACCGCGCCGTAGATGTTTCCTGAGTAAAAGCCGAGCTCAAAGAGGGTAATAATCCCCCCGAGGGCATCCAGATCGTGATCAAAGGCCTCATAGGCAGCGTAGATCATTGCACCATTCAACAAAAATGATATAAGGGCATCCCTTTTTCTTTCAGAATATAGATGCCCTGCCCCAGGGATGATGGCAAGCAATCCAGCTACAGTTGGATTTTTCCTCGTTAGAGGCCTCTTCTCTTTGAGCTCAGTCAATATTTGCTTGATATTGTATCTTTCCCTATTTTGAGGAGAGATCTCTTCAAAGCTCTCACGGGCCTTTTCCCACAAACCCATTTCCAGATACACCCAGCCTTTTTTGTAATAGGCCTTATCCCTGATTTCTTGGTCTGGGGCAATTGTTATCAAGTTATTTAGAATTGATAGGGCCACATCATAGCGCTTGAGCTCAACATATGCCTTGCTTATTCCAAGATATGATTTGAGGGCATACCCTGTGTTCCGGTACTCCTCTATAAGGGCATTAAATGCCTGAATGGCCTCTTTGTACCGCTCACCCCTGAGATAAGAAAGGCCGATCATGTATCTAGCAAGCTCTACCTTATCGGATAGGGGGAAAAAATAGATGAACCGCTCGTATTCCCCGATAGCCCTATAATATTCAGCCCTTTGAAAATACTGTTCTGCAAACTGGTATTGGCGCTCTGGATTGAGCACAATCTCTGCAGTGGCATACGAGTGGATAGAGAAGAGGAAGAAAAAAAGGGATAGGCAGCCACAGGACTTAACGTCCATTATGCCACCAGAAATCGTTATTTTCTAATGGATCATAGCATGCAAGTTCCCCATTCACTCTGATCTGGGGGGACAATCTTAACTCGTCCCTTCCACACCGGAACAGACGGTCAATGGTCATCATCCAACCAATAAAAAGGCCATGTTCTTTAAAGGCCAGCACACTGTATTTCGAGCAGGTGGGATACATGGGGCATCTATTACCACCGATTGACGAGATATAGGTCCTGTAAGCTTCAACCAGGGAAAGCAAAGGGTTGAACCTATGATCCATCTGTTTCTGGGATATTTCCTCAGGCCTATTCTGGTCCCAAGGCCCTTTTAGGGGGGAGGCATGGACGAAATTGGCCAGGTAGAAAAAAATTAGCAGAAAGGTTATACTAATCCCCATGTGGCGGGATGGAGTGTTGGAGTAATAGAGGACTGGGGAAGCGGAGGATTGGAGTGCTGGAGAGTTGGAGGGTTGCAAGATTGGAGAACATGAGTACTGCTTTGTTTCGTACTGTTCCATCACTCCATTGCCCCCTGGCCCAGATCTGGCTTGCAGGCC
>CP070660.1:1057922-1065961 GCA_020355145.1 Deltaproteobacteria bacterium
GGTTCTTGCTAGATTAACCACCCTGACAACGGGGAGATAGGCTGAGCCACCTGCTGATCTTTTGTGAACAGTACCTGTTATGGATGCAGATCGGTCCCTTGGCAAGATAAGGCCTTGGGCCCCAAAAAATTCAGCGGTTCTGATCAGAGACCCAAGATTCCCGGTGTCGGTAATGTGATCCGCAACAAGGAGAAGCCCCTTATCTTTAACTGCAAGGGCACCCTTTATAAGGTCCTCTAAAGGAAAGTAACTGTAATTACTTAAAATAGCTATTACACCTTGGTGGCAAAGGTCAGAGGATATCTTATTCAGATATGGCCTTTCCTTGAATCTTATTGGTATCCCCTTCTCCCTTGCCATATCCAAGATTTCCCTCAGCCGCTCAATCTTCCTCCCCCTGGAAACTAAAAGTTCAGCTATTCCTTTACCTTCCCTAAGGTTTTCCTTAACTGCGTTTATGCCGGATATAACCTGGGGCAAATCCCCTACCTCAACAGTTACAGATATCCCTTATAGATGAAACAGTCTTTGAACTAAGGGAAGACGTCTCTCTCTATAGGACCTTTGTGCAATAATAATTGCCTCTATTTCCCTTGCCGCTTGGTTTAGATCATCATTTAGGACAATAAAATCGTAATCTCGACATCCTTGGATTTCCTCCACAGCCTCTTTCATCCTCAGGTCTATATCTACCCCTTTATCAGTTGATCTCTTCTTCAGCCTCTCCTTGAGAATCTCCATTGATGGAGGAAGGATGAATATTGATCGACACTCGGGAAATCGTCTCTTTATCTCTTTAGCCCCTTGTATATCGAGGTCCATCAAGAGGTCTTTAGCTGAGAATAGCTCCCTGTTTATACTTGAAATAGATGTGCCATATAGTTGATCATAGACTAGGGCCCATTCAACGAATTCATGGGCCTCAATCATCCTTTCAAACTCTGCCCGGTCAACAAAGTAATAGTGTAGTCCGTTAACCTCCCCTTTTCTCGGCCTTCTAGTGGTATGAGAAATGCAGTAGCCAACCCCCCCTATATTTTTTCTAACAATATCTATTATCGTTGTTTTTCCAGTACCTGATGGGGCAGTGATAACAAAAATCTGTCCTTTTTTAGGACATATCTCCATATCTTCTTCTTTATATTAGATCTTCCCCCCTTATTGACCCATTTGGGGAGAATCTTTGGGCTATTGTCTCAGATTGAATGGCAGACAGGATCACATGATTACTATCTGTTATAATCACTGATCTTGTTCTTCTACCTTGCGTTGCATCAATTAGCCTTTTATCGTCCCTTGCCTCTTCGCGAAGTCTTCTGGCTGGTGCCGAAGATGGCGAGATGATAGCTATAACACGGTTGGATACAAGAAAATTCCCAAAGCCAATACTAAGTAAACTTGGATCCATAGCACTTCTCTCCTGTATTTAATAAATTACATAACTTAGGCGCTTCGCCTCAATTGGAGTATTGAAGGGATGGGTGAACTTGTCCTGAACAAAGTGAAGGAGAGGAATAAAAAAATAATTTCTTGGCGTTCTTCCTATCCATTACTCCAATACTCCATCATTCCATGTGGCTGGCATAAGTCGGTTTCAACCAAAAGAGCTATAATTTCAATGTGAGAAATTCCGATACATTAGCCTATTCCACATTTTGAATCTGTTCTCTCAACTTTTCCAATTCAGCCTTGATCTCTACTGCACGTTGTGAAATTAGGGAATCTCCAGCCTTAGATCCAATTGTATTAACCTCCCTATTTATCTCCTGCAACAAAAAATCCAGTCTCCTTCCAATCACATCATCCTGATTCATGTAATTTCTAAACTGCTCTAGGTGGCTTTCTATCCGGATCAGCTCCTCGGTGATATCAGACCTCTCCGCCATAAAAGCTACTTCCTGCACCAGGCGATCCTCATTGATCTCAACATCTTCTATCAATTTTTGAATCCTTCGTGTTAGTTTATCAAGGTAATCTTCAACTATTACATTAGCCCTATCTCTTATCTCATCAATATATCTTGCAATATTGTTCAATCGCTCTAAAAAATCCCTCTCCAGGGCCTTACCTTCATTTATTCTCATAGTGTCCAATGCGAGCGCGGCGCTATCTATGACGTCCTTTAAATCCGGCCATATTTCTTCTAGGTCAACACTATCCTGCTTGATAATAATGGCATCTTTTAGCTGGGAGAAAAAGGATAGATCAATAGGCTGCTTGCATCCAAGTTCCTTATTTAGCTCGTTGAAGATATTGATATAGGCCTTTATTAGTGGCCTGTTTAATTCCAGGCTTAAACCTTTATCGTCATTGTCTTTTATCTGGATGGATATCTCAATCCTGCCCCTTTTTAATCTGGAGGAGATTATAGACCTGATCCTGTCTTCAAATTGTTGAAGACTCTGAGGGATCCTCGGGATAATCTCCCGGTACCGACTATTTCCAGACCTTAGTTCAGCAATAAATTCCATGGTCCCTTGTGAGGACTCGGCCCTGCCATATGCAGTCATACTTTTAAGCATAATTATCTCCAGGCCCCTCCTTTTCCTCTTCTCTTAGATGGTGCAAATAACCATTCCTCAACATATTAAAATAACCGATAACCTTCTCATCTGAATAATCAGGATAGGTCCATGCCAGAGGCTTAAAGGTCCCAGCATGAAAGACAAGGGTAAGGTCTGCATATAATCCCTTTTTTAAGTATATCCTATGGACATAATTTTTGCCAGTAGCGAGAACCAACCTCTCCAAAGCTATATAGCCTGGATCGATGTTAATCCTCCTTCGCCTTTCAAGAAGATACTCATTCTCAATCCTGTTGGTCGCCAACTTTATATCCACAATGGAGTCTGGAGAGATAAGTCTTGAAAAGGATATGAATCGCCTGTATAGAGGCCACCCCATCTCCTTGGCATAGTATTTAGTCCTGTTAAAAAGGAGCTTTTCACTTACCCAGTCAGCGGGACCAAAATATCCCTCCATCTGTTTAATAGCCTTTTCTATCAAGTCCTGTTCCGGGGAAAACAGACTGCTTATCAACTTTACCCTTCTCGCCTCTTCCGGTGTGCTCACTGTTCGTTGCTCGTTGCTTGTTTCTCGTTACTCTTTTCTCCTTACTGCCTACTTCCTACTGCTTACTCCTGGAGATAAGAGGTAACTAACGCCTTGAGATCATCAATCTTTACAGTGGATGTTCCTACCTCCCCAACCACTATACCTGCCGCCAGATTAGATAGATAGGCGGCGGACTTTATATCAAGCCCTGCAGCTACGCCGAGTATGAGGGTAGCAGTGACTGTATCTCCTGCCCCAGTCACATCATATACCCTTCTGGCCATGGCCTTTATATCTGTTATCCTGCCGTCCTCTTCAAATAGGGTCATGCCCTCCTCTCCCCTGGTAATCAAAAGGGCACGGCATCTGTAGGATTGCACCAACCCTTCACCAACCCTCCTGAGGCTTTCCTCATCTAATATATCCATGCCAGCGGCCTCTTGAGCCTCATTATTGTTGGGGCTGATGATGGTTACACCTTCATAAAGCGGAAAGTTCTTGATATTGGGATCAACAGCCAAAGGCCTGCCTCTGGCTAACATCAAGTCCTTTACGCCCTCCATAAGACCTCTGGTCACCACACCTTTTCCATAATCAGAGACAATAATCGCACCCAGGTCATCCTTCTGATTATGGATAAAATTTAGGATGGTATTGCTCGTCTCTGGTCTTAAGGGATCCCTGGTCTCTCTATCGAACCTGACAACCTGCTGGGCATGGGCTATAATCCTTGTCTTGATAGTTGTGGGCCTATTATCATCTACAATGATGCCATCTGTATTAACCCCTAGCTTATTTAACAGTGAAAATATCTGCCTCCCTATATAATCATCTCCAACGACCCCACACAACAGGACCTTACCTCCTAAGGAGACTATGTTATTAACGACATTTGCTGCACCGCCTAACATTGTAGTGTCATGGTCAACCTCAACCACAGGAACAGGCGCTTCAGGTGAAATCCTGGATACCTTCCCCCATATAAATTGATCCAACATGATATCGCCGATAACGAGGATCCTTGTCTTCCCAAAATTATCAATTGCCCTATCCAAAGATTCGGGGTCAATATCTTTCATATCCACTTTCCCCTATTCTTTAATCAGATTGATAAACTACCCTCTCTCATATAGCTCAATTTTTCTATTTTATTGCCAATCTCCCGCATTAGCAACGCCACGCTCATAACATATGTGCATGTTTACGAATTTGAAACCCACTCTCACTCAAGTAATCTTCCAGGGCCTCAATATTCTGCTCAGAACCCGATCCTTGATGGACCTCAATCGCCATCTGAGCAATCCTCTCCAGATAATCAGCCGGACAATTGTACAAGATGGAGTACTCCGCATCTTCGCAGTCCATTTTCAGCATGTCACGCTGGGCCAGATTATTTTCCTCAAATATCTCCGGCAATGTTATACAAAACACCTGAATAGTTATATCTTCCTTGTGGAGTTTCCCAAGAATAGTAGCGGATGTTGTAAAAGCATCCTTGGATGAAAGGCTTATGGATATTTTGCCATTGTGGCCAAACACAGCCTTGGGAAAACATGAGATAGAGTAAGATCTGTTTAGATCTCGATTCCTCTGCAATTGTCTGAAATTGCTTTCAATAGGTTCATAGGAAAATATCCTTGCTCCAGGGAACCGCGAGGCGGCAAATAATGAAAAAAAACCGGCATTTGCCCCGATATCAATAATTGTTGGACTATCCCGAATATCTAATCCTAAACCTCTCATATAACATTCCTCCATGAAGATTTCTTTGAACTCATGCAAAAGCCTTCGAGGCGCCTCAATGAAAATGTTAGTTCGTGTTCTAAATAATGGAGGGTCAACACTGGCTAGGGAAAATTTGACGGCGAGATATAAGGACCAGTTGGATATATTTCGAAAAAGATGGAGGTATTTCATTATGGGTGTTCCGTAACCATTCTCTATTTTGAGTTTATACCATATACTTATCTTGGGATAAAGGGAAAAGAAGGCAAAATCTAATTACAGTTGACTGCGTGTTCACTCTCCCATATACTCGTTAACCAACCTACAAGACTTGAGGCACTAAACTTAGTTGCTTCACCCCAATCCGAATATTGGAATGATGGGTGAATTTGTCCCCAACAAAGTGAAGGACATGAAGAAAGACAATATCTGGCATAAATCGACAGCCACAAAGAATCACGTGGGGTTGTAGAAATTGCGAGACGTTAAATTATGACAATATCAATCTGTATTATATGTTTTGATGAAGAAGCAAACATTAGAAGGTGCCTTGAGAGCTCAAAATGGGCAGACGAGATAATAGTTGTTGACTCGATGAGCCAGGATAGAACAGTGGAGATTGCCAGAGAATTTACGGATAAAGTATATCAGAGGGCATGGCCTGGATACGTTGAGCAAAAGAACTTTGCCCTTTCAAGGGCTAAAGGCGACTGGGTATTGAGTATTGACGCTGACGAGGAGATAAGTCAGGGTCTTCAAGATGAGATTAGAGAAGAGATTGAAAAAGAAGACGCCAAGGATGGTTATAGGATGCCACGCCTTTCCTTTTACCAGGGAAGATGGATTAAGCACAGCGGTTTTTATCCAGACAGACAACTCAGGCTTTTCAGGCGGAACCGAGGCTATTGGATAGGAAAGCGGGTACATGAGAGAGTTGATGTCAATGGAGGGACAGGCCTTTTGAAAGGCGACCTTCTCCATTATCCTTATAGAGGCATTATCTCCAGGCAAATCTGGACAGTGGATAAATTCACTGACTTATTGGCAGAAGATATGTACGAGGAAGGAAAGCGATTTAATCCTTTACTTTTGCTCCTGAGACCTCCTTTAAAATTTATAGAGGTTTACTTTCTTAAACTGGGTCTGTTAGACGGACTTGCTGGATTTATTATTGCCGTAACATCTGCCTATGCCATGTTTGTCAGATACGTCAAGCTTCGGGAATTGGAGAATCGCGGATAAAACGAATGCCCAAGGTTCTAACCATAATAGGCACAAGACCAGAGGCAATTAAGATGGCCCCTGTCCTTATTGAACTAAAGAAACACCCGGGTTCTTTTGAAACCAGAATTTGTGTAACGGCACAACATAGGGAGATGCTTGATCAGGTCTTGGGAATATTTGACATCGTGCCGGATATCGACCTACACTTAATGGAACCAGATCAAGATCTCCCCACACTTACCAGTCGTGTTATGATAGAGGTAAGTCGTGTACTGGAAGAGGAAAGGCCTGACCTACTATTAGTTCAGGGAGACACCTCTACAGTTATGACGGCCTCCCTGGCAGCCTTTTATCAAAAGGTCTCAGTTGGTCATGTAGAGGCAGGTCTCAGGACTAGAGACAGCTACTTTCCCTTCCCGGAAGAGATGAACCGGAGATTGATGTCAGTACTGGCAAATTACCACTTCGCTCCTACAGAGAGAGCTAGGCAGGCCCTATTAAGGGAAGATATTCCGACAGATCGGATCTTTGTTACTGGGAATACGATTATCGATGCATTATATCTGATCCTAAACAGACCAAAACCCGACAGAGTGGCGGATATATTAAGATCTGGTGATTTACCTTCCAGTGGAAAAAGATTAATCCTTGTGACTGCCCACAGGAGGGAGAATTTTGGCCAGCCTCTTGAGGAGATCTGCAGGGGATTAAGGGCCTTGGCTGAAAGAAACCAAGATATGTCGATCCTTTATCCTGTGCACATGAACCCAAATGTACGAGGGCCTGTCTTTAGGATTCTTCAAAACGTAAAAGGCATCCACCTGATAGATCCTGTTGAATACGATGTGATGGCCCATTTAATGAAGGAGTCTTATTTCATTATAACAGATTCCGGTGGTATCCAGGAGGAGGCACCCTCACTTGGAAAGCCTGTTCTGATATTACGCACCAAGACTGAGAGACCGGAAGTGGTTGAAGCAGGTGTAGCAAAGGTAATCGGCCCTAAAGCAGATGCTATTATAAGGGAGGGAGAGAGATTGCTTCATGATCGAGATGAATACACGAGTATGGCAAAGAGGATCTGCCCATATGGAGATGGGAAGGCAGCGGAAAGGATTACAAGAGTTTTAGTAGAGAATTACACCCAAATCCAAGCCCTAACAGCAATGAGGCGATGACTTCGAATCCTAAAATCTCCGTGATCTTAACTGCCTGGATGCGACCTCAATATTTAGAGGAACAGGTTAACGCTGTTCTATCGCAGACCGTAAAGCCCAGTGAGGTCATATTGTGGTATAACCAACCTTCAAAACGTTTTGCTATTTGGAAAAGGAAGCATTTTCTTGAATTCAAAAATTCCGAACATGTTCGTCAAATCATATGCAACTACAATTTTGGCATTATGCCACGATTTGCTTTAGCGGCCTGCCTTGAATCCGAATATGTATGTATTTTCGACGATGATACCATTCCTGGCGATAAATGGTTTGAAAATTGCCTGGAATATGTGGACAAAGAAAAATGTCTCTTGGGAACTATCGGCCTGAGATATGTTTCCTTGGAAAACAAATGCGCCCAGGTGGAAAGGCCGAGAATGGGCTGGGAGGGAGAAAATGAAGAGCTTGAATTTGTGGACCTTGTAGGGCACTGTTGGTTCTTCCGAAGGGAATGGACTAAATACTTTTGGATAGAAGAGCCTCTCCTCAGGACTTTTGGCGAAGATATTCATTTTTGTGCCATGTTACAAAGGCATGGTATTCGATCTGGGTGTCCTCCTCATCCCAAATCGGATATATCGCTCTGGGGCTCACTTTATCCAGAGAGGGGGATAGACAGAGCGGGAATCAGTTGCGCCGCTGACCATTCCGAAGACTTTTACAATGTTGTATCTTACGAAATTTCGAAAGGATTCAAACCAATGTTAATAAAATTTCAGTTTCCTGGCCCAGAGACCAAATGAACCGAACCCAGTCCCATTGACTTTACAAATTGTACAACCTCAAAGATGGAGAGGTCTCATGACTCTGAATCTGGAC
>CP070660.1:1066061-1073954 GCA_020355145.1 Deltaproteobacteria bacterium
GCTCCGCGGTCAGCACTGCTGGCCTTCGTCCAGGGGGAAAGGAGCGCTAGGCCCCAAGTGGAATATGCTTCGCATCCCACGGGGCAAGCATTTCACCCCGGTAGGATCATCCTGACCTACCCAGTTAAATAATACCCCAAAGGCATTTCACGGGGCATGCGGGGCAGGCGGGGCAATCTTTTCACGGGGCATGCGGGGCAATCATAGCGCAGAGGGCTGAAGAGGTATTACGGGCAATACGTCATATGTTATTTAAGGAGGGGCGGAAGGAATTACGCCTATTTTACTATTGGGGAGGCTTCCTGATCAAAGGGATTGGTTCTCATGGCAAGGGAAAATAGATGGGGATAATTATCCTTTAGGTACTTCATATAATCGACCCATTGATGGACTAATAAGATATATGCCCTCTTTATATCAACGGCGAGGTGCTCACGGTCGGGATCTGGTAGCTGTCTTATATTTTCCCTGGCTTCCAATTCCTCGGTCAGGTGAAAGACCGCACGAAGAAGTTCTGTAAAGGACTCGTGTTCCAGCAGATTTGGGTTTTCCAATAATCGGAGCAGAAAATCCCTTTTTTCCATAAGGAAACCGCGTAGATATTCCAGTTCGACCTCCTGGATCTCAACCCCATAATCATAATTCTTTAGGCGTTTACTAACCCTGGAGAATTCTTGGTAAGACCAATCAGTGGTCACGATAAGCTCCTTTCTAATCCTATCCAATTTAGGGTCAAGGTCGGAAAGATATGTCAGGAGTCTTGTCCCCACCTCACTAAAGAAGGCCCCTATGACCATATTCAACTTCTCGAGCCGGGCCCGCTTTTCCCTCATGCTCAGTAGCTGGTGGATTATCAGGGTAACCAGCAAGACCTCGATAAACACGAATCCAATATCCCCTATCAGATAGATGAAAATATGGTGAGGGTCCCTGAAGATTGCATAGTGAATGAGATAGAAAAATACAGATAATATAATCAAGGATAGTCCCAAGATAATCTGCCAACTGATACGTTTCATGGCTCATTACCCCTTATCTTATCTAATTCAATAATCATTAACGTATGTGGGCAACTAATCCTTCTTTCGCGCTGAAAGCGTCCTAAGCCGGTTTATAGCAGCAGCAAACTCCAGCCCCCTGAATTCCGCATAATCTCCCGTTGGCCTGGGCCCGAGCACATCCAGGCCCTTCTCTCTTGTGCCCTTTAGCACGGCATCAACTATGTCCCCCAGTGTCCTTGTCCCGTCCATATACCTCGTGGCATAGTATATAGCATCGCCTATGGCATTTGTCTGGCTTATATCGACCAGTTGCTCCACGGCCCCAAGGTCTATTGCGTGAGTACCGAAGACTATAGACTGTAGACCCTTGGATGAGATCTTGACCTCTCTTCGGCCCTTGCTGGGGTCGAAACTGCGTGCTAAGGGGATCCGCTCTGTAATGGGCCCGAAGGATTCTCCACCTTCAGGTGTGCGCCCGGCCTTATGCCTCTCCGCGATAGTACGGGCCTCTATAGTCAGGTCGTAGGGTCTGTACTCCACCATACAGATAACAAGATCGGCGACATCGAAGTAATCTCCTGAACCCCCTATCGCCAAGATCGTCGAGACACCAAGGTCCTGGTAAAGCTGGCGGATTTTATCTATGAAGGGGGTGATGGGTTCCTTATCCTTGGACACCAACTCCTGCATCCTCTGATCCCTTATCATGAAGTTAGTAGCCGAGGTATCCTCATCTATGAGCAGCACTTTTGCGCCCACTTCCAGGGCCTCTATGATATTGGCTGCCTGGGAGGTGCTTCCGCTGGCATCCTCTGTGGAGAACGCCCGGGTGCCTTGACCAAAGGGAAGATTGGTTATGAAGGGAGAGATATCCACCTTCTCGATGTATCGACCGTCCTCTGCCCTGATCTTCACGGTATATGGATTGGTCACAACGAACTCCCTCCCGTCCCCCATTATATGGTTATATATACCCAGTTCCAAGGCCCTGAGGAGCGTGGACTTGCCGTGGTATCCGCCACCAACAATAAGGGTGACACCCTTGGGTATCCCCATCCCGGTGATAGCACCTCGGTTTGCCAACTCCATCTCCACCAGGAGGGATTCCGGGGGCTCAAAGGGTACAACCCGACCACCTCTAAGGGGAGCTGGGTCTATCCCGCTGGCCCGGGGCAGTATTGCCCCATCGGCCACGAATGCCACAAGGCCTAGGCGATCCAGCTGATCCCTCAAGAAATCAGCGTCTTCGGATGTCCGTATATGTTCGTGAAGTGTCTTCTCATGGAGGTTCTTGTAGAAAAGGGAGGCATGTAGAATCCGGGGAAGCTCCTCGAAGAACATGGCCTGGGCATGTCCGCCTGCAATCCTCCTGCCGAAGGCCGGCAGCCCCATCACGAACCTGGCCTCTACATATTCCTCTGTCACAAAGGCCGAGGTGCGTTCCAAGATCTCCTGCCCCGGCCGGTCTATGGATATTATGCCGCTCTTCCCGGTCCCCCGGTTGCCCTTAGAAAACCTCCTTGTAGCCTCAAGGAACCTCCGGGTAAGGAAGTCCCGTAGGGCCACCTCCCTGCTTTTGTTGCTGTAAGTCTCACTCGGGAATCCGGCCATCTTCCCTGGGACCTGCACCCGCACATGGCTGGGGGAGGCAAATGGGTCCCCCTGTACATGGTCCACGAGGAGGATGTAGTCCCCGCAGTCGTATTTGCCCTCTATGTCCTTATAGGCCTTGTATCCCCTGCCGTCTATCTTGTGCAAGACCTTCTTCAGGTCCGCCGCAGTCCTCATACCTTGCCAGTTTGCTACCTTTATTTTTTGATCTGCTATTTATCCAACAACCCCTTGGTCTTCATTACCAGATTTTTGACGCTAAAGCCGAACTTGTCAAAGAGGACATCTTGTGGTGCTGAATGGCCAAAGGACTCCATGGATATTATCTCCCCTTCAAGGCCAACAAAATCTCTCCACCCCATGGGTGAACCTGCCTCGATTGCCAATCTTGCCTTGATATCAGGAGGAAGAACATGATCTCTGTATTTCTTAGTCTGACCTTTAAAGATCTCCCAGCTTGGCAGACTCACTACCCTTGACCTGATCCCCTCCGTCTTTAATCCCTCATGGGCATCTATTGCCAGATACAGCTCCGAGCCAGTTCCTATGATTATTAACTCAGGACTCCCCTCTTCTGGGTCTGCTACGATATATCCACCTCTCTTAAGCCCGCCTGCATCAGCATATCTCCTCCTATCAATTATAGGAAGGCGTTGCCTGGTCAGGATAAGGGCTGTTGGCCCAGTTCTGTTTTCCAGGGCCACCTTCCATGCATAGACCGTCTCATTTGCATCGGCAGGCCTGATAACCGTCAGATTCGGGATAGACCTCAGGTCTGCAAGCTGCTCTATTGGTTGGTGGGTGGGGCCATCCTCCCCTACCCCAATGGAGTCATGGCTAAACACATAGATTACCCGTAGGCCCATCATAGCCGCCATACGTATGGCAGGTCGCATATAATCGGAAAAGATAAGGAATGTACCTCCGTAAGGGGTCAGCTTATTCAAGGCCAGGCCGTTAAATATCGCGCCCATAGCGTGTTCCCTAACACCAAAATGGATATTCCTGCCCCCCCTATCCTTATCGAAGTCCCCTAATGAAGGGATATATGTCATAATGGAGGTTCCAAGATCGGCAGACCCACCTATCAGGGAGAAGATCTTGGGTGCAATGGATGACAATACCTTTCCTGAGGCATAGCGTGTACCCATTGGGCCATCTTCCGGTAGAAAGTCAGGCAAGGGATCCTTCCACACATCCGGCAAAGAGCCCTTCATCATCTGTTCCCAGGACTTGGCCATCTCAGGATACCCCTTTGCATATCTTTCAAAAAACGAGTTCCATTCTGCCTCAAGCCTTTCGCCCTTTTCCCTTGCCCTGCGAAATCGCCCTAGGACCTCCTTGGGTACATAGAAGGATTTATCCTCTGGCCAACCGAAGTTCTTTTTCACTAACCTTACCTCTTCCTTTCCTAACGGGGCACCGTGGGCATCAGCAGAATCCTGCTTATTGGGGCTTCCATATCCTATGTGAGTCCTTGCGATAATCAGCGAGGGTTTGTTTCTCTCCCCCTTGGCCTGCTCAATCGCATTGGCAATTTCTTCCAGCTGATAGCCATCTACCTTTTGAACATGCCAGTTTTGGGCCTCAAACCTTGACCTAATGTCCTCTGTAAAGGTCATTTCCGTAGAACCTTCAATGGAGATCTTATTGTCAAGGTATATATAGACAATCCTCCCCAGGTTCAGATGTCCGGCCAGGGATGCGGCCTCATAGGATAATCCCTCCATGAGGTCCCCATCACTGACTATCGCGTATATATTATGGGTAAACAGGTTGAAACCACGCCTGTTAAAGTAGTTAGCGAGGTATTCAGCGGCAATGGCCATGCCAACGCCTGTGGCAAACCCCTGGCCAAGAAGACCTGTTGTCATCTCCACTCCAGGGGGCCGTCCATATTCCGGATGACCTGGGGTCATGCTTTTCCATTGCCTGAATCTCTTTATCTCCATCAGGGGGAGAGTGTAGCCTGTCAGGTAAAGAAGTGCGTATAGAAGCATGGATCCGTGCCCAGCGGACAGGATAAATCTATCCCTGCCTGGCCAGTGGGGATTAGAGGGGTTATGTCTCAAGAACTTGTCCCATAGCACGTAGGCTGCAGCTGCTGCTCCCATTGGCAGGCCTGGATGACCTGAATTTGCCTTTTCCACGGCATCTACAGAAAGTATCCTTATGGTATTGATACACAGCTCATCCATGGATTCTGGACTGACTCCTCCTCTTTTAGATCTTAGTCCTCCCTTCCCCATTAAATCCCTCCTTTCACTATCCTCGGTTGAGAAATGGAACCCGTTAAAGGACAGGGCCACGCCGTAGTCAAACCTAACCTATTGATTCTTAAGCTTATTGGTGGGTATGGGGTTACCCTGGCTTAAAGGATTAAAAAATTTTCCTACCTCTCCTAACATGTTAAAGGGAGATTTTCAAACTTTTAAATCTCCACCTGTTAGAATTTCCCTTGCAAAGGCAGGCGGGCTATCCCATTTCTTCACCCATGGTATGCTGACCCTTGTCAAATCCTAAAGGGCTTCACTCTTTTATTGCTTGTTGATGGGGATTATTGTATTTTCAATCTTGAAGATTAACTGAATAGGGAAAGATGGATACAGTAGCGGATCAGATAATAAGGGAACACATTGTCGAGGGTCGGCCCGAGCCGGGTGAAGATATCGCCTTAAAGATAGACCAGACCCTTACACAGGATGCCACAGGGACCCTGACCTATCTGGAGCTGGCCGCCCTGGGGATTGATGAAGTGAAGACGGGGTTATCTGTAAGCTATGTGGATCATGGTCTAATTCAAACAGATAATAGGAATGCAGATGATCATCTGTTTCTGCAGTCTGCGGCAGCCAAATACGGCCTGTATTTCTCCAAACCGGGAAATGGGATATCCCATATTATACATCTTGAACGATTCAGTATTCCAGGCAAGGCCCTCTTGGGATCTGATAGCCACACCCCAACTGTGGGGGCATGTGCTATGCTGGCAATAGGTGCTGGAGGCCTTGATGTTGCTGCTGTCATGGCAGGCAGTCCATTCTACTTGCGCTATCCAAAGATCATGGGGGTAAGACTGAGGGGAAGACTCCCTGCCTGGGTATCTTCCAAGGATATTGCCCTGGAACTGTTGAGGAGGCTTACAGTGAAAGGGGCTATAGGGTACATCATAGAGTACTTTGGCCCTGGGCTGCAGGCACTAACCATCTCTCAAAGGGCTGTGGTGGCAAACATGGGATCAGAGCTGGGTGCAACCAGCTCTCTTTTTCCATCTGATAGTCATACCAGGGCATTTCTTGAGTCCCAGGGAAGGGGAGATGACTGGACAGAGATATCCGCTAAAGGAGGGGCCAAATACGATCATATAGAAGAGGTCAATCTCTCCGCATTAGAGCCATTGGCTGCCGCCCCATCCTCACCTGACAATGTATATCCTGTAAGAGAGCTCGCAGGCAAACCAGTATCCCAGGTCTTGATAGGATCGTGCTCCAATGCATATCTCAGGGACCTTATGGTGGTTGCAGGCGTCCTTAAGGACAACGGGATTCATGGGAATGTCAGTCTGGAGATTAGCCCTGGGAGTAACCAGATATCGGAGAACTTGGCCTTAAGGGGGGGCCTAATTGATCTGATAAGAGGGGGTGTCAGGATGCATCAATCTGGCTGTCTGGGCTGCATTGGCATGGGACAGGCACCTGCCACCGATAAGATCTCCCTCAGGACATTCCCCAGAAACTTCCCTGGACGAAGCGGCACAGGCGATGACCAGGTCTTTCTGGTTAGCCCGGAGACAGCTATTGCATCGGCTGTAAAGGGATGCATAACAGACCCGAGGGACTTAGGTGAGTATCCATCATTAAGAAGTGAGTACGATATTGTTATAAACGATAGGCTCATTATCCCTCCAAAGGTTAACGGGCCCGATCATCAAGTTATTATGGGGCCAAATATAAAGCCCCTTCCCCCATTTACACCTCTTCCTGAAGATATCAACCTGAGGATCATACTCAAGTTGGGCGATGATATCACAACGGATCATATCATGCCTGCAGGTAACCACATACTCCCTCTAAGGAGCAATATCCATGCAATCAGCAAACATGTCTTTGAGGGAGTGGATCCTCAATTCGTGGCCAAGGCCCTCAGGGAAAAGGAGGTAGCCCTGGTTGCTGGCACCAATTATGGGCAGGGCTCCTCAAGGGAACATGCCGCCCTTGCACCAAGGTATCTGGGTGTCAGGCTGAAGCTGGTAAAAGGCTTTGCCAGGATCCACAAGGCCAACCTGATCAATTTTGGAATTATTCCCCTAACCTTTGAGCAGGCCGAGGATTATGATCTTATTAAGGTTGGCGGATGGCTTAAGATAAAAGGGATAAGGGATCTGATCCTGTCAGGCAAGGAAAGAGTAAAGCTTATAGTCGCAGATAGGGTAGTCTTTGCCAGGCTTGAGATCTCAAGCAGGGAAAGAGAGATCTTGGCATCTGGAGGGCTTATTAACTGTCTAACTGATTAAGCCAGGTCCTTTGGGTCTGGATGCTTTACTACCTAAGGGGATAGTCCTTCCATATTTTCACAGACCAATTCGGCAAAGACGGAGCAGGAGACCTCAGTTGCCCCCTCCATTAACCTGGCCAGATCATAGGTGACGGTTTTTTTATTGAAGGTGGCCTTTAAGGCATCCTCGATAAGGTGGGCTACCTTGTGCCATCCTATATAGTCAAATAAAAGGGCCCCGCTTAACAACAAAGATGTGGGATTTACCTTATTCAGGCCGGCATAAATGGGGGCAGTACCATGGGTGGCCTCGAAAATGGCACAGCCTGTCTCGAAATTAATATTTGCCCCCGGGGCTAATCCCACTCCCCCTACCTGGGCTGCTAATGCATCAGAGATATAATCACCGTTAAGGTTCATGGTAGCTATTACATCAAACTCATCAGGCCTGGTAAGTGCCTGTTGAAAAAATATGTCGGCCATACATTCCTTGAGGACTGTTTTTCCCTCCGGCTGATCACCCCTACATTCCTCATAAGGGATTAGCTCATCAGGGTATTCCTCTTTTGCCAACTCAAAGCCCCAGTTTCTGAATGCACCCTCTGTAAATTTCTGAATGTTTCCCTTGTGAACAATTGTAACGCTCTTTCGATCATGACCAATGGCATAGTTGAAGGCAGCCCTGAGGAGACGGCGGCTATTTGATCGACTTATCGGTTTAAGGCCTATACCCGAGTCGGTCTTTATATCCCATCCATACTTATCTCTTATGCCTCGGATCAAATCC
>CP070660.1:1074054-1076776 GCA_020355145.1 Deltaproteobacteria bacterium
GAAAAGTTAGTGACATATGGAAGCTATGAAGTGGATTGAGAATCTTTACGGCTAATAAAAGAAAGGACGGGGTGAGGATGTATATAATTCTTCACCCCGATTCCATTGAAATTTTTAGGCACAAGAAGTATAGACTACGGGCAGTATACTTAAGAATTTTGGCTTTCAATTTTTACAGAAGCAGTAACATTCAAAACTGCGTGAGATAGAGTGCATAAAACACATTGAAAGAGATATTGACAAGAAAGGCAGAGCCATTTCTGTGACCCTGCCTTTTGTTTTTGACAGGTCAAGGTTAATCATACTTTTTTGGTTTTGTGCTCAACCACGCTTTACCTTTCCATATTACTTGTAAGAGATAGTTTTGTTAGGAACTTTCAGAGGTTATAGAGGATACTGGCGGGTAGGAAGTGCTTATAAAAAGGGAAAAAGTGAAAACCACTGAGTCCACTGTATTAACTCAGGGGGCAGAGGCAAGTAAGATGAAAAAGAGTTTATTCAAGGAGAGGATTGCAACTCTCCTATCATTTATACTGGCAGAAAGCCAGGGGTTCTTGAGAGTAGAAATTGAAAAAATTAAAAACTCTGAGAGAACGAGCACTTAAACCAAAGGGGTTGAAAAAGAGGGGTTAACCTTTACCCATGCAAAAGCCTTTCCATTATACCACTCATTCTCCTCGCCAATTCTCCCTCTGGATATCTTGCAACGATGGGAACCAAATCCATGGCACTAGATTCTATTTCCGATTGATACGGAAGACTTCCCAGGTATCCAACCTCTACAGAGAGCATTTTCCTTGAAACCTCCTGGATTCGCTCAACAACTCGAATTACATTTGAATCATGAGTGACTCTGTTAACGATCAAGTAAGGGCTAAAGCTTGATATTGCCTCGCTTACCCGGGACAGACTCTGGGATTGCTGCTTTTTTACCCTTTCCATTAACTCTTCCATGCTTTTGACCCTCAATCCATCTGGTGACATCGTTGCCTCATAGATAAGCCTTTCGAGATCTTTGTCTTTCCGGGCCCTGAACCTCGATTCCGGACCAAAAAGCCTGTTTAATCTTCTGTACAAGGCTACCTTGATGAAATTATATGCATCTAAACAGGATGCGGGATCACGGGTTGTCATCACAATCCCTTGATCCGCCGCCAGGAAGAAATCTATGATGTTGTAAGAGGTATCGCCACCGAGATCGATGATGACATAGTCGGCATCAATTCTCTTGATAGATCCCAGTAGTCCCAGTTTCTTTGCGAAGGCAATATTTGCAGCCCCTAGTTGGGAGCTGTCACCGCCAATCAGCTGCGGTCCATATAGCGTGGGAACCATTATTTTCTCTAGTGTCGGGGCCCTTCTGGATAGAAAATCATTGATGTTTTTTTCAAGAAGCGTTTCTCCAAGGTATAGGTGGAGGTTTGCCCCTCCCAGGTCCAGGTCAACCAGTACTGTTCGCTTGCCCTTGGAGGCAAGGAAGACTCCCAGGTTGGCCGCAAATATGCTTTTGCCTATTCCACCCTTTGCACCTCCTACGGCAATAATGATTCTGCCGTCATTGACTCGATCCGAGGTGGTTGAATCTGTTCTTGGAGCATAGGCCTTTAGGATCTCATAGCATTCTCTTATCTCAGGATCGATAAAGCTATCTTCGGACGGTAAGAAATAGTGCACGGAGGTATCCCCTTGGGGGGAATATGGATTCAGAAACCTTGTAGTATTTGTTTTTGAGGATCTTTCAGTTTTGATCTCACGTAGCATATTTGAAATCAACAAATCTTGTGAATTCTTAAATATACATCGCACTTATGTTTTGCTTAAGTGCACTAATCGGCAACATGAGTAATTTACTTTAGAAGTTTATGGGTTTCTTGCCACAATTTGACACCTGAACTCTATTTGATTTTATTTAAGATTAATATATTAGCCATAACTTCAAGCTCTTTTTCTCTACGCTCTGGAGTATCAACTTCTCCCATCACTCAGGAATAGCACCTGATACAGGCACCATAGTTAAATTCTCTTTGAGTATGGTGTTGGATTAGAACCGATAAGGAATTCAGAGGGTTTTGAATAGACATCTATATTTCTGACTGATTTGTGTCTCTGACATACCTATCATCTTAGCAAGGGTCTATGATTGTGACAGTTGGCTCAGGTAAGCCCGCTTCTTCATAGGCAAGAGCTCTGTCTTCCCTATCCAAGTCAAGGGAAAGATAACCTTTATAAGACTGTGCTAACTGGATATATCTTTTACCTAGTGCCTCCCTAACTGGAGCTATCCGTAAACCTTTGGCAAAATCATCCGTGCAATATGGATTCTCCGCTAGCCTATTAACAAACTCGCGTTTTTTCTTTTTACTCAACGATACCTCCTTATTTCTGTGACTGCATGGCAGGTGAGCGCAATTGTGAAAACCATGACCGCTGCATCGTAGGTTAAATCTGTGATAGTTTCACTTTTTGGGGGAACGTGATAATAATTCTCATTGTGCAGTCGTTTGAGCTTTATATGGGGCATTGCCTCTTTGATTGCGCCTTTGGCTGCCTTCGAATTGTGAAGAGTTTTGCTGACTGGGGGTGTGAGTTCCGTTGCCTAGACGTTGGTGGGGCGTTTACAAAAAGCCTTGAAAAACCTTTAAGATAACCCTAATATTAAGAGATGGGTAAAGTTAGGGTCTCAGCAATTTATGATTGGGAGATCCTCTCATTTGATAGGCGC
>CP070660.1:1076876-1082696 GCA_020355145.1 Deltaproteobacteria bacterium
ACAACCGATTTATCTTTAACGGTAACAAGATCCTGTGTTGTTGCAGTGGCAAACCTGTTTATCACATCTGCAAATCTATCTAAGGGATGACCGGTGATATAAAATCCGAGAGATTCCTTTTCCCTCCGTAACTTTTCATCATCCGCCCATTCATCAATATCTTTGAACTCAACTGCTGTCCCTTTGTCCTTAGATGCGAAAAGGTCAAACATATTCAGCTGATTTGGGTCTTCACTAATCCCGCCAAAGGCGATAACATCAGTCAGGGAGGCAAAAAGTCTGGATCTAAAGACACCGGTAAAATCAAAGGCACCGCACTGGATCAAGCCTTCCAACACCCTCTTGTTAACCTTTGATTTATCTACCCTTCTGCAAAAATCCGTAAGCGACTCAAAATGTCCTTTCCTTTCCCTCTCGTGAACAATCGCCTCTACAGCCTTAACACCTACATTCTTTACTGCAGCCAGACCAAAGCGGATACCCTCCCCAACAACAGCGAAATTTACCTGACTCTCGTTGATATCCGGAGGAAGTATAGGTATACCCATTTCCTTGCACTCCGCGATGTTTTTGATGGTCTTATCTTGGCTTCCCATATCCTCTGTTAGTAAGGCAGCCATGAACTGCACTGGATAGTGGGCCTTGAGATAGGCAGTCCAATACGCTATCATGGCATAAGCCACTGAATGGGATTTATTAAAACCATAACCCCCAAATTTTTCTATCAACTCATAAACATGTCTCGCCTTATTAATATCTGATCTATTCTGATTTGCGCCTGCCAAGAAACGCTCTTTTTGCCTTGCCATTTCACCTGACTTCTTTTTGCTAATAGCCTCCCGCAATACGTCCGCCTCAGCGAGGGTATAGTTGGCCATCATCTGGGCGATTCGCATAACCTGCTCCTGATAAACAATAACCCCGTATGTCTCACTCAGGATCTCTTCCAGTTGAGGCAATGGAAAGGTTATCTTAATCTCGCCATGTTTCCTTTTGGTAAAATCATCAATCA
Source organism: Deltaproteobacteria bacterium (assembly GCA_020355145.1). Lineage (GTDB taxonomy): Bacteria > Desulfobacterota > DSM-4660 > Desulfatiglandales > B25-G16 > JABXJZ01. The sequence continues at coordinate 1,077,889 of CP070660.1, forward strand.
TATTGCTACCCAAGGGACCCGGCCTATAAAGTGCAACTGATGCAACGATATCCTCAAAAACACCTGGCTTGAGGTTCCTAAGAAGCTCTTTCATGCCATGACTTTCCAGCTGAAATATACCTGTAGTCTTACCCTCACTGATTAGCCTAAATGTTTCGCTATCTCCTATTCCTATTTCATCTAAATTAACAAGGTTGCCAGTTGTCTCCTTTATAAGGTCCAATGTATCCTGGATAACAGTCAAGGTCTTAAGCCCTAAAAAATCAAATTTAATCAGCCCAAGCTGCGCTACCTGATCCATAGTATACTGGGTCATGACCTCTCCCTTTGGTCCTTTAAACAAGGGTAGATATTCAACCAGAGGTCTATCAGATATGACTATACCAGAGGCATGGGTCGAGGCATGTCTTGCTAAACCCTCTAAGGATCTGCTAATCCTTAAAAGCCTTCTTTCATCATCCGTTCCCTCTTCCATTGCCTTTAGCTGTGGCTCTGCCTCTATTGCCTCATCCAAGGTAACATTAATGCCTTCTGGAATAAGTTTGGCAATTCTATCAGCCTCTGCATAGGACATATTGAGAGAGCGACCTACATCTCTTATAACAGCCCGAGCCTTCATGGTGCCAAAGGTTATTATCTGGGAGACGTTTTCCCTTCCATATTTTTTACTGACATAATCAATGACCCTGTCCCTGTTCTTGATACAAAAATCTATATCAATATCAGGCATACTTATCCGACCCGGGTTTAGAAAGCGCTCAAACAGGAGGCCATGTTTGATTGGATCAATATCGGTAATTTTAAGCGCATAGGCTGTAAGGGAGCCGGCAGCCGATCCTCTACCAGGGCCAACAGGAATACCTGACTTCCTTGCATAGTCTATGAAATCTGCAACGATCAAGAAATAACCTGCAAAACCCATCTCGCTAATCGTTTTAAGTTCATATGCCAAACGATCCCCATATTGTTTCTTTAACTCAGTGGATAAGGACCCCTCAAGGGCCTCTTTTCGAACCAGTGTCTTCTCCAGGCCTTCACTGGCCTCTTTCTCTAATTTTTCCTCCAGGCTAATATTCCCAGGCACCTGAAAAATAGGGTATTTATACTGGCCAAATTTCATCTCATAGTGACACCTCTTGGCTATCTTTTGGGTATTATCCAGGCCAGCCGGAAATTCATCCAAATCAAGTGCCATTTCTGCCCTGGATTTAAAATAGAACTCATCAGTGGAAAATCTTAGCCTATTGGGATCATCAAAACTCTTTCCTGTTTGAATGCACAATAGTATATCATGGGCTTCAGCATCCTCCTTATTTAAATAATGACAGTCATTAGTGGCAACCAAGGGGATAGACAGCTCCTGGGCCAACTCCTTTAAAGACCTGTTAACAACAATCTGTTCAGGCATTTTATTGGCCATTACCTCTAAATAAAACCGGTCATTGTCAAATATCGATGCCAGCTCAAGTGCGCACCTTTTGGCATCCTCTGCCCTTCCGATCTTTAGAAAATAGGGAACATGGCCCTTGAGACATGCCGATAGGGCAATTAATCCTGCATTATATTCCCTTAAGATCTCCATATCTATCCTGGGATGATAATAAAAACCCTCCAGATTACCCAATGTGACAAGCCTGCTCAGATTCCTGTAACCTGTCTCATCCATGACAAGAAGAACCAGGTGATATGCATTTGGCTGACCATCAGGTGAGGGTGATCTATCTTTCCTGCTGCCAGGGGCTATGTATACCTCGCAGCCGATTATAGGTTTGATCCCAGCCTTAATAGCCTGTGAGTAAAATTCCACTGCCCCAAACATGTTCCCATGATCAGTTATTGCCACCGCCTCCATGCCAAGACCAGTGGCATTTTTTAGCATTTTATTTATCCTGATGGCCCCGTCAAGCAAGCTGAATTCAGTGTGAAGGTGTAAGTGAGCAAAGGAGGATTGGTCCATTTCTATGGATTTATTTTTAGGTTCTGTTGACATATATGTTTGACGAACTCTATTAAATTAGATAAGTTTAAAATGCTAGTTAGCTATCAGTAGCTAGAAAAAAAGAAAACTGCCAGATGTTAGTCGGGGTATTTTTCGAGTTATCATAAGGTAAAGAAAACATAGCTTCAAGTCTTTTTAGATGAAAAACCTTGCAATTTTCTGAGGATTATTCAGCCAAAATAAATCCCTTTTGAGACAGACTGCGAAGAAGGTAGTGAGCTATTGGCTATTTATCCTTCTATCTCTATCAAACTTTAGTTCATTTTAAACCCTGGCCCAGTCCTGGCCTATAGGTTAAGTAGGTTAACTCAAGCACGTACTGGCTTATAGACTTAGTGGGCTGATTAAAGCACATACCGCCAGGGCGGGCTTTAGGCACTTTAGTCCACTATTCTTTCTCCAAGGTTGGATTTACTAATGAGAGAGGTTGTAAAAAGGAGGGAAAAAGAGGCCATTATCCTCGTAATTGTCTATGAACATATAATTAGGGGTATATTGGCCAGGATGCTGGTAGCCAAAGGTTATAAGGTGGTTACCTGTTCAGTAGGCCTTGACGGGATAAGAAAATTTGAAAAGGGGAAGGGAAAGTTTGGCCTGGTTATGATTGATATCCGACTGCCTGGTATAGATGGTTTGCGTATAGCAAAAAAGATCAAGAAAATCAGTCAAAAGACACCCATTATACTGATTAAAGGGTGGGATAAAGGACTGGATACTGAGGGGTTAAAAGACAGTGGTGTCGATTTCCTTATTAGTAAACCCCTTTACATGGAGAAGACATTAAATCTTGTGGAAAATGCCATGGTAACTGTTCACAAGTGATGTTTTAGAAGGGGGTGAGGGCATACAAGCAATGGAGATGGATGGAGGATGAGGTAATGGATCTTAAAACTACCCCTCTTGCTACCAGGATGAGACCAGAAAGGATTGAGGATATATTGGGCCAGGACCACATCCTTGGCCCATCAAGGCCATTAAGGAGGTCGCTTGAGACGGGTAATCTATTTTCCATAATATTCTGGGGACCACCAGGTTCCGGCAAAACAACCATTGCAAGACTGATAGCAAAATACACTAATTCCCCTTTTGAATCATTCTCGGCAGTGCTCTCTGGTGTCAGGGAGTTAAGGGAAATAATCGCCTCAGCAAAAAAGACCTATAAATATGATCTAAAACCGACCATCCTCTTTGTCGATGAGATTCATCGCTTTAATAAGGCCCAACAGGATGCATTTCTCCCCCATGTGGAAAGTGGTCTGATTACTCTCATTGGAGCTACCACTCAGAATCCATCATTTGAGGTTATTCCGCCTCTGCTTTCAAGGACAAGGGTCATGACCATAAAACCATTAGACGGTAAGGATATGGCCACAATCTTGAAAAGGGCCCTTAAGGACAAAAAGAGGGGGCTCGGAGATGTAAATATCGAGATCCAAGAAGATGCCTTGCAATATATCATAGACATCTCCCACGGAGATGCCCGGATAGCCCTTAATAACTTGGAGTCGGCCAACTATTTTGTTCAACCGGATAAGGACAATAAGAGGATATTGAACATGGCTACTGTGGCAGCCGCCTTGAATAAAAAACCCCTCATATATGACAAAGATGGGGAGGAACACTACAACCTTATATCCGCTCTTCATAAAAGCATGAGGGGAGGTGATCCCCAGGCCTCCATCTACTGGCTCTATAGGATGCTGAAGGCAGGTGAGGACCCACTTTTTATAGGTAGACGACTAATTCGATTTGCATCTGAGGATATTGGTCTGGCCAATCCTAAGGCCCTTGAGATAGCCTTAACCGCCTACCAGGCCTGGGAAAGGGTAGGTCCGCCAGAGGCGGAGCTCTCCCTTGTCCAGGCAGTGGTTTATTTAGCTACAGCACCAAAGAGCAATTCCCTGTATATAGCGGAGAAATCCGTAAAAAAGGAGATTGAGGAATCAGGGCCTCAGCCTGTACCTCTGCACCTAAGGAATGCCCCAACAAAACTGATGAGAGATATGGGCTATGGCAAAGGCTATATTTATCCTCATGATTACCCCGATAGCCGGATAAGACAAGAGTATCTCCCCGAAAAAATTAGCGGAAGGATATTCTATCGGCCTAGTGATAGGGCATTTGAAAAAGAGATACAAAGGAGGATGGCAGACAAGAAGAAGCCTGAGGATTCCAATAAGTGATCTGGGATATCCTAAGGGATAGAATGAAATTAGCCGTCCATATAAGCTAATATCCTAAAATTTATGTCAATTTTTGTTGTTAAATCAGGCTCTGCTGCTTCGAAATTCGAAGTCCTAAACCCGAAATACGAAATAATATCGAAATATAAATGTTCAAAATTCGAAACCGCCAAAAGCCTTCCTTGATTCGGGCGAAGGATTCTAGCCTTAGAACATTCGAATTTTAGTCATTCGAATTTGCTTCGAATTTCGATATTCGAAATTAGGATTTTTCTGCTGACTAGGCACTTTAAACTTTAGCTCACTTTAGTTCACTTTAAAGCGGTGAAGCCCTCTTATCTTCAGTTATACAAAGAAGGTCTACTCCAAAAAAGGGTGGAAGAAGCTACTAAGTTGTTGAGGGAATGTTGTCTTTGTCCCAGGCAGTGTGCAGTTGACCGTTTAGAGGACGATAAAGGGTTTTGCAAAACTGGTAGAAGGGCAAAGGTTGCAAGCTATCATGCCCATTTTGGAGAGGAGGCACCCCTGGTTGGCAGGTTCGGTTCAGGGACCATCTTTTTCAGTTTTTGCAATCTCCGCTGCTCTTTCTGTCAGAACTATGAGATAAGCCATCTGGGCGAGGGAGT
>CP070660.1:1082796-1088614 GCA_020355145.1 Deltaproteobacteria bacterium
GGAAGTGGCATTGCCGGACTAAGCTTTGCCCTCAAGGCAAACCTAAGAGGGACAGTTAATATAGTGACAAAAAAAGAGAAGATGGATGCCTCAACCAATTATGCCCAGGGGGGTATTGCCTCAGTTTTAGATCCAAGTGATTCATTTGATCTTCACATAGCGGATACAATGGAATCTGGTGCTGGCCTCTGTAATGAGGAAGTTGTCCATATGGTTGTAACTAATGGGCCTGATATGGTTAGGGGGCTTATCTCCCTTGGGGTTAACTTCTCACATAATAAAACACAGGCTGACACATTAGATCTGGCCCAGGAAGGGGGCCATTCCGCGAGGAGGATTGTCCACACTGAAGATCTTACCGGGAAGGAAGTGGAAGGATGCCTTATCCAAAATGTGGAGAAGAATAAAAAAATCAGGATCTATGAGAATCATATGGCCATAGACCTGATTACTACCCCCAAATTTATAAAAAGGGGTATCCTAACCAACGAAACTGAGGAGACATGCTGGGGGGCCTATGTTTTAGATATAACTACAGGGGAGGTAAAGACCTTTTTGGCCAGGATAACCGTCCTTGCAACCGGTGGGGCAGGGAAGGTGTATCTTTATACCAGCAACCCTGATATTGCCACTGGCGATGGTGTGGCTATTGGTTATAGGGCCGGGGGAAAGGTGGCAAACATGGAATTTGTACAATTCCATCCCACATGCCTATACCATCCGATAGCAAAAAACTTTTTGATTAGTGAGTCTGTCAGGGGTGAAGGGGGGCGATTAATCGATAAGAGAGGCAACCATTTTATGGAACGCTACCACCCTTTGAAGGACCTGGCCCTAAGAGATATTGTAGCAAGATCGATTGACGCTGAATTAAAGAAGAGCGGCGACGAATGCGTTTATTTAGATATAAGTCATCGGCCTAAGGATTTTATAAGAAACCGTTTTCCCAATATCTACCAGAGCTGTTTAGAGTTAAACATAGACGTCACTAAGGAGCCAATTCCGGTTGTACCGGCTGCTCATTATATGTGTGGTGGTCTTTTGACAGATAAATATGGCCGGACCAATATAGCTAACCTCTATGCAATAGGTGAGGTGGCCTATACAGGGCTGCATGGGGCAAACAGGTTAGCCAGCAATTCTCTTCTTGAGGCCCCTGTGTTTGCAAAATCCGCATTTGAAGACAGTGCCAAGAAGATCTCTGATAGCGGTGATTATAAATACCCGCCCGTTCCTGTGTGGGACACAGGCTCGGCCACAGACAGTGATGAATCCGTTGTTGTCTCCCATAACTGGGATGAGGTAAGAAGACTTATGTGGAATTATGTAGGTATTGTAAGGACAAATAAGAGGCTGACCAGGGCCAAAAGGAGGATAGAGGTCATCCAACAGGAAATCAAGGAGTACTACTGGGATTTTTTAATCACAAGGGATTTACTAGAACTGAGAAATCTGGCAACCATTGCAGAGTTAATCATTACCTCGGCTGCCATGCGGAAGGAAAGCAGAGGCCTTCATTATAATCTGGATTACCCAAAAAGGGATGAAAAGAACTGGCGACATGATACGGTTATATGACGCTGATATTCCGAGACATTTGTATCACTGAGTGCGCGGTGTTTCTTGTCAAGGAAAAAGGCCCTAGGCTCCCTGACGGCCTTTCTAGAACTCGAAGCCACACCCTATTTCAAATACTCACCCATGGAGGATCTGAATCTCTTGACAACCTCTCCTGTTAATAAGTAAATTTTTGCATTAACCGTGGGAATATAGCATAGCATCTTTTAAAGTGGAGGAGAAAATGTCCAGGGCCTATTTAATTATCCTTATCCTGCATCTAGGTCTTATCTCTCAAGGTTGTACTGCCTTAGAATATTTAGATGGAAGCTCAAAAGAAGAGATAAAAGAATTCAAGATGACTAAGGATGAAATGCACAATGAGATAGAGAGGCTTAAAACCGAGAACGTAGATTTACAAAGTCAGATAAATACCTTAAGAGAGGAAAATCAAAAAATTAGGGATGAAAACGAGAAAGAGACGGCAAGCATGAGAGATGAAAACGAGGTCTTGAATGAGCAGATAAACAAGTTAAAAGAGGAGGGCCAAAGGATCAGCGATGAAAACCAGATTCTCGCAAAAAAGCTAACTAGCCTTCAAATCAAATATGAAACCATTTCATCTGAATCGGATGAATCGAAGAAAGATATAGGGAAATTAAAGATCAAGGTGCTCAGTGGAGATGGTAATTTAAACTCTGCTAAGGAGATGGCAAAAAGGCTTATGAAGATAGGCTGTAAGATAGGATCAATTCATTACGCGCCCAGATCCAACTTTTCGCGAGATACAGTATACTTTGCACCGAAGTTTCAAGACGATGCAAAATGGCTCCTGCCTAATCTTGGCAGTAATGCGATATCCAAGCCTCTAACTTGGCCCTCAATATTTGACCTTATCGTAGTGACAGGAAAAACTCCTTAAATCCAGACCAATGCGGGGCTTCCTGACTCTCCCAACCTTACAATTGTAGAGTATCCTCCGGCACAATCTCCTGCAGTTAAACCAAGAAAAAAAGCAGATAAACACTCCATCTAATTATGGACATACGAGCAGGGTAATAATATGGTGAGAGAAAAAACCATTCCCTGATGAGGTTTTGTGAGATGAGGGCACCTGAGAGGCGGGCAATGATTTCTGTTCAACAACCCTCGCCTCCGGGGACAGAAACCCCTGTTCGGTATTACCCACTATTTTTTTGAGTTATGAAAATGTCTCACCCTTCCTTTTGAAAGAACTGTAACACGAGGGGTCTTGCTAATCGGGTTTTTGTCAACTAACACCGGACATTGATAGACTGTGCTTATAATATCAGCGGTGATCACCTCAGCAGGCTCACCCATTTTATAGACACTCCCTTTATTCAAAAGGAGCATCCGTTGGCAGTATTGCGCAGCCAGGCTGATATCGTGAGAAACGATAATCACGCTGAGTCCTTGTGTCCGGGTTAAAGATGAAATAAGCTCAAATATCTCTACCTTGTGCCTTAAATCAAGGAAGGACGTTGGTTCATCCAGTAGGATTATCTGAGCCTTCTGGGTTAATGCCCTGGCAATAAGCACACGCTGCTTCTCTCCTCCTGACAACTCATGTATGGAACGAGTTGCCAGATCAAGGGTACCGGTGAGCTGCATAGATTGACGAGCTATTTCCTCATCCTCTTTTCCCTCAAAGGGAAAGGGGCCTAAATGGGGAAAACGACCCATGAGCACTACCTCAAAGACAGAGAAAGGAAATCGAAAGGTGGACTCTTGGGGTACCATGGCTATCTGCCTAGCAATATCACCTCTTTTGTAATTGGATAATGGTCTATTAAGGAGCAAAATCTCTCCTCTCTGTATCTTGACAAGGCCATCCATAATCTTTAACAAGGTACTTTTGCCTGAACCATTTGGACCTATCATCCCTACAATCTCACCCCTTTTGAGCTCAAAATCTATCCCTTCAAGGCACCATTGACTGTTATACCTGAAGTATACACCTTTGAGGATTAACTCTGAGTCCACTGGCTACCTCTCTGTCTTAAAAGCCATATAAAGAAGGGGGCCCCTAAAAAGGCGGTTATTACTCCTACCGGCAATTCACTTGGAGCCAGTATTGTCCTCGCCAATGTATCTGCAGCTATTAAGAAAACGGCACCTCCAATGGCGGAAGCTGGTATCAATAGCCTGTGATCAGGGCCAAGAAACATCCTCATGAGGTGTGGCACAATCAGACCAACAAAACCTATTATCCCGGAAAAAGATACAACTATACCAGTCATTAAAGATATTCCAAGGAATGATATCCACTTCAACAACTCTACCTCTACACCCATCTGAAGGGCAGACTCCTCCCCCCCTACGATAAGATTAAGGTGATGAGAAAAGAAATAAATGATACATGAGACAATGAGGATGGGTGGAAGACTTATTGATAGCTGAACATATCTGCTTTGTGAAAGGTCACCGTACAGCCAGAAAAGAATGGAATGAAGCCTGCTATCACTTGTTGTGGCAATGAAAAACATTATTACAGCCGTAAAAAAGGCATTAACAATCACCCCAGTTAAAATCAAGGTTGATGATTCCAGTCCCCCATGACGGCTGCCTATGCCCATCACCAGTAAAATAGTAAACAAGGCACCCATAAAGGACAGAAGAGGGACACCAAGGTTAAATCCAAGGCCAAAGACAATTCCTATAATGGCCCCTACCGCGGCTCCACTTGAGACACCAAGTATAAAAGGTTCTGCTAAGGGGTTTCTCAGCAGAGCCTGGAATACAACTCCACCAAGAGAGAGCGTAAAACCAACCAGGCCAGCCAGAAAAATCCTCGGCAATCTTATCTTAAACAGGATCATCCATGCCGTTTGATCAACTAATTCATAGCCAGCGATCCACTTAAGAACATCCTTTAAGGAAACCTTTGCAGGGCCTAAAGATAAAGAGATAAGGATTATAATTATAAGTATCCCTGATAAGATAAGCCCTGTATATATTACCTTTAAAGGAGTTATCCCCTGCCCGCTCCTACCTCCCTGCCCGCAACGCTCTCGCTTGCGAGGCGGGCGGGTCTGATCTTCACTGTCTCTCATCCCATTCTATCTCTGGATGCATTAATCTGGCCATCTCCTCTAAGCCGCTTACTATCCTTGGGGCAGGCCTGTCTATCAGGTCAGAATCTATAAGATAAACATTGCCCTTCCGGACAGCTGGTAACGTAGGCCATGCAAACCATTTCTTTCTGGCCTTCTCAAACTCCCCTCCTCTTTCCATAGATGAGATGATTATCACATCCGGCCTTCTTTTTATTACTGCCTCCATGTTCAGTTTTGGATAGGTAATGGGCTGATCCTCGGTCATATTCCTCCCACCAGCCAGTTGGATTATATCATGGTGTATGGTGCTTCGATTTACACTCATAAGCGGCCTCACATTTATCACCAAAAGGACTATTGGTCTTCCCTTATCTCTTACTGCCTTCACGACCCTCATGACCCTTTCTCTAAGAGAATTAACCAGCCTTTTTGCCCTATCAGGTACGCCACAGGTCTCTCCCAATCTCTCTATGGTATCCAAGACCTGATCTACCTTTCGAGGATTGATAACATAAACCGGGATACCAGCCTCTTCCAGCATTTCAACATCCCCTCTCTTGTTTCCATCAGCCGTAGCAATAACAAGATCAGGACTTAGGGTTATTACCTTCTCAACATTTATATCCGTATAGACACCCACCTTTGGCTTCTTCTGGGCCTCCTTGGGAAAATAGCTAAATCGGGTAACGCCCACAAGCCTATCTCCTAACCCCAGAAAATAGACCATCTCTGTAATGCTTGGCGCCAAAGAAATTATCCTCACAGGGATAGAGCGTAAGATCACATCCCTGCCCAAGGAATCCTGAAAGACACCTGCCTGTAAGGATATAGGCGAGGAAAGGAGGATAATAATGGACAATAGTTTTACATAAACCCATTTATCCATATCGGAAACCGCCCCAGCCCATATTTACGATAAGGCATTGCGATCCTCTAACCAGCATAATCCTAAAAAAAATCCTTAAATCCAGATGGATTTAAGGACTGCACCCTGTTTCCTTGATCCTTAAATAACCGGCTCGTACCGGCAAAATATTACCATAGTGGCAGGTCTTCTGACTCCCCTGCCCTTTTAGCGACCTTCCCATCCCAACTAATGGGGACAGTGGTATATAAATGCTAAAAAGGTTCCCTTTTCTTATTAAAAAAGAAAGGGGCAGGGTTACAGCGGCGGGACCGTTCCC
>CP070660.1:1088714-1100558 GCA_020355145.1 Deltaproteobacteria bacterium
CTTTGCAAAACCCCACAATATCCCGTCCCCAAAAGAGGGTGGGGATTTTAGGAAGTGACTGGTGGTAGGGCGCTGCCTTTTCGCGACTTATAAGTGGGGGAAACCGCAGGTCCCGCTTGCGGGACAATGCGGAGGGGGCAAGACTCCCCTGCTGATAAGTCGCTGAAAAGACCAGCCCGGGAGCCCCGGAACTGACGGAAAGTCCCATCCTCGTGGTGATAAATGCAAAGTTCTAAGCATATATACGGAGCTAAATCAATAATCAATTTTTATGATTGTCGCTGGATAGTAATCCGAACTATAAGTTCCGGGGTTTGATGAGGGAGATTCGATCAGGTAGGTAGCAGTGCGGGCCAATCCGTTCCATCGAGCCTGGTCCCGAAAACACACGAAATGGCACTCCGATGTCAAATTTGCTTACAGCCCTATAGGTTCCTTGTTATTATCTAGGGATTGGAAGTTTACCTATCATAAGCAGGCTGGGAGGCGATAAGTGGGGTGGCAATTATAAGGTGCGCCCATGGTGTTGAAAAGGGCCTTGATGAGTGAGTGGAGGTCTTATTGCCCGGCTATTTTTACTCTATAACTCTCTATGGTTTCCTCGTCAAGGTCAACGCCAAGGCCTGGTGCCTCAGGCACATGAACAAAGCCATCCCCATCGATCTCCATTTTTTGCTTGGTCACATCCCATCTTAAAGGGGTGTCTTCCACACAGTACTCGAAAATGAATGCGGTCTTCCGGGAGGCAAGCCAGTGCAAGCTAGCAGCCAGGTTGATCCCCGTAGTATAGAAGTGATTCACTACCTTTAGGCCATGGTCCTCAGCCATATCGGCAATTCTCATCGCTTCTGTGAATCCATTCCTTGCAATGTCGATCTGCGCTATATTAATGCCCCCTCGTTCAATTAAGTCCCTCCATGCAAATCTGCCAGATTCCCCCTCACCAGCAGCGATAGGTATCCTGGATACCTTGGTCAATTTCCCATAGCCTTCGAGGTTATCCTGCTCAAGGGGCTCTTCGAGCCAGAGGATTTTGTAGTCCTCAAACTGTTTCGCACGACGTATGGCGGTCATGGTATCCCAGCAACAGCCGGCATCGATTAACACATCGTTCTCATCACTAACGCCACGCCGAGCTCCCTCTACCAGCTCCAGATCCAATTTTTCGCTCTGCCCCATGGGTGCCCAGCCGAATTTTACAGCGGTAAATCCTTTGTTTACCCATTTCCTTCCGATCTCGCAGGTCTCTTGGCCATCTTTACCGAATAGGATACTTGCATAAGCTCGGATCTTCTTGCGGAAGACTCCGCCCAGCAGCTGGTAAACGGGCTGGTTGTAGTACTTTCCGGCTATGTCCCATAGGGCTATATCGATGCCACCTATAGCGTGAACGACTACTCCACGGCGGCCATAGTAGAAACTCGATTGATAAAGTTTCTCATTTAGCACCCTGATATCCAGTGGATTCGTCCCTATGAGTATCCTCCCTAAGCCAGAGGCAATGGAGTGGCTGAGAGGGGCTTCGATGGCTGCTTTCGCAACACGAGGACAAGAGTCTACCTCTCCGATTCCCACAATACCTTCGTCGGTGTGGATCTTGATTATCAGCGAGTCCTGGGCAGATGATGCCTTATCAAGGACCTCGGATTCCGGTAAACGAAGCTCAATTGCCTCTATCTTTGTGATTTTCATTTAGCTTCCTCCTTAGCCTTCAACATTAGCCATATATGTCTTGGGCATCTTGGGTTGTATTTCTTAGGGTACTGCTGGTCTTCTATGTTAGGGAGAGGGGGTATTTACCATAGTCTCGTATCGCCTTGACCATCTCCACATAGTTCTCGGGTTTAACCGCGTTATGGATAGAATTGCTGGAGGCACAGATATATCCTCCGCCTTCCCCGGCCTTTCTTATGGCATCTTTCACGCCTTCGCGAACCTCCTCTGTGGTTCCCCAGCTCAGCAGAGCACCGCAGTCAACCCCTCCTATAAGGCATAGCTTGTCGCCATACTTTTCCTTTGCCTCGCCAAGGTCCATACCTGCTGTCGGATCTATGGGATGTATTGCGTCAATGCCGGTTTCCACAAGCAGATCGAAGATAGGCCAAATGTTTCCATCGGTGTGCTTTAGACAGGGCACCCCTCTGCTGTGACAATACTGGGCAATCTGTTTAAGGCCGGGGGTCAGAAACCTTTCAGTGAATCTTGGAGATACCATAGGTCCCTTGGTGATGGCATAGTCCCCGGTAACCCATATAATGTCAACACCAAGATCAATGCAGCTCTTAACATATTTCATGTGGTAATCACGGGCAATCTCGTTCAGTTGGTCTACAAAATCAGGCCTTTTTATCATATCCATGTAGATGTTAACCTCCCCACGGATAGAGTCCTTGACTGTGTTAAAAGGATCCATGACAGTGGCAATAACTGCCCTCTTGCCCTTGTAGGTCTTCACTGCCTGTTCTATTTCCCTGTATCTGAAGGCTAGATCAGGGTCGGGGGCAACTAAGTTGGTAAGGTCTTTTTCTGATTTAACAGCTGGCTCCCAGGGTACGGGATTGTGTGGGGTTGCAGGCGTGAATCGTCTCAGTGCCCCCCACTCATCCCGGGCAATGTGCTTGGCTTCGTCGACCACCTCATATTTCTTGCCCTTCATATCGAAGTAGCAGATGGCATCCAGGTCCATATACTCACAAAAGTCGGCATAAGATAGGCCAGGCCTAATGCCATTTATAACATCTGGCTCGATATCTATCTCAAGGGTTGGGACCATATCGGGTTCCTGGCGATTAACCGCCTTCAGTATTCTTTCAAGGCCCGTGAGTCTTTGCATGCTGCCTCCTGTTTCTAAGATTTTCCCACGAGAGATGCCGCTACCTTAACCGCTGCAGGCGCGTCGGCGGCATAACCATCAGCCCCTACCTTATCCGCCCACTGTTGTGTTACGGGTGCGCCACCGACCATTATCTTGACCTTGTCTCTCAGCCCGCCGGCCTTTAATGCATCAATCGTCTCAGCTGAGCGGGCCATGGTCATAGTCAACAGAGATGAAAGCCCGAGGACATTGAAGTCACCCTTTTCTATCATGGAGCAAAATTCCTCTGGGGGTATATCCACGCCCAGATCAGTTACCTTCCATCCATTTCCCTTCAACATCATAACAAAGATGTTTTTCCCGATGTCGTGTACATCATCCTTCACTGTCCCTATTAAGAATTTGCCTACATAGGGTGTATCTCCTTTGGCCAATATCGGCTCAAGGAGTTCCAATGCCCTTGTCATGGCATTACCCGCCATTACCAACTCGGGTAGAAAATATTCACCTCTTTCGAATAGGTCACCTACCTTTTGGATACCAAGGACAAGGGCGTTGTCCAAGATTTCCTTGGCTGGAACACTGGCATCCAGAGCTGCCTTGGTGAGTGTCAAAATTTTGACATCTTCTCCTTCTATTATAGCTTTGCTTATCTCATCAAGAACGGCCATAGTCTCTCCTCAATTAATAAAATTTCCCCTTTGAGCGAGGGCAATATAGGGTAATAGTAGTTGTTTGTCAAGGGAAGAGTCATCTATTTATGAAAGGCCCTGGGTTAGGTTCCCCCTCGTTGGGAATTTTTCAGGGATACAGGGAATTTCGGTGGCTGCCCCTTTAAGCACTTGACCGATAACCTGTCCTAATCTATATTCTCTAATAAAGGTAAGGTGAACCAAATCCAGGACTAAAAGACTACTGTAAAGGTAATAGATGAGTGTGGAAAGGGGATCTTCAAAAAAGGGTTCTCTCCAACAGAGTCAATAAATACAAGGATCTTAAGAAATTCTTAAGGACAATTAATGTCAGGCAAAAGGGATAGCCTAACTATAATAAAGAGGGGAATAAAGGATAAGGTAAGACCCACAGAGGTAACTGGGATCACCGGTTCTGCCTTGGCATACCTATTGTCTCAGCTCCTTAACGAGATAGAGTATCCTTGTTTGATAATCCTGCCGAACTCTGAGGAGGCAGAAAGATTTTACAAGGACCTGGATTTCTTTCTTCCTAATAGGGATAATAAAAGGGTATTGCTTTTCCCTTCCTATGACATCTCTCCCCTAACAGGATTGAGCCCCCCAAAGGAGTTGATAAGTCAGAGGGTAGAGGCACTTTACTGTCTGTCAACCTCGCGAGATGCTGTTGTTATTACCTCATTGGAGGCCCTGATGATACGTCTTTTGCCCAAGGACATGCTCCTTACCTCGGTTGACTACATTGCTATTGATGAGGAGATTGACAGGGATGATATGGTAAGAAAATTACTGACACTTGGTTATTTTCGGACCTCCTTAGTAGAGGAAAGGGGTGATTTTTCCGTAAGGGGTGGTGTTATCGATCTTTACCCGCCTTTATATGATTCAGCTATTAGGGTGGAGTTCTGGGGAAACATGGTGGAATCCATAAGACTTTTTAACCCAGTCAATCAGAGATCAAAGACGGATGTAAGGGAGCTGACTATTCTCCCTGCCAATGAAATCATTCTGGGACCTTCCAACATTAAGAGGGCCAGATCAATGGGGAGACTTCCAACAGGTCTGGAGATAGGAGGGAGTTTTCCAGGACAGGAGGCATGGCTACAACATTTCTATTCGCATCTTGATACCATCTTTAACTATCTTCCCAAGGAGGCCCTTATATGCAATGCTAAATCAGATAATTTTGCGGATAGGGCCAGATCTGTCTTCGAGAGGCTTACTGAGGAGGCAGGAAGATTTCAGGATGAGGCCTTGGAGAAGGGCAAGCCTTATCCTCAAACTGATAGGCTTTTTCTCGGTATAAAGGAGCTGAAAGAGTCCCTCGACGGATATCCGAGGATTAATTTTTTCGATCTTAATGTCGGCACAGGCCTTAGAAAGGCGGGACTGGTAGTAGATTTAGAGGGATCATTGGGGCCGGGTATGGAATATGACTATAAGGAGATCACTTCACCAAGGGTCTCACTTGCCCCGTTGGCAGCTAGAGTTAAGACATGGATTGAGGAAGGAAATCAGATAATACTCATATGCAGAACAGAACAACAGGCAAGGCGGCTGGAGGAAATCTTGCTCAATTATCAGCTTACGGCCCAAGGGATGCTGCCTGATTGGTCAGGGATAAAAAGGAAAAAGGGGTTATACATCTGCTTGGGATACCTTTCTCAAGGATTTAGATTTCCCGATTCAGCCCTGATTATCATTACAGAAGATGAGATCTTCGGGGAAAAAAAGGGCAGGGAAAGAAGGTCTAAAAGGGACAAGGTACAGGCCATTCCATGGACAGGGTTCAGTCAATTACAGGTGGGTGATTTGGTCGTCCATCAGGATCACGGCATTGGCCGGTATGGTGGGCTTTCAAAGATGGAGATCGATAGCAGGGTAAGGGATTTTGTAGTTATCGAGTATGCTAACAATGATCGCCTTTACATCCCGGCGGATAGGATAAACATTATCCAGAAATATATTGGACTAGATGATGCCAATCCCCAGTTAGACAGGCTTGGTGGAGGATCTTGGGGGCTTACGAAAAACAAGGCTAAAAGGTCAATAGAGGAGATAGCCAAAGACCTTGTTAAACTCTATGCCATGAGAAGGTTCCTAAAGGGTTTTGCCTTTTCAAGGGTAGACAATTATTATAGGGAGTTTGAGGCGACCTTTGATTATGAGGAAACTCCGGATCAGATCAAGGCTATTGATGATGTACTAGCCGACATGGAGTCGGAAAGACCAATGGACCGGCTTATCTGTGGTGATGTAGGTTTTGGTAAGACGGAAGTAGCCATAAGGGCATCTTTCAAGGCTGTTATGGACGGGAAACAGGTAGCTATACTTGTTCCAACAACTGTTTTAGCCGAGCAACATCACCAGACATTTGCAAGACGAGTTAACTCTTATCCTGTCAGGATCGCTGTCCTGAGTCGCTTTATTCCTAACTCCGTGCAAAAAAGGATAATAGGTGATATAGGTCTTGGTAAGATTGATATTGTTATTGGAACCCATAGGATTCTTTCAGATGACGTTATATTTAAGGATCTGGGCCTATTAATAATTGATGAAGAACAGCGCTTTGGTGTAAGGCATAAGGAAAGATTAAAAAAATATCGGCATTTCGTTGATGTCCTCGCCATGACGGCTACACCAATTCCGAGGACCCTACATATGTCCTTGATGGGGGTCAGGGATCTGAGTATCATTCAAACCCCACCTGCTGAGAGGCTGTCTATTCAGACATATGTGGCTGAGTTTGATGAAGGTACTATATCGCATGCTATTGAAAGGGAATTAGATAGAGGTGGACAGATCTTTTTTGTCCACAATCGGGTCCAAACCATTGAGATAGTGGCGGATAAATTGAGCAGGCTTATTCCTAGGGCCAGGATTGACATTGCCCATGGCCAGATGAGGGAGAGGGATTTAGAGATGGCCATGATTAGATTCTTGGCTAAGGAGACAGATGTCCTTGTATGTACTACCATAATAGAGTCCGGGCTGGATATACCCTCTGCCAATACTATAGTAATTAATAATGTTGATCGCTTTGGCCTAGCTGAGATCTATCAGCTCAGGGGCAGGGTTGGTAGGGCCAATGTGAGGGCCTACGCATATCTCCTGATTTCAGATGGATCGACGATGACGAGTGATGCCCAGAAAAGGTTAAGGGTTTTGATGGATTTTTCTCAATTGGGCTCAGGAGTCAACATTGCCTTAAGTGACTTGAGGATAAGAGGAGGTGGAAACATACTTGGTTTCTCCCAGTCAGGTCATATAAAGGCTATCGGGTATGAACTCTATCTAAAGCTGATAGAGCAGACAGTGGCAGAGCTAAAGGGAGAGGTGTGGAAAGAGGATATATCCCCTGAGATAAATACTGACTTACCGGTTTTTATTCCGCACAGCTACATAGAGGAGAGTGATGTCAGGCTTGATATATACAGACGTTTATCTACCATTAAGGATGGGTTAGAATTAAAGGAGATGGTAAGGGAAATTGAAGATAGGTTCGGCCCTCCGCCAAAAGAGGTTCTAAACCTTATTTCGGTTATAAAGATAAAGATAGGCCTCAAGAAGATTGGATCAACGAGGTTAGACGTTAAGGATGGCTATATGATATTTTCCTTCCCTAAGGATACCCATCTATCACCACCTAGATTGGGTGATCTCGTTGCTAATCATCCGGGGAATTTCTCTCTCTTATCCGATCGAAAACTCAAGGTTATTAGCGGCAAAAAGGGGCCCTCTGCTACGCTTAAAGAGGCGGGAGGGATAATAACCGAATTGATCAATATTAGGATAAAAGATTAATGGATAGGGGAGGCAAAGGGAGGGTAAAATTCCCCTTGCAATTACCGTAATAATATCGTAATTTAAATTAGTTAGACTATTTATTATATAAATTTTTTTGTAGGACGGATACCATCATGATGAGATATCTTATTTCTTCATTTCTTTGTCTCCTTCCCCTTCTCACCTTGCCAGCATGTTCCTCCAATACAGTATCAAGTCAGGCTGTTGTTATTACAGTAGGAGATCGATCAATTACAGCAGGAGATATAGAGAGAATCGTGAACATTACCTCGTTGGAGAATGGGATTCCTAAGAAGGTGTTATGGTCATCTATAAATAGTCTTGTAGACAGAATTGTGGATGACTCTCTTATATTAGAATATGGAAGGGATAAGAGTATTACATTAAGTGAGACTGAGTTGGAAAGGGCTATACAGGATATCGTCAAGGATTATCCAGACTCTACCTTTGAGGAAACACTCTTAGTCAAGTGTATAGACTATAATGAATGGAGGGAGAGATTCGGGGAACAACTTTTAATTAAAAAGATTGTCAAGGAGCAGACCGAGTCACTAATCCCTATCTCCTATCATGCTGTTAAATCTTACTATCAGGAGAGGAAGGAGGATTTCTGGCATCCTCCAAGGGCGAGATTTATGCATATTGTTAGTAAAACGAGAAAGGAGGCTGATGCCTTGCTCGTCCGGCTTAGAGAGGGAGAAGACATGACTAAATTAGTAAAGGAGCAATCTATTTACTCTGGACCAGAGGGAGATTATGGTAAGAGATGGGTCACAAAGGATATGCTTCCGAGCTCCCTGTCTGATATAGTATTTTCGATCCGGGTTGATAAACTAAGTAATATTGTTAAAACACCATATGGCTTTCATATTATAAAAGTGCTAAAAAGGGAACCAAAGGGGAGAAAAGAGCTTTTGGAGGTAATGGGTGTGATAAAAGACAGGCTCTTTAGTGAGGCAATAGAAAGGCATTATACAGCATGGCTTGAACAACTGAGGAATAATTATCCTGTTAAGGTTAATTACACCTTATTAGATAAAGCGAGGTCTATTAATGAGGGCAATTAACCCTATGACGTCATTGTTGACCAGGGGAATACATTTT
This sequence comes from Deltaproteobacteria bacterium, assembly GCA_020355145.1. GTDB lineage: Bacteria > Desulfobacterota > DSM-4660 > Desulfatiglandales > B25-G16 > JABXJZ01. Next base: position 1,097,133 of record CP070660.1, read on the forward strand.
ATTCCACTTAAGGTCTGCCCAAGGCGGATAAGATTGATCAAATTACGTAAGGGCTTTAAATCTATTGTCCCCATTATGCTATTGCTTATCTTATTTATAGTAACTCCTGATCATCTCTGGGCCGAGATAGCCAACAGAATTGTAGCTATAGTCAATAGCGATATAATTACCCTCCATGAGCTCAATACCTCAATCAAAAGGTTAACCGGGTTGAGCACTGAGGCGTTGCAACTGAGGGACGAGAGAAATTTCTATGAAGTACGCAGGGCTGTTTTTGATAACCTGATCAACGAAAAGATAACAGGTCAACAGATAATTAAATCTGGAATAAAGGTGACAACAAAGGATGTAGATGGGGCAATTGAGAAGGTAAAAAGGGAAAACAATCTAACCCAGGAGGAGTTAATATATAGCCTGAAACAGGAGGGTATCACCCTAAAGGAGTATAGAGAGAGGATAAAAAGGGAGATTGAACGTTTTCGGTTGGTAAATTATGAGGTAAAATCAAGGATAGTTTTAACAGAAGAAGATATGAGAGATTACTATCAGAGGCATACCAGAGAATATAGGGAGGCACATAAGGTAAGGTTGGCCAGGATTTTCTTAAAGGTTAGAAATCCAGATGATAAGGAGGAGATTGATCAAGTAAAAAACTTAGGAAGGGGGATATTGGGGAGGCTTAAAGAAGGCCATGATTTTTTCAAGCTAGCCGGAATATATTCTCAGGGCCCCGCTGCTTTAGAGGGAGGGGACCTGGGCTGGATAAAGGTAAATCAGCTTGAACCCGCGTTAAGAGAACAGATGGCTAAACTCTCTCCAGGGGAACATACTGATTTAAATCTTGCTCCATCTGGGTTCCAGATAATAAAGCTAATAGAAGAGGAAAAAGGGGAGATAAAGCCCTTTGAAAAGGTAAGGGATGCAATCTATTCCAAATTATTTAGGGAGAAAGTCGAAAAAAGATATGCTACATGGCTAAAAAGGCTCAGGGAGGAATCCTTTATCAAGGTCATGTTATAGCGAAGCTCCGCCTTCCCGGCCCGTACCCCGCCAAAGCGGGGGACGGGCAAACCGACGAGGCTTGAGGCTTCGTCCTGCCTGAGGCCGGACTGGATATTGGATGCTGGATGAAAAACCACTGTACCGCCAAGGATCTCTTTTAATATCTATCCGGTATTCAGTATCAAGCATCCAGTATCATAAAAGCCCTGGCCCAGATCTGGCATGCAAGGACTTAATTTTATAGCTCCTGCATCATTAATATAAAGCGGCAATAGCCTTTTACAATCACGTCGCGCCAGGGCGGGCTTGACATTAATCCGCCCCAGGCGGATAAATGTTAAGGTCTTTGCTTATATAGACAGCTAGTGGCTATTGTGTTCATAGGGTTTTAACACAATCCCCACAGGCGGACAAGAAAGGTAGCTTGATAAAACTTGACGTAAATTCTAAGATTCTAACTTATGAGGAGGGTTAAAGTGGGTGGATCTCATAACGATAAAAAGGCAGATGATATCCCAGAGGATAGTAGCCTGGGTGATCTTTTAAGAAGATCCAGGGAAGAGCGCCATATTGACTTAGATGAGGCAGTCAGGGTGACAAGGATAAGGCGGCATAGCCTTGAGGCATTAGAAAATGAGGAATGGAGTAAGCTGCCTTCCGAGGTTTTTGTTAAAGGCTTCCTAAAATCCTATGCTGAATTTTTGGGATTGGATAAGGAAATGGTACTAAATTATTATGTGAGGAGCTCCCCTTTTCAAAGACATAAACCGCAAATGTTGGAGGAAATAAGTATACAACCCAGAAAAATGCACCTGATCATTATTATTACCTTTTTGGCATTGGCCCTCATTGCTGCTGGGATTTTTCTAAAGGGGAAGGATATTTCAGTTATTGGGAAGGCCTTTCAGCATCTGGAGACCCAGAGCCTTGTAGAAAAAGAGGAAGATGTCGCAAAAAGGGAAGGCTATAGAGTGCAGGATGACAAAGAGAGGGAAGCCATTTTCTTAGCCGATGAACCCCTGGTAGAGAAGGCAGAGGAAGTAGCCTCAACACCGAAATCCATTGAGGATACCTTAGTGCCTGAACAGCCAACTATTACAGAAGAGACAAAAGAGGTGGTAGAGAAAGAAGAGAAAACCGCCCTAAAATCGGAGTCAACTGAATATACTACCATCCCTGAAGAGCCAACTATTCCAGAAGAGACAAGTGATGAAAGTCCCCTGTCGCCAAGATTTATTCTTTCGGCCAATGTAAATAGCCTGACCTGGATTGCCGTATATATCGATGATGAGCCGGTTAAGGAGTACCTTTTGCAGCCGGGGGATAAAATGAGGTGGGAAGCTGATAAGGGCTTTGACATCCTGGTAGGTAATGCAGGTGGGATTGAATTTTTCCTGAATGGAAAGGAGGTTGGTCACCTGGGCCTTGAAGGAAGGGTAGTAAGGTTGAAGCTTCCAGAAGGGACATAAGGGATGTATAATACCAAGGATCAAGGCTGATAATTACTACTTGGAGTGAGATTAATTGAAAAGTGTATATAATATATTTAAGGAAAGAGGCTTTATCGAACAGGTAACTGATGAAGATATGGCTAGGGAGCTTTTGGCCAGACCAATTACCTGTTATATTGGCTTTGACCCGACAGCAAGAAGCCTCCATGTTGGTAGCCTGCTTCCCATTATGTCCCTTGCACACATGCAGAGGGAGGGTCATAGGCCAATAGTTGTAATTGGGGGTGGAACGGCCCTTGTGGGCGATCCCAGTGGTAGGGATGAGATTAGACCTGTCATGACGAAGGAGGAGATTGACAGCAATGCGAGGGGAATTAAGCGACAGCTGTCCCAGTTTATTGATTTCACTGATGGGAAGGCTGTTATGCTTAATAATGCTGACTGGCTGGTCCCCTTAAGATACATAGACTTTTTAAGGGATATAGGCAGACATTTCAGTGTAAACCGGATGCTGGCGGCCGAAACCTATCGCCAGAGACTGGAATCTGGTCTCAGCTTTTTAGAATTCAATTATATGCTCCTTCAGGCCTATGATTTCTGGTACCTTTTTAAAAACTGGAACTGCCTCCTGCAGATGGGGGGAAACGATCAGTGGGGGAATATCTTAGCCGGTGCTGACCTGACTAGAAGAATTGAGGGGAAGGCTATCCATGGTATGACCTTTCCCTTGATAACGACCGCTGATGGTTCCAAAATGGGCAAGACAAACAGAGGTGCCATATGGCTTGATCATGAATTGACATCTCCTTACGAATATTACCAATATTGGGTTAATATAGATGATAGGGATGTGAAGAGATTTCTTTCATATTTTACCTTCCTTCCCATGCATAAGATTAAAGAGCTTTCCCGGCTAAAAGGGGAGGATTTACGTAAATCCAAAGATGTTCTGGCCTATGAGGCCACAAAGATA
>CP070660.1:1100658-1105213 GCA_020355145.1 Deltaproteobacteria bacterium
GCTGCTCGCCGACCCAATAACCCAGCTGTCTATTACTTTGATCATGAGATATCCTACGGGGAGATTGACCGGCTTTCAGATAGCCTGGCTGCCGCCTTCTATGACCTTGGTCTTAAAAGGGGAGATCGAATCATCTTGGTTCTCCAGAACGTCCCCCAATTTCTGGTCGCAGTATACGGTGCGTGGAAGCTTGGTACCATCGTAGTTCCCTTGAACCCCATGTATAAAGAAAAGGAACTGCGTTACTTCTGCCAGGATTCAGGAGGAACGATCTTCTTTACACTCGATGAGGTTGCCTCTGCCTTAGATCTCTCCTTTCTCAAAGAGACATCTGTTAAGAGAGTCATTACCACCTCTCCCCTGGATATGTTTCCTTCCGAGATGGAGCTACCGGATCTGTTAAAAGGGAAAAAGAAGATCTCTGTTCCAGGCACCTTAGATATGCTCGAACTGCTGGATCGGTATAAGGGCAAAAAAGTAAAGGAGTCAGGGCTATCTCCTGATGATGTGGCATATTTGACCTATACCTCGGGGACAACTGGCCCAGCCAAAGGGGCAATGAACACCCATGGAGGCATTGCCTTTAATGCCAGGGTATATAAAACAGTGCTGCACATGGATGAAAATGATATCGTGCTTGGTGTTGCCCCTCTATTCCATGTAACAGGTGAGGTAGCCTATTTAGCTATGGCAGCCCTGACTGGTATTCCCATTGTCATCTATTACCGCTTTGATCCAGGCGAAACACTCCGGCTCATAGAACGTTGGAAGGCCACAATGACTCTCGGCTCAATTACTGTATATATAGCCTTGATGAGTCACCCAGATATCAAGAAAAGGGATCTCTCCACTCTTGTAAAGGCCTATAGCGGAGGGGCACCGGTTTCACCTGCTACTGTCGATCAGTTTCAAGAGCTAACCGGTGTCTATATATACAATGTCTATGGCCTGACAGAGACAAACTCTCCCTCCCATCTTGTCCCATGGGGTAAAAGAGCCCCCGTAGATCGTGAAACCGGGGCCCTTTCCGTGGGAGTCCCCATCCCCAACTCCGTAATAAAGATTATGGATCTGGAAGATGGGACCCGAGAACTTGCCTCCGGAGAAGTCGGAGAAATAGTGGACTATGGCCCCATGGTAGTCCCAGGGTACTGGGAAAAACCAGAAGAAACTAAGCATGCCATCCGGGATGGCTGGCTCTATACCGGGGATGTTGGTAAGATGGATGAGGACGGCTGGTTCTATGTGGTAGACAGAAAGAAGGATATGATCAATGTCTCTGGCTACAAGGTCTGGCCACGGGATGTTGAAGATGTTATCTACCAGCACCCAGGGGTTAAGGAGGCAGCTGTTGTGGGAGTACCAGACCCGTATAGGGGGGAGACGGTGAAGGCATTTGTGGCCTTAAAGGAGGGAATGGAGGGCCCTGTAAGACCTGAAGAGATTATATCTTTTTGCAAAAGTCGTATGGCCGCCTACAAATACCCACGGCAGGTAGAGATAGTCTCGGAAATCCCAAAGACACTGACCGGGAAATTCCTTCGTCGGGTGTTAAGGGATAAAGTTCAGTAAGATTCAATATAGATTAACATTAACGAATTTCATGCTTGATGTTTCTTAATATTCCAATTAAACAAATGAAGGTCATCATCTTTCATAAAGTAATCCCTGGGTATGCTGAAAATTAAACCAAAATAGCTCCAAGAAAACATATCATGATCAAGAAATGGTATGGCTACAATTCCCTAAAAGAGAGGAGGTGATACAAGAACGGGGATTTGGGGTGATTGGATGAGAAAGAAGGTAAGGGTATTTTAACTTCCTAGGTAATCAAGTAGGTCTAAAAAAGGGGGGATATAATCATGGCAAAAAAAAAATATTGGAAGAAGGGAATTCATTAAATCTGCAGGGGCAGTGGGGCTTGGCCTGGGCGCAGCAGAACTTTTAGGCTCTTCTGTCAAAGTCAGAAAGGCGACCGCCGCTCAAACACGTTCAATCCCCAAGTCGCCGATCAAGGCGGCAACCGTAAGTTTCTTAACGGGACCAGCGGCGGCCCCCTTTGGAATCCCTGGGGACAATGCATACCAGTTGTGTGCCGAAGAGATAAACAAACAGGGTGGTATTTTTGGGAGAAAGATTGAGCTGAAGAGTTTTGATGAGGCAGGGGGTGCTGATGCTAATGTCAAGTTGGCTCGAAAGTTTATTTTGGAAGACAAAGTCGACGTCATTTTGGGCTATGTCTCTTCTGGAAATTGTAAGGCGGTACTCCCTTTGAGCGATGAGCTGGGGGGCCTGATCATAGCCTACGACTGCGGAACCCATGTCCTGATGGAAAAAGAGCGCTCCCCGTATAAGGTTCCAAAATACGGTCTCGGGTTTCGCAGCTCTGCCCATCTTGGGATCGATAATATTGGTTTAGTCCGTTATGTCAAACAATACTATCCTGGTATAAAAAAGGTCGCGGGAATCAATCCTGACTACGCATGGGGGAGAGATAGTTGGAAAGTATTTGAAACGGCCATGAAAAAATTGATGCCAGAGGTGAAGGTTGTTAAGAAATTGTGGCCCAAGCTATTTACAACTGATTTTACGGCCCATGTCAGTGCACTAATAGGATCTGGAGCTGAAATTATCCATTCAGCCCTATGGGGAGGGGATGCAGTTACATTTACCAAACAGGCAATAGGAATGGGTCTATTTAAAAAGGCCCGGATGGCCTTTTCTCGAGGTGAGCCATATCCTCAGGAGGTCGGGATGGATTACCCGGAAGGACAGCTTATCTGCTGTGCTGGGACCCATTATTTTCTTTACCCGCCCAAGGACAAATGGCCGCTGAACAAATGGTTCGTTGAAGCGTATCACAAAAAATACAATAAATATCCCAGTTATGCATGTTATCATGCTTATCAGGCTATATATACCTATAAAGCGGCTGTAGAAAAGGCTGGTTCTCTTGTTGGTGGCTGGCCATCACAGGAGGAGATAAGCAAGGCCGCATCTGGACTATCCATTGAAACACCTTCAGGCATCCTCACAATCGGAGAGGATCACAATGGAAAAGAGGACGTACTTATAGGAATCTCCAAAAAGGTCAAGGGACATTCATTCCCCATCCTGGATCCCGACCGGATGGCGATCTTCCCCGCACACCAGGTCAACGCGCCTGCCGGAATAAGGACAGAGGATTGGATAAAGAGCTGGAAGGCCTAAATGTAACCCATAGCCAGGGCTCCTTTATTTCAGGGCCCTGGCTATAAATTTAAGGGCAGGCGTATGGAAAACTGGGTTATCTACATCTTAAATGGATTGTATTTTGCCTCCTTTTTGTTTCTCACTTCTCTTGGATTGAGTATTATCTTAGGTGTCATGGGCATCTTGAATCTTGCTCATGGCTCCTTGTTTGCCATTGGTGCCTTTATAGCCGCCTGGATTATAGGATCTTTAGGGGCAAAGGCGCCTGTCACAATTTTTTTCCTTGGCCTCTTTGCCGCCTTGGGGTTATCTGGTCTGATGGGCCTGATCCTGGAAACGACTATCATTAGGCCGATGTATCGTCGTGCCTTAGAATACCAACTTCTGATCACCTTCGGGGCATTACTATTGATTGAAGACCTGATTAAGATCACATGGGGTGGTACGGCTTATTATGCCTCTAAGCCTTTCGACATAATGGGTAATGTAAGCATTGGCGACAATCAATATCCCCTTTATTTTCTATTTGTTATGCTGATTGGTATTGTTGCTGGCCTTGGTGTCTGGCTGATAATGTCTAAGACTCGAATTGGAGTTATGCTAAGAGCAATTTCTACGGACAGAGAAATGGCAAAGGCCATGGGAATCCGGGTCGGCAGGCTGAATACATTAGCATTTGGGATAGGAGCAGCCCTGGCCGGTCTGGCCGGGGCTCTCATCGTGCCGACGACTCCGGCACTCTTGGGTATTGGCATGGAACCCCTTATCTTGGCCTTCATTGTGGTCGTTTTGGGGGGATTGGGGAGTCTCAAAGGGGCCCTGATCGGCTCACTTATTGTGGGAGAAACTCGCTCGATCGGGATCGTCTTTTTCCCTGAAATTGAACTACCTTTGTTATTCTTAATCGCAGTTATCATCTTAGTTTTTAAACCCGAAGGGCTATTTGGGAGATAATTGAATGGGCTTTAAAGATGCAATTCTGAGACCAAAGCCTTTTGTCTATCTGGGGATCTTTATCCTCTTGTTGTGTATGCCCTTTTTACTTCCCATATATCAATTGATGCTCTTTGAGTCTGGTCTGACTTTTGCGATTATGTGTCTTGGTTTTAATTTACTCCTCCGTTATACCGGCCTTCTCTCTTTCGGTCATGGTGCTCTATTTGCTACAGGGGCCTATGCCGTGGGTATGATGGGCAGATATCTTCCCGATCTTTATCGAATAGAGATCCTGATTCCGGTAGCCCTTATGGCATCTTTAATTGTTTCGGCCATTTTTGGGTTTATTTGTGTTCGCCACACGCGGATATTTTTCGCTATACTAGCTCTGGCCCTTTCTATGGTTCTATTTGCCCTGCTGGTTAAA
>CP070660.1:1105313-1115552 GCA_020355145.1 Deltaproteobacteria bacterium
AAAAGGTCAGAACGGTCAATCAAAATTGAGGATTAGGAAATGAAGGAAAAATAGACCGGCTCCCCTACATTTTGGGATAGAAAAGGGCAAGCAAAAAATGCATATTACGTGCCATATACTGAAATCTGAACAAATTTCAGTATACTTATGGTATTGGAAAGTTCAATATCATTTTAAAACCTGTCCGCCAAGATGAAGACCTCCATAGAAATCTTATATCATCGGTTCTGGACTATTACAACCGCATATTTCAAGATGAATCAAACACTTCGGACACTATCACGGTTACTGCGTATTTGAATCGCTAATAGGTGAGCCTTCAAAGACAAAGTGACTCGGAGGAAAAGGCCGTGGAGATAAAATTCCCTGAGGGCTTCTGTGGGTAAAAAGCGGCTAAACTACAATTCAAGATTTGATGGATGACCGATATAGGGGGTGGCTTCAAGCCGGGTGACTGATATTGTCTCTTGGATGGATTGATCTCAATATATCAGAAACAAAGATATCGTAATTGCCAGGATTGGCAAGACTGGTATCAGCAATGATCTGTAGACTTGGTCGAACTGCGCCTTGAAGTAATCCTTGGTCACAAGCAGGCAAAGGTGCACTGGGGAAAGAAGAACTCCCACAAAACCCATACCGTATGCAAGGACAATATGGGAAATATCGTATCCACCTGTCTCAAGAAGGGCCATTAGTATCGGAAAGGAAACCCCTACAAAACCCACGGTAATGCCTGTTAGAATACCCACCAAAAAGGGTAGCAGGGCAAACATAAGGGGCAGTGGGAAGTTGTAGGTTTGGAGAAAGATGGTGACATCTTTGATAGAACCACTTTCGCTGAGCATAACCTTGAAGACCATTATCCCGAATACGAGGATGATCATGTTAACCGGTATGCTTTTAAGAATCAACCGAGCTACATCCTTGACCCTGCCACCGCCTATAGCAGCGGCAACCGCTATTGAGACTGCTAGGGCAACTATCAGGTTTATGCCCAGGAAGAGCGCAAGGATAATCACAAGCAAGATCGGAAGGGCGTTAGTAAGAAGTTGAAGGAAGACAGGGCCCGAGCGCGATGAGATACCCATTTCCGCTGTGGGATTCCACTCCTCATCTAATCGTACACTACCTTCCGCGCCAGTATGGATACCCCTTAGATAGAAGAATACTCCGCTTAGTAGCATTACCACTGTCAGGGGCAATTGCGCCAGCGCAAGATGAGGCAATCTGACCCCGGACAACTTGGAGGCAAGGATTATACCCGGGTATAGTGGTAAGACATATTCCCACAGGTGGCGGAACCAGTAATTTATAACCGTATGCTGGACCGGGGTAAGTTTGAGTTTCCGGGAGGCAACCTTGACCATCGGTGCGGAGAATAGCGCACCGCCTGGCATCGGTAAAAGTCCTATTAAAGCAGGCAGTATAATCAGTAGTACCTTGACATTGTGGATTAAGAGCTGGAGGGAGGAGAGTAAGCGCTGCAGCTGTCCTTTTTGCTCAAGGATGGAGCTCAATATGATAATGAGCACGACTATTGCAGAGAGTTCAAGCGTGGTCAGATCACTAGATGCCTTCCACGCGGATTTTAGGATAGGCAGCCAGCCCATTCCGAATATAGCCCCGAGTATGCCGGAACCGATTAACATGGCATATCCGAGGGGGCATCTCTTACGCATCAAATATATTATCAGGAAGAATACAAGGCCAACCTTGAGCAATGCCATATTCAGCTATCGTCCCTTTCTCCCTCCATCAATTTCGCACTACCACTTGACCACGCTAACATTGGAAAGTGTCCGTCCCAGAAACCGCTCCCCAATCCCCTGAAACCTGATGGGTACATCCGTTACATAGAACCGGTATCCAGGTGGCTTCCCCTGCCCATTCCGGAGATTATCCTTATCTAGCAATTCCCCTGTTTGCTGAGTTATTGCCTGAGCAGAGTCCACCAACATTATTTGATCTCCCAGGACCTCTTGAAGCAGGGATTTCAGTAAGGGATAGTGAGTACACCCCAAGACGAGGGTATCAATATTTTGGGCCATAATCGGCTTAAGGTACTCCTGGGCGGTGAGCCTGGTTACCTGGTGGTCGAACCACCCTTCTTCTACTAATGGTACGAACAATGGACAGGGCTGGGAAAAGATCCGAATCTCTGGATCGTACTTATTGATTGCCCTTGCATAGGCATTGCTGTTAATAGTCACTGGGGTACCAATCACACCGACATATTTATTGTGGGTTTCGTTTACCGCACTCCTGGCACCTGCATCGACCACATCCAATACCGGGACAGGGGATAGATCCTCTATGGCCTGGTAGGCTACAGATGACATGGTATTACAGGCGACAATGAGTAGTTTAACATTTTGGCGAAGTAAGAATTCTGTGATCTGCGTTGCGTATCTGGAGATAGTTTCAACGGATTTCAACCCATAAGGGACCCTGGCCGTATCCCCGAAATAGATAATGTTCTCAAAGGGCATCCGTTCCATTAGGGCCCTCACTACAGTAAGTCCACCTATTCCTGAATCAAATACACCTATTGGATTGTTGGGATTGACTTGCATAAGGATTTTGAAAAATTATAACAATTTGTATTGAGAAACGAACTATCGTTCATTGAGTTCATAGGATTCTAACATAACAAATTCGACAAACTCAAGAAACCCAACAAACTACTTATCTTCTTTCAGACGTTTAAGAAGGCGTTCTTGGATATGATCAAATGCCCCATTGGACATAATAAGGATGACATCTCCTGGTCTAATAAGGGTAAGGAGTTCATTAAGAAGATCGTCATTGCTTGGAAAATAGTGGGTATCAATACCACGCTCCCTTAGGTCAGTTGTAAGTTTAATAGATGAGAATCTCTCGTTTAGTGGGATTTTTTCCATCATTGGGGGTTCTGGAAGGATTACCAGATCAGCAAAATCAAAGGAGGAGGCGTAGGTAGTTTGGAAGATGTTCCTCCGGCTTGAATTTGATCTCGGCTCAAAGACGGCAACAAGGCGGCGGTCTTTGTAATGGGTTTTTACCGCCTTTGTAGTTTCCCTTACAGATGTCGGATGATGGGCAAAATCATCTATCACAAGTATATCCTTATAATCACCTATTAACTCCAGCCTCCTCTTCACCCCCTTAAAGGTTGCAATGGCCTCGGCGATAATTTCGGGCTCTATCTTTAAATGATAGGCAACGGAGATGGCAGCAAGGATATTGTATATAGTGTGGTTTCCGTAAAGATCAGTGGTAACAGTTAGATATACCTTCTTGCCTTTTACTATAGTAAACCTTGTCCTCCCATCCTTAGCAGTTATATCCTCAATCCTAAGGTCTGCTTCTCTATTTATTGCATAGGTCATAGAAGGGCATCTTGCCTTTTTAATCTCATCTACCAATTCCGGATCATCGAGGTTTGCACAAAGGAGCCCTTCAGCAGGTATCATTTCAATAAGACGCCTGAAGGAGTCCCTTATCTCCTCAATTCCCTTGTAGATATCCGCATGGTCAAACTCAATACTGGTTATCACGGTTAAAGAGGGATCATAGTGTAAGAATTTGGGCCTCTTATCAAAGAATGCCGTATCGTATTCGTCACCCTCGATAATAAAATATGGGCCGTTAGATAGCTTGAAATTGCTGTCGAAATTCTTGGCTATACCTCCGATCATAAATGATGGATTCATGCCGGCAAGCTCTAAAATCCATGCAGTTAGGGCGGATGTCGTTGTCTTACCGTGAGTTCCGGCAATGATGATGGATCTCTTCCCATCCATAGCAAATCTTCTTAAGGCCTGGGGCATGGAAAGATATGGTACCCTGAGTTGGAGCAACTCACCTGCCTCGGGATTATCTCTGGTAATAACGTTTCCCACGATGACAAGAGCTGGCAGGGGATGGAGGTTGGAAGGGGAGTAGCCTTTTTTTATGGGTATGGATAGACTCTCAAGAAAGGTGCTCATCGGCGGATAGATGTTTTGGTCGGAGCCCGTTATTTTGTAGCCTTTCTCTTTTAGCATCCCTGCCAGTGACGACATACCAACTCCACAGATACCCATCAAGTGAATATGGGCGTGTCTTGGGGGAAGTTTAAATTTGTCATTCATATCCAAATTCCGTAACTGATCAAGAGCGCAATGGGGTACTGAGGCCCTTTCCTTTCAGAAAAGACCTCAGTACTTAAGGGAACTCCGTGCCCTGTGAATCCCCTGACCTCTTAAGAATTCGCGCATAATTAGGTTGTGAAGCTTAGGGCGGAAATCCTTTATCTTTTCATTTGATCTACTTGGATGGATCCGGTTTGTAAGAAATATTACTGTTATGTTCTCTCTTAAATCTATCCACACCGAGGTGCCCGTAAATCCCGTATGTCCCACACTACTTGAGGAGAAGTAGTTCCCTGAACTGGAATTCTTTTCCGCTGGTGTGTCCCATCCAAGGGCCCAGGTAGAGTCCGGGACAATTTCCTGCCTTGAGAAGAATGTCCTGACAGTCTCGGTCGTAATGGGTTCAGAACAGTAGCCATGATAGATCTTAATCAACCGTTTGATCAAGGTAAAGATATCCGGTGCTGTTCCGAAGAGCCCGGCATGACCGGAATAGCCTCCAAGGGCATATGCATTTTCGTCATGGACATGGCCTTGCATAGTCTCCTTTCTCCACTTACAATACTCGGTGGCGGCAAATGACCTTTTTTCATCCACCGTATCGGCTGTGATCTGGTCAAGGTAAAGCTCATTCAGTCCAAGGGGATGGTAGAGACTGGAGTTTAGAAATGATGATAGATCCTGGTCGGTAACTGTCTCTATTATCCACTCTAGGAGCATAAATCCTAAGTCGCTATAAAGCGATACCTTTTTAGGCCCTTCATCCAATGGTTCTTCCATAATTAATCGCCTTAAAGCGGGCTTTCTCTCTTCCATTGGGTATTTTGTGAGTTCCAGATAGAATGGTTTCCAGTCCGGAAGTCCTGCGGAGTGGCTCAGTAGAAGGCGGACAGTTAGATTGGCTTTGTCTTTCCAGGGAAAGGGCTTTATGAGGGATGAAATGGGTATATCAAGGCCCACCAGACCCTCATCTATGAGTTTCATTATGGCTAAAGCAGTACCCAATGGTTTGGTCAGGGAGGCTAGATCAAAGATCGTTTCCCTTTCCATGGGAAGGGGTTTCGGGATTAGTGCCCTACTGCCCACATTATGGAAAAAGACGATATCTTCCCCTCTTGCCGCCAGAAGAACAGCACCTGGATAAACCTGTTCCTTCAGCCCCTTTTTCAAAAGCTCGACTATTTTATCAGGCACAGTACCGTTCACTACATATTTTGTGAGTAGATCTTTTCACAGGATTCACCCTGTTAGATAGTAAGGCTAATAAGAATCATCACCTTCTTGAAGCAGACAAGTGTTAGAGACTAAATTAAGAATGCAATCCTTTATCTAACAGGGTGAAGGTTAAAATCCTATGAACCCTATGAACTCAACAAACACAATGAACACTATGACACAGATGATTCCTCTATCTTAAGAAGCATGCTTTCAGTATCAAGGACAGCAGGAAGGCCAATAGGTAGAGCGATGTTTTCTACTCCATGGCCAATAGGTAGACCTATTGCAACAGGTATGTTAAGCCCACAAAGTCGCTCCTTAAGCAAAGTGTAGATAAGCTCCTTTTCCCCACAATCCTCAATTTGACCGATAGCAAGGGCCGACAGTCGATCCAACCGGCCACTTAGTAAGAGGTGGGTAAGCATTCGGTCCAACCTGTGAGGAGATTCCCCTTTCTCTTCTAAAAAGAGGATCGCACCTTCAAAAGAGGGTAAAAAGGATGTATCCAGGAGGGAGCATATAGTCGAAAGATTGCCACCCAAGAGTATACCCCTGGCCTCACCCTTATTTATTATTCTTCCTTGCTTAAAGATGATCTGAGGCCTATGAGAGGTGGTGGTGAGCCTGGATAGATTTGGCCAGTTTTTATTTTTAGGGAGATCCGATAGGGTGGGTCCGTGGATGGTGATCAAACCGCTTTCTTTGTATATAGCGATTAAAAGGGCGGTTAGATCGCTGAAACCTACTAGTATCTTAGGGTTTTTTCGTATCAGGTCAAAATCAATCTTATTGAGAAGCCTCACTGAGCCATATCCACCCCTGGCAGAGAAGATTGCCTTTATATCAGGATCTGAGAACATCTGATGAAGATCGGACACCCTGTCTTGGTCAGTACCAGCCAGATAATTCAAATGAGCGAAGAGATGGCTACCAAGCCTTATCTTTAAGGGAAAAGACTCCAAAAGCCTTAAGCCATGCAATATTTCGGATTGGCTAACCGGGCTTGCCGGTGCTATAACCCCTACTGTCTGATTCGGCTGGAGGCGTGGGCCTTTAATGATAGGCAGGGAAACCATAGAACTCTTAAATACTACTTTGAAATTATTGAGGCAACCTAAAATACAGGACTTTCAACTCATTATCCCATGGCCTTCCCTAAAGTTCACACTGAGCTTAGCTAATGCAGGGTTCTCCCAGGCTCATCTGAATCATCTTCCCTTTCAAATACCTGGAATTTTCTTCGGAGTCTCCTCCGTTTACTCTCATAATAATAGCGGCGGAGGTTATACAGAATGGAATAATATTTTAGATAAAAAAATCCAAACAGCATTCCTCCCAGGTGGGCAAGGTGAGCAATATTATCGGAGGAGCCCGACAAGGAGGCATAGAGTTCAATCGCACCGAAGATCAGGACAAAATACTTGGCCTTAATTGGGAACAAGAAGTATAGATAAATCAGCCGATTGGGAAAGAAGAGTCCATATGCCAGAAGTACCCCGTAGACTAAACCGGATGCCCCAATGGTGGGGATACCCAGATTTGGAGAAACTATAACAGTAGATATACCCGCACCAATACCAGTAATCAGGGCATATTTTACAAACACCCGGGTGCCCCAATGCCTCTCCAGCTCACAGCCGAATATCCAGAGGGCAAACATATTGAATAAGAGGTGAAAGATCCCCCCATGGAGAAAGGCATAGGTAAAGAGCTGCCAGATGAAGAATTTCTTCCAGACCAGCACTGGGATCAGGCCAAAGATCAGATTTATCTCGGAGCGACCGGTAATTACTTGAGAGATAAACTGATACAGGAAGACTACCACGCAGCTGATGATTATAATCTTCACCGCGCGGGTTAAAGGACCCCCGAGGCTAATCTGGGACCTCTCATAATAGTAGTTCATAGGCAAAAATTAGCACAGATCTTATAATATTGTCAAACCGAGGCAACATCTCTAATTTCTGCCACTGTAAGAAACAAATGGGAATAGTGACGGATTGTGCCTTTATAAAAACTTGACAAAAGGCGAAGGTGTGCTAAGGTTAGCTGCTTCAAAGTGGGATTGGATCCAAAAGGGTAGAGGTATGTAAAAGGAGGAGGGAAAATGAACAATCAAAGGGAAAGGTGGACATCAAGGACAAGTTTTGTAATTGCATCAATCGGTTCAGCCATCGGGCTTGGGAATGTTTGGAGGTTTCCCTATATATGCTATGAGAATGGTGGCGGCGCCTTTCTAATCCCCTATTTCGTTGCCTTACTTACTGCCGGTATTCCCTTGATGATCTTGGAGTTTGCACTTGGTAGAGAAATGCAGGCGGGTGCACCATCTGCCTTTGCTAAGGTTCGTAAGGGAACGGAATGGATAGGATGGCTTGCCCTGATGGTGATTATGCTAATATTCTTTTACTATCCCGTTATAGCGGCGTGGTGTGTTGACTACGTAATTTTCTCCATTAATTTGGGTTGGGGAGCGGATGCAAAGGCATTTTTTGAATCGGATTTTCTCCAACTCAGTACTGGGCCAGGCGTTTTGGGAAGTGTAAGATGGCCAATTTTATTAGGACTCGCTGTATTTTGGGCAGGCGTATACCTCTGTTTGTTCAAGGGTATAAAGGTCCTCAGTAAGATTGTTTTCTATACTGTTATAATCCCATGGGTCATCTTGGTGATTATGGTAATTAGGGGATTGACTTTGCCAGGTGCATTGGAAGGGCTTAAGTTCTACCTCACACCCAACTTCTCTGCGCTTTTAAAACCGGGGGTTTGGTTGGCTGCTTATGGGCAGATATTCTTTACGCTATCTTTGGCAATGGGGACAATGATTGTTTACTCGAGTTATCTTCCCAGGGGCACCGACATAGCAAATAGTTCATTTATTGTATCCCTTGCTAATTGTGGGACGAGTTTCTTCGCTGGATTTGCTGTGTTTTCGACCCTCGGCTATTTGGCTCAGGCAATGGGGGTTGGAGTACCAGAGGTTACTAAATCCGGTCTTGGGCTTGCATTTATAACCTATCCAACGGCAATAAGCCTGCTCCCATTTTTACCGGCATTATTCGGGGTTCTTTTCTTTGTCCTCCTCATAACATTGGCTATAGATTCTGCATTTTCAGCGATAGTACCTTACGTTGCTGGATTTACTGATAAATGGAAATTTAACACCAAATGGGTCTTACCCATTGTATGCACTGGAGGATTTCTTATAGGAATCGTATTTACGACAAGGGGGGGACTTTACTGGCTTGATATAGTGGACTATTTTGCAAACACATTTGGACTGACCCTGGTTGGACTCTTGGAGTGTATAGTTATTGGTTATATATATAAGGCCCATAAGGCGCGCGAGTATGTAAATGAGGTCTCTGAATTCCAGATTGGAAGATGGTGGGATATATGCATTATGGTAATTACGCCAATTATACTCGGGATATCATTCGTATGGAGTTTGATATCGCTAATTCAGAAAGGCTATGGAGGTTATCCAATTTGGGCGACCTTTGTTGGGATAGGTATTTATGTTGGCATAGTCGTGATTTCATTTGTGCTTATGACAGTAAAGAGAAAGGAGGGATAGATGCCTGTTTCAGCGATAATCATGTTAATTATCGGATGTGTTGTGCTATATGGAGGGTTGGCCTATTGCATTTCAAGGGCGATTAGAAAAAAGGAAAAAGAGGATACAACTACCAAAACTGAATAGGCATAATATAGCAAATGAAACTGCTAATGTTCTGAAGATATTTTCCATTTGAGCCTCCGACTAAGTGTATGATCAAAAAGATTAAATAGATATGCCAGGATGGGGGTTCTGTCAATGTTGAATTACGCAAGTGTGAAATTGTCGAATAACACTATCGTAAAGCCTGCAATAAAAGTGCAGATGTTTTGCGTTTCTGCCCCTCCAGGAATTTAGAGTATCAGAAGCCTATTCGATGGGTATATTATCCTTTGCAGGGTGTCGCCTTCCATGCTTTCTTTTCATCCGGTGCTGCCAGGCTTTGGCTTTGAGCTGCTGGAAGCGTTCAGGTCCAAGCAGTTCGCGCACTTGAACCAGAAATCTAAATCTTTCAGTGGTGAGATCGGTGTGAGCCTCCTGCAGTTTTTTGAAGCGGCCCATGCAGGCTGCGGCATCAAAAGTGCTGCTGTCAAGAAGATGCTCCAGCTCAAGCCGTTCCTTTTCTACCTGGCTGTGAAGATCAATCATCTGGCGCCGGTGTTGTAGATACATGGTGTCCAGTTTTTCCTTTTCCTCCAGGATCAGAACGAGTTTATCCGCCACCTGAGGCATTTTCCACCATTTTCCGCCGGGTATACCCATGTTCACCTTTCCGGGGCAGGCTCCTCCCTCGCCGAAGCAGGGATCTTTTGCCATGCTGGTACCGCAAAAGGAAAACATGAAAAGCAAGGCCAATAAACTTACTTTTTTCATAAAGACCTCCTTTCCATCTTTATCCGCATTCTGTTTTTCCAGAAAGATAAAAAGTAAATCAATGAACCAGTAAAAACAAGTGAAGCTAATTTTGTATCTCGGAATTTCTACAACTAATTGGAATTATGGCGCTTTTAATAGCATTCGATTTATGCCTGCCCGCCATCGCTCTCGCCTGCCCGCTCGTGTCTCCCTGACCACAACGGTCTCGCTCAGGCGAGGCAGGCGCGCCATCCACTTGCGTTATTCTTTATTTGTTGTTAGCTATTCGAATAGCAAGTAGCGATTAACAATTAACAAATAACGATTGCACCCATCTCTCCAGTACTCCATTACTCCCTGGCCCAGACCTGGCTTGCAGGGCCGGAGTTCCACAGATCGCGCTACCGAAATATTACGGCGACAACAACATACTCCAGGCAACTCGCGCCAGGGCAGGCCAATATTCCAATTGGGGCGAAGCCCCTAAGTTCT
>CP070660.1:1115652-1119578 GCA_020355145.1 Deltaproteobacteria bacterium
CTGCAGGTAGCACGGCAGTTGAGGCTATAGAAGATCTCTTAGGCATAGAGTTCAGTCAAGATGAATCGGTTTACACATCTAAGGTATACCAGATAAGGGGGGATCTCGAAGAAACGGATGTGGAGACAATAGCAAGGGAGATACTGGCCAATGACATCATCCAACAATGGAGGATATATAAAAGAGATGAATGGGATGATCAAAAGGGAATCGGCATGAATATCCCCAGGGTTGCCCTCAATAACATACCCCAAGTTGGGACATTTCCAATAAAGAGCGATGATGAATTGAAAAGATTGTCGGCAGAGAGGAACCTTGCACTGCATGAAAGCGATATACCAGTTATACGAAGGTATTTCTTACAAAAGGATGTGCTTTTAAAGAGAAAGGCCGTTGGGCTTGATCTTCCCACAGATGTAGAGCTTGAGTATATATCACAGGCAAGGAGCGATCATTGTAACCACAATACCTTCAGTGGTCTTTTTAGATACCATGATATAGCCACCAATCATAAGGAGATAATTGATAACCTTTTTAAGACATGTATTGAACAACCGACATTAGAGATAAAGGAGAAAAAGGACTGGGTTATATCCGTACTCTGGGATAATGCAGGTGTGGGGAGGTTTGATGAGGATTACTATTATGTTATTACCGGGGAGACACACAACAGCCCATCGAATATGGAGGCATATGGAGGGGCTATTACAGGGATAGTGGGGATTTACCGAGACCCACTGGGGACTGGAAGGGGTTCAAAATTAATCCAGGGGACGTATGGGTTCTGTGTCGGTCCCAGGGACTATGCAGGGGAACTCAAACCCCACCTCCATCCCAGGCGACTTCTAGATGGTGTAATTGAAGGGGTAAGGGATGGTGGAAACAAGAGCGGTATCCCTACCCCATTCGGACAGGTCATCTTTGATCAATCCTATATGGGAAAATGTCTCGTGTTTGTAACCGCCATGGGCATAATGCCAGCCACGGTAGATGGTAAATCTTCCCACCTAAAAAAGGCTAATCCAGGTGATATGATAGTCATGTGTGGTGGCAGGGTAGGAAAGGATGGCATACATGGAGTTACCGCTGCCTCCGAGACGTATAGCGAAACTACCCCTGCAGGTCATGTTCAGATAGGAGATCCCTATACCCAGAAGAAGATGCACGATTTCCTGCTTGAGGCCCGGGATGAGGGGCTTATAGAATTTATTACGGACAATGGTGGGGGCGGGCTTTCCTCATCAGTAGGGGAGTCGGCCAGGTGGTCTAATGGCTGTCATGTAGATTTAGAAAAGGTTCCCCTAAAATATGAGGGATTAGATCCGTGGGAGATCTGGGTTAGTGAATCCCAGGAGAGGATGACCGTGGCAGTAAGGCCTGACAATATTGATAGGTTTCTGGTGCTTTCCGCCAGACATGCAGTAGAGAGTACTGTTATTGGCCAGTACAATAATAGCGGATACCTTCACCTTGCCTTTAATAAAAAGACATGCGCCTATGTCCACATGGATCTCCTTAAATCATCATTCCCTCAGTGGGAATTCGATGCTGAATGGATCCCGCCTTCATCCAGAGGGCTTAAAGAACCCCTCTGGGATGAACCGGACGACCAGGGCTACCTGGTTAAATCGATCTTAAAGAGGCCAAATATCTGTGCCAAAAACTGGATTCAGAGGCAGTATGACCATGAGGTCCAGGGTGGGAGTGTTATTAAACCGCTGGTGGGGAAGGGGCAAGATATGGTTAGCGATGCGGCAGTTGTAAGACCGATCTTAGGTGTCCTGAAGGGGATCGCTATTACACAGTCAATAAATCCATTCTACTCCCTCATCGACACCTATCACATGGCAGCGGTCACCATTGATGAGGCGGTCAGACGCCTTATTGCCGTTGGTGGTGATCCGGCCCATATTGGGGGTGTGGATAATTTCTGCTGGCCAACCATAATCCATGATCCTACCAAAAACCCTGATGGAAGATATAAGGCAGCTCAACTTGTACGGGCATGTTGGGCATTGAGGGATTACACCCTTGCCTTTGAGATACCATTGCTTTCAGGCAAAGACAGTATGTATACCGATGGCGAGGTAAAGGGACCTTCTGGGATGACTCAGAAGATATCCGGTCTGCCAACCCTTCAGTTTACCGCTACAACATTGGTGAAGGATATACGGAGATGTGTGACCATGGAGGTGAAGATAGCTGGGGACCTTGTATATATCCTTGGAAAGACAGGGGATGAGCTTGGGGCAAGTGAGTATTATCAGATGATGAACTGGATAGGGCTAAATGTCCCCAGGGTTGATGCGGAAAAGGTAATTTCCCTTTATCACGCCCTTTATCAGGCGATCCAGGAAGGCCTGGTTGCCTCCTGCCATGCTGTCGGGAGGGGGGGCCTAGGTGTCCATCTCGCACTATCCGCCATAGGGGGAAACTTAGGGATGGATATAGATCTGAGGTCTGTCCCTGTTCAAGAGAGGCTTTCTAACACGAGGATACTCTATTCTGAATCCGCGGGTAGGTTCATAGTTACCATTGACCCAAAGAAGAGAGGTGCATTTGAGGAAACAATGGACGGATTGGACTATGCCTGTATTGGAAGGGTAAGTGATACTGATACCCTTCAGGTGTTGGGTGTAAATGGTGAGATCATTATCAATGAAAAGATAGGCGATTTAAAGGATATCTGGAAGGAGCCATTTGGAGGTCTCGTATGAGGACAGTAAAGGCCCTTGTTCTTACTGGATATGGTCTAAACTGCGATTATGAGACAGACTTCTCCCTGAAGATGGCTGGTGCAGCTTCGGAAAGGGTACACATAAATGAGCTGATTTCATGTGGAGGGAGGGGTGCAAGTGTAAGCCTGGGGGATTACCATATCCTGGTATTAGGCGGTGGTTTCAGCTGGGCAGATGATCATGGTGCAGGTGTCATCATGGCTGCAAGGTTGAGATACAATATAGGTGAAGAGATTGAGGAGTTCATTAGGGAAGGAAAGCTCGTTATTGGTATCTGTAATGGTTTCCAGGCACTCGTAAACTTAGGGCTTCTACCAGGGTTTGACGGGGATTATCGGTCAAGGGAGATTGCCCTGACCTACAACGACTCGGGAAATTTTGTGGATACCTGGGTCAGACTCAGGACAAGGGAGGATACTGTATGTATCTTCACCAAGGGGATTTCCTACATTGAGCTCCCTGTAAGGCATGGTGAAGGGAAGTTCTATGCCAGCCGAGAGATCATTGACAGACTCATAGAGAAAGACCAGGTGGTTTTACAGTATGCAGACAGGGAGGGTAATCCCGCTGAAGGCAGATGGCCTTTTAATCCCAATGGATCTCTTTATGATATTGGGGGGATCTGCGATTCCACAGGTAGGATATTTGGATTGATGCCCCATCCAGAGGCCTACAACCATTACACAAATCACCCGGACTGGGTTATGAAGAGGGAGGAGTTAGCCAGGAGGGGTAAAGGGA
The DNA here is from genome assembly GCA_020355145.1 of Deltaproteobacteria bacterium. GTDB lineage: Bacteria > Desulfobacterota > DSM-4660 > Desulfatiglandales > B25-G16 > JABXJZ01. The sequence continues at coordinate 1,119,132 of CP070660.1, forward strand.
TTGAAGGGGAGGAGGGTGAAGGTGTTGCCATCTTCAGAAATGCAGTAGAGTATGTCCGGGAAAATCTTTAAGAATTAGAGAATTGGAGAGATGGAGTAATGGAGAGGTAGGACTTAGAGGGTTTGGTTACTCCGTTATTCTGTCAGTCATTTTCCAGTACCTGCTTTGAATCTCTTTAACCTTATCAAGCACAGCACCTAGCATCCTTTTATCCTCTTTACCTGACCAATCCCGGTCATTTGTTGCTGTCTCCGCCCTTAATTCCTTTAAAACCGCCTTTACCGAATCCCTTAAGCCCTCCAGGTTATAGCCACCTTCGAGGGTCAATACGAGTTTACCATCACAGCTCAGGCGGGCAATTTCCATAAGGATATGTGTCAGGCCAGCAAATCCATGAGGCGTAACTGACATACCCCCTAATGGGTCACCCTTATGGATGTCGAATCC
>CP070660.1:1119678-1127604 GCA_020355145.1 Deltaproteobacteria bacterium
AGATACCGCGGCGTAAGGATTACCACTAATCTGGATTCTGGATACTCGATACTCGATTCTGGATACTGGATTGAGGGTCGTTGTGAGTTACGAGAAGCCAGCAACCAGTATCAGGTAACAAATATCAGGTTTAGAGACCATAAGCCTTTATCTTTTTATGGAGATTGCTCCTCTCCACTCCTATGGCCTCGGCGGTTTTAGAAATGTTTCCCCCGAATTGTTTTAATTTGCTGGCGATAAAGGATTTCTCAAAGATCTCCCTGGCCTCCTTTAGGGTATCAAAAGAGACAAAGGACTCCAGCTTACCCTCCTCAATTCTGGATGTGTTAAATGGAGCGGGTATATCCTTTGCATCGACTGTTTCACCAGGGCACATAATAGCCATCCTCTCTATCAGGTTTTTAAGCTCCCTGACATTGCCCGGCCAGCCATACTTCTTCAGCAACTCCATGGCATCAGGACTTAGAAGTCTGGGCTCCTCTTTGGTATCAATGGAAAACTCATCCAGAAACTCACTCACGAGCTCGGGTATATCATCAACCCTCTCCCTCAATGGAGGAACCCTGATAGGTATAACGTTGAGGCGGAAGTAGAGGTCATCCCTGAATGCTCCCTTTGCAATCTCTTCCTCTAGATTCTTGTTGGTTGCAACGATAACCCGGACATCCACCTTAATGGTTCTGTTGCCACCTACCCGCTCAAATCTCTGCTCCTGTAAAATGCGCAGGACCTTTGACTGGGCCCTTAGGCTCATATCCCCAATCTCGTCCAAGAATAATGTTCCATCGTTAGCCTGATCGAATTTCCCCCTTTTCATTGTGGTAGCCCCAGTGAATGCCCCCTTTTCGTGGCCGAAGAGTTCTGATTCGATCAAGTCCTCAGGTATAGCAGCACAATTAACCTCAATGAAGGGTTTGTTGTTCCGTTTGCTTAATCTGTGGATTGTGTGGGCTACTAACTCCTTACCTGTTCCATTTTCTCCTACAATAAGAACCCATGCATCAGTCGGGGCAGCTTTCTCTATTTGCTCTTTCATCTCAGCGATAGCATTGCTATGTCCGGCTATCTGATACCTCTGTCTATCTCTCTCCCTGAAGAGATCAAGCTCTGCCTCAAGTCGGTTGTAGTTCAATGCATTATTTATCGATAAAAGGACCTTCTCCAGGGAAAGAGGCTTTTCAATAAAGTCATAGGCACCCAGCTTTGTCGCCCTAACCGCGGTGTCGATTGTGCCATGGCCCGATATCATAATTACCTGTAAACTCGGATAGAGCTCCCTAATCCTCTTCAGTGTTTCTATGCCATCGATATCCGGCATCCAGATATCCAGCAATACAATATCGGGAATGGTCTCCTTTATTATATCCAAGGCCTTCAAACCCCCATCGGCACTCATAACCTCAAAGCCTTCATCGGCGAGTATACCGTGTAAGGATTGAATTATACTCGGCTCATCATCTACTACAAGTACTGTATCTGCCATTCTCGTTGCTTGTTGCCGGTTTCTCGTTACTCGTAAGTCATTGCCAATTGCTAATTTATCATCGCTCGTTACCGGTTTTCTTCTTTTGCCTATTGCCTACTGGTTACTGCTTACTCATCACTAGAGCCCCATCATCTCCCCTGCAATATAGGCAGCCTTTTCCGAGGCACCACCTTGCCCGAGTTGCCGCTTTACCGATCTTAGGCCCTTTTTCATCTCTTCCCTTAACCCGTCGTTTTTTAGGATGGCCAAGGCCTCCTCTGCTAAATGGAAGGCCGTTGCCTTACCTTGAATAAATTCCGGAACTATAGCCTTTCCGGCAACCAGGTTTACCAGGCCGATGTTAGAGACCCTTACAAGTAGTCTACCGATAATATTGCTTAACGGGGATACCTTATAGGCTATTACCATGGGTGTTTCCATTATTGCCGCCTCTAAGGTAGCAGTTCCAGAGGCAATTAATGCCACGTCAGCTATCTTCAATAAGTCCCTTGTATCAGACGTTCCAATTGTAATATCTATCCTGGCATTTCTTAAATAGGGCTTGACCACATCCTCTGTCACGGTAGATGCCAACGGCAAGAGGCAATAAAGGCGAGGATAATAGTTGGAAATGATTTCAGCTGCACCGATCATTACAGGCATCAGTCTCACAACCTCCTCGGCCCTGCTTCCGGGAAGCAATCCAAGGATGGGGCCCCTCTCACAGCTAATACCCAAATGTTCCCTAATCCTTCTCTTACCCTTTTTAGGTAAGGGTACATCCAGGAGTGGATGACCAACATATTCCACTTTTAGACCAAATCTCCGGTAAAATTCCCTCTCAAAGGGGAGAATAACCGCTACCCGGTCTACCCGCTTAGCTATCATTCTGACCCTCCTTTGCCACCATGCCCATACCTGGGGAGGAATATAGTAAAGTACAGGGATGCCAAGAGAACGGGCCTTTTTGGCCAAATTTAGATTAAGGCCTGGATAGTCAATAAGTATTAAGAGGTCTGGGGGGCTACTAGTTAGTATCATCTTCAATTCCCTCAAGGCCCTGAAGATGTATCTAATCCTGGGTATGACTTCCGCTATCCCTACCACAGCCATAGCTGATAATTGATACATAATCCTAACATCGACCTTCTCCATCTCTGGGCCACCAAGGCCAAAAAATGTTATATCAGGGGCTAGCCTCTTTATTGCCAACACCAGATGTGCCCCATATACATCACCTGAGGCCTCTCCTGCTATTATCATTACGTTTTTCTTTGGGCTCAATTCAGGATGTTATCCTTGCCTTTCCTTTTATTTGGTCAATGATAGAGAGCGCGACAGCAAGGGCCTTTTTTCCATCAACTCCGGAGACCTTGGGCTCTGTCCCCCCTTTTATGGCCTCTACAAAGGATCTAATCTGATCGGCCAAGGGATCACTATCGGGAAATTTATCCTCTCTATGGCCTATAGGGCAAGGATCAGTAGCGTTTTTCCTCTCCCCTTTAAGCTGGGTCACGCTGATCTTTCTCTTGCCATAATCAACCGATATGCAGCTGTCAGGTTGGAAGATCCGGATCATTCTAAGGGACTCATTTGAGACCCGACTTGCTGTTAGATTTGCTACGGTACCATTGGCAAATATAATCCTGACGTTGGCAATATCTATCTTATCATCAATAACAGGCATCCCAACGGCATCAATTTCCTTAATCCCCGAATTTACGAGGTGCAGGATAATATCCAGATCATGGATCATGAGGTCTAAAACCACATCTACATCTGTGCCTCTCTTGGTAAAGAGGCTAAGCCGATGAGATTCAATAAAGATAGGCTTAGAAAGCAGTGACTCCATCTTAACTACCGCAGGATTAAAGCGTTCTATGTGCCCTATCTGCAAGATGGTATTATTTTTTTTCGCCATTTCTATCAGCCTATCAGCATCCCCCAGATTAAGGGCAATGGGCTTTTCAACTAGCAAATGTGTGCCATGGGTCAAGATATCATGTCCAATTTCAAAGTGGGATGTGGTTGGAACTGCCAAACTGAGGCCATCCACATCGGAAAGAAGTTCACTATGGGTATTGTAGGCCTTAGTATTATACTTGCGTGCTATATCCTTTGCCCTTTCAAAATCTATATCGGCAAGCCCAGCCAGATCAATATCCTCCATGGAGGCATACTTCCGGGCATGTAACTCGCCTACGTAACCTACCCCGACAACGCCTAATCTTAATCTTCTCATGTGCTCGTTCCTCGTTCCTCGCCTCTCGTTTCTCGGTTAAGACAATAACGAATAACATCATCTGGACACTACGGCAATGCCGTTATTATTTGCTAATTCTATCATCTCCTCTTTATCAAAAATAAGGGTCTTGCCTGCTTCAATTGCTAGAACAGATGCATTAACAGATGACATAACCCTAATGGTGTTAAGACCGACAGCAGGCAGATCAAACCTAGGGTCCTGATTGGGCTTATTGACCTTAACAACCACTGCATTTTCCTTGGCCAACGCCCCTCCCCTTAGTATTGTCTTATCCGTTCCCTCTATGGCCTCTACTGCCAAGACTGTCTTTCTTCTGACCACAACACAATGTCCTATATCCAGGCTACCTAATTCCTTAGCTACCATCCAGCCAAGCTCTATGTCCTCCATCTCCTCTTTGCTCGGCCTTCTCTTTGTCAGACACCCAGATGGCGCCAGAAGCTCTGGGAGATACTTAGTGGAGCTTACAACCGTTATTCCTTCTTTTTCGAGCTCCCTGGCCAGGGCACTTAAGATTTCATCATCATGGAGGATTAATAATTTTCCAACGACTGCCAGCCCCTTTATATCTGGCCTTACATTGTCAAACATCTTGGCCTTAGTGATTGCACCTGCCATAAGGACATGACTTACCCCCCTTGATTTGAATGCTCTGAGCAAATGACCAAATTGACCAAGCCCTATCCAGGTAATTTCGTCAACTTTACTGGCCAACTCCGGCATAGTCTCTCCCTTATGTGCCACGGCAATTACCTTTAATCCCCTTCTCCTGGCTGACTCAGCTATCAAAAGGGGGAACTTTCCACTACCTGCTATAAGGCCTATCCTATCTACTGTGCGCTGAGGATCTTCCGTTGTTTTTACCTCCTATCTGTTAGAACCACTAGACATTATTGCAGGTCACCTAACAATACCCCTTTTTGAGTTGACCAAGAAATCAAGCAATATTTCTAACTCCTTAAAAGGGGTTATCTCTCTCCTGACCCTTTCCAGTGCCTCATTAAACAGGTGACGATCACGCCATATAATCTTATAGGCCCTTTTTAGAGCATTTATCTTTTCCTGAGAAAACCCTTGTCTTTTAAGGCCTATCTGATTTAATCCATAAAGCCTGGCCCTGTCGCCAGAGGCGATCATAAAGGGAGGGATATCTTTGACAAGGGCCGATTTTCCTCCGATAAATGCGTAGGTTCCTATTCTGACAAACTGATGTATGGCCACCAGACCCCCAATGATGGCGTGGTCACCTATCTCTATATGGCCACCAAGGGTTGCGGCATTGGACATAATAACGGAATTACCCAAGGTACAGTCATGGGCTATGTGGGCATAGGCCATAAGGTAATTTTTATTCCCAATCTTTGTGACTCTATCCTGCTTTGTCGTGGCCCTATTAATGGTTACAAACTCCCTGACTATATTTTCATCCCCTATAATAACCCTGGTATCCTCACCCTGATAACCGATATCCTGGGGGGGCAAGCCAATGGAGACGAAGGGGTAGATCTTGTTTTTTTCCCCTATTACCGTATTCCCATCTATAACTACGTGGGAGTCGATGACGGTATCCCTGCCTATTGTTACCTTTTCGCCAATGATTGAAAATGGTCTGATTTTAACCCCTTCGGCTATCTTTGCCTTTGGGGAGACTGTAGCAGATGGATGAATATCTACTCCCATTTCCCTTACCTTATTGCAGCCACTAACTCAGCCTCTGCCGCTATAGTATTATGTACCATTGCCTTGCCTTTCATCTTCCATATTCTGCTACCCTTTCTCATGGCAGTCAGTTCAAAGAAGATCTGGTCACCTGGAAGGATCGGTTTCCTAAATCTTACCTTGTCCATAGCCATGAAGTATATGGCACTATCCCCCTTCTTTTGCATACTTTCTGGTTCCGATAATCTGGCAAGTATTCCACCCACTTGGGCCATGGCCTCTATCACCAAAACACCTGGCATAATGGGGTTTCCTGGAAAATGACCCTCAAAGAAGGGCTCATTTATAGTTACATTCTTGATGCCCACTATGCTCTCTCCCAACTCAAGTTCCGTAATCATATCCACGAGCAAAAATGGATGCCTATGTGGAAGTATCTTTATGATGTCCTTGTAAGTCAGTGGCAAATCCATTACCCTGTAGAGCCCTTTTTTGACTGTTCTTCAAGTCCCTTAACCCTATCTTCTAACTCCTTCAACCTTTCTGAATACTCGGGCAGCTTCCTTATATGCCCCCTTGTTTTCAGCCAGAGGCGATGAGGCATGGTTGGTATGCCAGAGACAACATCGCCGGCCGGGATAGATTTGGCCACACCGGATTTTGAACCAATCATTACCCGGTCACCTATCTCAATATGATCCGTAAGACCGACCTGCCCTCCTATAACGACACTCTTTCCTATCGTGGTGCTTCCCGCAATACCCACCTGGGCAACGATAATGGTATTTTCACCGACAACTACATTATGCCCTATCTGAACAAGGTTATCTGTCTTTACGCCTTTCCGAATCAGTGTCTTACCAAAGGTTGCCCTATCAATGGCATTATTTGCCCCGATTTCGACATTATCCTCTATCTGAACAATCCCCCTTTGTGGGATCTTGACGTTTACATCACCATCCCTGACATAACCAAAACCATCGCTTCCTATGACAGTTCCCGCATGGATGATTACCTCCTTCCCTATTATACAATCCGACACTATTGTTACATTTGGATAGATAATACTTCCATTTCCTACTGTGACCCTTTCGCCAACATAGACACCTGGGAAAAGAATGACCTCATTGCCTATTACGGACTCCCTCCCAATATAAACAAAGGGATAGATAGATACGTCTTTTCCTATGTGAGTTTCCTCTCCAATTATGGCCTTTTCACTAATTCCCGGGAAACGAGGGATTGGAGGAGCGAACATGGCTGCCACCCTGGCGTAGACCAGGTAGGGATCGGGAACTACCAATTGTGGACCTTGATAAAGACTGGATAGCTCCTTTACAATAACGGCCGAGGCCTTTGTTGCCTTGACCTGATCCCTTAATCGCGGGTCTGCCAAAAAGGATATCTCTCCCTTGTCAGCCAAGATAAGGGAATTAATCCCCTTTATCAAGACCTGATCATCACCTACAATAGTGCCACCTATTGATTCAGCTATATGCTTAAGGGTCAGTTCCAATGCTGCTAACCTATTTTTTGCCTTGCTCTTTTATCTGATCATAGGCCCTAATAACGCTTTTAGTAATGTCGACTGAGTCAGTCCAATACAGAACACCACCTGCCTTCTTTTCCATTATCAAGGTGTAGTTTCCTTCTGAGCCTATCTTTTCGATAATCTTTGCTAATTCCTTAAGGATCCTCTTTTTTTCTTTTTCCTGTACCCTTCTCATCTCCTCATTTAAATCCCTGTAAAAATATTCTAACTCCCTGGTCTTTCTTTCAATAGTCTTCCTTTTATCTTCCTGGGCATCCATAGTCAGCATCATGGCCTGTTTGTCCAATTCCTTCCTTAACTCCAGGAGTTCTTTTTGCTTTGTATCAAGTTGCCTCTGGAGACCCTCCTTTCTCGTCTTTAGGAGCGTTAAGACCTTTTGCCCTTCCTTGGATTCCTGAAGACATGTTTGAAGATCAATCAAACCAACCTTGATAGATTTTTCCCCCAAGGCCATATTATAGCCCAATAGGATTGCCATAATAATAGTAGAAACCAAGAGACTCTTCTTCATTCCTGACCCCCTGCTTGGTGTATTGTTTTTCGTTGGAAATAAGTTAATTAAACGTCTCATAATTTCTATCCCGCCGAGGCAGGAGACTTACAAGTCTTTTGGTACCCATCGATTTATGCCGTTCACACAGAATGATGGAGTGCCTGCCCCGTTAAATAGGTGTATTATCGAGATATTCTATTATTATGCTCGCCAGACTCTCTAAAAATATGCGTGCTTAAAGGCTTTATTTAACGGGGTAAAAGTACTGGAGTAGTGAGTAGTAAAGGCTAAAGAAAACCCTTTTTATTCCTCTCCTTCACGTTGTGAACTTGTCCTGAACAAGGTGAAGGAGGACAAGTTCACCCATCACTCCAATACTCCATTGCTCCAATACTCCCTCCGGGGCGTGGGCCCTAAGGGCCCGAGGCCAATTGGGGCGAAGCGCCTAAGTTTCAATTCCTTAATCCCTCAATTCGCAATCCCTCAATCCC
>CP070660.1:1127704-1131279 GCA_020355145.1 Deltaproteobacteria bacterium
AAATATAGGAAGTTAATTAAGTCTATGCGGCATAAGACTAAGAGATAACTATTAGTTTTTTACTTATACCACCCTCCGCGGGTTTTTCTACCAAGCTTGCCAGCCCTTACCATTGTCTTTAATAGATTTGGCGCAACCCATTTATTTTCCTTGTTAAGCTCCTTGTAAAGGTATTCACTTACAAAATACGCGATATCAATACCTGTCAGATCCATCAACTCAAACGGACCCATAGGATAATTAAGGCCATTTTTTACCGCCTTATCCACATCCTCAATAGATGCAATACCCTCTTCAACAATCCTTATAGCCTCCAAAAAATGGGGAAGCATTATCCTGTTAACTATAAAACCAGGGGAGTCCTTTTTTACCTCTACGACTGTCTTACCCATTCGCTGGGCCAGTTCTGTTGTGGTCTTTATTGTCTCGTCACTCGTTGAATAGCCCCTGATTACCTCCACCAGCCGCATCAAGGGAGCAGGATTGAAAAAATGCATTCCACAAACCTTATCAGGTCTATTGGTGCTTGCCCCTATCTCCGTGATAGACATCGATGATGTATTTGTAGCCAGGACAACATCAGGGCTGCAAAGTTCATCTAATTCCTTAAAGACGCCCTTTTTCACATCCAAATCCTCAATAGCAGCCTCTATGACAAAGTCTACATCCTTGAGATCCGCCATATCCAAGGTACCCTTTATGCGCCCCATGATAGTGTCTTTTTCCTTGTTATCAAGCTTTCCCTTTTCCACGCCCCTGGAGAGAAAACCGTCTATCTTTTTTATGCTTCCTTCAACAAATCTCGTTTCAATATCCCTCATCACAACATCACAGCCTATCTGTGCAGCTACCTGGGCAATACCGCTACCCATCATTCCCGCCCCAACAATACCTATCTTTTTGATCTCCATAGCTCCTCCTTTCTTTAATATCTTAAGGTTATAGTTTAACCCCACTAGCTAATTTATCAAATCCCTTGCACTTAGGGGCTTCGCCCCAGTTGGAGTATTGGAGTGATGGGCGAACTTCTCCTCCACAAAGTGAAGGATAGGAATAAAAAAATAGTCTTCTCCACTTTTGCTACCCCCTACTCCAGTACCTTTACCCCGTTAAATGAAAACTTTTAAGCTCCCATATTTTTAGACAATCTGACGAGCATAGCAATAGAATATCTCTATAATACCGCTATTTGACGGGGCAGGCACTCCATCATTCTGTGTCAATGCGATAGACCGCTAGCCACCAAAAGACTTGTGATTTTCCCGCCTTGGCGGGATAGAAATTCCGAGATATTTAATTAGCCATCAGCTTCCTAGCCCTGTTGTCAAGGTAGTTAGTGAGGTTAGTGGAATTTCTTGGAGACCATCCCAGGGATTGTGTCCAGACATCATCACTTTCCATACAGAGATAAAGTCCTAAGTCATCATACCATTTTCTTAGTCTTTCTGACAGCTTGGTATACATTTCTACTCTAATAGGTTTGAAATACCTAAATTTTCCATCCAGTCCGGGCACGAATTCACCGTCAAATATATCTGTCCCTGGGAATCGCCTCTTAACAGTCCATTTAAGATCTGGCACATATCTAAAGGAACCCACGCTCATCCAGACAATATACCCTGGGTCAATGTATCTCTCTAAAAGCCCGACTGTCTCCTCAGAGTCCTCCGCCCAACCTGGATAATGTATTAGGGGGTCAAAATGAAAGCCCAACACAAAGCCGGCCTTCTGGCATTCCCGGGCGGCAAGGATCCTACTCTTCAGATCCGCTGTCCCCTGCTCCTCATTGGCTATTATACGAGGGGTATTTAACGACCACGCGATGACTATCCCTTTTCTATAGCTGCTTTTAATAAGAAATTCAATAGAAGCGCTCTTTGTCTTTAGCTCCAGCACACAGTTCCTCCTGCGGGAAAAGAAAGGGAGTAAGAGATCAGTCCATCCTGTAAGATAATCAAGGCAGAGGCTATCCGTGAACTCCCCGGTCCCAATCCTGAATATCCTATCAGGGGAGCTATCAATAATCTTACCTATGACATTAAGTCTATCCTCTAAGTTAGTGAAAAGACGGAGTGATGGCTGATTAATATATGATTGAAGAAAGCAGTAACTGCACTCCATTGGACAGTTAATACCGATATTTAAGATCTGGTACCCGCAGCAGATATATCCCCTTGTACCAGGGCACGGCTTGAGAAATTCACCGTTAAAGTGGATGATCCTGAGGGTTTCCTTATCCATCCCTTCAATATCTTCCCTTTGGGCCAAGTCATCGGGTTCAACAGCCTCTCTTGGTATATCGGGTAGTCCTTTAAGCATCTTCTTTGCAAGGGTATCGTCTTCAGCCCCCCTTTCAATTAAGATTCGCCTGAGTTTGAATTTTTTCATCTGTGTCCTATGCCCTTCCAGAAATCGGTGACCCTTTCTAACCCAGATAAATGAGATAATCCTGCTAAGATCTCTTTAAGCCCTTCGCCTTTTGTAAAGACTATCTCAAGCCTATAGTCAATCCCCTCAAAAAAAGGCGGGGGGATGATCTTGACCCCTGAAGGAAGACGGAGATTAGAAAGGCCTTGCCTAAATAGTCTTTCAGCCTCCAACAGAGATGGAAATCGCTTGGATTTCAGGATCTCAACTATTAACTTTACCTTTTGGGGATTATTTATTCTATCATTATTTAAGATCTCTATGATATCTCCTTTATCTATAACCTCACTTATTGAAAGCCCTTCCCTCTTGGCAATTTCCATAATCCATTGGGTAATTTCCCATTGTCGACTAAAGCTGAATTTCAAGGATGTAAACAGGTCATTAATCCTTAGCCTATCATCTCTACCAATGCCGAGCATTAGGCCCGCTACCCTTAGGGATAACCTTTCCCTGGCCACAGAGATCCTTATTGACTCTTCTAGCTCCTCCAGAGCTAAGAATAGTCTTAATGTTGGTTTATTTGCTGGGATACCAAGGGTAGGCACGAAATCACTTACTATTTCCTCCTCTTTAAGGAAACGGGTCAACCTCTTTAAGATCATGCCCTTTTCAATATTATTTAGTTGACGGTGAATGAGATTGTCATTCAGATTAAGCAAGAGTGCCTTAAGGGGAGGAAAGGTATCCGGTACTATCTGGCAATAGATATCCGGCCAGCCCAATTCCCTTGCGGCCAGCAATCTTCGATATCCGGCAACCACACTAAAGGTGCTATCTGAATTCTTAAGCAGATATGGGGGATTAAGGACACCAAATTTATCGATTGAGGCCTTAAGTGGTTCTAGGTTAAAATTGAAGCTCATAGTGAATGGTCCTGGTTTTAGATCAACATCTGAGATATCAACCTTTAAAGAGGTGCACTTTAATGTTTTTTCCACCATAATCACCTTGAAAGGGATTTATCCAAAGCTCAATCAGCGGACTACATTTAAGCACAATTTCCAATAAGGAGACAATCCCTTTTTTTCTATAAAAAGGGCCTTTTAACTTGCCAAAGGTAGATCTAAAAATATAATTTTCCCAACTGAGACCCCAGAGAGATACAGGGATTAGATGAAGATCAAGGATATATAATAGCAAAAAGG
>CP070660.1:1131379-1134901 GCA_020355145.1 Deltaproteobacteria bacterium
TACTCCAACCTGGTTTGCGGCCAGGCCTATACCTGATGCATGATACATCAATTTGCTCATACTATCTATAAGGCCCTGAATCTTTCCATCAATATCGACTACCCGTTGTGCCATTTTCCTCAAAATAGGATCTGGATACGTGCGTATATTCATAGCTCACCCTAAACTACCCTTACCCTGATAATCTAACTTCTTCCTCGTTAAAAATCAAGCTACTATGCGGAGACAAAGATATAGCACTTGGATCTTGACAACTATTCCTTATGAAACTATCTTGATATCTTGCCTCAACCCAAGAAAATGGCAGGTTATGCAAGGTACTCAATAGATAAATCAAATCCTTTCGGCAAAGATATGAAAGTTGAAAATTGAAGACCACCAACTACTAAGAGAAGGTGCCCATGGATTTGGGGTTACGCTTTCAGAAAGACAATTATACCTTTTTGCACTTTTCCTGGAAGGGTTAAGGTCATGGAACAGGCGAATGAACCTCACGGGCATATCGGAAAAAAGGGAGATGATTGTAAAGCTCCTTCTTGATCCTCTTGTAGCGCTCCCATATCTTTCGTCAAGTGGCACAGTGCTTGACATAGGTTCAGGAGCCGGTATTCCAGGGATGCCATTCAAGATAGCGAGACCGGAATTTGAGGTCCACCTTATCGAATCAAAGGGTAAAAAGGTGAGTTTCTTAAGGGATATGATCAGGAGATTAGGCCTAAAAGGGGTTGAGGCATATAAGGGTCGGGCGGAAAAAAGGGATGGTCTGCCGACATTGTTCAACTCCTATGATATTGTTACTGCCCGCGCCCTGGCACCTCTAAAAAAGACAATTGGCATCTGTTCCCCTTATCTTGAGCCAGGCAGCCTTTTAGTAACCTTCAAAGGATCAAGGGTTGACCAGGAGATTGAGGATAGTGAAGAATTAATGGGGGAACTAAATTTTAGGATTAGTAAAAAGATCCCCTATAGCCTCCCAGAGACAGAGGGAGAAAGATACCTTCTTATCCTGGAAAAGGAATAACTTAGGGCTTCGCCCCAATTGGAGTATTGGAGTGGTGGAGTATTGGAGCAACGGGATGTGTATGGGTTACAGGTTGTACACACTTTAAACTCTAAGCACTTTATCAGCCTGAGGCTGATTTAGCTCACTCTAGGCACTTAAATTAGAGGAGATAGTTCCATGGCAGTTGTTACCGAAGAGGTTGAGATAGAGACAAAGGGCTTTAATGATGTTCGTGATATCACCCCACTGGTGGCTGATTTTGTAAGAAGACTACCATTCTCCGAAGGCTCTGTTATCATATTTGTTCCCGGCTCCACCGCTGGGGTAACCACAATTGAATTTGAATCAGGTGTAATTGAGGATTTGAAGGATGCCTTTGAAAGACTGATCCCCCAAGCCATAGAATACAGGCATAATCTAAGGTGGGGTGATGGAAATGGCTTTTCTCATGTTAGATCAGCGATATGTAAGGCCTCTCTAACAGTACCCTTCATGGCCCATAAGCCAGCTACTGGTACCTGGCAACAGATTGTCCTTGTAGACTTTGACAATAGAAAAAGGCACAGAAGATTGATATTTCAGGCAATTGGCTAAACAGCCCTTTCACGATAATTTACCCCTCCGGGAGAGATATTTGCCTTTTCAAGTAGAAATATAGATCTCTTCTAAGAGGGTGGGAGATTTTATTTCAGGCGGTAGGTGATTAGGCCATGCGCGGTATCGTAAGGGGAGACACTAATCTGGACCCTGTCCCCGACTATTACCTTTATTTTATGCTTCTTCATTCGACCGGAAAGTACACCAGTAATCTTAACCCCTTTGTCGCACTCAATCTCCATAGTTCCTCCCCCTAACATCCGTGTGACCACGCCTTCCAAATGTATTAAATCGTCTCTACTCAATTCTTCCTCTCTTGCTTCATGCCTTATGCCCTATCTATATGACATAAAATACCTTTTATGTCAACATGTTACCTTGAAATTTCTTAAAATCGCAATAATTCGGCAATTTTGCCGATTTTTGAGGGAAAAAGTCACATAGGAAGTGGCATCTTTCCTTTGCATTTTGACGAATCGAGGAGATTTGTGTATAAATACAGAGTATAAGGATAATATGACCATTATGGAAGAAAAGGGAAGATCTGGGCAAAGAAGGCCCTATGACTACATCACAGGCGTGATATTGGCTGGCGGATCAAGTAAACGCTATGGTCAAAACAAGGCCTTTCTTGAGATTTGCGGCATCCGGTTGATCGACAGGGTAACAGAGGAAATGAAAGATATCTTTAAACGGCTCATCCTGGTCACCAATGAAAAGAGGGACTATGAACATCTGGGGATACCAATCGTTGAGGATCTTGTTAAAGGATTAGGTCCTATAGGCGGGATATACACAGGACTGATGAGTATATCTGACCAGGCTGGGTTTTTTGTGGCATGTGATATGCCATTTATTAGCAAGCAATTAATTCGTTATATGGTGGATATAAAAGATAATCATGCAGCCGTGGTTCCCTTAGTAGCCAATGAAATAGAACCTCTCCATGCTATCTATGCCAAATCCTGTTTAGGGCCTATCAGGAACCTTATTGATTCTAGACGGTACCAGATCAGGCTTTTTTATGACCAGATATCAGTAAGGTATATTAAAGAAGATGAGATAAGGAAATTTTGTTCCCCAAGCAGGGCTTTTCTAAATATCAACACATCCGATGAATTTGCTAAAATTCAATCTCTCATGAAGGCTTAGGCCTTGAAAAAGGGAAAAATGATCGTATCTACCTACCAACCATTTTTTGCCCCATTTCCTGGATTCTTCTTTAAGGCCCATCTTTCTGATGTAATGGTTATTCTGGACGATGTTCAATTTCCTCAGAGGACAACCTGGATAACTAGAAATCGCTTTAAAAACGATCAGGGAACCCTATGGATTACTATCCCTGTATGGAGAAAGGGGTTGGGCCTACAAGAGATTAGAGAGGTAAAGATATGTCCTGAAGGGAACTGGAGAAGAAAACATTTAACCAGCTTAAACACTTCCTATGCCAATGCCCCCTACTTCAAAGAGCATTCGGATCCTGTTTTTGGGATCTTTTCAGAAGGATTTGAGAAACTTATAGATCTAAATATGAGTATAATCCAGTATCTGAAAAGACATCTGATGATTGACACACCCCTAATTTTGCAATCGGCTTTAGGTATTAAAGGGAAAGGGAATGAACTTGTGATTGAGATTTGCCGTAGAATAGGTTCATCTGACTATCTGGCCCAAAGCTGTGCGGAAAAGTATCTCGACCAGGAATTATTTTCTCGTGCAGGGATAAGGTTAAATTTTTTTACCCCTCCCACCCCTATATATCCCCAGCTCTGGGGTGAATTTATCCATAATCTTTCTGCCCTTGACCTTCTTTTTAACTGTGGCCCAAAGAGTCATGAAATCTTGTGTCTTGAATAAGGCCTAAGATAACCTGGAGACAATAGAATATATTAACTTAATTGTAAGGGAGAATAGAAAATTGA
>CP070660.1:1135001-1139226 GCA_020355145.1 Deltaproteobacteria bacterium
ACCATCAAAGGCTTATGGTTTCCTTTCTTAATGCTAATCACAGAGCCTTATTGGCTACAAATGAAAAGATTGGGGCATCTTTCCCGGATGTCATATGGCATTGTGAAAAGCCAATGCTCCGAACTGCTCCTGTGCCATTATTTTTACTTTCTCAACTTGTAAATCAAAATGGCATAAAGGTGGTTATCACTGGTGAGGGGGCAGACGAAGTTTTTGGAGGTTACAATATTTTTCGGGAGGCCAAGGTAAGAAGGTTTTGGTCGGAACAACCGGAGTCAAAAATACGAGCTTCGCTTATAGGTAGATTATATCCTTATATCTTTGACAATCCCAGATTGAAAAATATGCTCTTAACCTTTTTTGCCCAGGGGCTTGATAAAACAAACGATCCTTTTTTCTCTCATCTGATAAGATGGAAAAATACTAGCAAGACAAAGAGGTTTTTTTCGGGTGACCTCAAGGCTGCTATAGATCCAAACCGCAATTCTGAAGAGCTAAAACAAATCCTTCCCTCATCGTATAATAAATGGGACTATCTTTGTAAGGCACAATATCTGGAGATGGTAATTTTCTTAAGTAATTATCTTTTATCCTCCCAAGGTGACCGTGTTGCGATGGCACATTCGCTTGAGATTAGACTCCCATACCTTGATTATCGAATTCTAGATTTCATGGGACAGGTCCCTTCCAAGATGAAGATAATGGGCTTAAATGAAAAGCATATTCTGAAGAAGGCTTTTCAGGAAATATTACCTAAGGATATTTGCAATCGTCCAAAACATCCTTATAGAGCGCCGATTACACGGAGTCTGCTAAATGAAAGAACATCAGGATATATTCATGACTTGTTATCAGAACGGAACTTGAACGATATAAGTTTATTTGACCCTCCAAAGGTCAAAATGCTTTTGAAAAAGTTTAAAGCTGTTGACAGCCCGGGGGAAGTTGAGAGCATGGCTTTAGTGGGCATCGTTTCTTCCCAACTTGTCTTCGAACAGTTTATCAAGAACTTTTGCACGTATGCTGCAAATAGAAGCTATGGACTGCAGAACTTGGCAGTCTTCAACCGAAAAAACCTCAGATCTTAAACGCTTCCTTTTTTGAGACAGATCGGAGGACGATGAAAATTTTATCGGGAAGGGCAAAAAATGGCCCGAGTTTCTTTATAGGCATGCCTACATACATATTGTATAGGAAAGCTCAGGGTAAAAAGGGCCGATTTGGATGCAGGGGCTAATAAGGCCGAGGCAAAGGCAAAAGTTGCAAGTGATATCGCAAAAGTTGAAGAAGAACAGAAGCTTGAAGAGCAGAGGGTTAAGATGCACGAGAGCAAGTATGAGGCTGAGATAGTTGTACCTGCCAGGGCGGTAAGGGAGGCAAAAGAGCTAAAGGCCATTGGGGAGGCGGCCAGGATAGCAGAAGATGGTAAGGCGACAGCAGAGGCAGTCAGGGTGTTGAGAGAGCAGTGGGAGAAAGAAGACACTAGGGAGCTCTTCTTGATCCAACAACTGCCGGATATCCTGGATAAGGTCACCAAAGTTGTGTTTGAAAATCTATCCATTGATAAAGTTACCATTGTTGACAGTGGGGATGGACAGGGGATGCCTGCTTATGTTAAAGGGGTAATAGGATCAATTGTTGCCATATTCGAACAGATAAGAAATGCTACAGGTCTGGATATACCTGAAATTCTAAGGACAAGGGCACAGGATAGTGGACAATAGCAATCTGCGGAGCTCCATCTCACGCCGATGAGATACGAAGTCTGTGGAAAAAACTAAATTCAAATGTCATTTAGATTCTCGGATTTTGAAGCAGTAGAGCTTGATTTAATCTGAAAACTTGACATAATCATAAGATCGTGAGTTATATAGACATCTAATTACAGTGGGGTGGATTATGCTTTGTAGGACAAAAAAAGACGTTATGAAAATTGTGAACGAGAGGAATGTCAGTTTTATCCAGTTCTGGTTTACGGATGTTTTAGGGCTTTTGAAGAGTTTTGCCGTCACCCCATCTGAGCTGGAGGAAGGATTGGCAGAGGGAATGGGTTTTGATGGCTCTTCCATCGAGGGGTTCGCCAGGATTGAGGAGAGCGATATGATAGCAATGCCCGATCCAAGTACCTTCCAGTTCCTCCCCTGGAGGCCCCAGGATAGGCCCGTAGTCCGGATGTTCTGCGATATCCTCCAGCCTGATGGAAGCCATTACGAAGGGGATCCAAGATATGCGTTAAAGAGAATGACGAGAAAGCTGACTGAAAGAGGATATAAGGCTTACGTGGGCCCGGAATTGGAGTTCTTCTGTTTTGAGAGTCAGAACAGCCCGAAGCTCCTTGACAAAGGTGGGTATTTTGACAACCGGCCCTTGGACATGGGCGGGGATTTGAGAAGGGAAATGATCTTTGCCCTCCAGGATATGGACATCCGCGTGGAGTACAGCCACCATGAGGTCGCCCCCAGTCAGCACGAGATTGACCTCAGATTTGATGAGGCCCTGGCCATGGCTGACAAGACCATGACCTATAGAATAGTAGCAAAAGAGATTGCAAGGCAGAAAGGTTTATACGCTACTTTTATGCCGAAGCCCGTTTTTGGCCAGAATGGTAGTGGCATGCATGTCCACCAATCTCTGTTTAAGGGCGACATCAATGCCTTTTACGATCCTCAGGATGTGTATCACCTTTCCCCGGTAGCGAAGTCCTACATAGCTGGCGTAATGAGGCATGCGAGAGAGATTGCCGCAGTGACCAACCAGTGGGTGAACTCCTACAAACGGTTGGTCCCCGGGTATGAGGCACCTGTCTATATCTCCTGGGCCAGACGCAACCGCTCGACCATGATTAGGGTACCTATGTACAAACCAGGCAAGGAGCAGGCCACCAGGATTGAGTTCAGATCCCCTGACCCGGCCTGTAATCCGTATCTGGCATTCGCAGTTATGCTGGCAGCTGGCTTGAAAGGGATTGAGGAGAACTATCCGCTCCCAGAGCCAATAGAGGAAGATATCTACGAGATGGATGAGGCAGCGAGGGAGAAGGCCGGGATTGAGTCCTTGCCAGGAAACCTGTTTGAGGCAATTCACGAGGTAGAAAAGAGTGAGCTGGTGCGCGAGACCTTGGGTGATCATATCTTTAATAAATTCATAGCCAACAAGAAGATCGAATGGGACAGATACAGGGTCCATGTAAGCCAGTATGAGATTGAAAAATATCTGCCAATTCTCTAAGGGATGGGCTTAGTCAAATCGTCAATTGGTTGAGTCAGGCATAAAATCCTGTACGATCGCAAATGGCCAATTCTTGTCCTTGCAATTGTTTAACCACAAATAATCACGATTTAACTATTCAACCAATAAACTATATTACCAAGACTTAGGGGGATAAAAATCATGAAAGATGAGGGAATAAGTGCAATTGGAGATGCCCTCTTTGGTTTTCAGGCGGCCCTAAAGGAAGGCGGATCGAGCCTTAAGGAGTATCTGGAAAAATATTACTACCAAAAGTGGATGGGAGATACCCTCCTTGCTGCCATGTGCATTAGAACCACGTTTGTGACGGCTATGCACCAGTTCCTGACGGATGAGGGTCTTTTTAACCTTGAAAGGGTACAACTGAGTCCGGTTACAGACCCGCTGGCCCACGATGTGGAACACGTTCCATCGATATCCTATAAAGGTCTTCAATATGTCTTGACTCACAGCATGATCTATTCCAAGTTCCTGGCCTGCCATCACCCCAGGATAAAGGGAATATTCGTTGACTCCCCCAATATCAGGCTCGAGGTAGAGAGCCCTGATAGGGTCCAGAGGGGAAAGTATATCATCGACTTCAGTCAGATGGATATAGAGGTAAGGAGAAACCGAGGCGTTGATCTTGAGACCTATCTCCACAAACCAGATCAAGTTAAAGAGATCCTCAGGGAGGATATGGCAACTGCGAAGGACCTCTTTGAAAGGATGTTGATCTATAGCATGGCAAAGGTAGCGGAAAAAAACAAAGAGGAGTTAAAGGAGCTCGGTGTTGCCATAGAAATCCCAAGTCAGCCATTTCCTACCTTCGCCTATGATCAATCGAAAAAGAAATATGGCCCCAAGGGATATGAAACAGGGGTAGGGAAGGAGACAACATCACAGTTCTTCTGGATCACAGGCATCCCAAGAGAAAACTATGATCTTATCTATCCTTACCTGAAACCGGATGGAAAGATAACATTAGGTGAGGTGA
>CP070660.1:1139326-1146835 GCA_020355145.1 Deltaproteobacteria bacterium
CATCTTTCTCGTTTCAAATTCCCCTTGCTTTCCCCTGTTCCACTGTTTTAAAGGCCTGAGATAACCAACCACCCTGGAGTAAATCTCACATTCAGCACCACATCTCTGGCATACCCTATGTTCTCCATTTAGATATCCATGAACAGGGCATACGCTAAATGTAGGGGTAAAGGTAAAATAAGGGAGATGATAATTCTCGCAGATCTTTCGTACCAGTGACTTAATGCTACGGGGATTGGCAATCCTCTCACCTGCATAGATATGTAATACCGTTCCCCCCGTATATCTCTCCTGGATATCATCCTGCAAATCCAGGGCCTCGAAGATATCATCTGTGAAGTTAACTGGCAGATGGGTAGAATTGGTATAGAAGAATTGACCCTTATCCATGTGGCCTGCGGATATGATGTCAGGATATATCTCCTTGTCAATCTTTGCCAAACTGTATGAGGTCCCCTCTGCTGGGGTGGCCTCAAGATTATAATTATTACCTGTTTCCTCCTGAAAATCTATCAACATCTCCCTCATAAAATCCAACACCCTTATGGTAAATTCCCTCCCTTCGTTATCACCAACGGTTTTACCCAGAAGGTTTTGACAGGCCTCATTCATTCCAACAAGCCCAATAGTTGAAAAATGATTCTTCCAGTATTCATCAAACCTCTCCTTTACATTCCTTAAATAGTATTTTGTATAAGGATAAAGACCCCCTTCCGTGAATCTCTCCAGGATCTTCCTCTTTATCTCCAAACTCTCTTTAGCCAGGATCATCAAATCCTTAAGCCGTCCAAAAAACTCATCCTCACTACCACTTAGATAGCCTATCCTTGGCATATTAATTGTCACAACTCCAATAGCGCCTGTCAAAGGATTTGAACCAAAGAGTCCGCCCCCCCTCTTTTCTAACTGACGATTATCTATCCTCAACCTGCAACACATGCTTCGTGCGTCTCCTGGATTCATGTCTGAATTTACGAAATTGGAAAAATAGGGGACCCCGTATTTGGCCGTCATCTCCCATAGATCATCAAGAATGGGATTTCCCCACTCAAAGTCCCTTGTAATATTGTATGTTGGAATGGGAAAGGTAAAGACCCTTCCCCTGGCATCGCCCTCTGCCATTACCTCCAAAAAGGCCTTGTTAAACAAATCCATCTCCTTCTGAAAATCACTATAGGTATCATTTTGTGCCTCACCTCCGATAATAACACATTGGTCTGCATAGTATTCAGGGACGCTAAGGTCTAGCGTGACATTCGTAAAAGGGGTCTGGAATCCAACCCTGGTGGGCACATTGATGTTAAAGATAAACTCCTGTAAGGCCTGTTTTACCCCCTTATAATCTAACCCATCGAACCTTACAAAAGGTGCCAGCAAGGTATCAAAATTGGAGAATGCCTGGGCACCTGCCGCCTCTCCCTGAAGTGTATAGAAGAAATTCACGATCTGCCCCAGTGCGCTCCTGAGGTGTCTGGCGGGCCCACTTTCCACCTTTCCCCATACCCCTCTGAATCCCTCAACCAATAAGTCAAATAGATCCCAACCCACACAGTAGACAGAGAGAAGGCTTAGATCATGAATGTGAAAATCACCCTGTATGTCCGCCTCCCTAATCTCTGGAGAGTAGATCTCATTCAGCCAATAGACCTTGCTAACCTCTGAGGAAACATAGTTGTTCAATCCCTGAAGAGAGAATGCCATATTGCTGTTCTCATTAACCCTCCAGTCCGTCCTCTTTAGATATTGATCCACCAATGCAACACTTGCCTTATTGGTAATCTCTCTAATCCTTGCATGCTGATCCCTATAGATAATATAGGCCTTGGCGGTTTTGCGATAAGTAGAGGAAAGCAGTACCTCCTCAACAATATCCTGAATCTCCTCTACTGTTGGCGTCTTTGTTACCCCGCCGAAGGCGGACTCGGCTAGATTTAAGACCTTGATAGTAAGCCTCCTGGCAGCCTTGTCGTCAAACTCCCCTGTTGCCTTTCCGGCCTTGGCAATGGCATTGGTAATCTTCTTGGCCTCAAAGGCAACTATCTTGCCATCTCTCTTTTCTATCTCCCTAAACATGATACTCCCTCTCCATATATGTGTTCACCTGCCGCAGGCGGGCTTAATAAATCCCCCTTTTTAGGGCCGGCCTTTCAGGCCATTGTTCCATGGCATTTTCCACAAGATATTGTGTTAAATCATAATTGATGTGCAATATAAAGTCAATACGAAAAAAAGGGAATAGAACAGCCAAATGCACTTTTTTGTGTATCGGCTTCCTATGCAGGTCTTGAGGCACGTACAAGTGTCAGTCTTTATGATTAAAAGGACAGAGAGGAAAAGTTCAGATAAGTCAAATCATCTCAGTCGAACGATTATGACGTTCTGCATTAGGATGCGAGGGCATAGATCAAAAATTGGTTGTTTGAATCCAGCAGAAGCACGAATGACAAGGTGAAAATATGGGTAAAAATTTCCCTTGACTTTAATCTATCATTTCATTAAAAATTTCACTATATGTTCAGGTGCTCGATAGAGCTTAATAGGGAACCCTGCTAAAATCAGGGATGGGCCCGCCGCTGTAATCGGGGACGAAAGCTGCAAAATGCCACTGTTCTGCGCGAGACGGAATGGGAAGGCGCAGCAAATAGGGTAATCCGAAAGTCAGAAGACCTGCCTGAATGTAAGGCATAACCTTCGTGGACTGGGTTTAGCCTAAAGATCTTGAGGATAAAAAGGGGAAATCCCCGGATCGGTTCTATTCGGTCCGGGGTTTTTTTGTTCGTGCTTAGATTGCGGAAGTTAATTTAATAACGAGAACGGGAAAAGGAGATGGTAGTTCAGTAATTGATCAGATAAAGGTGTGCTTTAAACAATCTCAATACGAACAAAAAGGAATCATGATTTTTTAGTGAGGAGGTAGAATAATGAAAAAGAAAATTGTTGTAATGAAGCTATTCGTCTTAATACTCATTCCAATCAATAGTCTCGTCTTTGCTCAAGCCTCTAAGGAAATACCGCAGCAAAAAGAGTTGATAGTATTAGAAGAAATAGTCGTTGTTGCCAGTAGAGAAAGCGAAGAGATTATTCGCATTCCGGCTAATGTAACAGTGATAACTGCAGAGGACATAGAAAGATCAACAGCAAAGGAAATAACAGAACTTCTAAGGGAAGAGGCTGGGATTATGGTCACAAACACCTCTGGTTCTACGCCAACTGGAATCACTGTGGAGGCGCGTGGATTTAACAACGGAGGTGGCAATGGCGGAAGAACCTTAGTGCTTGTAGACGGCTGGAAAGCTAACGAAGCGGATTCATCCAATCCGGATTGGGCTCTAATCCCCTTGCATAACATAGATAGAATAGAGGTAGTTCGTGGGCCAGCGACGGCCATCTATGGCGATTCGGCTATGGCTGCTGTAATAAACATCATCACTAAAAAGGGCATAGGCAGACCTATTATTGAGCTGGGAGCAGATGCGGGAAGTTGGCAGACATACGGTCAGAGAGCAACGGTACAGGGTTCTACACAAAGGTTTAGCTATTTTCTGTTCGGAAGCCGCAGTGAAGAGGACGGGTACAGAGATAACTCTAACTTTACAGCACAGGATTGGACAGGCAACCTCTCCTACCAGTTGACTCCTGCAATCGAACTAACGCTGAAAGCTGGGTTCCATACTGACGACAGAGAACTTCCAGGGAGCCTGACTAGGAATGAAATACAAGCAGTTGGTAGGAGGGGTTCAGTAGTGGCCGGTGAAGATAAAAGGGAGACAGACCAATTCAATACGGTCCTCGGTGTCGATATTATCCCTGATGAGTACAATAAATTCTCTATGCTTTTTTACTACAACAACAACGAGGGTGATTCCCTCACCTCAATCCCGGGTTCTGGTTCTACGACTATTGACGATGACGAAGATGACTACAGCCTTTCATTGAGATATGCATCTACATATGAAATATTTGGTAGGGAAAACAAGGCTATCTTAGGGATAGATTTGATCAAGGAAGAAGTAGGATCAACAAGTTTTTCTAACTTTCCTGACCCCCTTTTCCCCTTTATCCAGAGGCAGACTACAAAGTACGAGAGGGAGCTATCAGGAGTTTACTTCCATGACAATTTTTCTATCACTGATAGCATTATTCTGGGCGCAGGGATAAGGTTCGACCGAGCAGCCTTCGATTTCTCCAGCCAAACCGAAAACTTAATAAGCGGAACGACTTCGAGAACAGAAAGCGAGAAGGATTTTGATAGACTCAGCCCTAAGGCAACTGTCACATACCTTTTCACCGACAATATGAGTGCATATTTCAGTTATGCCAAGACCTTCAGGTTTCCAAACAGGGACGAACTAACAGGCTTCTTCGGTTTCGCACCAGAACTTTGCCCAGAGAAGGGAGAAAACTTCGAGGCAGGAATGAAAACGCGGTTTGGACCTAAATTCAGTAGTGGAATATCACTCTACCACATGACGGTCGAGGATGAGATATTATTCAGGGCACCCAATGTGGGGGCCTTTGCTTTTGGGCAGAATGAGAATTTTGATGAAGTAGTACACAGGGGAATAGAAATATCTGCAGAATCAAGTATCATTCCGAGGACAACACTTTTTGGAAGTTATACATTTGTGGACACAGAGATAGAAGAGGGCCCCTTTAAAGGATCGGATCTTCCTATTACCCCAAGACACTTGGGGTACATTGGAGCAAACATAGATTTTGGCGACGGTTTTACCTTATGGAATCGAGCTCGATTTGTCGGGAAGAGATTCCTGGCAAATGACCTGGCAAATACATTCGACAAACTTCCGGGATACGGTGTATGGGACGCAAAGCTATCTTATGCATATCAGGATACATGGGGGGATTTCTCAGCCTTCTTTGGACTAAACAATATCCTGGATAAAGAATACGAGGAATTCGGCGGCATTGGCGGATACCCCTTTGGATCAAGGATAGGTTTCTTCCCCTCTCCTGAAAGGGGCTTTGTCGTCGGGGTGTCATTTGGCTTAAGATTATAAACATAAAGCCTTGCAAGTTTGCAGCAGGTTATTTTGCCGAACGATTAATGCGAGGCTCACCTATAAATGGAGGTTGATCAAAGTCCTTGTTGGGGCGAATAATATTACAAATAAAGAATACTTAGCATTTGGGGGGATCACCAGTTTCCCAGTAGTCCACACCTTCTTTCCAGCACCGGAAAGAAACTGGCTTGCGGGACTTAAGAATGCCTTTTAAGCGTCTTTGTTCCCTTGAAGAAAAATCACATGCTGGATACCGCTCCAGCCGGCCTCCAGGACCTTTCCCTTAATGCCTCCGACCGGAAGCACGGAACTTATCAGGGCCCTTCCTGGCAGATCTTCTGGCTCCCCCGACCCCCTGGCTCGCCTTCCCAATCCGCCTATGGCGGACCAGTGACTTTGACCCCCACGAGTGAGGGTATGCCAGAGAGATGGTTTCCCAGATCAACTGATCGGGGTCGGGATTACAGTAGCAGTCTTCTGCAGCGGATTCTCACCGCTTTCCCTTAACTCGAAGTCCAATCTTTTATGGCTTACTAAGAAATAATGTCTCAGGTTGTCAATATCTCTCTGACTAAATGGGCAAAATTCTTTAGAAAGCGCAATCTCAACATTAATGAAAAAGTGGAATCATAGAAAATAATTGACATATTCTTTTGCATATAGTTAAAGAATTGGTGAATACGGGCCCTTTGCGATATCTCCCCCCTGTTTCCTGAAGGAAAGGAGCAAACACCTATGGCTGATGCAAAAAGAGGTGACTTAGTTCAGATCCATAAAACCGTCTTAGAACCCGATCAGAGGCCCGATAACCTTCCTTCTTGCACCAAGTCCGTACCTTATCAATGCTGGATTAAGGGTTTTCTTATAGATGAAGATGCACGTATAGGGGATGTGGTTAAGATCCAAACATTTATTGGTAGAGAGATCTCGGGAATCCTTTATCAGGTCAGCCCCATTTATGATCATAATTTTGGAGAATCCCAAAGAGAACTCCTATCAATTGGTAATGAGGTTAGGAAACAGCTAGAAAAGACCTAAAAGGGACAAACAGCATGGATATCAGTTATTTCGCAGTAATCTCAAGAAAGAAGGATATCTTAAAGAAGGCGACCGGTATTGACTATGATGAGTTTGAGATATCTCCCATTGCCTTCGATTATGAGGGGCTTATGAATTCCTGCGAATATTCCTCGGAAGATGTGCAAAGGATCTTAGAGGAAACCGGGGTCGGTAAGACACCATTATTGGAGCTAAAAAATCTAACCGAATTAGTCCGATCAATCTCACTACCTGGAAGAGGTGGACGGATCTTCGTTAAAGATGAGGCGGCCAATCCAAGTGGAAGCTTTAAGGATCGTAGGGCAGCCTTATCTGTCTTTCATGCTAAGAGGCTAGGATACAAAGGGGTGGTGGCTGCCAGTTCAGGGAACTATGGCGCTGCGGTAGCCTCCCAAGCTGCCAAACGCGGTCTGAAGGCCATTATTCTTCAAGAGGTATACGACAGCAGGAAGGTAGGGCAACCGGAGATACTTGAAAAGACAAGGGCTTGTGAGGCCTATGGGGCGGAAGTTTGGCAGTTAACCGTAGGTCCGGAGCTTTTTTATATTATGCTTCGAGTCTTGGAAGAAACGGGATTCTTCAGCGCCTCGCTCTATGTTCCTACGAGCGTAAGGGGTATTGAGACCCTGGGGCACGAGTTGGCCCAGCAGGTTTTTCAAAAAGAAGGGCGATTTCCTGACATGGTGATCATTACCCATGCCGGAGGAGGTAATGTTACAGGGACGGCCCGTGGATTGAACAAGGCGGGGAGTCACGACACCATTGTAGTAGGAGTCTCTGTGGATCTCCAAGGGCTCCATATGGCCAGCGATATCGATTTCAATCGAAAGTCTTTTACAACCGGACATACGGGTTTTGGGATACCTTTTCTCACCTGGCCTGATAGAACAGATGTACCAAGGAACTGTGCTCGTGGCCTCAGGTATCTAGATCGTTATTTATCGGTAACCCAGGGAGAGGTCTTCTATACAACGGAACTGCTGGCAAAGCTCGAAGGTATAGAAAGGGGTCCTGCTGGAAACACCTCATTGGCTGGCGCTATCTCCCTTGCTAGGGAATTGGACAGGGATCAGATCCTGGTGGTTCAGGAAACAGAATACACCGCTGCTGGAAAGCTTCCCTCCTCTCAATTGACCTTTGCACGGGAGAATGAAATCGAGGTAAGACGTGGAGATCCCAAAGAAAATGTCCCCGGTAAAGCGATTGTCATTCCCGAAAGGGTTGATCAGATCGAGGTTGAAGACAGCGATATGGACAAGATCCGTCACTCTTATATTGAAAGAGCTACGAAGATGACAGAGGGCTATGTACCTACACAGGAAGATATCCGTTTTCTCGCTGAGGACTCAAAAAGCTCAATCGATTATGTCCGGGAGACCGTAGAGTCATTGAACATCAAGACAGCGAATTCAGCCTCGCGTCTCGTTCG
>CP070660.1:1146935-1150837 GCA_020355145.1 Deltaproteobacteria bacterium
AGAATTGTCCGGGGATAAAAGGGAATCTTTGCTCATCTTGCCTGTTGAGGAAGACTAGTTTAAAGGACCTTAGATTTTTGTCCTCTGTTTCTGTAACGATCTGCTGAATCTCTGCCGGGTATGGGAGATATGGGTTATCTGGCAATTAGGCCTCCTTTGGGCACCTCTCACTCACAGGTCATTCATAAACCTAAAGACATCTCTGATATCGATATTTACAGGACAGTATCTGACACACCTTCCACAACCAACGCAGGCAACTCCATTACTATATTTGTCCACATAGTATTTCAGTTTATGCATGAAGCGCTGCCTGACCCTCTGGACCTTTTCAGCCCTCGGGTTATGCCCAGAGGCATGTAGGGTAAAAAGTGGAAACATGCAGCTATCCCAGTTTCTGATCCTATCCCCTCGCTTTTTTGTGACCTCATCTTGTATATCAAAACACCAGCATGTAGGGCATAGAAAGGTACACGTACCACAGTTTATACATGCAAAGGCAGCATCATCCCAGAAGGAGGCATTAAAAAGGTCATTAACATCCTTTTCCTTTAGTTTATCCGTGGGTACATGACTGCTTACCTTTTTCTCGGCCTTTGTCTTTAGTTCACACGCCCTTTTCTTTAACCCGCTGTCTGCATCCTTCTCAACTCCTGCTACCTTTAAGAGTTCAACACCCTTTTCTGTAAGGGTCTTTGCCAGAAAGGATTCACCAAGATCAAAAAGGAGAACATCCAGACCATTCTCATTGAAAGGCCCGCAATTGACAGATGTGCAAAAACAGGTGCTGCAGGGTTGACTACATCCAAGACCAACAAGGGTCATTGACTCCAGACGCTTGACCCACCATGGATCTTTAAACTCTGCGTTGTCAAAGTTTACATCCACCAATCTCAAGGCCATGGCATCGCATGGCCTCATACCTACTATCACCTTCAGGGGATAATCCTTTGGGGCCTCTTTTAGGATATGGGCATCTTCGGCTTTCTCATCCATGGTGAATACAAGCATCCTCTCTGATTGAGGAAGGAGCAATGATTTTGGAGAAAGGCGTGTATTGATGAAATTTAGATCAACCTTTTCCTCACCTGTCAAGGGCTTAAGGCTATGAAAACCATCTTCCCTAACGGGCACAAATACCTCATGGGTCCTTTTCAAGGCCTTCAAGAAATCCTGAAATTCCTCTTTTCTAATTACCTTATCACCCATTGGGCCTCTTATCTGATAAACGCCTCATAATCATCCGGTCTGTATGTATCAAGGGGCGGCCTTTCTTCTATGCTCAATCCGGCCTCACACTCATAGAGATCAAGGACATCCTTATTTAATTTTCTGGTAAAGGACCTGACCTTTATATCCACTGGACAGGCCTGTTCACATGCGCCACAGTCCGTGCACCGACCTGCGCAGTGGTATGCCCTCAGTATATGAAAGGTCATGGTATCAGTAGGATCAATAGTTTTTCCTACCCACTGGGGGTCTGATTCATCTACAAAACAGGTAGGACAGTAACACAGGGGGCAGGCATCCCGGCAGGCATAGCAGCGGGTGCAATCTCTAATAAGATTTGAAAAGATCTCCCACCTCTCCTCTGACCCCATTGCCTCTATAGCCTTTACATCATCATAAGGGTCAGGCTCATTCCTTTCTTCTACCAAATCCCCTGCCAGGGCGTCGTAGATTACAGGGTTCCTGTGCATACACCTTATGCAGTTATCCTGCAAATGATCGCCCTTTTTCAGGGTATACTCAGAGCCCTCTCCCTTTACTATGATATCCCCATCAGCCTCAGTGACCTCTCTTAGCTCCTCAGCGCCCAAAAGAGAGCGTATCTTTCCTCTGTCAACCATTCCCTCACAGGGGACCCCAATTATGTAAAGCTGCTCCCTTTTTATCTGATTTTCTACTATATGTACGGCAATGTTCCTTGAGTCACAACCCTTGGCTATTATCCCTATTTTCCCTCCTCTCTTAGGGAGATAATTGGCGAGGTTGATAAAGCAGAAACTATCCCAGTACAATTGGTTGGTCTTTTCCGCATCCCTTATCAAGACAGGCTCTGTCATCATGGGGATAGAGCCCCTTTTAAGACCAATAATGAGATCTACCGTCTTTTCCTCTAAGGCCTTTTTGGCTATCTCCCTTATCCCGTCACCATAGTCTATCATTAGGCTACCTCGGCCCTTCCTTTGACAAGCCTCCTTATCGGACCTACTTCTTTAACCTTCTCAATTACCTGTGTTGCCACCTCTGCGAACTTTCCAGCCTCTGATGATGATATCCACGAGAACTGCAATCTCTCCGGTTCAATCCCTATATGCTCTAATAGATTATTTAAAAGCGCGAATTTCCGTCTGGCATAATAATTACCCTCCAGGTAATGACACTCCCCTGGGTGTCACCCCGAAACCCATACCCCATCAGAGCCACGTATAAAGGCCGATAAGATAAACTTTGGACTGACCCTTGCGGAGCATGGTACCCTGATAGGCCTTATGTTTGGGGGATACTGAATCCTGTTTATCCCTGCTAAATCAGCAGCAGCATAGCTACACCAACTACAGAGAAAGGCCGTAATTCTTGGTTCCCAATCATTCATGTCTTTCCCTCATTGCTCAAAAGTGTCTATTGTGTTCGTTGTGTTTATTGAGTTTGTTGAGTTCAGTTTTAATTTTAGGTATTTTAGCTCACTTAGATAATGGTTGAGTAGTCAAATGGTTGATTAGTTGAGTAGTAAACGACTTAACAACTCAACCAATCAGCCAATCATAGCCATAATCTGACCCTCATCAAACCCATTTAGGTGTAAGGCACCAGACCTGCAGGAGGCCACACACAGACCGCAACCCTTGCAAAGCACTGGGTTTATCTCTGCCTTCCCTGTTTCCTCATTGAATTCAGGGGCCTTATAGGGACAGATTGCTATACAGACACCACAGCTGCTGCAATAGAGTGTATTGACAACCGCAACCATTCCACCACTATGAATAGTCTTCTGGGCAAGCAATGTCACGGACCGTGATGCGGCTGCCTGGGCCTGGGCAATTGACTCGTCAATGGGCCTTGGGGAATGGGCTAGGCCACAAAAAAACACACCATCTGTTGCAAAATCAACGGGCCTGAGTTTTACATGGGCCTCAACAAAGAACCCATCTTCATTCACCGGTATCTTGAAGAGCTGGGAAAGGGAGTCTTCCTCTTTGCGTACTATTGCAGATGCAAGGGTCAAGAGGTCAGCTCTGATCTGTATCTCTCGCTTTAGTGTGTAATCGGTAAACCTAACGCTGAGCCCTCCGCTGATCTTGTCCACCTTTAATTCCTTTTCATTATCGAACCTAATAAAGATTATCCCCCTTTCCCGTGCCTTTCGGTACAGATTCTCCCTCATCCCATAGGTCCTCATATCTCGGTAGAGGACAAAGACATTCATCCCTGGATTCATCTCTTTGAGGTGCAGGGCGCTGGCCACTGAGTGGGTGCAGCACACACGGGAGCAGTAAGGCCGCTCTGGTATCCGGGAGCCCACACACTGGATAAAGACACAGGTGTCTATGTCTTTTAATCTCTCATCCTTTTCGATCAATACTCTATCCAGCTCCAGGGCGGTCATGACCCGAGGGTCTTTGCCATAGAGATACTCCTCGGGTTTCAGCTCTTGTGCACCGGTTGCAATAATAGTCACCCCGTGGCTGAGCTTTTTCTCTTTTCCTCCGTCAACGGAGATGGTAGTGATGAAGTTTCCCACAAAGCCCTCTACCTCCTTGATTTCCGAGGTGAGAAAGGTTTCAATCCGCTCATCTGCACTGATCTCCTCAATGAGCCCCTGGGTATGCTGCTGTATATCCTCCCCCATCCAGGTCTGGTAGAGGTTGAGGACGTTTCCCCCGAGTCTCTCTGTCTTC
>CP070660.1:1150937-1154882 GCA_020355145.1 Deltaproteobacteria bacterium
AGGCAGCTTAGGCAGCCTAAGCCTAATATCTTTTATATAGGGATTGATGTATCTCAAACTATGAGGCCGGATATCCTTGCGGAGTTTAAGGATGCCCTCATCTTACGGCTAAAGAGTTTTATTGGAGAAAAGAAGGTCTACTACCATATTTCCATCTTCGGGCTCCCAGGTTGTGGAAAGGAGACTATCGCCGATATAGTTTCGATTCAATCGCCAGAAGACCCTGTCTCCTTCACCCAGGGGGTTGAGAGAAGGATTAGGGAGATATCTGTTGCCAGAAGAGCAGAGGAAGGCGAAGACAGGACTCCTTTGACTACTCCATTGTTTTGGTTTCTTGACAAGATACTGACAGAGGGAACAGGGGGGAGGGTGATAATCTTTTCAGATCTTGTGAATGATGATAGTGGCTGTCAAAAAAAATACCCCTTTCCTTTGAGGGCAATAAGGAGATTTGACACACATAAAGAGGGCCAGATTATCTTTTTATATCCTAGTCCTTATGCAGCAGGTAAATACAATGGCCCTGATGTCCATGAGAGATTGATTAAAAGGCAGAGGGATTTTATAATGGAGATGCAGAGACTTAGTAGTAAAGGTAAGGTTAGGGCATTCTTTTACCATATCCCTATCTACTCTGGGAAAAGATCAGATTTTTTGAGATCGCAACTACAAAATTCCATACCTGCAACTATATTTGAGATTATCTGGGAAAGGGTTTCTAAAATGGTTGATACCATTATAGGCGCTGTTAGGGGATAAAGGTTGATGCAACTTGAATTTATCTGGGCGAGGGATTTGCCAGATGCCTGGTTTCAGTGTGTTTACCAGATACTTGAAAAGGGTAGAAGATACACAATAGACAGGGGAAGCTTTAAGGGACAAGAGAGGCTTGAGTTTGATTATATAACTGTAAACATAAAGTTTCCAGGCACAAGACCTCTTTTACCTGATATCCCTCCCTCCCTCGGGATACCTAATCCGGTTTCTAATGATTACCTGGAGCAATACCTCCCATACCTTATGACCTCTGCAAAAAAGGAGGGTGAAGAGTATACATACGGGCAGTATCTTGAACCTCAGATAAAAGAGGTTATCCGGATGTACAGGGAAGATGGCCATGGCACAAACCAGGCATATATGACTGTAGGTGACCCAGAGACAATATACCTTAAAGATCCTCCCTGTCTTAGGGGGATTGATACCAGGATCAAGGACAGGAGGCTTCACTTTATTGTCTATTTTCGATCATGGGATCTGTGGAATGGATTTCCGGCTAATTTAGGTGCTATTCAACTGTTAAAGGAGTATATGGCTGAAAGCATAGGTGTTGAAGACGGAGAGATCATAGCTACAAGCAAGGGCCTTCATCTTTACGATTACATCTGGGAATTGGCAAAACTACGAACAATGAAATCGGGTAGGGACTGATCAGGCATTAGTGTTTTAATGTTTATTGGGTTTGTTGGGGAGCATTCCCACATTCTTACACTGCTGTGAATAAATCCAAAATTCTAATATCGAAATCCGAAACAAACCCCAATGACCAAAATCCCAATGTTTTAAACCAAGAGGTTTCTGCCCGGAGCCACTGAGCTTCGAGCTGTTTAGAATTTAGGCCTGCGGCGAGCGGTTCGGCCCTGAGCTCACCGCCGAAGGGCTCAGCCGAGTCGATTTCGGATTTCGAATCTTAAAAGCAGCAAAGTTTGGAGCGCAAGAACTTCAGATAAATTCTAAGATCTCAGCTTATAAAGACAGTCACTGATGGCAAAGGTGGATTTAAAGGATCTGGACCTGGAAGAGACCAGGACATGGGTGGAAAAGATCGGGCTTGAAACCTACAGGGCTGAACAGATCAGGCGGTGGATATTTGGCCATCAGGCCGGATCATTCGAGGAAATGACCAATCTCTCCAAGGAGATGAGGCATTATCTCAACTCTATTTCTTACGTAAGCCAGCTTAAAATAGCTAAAACCGAGATCTCCCTTGATGGAACCAAGAAGTTCTCCTTTGAACTGGAGGATGGCAAAGGTATCGAGTCCGTCCTTATCCCTGAGAGGGCCCATTATACAGCATGCATATCATCCCAGGTGGGTTGTGCCATGGGATGTAAGTTCTGCCTTACCGGCAGACGGGGGTTAAATCGGAACCTGAAGGCCTCAGAGATAATAAACCAGATCCTCCAGATCAGGCAATCAATGGATCAACCAGATAGACTTACAAACATTGTTTTTATGGGAATGGGTGAGCCATTGGCCAATTTCTGGGCCGTAAAAAGCGCGGTCAAAAATATAATCTGCGCAGATGCCTTAAATTTTTCACGCCGCCGGGTGACCCTTTCTACCTGTGGTCTTGTGCCTGAGATAGAGAGGCTTGGTAAAGAACTTCCTATCAATTTGGCTGTTTCCCTGAATGCAGCCGATGATAAAACCAGGAACCTGCTTATGCCCATTAACAGGAGATATCCCTTAAACACATTGATAGACACCCTGATGCGTTTTCCCCTAACAAAAAGGGGAAGGATTACATTTGAATACATCCTCATCAGGGATATTAACGACCGCCTTACTGATGCCACGAAATTGGCAAGGCTCCTCAAGGATATCAGGGCGAAGATAAACCTGATACCGTTCAATGTGTACAATGGGACGCCCTTTCAGGCACCTGATGAGGGGAGGATCCTCGCCTTTCAGGATGAACTAATCAGAAAAAACTATACTGTTATAATCAGGAAGAGTAAGGGAACTGACATATCCGCTGCCTGCGGGCAATTGACAACAGGCCCCTAAGGCCCTGGTGGTGCTGGTATTGGGGTCAGATCTTCATTTGTCATGTAGTGGTTCCCCCTCCATTACCAGAACTGCTGATTTGACTTTGACCTGGGCTGTCAAATGCAAACTGCCTTGTGAAGCGTATAAGCAAGTTGATCGGGAAGGTCTTTAATCCGGTGGGCAAAGCAGTTCATGTTAGATTGGGCAGATTTTTGCCGGATAAGAGGGGCTTTATTTCATCTTCGATGCCCATCACTCTGGCCCATTTCTCAATATATTGCACATCAAGCCTGGAGCCCTGGACAGCAACAATACCTTGAGCATCACGTATCTGCCTCTCTGAGGTCATGAGATGGCTCCAATAAATCTTATGTAAAAGGACATCTTCTGGGCTTGCCATAACAGCCCAAAAGCCTTCTGTTACTTCTGCTTTCCGAGCTCGATGAAAACAGGACTTTGTGAATGAATCACCCCTGTTAACCCAAAAATCAATTTTCAGGCCTGTCTTGGAATGGATAAAATTAAACATGCCAGAGCCGGAGAGCGCTTCCAAGGCTCCTTCTCTGCTAATATAGCCATCATGCTTAAACAGTCGGATGATCTCATCTACATCCTTTTTCCCTATTGTCAAAACTACATCGATATCATGGGTAAATCGAGGAATTCCGTAATAGGAGCTGGCTATGGAACCTGTTATGAAGTAATGGGCGCTCGCCTCTTCAAGTTTGCTGACAAGCAGTTTAAGAACCTCTAATTGCTCCATCCGTCATCCTTTGGCGGGCCCGTCTTTCTACTTCTTTTTCGCTTAGATTAGGATTTAAGGACTTCTCTGATGCTTTTACCTGGGCAAAGGCAACTTCCCACATTTCAAAGGCGATCTTGAGCCGCTCCTTCCCTGACATCCCCTTATAGATTTCAACTTGTTTTCTTGCCCCTTCCTCAGGCTTCATGAGAACCAACTCCTTTTTCAAGGCATGTTTCAACAGTAAAAGGGGTGTGATTATCCAAGTCATGCCCCCCTTTCCTAAATGAGGCATGCGGGTAACAAACACAAGACCTAGCCGTATAAGATAACCCCTTCCCTTGTCATCTTGTCAATGACATCATGCATTTTTTCGTACTGGCTCTCAGAGTAGACATGGGGCTCGAGACGAGGCAATCTAAGAGTTTTCTTGG
>CP070660.1:1154982-1167199 GCA_020355145.1 Deltaproteobacteria bacterium
CAGGCCAGATATATGAAGTGGCAGAGACCGAAAAGGGGAATGAGGTGGTGCTTGATTTTGTTGCCAAGCAAGTGAAGGTGACGGGCACGGTTGAGGAGACTGAGGACATGAAGATAATCACCATCACTTCATATGAAGTCATCGGGGAATGACCTGAAAATCGAGAGTCGATCTCACAGGACAGGGGGGGTTTTCCTCTGGGTTTCTAAAAGGATGGGAGAAAATGAGGGATGCTAAAGAAAAGGCTTAGCACGGAGGACTTTGGCCCCCCTAGTCCTGATGGCGGGCTTGGCAAATGGAAACTCGATGCCGCTATTCGTTCTGCAAAGAAAAACATTAATGGGCAAGAGATCCCAATCCGAAAGGGCTCTTATGTTCCGAGATTCCGATCCAGCATCCGCACCCTGGACTTCCAGAGACAATTTTTCCCCAGGGCAAGCCTCAAGGAATGGGACGATTGGCGCTGGCAACTGCGGAACCGAATCACTCATCTTCATGAGCTGGAATGTATCTTACAGCTCTCTGAGGATGAGCGCAATGCCATTGTCCGCCATGGTACCTGGTTTCCTATAGCTATAACGCCTTACTATGCAAGCCTACTTGACCCAAATGACCCCTCACAACCTCTGCGCCGTACAGTGGTACCTCTGATCTACGAGCATCTACGACCTCCTGACGAAGCCCGAGATCCCCTAGCGGAAGAGGGCGACAGTCCAGTGCCAGGCTTGGTCCACCGATATCCGGACCGTGTTCTTTTTCTCGCCACGGATTTTTGTGCAACCCACTGCCGGTACTGCACCCGTTCTCGACTCGTGGGGAATGGAAGTAAATCTCACTTCAATATGGCTCAATTGAAGAGCGCTATTGCCTACATCGAAGAGTCGCCCACTGTCCGGGATGTCCTCCTTTCAGGCGGGGACCCATTGACCGTCTCAGACGAAAAACTGGAATGGCTTCTTTCCCGGTTGTGCCGAGTACGCCATGTGGAGTTCCTGAGAATAGGCACCAAAGTCCCTGTGGTTTTACCACAGCGCATTACGGCAGCCTTCGCTCGGATGCTGAGACGCTATCATCCCCTATGGATGAGCATCCATTTCACCCATCCAGATGAGCTGACACCGGAGGTAAATCGGGCCTGTGAACGCCTTGCAGACGCCGGTATCCCTCTAGGAAGCCAGACCGTTCTCCTTGCCGGGGTCAATGACAATCTAGAGACCATGAAACAGCTGATGCATGGCCTCCTCAGAATTAGGGTCAGGCCCTACTATCTCTATCAATGTGACCCCGTCGAGGGATCGGCCCATTTCAGGACACCCGTAGCAAAAGGTATGGAGATTATCCAGGGTTTGCGTGGTCACACGACTGGGTATGCAGTACCAACTTATGCGGTTGACGCCCCTGGCGGGGGCGGCAAAATTCCACTGCTTCCAAGATACCTTGTTGGACGCGACGGCGGTGATGTATTGCTCAAAAACTACGAAGGGCATATCTATCGTTATCCCGATCCAGGCGGCAATTTGGGTCCAAGAAGCCACTCAAACCGTCATGATATTCAGGATACGGGGGAATTTGATGAGGATAGGAATCACCTATGATCTCCGCGAAGATTACCTTGCCAAAGGGCTCAGCGAGGAGGAAACAGCTGAATTTGATCCTGATGAAACCATTCAAGCCATCCAACAGTGCCTCCAGGATTTGGGTTACGAAACAGGCCGAATAGGCAACATCAAAAATCTGACAGGACGCCTGGTAGCTGGCGACAGATGGGATATGGTTTTCAATATCGCAGAGGGATTCAGGGGATTTGGCAGGGAGGCACAGGTCCCTGCTCTATTGGAAGCCTATGATATACCTTATACCTTCTCAGATCCTATGGTGCTCTCCCTTACACTTCATAAGGCAATGACTAAGCGCGTAGTCCACGACCTCGGTGTTCCTACGCCAGATTTTTACGTTATCGAGCAACAATCCGATGTGGCAAAGGTTGATCTTTCCTTCCCTCTTTTTGCTAAACCCGTGGCTGAAGGTACCGGGAAAGGAATTAACGCGGCATCAAAGACCTGGAACCAGAGCCAGCTCTTATCGGTGTGTACGAGGCTTATAACAACATACAAACAGCCTGTCCTCATCGAGAACTTTCTCCCTGGCCGGGAGTTTACAGTAGGGATTATGGGATCTGGAAAAGATGCCGTGGCCATTGGCGTGCTGGAGGTGATCCTGCGGGAAAATGCAGAACCTGATGCTTACTCCTATTTGAATAAGGAAAGATGCGAGAGCCTGGTGGAATATCGACTGGCTGAAGATACAATGGCGGAGATGGCTAAAGAGATAGCCCTGACTTCCTGGCGAGGGCTTGGATGCAGGGATGCGGGACGGATCGACATTCGGGCCGATACGGATGGTATCCTAAACTTCTTGGAAGTGAACCCTCTCCCCGGGCTGCATCCCCAACATTCGGACCTTTGCATCATCGCCAACAGGGTGGGCATGGCATACAGGGCCCTTATTGAAGCGATTGTACACTCGGCTATCACTCGTATTTACGAAGACTAGCTTGGGACGTGTTCTTGGCATGTATAAAAAGTTGATTGGCGTAGTCCACAATTTACCGGTTCGTTCGGGTGATGCCTTTTCAGAGGCCTCCTTGGACATCTATACGCAAGTTGAGAACATTGAAAAGGCCCTTAAGCAGCTGGGGTATCCATCAGTTCGCATCCCCTTTACGAGGGGTGTCATTGACTTCATTCAAAGAATAAGGGAGGAAAAGGTGGAAATGGTTTTCAACCTGTGCGAAACCCTGGACGAGGATCCACGTTTTGCAGGGCACCCGGCCGCCGTCCTTGAACTACTAGGGATCCCCTTTTCGGGTTCGCCTTCAATGGCTATTATGCTCACAACGGATAAACTTGTGACCAAACGCCTATTAAAGGCCATGAGGATAATGACTCCGAACTACCTTGTTTACGATAACATGTCTCCCTTTTACCCTGCGGTCCTAAGGTTTCCTGTCATTGTCAAACCGAGGTTTGAAGACGCCAGTATCGGCATCGACCAAGAGTCGATTTTCGAGGATGAAATAGGACTCGGTAAGGAACTCGAGGGATTTTTTAACCGTTTTGGTACTCTTTTGGTAGAAGAATATGTAGCTGGTAGGGAGTTTAATATTTCCATTTTCGGATATCCTTCACCAAGAGTCCTTCCAATAGCAGAAATGGATTTTTCCGGCTTTCCCAAAGAACTCTACCACATTGCGGGTTACCGGGCCAAATGGGAAAAGGCCTCTTTTGAATATCGCAACACATCACCAAGCTTCCCACAAGAACTACCCCATGACCTACTGAAAGAATTGGAAATAACAGGAATGGTGTGTTTTTGCCTCCTTATGCTCAGGGATTATGGACGAGTTGATGTGAGAGTCGATGACCTTAGGCAGATCCATGTCCTGGAGGTTAATGCAAATCCATGCCTGAGCCCTGATGCCGGATTTGCAGCGGCTGTCCAACAGGCCGGCATGTCGTATACCGAGATGGTAAGTCAGCTTGTAGATTTCATTGAACGAAGATCAAGGAACAATGTACGTCAGGCCTCTCATACCTCATGACAGGGAAAGGATAGTGAGACTTCTAGGGCAAAGAGGAATCTTTAATGAGGGGGAGATCCAAGTGGCCCTGGAGGTTATCGATGAGACCCTCCATGGACCCATGAGGAAAGCCTATCAAATCTTCTGCGCCCTCGATCGTAGTGGCACCCTTGCAGGGTATATTTGCTTTGGGCCAGTACCGATGACTGACGACTCTTATGATCTCTACTGGATTGTAGTCGATGAAAAATTTTCACGAAAAGGGGTCGGGGGAAAGCTCCTCGGATTCATGGAGGAATTTGTGACCAGAGAAGGGGCCAGGCGTATCTATGCGGAAACCTCCTCGACGCCGCCTTACGAGCCCGCAACCTCCTTCTATGAAAAACACGGCTACCAGGTAGTGGGCGTGCTGAAGGATTTTTATCGGGACGGGGACCACAAGATGATATTTATGAAGGGAGTTTGCGGGAGGCCTGTATAAGATGAAGGCTCTAATAATTGCTGCGGGTAAAGGGAGCAGGTTCAGTGAATTAACAGAAAATACACCTAAGCCTCTTATTCCTATCCTGGGGCTCTCCTTAATTGAGAGAGTAATATTAACCGCAAAAGAAGCTGGTATTAGAGAATTTGTGGTAGTTGTCGGTTATTTAGGAGAAAGGATAAGGGCAGTCTTAGGAAATCGAGACCGGTTCAGGGTAAAAATAGACTACATAGATAACGACGAATGGAAAAAAGGTAATGGAATTTCCGTTTTGAAGGCTAAGCAATTGCTAAATGAAAACTTTTTCCTGCTGATGTCGGATCACATTTTTGACGCTCGTATTCTAAAAGGACTTGTCAATTATGATATGAAAGGCTCTGTCGTCCTGGCAGTTGACAGAAAAGAAGCGCTGTCGGGTGATACTAAAGTCCTTGAAAACAATGGAAAGATTGTTGAGATAGGCAAGGATATAGAGAATTCAAATTGTATAGATACCGGCATCTTCTTGTGCTCACCAAAGATATTTTCATATCTGGAAGAATCTGCAAAAGAGGCTAAAACTGAACTTTCAGATGGTATTGTCGGGGCTGCCAGGAATGACGACGCCGAGGTTTTCGATATATCCCTAATCAATCCCTATATTCCTATTATGCGCAAAGAGATCAAAGCCTTATGGATGGATATAGATACAAAGGACGATATAGTTGAAGCAGAAAAACTCCTGATTGAAAATGCCTGTAAAGGGAGGAACGATCTCCTTGCAACATATGTGAATAAGCCAATAGAGAACTTTGTTGTTAAACGGGCGGTAAAAAAAGGAATAACACCCAATCAGATTACTATTTTGACCAATATAGTCGCTTATGTATCCACAATCTTATTCCTCAAAGGCCATCTATTATTGGCTACTCTTATCACCTTCATTGTATCGTTTATGGACGGCGTAGATGGAAAACTATCAAGAGTGAAGATATCACCTTCTCACCTTGGAAAGATGGAGCATGCCTTTGATTTCCTCTTTGAGCACTCCTGGTACATTGCTTTGGCCTTTTATTTATCAAGAACCCATGGCTTGACATCAATTATGCTGGTAACATTCATAATCCTCTTTGATTGTTTTTCTTACTATTGCCAGCAAGCCTTTGAAGAGGTAAAAAGAGGTTATCAAATTGTAGATTATGGAGAACTTGAAAGAATATTTAGAAAATTTGATGGCAGAAAAAACACCTATATCATTCTTATCCTGTTTGGAGTTTTACTTAATTCACCATTTTACTCTATGATTATTATGACTTTCTGGTCATTTGTAAGCGCAGGATTTTATTGTCTACGGGCAATGAAACACTTATATGATTTAGATCAAAAAGAATACCTCTAAGAGGTAAGAACACTGCATCATGCTGAGTATTTTCCAGTAATTATGCCAAGTCATTAAGGAGATATAATTATCTATAATTCTACCTAATTAAGGCCTCTTTGTCCAAGTATTATCTGCGAATCTGGACTCTCCAATGTGTCAGATTCTTGACACTTGGTCACCCTTCAACTTTAGGGATACCTGATCATTCCCTCTTTTTTCTATGGGCCCCTTTGGAGATAATGATACTAACCTCATATAGGACAATTAGGGGCAGTGCCATCATTATCTGTGTGGCAACATCCGGAGGGGTTAGGATTGCGGATAGGATAAATGAACATAGTATGGCAAACTTGCGGAATCTCTTCATTGACTCTGGATTAATCAGGCCGATCTTGGTCATAAAAAAGGCTACTACAGGTAGCTCGAAAACCAGACCGAACGCTAAAAGCAACCTTATCGCAAAGGAGAAGTACTGCTTTACAGAGGGTAGTGCCTGGATGTCCTCGGTGGCAAAACTCAGAAAAAATTGGAAGCCATAAGGAAAAACAACAAGGTATCCGAAAAGAGAGCCGGCAACAAAGAGGATACTGGAAAACGATACAAATGGGATAAGATATCTCTTTTCCCTCTGGTAAAGGGCAGGGGCCAAAAACATCCATAACTCATAAAAGATAATGGGTATGGCTAAAATAATGGCGGCAATAAGGGCCACCTTAATATAGGCTATAAACATCTCAGGGAGACTGGTAAAGATAAGGCTACTCTCAGCAGGGAGAACCTTCGTTAGGGGCAAAATAAGAAGAGAGAAAAGTTGTTTAGAAAAGATATAAGAGATGACAAATCCGATACCTATGGCTATCGCACAGATGACCAATCTTCTCCTGAGCTCTTCTAAGTGGCCTATGAATGGCTGTTTTTCATCCTTCATCCTCTTTTTTCTCCGCGATGGATTCCTCCTCTTCCCCCTTACTATCCTCTTCTTTTATATCATCCTCTTCTTTTATCGCCTCCCCTATTTCGGATCCACTTATTAGACCACTTACAGAGTCGGCCAAATCTTCCTCCATCC
This sequence comes from Deltaproteobacteria bacterium, assembly GCA_020355145.1. Lineage (GTDB taxonomy): Bacteria > Desulfobacterota > DSM-4660 > Desulfatiglandales > B25-G16 > JABXJZ01. The sequence goes on from CP070660.1 coordinate 1,161,473, forward strand.
CCTTGAGTTCGTCCCCCACCTCCCCTATATCGAGGTTTGCCTTTACCTCATCAGTCGCCCTTCTGAACTCGGCAATTCCCCTGCCAAGGGCCCTGGCCAAATCAGGCAACTTCTTTGGACCGATAACAATCAAGGCAATCGCAAGGATCAAGATCACTTCAGGCATACCTATTCCAAACATAGGAGGTCTCCATTTTAAGATCCGCTTATAATTATCTCCCTTATAAAAAGGGATGGGGCCCCTACCCTACCGAAAAACCTCAGATCGCTCCCCAATTCCCTTATAACTTTAGCTCATCTAAACTTTGACGCTTTTTCTTGGGTTTGCTTGCCCTGATAAATCCCCCGCAGGGGGCAGCCAAAGGCGGCCTTTAACACGGTGAACATTAAAACCTTATGAATCCAATGAACCCAAAAAACACAAGAAACTCAATTAACACAACAAGCACTAGCCGTCTATATAAGCAAAGATCTTAGCATTTATCCGCCTGGGGCGGATTAATGTCAAGCCCGCCTTGTTGAATAGGGTTCCCATCGGGAAATTCAACAGGGCCCGCCCTGGTGCGACGGGATGTGGATATGGAACTGTTTTCACTGCTTATGAATGTCTCACTTTCCATCACCGCATCTTGACATGCCAGCCTGCCCTGGCGCTATGTGGTCGGATCAGCCTAGAAAGTCTATACGGTGCTACGTGCTTGGATCACCCTATTAAGCCTATAAGCCATGTCTGGGCCAGGGTTTTTGTGATACCTTGGTTGTAATAGTGGTCACTTGATACTGGATGAAACAAGGAATTTTTTTTCTATTCTACCCAGTACGCAGCATCGAGCATCCAGCATCGCTTCAAGCAATGAGATATTACCTTCATCAACTCGTCGGTTTGTCCGTCTCCCGCTTTTGCGGGATAGGGGCCGAGAAGACGGAGCCTCGCTATTTGTTGGTAAGATATACTATAAAGGGGTTGAAACCCTCTTTATCAGCCAGACGTTCTGCACACTTGCTTGCCTCTTCAATATTCTGAAATGGACCACAGCGAATCCTATAATACATCTCATCATCGATAAGGGTTTGATAATAGTAAGCTGGATAGCCCAATCTGATTAATCTCTCTACCATCTTTTCGGCCTTCCCCTTATCCTTGAGTGCGGCCACCTGAACACTGTAACGACGTATATCCTCTTTTAATTTCTGGACTTTTTTCTTCTTGTCTTGATCTCTCGAAGAATGGCCCGAGCGTGCCCTTGTCTTAGTCCTCTCTTTCTTGCTAACAAGCTGGCTGTAAAAGGTAAGCTCCTCTTCCCTTATAGGCCTTGGATGATCAATCTCCTTCTCTTCCTCATCTTTCACAACCGTTTCCTTGATGGAGGAAAGGATATCTATTGCGCCTGGCAGAAAACCCCTGCCTACCATTATCCCTAAGGAAAATACCCAGGCCAGGATAAAGACGAGACAAATAGATAATAAGAGGAGGGATCTTAGAGTTAATTGAAAGGTGAATCCCCTTCTTTCCTTCCTTGGAGACGATCTTTCGTTAACCATCTTTCCGTGCCTACATTGCCTCAGGGGCATTAACCCCTAAGAGGTTGAGACCATTTCTGATTATAATCTTTACACCTAAGGATAATAAAAGCCTCGCCTGGCTTAAGGTTTTATCATCAGTAACGATCCTATGCCTATTGTAGTAACTGTGAAAGCTACTGGCCAGTTCTGTTAAGTAATAGGTCAGCCTGTGAGGCCCTAAATCACATGCGATCTCTTCGATAAGGGAAGGAAATTCAGCTATCTTCCTTATCAGGGCAATCTCTTCATCCAAGACCAATCTTTGAAGGACTGGGCCAGGATGTTCAGGGAGGTGGATATTCTCCTTACCTGCCTTTCTAAAAAGGCTGCACACCCTGGCGTGGGCATATTGGACATAATATACCGGATTTTCACTATCCCTCCTCTTAACCAGGTCTATATCAAAATCAAGTGGGGAAGTATGGTCCTTGCTTAAGAAAACAAACCGTACCGCATCTACACCAACATCATCCACCAGCTCTTTTAGGGTGATGTATCTGGCTGCTCTCTTGGACATCTTTACCTCGGCTCCCCCTTCCCAAAGCTTGACCAGTTGGATCAAGAGAACCTCCAGCCAATCACCCGGGATTCCTTCCGCCGCGAGGGCCGCCTTAACCCTGGTTATATAGCCATGGTGATCTGCCCCCCAGATATTTATTACCCTGTTAAAGCCCCTTTTCCATTTATCAAAATGGTATGATATATCCGAGGCAAAGTAGGTAAATTGCCCATCCTTCTTTCGAATGACCCTGTCCTTATCGTCACCAAAAGAGGAGGTCCTGACCCAGAGTGCACCACCCTCTTCAAAAAGCAGGCCCCTTTTTTCAATCAATTCTCTTGCATGATCCATCTTACCCGATGAGTAAAGATCACTCTCCTTATACCAGAGATCAAAATGTACCCTGAAATCAGCAAGGTCTTCCTCTATCTCCCTTAGTATCTTATCCTTACCCAGCTCAGACAATAGATCTATAGCCTCATGTGGATCAAGGCCCTCTAATTTTTTCTCCTTGGCAATCTCAGTAGCCAACTCCTGGATGTAATCCCCCTGATAACCATCTGAGGGAAATGGATAGGATGGGTCAGAGAATTGCCGCCACCTGCTATAAATGGACTCCCCTAGGATCTTAACCTGTTGACCTATATCATTTATATAAAATTCCCTCCTCACATCATAACCACTAAAATCCAAGATCCGACACAGGGTATCTCCTAAGGCTGCACCGCGACCATGGCCAAGATGGAGAGGGCCGGTAGGGTTTGCACTAACAAACTCCACCATCATCTTTTCCTTTTTTCCCAGTGAGCTGCGGCCATAATCATCCCTTAGGTTAATAACCTGGGCGAGGAGATTATACCATTGCCCTTTGGATATAGTGAAATTTATAAAACCAGCACCGCCTATCTCGGCCTTCAGGACGAAATGATCATGATCTACTAAGTGTCTGATAATTATCTCAGCTACATCCCAAGGAGAACCCTTCTGCCCTCCAGCAAGGGCCATTGCCAGGTTAGTAGCGAAATGCCCATGATCTGGGTTGTTAGGGATCTCGATGACAAACTCTCGTATCGGCATCCGTCTTAGATAACCTTCCCTAAAACAGAGATCTAAGGTATCTTTAAGAATCTTGGCCAACTTCTTCTTCATGGATATATTCCCGTCTGTTTCTACCCCCTATGGAGCAAAGGACCTCGTACGATATTGTGTTAGCCCAGCTTGCCATATCGTCAGCTGTGATCATATTCCCCTTATTCTTCCCTAATAAATATACCCTGTCCCCCTTGTTTACACCTTTGATTGGGGTTACATCAACAATTGTCAGATTCATACATATCCGGCCGATGATCCTCGCCTTTTGGCCATGGATCAGTACCATGCCCTTGTTGCTCATGGACCTGTTCAGGCCATCCGCGTAACCTGCCGATACTATGGCTATCTTTCTTGAACCATCAGTGTAAAAGGTTCGACCATAGCTAATTGGAGTTCCATGCCTAACCTCCCTCACCTGCAGAACAGAGGAACAAAATGTCATCAAATGCCTCAAGGGTGGAGGGTTAGCAAAGTCTGGACAGGGAAGTCCCCCATAAAGCATTATACCCGGCCTTACCAGATCGAAATGGGCATCCCTGTATCTAATAATCCCTGCACTATTTGCCAGGTTATTCATGGAAAGATCAAGGCCAATCCCGCGGCTGGCAGCGATGACCTCCTTGAAATTCTTGATCTGGGTCTCTGTAAACCCCGTGTCTTCTTGATCGGCCGTAGATAGATGGGAAAAGAGGCCTTCAATCTTTACCCCCTTCATTTTCATAAGCTGTTTCAAAAATAGGGCTGTCTCCTTGAAGTCAACACCAAGCCTGCCCATTCCTGTATCAATCTTTAGATAGACATTGATGGGTCTTCCACTCTTCTTTCCCTCCTCTGAAAGCATACTGGCAGAATCTAAGTCGTAGATAACAGGGATCAGGTTATGATCAACCACCTTTTTCGCATCTTGAGGTGTGTATATTCCAAGTAAGATTACCACTGGCGTTTCTATTCCCTCACCTCTGAGCCTTATCGCCTCAGGGAGATAGTTCAGCCCAAGGGAGTCTATACGGAGCTTCTCTAATTCCCTGGCTACCGGAATCAGGCCATGGCCATAGGCATCGGATTTGACAATCCCCATGATCCTGGTCCCCTGTCCTACCAACTCCCTTATCTTTAACAGATTATACCTTAAGGCCGAAAGATCAATTATTACCTTGTTGGGTGATGAATTCATGATAACGGCTAAAGATAGCCGATAACAAATCCAATATCAAGAACTATGTAGAAGGCCGTTTTGGCTAATCCCTTAAACCTTCCTGAGCGGTATGCTCCGAGCTTTACATTGCGGGCTAGGTAGTCATTTAGGGTGCCAGATGACAGAGATCTCTCGCCCACTCTCCCGCTAGCGGGATCGTTCGAGCACACAGAGATTCCAGAGATAATTTTTTTGTCCTGATTCTTTGAGAGGGAAAAATCAGGCCAGACTATCAGCCCCTGGCGGGGCACTTAGCATCGTACTAATATTTCTGGTACAAAACGCAATCGAAACTGCTACGCGTAGCGTTGCAGTTTGAGCTGAATCAGCGTCTCAATGATTCAGGTCAAAACCCTGAGGCTCTGTGCGCTCTGTGAGAGATTAAAGACGCCCTTATGAGTCGGTATTGACTGAAAGGGGAAGTTGTCAAAAATCCACTATCGCTATTCCTGGCCGATTATGATATAAAAGGACAAAAAGGCAGGTATAGGCATGCAGGTCTTTGTCCAGGGCCAGATTGAGAGGATAACTTACACCAACGATGAAAACGGTTACACCGTTGCCAAGGTTAAGGTAAACGGGCGGCGGGATCTCGTGACCGTTGTTGGAAACCTGATGGCACCAACACCTGGTGAGATCATTAGAATGGATGGCGAATGGACCAATCACCCCAGATACGGTGAACAGTTCAGGGTAGTTCACTACAAATCCCTTGTTCCCGCCTCCGTTTACGGCATCGAAAAATATCTGGGCTCAGGTCTCATCAAGGGCATTGGCCCTATTATGGCAAAGCGGATCGTTGAAAGGTTCGGGGAAAAGACCTTAGATGTCATCGAAGCCGAGATTGAGAAGCTGGCTGAAGTAGATGGTATCGGCGAGAAGCGTATCGGGATGATCAGAAAGGCCTGGGAGGATCAGAAAGAGATCCGAGAGGTGATGATCTTCCTCCAGACACATGGTGTGGGTTCAGGCTATGCCACGAAGATATTCAAACAATACGGAAACCGATCAATAGGGGTTGTAAAGGAAAACCCATACCGGCTCGCAACTGACATCTTCGGCATCGGTTTTTTGAGTGCCGATCGTATTGCGGAGCGGCTTGGATTTGCCAAGGACTCTGAATTAAGGGCGGAAGCAGGTATACTCTACGTCCTCCACAACCTCGCTGATGAGGGTCATGTCTATTACCCTTATGAGCCGCTTGTTAAGAGGTCTCAGGAGATCCTCGGGGTGGATCGGGGGGTCATCATCAAGGGACTTGCTACCATCGCAGTTGATAAAATGATTGTCATCGAGGACCTGAAGGAGGATATCGAGGATTTTAGGGAAGAGGACAAGGCGGTCTATCTTGCCAAGCTTCACCTCGCTGAGACCAGCA
>CP070660.1:1167299-1171570 GCA_020355145.1 Deltaproteobacteria bacterium
CCCAACCCTATCTAATCCCAACTGATGCTGTATCTTTTCCGCTGTCTGGGGCATAAAGGGCCATAGGAGCGCTGAGACTATCTTTATTGTCTCGGTGATCGTATTGAGTACTGTGCCCAGACGTTCCCTGTCTGACCGAGCTATTGCCCATGGCTTCATTATATCAATATATCTATTTGCCCTGCCAATTAGCTCCCAGATGGCCATTAGTGCCTTGTTAAAGGCAAACGCCTTCATCATACCCTTATAATCCTCAATCACCTTTATGGCGGCCTCTTTCAGGCTCATATCCGCCTCTTCTAATTTACCAGGGGCAGGCAAAGGCCCATAAAAGTATTTAATTGCCATAGTCACGGATCTGGAGACCAGGTTCCCAAAATCATTTGCCAGATCGGCATTTAGCCTCCTCACAAGGGATTCCTCGTTGAAATCTGAATCAAGGCCAAATACCATATCCCTGAGCAAGAAATACCTGAAGGCATCCAGGCCATATCTAGCAGCTAAATCCAGCGGCTGCACTATATTTCCCAGGCTCTTTGACATCTTCCCTGCATCCACATTCCAGTAGCCATGGACATTAAGATGCTGATAGGGTTCAATCCCGGCTGCCTTGAGCATACATGGCCAGTATATCCCATGTGGCTTTAGGATATCCTTGGCAATAATGTGCTGTGCAACGTGCCAAAATTTCTTAAACCGTTCTCCCTCCGGGTAGCCAAGGGCTGATATATAGTTAATCAAGGCATCAAACCAGACATAGGTTACATAGTTATCATCAAAGGGAAGAGGGATACCCCAGGATAATCTCTTCTTAGGCCTGGATATACAGAGATCTTCGAGCGGTTCCCTCAAAAAGGCCATAACCTCGTTTCTGTATCGCTCTGGCCTTATGAAGTCAGGGTGTTTATCGATGTGATCTACCAGCCAGTCCTGATAATTACTCATCCTGAAGAAATAGTTCTCCTCCTTGATAAGCCTTGGTTCACTCATATGGATCGGGCATTTACCTTGGAGCAATTCCTTCTCTGTATAAAACCGTTCACACCCTATACAGTATTTCCCTTCATACTCACTGAAATATATATCTCCATTTGCATAAACCTTAGAGAGGATCTTCCTTACTGTTTCTTGATGATTCCTATCAGTAGTGCGTACAAAATAGTCGTTGGTAATATTAAGTTTGGGCCAGGTCTCTTTAAATATCCTGCTTATCCTATCTACATATGCCTTTACTGTCTCACCTGCCCTTTCAGCTGCCTCAACTACCTTGTTACCATGTTCATCGGTGCCTGTTATAAAAAATGTCTCAAAACCAGCCAGCCTATAAAATCTTGCAATCACATCGGCTACAATGGTGGAGTAGGCATGTCCTATATGTGGTTCTGCATTCACATAGTAAATGGGTGTAGTTATATAGAATGTGGTATGGCTACTCGTCCTCATTATCTCCTCGTGCCTTTTTCATCCTCAGATAATTATCGCATTCATAGGCAAGACAACACATCAATCTCCCACATACACCAGAGATCTTGCCTGGATTCAGGGAAAGATCTTGCTCTTTAGCCATCCTTATGGAAATGGGCTCGAAATTTGATAAAAACAATGAACAGCATAATTGGCGACCACAATGGCCAACTCCACCCTGCATCCTCGCCAAGTCCCTGGTGCCAATCTGTCTCATCTCCACGTGGGTGTTAAACCTTTGAACCAAATCCTTTACCAATTCCCTGAAATCAACCCTCGTCTTGGAGGTATAAAAAAAGATAAGCTTGTTCCTGTCAGAGGTAAGCTCCGCTGCAATTAGATTCATGGGCAGTCTGTCACTATCTATCCGCTCCTTGCAGAACTGCATAGCCTCTGCCTCAGTGCTTTCATTTTGCTCCTTTTGCTCAATGTCTTCTGGTGTGGCCAAGCGAAATATCTTCTTTATGGGTCTACTCGGCATAGAGGCATCCTGGATCCTGGGTTTACTATACACAGTTCCCAGTTCCAGACCCTTCATGGTCTCAACAATCACCTTATCCCCTTCATTGAGGACAAAGTTACCAGTATAAAATTCATAGATCCTTCCATCCCTCCGGAACCGGACATGAACAATCTTTCTTGGGCTATTTCTATACATAATTAGTTACTCGTTATTAGTTCTTAGTTATCCGTTATGCGCTATTATAGTGAACGACAATAAAAAGTAGTCATTGCGAGGAACGATAGTGACGAAGCAGTCCCCCGAGATTGCTTCGCTGAGTTTATCCTAAGGAACGAAGGGCTCGCAATGACAGGCTACTGAGTGTCAATTTACTTAAGTCGTTCGCTATAGTTATCCGAATAACAAGTAACGATTAACAGATAACGATTGCGCCCATCAATCCAATACTCCATTATTCCAATTGAGATTGCCCCGAGGCAGCCCTCTTCAGTCCAAACAGGGCCCTCTCAAGTACAAAGAGAATATTTCTATTTTCCATGAGATCATGTTCTGCCCTGGCAACAACTGCCAGCGACCCCATAAGTCCATCAACGGTATATACAGCACATGCCTTTTTAAGATGGTGGCTCAGATCGGAATTCAAGATTAGATCCAATCTACATCCTAACTTGATAAGTAGCATATCCCTAAACCAGCTCTTCCATATCCCCAACATCATAGCTACTCTATCATCCTTTAGTCCCTTGTCGGTACCTGTCCTTTTTCCGAGCAGGGAGAATTTATGAGCCAGATCAAGTAATATATCAGAAGGCCCATGGATGACGCTGTGTAACATAGTTACCAAATTAACCCTATCAGTGAAAAGCTCATCATTGGCCAATCTTAACGCCTCACCCAGACTTCCCTCTGAAAGCCTGGCCAAGATCTTGGCCTTTTCACTATCCATATTCCTCTCGTTTACTAACCAATTTACCATATCCTCATTAGGGAGCGGCTTAAAGGGAACCCTTTGGCATCGAGAGACAATGGTTGGAGGAAGTTGATCTGGATCTCTGACATTTAAGATAAGGATGTTACCAGGGGGAGGCTCCTCAAGGGTCTTCAAAAATGCATTTGCTGCCTCGCCCGACATCCTTTCGGCTGGATCTATGATAATTATCCGATGCTGACCAAGGACTGGGGAGAAGGCAAGATGCCGGTTAATCTCCCTAATCTGGTCAATCCCGATTGCCTTTTTCTCCCGATCAGGTCCTATAATAATAAGGTCAGGATGGTTTCCATCAATTATCTTTTTGCAGGAACTGCATTCCCTGCATCCATCTCCATCAACTGGGTTCAAACAATTTATCAATAAGGCAAAGGCCATAGCTGTAGTTGTCTTCCCTATTCCCTGGATACCAGTAAACAGGTAGGCAGAGGCAATTTTATCATTGGCTATAACGCGCCGTAGAAAGACTATTGCCTTTTCTTGGCCAATTATTTCCTTAAATAATTGAGAGCTCATAGATGTGCTAGTGTTTATCGTGTTTGTTGTGTCTCTTGTGTTCACCTGTAACTTTAGGTCACTTTATCAGCCTAAGGCTGATTTAGGTCACTTTCAGGCAAATAAGGAGAAATTACTTCCCTGATCTTTCTTGCCACTTGGTCCTCAGGTAATGTCGAATCTATAATCCTAAACCTATCCTTATACTTGTTGGCTAAGGCAAGATATCCGTATCGTATCTTGATATGGAAATCGAGTGTCTTTCTCTCAAATCTATCCCTCCTTTTATCCCGCTTTGTCCTCCTTTCCAAACCTACCTCGGCTGGACAGTCGAGAAGAAGGGTAACGTCCGGCTTGCACCCTAAGGTAGTCTCGCGGTTTAGTTGCTCGATCAATTTCTCATGGCGCCCCAGAACCACCCCTTGATAGACAGTGGTGGCATCAAAATATCGATCACAAATAACCCACTTTCCGGCCTCTAGGGCTGGCTTGATCACCTCACTTACATGCTGGGCCCTGTCAGCTGCATACAGAAAAAGCTCCGCTAATGGAACCATACAGGTATTATCCAAACTCAATAGTATATCCCTTATAGCCTGACCTATCTTTGTCCCCCCAGGCTCCCTGGTAACTACTGAAGGGATCCCGTTTTCCCTGAGGGTCGCCTCAAACCAGGAAATCTGTGTGGATTTCCCGCAACCATCTATTCCTTCAAAGGTGATAAACAACCAAATCTCCTTGCTTAAAATATCGTAACATTTTAGCTCTTTGAAAACTACTCCTGGCCTTTACTCAAGGCCAAATAGTTACCCTTGGTGAGACGCATGAGCATGGAGATGTCTTTTTTTACCTCATGCCCTC
>CP070660.1:1171670-1185059 GCA_020355145.1 Deltaproteobacteria bacterium
AATTTGAACAAGACCTGGGTATTCGACCTTGGTATATATGCAACCCGCTGATGAAAGAACCAATAAACCTGCCAATACGAGAAGAACTAATTTTTTCATTTCTACCTCTTCTTTTGAGCTCCTATAGTGCCATCCTTTAAAGAGCAGGGGATAACCTGCTATTATCATATCCCCAGCCGATCAAAAGGAGAAACAACTTCAACAGCCAGCTCACTAAAACTCTCTTCAAACCTTTCCATGGCCGCGATCCTCTTTAGTGTTGTCTGCATCTGGTCTGCAGCACATTTCCATCATGCCTTTCATCACTTCATCCATCATGGCGGAGCAATCAGTGGTACCGGCCTGGCCCGTACTGCATTTGCTCATCATCTCAAACATCTCCTTAAAACCTTTAAAGGCAAGCTCGAACTCACCGCATCTGTCCTTATCCCTTTTGCCTTTTGTTTCCTTTGTGGACATTTTTGACCTCCTGTAATTTTGAGGATTTGGGGATATTCCCATTCGTAATGATAGCCCTGTGTTTTTTCATGATAAGGGGCCGAAAGGGCTCGATGATGTGCGGGCTCGGTTCCCACCATACAGAGAGCGACAGCATAAGCGATTCAGATTCGGCAATGGACATACTCGGCAAACGGTATGCTTTCGGCGAGATAAACAAGGAAGAGTAGGAAGAGAAAAAAATGTCATAAGACGGCACAACTGATTTTTAGATTAGTTGAGGAAGAATTGAAACACTCTGACCAGAACATATGTATCACCCTAAAACCCTCAAGACTGCGACTTACCTTTTCGAACACCTCCTGTGCAATGTCCTCGACCTCATCATGCCCGGTCATTCGGTATAGATAGTGGAGTATTTTGGGCTGAAGTTCCTTGTAGACTTCCTTGAAATCAATTTCCCCGTTCATTGGCTACCTCCCATCGGGCAGGGTATAGTTTATCGGCCTGAGAACAATAGCGGCTTGTTTACCCCCTTACACGGTTAATGGCTGGCCTGATTCAATTATACCATGGGCCGTTTCAACAGGACTCGGGGAAAACGATTAAGCACTGAGCTATTTTAATTTTATAAGACATCGCTTTTGTTTGAGTAGGCCGGGAACTATATACCGCTTTGTGGTATATATGTCAATTCTTTCCTTGATAAGAACTCGCCCCCAGTGGAGAATGCTATACTATTGGGAATGGGCTTGAAGAGAAACGAATATCTAGAGGGTATTCAGGGGCCATAAAGAGGCAATCATTAGAGGATGGAATTTGAGAATTCTTACCAGTGCATTATTCGATAAATCAACGACTGATAGATGCAGCTATTCTAAAAGATGTAACCCACCAGATCCCCACTTTTGTAAAGCCGATAGTGAGTGCTATTTGGTACTTGGCAGGGCCTCCGGCGGCTTGGTCGTATTGCCCGTGGCATTGGGAAAATCTGTGGCCCTATAAGCCTTTTTGTTGTGCTGTATTAGTTCACGTGCTTCCTCCATGAAGGCATTGTAACGTTTTTTACACTCATAAAAGCCATGCCACCAGGCATAATCTGGGGCCATCATCGCAGCCCCAAATCGAGCCCTTCGCCCCTCATGGTGCCAGAGTTCATAATATTCAACCTCCAAACGTTCATCGAAAAATTTGGTCTTATCCAGCAGTCCTTTGGCATAGAGATCATCAAGCATCCCCTTGGCGGGTTTGAAGTAAACCTCGTCGTATTCCTTAACCGATTGATCTAACTTGATGAAGTGGCCATCCGTCCAGCTCTTCCCATGGCACTGCATACAGATAGCCTTCATCTTATCCCTTTCCACCTGCCAGTTGGTCTTGGCCGGGAAAGGCCTAAAATCCTGGGGACGAACCGTGAGGGGTGCCTGAGTCTCCCATGCGAGCCTTTCTGTTACATCATGGGATGTGAGTACCGAGCCAGACCCTGAGATGTGGCATCCGGCGCATGTAGGCGCCCGGTAGTCCACACCAGGCGTCCATGTCCCAGGGGCTGCATTCCAGTTATATTTGTCGCCGTGCGCGGTATAAATGTCGCCGTGTTTGGACTCCATGTAGATTTCTATCTGAGGGTGATCCGGACCCAGGTGACACTGACCGCAGGCCTCTGGCTTTCTGGCTTCCATCAGGGAAAAGCGGTGCCGGGTGTGACAGCTGGTGCAACTTCCTCGGCTTCCATCCAGGTTAATCCGCCCAACCCCCACGTTAGGCCAGGTTTCGGGGCTCAGTGTGCCATCCTTGATTTTCAGAACGGTTCCATGGCAGGTGAAACAACCAGAAAGCCGCTCAAAATCACTATTCATTCCCTTTTTGAGCCAGGGATCGATCTTCCAGATAATCTCTATGGTATTGGCGTGTTTGCTGACGCTATACTGCTTGGCCTCATCGGGATGGCAGCGTGAGCAGTCCTTGGGCGTCACTGAGGCCGCGACGGGCACTTTATATTCTTTTGTGCCATATTTCCGATCAGCGCGCTCGTACTGCTTGTAGTGTGTTTTACTCACATCAGGATCGAACTCTTCGGCCTTGTGGCAATCGAAGCAAGTAATATTGGCGTTGGCGTGTCGGCTATGTGCCCAGTCGGCAAATATGCCGGGACTTTCCTGTTTATGGCATTCAATGCAGGCCGCGGCCTCCTTGGGCATGCTGCGCTCAATCCTGAATTCCTTCTCTTTAGGTAGGTTTTGGGCCATCTGGGCATTGGCAATTAATGACCCCCATAACACAAGTCCAGCCAGCCCGCACATCAGAGCAGCAATCAATACGACCTTTTTCATCATTCATCCCCCCTTTTCTTTATTGTCTGACCTTAAGATTTGGCCTTTAGAATAAATAAAGGATATCGAAGCTGTTTTATCTACAAACCTAAGCCCCTGTACGTGTCTTGATACTGCTTATATTGATAGAGCTGCCTCGCATTATGAACGAGATTTTTATGGCAGTCTACGCATCTCTTTTCATATCCTGGTCGAGCGTATACCACGGCCCGATGGGCCAGCATGGCACCCCTTTGATTCGGGATATACAGGAGATTGCGATGGCATTTTTGGCACTGATCATTGTTGAAGGAGGCATAAGCCTTCTGGCGATTTTTTTCATGATCGTATTCTTCCTGAAAAAAATGGATGATGATATCCTTAATGCCGTGCGCCGTCTTGGCATAGAAGAATTCATAGGTGTCATAGGGAGCAGGAAGATGACAATCCATACAGTCTGCCACAAATCCCTGCGCATTATTAACGTGGGTTGATGTCTTCCATGTGTTGTAGGCGAACTGGATCTCGTGGCATATGGCGCAGAACTGTGGGGTTGTAGTGCGTACCATGGTGTAGTAGGTGATGCTGAAAAGGGGGAAGGCTATGACAATTCCCAGCGCTATATAAATGGCAGGCTTTACAAGTTTTCTCCAGGCAGGTTTCGCGGTCCCTAGGGAATTAGTCGCTTCTTTCATAGTCCCTCCCGGATTATACAGGCTGTAGGGCTAAAAAAAGAGGATGAAGACCTCTTCCGATAAAGATCTATTCCTCACCCGTTACGATATAGTTTAACTAAATGTCAACGGTTTTTTAGATTTTCCTTGGCTTTTTTTCCTCCCTGCACCTTTCTCATATGAGGCCGGAAAAAGCCATACTGCCGCTCGAAGAGCGAATTATATTGAAAGTCAGTAAGATTTTTTTGGGATGGCTGCTTATCAAAAAGAAAGGCTGGGGAAAGAAAGCACTAAATTGGCTTCTAAAATCATTGAGAGAATAAAGAATTTGCCAGGGATTCTAACGGCACAATAAAGACCATGTAACTATGCTGTCTATCTCCGTTATTGATTCGCTTCAGCATGAGGGTCAGGTATCAACAGGCTGTTGCCCAAACCTATTGTTCAAATCTTAGCTGATAGGCAAAGGAGGCATTTATATTAAGGGATTGAACCTTTATATCTTCAGGAAATGGTGGAAAGGGGTCTGCAGATCTAATAGCCTCAAGGGCATGCGTGTCAAGAATGTCGTGCCCGGAGGAGCGGGCTATTTTACAATCAATAAGGTTACCACCTCTATCCAACCTGAAGACTATTATAAGGCTGCCCTGGATAAGGCTCCTTTGGGCAGCTAATGGATAAATCCAATGAGTAAGTATCCTATCCTTTAGCACCCTTGTATATGGATGATAGGTAACGTCCGTGGTATCCAAGGAGATTGTTGCCTCCTTTTTTTCCATAGGCGGTTCACTATGAATTTGAATGATAGCAGGGTGTTTTTCCTTGTTACTCTTCATAATCTCTTTAATGGGAGGACGCATCAGATATACCTTATAGGCCCTGGACTCACCCCTGAACCATGGTAAGGGGAAGATACCCTGAAAGGCTACAATTGTAGTTGCATGGATTATAGTTGATAAGAGAAATGTAATGAGGATAATCTGCCTTCCCCTTGACCCCGAGTCATAATTATTTATGTTTCTTGATTTTGTCTGGTCCATTGACCCATAGTTCCTCATTGTCTTTAAACCACCAATCGCTGCTATCTGTCTTGATAATCTTATTAGCCAGTTTCTTGGCAGTATCAGTAATAAGTCGCTTAACCGAGTATCTCATCCATTTTGCAGCGGACCTGTTCCCCAGGTCCTGTTGTCTTTTTAGCTCCAGGATAAAATCAAGCTGGTCGGCATCCTGGGATAATCTCGCCTCGAGGGTTTCCCTGGAGTTGAATTCATGGAATAAGGATACGATTTCCTCACCACCAGGGAGTCCTTGAGCTAGATCCCTAACAGCCTTATCATCATCGACAGTTACGTATCTCTTGTTTACATAGTTGTGATCGCCCGTTCTTGCCTCATGAAGATCGTGAAAGAGGCTCATTAAGACAACCTTTTCTGTGTCCGATTTCACCTCATTTTTCGCAAGCATGTAAGCTATAAGGGCAACTCTGAAGGAATGTTCGGCTACTGATTCATTGCCTGTGCCCAAAAATTTATAACCAGACCTTGGGATCTTCTTTAATATGCCTACCTCGAAGAGAAAATTTACGATATCTCTCATGACAATTACGTTCCTAATGTCAGTGGTCAGTTGTCAGTAATGACGCAACTTCGGTAAGTCAAAGAGTTATTTCACCGCAAAGGTCCGCCTGTGGCGGACTGAGTTCAATTTGCGGAGTGAAGCGGAGCTAGCTTATCTTTGTCAACTCTATCTCCCCCCAGGTTGCCATTGTTTTGCCGGCGATCACCACGCCACCTTTGATGCCTTTAGACCCCCTGATTGACTCAATTACCCCTTTAAGCTCAGATTTATTGGTGATTCTGTTTCCAAGTGCTGTAGCTGCGGCGTCTGCAATTGATGCAGATTCGGCCAGAATACAGACCGCATCAGCAATACCGAGACTGAGGGAATGTCCTACAGTAGCTGAGGAGGTGCAGATACCTGACGGCATCTCTTCCGGGTTTATAATGAGGCCGAGTTTATTACTTAACTGGGAGGTTCCTGCAAATATGGAGACCGTAACGGGTTTTTTGGTCTTAAGGAAGATATCACCGCCATTTTCAACGATAACCTCCTCGCTATATTTTAAGAGATCATTGCCCACAAACTGGGCTATTGTACCTGCTACTGCTGCCATTGGGCCCACACCAAGCATTCGGGTAACCGCGATCATCTCCCTTACTATCTCAGGGGCAAGGGGATCTTCGGGATAAGGCAGGAGGGTTGACAAAAAATCCGATCTTGACCTTGTATAATCCTCCAATTGCCTCCGGTAGTTATGTACGCTATCCCTGGTGTGTTTACTGAGATCCTTGGAGGAACTGACCAGTAAATCAGTTTCCTTGATCAAGACCCTGAATGTGGCCAAGTCCTTTGAGTATACCCTTTTTCTGTATGTATGGTTCTTATAAACAGACAAAGGCAATTCCTCTTTCATATCCCCACCCAAGCCGTAACCCATTATCCTTTGCCTCAAGGCTATCTATATTGCGCCCCAACTCCGTGTATTAAACACCATATTCCTATTCAAGCTGGTAGTTAGGTGCCTCTTTGGTGATAATCACATCATGCACATGTCCTTCCCTCAGGCCTGCAGCCGTGATCCTTAAGAATTGTGCCTTAGCCTGGAGCTCCTTTATATCGTGAGCCCCAACATAACCCATACCTGCCTTTAGACCCCCTATAAGCTGGTAGATGGTATCTGCTAAGGGGCCCCGATAGGGAACCCTTCCAACGATGCCCTCTGGCACCAATTTCGATTCTTCCTTCACCGTTTCCTGAAAATAGCGATCCTTGCTCCCCTCCCTCATAGCCTCTATAGAACCCATAGCCCTATATACCTTATATGTTCTCCCTTGGAAGAGTTCAGTCTCTCCCGGGCTCTCCTCTGTGCCGGCAAGGAGACTTCCAATCATAATCGATGATGCACCGGCAGCCAGTGCCTTGGTGATATCACCGGAGAACCTTATGCCACCATCTGCAATAATTGGAATATTTGCCCTTGCCGCCTGTCGAGCACAATCCATAATAGCCGTCATCTGTGGTACACCAACTCCTGCAATTACCCTGGTCGTGCATATAGAGCCTGGCCCTATACCGACCTTTATTGCATCAACACCGGCTTCGATGAGGGCACTGGCACCCTCGGCTGTAGCTACATTGCCGGCTATCAATTCCAATTTTGGGAGATTCCCTTTGGTCTCCTTTACTGCGTTTATTACACCTGCAGAGTGCCCATGGGCAGTATCAATAACGATAACATCTACATTTGCCGCTACTAGTCTCTCAGTCCTCTCTTCTCTATCCGGTCCAACGCCAATTGCTGCGCCAACCCGTAATCTGCCGAGATGATCCTTACATGAATTGGGGTATTTTTCTATCTTCTCAATATCCTTTATGGTTATGAGCCCCTCTAACCTTCCCTCGCCGTCAACAACTAGTAATTTCTCTATCCTTCTCTTGTGTAAGACGGCCTTTGATTCCTCCAGGGTTATCCCAACAGGTACTGTGGCCAGGTTATCCTTGGTCATTACATCTCCAACCTTCTTATCCAGGTTTGTTTCAAACCTTAGGTCCCTGTTGGTTATAATCCCTAGCAAATTACCCATTTTCACAACAGGCACCCCGGATATCCTGTACTTTTTCATAATATTTAGGACCTCAAAGAGCTTCTGTTCCGGGTCAATAGTAATAGGGTCGATAATCATGCCACTTTCTGATTTCTTGACCTTCTCAACCTCCAGGGCCTGCCTTTCTATAGTCATATTTTTATGGATGAACCCTAGTCCACCCTGTCTGGCCAATGCTATAGCTGTTTCCGACTCTGTAACAGTATCCATTGCTGCACTGACAATGGGTATGTTGAGGGAGATGTTTCTAGAAAGCATTGTTTTAATGTCTACATCTTTTGGCAAGACAGAGGATTCCATTGGCATCAAGAGCAGATCACTGAAGGTCAGCCCTTCCTTTATTATTTGATCATCCATTCCTTTCTCCTTCCATATATTGAATTAAGCTTCCTTCTAATAGATCGGAATAACTAACTATTATCTCATCTTTCTCAAAATAGTCCATAATTTTAACCACCATTAAGGTGCCTGCCAAGATAATATCTTCCCTTCCTATTTCAAGACCCCCAAGATTCAGTCTTTTTTCCTTAGACATCCCCTTCATCTTTTGAAAGAGGGTTTGGATATCCCCCCTCTTAATTACAAGGCCGTTTATCTTATTATCATTAGAATCATCTTCTGCTATACCATGTACAATCTTATCCAAAGTGACTATAGTTCCTCCTGTGCCAATGAGGGAAAGGCCTTCCTTCCCTATTTGCTTCAAGGAATCAAGCCCTATCTTAAATGTATCCTCAATATGATTGCTAAGTCGATATATCTCCTCATCTTTAGGGGGATCAGTGATTAGATAGTCCTCTGTTAAGATAACCGCCCCCAGCTCAATTGATATGGATTTCCCTTCCCTATTATTGATCCAGGTAAACTCGGTGCTCCCACCGCCAAGATCAAAGATAACTAGAGGCCCTCCACTGTGATTCAATAAGGATAAAACACCTTTGCATGTTAGTTCAGCCTCCTCCTTGCTGGAGATAATCCTCACCCTATGGCCTAACCTTTCTGCAATCAAGGCAATAAAACTATCCCTGTTTACTGCCTTTCTAACCACTCCTGTTGCTATGACAATGGGAGAAGAGACACCAAATCGGCTGGCAATGTCAGTAAACTCCTTAAGTACAGCAATGCTCCTTGCCATTGGCCTTGGCTTAATCGTGCCAGTTTCTCCCCTGTTGAAGCCCTCACCCAGTCTTGTGATGGCCCGCTTTCTTAAAACTGGCCTTAAGGCACTGTCTGATTTACACTTTTCAGCAATCAACATCCTTATAGAATTGCTTCCGATCTCTATGGATGCGATAGGCTCCATGGTTTCATTGCTTCTTAAATCAAATTACCACCGCTTATGACTCCACTACCGGAGGAAGTGGTTTAAGCCGATTAATCAATCTATCAAGTGACATAAAAGAGACTTCAGGGCATCTATCATTCCAGAATAGAAATGGTCTGCACCTTCAATGACCTCAAAACGGGCCCCAGGATTCCAGGTAAATACCAGACTCCTTATCTTATCAGCCGGTGCAATGTCATCTTCGCCACCAGTTACTACTGCCTCTATCTTTGGGTTAAAGGATAAAAAGGAGAAATCCAGAAAGGTAACCGGCGGAGATATCATAATCATGCTGCTTGGCATGGACTCGGTGTCTGTAACCTTGGCATTTACCCATGCCCCGAATGAATAACCAGCAAGATCAAGATCTCTCTTTCCCCTATCATACATATAACGTAAGGCAGATATCACATCCTCCTTTTCCCCTTTCCCCTGGTCATAACCCCCTTCACTATCTCCTACACCCCTAAAATTGAATCTCAGTGTGGAAAAGCCCTTACCCTGATAGATCGTAACCAGTGCCTCTACTATCTGATCATACATAGTGCCCCCATAAAGTGGGTGAGGATGGGTGACGACAACACCCCTTTCCCCTTCCCGCACGCATAGGAGGCCTTCAATAAGCAGGCCTTTAGAGTGGAATCTGATCTTTTCTTCCTTCATAATAAGATAGTGGCCTCGTGTACCTGCAGGTTTAGTCTATGGCCTTCAAAATCTATTAAAGAGATCTTCCATCTCCCTCTTTGACTTATCTGGTACCAGGTGAAGATCCTTACCGGATAAAATGGCAAATGTGGCTTCCCCCGTGACCAGGGTATTTTTTTCTCCATCTTGAATCAGTCCTCTGGCCTTGCATAAACGCGGGTTTTGCCCTTCTATCATCTTACCCTTGACAGTCAACAATCTATCCAATGGAACTGGCCTGATATACTTTATCTTCAAGATTCTTGTAACAAAGAAGATTCTCCTGAAATATATTACAGCCCATGACATGACCTCATCTAAGAGGGTTGATACGATCCCGCCGTGGGCCATATTTTCCCATCCCTCATAATTCTTCTCCAGGGTTATATCTGAACAAACCCAATCTCCCTGTCTGTAAAAACTTAGATTAAGCCCTATTGGGTTTGCAGTTCCACAGGCAAAACAGCTATGATCTCTCAGTTTAGGAATACCCTCTTTGATCTCATCCATCTTAAATGTCCTTTACCCTGCTGCCTCATCCTGAAGCACGGGCGTGGCAAAATAGCATCTGCCTTTTTACCCCGTTAAATTTCCCGATGGGAACCCTATATTTAACAGGGTGAACACGGGCTGTAATGCAGAGATTTATCAAGGGGATGTTGTCATTTTTTATCCCTGTCTGCAAGGATATTTTATTGACATGGTAGAAGATTTTTTGCTAAAAACACCACTGAAAGAGGATCGAGAGGAGTGTAAGGGGATTAGCCTTGTTAAGATCGTTTAATGTGGTATGCCCATTCTGTGAAGATATCTATCCCTTCCCAGATAAGATTGATGAGATCTATAGATGTCAATGTGGGGCTGTGTATATGATCGCCTGGCGGTCTGATATGGAAGATGCTGTGAACCAGTTAGTAAGGTTCTTTTTAAAAGATGCCGAGTCTTTAGAAGGTAGGTCAGAAGATAATATATTATGCCATGCAGTTGTCTATGAAGATATACAGAATCTAATAAGGATGAAAATGGAATATGAGGCAGTTAAATATATTCGCCAGATCCAAAGCTTTGACCAGAATTACCCTCAAAAGGTTGGTCTTGCCTGGTTAGGTAGTTATAAGGGAAGACATCCCCGCTCTTAATGATTTCAGTCCCTAATAGTTGCTACTTCATATGGGGTCTTCAGATTTTTGGCCCTATTCCCTGTCAAGAATTTCCCTTATCTTGTTAGATAACTCCTTTATATCAAAAGGCTTCTGGATAAAGCCATTACATCCTCGTTTCAATATCTGGGTTGCCTGTCCGTCTATGCTGTAGCCACTTGAAAGGAGCACCTTTATGTCCGGGTTGATCTCCTTCATTCTGTCATATGTCTCACCACCACCCATATCAGGCATAATCATATCCAGGATAACTATATCAATCTTGTCTTTATTTTCTTTATAGAGTTGGATGGCCTCTTTTCCGCCTCTGGCCAACAAGAGCTCGTAGCCCATCTTTTTCAGGATCTGGCTGCCAACATCAATAATCATATCCTCATCATCTATAAGAAGAACAGTCCCTTTTCCCCTCGATACCTCATGGGTTAGCTCTCTTTCTTCTGTTATTTCCTTCTTTGAGGCTGGCAGGTAAATAGTAAAGGTGGTTCCTTTGCCCTTTTCACTGGAGACATTGATAATGCCACCATGGTTTTTGATGATGCCATATACAGAGGCCAATCCCAGACCTGTTCCCCTCCCCATCTCTTTGGTGGTAAAGAATGGGTCAAATACCCTTTGCTGGGTTTCCTTATCCATGCCCAGCCCGGTATCTTTCACAGATATCTTCACATACTTGCCAGGTTCTACATGATAGGGTTCCACATAGTTTGCATCAAGGGTGACATTTTCTGTCTCAAGATATAGCTCCCCACTACCAGGCATTGCCTGCCAGGCATTGACATAGAGGTTTAATAGCACCTGCTCAATCTGGCCCTGATCCGCTTCTACTGTCCAGAGATCTTTTTCATATCCTCTATAGATCTTTATCTCCTTTCTTGCCCGTGCGAACATAGTGGAACTCTTCTCTATGAGGTCATTTATATTGGTAGGTTTGACCTCATATTTTCCTCCCCTTGCAAAACCCAATAATTGCCTTGTAAGCTCTGCCCCACTTTTAACCTGCTGCTCTATTCCTTTTAGTCTTTCATAATGTGGATGCGTGGAGCTAACATCCATGAGCACTAAAGAGGTGTAGCCCTGTATACCCATAAGGAGGTTGTTAAAATCATGGGCGATGCCACCTGCAAGGGTACCAATGGCCTCCATCTTATGTGACTGGAGTACCTGGGCCTCGAGTTTCTTTTTTTCAATAATATCCCTGTAGATTCCAAGTGTTCCGATAATCTCACCTTTTTCATTCTTTAAGAGTGAGGCTGAGATATTAACATTTATTAGGCCGCCGTCTTTCTTCTTGAGCTTCATCTCATGATTTCTTAACTCCCCTTTTGCCATTAATTCACTCATAATCTTCTTTTCATCCTCTACACCTTTACCATAAAAGGTATTTACCTTTTTGCCGATAAGCTCTAACTGATCATAGCCTGTTAAATCCTTTATATTGAGGGTAGTAGATATTACCCTTCCTTGAAGATCAGTAGCAATAATCCCATCAATGGAGCTGTCTAATATGTTCTGCAGGAAATTCTTGGTGTGGATCAACTCTGCTTCCATGTGCCTCTTTTCCGTGACATCCCTAATAATACCGCGAAAACCAATCGTCTGATCCTGTGAATCCTTTATGAGGGAAATGGAGGCCTCAACATGTCTTCTGCCGTCCTCTTTTCTTATAATCTCATAGTCAAATGCCCTTGCAGGTTTGCCTGTTTTATAGACATTATTTGTGATCTGGTATAATTTCCTGGCGTTGGCTTGATCTGTGAACTGCCGGATATTCATGCCCATCAACTCATCTTTTCGATATCCAAAGATCCTGCACAATGAATCATTAAGGAAGGTAAGGTTACCTGCGATATCTGTCTCAAAGTAGCCGTCTTCGATACTTTCAAGGATGGTTCGGTATTTCTCCTCACTCTGCTTAAGTGCCTCCTCGGCCCGCTTGCGATCGATGTCAACAGTTGTAGCAGATGCGACCTTCTTTAGCCCTTCCCCCACCCCTTTGAATCCAACGGGTTCTTTCTCTAATTCCCTTACCCTTTGCTCCAATTCTTCATAGGTTGGTTTTCTGCTCATCAGAAAATCCCCCGATTGACCTTAAGAACAAAAAGCCCACATGGCATCACCTTCTCTACCTTCGGGTCTCAGCGCCCCCAATAGCATTCGTAGGCTTCGAGCACCAGCCGTCTCTGCGTTGAACCTCTCTCTATTGTGAAACTTCACTCTCTCCCTCAGTTTGAACTCGATCCTTCGGTCGTTTATCCATCTCCAATCCTCAGCCACACACGGTGCCCAGTTGCTATCTTTGTCCAGGGTCACTGGGCCTCCGGCACAATGCACCATTGTGGATACGGACGGCATAAACAAATCTACCTCTAGAGGGTTATCCTTCACCACAATTCCATCGAAATTTTTAGACACAAAAAGTATAGACTAGGACCGAGACTGTCGAAAAACCCTAAAAGCATAGTTTTGTCGCTTGTAACTAATTGATTTTACTCTATGTGTATGTGAAGAAAAAGTAATAATTGGACTTTTTCGACAGTCTCAGCACTAGCTATAACCCTCAGGCTGCCTGACCTATACACAATATATTGATATGACCGCTTTGGTTTTAAGAGTAACTCTAGATTATTTTTTATCTAAGATTTTCCTTATTCTTTCAGATAACTGTCTCGTATTGAATGGCTTCTGCATAAAACCATCACAGCCACGCTTCAATATCTCTGTGGCTTGCCCTTCTACACTATATCCACTTGAAAGGAGCACCTTTATATCAGGGTTGATCTCCTTGATTCTGTCATAGGTTTCTCCACCACCCATCCCTGGCATAATCATGTCCAGGATGACCATATCAATCTTCTCTTTATTCTTTTCATAGATCTCTATGGCTTCTTTCCCGCTCCTGGCCACTAAGACCGTGTAGCCCAATGCCTTGATAATCTCCTGACCAACATCAATAATCGTATCCTCATCATCTATAAGAAGAACAGTCTCTTTTCCCCTCGATACCTCATGGGTTAGCTCTTTTTCTTCTGTTATCTCCTTCCTTGAGGCTGGCAGGTAAATAGTAAAGGTGGTTCCTTTGCCCTTTTCACTGGAGACATTGATAATGCCACCATGGTTTTTGATGATGCC
>CP070660.1:1185159-1188139 GCA_020355145.1 Deltaproteobacteria bacterium
ATATATAAGGATAATGTCCTCCCCTCCAGGCAATCTGTCTACCCTGTCGACATAACCCCTTATCCTGGCTTTGCCTAGCATTACTGGCCTGTTGGCCTTATCTCCAAATCGGTATTCAAGGCCTATTATCCACTCCTTATTTAGGTTATAACCCTCGAAGCGGAGGATCTGGGCAAGCAGTCCCTCTCTCTTGGGAAGCCCATTCTCAGTAAGGGTAGATGTCGTGTCCAGACCATCCATAATATCCCTTTTCTGGGTCTCGAAAAAATCCAATCCCTCTAAGTATCTTAGGTGAGAAAAATAGTCTTCCCCCATTTCCCTTGCCAATGCAAAGGCCCTGGATAGGCCAATTGATGCCACATTTTCACAACCTTTTCGCAATACATCAAAGATCCTCTTTAAGATGGCATGAACATGATAGCCCATATCCCTTAAAGATAGCTCCTCTTCTAGCACCTCTATGGGCTCGATACAAAAGATCTCCCTAAAGAGATAGCGCAAGGGGCAGTTTGCCATCATATCCAGCCTGGAGGTAGAAAACACATCCTCGAATCGGGAGAGATATTCAGAGAAGTCGGGTGAGCTGAAAACAAGCCCATCATATTCCGAAAGACCATCAACGGAGTTCCTCGCCATCAAGGAGCATACACCCCTTAAAACCGATTCATTAAGAAGGCTATCTTCACCCAGGATAATATGTTCATGGGTGAAAGGGCCTGCCTTTAAAGGAAGGGAGATCTTTTTCTCTACCTCGACTGTATTCAAAAACTCACCCTTGCAGGTAAAGTAAGGATTCTCATCCCAGGGAAACATCCTCTCTAGCTCCTCTATCCCGGTATGGGAAGGCCCATCTTTAACCATTGAGGCCATATCCAGCAGGACTGGGCATGGCTGAACATCCTTGTCCCTTATTCTCCTGGGATAAGACAGGTAAAGACCCTTCTTGCAATTACAGAGGATATGACTGAAAAGATGCCTTGACTGGTCTGTAAGATCTACCCTCCTCAGATGCCCTCCTGAGCTCTCTGGTATAATAAAGTCATCAGGCTCCTTAAGGGGAAATTCATCAGCACTAAGACCGCCGGCAAAGACAAAATCAAATGAGCACCCAACTATATCAGCCCATTCAGATATATCTAATACACCCCCTTGGTGATCCTCCATGGCCCTGGTGCGATTGATAAGGATGTCAAATACCTTTTTAAAACGTTCCAACAGCGGAACACCCTTACTGTAAGCTAAATATGATTCTGTCTTCTCCAGCTCCCTTGCTGCCCTAAGGGCAAGATCCTTCAATGTATTAAAGGCCCTTATATCTCTTCTGATAATCCTATCGATCACCTCCCGACCAAGCCCCCTTTCATCCTTGAGGGGCAAAACGATATTCCCTTGGACCCCAAATATATCAAGTAGGTGAATAAGTGCCTTTACAATCCCCCTTGGATCTCTTCCACGTAACAAATCCTCAAAGGGCCTAACATTCTCCTTCAGGTAGAACAGTTGATGTAGGAATCTATAATAATCGGAAAGAATATCGGTGCCCTTTCTCTCATCGAGGAGGTCTCTATACAGGAAAGAGAAGTAATCCCTTGCCTTGGGCAACCAGTCACTAACTATCCCTCCACCCTTAATACCACATTGTCCTGCAACCCTGTCCACATAGGCAATATCAAACTGAGGCCCTTCCTTATTGCCCAATCTCGAGTCAAAAAACGCGGCAACATCTTCCCTCTTTTCCTGGGCAAAAAAGGCCCCATGGCCCTCTAAAAGCTCAAGCCATTTGAGCTGTTCCTCTTTGTCCATCCCTCTTTTAACCGGGGAAACCAGGGTTGAGGTGAAAAATCTTCGGACATCGTCTCTCCTGTAACCGTTTAGGGGGATATCGATTATCAGCTGAAGGGGCCTTGATATAGGAGATGAAACAAGGGGTACGCCCTTTGTTATATTAAAAGGGATTCCAAGTTCTGGAAATACTTCACAGATAAGCTGGGCATACCCATTTAGATGGGGGAAGATGACCCTTATACCACTTAGGTCATCCATTTTATTCAGGTTTGAGATCTTCTTTATCTCCCCCGCAATTCCCCTTACCTCATCCAGCCTTGTATTGAAAGACCTTATCCTTAACCCCCCTTCTTTCCCATGATCATATATCCCCGACCTATAAAGTCCCATAGCGAAAGGGTTTTTGAATTCCTCGGATGGTGCCCTTTCAATAAGGGTAAGGGATTCCACCTTCTCCATTCTTTCCATGAGCGAAACAAGGGGGGTAAAGATCCTAAGGGCCTCATATTCCACGCCCTTAGCATCTCTTTCATGGACAGATGCCTCCTTGAATGCCTTAATTGGATCATTCTCCTGGGGGTCAAAGTCAAGGAGCCAAAGGACCTCGTCTACATCCTTGAATAGACAAAATAGGATCTCTTCCTCAGCCCTTGTGATAGTGATGAAGCCATCGAAGATAACAATATTAATATCCCTTAAGAGGCTTGGCGATCCGCCACTTGCCATGAAGGATCTCACACTACTAACAATATCATCTATATCGTAAAAGTGGTTGGCCCTTTTAAATTCCTCATAATCACCAAAGAGCATGGCGAGATCTGTATCCAGGGCATACCTCTCTTCGCCGACCTCGGGCCTCATCTCATCCAATCGGGTTATCTTACGAGAAAGTTGATCAACAAATCTATCCTCAAAATTGTTCTCCACCAACAGGGAGAAAAATCCCAGGATATGTCGGTATACTCCAGGCATGGCCTCATCTCTTAAATGGGGATCAAATAAGGTAGAAAAATACCTTAGACCATCCGGGATCTCATATCTCCTGTTCAGGATCACCCGTATTGCCAACTCCTTTATAGTATCATCCATATAGGAGAAATCCCTATATGATCGATAGAAGATATCATCATAGAATATCCTGCTAATTATAGATGGGAGGGCATCTACTGGTCGGTTTAGCCAGCCGGGTCCCTGG
>CP070660.1:1188239-1195931 GCA_020355145.1 Deltaproteobacteria bacterium
TACCAGAAGCGTTATATTTATGAATGCATTAAGGACCCCGACTGGCTCCCATGAACGAATAGCGGTCATTGAACTATTCGGCAGGTATTGTGGTGAAGCAGCCCTGGTAGCAGCATATTTGGCAGGGGTGGACCGTGCCATTATCTCAGAGGTCCCATTTGAACCGAAGAGACTTGCACAGCTCATCATGAAAGATAAAAGGGCGAATCCCAAGAATTACGCCATGATTGCTATTTCAGAAGGGGCCAGGATGATAGGGAGCGAGGTGTTTTTATCTGGAGAGTCAGACGCCTATGGGCATAGAAGATTGGGGGGAATCGGAGAGGAAACCGGGGCTATTCTAAAGGAACTAACAGGAGAAGATGTCCTCAACCAACGACTGTCCTATTTAATGAGGAGTGGTGTACCTGATTCTCTGGATCTGATGGTGGCTGTCAATTTTGCCAATATTGCCATTGATCTTTTTCTAAAAGGTGTCTTCGGACGCCTTGTCTCGCTCAGTCGTGGAATCTATACGGATATCCCACTCAGCACTATTACTACGGGCCAGAAAAGGGTAGATGTGAGAGAACTCTATGATGTAGAAGAGTATCGGCCCAAGGTCCGCCATGCTGGTGGTAAGCCGATGTTTTTGTATTAACCAGCACTCCCTCTGAACATCTGTCTGAGGAGGCTGTAGGTCCGATGGGCAAGCTCAGGATCACCCTCTACCAGCCTGAATGCCTCTTCCCTTGCCTCGGATAGTATCTCTGCATCCCTCATAAGGTTCGCTACCCGAAACTGGTAAAATCCGGATTGCCTCACACCAAGGAATTCTCCTGGCCCCCTTATGGCCAGGTCCTCCTCGGCAATCCTGAATCCATCTGTGGTCTTTTCTATTACCCTGAGCCTCCTGCCGGCCTCACCGGTTTTCCTATAAGAGGCCACAAGCAGACACTTCGATGGGT
Source organism: Deltaproteobacteria bacterium (assembly GCA_020355145.1). Taxonomy (GTDB): domain Bacteria; phylum Desulfobacterota; class DSM-4660; order Desulfatiglandales; family B25-G16; genus JABXJZ01. The sequence goes on from CP070660.1 coordinate 1,189,187, forward strand.
AAATACTTCTTCCTACCCTTCCCCTGAGCTGATGGATTTGCGAGAGGCCAAACCTCTCAGCATTCTCGATCACCATAGTAGTGGCATTGGCTATGTCTATACCCACCTCGATAACCGTGGTAGAAACCAGGATGTCTATAGCCCCTTCCTTGAATGCCTCCATTATCCCTTCTCTTTGATCCATGGGCATCCTTCCGTGGATCAAGCCTATATGGAAATCTGGAAGTACGCCCCTGAGCTCCTCGGCCATCTTTGTGGCATCTTTAAGGTCCATCTTTTCAGACCCCTCGATCAGGGGATAAACCATATAGGCCTGTCTTCCCTTTCCTATCTCCTCTCTCAGGATCGCATAGACCTTACCTCGATCCCTTTCATGGAAAAGCCTGGTCTGAATGGGCCTTCTCCCAGGGGGAAGCTCATCTATCACGGATATGTCGAGGTCTCCGTACAGGGTAAGACCCAGTGTTCTCGGGATAGGGGTAGCTGTCATGCTGAGTACATCCGGGCTCATTCCCTTCTGCTTAAGAATAGTCCTCTGCACTACTCCGAATCTGTGCTGCTCATCAATGATCACGAGCCCAAGGCGGTGAAACCCCACACTTTCTTGAATGAGGGCATGTGTGCCAATAAGTATATCTATATCCCCTTGTTTTACCCCATCCCTCACCTTATCAGCATGGGCACCCATACCACTTGTGAGGAGTGCTGGTTTGAGATTCATCCTTCGAGCGAGTTCAAGGGTGCTGAGATAGTGCTGTTCAGCAAGGAGCTGGGTAGGTGCCATGAATGCTACCTGATAGCCATTCGTCACTGCCACCCATGCAGCGATAAATGCAACCACTGTCTTGCCGCTGCCCACGTCACCCTGAAGCAGTCTGTTCATGGGAAACGGCCTACTCATGTCCGTGATAATCTCATGAATTACCCGTGTTTGCGATCCCGTGAGCTCAAAAGTAAGGCAGCGATAAGGCTCCTCCATACCTTGTATCCCAAAGGCTATCCCTCTCTGCCGGGATGTCTTGCTCTTTTTGAGTGCTAGGGTGAGCTGGAGCATAAAGAACTCATCAAATATGAGCCTCCTCTTTGCCGGTGATCTCCGGAGAAGAAGTTCTTCGGGGCTTGACTCCGACGGGAAGTGCACTTCCTTTATTGCCTGGCCCAGTTCTGGAAGCCCTCTTGCCCCCCTTATCTTTGCGGGCAGTGGATCTTCTAGGTCCTGAGTAAATCGGTTTACGGCGTCCATGACAATCCGCCTTATCCTTCGCTGTGAGATTCCACCGGTTTCAGGATAAACGGGTAATACCCTGCCTATCTCGTGTCCATCTCCATCCTCTATGATCTCAGGGTGGTAGGTCTCAAGCATCTTCACAGACATACGAAACCGGCCAAAGAGGATAATTTCCCCTCCCTTTCTAAACCTGAACAGGTACCGGGGTGCCCCCATCCATCTGGCGGATATAGTCCCGTTTTCATCCCCTACTAGAATCTCAAGTATCTCCCGGTACCTGGATTTGACCCTCCTGACTTCGAGTATCTTGCCCTTTATCAGGGCCGTGTCACCGGACCTGAGTTCGTGAATCGGAAGGAATTTCCTGCGGTCCTGGTAGGAGCGGGGAAGGAGGTACAAAAGATCATAAACAGTCTGAACCCCCCTTTTCCCGAGCTCTCTGGCAATGACCTTCCCCACCCCCTTAAGGGAGCTGACAGGGCTGAGGATATTCATGTATGGACTATCCTTATCTGAATCCGTTTCTGAATGATAGCACTTTTCCATTGAGATTCGTCCCATAAGCCGGGTTCAAATAGGTCCTTTATTTCTAATCTGGATAAGAATCCAAGATAACTCTCTCTGAAATTATTCAATGTTTAGCAGTTTGACCTCTCTTTTTGATGTATCAAATATGCAAAAACTGCCTGGCCCATCCTTACCCATAATATCCCCAGGGTTGAGCAATATGGCCTGATGGATTTTATCCAGTCGGTGCACATGGGTATGACCACAGCAGACAAGATCATATTCACCGGTGTGGGCTAATGCATAACCCATTTCCTCATAATGTGTAAATGCAATAGAGGCCCCTTCAAGACTTAGCCTTCCGATAAAACCATGGGGTTCCATATTTTTTAGTTCACTAAAGGACATCTTTGTCAACATATATGGGTCACCGTCGTTGTTTCCCAGAACCCAATGAACAGGCCCATCAAACTTGGCAAATTCCTTTAGGGTAAAAGGGGCCACCAGATCCCCACAGTGTATAATCAGTGTGGCTTTATGAGATTGTATCATCTCTAATCCCTTTCTAACATTCCAGATGTTATCATGGCTATCACTCATAATGGCAAGGATCATGATTTACCTCCTTATTCTTGGGTTTTCACTAAGTTATAACTATCCTGAGTAGGATTGGATCATATAAAAAATCTCGCCTTGAGGGAAGTAGGAAGATTGCCATGAGAAGAGAAAATTATTGAATGTGCAGGGTAGAAAGCGGAGATTTTAGCTTGACTGAAGCGGATATTGCCTATAAATTTCCGGTTAGATCTCCTATTTATAAAAATGTCTACTACCAAATACATCATAGTAAGCGGTGGGGTACTTTCCGGGCTGGGGAAGGGAATTGCTGCTGCCTCTATAGGTCATCTTCTTTCTTCAAGACTTAAGATTATCCCTATCAAGTGCGACGGCTACCTCAATGTTGATCCAGGAACAATGAATCCATTTGAGCATGGAGAGGTATTTGTCCTGGATGATGGGGGAGAGGTAGATATGGATTTTGGGCACTACGAGCGATTCCTGGGTATTAGGTGCCAATCCAAGTGGAACCTCACCATGGGTAAGGTATTTAATATGGTAAGAGAGAAGGAGAGGAGAGGGGATTACTTGGGAAAGACCGTTCAATACATTCCCCATGTTACTGATATCATTAAAGACCACATCTATGAAATCGCCAAGGAGGAATCGGCTGATCTGGTTATAGTGGAAATAGGGGGAACAGTAGGGGATATTGAAAACGAGCTCTTTCTCGAGGCAATGAGGCAGATGAAGGAGGATGTTGGCAGAGAAAATATCGTTTACGTGCATTTGACTTATGTGCCCATCCCCCATGGGGTAAATGAACAGAAGTCAAAGCCAACCCAGCAGAGCGTCAATCTCCTAAAACAGAGGGGAATTTTCCCGGATATTATAATAGGCAGATGCTCGGAGTTTTTAACCAAAGAGATAAGATCGAAGATCTCTAATTTTTGTGATGTGAGCCCTGAGGCTGTAATCACTGGCCTTGATGTGGATGATATTTACGAGATACCGATTGTCTTTGAAAAAGAGGGATTAGCTGAGATCATCCATAAAAAACTGAATATCTATTCTCCCCCAGACCTACGGAAATGGAAGGAACTGGTTGATAATATAAGGAATCCGAAAAGTGAGATAATAGTGGCTATCTGCGGGAAGTACACCAAACTCGGAGATTCTTATGCATCCATTATTGAATCATTGAATCACTGCTCGGCACACCTGGGATGCAAGATACACCTAAGATGGATAGAGACAACGGATCTTGAAGATGCCTCTGTTTTAGATGGCATGGATGGGGTGATTGTTCCTGGCGGTTTCGGTTCCAGGGGTACGGAGGGGAAGATTGAGATTATTAGAAGGGCCAGGGAAAAAGACATTCCATTTCTTGGTCTCTGCTTTGGGCTTCAATTGGCAGTTGTAGAGTATGCACGGAACGTTTGTCACCTAAATGGGGCTAATAGCACTGAGTTTGATCCAGACACATCTTTCCCTGTGATAGATATCCTCCCGGAACAAAAAGATATTAAGGAAAAGGGCGGGACAATGAGGCTCGGGGCATATGAGGCCATTTTAAGGAAGGGAACAATGGTCAGCAGGCTTTACAATTCCGATGTTATTTCAGAAAGGCATAGGCATCGTTATGAGGTAAACCCCGAGTACCATAAGATACTCACTGATAACGGGCTTGTCTTTTCAGGGACCAGCAGGGATGGAAGGCTGGTTGAGTTTATTGAGCTCCCCGAGCTTAAATATTTTGTAGCTACCCAGGCACACCCTGAGTTAAAATCAAGGATGGAGGAACCATCCTGCCTCTTTTATGGCTTTGTCCAGGCCAGCTTGCGTTCGAGATAAGGAGGCGCTCACCCTAAATTCTGGGGCTGTTCAAACATCACTGTTGAACGGTTATAACAGTTATTGGAGTGATCCAGCCTTCTTTAAATAGATCATAATTACGGTGATTGCTGCAGGGGTAATACCCGGTATCCTTGATGCCTGTCCTAAGGAGATAGGTCTTATAGAGGATAGTTTTTCCCTTAATTCATTAGAGAGACCATGGACCTTGGTGTAATCAAACCCCGGTGGAATCCTTATCCTTTCATTATTCTTGAATCTCTCAACATCTCTTAGTTGTCGTTGAATATACCCTTCGTACTTTATCTCGATCTCAACCTGATGTGCAATCCCTTCATCTATCTCTTTGGGTTGCCCATCCAGGGTAGCAATATCCTTGTAACTCAGCTCCGGCCTTTTAAGGATTTGATCTAAGGTAGCTGCATTTTTTATCGGGCTTGACCCCATCTTCAAAAGATAATCATTTACCTTCTTTGAGGGGGTTATCACGGTGGACTTTATCCTATGAACCCCTGTGGAGATCTCCCTATGCCTTTCTTTCATCCCCTTTAGCGTTTCATCATCAATTAGGCCTAATTCATTGCCTCTTTCCATTAATCTCTGATCCGCATTATCTTCTCTGAGCAGCAGTCTGTATTCTGCCCGGGAGGTAAACATCCTGTAAGGCTCTTCTGTTCCTCTGGTAACTAGATCATCAACCATAACAGCCATATATGCCTCTGATCGATCAAGGAGAAAGGGTGGTCTCTCTTGAGTCTTTGATGCCGCATTAATCCCTGCCCATATACCTTGTGCGGCTGCCTCCTCATATCCACTGGTTCCGTTGATCTGGCCAGCCATATATAACCCTTTGATAAGTTTGGTCTCAAGGGTAGGAAAAAGTTGCAAGGGGTCTACATAATCATATTCAACTGCATAGGCTGGCCTCATTATTTCAACCTCTTCCAATCCCTCAACCGATCTCACGAAAGGGATCTGTACATCCATAGGTAGGCTATTTCCCAAGCCACTTGCGTATATCTCCTCTGTATCTATCCCCTCAGGTTCCAGGATGATCTGGTGTTTATCCCTGTCGGAAAACCTTACTACCTTATCCTCGATAGAGGGGCAATAACGTGCTGGAACCCCTGTGATCTTTCCTCCATATAGGGCCGATCGCCTCAGATTTTCCCTTACGATCTGATGGCTTTTCTTATTTGTATGGCCAATGTAGCAGGGGATCTGAGGGGTTTTGATCTCCTTGGTGAAAAGGGAGAATGGTCTGGGATTCGCGTCTCCCTCTTGTGGGTCAAATCTGGTAAAGTCTATGGTTGATTTTTTTAATCGCGCAGGGGTGCCTGTCTTCATCCTTCCTAAAGTGAATCCCAGTCTTTTTAGGTCTTCTGGCAGTCCATATGATGCAAACTCACCTGCCCTGCCTCCCTTGATAGATGTAAAACCGATATGGATCAGGCCTTTTAAAAAGGTTCCAGTGGCCAAGATCACTGCCGGGGCCTGATATCCGAACCCTGTTTGATCCTCAATCCCGACGATGTGATTATTCTGCACCACCAATCTTTCAACCATGGCCTGTTTAATATCTATGTTTGGCTCCTTTTCCAGTACCTCCTTCATGGCGATGTGATATCTAATCTTATCATTCTGGGTGCGAGAGGATTGAACAGCTGGGCCCTTTTTGGTATTCAGGGTCCGGTACTGTATTGCAGTCTTATCTGTTACCCTGGCCATCTCACCACCCAGGGCATCGATCTCTTTAACCAGCTGTCCCTTGGCTACCCCTCCGATAGAAGGGCTGCATGGCATTTTCGCTATTCCATCAAGGTCTATGGTCATAGTCAAGACACTACATCCCATCCGCGCAGCGGCCAGGGCGGCTTCACATCCGGCATGCCCTGCCCCAACAACGATGACGTCGTATTTCTTGGGATAGTAATTCATTTCGGTAATACCGTGTACATAACCTTTGGTTAACATTTTACATTTTTAAGGGTAGAATGTATATAAAAAGATTTTGTAACCATTCATGAGTAATGTTTTAGTGGGGCTGGGCCAATTTCCTCGCGGCGATTTCTATGGGCCGAGAAGAAACTACCACTGATAGAAAATGAAAGACCGCTACCATGATCTAAATTCCTATCTTAGAGAGATATTTGGCTGCAGGGTACAAAAGATATCCTTAGATGCAGGACTCACATGTCCGAATAGGGATGGCCTAATTTCAACAGGCGGCTGCATATATTGTAATTCAAGGGGATCTGGTACAGGCGCCATGAAAAAGGGCCTGTCCGTTACCGTACAGATAATGAAAGGCAAGGAGTTCCTTGGCAAAAGATACAAGGCCGAAAGGTTTATTGCATATTTTCAGTCCTTTTCAAATACCTATGGGACCTGTGAGAAGCTAAAGGGACTATATGAAGAGGCACTTGCAATAGATGATATCGTTGGATTGTCTATAGGAACCAGGCCGGATTGTATAGACGAATCCACACTTACGATGCTTCAGGGTTATACAAAGGATTATCTTATCTGGATAGAATATGGGCTCCAGTCTATTCACGACAGAACACTTGCATTTATAAACAGGGGCCATGATGTAAA
>CP070660.1:1196031-1209134 GCA_020355145.1 Deltaproteobacteria bacterium
ATCTGAGAGAGATCTTTTTCACCCCTAATTACCTCTTCAATGTTATGCTTTGGATTAAGACCAAAGATAATATCAATATTTGCCAGACCGAGATCGGCATCAAAGACCAAAACCCTTTTCCCCATCCTCTGACATGCAATAGCCAGATTACCGACCACATTTGTCTTACCTACACCACCCTTACCACTGGTAATGGCAATAACCTTAGGCCTGTTTACCGTCGAAGATGATCCACTCTCATCGTACTTCTTAAGCCTATGGATTCTATTGGATTCTCCCTTTATCATCCTTCTTAAATTCGTTGCCTGATCCATCTGCTGATGCTCCAATGAAAAAAATGAAATTTCACGCCTGGAAAATTGTACAACTTGTTAAAGTTATAATCCTTTTACCGGCCTTCTGTTTATATCACCCACAAGGGATAATGGAGTGTTGGAGTAGTTGTCTTAAACGATCACTCCCTGGCCCAGACCTGACTTGTAAAGCACGAGTTCCATGTACTTAGCTGCTGAAATATTCCAGCGACAACAATAGCTTCCACGCAAGTCGCGCCAAGGCGGGCCAGTATTCCCATTGCGAAGCGAAGCTAATTTCTACTCAGTAGTAGATTTAAGATTTTCTCTCTATTTGCCTTCTCAATATCCTCAGGTACATTCTGTCCAGTAGTAATATATGAAATAGGCAAACGTAATTTCATTATCTGGTTTATAATTGATCCACATCGTTCCGCCTCGTCTGCCTTGGTAAATATATAGCTGTGACAATTTAAGGGACCAAAATTGATAGCTGCCTTGTTCATCTCTGACTCCGTAGTTGCAACACTCAGAAGGAGATGGCAACTAATATCTAAATCAGCTGTTATTATCTTCCTTAGTTCCTCTATCCTAGAGGTATCATACTGGCTCTGGCCTGCTGTATCTATCAGCACAACATCTCTGCCTCCCATCCTTTTAAGGGCAAAAACCAGATCTTTTCTATTAAATGCAGGAAAACAGGGTATACCTAAAATATTTGCATAGGTCTTAAGTTGTTCCATGGCCCCTATCCGATAGTTGTCTATTGAGATGATGCCTACCTTTTTCCTTGTCTTAAGCATAAGCTGCGCAGCGAGCTTTGCAATTGTGGTGGTCTTACCTACGCCTGTTGTCCCGATAAAGGCCGCTATTATCCGATTTTTGTCTCCTGCCTGCCCGCTCATGCCTGGCTGTGGCAGGCGGGCCTCAAATGGATCTCTTACCTCTATTGTCTGCATGATCTCTCTAATGGCTTTCCTCCTGATATTATCCATATGATTGGGAGGGTGTCCTTTGAGTGCACCAGCCCTTTCCAGAAAAATCCTTGCATAATGATCATTAACCCCATTCCTAATCAGTCTTGCATAGAGATTGAGGATACCAGGATTCATCATCAATCTTTCCATTATGCCGTCGGAATGATTCAGCAGATAAATCATCTCTTTTATACTCATCAGCTCCGATTTTACCTCCCCTAAGGGATTCGAATCTTTATTGGAAATATCATCGCCTGGCTGCGCTGCAGCTATCTCAAACCCATTATCCTCACCCCTTCCCCTCAATTTCCTGGTGGAAATTATCATTGCCTCTGGACCCAGAACCTTCCGAACCCTACCAATTGCCTCCTTGATTGTATTCGCACGGTATTTCTTAACCCGCATAGCTCAAGCTCACCTCTCCAATGGATTTGAATTTCATATCACCTAAAAGCTCACTCTGGGACAATACCATTAAGGAAGGGACAAAATGGTCTAACATCTTCTTTAAATGCCTTCTTACCGTGGGTGAAGTAAGAAGGATCGGTTGAATGTTTTTCGCCATGGCCTTTTCTGCCTCCTCCTTGATAGAGCTAATAATTGGATCCGCAACCTTTGGATCAATGGAAAGATATGAGCCGTGTTCAGTCTTCTGGATACCCTTCTGGAGTACATCCTCTACGTCCTGGGCCATGGTTATCAATTTCAACACCCCATCCTCTCCTATGTAAGGGCTGATAATAGATCTGCAAAGTTTGTGCCTAACGTATTCGGTTAAAAGCTCTGGGTCCTTTGTTAATGGGGCATAGTCGGCGAGGGTCTCAACAATAGTCAACATATCCCTGATAGATATCCGCTCCTGTAAAAGATTTTGAAGGGCCTTCTGAACAGCCCCTAAAGAAAGGAGATTTGGCACTAACTCCTCAACCGCCTTCGGATGGGACTTGCTTAGATTGTCAAGCAAATTTTGAACCTCCTGTCGTCCCAACAATTCTGAGGCGTGATTTCGAATAACCTCGGTCAGATGGGTGGCCATTATAGTGACATTATCAACCACCGTATAACCGGCAAGCTTTGCCTCTTCCTTCTTCTCCTCAGGAATCCAGATTGCATTTAGATTAAAGGCCGGCTCCGTTGTCTCTATCCCCTCAATCTTTCTTGTAACATCTCCAGGATCCATAGCCAGATAGTGATTCACTATCAACTCAGTGCGGGCAATACCTACACCTTTGAGAAGAATCTGGTACTCGGATGAATTTAGTTGGAGATTATCCCTGATATGGATTGGGGGTATTACCAGACCCATCTCAACGGCAAACTGACGTCTGATTGAGCGAACCCTATCAAGAAACTCTCCCCCTTGTTCTCTATCTACCAGGGGAATGAGACCATATCCTACTTCCAATTCTAGTGGATCAACCAGTAGTAGGTGTTCTACAGGTTCCGGTCCCATCTCGACCTTTTCCTTTTCCCTTTCTCTGGCCTCAATCTCTCTTACCCTTGATGTCTCTCTTCTCGTGTTCAACAGATAAATGCTCCCTGCAATGAGAGTGGAAAGTATTATAAAAGGGATATGTGGCAGACCAGGAATCAGGCCAAAAAAGAAGATTGTGAATGCTGCAAGATAGATCGCCTTTGGATACCTAAAGAACTGTTTACTAAATTCACTTCCCATGGTATCCTCTGACGCTGCCCTGCTTACAACTATTCCGGCTGCAGTTGATATGGTGAGGGCAGGAATTTGCGATACCAGTCCATCACCTATTGTTAAAAGGGTATAATTCTGGGCAGCGTCAACGACAGACATCTTTTGTTGAAGTACCCCGATGATAAATCCTCCGATAATATTGATAAGGGCAATTATTATCCCTGCAATTGCATCTCCCCTCACAAATTTGGCCGCCCCATCCATTGCCCCATGGAATTCCGCCTCCCTGGCAATCACACCCCTGCGCCTTCTTGCCTCATCTTCATCTATCAGCCCAGCGTTCAGATCTGCATCAATAGCCATCTGCTTGCCAGGCATGGCATCAAGAGTAAACCTTGCAGCGACCTCAGCAATCCTGGTTGCACCCTTGGTAATAACCACGAAATTAACAATAACCAGGATAACAAAGACAATCATCCCCACCACATAATTCCCTCCGACCACAAAACTGCCAAAGGATTTGATAACCTTTCCTGCAGCCAGGGGCCCCTCATTACCATGTAAGAGTATCAACCGAGTAGATGCCACATTTAGGGAAAGCCTGAAGAGTGTCATCACCAGAAGTAGGGAGGGGAATATGGAAAAATCCAGCGGTTTCAGTGTATACATGGCTATCAGAAGGATAGTTATGGAGAGGGTGATATTCAGGGCCAGAAGGAAATCGAGGAGAATAGGTGGTAACGGGATGATCATAACCACAAGGACAGTAACCACCCCAATAACTGTCATCATCTCCGTTAAAACGAGAGGGTCTCCTTTTGATCTTAAGGTCTCTTCCATTTTATTAACCATAGTGTTCGTTGAGTTCATAGGGTTTTAAGACTAGAAACTCAAGAAACACAACAGACTCGACGGGATGCCAAATGTCAAGAACTGACCTCTGCATAATTGCCTTTCAATTTGTAAATATATGCCAAAACCTCGGCAACAGCCTGGTAGAGGATAGGTGGTATCTCTTGACCTATCTCAACTGAGGAGTATAGACCCTGGGCAAGTTCCTTATTCTCCACAATGGGGATATCATGCTCCTCTGCCAGTTCTTTGATCCTTTTGGCTATTCTCCCTGATCCCTTTGCAAGCAATTTTGGTGCCTCCATAACAGAGCTATCGTACTTCAAGGCCACAGCAAGATCGGTGGGGTTAGTGATCACTACATCCGCCTGCGGAACTGCCTGCATCATCCTTTTCCTTGCCATCTGCATCTGAATGCTTCTTATCCTGGATTTTACCAGTGGATCACCCTCTGTCCTCTTAAGCTCATCCTTCACTTCCTTCCTGGTCATCTTCATCCTCTTTTCAAAATCCCATTTCTGGAAGGCGTAATCGATGATTACCAGAAAGATCATTGCCAGGGTACACCTGATAAAGATCTTAAAGATGGTCAGAAGGATATAGGCGATAATTGAATTTAGTTCCATCTCCCCCAAGAGGAGGACATTTTTCATCTCACCCCTTACCGTGAGATAGGCTACTGCCCCTATAATGGCCAACTTTAACAAAGACTTGAATAATTCCATAAACGATTGCTTGGAAAAGAGCCTTCCAAGGCCCTTAATCGGATCTAATTTTGACAACTTGGGCTTGATCGGTTCACCGGACAGGACAAAGCCTACCTGCATGATATTGGATAAAATCGCCGTAACAAAAACGGTCGCCAACAGGGGGGTTACTGCCAAGATAAATAGGTTGATCATCTCTTGAGCAAATACCATAAAATCAGCGATATTAAGATCAGTCAATGCAATAAGGGAAAACGACTCTCTCATAATACTATGGATATGGGAGTATATATAGGATCCAAAGAGGGTTAAGGTAATCAGACCAGAAAGAAGCACTGCCACTGAAGGCAGCTCCCTGCTTCTTGCTACCTCTCCTTTCCTCCTGGCCTCCTCCCTCCTTCTTGGCGTTGGTCTTTCAGTCTTTTCTTCAAAACTCTCTTCAGCCATTACCTATAACCTTAACCATGACATAGTATTAATTAACAGGGAATCCAGGCCTCCCAGGCATCTCTCCATAAATCTCAAGAGCCCATGTAAGGATATACCAAAGAAGAACAGGCCAATTACTATCTTGATAGGAAATAGCACAATCATAACGTTCATCTGGGGTATTAGCTTTGCAACCAGCCCAAAGGCCACCGAGGTGAAGAGAAGGGCTGCAATAGCTGGCGCCCCTATCCTTAGGGCAATAACAAACATATCACCAGATACCTGCATAATCTTTTGAAATATCTGTTGGTTTAGGCCTAATGAGCCCGGATTTATAATCTCAAAACTCTCCCTCATCGCACTCAGTAATATATGGTGGCCATTTAAGATAAGGAAAAACGTAATGGCCACAAGATATGCCATGTTGGCGAGAATTGAGACCTGGCTGCCACTTTGAGGGTCAAGGATGTTGACGATGGCAAAGCCTGTCTGAAAGCCTACCAATTGACCCATTATCCTAACTGCCTCAAATAATACCTGGACTAATAGCCCCAAAATCATGCCAATTAAAAATTCCGCTATTATCAACTGAACCATTCCCCACAAGGTATCAGGAAACGCAACCATTTTATTACCTATAACAGGAAAGAGGATTATGCTTATAATAAGGGTCAAGCCAACCTTGGGTAAAACCGGAATAACCCGAGCACTAAAGAATGGAAACATGAACAAAATAACACTAACCCTTATAAATATAGGAAAGAATGACCTAAATTCTTGATATGATACGGGCAATATGTCCATTTTAAGTGCCTAAAGTGAGCTAAAGTGCCTAAAATTATAAGTGCCTAAAGTTGTCATAAATCCTGCAGAATTCACAAACCTTCAATTCATAAATCCACAACCCCTATTGATAAATATATGTTTGTTGAGTTTCTTGATTTCATTATTTCAACTTTAGTTCACTTTAAACTTTAGGCACTTACCTATCTTATATAAAACGGTATCTGCTCAATAGTAGTTGCCGCAAAGCGCATCAAATACTCAATCATCCAGTTAGCAAAAAACAGCAGTGCCAATAGTACTACCAGAATCTTCGGTACAAATGTGAGGGTCATCTCATGGATCTGGGTCACGGCCTGAAAGATGGCTACTATCAGGCCTACAGCGAGCCCAAGACCAAGCATGGGCATAGATACCAGTATGGTCGTTTTAATCGCATCCTGTGCAAAAGCTACAACAAATTCTGGCGTCATATTTACCCTCCCACAAAACTCTTTACCATAGAACCGACTATCAGATGCCAGCCATCCACCAGAACAAAAAGCATCAGCTTAAATGGAAGAGAGATCATGATTGGTGGAAGCATCATCATCCCCATGCTGAGTAGAACACTTGCCACAACCATATCTATAATCAAAAAAGGTACATATAAGACAAATCCAATAATAAAGGCGGTCTTTAACTCACTTATAACAAAGGCAGGGATGAGGATAGATATCGGGATATGGTCTGGATTCTTTGGCTTTTCTGTCCTTGCCATCTTGACAAATAGGGCCAAATCATTTTCCCGGGTGTGTTTGAACATAAACTGCCTAATAGGATTTACAGCCGTCTTCAGGGCAACTCCCTGAGAAATCTCTTCATTCAGGTATGGCTGCAATGCATTAACGTTAATGTTTTGCCAGACAGGCATCATAATAAAGAATGTCAGGAACAGGGCTAGTCCAGCAATGATCTGGTTAGAGGGGGTCTGCTGGGTATGCAGGGCATGTCGCAAAAAGGCAAAGACAACAACCAGTCTGGTGAAGGATGTCATAAGGATGAGGATGGCCGGTGCAAGGGAGAGAATGGTTAAGAGAAAGACAATCTGGAGCAAGATAGAGATATCACCAGGATCCCCTCCCTTTTCTACTCCAATATGTAATGAGGGAAAAAGGAAATCTGCGGCAGAGGCCCTTTCTGTGAATAAGATGTAAATGGCAAGGGAAAGGATGAGAACCAATAAGGTTTTCTTTAATCTATTATTTCTTGATTTCATGATCTTTTCTCTCCCGACTAATTGCCTCATTTTCTCCATTTAAATCATTAAGTTTGGTTAAAAAGGTAATGTTACCTGGAGTAACACCTAATACAATCTTTTCACCTGAAATCTCTATTACCTCAATCCGCTCTTTTGGCGACAGATGCAGCGAAGAGAGGACCTTGATTAATAGATCTCCCTTTGCCCCCCGTTTAAGAAGTAGAAACCTCTTCATAAAGTATAGGACTAAGACCAACAGACCAAGCACAAGAAAAAGCGTGGCCACTGTCTTAAGCCCTGTGCTTATCAGGTTCAACCCAGTCGCCTCATTCATTTTAAGTGCCTAAAGTTACTGGATTCTCACCCCAAAGACTTAACCCTCTCAAGTGGGCTGACAACATCAGTCACCCTTATGCCAAATTTTTCCTCCACAACCACAACTTCACCCCTGGCAATCAGTTTGTTGTTTATATATATCTCGAGGGGTTCACCAACTGGTTTATCCAACTCGATTATGGATCCCTGCCCTAACTGGAGAAGATTATTTACAAGCATCCTGACCTTACCTAATTCCACGGATACATCCAGAGGGATATCAAGAATGAGGTCAATATCGTACTTCTCCTTTTGCCCTGACTCCTTCTCTTTTACTTCTTTTACTTTCTCTTCCTGGACATTGTCTTTTGAGTTACCAGTTTCATTCATCATTTACTCCTTACTAAATCTTTCACTTATTCTTATCGCCTTCTTTTTACTATACGTGCCTGGATAACCCTTAAACTTTGGAACACCTTCTACACTGAGGGTAATTGGATCGCTTGTTTTTTGCTCCAACTGTATCACACCGTCAACCTTCATCTCCAGCAGCTCTCTGGCACTTATCTTTGTAGTACCTAAGGTGCAACTCAAGTTCACTGCCATCTTCTTTATCTTTTCCTCAAGGTATCTTCCCCACGTCTCATCGACCTCCAATCTTTCGCCATGAAACCTGTACCTTAGTCTTTCCCTTATAGGCTCAAGGGTGGAATAGGGCATACAGATAGTCATCACTCCAGAGCTATTTTCAAGCTCTACATTGAACCTAATTACAATAACCATCTCGGTAGGTGAGGCAATTCCTGCAAATTGTGGATCTACCTCGGAGCGTGCAAAGACCATCTTTAGCTTATAAACATCTGACCATGCGTGCTGTAAGTCATTCAGGATTATTCTTACTATCCTGTCTACTATCTTTATCTCAATGGTAGTAAAGCTTTTTCCCTCAAGTCTTATGTTGCTGGCAGCCTTTCCACCAAAGAAGCTATCAACAAAGGCAAATACCAGAGAGCCTTCCAGGATAAGGAGTACGAATCCCCTTAATGGTTCCATCTTAAAGATATTCAAAGATGTTGGAAGGGGAATGGATCGAGTGAATTCACCGAACTTAACCGACTCAAAATCTAATATGCTTACATCTGTAACCGACCTTGTCGTAGCAGAGAGGCTTGTCTTCAAAAAACCAATAAATCTTTCATTAATAATCCCCAAGGTAGGCATCCTGAGATGTACAGGCCCAGTCTGTCTGCTAAAATCATATCCCTTTAAGCCCTCGTCCTTTTCAGGGAGATCTGTCTCGGTTTTAACCTTTCCCTCACTTATCCCACTAAGAAGGGAGTCGACCTCATCCTGTGATAAAACGTTTGCCATGGGTTTACCTATTGCACCACAAACTCAGTAAAATATACCCTATGAACAACTCCCTCACCTAAGGCCTGATTGATCCTGGATAAAAGTGCCTGTTTTAATTCAAGTTTGCCTTCCATTGTATTAATCTCTTTGAATGACTGGCTGGAGAGCAGAAGGAGGATAGTATCCGTCAGTTGTGGTTTATTCATTTCCACTGTTTTCCTATCTCCTTCATCACCAATCTCAAGGATAATCTTGACCTTTAGGTACCTTTTGCCTACTCCGGCCTTATCCATTAAATTAACGATAAATGACTCAAGAGGGTAGATTATCCTCGCCTCAACTTTCTTACTTCGAGGCCGGGATTCGGGAACCTTGGTCTCCTGTTTTTTCCCTTTTACAAATAGGTCCCACCCCAAATAACCACCAGCTCCAAGGGCCATCACCATAACCCCTAAAATTATAAACCTAAAAAAGGACTTCTTAGGCTGTACCTCTTCTTTGGCATCTTCTTCTTTAGCGCCTCTTTCTTCTTCCATTTATACCCCCTATAAATGTTTAAAGATTATCTCCACCCTCCTGTTTAAGGCCCTGTCTTTCGGGGTATCGTTTGGATATAGGGGCCTTGATGGGCCGTAGCCCCCAACAGAAAAGCGGGATGGTGATAGCCCTTTTTCCTTTAAAAAATACTCAAGAACAGAAAGTCCCCTGTATGATGAAACCTCCCATTGTGATTCATATAACTCACTGTGAACTGGCATGTTATCTGTATGACCCATGATGAGGATATCATTGGGGCAAGAATTTATAGCCTCGGCGATTGAGTCGAGAACAGGGAATACATCTTTTTTGATTTTCACCTCTCCTGGATCAAACAGGATATCTCCCTGAAAGGATATTGCAATACCCCTCTCATCATCTGTTATATCTATTTCTATCTCCTCCATCTCTTTACCTGATTCTATTGAAGGCATGAACAGATACCTAAGAAAACTCCCATCAATCATAAAGAATCTGCTTTTATCCTTATATTTTTTGAGAAAGGTCGCCAAATCAGTAATCCCCGCGGACCCAGAGAAATTAAGCAAACCAGCGGACTCTCGAACATGAATAAGTATCTCTTTTAGCTTCCTTTGATCCACCGAAGACATGGCAAGAAGCATTACAAAAAAGGTGAGCAGAAGCATAATTAGGTCTGAAAGGGTGACCATCCACGCACTGGGGTCCGGTGCTGGGCCTTTGACTATGTCTTCTCTTCTTTTGACCATTATTCAAAAAACCTTGAAGTCAAACCTCTTATATGTAAAGACGCCTCGTGGTTTCTTCCTATAAATCCTTTTAACGTACGCGGGCATCTCATAATGTAAAATCATATCTACCCTCCTGTTTTGGGCCCTTGATTGCCTGGTATCATTGGAGGCAATTGGCCTATAGCTACCGGATCCATAGGCCGTTAGCCTCTCGTCGGGAACTTTACCCTTTTCCACAAAATATCTAAGGGCCTGAATTGCCATGAGGGTTGAGAGTTCCCAGTTGGACTTATATCCCTTTTCTTTAGCCGGTCTATTATCTGTATGCCCGACTATCTCTACCGGATAGTCCCCCTTTTTTATGAGCTCGCTTAGCTTATCTAACAGAGGGTATGAGGAGGACCTGAGCTTAGATTTATTTTTATCAAAGAGGACCTTTTCATTTATGGTGATTATCTCTCTGTCCATAGATGATTCGATCTTTATCTGGCCCACCGTCCTTTTATCCATGACCGCCAATAGTTCCTCAACGTCTAATTTTGCCTCTATCATGGGTGCGGAGAGTGGCATAATTGACTCCCCTGTCTTTAATGGTGACACCCCGCCATGGAAGCTACCAAAGGCCCCTAAGAGTGAGCCTATGGCCATGATTTTTCTTCTCTCGTCTATTACCGCAATGGAGTTGAGCAAGATGAAAAAGGTCAAAAGTATCAGGAAAAGGCAAATGGTCATAACCAATCCCACGTTTACTCTGGGTGCATCATCGGTATCTGTCTTCTTTTTAACCATACCTAATACTTAAAGGATGACTCCCTCTGATCAGGCGGTATAAAGGCCATGAGTCTCTGTTCAAGGATCCTGGGATTATCACCATTGGCAAGGGATATTATCCCCCGAATCGTCATCTCCTTGGTCAACACCTCCTCCTTGCTCCGAACCCTAAGCTTTCCCGCTATGGGCAAACACACTATATTGGCCATAATCGAACCATAGAAGGTTGTAAGCAAGGCCACAGCCATAGCCGGGCCAATCCTACTCGGGTCATCCAAAGTCTGAAGCATCTGCACCAGTCCTATGAGGGTCCCTATCATACCAAGGGCAGGAGAAAATGTTCCCATAGTGGTGAAAACCTCTGCACCTAGCTGGTGCCTGCTTCTGATAAAGCCAACCTCCGTTTCCAGGACATCTTCGATCTCTTGCGGTTCCAATCCATCTATAGAGAGCTGGACCCCCTTTTTTAAAAATTCATCCTTCACACCCTTTACCTCGCCCTCCAAGGCCAGAATCCCCTCCTTGCGGGACTTCTTGGCAAAATCTACAAACCTGCTAATGAGCTGCTTAATGGATATATTTTTGGTAAAAACTGCCTTTTTAGCCACCGCGAAAACCCCAAATACGTCCCTTAAGGGATAGCTAATCATCGTTGCCCCAAGGGTGCCGCCCACAACAATCATCAAGGCAGGGACATTTATAAAGAGTTTAACGCCGCCGCCCATGAAAATGGCAATAGTTACAAGGCCAAATGCAGATATAATACCTAAGACGGTGGCAAAATCCATACTGCCTCCCTCCAATGAGTTCGTTGTGTTTGTTGAGTTTATCGAGTTTTCTCAGTTAAAACCCTATAAACACAATGGACACTCGTTATCTTAAATATACAGCAACCTTTGTGCCATTCTTCTTGGTAAAGTTGTATATTTATAAAGGAGTGAAAAAAGTGAGGGATTACAAGGAGATAGGGATACTCAATCCTTTTTGAAGGGATTTTATCTATAAGATGAAGGATTGAGGCAGACGTCAAGGACTTGACATCTGCCCCTCAGGAGCTATCGCCGTCTCTTGTCCAAAATAGATGATCTACCTTAATGGAACGGCCTGAGAATGTTGATCAAAAGCCGTATTAACAAACCACAGGGGGTTTGGAGTAATGGAGCGTTGGAGTAATGGGGAAAAAGAATAACCAACACTCCATTACTCCAATACTCCAGCGCAAGCTGTCAGATCATAAATGGCTTCGCAGGCGCGCCTCGGCCAATAGAGGTCAAATTATCTTGTAAACTCCTGGCTATCTCTTCAGATTCATAAGCTCTGCCAGCATCTGGTCTGTCACCGTAATGATCTTGGAATTTGCCTGGAATCCACGCTGGGTGGTAATCATCTTGACAAATTCTGCGGCGATATCCACATTCGATTGTTCAAGGGAGTTTGGTGCGATGCTGCCCAGGCCACCGGTTCCTGGCTTTCCCGTAATGGATTGGCCGCTGAGCCGTGTCTCTCTGAAAAGGTTGCCACCAACCTTAAAAAGGCCTTGATTATTCTGAAACTTGGCCAGGGCAACCCTGAAGAGTGGAATTACTTGACCGTTGGAGTATTGGCCTGTAATGGCGCCATCTGTTCCCACATTAACCGACTGCAGGTCGCCAGCACCATAGCCGTTGGCCGATTGGAAGATGGTGCTAGAGGCCGCTGAATACTGGGTGGTTGACAGGGAATCGTTCACCCAACTTCCGCCTGCAGTGCTATAGGAGGAACCGAAGTCGAGCCCCACGTCCATGCCACTATTGGTACCGCCGAGAAAATCTGCATTAAACTCGAAATATCCGTCGCTGCTCAAATCATTTGTCGTGGTCATATTGGCCCAACAATCTGTGTCTGATAAGTCGCCCGCATCTCCTGCGGTTACCGTGAATGTCATGTCATCAGCAGTCACAATGTTACCACCTACGGAATCAAAAGAAAACTGAATTCCGTCAAGGATCCCGGCTGAACTTCCTAAAATAGTTCCAGCCGTGTAATCTGAAGGGATTGTAACTGTAGCTGTACTAGCGTCTCTATTATTTGATTGAGTGAGTGTTATAGTATCAGCTCCTATTACACCGGTACTTGTAGCAGTAAATGTATAGACTTTTGGGAGGGTTCCAGTTCCAGTGTACTCTCCATACACAGTGGCAACAGGATCAGTAGCTCCGGCATCAAAATCCGTAGTTTTGCTCAACCCTCCAGCTTCACCGATGAACCTCGAAAACGTGATGTCCTGAATGGCTCCGGAGGCCTCATTAAAGGTTATGGTCCCACTTCCAAGCATCCCAAGTCCGGCGTCAGTAGAGACTAAGCCCAAGCCCTGTCTGTTGTCTTCATCAGGATTACAAACCACGATGTATTCATACGTTGAACCGCTACCCTTATCATAATAGATAGTAATGTCATGGGTACTTCCCAGAGAATCATAGACCTTAACAGTCGTTTGATACTCGTAGGC
>CP070660.1:1209234-1214408 GCA_020355145.1 Deltaproteobacteria bacterium
CAGCAGGGGAGTCTTGCCCCCTCCGCATTGTCCCGCAAGCGGGACCTGTGGTTTCCCCCACTTATAAGTCGCGAAAACACAGCGCCCTCCCACCAGTCACTTCCGAAAAGCCCCACCCTCTTTTCGGGAAGAAACCTTGTCAGGTTTTGCAGAGCCCTCACGCCTTAATATGTTTTAGGGGTTAATGAAAAGGAGCTAAAGCAATAATCAATTCCTATTTTCATATACCCATATCCTAACCTTTCGAGGGAGCCTTGGATCCAAGAAGTGAACAAACCTGTCTCAGACAGGATGTCGTGTCGTGAGGGCTTTTTCCTTGACCCACAAGGCTCCGCCTTTATATACTACCTGATCAAGAAGGGACCTCTTATCAGAAACAGGGCCTTCACCTGGTTATTCTTGGCCAATGAGAAACTTTTTATGCAAGAAGAATCCATCTAGGTTTCTAGAATCGAGGTAACCGAAGGAGATAGATTGGGGGGGCTGCTCATGTCAAGGACTAAGGTTATCTCTCTCGAGGAAGCGGCTGGGCTGATTCCGAGTGGGGCGGTAGCTTCAATCATTTCCTCAAGCGGACTGGGTTGCCCGGATGCCATTTTGCGCGCTATCGGTGAGCGCCACAAGGCCACAGCCGAGCCTAAGAAGCTCACTACTTTACACCCCATCGCTGCTGGGGATATGTATGGCATTGATGGGATTGACCACTTGGCCCAACCTGGGCTGTTAAGACGCGTTATCGCGGGCTCTTACCCGAGCGGTCCATCGTCGCTGCCTTCTCCCAAGATATGGCACATGATCTATGAAAATCAGGTCGAGGCATACAACCTTCCAAGTGGCGTTATTTTCCAGATGCATCGTGAGGCTGCAGCCGGATGTCCGGGCGTCCTGACCAAAGCAGGCCTTGATACCTGCGTGGATCCACGCCGGTCAGGGGGTCGGATGAACAGCATTACAACCGAGGATATTGTCCATGTGGTTGAGTTCGATGGTGCGGAATGGCTTTATTTTCCTGTGATCCCGGTGGACGTTTCCATCATCCGTGGCACCACTGCCGACGAATTAGGCAACATTTCGATGGAGCATGAGGGCTCGTATTTGGGCGTTCTTGATCAGGCTCTGGCTGCGCACAACAATGGTGGGTTAGTGATCGGCCAGGTGCAGCGTCTGGCCTCTACCGGGTCAATACCACCGCAACAGGTGCGGGTGCCGAGCGTGCTTGTAGACTATGTGGTACTTGCACCAGATCAGATGCAAACAACACAGACGGTCTACGATCCTGCGATAAGCGGTGAATTGCGCCGCCCCCTTTCATCCTTCTCGCCAGTTGAGTGGGGACCGGAAAAGGTGATTGCTAGGCGGGCTGCGATGGAACTCTGCCCTGGTGAGGTAGTCAGTCTCGGCTTTGGCATCTCTGCACTTGTTCCCCGGATATTGATAGAAGAGGGAGTCTACGATGGCGTAACTTGGGTAATCGAGCAAGGCGCAGTTGGCGGCACGCCCTTGACTGGATTTCAGTTTGGGTGTGCCATGAACCCGCAGGCAATTGTCCCCTCATCAGATCAGTTTATTTTTTTCCAAGGCGGCGGTACTTCCCGAGGCCTCCTCTCGTTCTTGCAAGTTGACCAGTATGGCAACGTCAATGTCTCACGCCTCTCTGCTCTGCGGCATATCACCGCAGGTATCGGAGGCTTCATCGACATCACCGCTAGGACACGAAATCTGGTCTTCAGTAGTTTTTATACGGCAGGCGGACTAAAGCTCGCCCTTGAAGGCGAGGAGATCCATATCGTGAATGAGGGCCGAACACGCAAATTTGTATCCGAGGTCGAAGATGTCACCCTTAGCGGACGCCGAGCATTGCAGCAGGGACAGAATGTCCTCTATGTAACGGAACGCTGTGTACTAAGCCTAAAGCGGGAAGGACTTATCGTCATTGAAATAGCACCTGGTATTGATTTAGAGCGTGACATATTAACTCAGGCCGACTTTCGGCCTCATGTCAGCCCTGACCTGCGATTGATGGATAGGCGTCTCTTTCGGCCGGAGCCGATAGGGTTGACGCTAACCCACTGAGGTTCACCGAAGACACGCTCAGGGGCTTTCGCCCAATAATGACCTAAGGGAAGGAAAATCGCATGAAGTACCTTAACTACAACGAGAAACTTGAGAGATGTTACTCCGCTGTGATCATGGATGTTATGGACCGGATGAATTTTCGTGTGCAGTGTATGGAACCGGCGATAAGGCCACTTGTCCCTACCATGAGGACATGGGGTGAGGCGGTAACCATGTATTTTGAGGCGGTAGTCGAGGTCCCTGAACATCCTTTCCAGCTGGAAATGGAGGTTCTTGACGGCATCAGGGAAGGCCAGGTGATTGTCTGCCAGTGCAACGCCGTTTCGATGTCAGCGGTCTGGGGTGGTCTATTGAGTAATGCGGCGATAGGTCATAAGGCAGCAGGGATCATAACGGACGGTGGCGCCCGGGATTACAAGGAGATTGTGGATCTGAACTTTCCGACGTTTTGCAAGGGTCTTACTCCCTATGACTCGCTCGGCCGTATGGATGGAAAAGGGCGTGACATTCCCATTGTGTGCGGTGGCATCCGCGTTAATCCCGGTGACCTTGTATTTGGGGATATTGATGGTGTTGTGGTAGTTCCACGGGAGATCGTTAAAGAGGTTATTGAAAGGGCATGGGAAAAGGTTCAGGGTGAAAATACTGTCCGTGAGGAACTGAGGGCCGGGGCGAGCCTTGTCAAGACATTTGAAAAATACGGCATCCTATAGGGGATGTGTTTTGGTTTACACTCCTCTTTGTATGGTGCCGACTAGATCATACGTATGGGCCTCGGTTATCTGAACCGGAACAATTTCGCCTACCATAGCGGATCCCTTATTTATCAACACCTGCCCATCCACATCTGGTGCCATTGTTGATGTCCTACCGCTCAGCAATAGATCTGTCTCAGGGTGTAATCCCTCAACTATTACCGGTACTGTTTTACCAACCAGCTCCTTGTTGAGCCCTCTGCTGTTCTCTGCCTGGATTTCCATTATCTCCTCGATCCTGCTTTTCACTACTTCTTGAGGTATACCATCTTTGAGCCTGGCAGCACGGGTACCCCTCTCCGGGCTAAAGGGAAAGACACCCAGCCTGTCGAATTGGGCCTCTCTTGTAAAATCGCATAGTTCTGTAAATCTTTCCTCAGTCTCTCCTGGAAAACCGATCATTACCGTTGTCCTCAAGGCTATCTTTCTTGATCTGCCCCTTATTCTTTCTATCAATCGAGGTATAGATTCTGAGCCTGAAGGACGTCCCATGGCCCTAAGGATGTCTGGGTTAACATGCTGAATGGGGAGATCAAGGTAGGGACAAAGCACTTCCTCGGAGTCAATAAGCTCAAGAAGCCTTTCAGTCAAATGATAAGGATGGGCATAGAGAATTCTGAGCCATTTCAAAGCAGATATAGTAAGAAGCTTCTCCAAAAGATCCTCAAGCCTACAGGGTGGATCAAGATCATGGCCGTACGAGGATGTATCCTGGGCCACTAGATTAATCTCTTTAACGCCCCTTTCAACCATCTTTTTTGCCTCGATGAATAGGGAATCCACGGTCCTGCTCCTGAAAGGGCCCCTCAATGAGGGGACGATACAGTAGGAGCACTGGTGGGAACATCCCTCGGCAATCTTTAGATAGGCAGAGTAAAATGGTGTTGTCTGTACCCTGGGCGCCCTGTGGTCGGCCAAAAAATGTGGTCGGTCTATAAAGATAATCGGGGTCTCACCCGCTTTAGCCCTTAAGAGCTCAGGTACCCTGGAGATCTGACCTGTACCAAGCCAGCCGTCAACCTCCGGGATTTCCCTTAGCAGCTTTCTTCCATATCTCTGGACAAAACAACCTACAACTAAGATGTACCTCAAATGCCCTTTGTCTCTTAAACTGGCAAGATCAAGTATTGTATCTGTGCTCTCTTCAACCGCGCCTCTTATAAAGGCACAGGTATTTACAATAGCTATCTCGGCATCTAAAGGATCATCTGTTATATCATATCCCTCCTCCTTTATAAGACCGAGTATATATTCACTGTCTACAAGGTTTTTTGCGCATCCGAGGCTGATAAAAAATGCCTTTGACATAAAGGTTTATCCCTCTGCTCTCTCAAGGGCCCTGGTATCCGTTGGCTTAAGGCATATGGATAGGTCTCCCCTAACATTTAACCTTTGTCATTGATTTTAGGCCCCCTTTGATAGACGTCTGATGATGGTTTGGGAGAAGTTTTTGAAAAATAGGAGTTGAATAGATTCAGGTAACCTATTCAAAAGGGTAGAACTGAATTTAAGTAAGATACATTCATCTTCTGAGACAATTGTAGCTGTGCGGGCCTCACCAGTCAGATAGGCCATCTCCCCAAAACATTCACCGTTTACTAAGACGGTTACCTCTTCGCTTCCCTTCCGGACTATCACCTGGCCGCTGATCAGGATATAAAAGGTATCATCTATCTCTCCCTCTTCGATGATAGTCTCACCCTTCTCAACCTTGATTAAATTACTTGCAGAGAGGATTTTGTTAATCTGGCCTCCTGTGAAATTACTAAAAAAAGGTAGATCTTGGATATAGTTCAGCAATTCCCTGTCATGGCTTTCTTTTGGTGTATCCTTTAGGCTACGTAAGGCCAGCCTCAGATCATAGGCAAGGTCCGTATTGTTCTGATAACGTTGAGTTGGGTTCTTGGCCAGGGCCTTGCTAAGGATCTTTCCAAAGATCTTTGGCAACCCTGGCCTTAATTCCAAAACAGGAGGAGGGTCTTCATTAACAATCTTATACATGATAGAGTACTCGTTTTCTCCACTAAATGCCTTTGTTCCTATTAGAAGTTCATACAGGACTGAGCCAACAGAAAACAGATCGCTTCTCTTTGTTATAGGCTCCTCCTTGACCTGTTCGGGTGACATATAACTGGGTGAACCAAATAGACCTTTAACAAGAGTTGATTGACCCCTCTTAATAATATAGGCGATGCTAAAATCAGTTATCTTTACCTGGCCCGCAGAGCTAAGAATGATGTTAGAGGGTTTTATATCACGGTGAATTACCCCATTTTGATGTGCATACTCTAGACCTTTACATACGCTGAAGGCAATCTTTATCACCTCTTCAATAGGCAAGAG
>CP070660.1:1214508-1219994 GCA_020355145.1 Deltaproteobacteria bacterium
ACCCTTGTCCTGGATCTGGGGCCTCTGCTTGCCCCAGAGAAGATTTGGCTGAATATACCTGAACCCCCTCCCCTCTTCCGGCCGCCGATATCTCCAAAGCCAAATTCCCTGAATATATCGCTAAAGTCAAAACTTCTGAATATATCCTCTTGCGTGTATCTCTGCTGAAAGCCCTCGGCACCGAACATGTCATACTGTTTTCTCTTCTCCGGATCGCTCAATACAGCATAGGCCTCACTAATATCTTTAAATCTCTCTTCGGCGGCCTTGTTCCCCTTGTTCCTGTCAGGGTGGTATTTCATAGCCATCTTCCTGTAGGCCTTTTTAATACCCTCAGTGCTGGCGGATTTATTTACCCCGAGTATCTTATAGTAATCTTTGTCGGACATCTCTATTGTAAGCTACCCCTCATGTATTCTTGGTAATATACATAGAAATATAAGCTGGACTGAAATTAAAGTCAAGAAGGCACATTTCCCCTCGTGGATATGGTTTTAGCCACTATCCCTCCCCTTGTAGCCCAACAGATCGTCACTGTCAGCCAATCAGGCTCACAGGTCTTATACAGGAGATCGGCAATCTCCTCGGTGATATATTCCTGCCAGTTTCTCTTGTTTCTCCACATCATTAGATAATCCCTGACTGATTTGCCTTCCAGGATCTTTTCCCTCGGTCTGTATTGGATTGTGACAACACCTTGATCATGCCTTTCCGAGACAGGGCAAAGGGACTGGAATTCCGGGTATTCCCATTCGATTACGGGTGTATGCCCTCTTGCGGGAAATGTAGTTAATCTGACCCCTTCAGGGATCTCAACCCTGGCCCCTGATGCCATTGAATAGTCGGTCATCTGAGATTCCTCCCCTGTCTTTGTGGATCATAATTGAAGCAATGTTCACCTGACATGTTTAAAGATTGAGCGGTAAATGTCAATATCAAGTT
The DNA here is from genome assembly GCA_020355145.1 of Deltaproteobacteria bacterium. Taxonomy (GTDB): domain Bacteria; phylum Desulfobacterota; class DSM-4660; order Desulfatiglandales; family B25-G16; genus JABXJZ01. The sequence goes on from CP070660.1 coordinate 1,215,451, forward strand.
ATCTAAGGTATTAAGATATGGTTCATAAATTATTTGATTTTAATTTCGATGCATAAGATACTAAACAACTAAGGGTTTGAGGCTATTTTAGTAGTTACAGAGGGATAGGTAGATTGATTCACTACCGAAGATATATCTTAGCCAGTGGTTCTATTGTCTTCATTGTTCTTTTAGTGCTTTTAAAGGGTTGGGATTCAAACCAATGGGCTGAAAGGGAAGTCAGAGGACCCCTCGTCCCAATAAGGATGGACAAGTCAGCCATCCGCCCGGATAACGGGGATAGCTTTTTTTACAGAAATCTTCCCATAAGGATCTTAGGTATAGATGCACCGGAAATCGTCCATAGAGAACACGGGATATTTGAGGATCAGCCATATGGCAGAAAGGCGGCAGCAATGACCATGGATACCCTAAGAAAGGCCAAGGTTATTGAATACCTTTCCTTTCAAGACGATAAATATGGCCGTCTTCTGGCACATGTATTCGTGGATGGAGAACTTTTATCTGTCCATTTGATCAGGGCCGGATTAGCATATGAGAATATATCCTATTACGGAGATAATGGATTTCCTGATCTGGCAGAGAGGATTTTAGATGCTGCCCGGGAATCCCCGAGGCCACCATTTGAGGAACCATACAGATGGCGCCGGAGGCATCAGAAAAGGAGATGAAAAAACACACCCCCCACCTCGAGGTAATAACCACCCATGTGAATGCCGACTTTGATGCACTGGCATCCATGCTGGCTGCCAAAAAACTCTATCCTGAGGCCATAATGGTATTTCCCGGTGCCCAGGAAAAGAATTTGAGGAATTTTTTTCTGCACACAAGTTCATATCTCTTTGATTTCGTACGTATAAAAGATGTTGATTTAAATAAGATTAATAGACTTATCCTGGTGGACACGCGTCAGAAAAGGCGGATTGGCAAATTTAAAAAACTCTTAGACCGGAATGATATGGAGGTACACATATATGATCATCACCCGCCATCCGATGATGATATCAAGGGTGATCTTGAGATTATCCAAGAACATGGGGCGGGCATATCCAGGATGACAGAGATAATAAGGGAAAAGGGGATCAAGATTACCCCTGATGAGGCAACCCTGATGTCACTCGGTATCTATGAGGATACTGGCTCTTTTACCTTTTCCTCTACAAAGACAGAGGATTATGAAGCCGCTGCCTGGCTATTAGAGCAGGGAGCATCTCTTAATACAATCTCTGATATGTTAACCAGAGAGCTAACTGCTGAACAGGTATGGCTTTTGAATGATTTGATGGCCTCTGCCACCAAGAACAATATCAATGGTATCGAGGTGGTTATAGCCAAGGCCAAGAGTGATAGGTATATAGGTGATTTTGCCGTTCTGGTTCAAAAGTTTATGGAGATGGAGAATCTCAATGTCTTATTTGCACTCGCACAGATGGAAAACAGGGTCTATCTGGTAGCCAGGAGCAGGATTCCAGAGGTAAATGTCGCCGAGATCGCCTTTGAATTTGGTGGTGGAGGGCATCCACAGGCCGCCTCAGCTACGATTATCGAAAAAACCCTCATCCAGGCAGAGGAAGATCTTCACAGCATCCTTTTAAGGCGGATAGATTTTGAGAGAACGGCTAAGGACATGATGACCTCTCCTGTCATCAATATATCATCTGAGGTCACTATAAGAGAGGCAAATGATACATTAACCCGCTACAATATCAATTTTTTGATGGTTGTTGATGAAGGTAAGATACTCAAGGGATATATCTCGAGGCAGATGGTAGATAGGGCCATTTTCCTGGGCCTGGAGATGAGGCCTGTAAGAGAATATATGAATGTGGAATTTTATCATGTAGGACCTGAGACCACCTTGAACCAGATACAGGATTTGATTATAAGTAACAAGGTCGGCGTTCTACCTGTATTAAAGGGCAGTGAGCTGATTGGAGTTATTACAAGAACAGACCTTTTAAATATACTGATAGAACGATCATCTACACCCGAGTTTCTTTATGATTCAGAGGAGGAACTTCCTAGGTTCGTTCGGAAAAAGAATATCGGAAATTTACTCAAAGAACGCTTACCCGATAAGATAATAAGGTTATTAAAGGACCTGGGAGAGCTAGCTGACAGGCTTGATTATAATGCCTATCTGGTGGGTGGTCTCGTAAGGGATGTTATCTTAAAAAGGGAAAATCTTGATGTGGATATCGTTATTGAGGGAGATGGTATCAAGTTCGCCAGGACTTCTGCCTCTCACCTTGGTGCCAAGGTTAGGAGTTATCCCAAGTTTGGGACTGCTGTTCTGGTTATGCCGGACGGCTTTAAGATAGATGTTGCAACTGCCAGGATGGAGCATTACGAATCACCAGCTGCCCTGCCTGAAGTTAAACTGAGTTCCTTGAGGAGGGATCTTTTTAGAAGGGATTTTACCGTCAATACCCTGGCAGTTCACCTTAATAAGGGGCATTATGGCACCCTTATAGATCATTTCAGTGCCATGAAGGATATTAAGGAGCGTACTTTAAGGGTAATCCATAACCTCAGTTTTGTTGAAGATCCCACGAGGATCTTGAGGGCCATAAGATTTGAACAGCGCTTTGGGTTCAGAATAGGGAGACTTACGGAGACCCTGATTCAAAATGCGGTTAATATACGTTGTTTTGAAAATCTCTCCGGCCAAAGGCTTTTTATCGAACTGCAGATGATCTTAAAGGAAGAGGATCCTATAGGGGCAATAGAGAGGATGGATGGATATGGTCTTCTGAAGTTTATCTCACCCGAGCTTAGACTTACCGAGGAGGTAAGGACTATCCTGAAAGAGATAAAGGGGATTTTGGTATGGTTTGATCTCCTTTACTTGGGTATTGCCTATGAACCGTGGAAGGTGTACTTTCTTGGTCTAAGCTCTTGTTTAAGCGATGATGCATTTAAGAATCTAATAAAAAGGCTGCAGCTTCAGGATAAGGAGATGGAGGGTATGATTTCCGCACGCCAGGAGGAAGGACGTGTACTAAGGGAACTTTATCGTTTAAAGGGCAAGAATAGGTATTCTATATATAGGGTTCTCTCCCCACTTCCTGCTGAGGTCTTGCTCTATGCCATGGCCAAGTCCAGGGGGGAAAAGACAAAGAGATACATATCAACCTTTTTTACCAGGCTTAAAGGCACGGAGGTCTTTTTAAAGGGCAAGGATCTAATTGCTATGGGTTATAAGCCCGGCCCATTTTTTAAGGAGATATTGGAGGGCCTCCTGGAGGCAAAGCTGGAGGGTGATGTGAGCACAAAGGAGGATGAGATCGAATTTGTAAAGGATAGATTTGGTAGCTTACTTGATACTTAAGAGGGATCTTTGCCTGAGCGATTTACCCAAAGGAAGTGAGGCTTTTAGCTGTTTCGACCGGCTTACTGCGGGATGAATTTCGATATTGTCTCTTATTTCGTGCTTAGGATTGAACATCTGGAGGACTGAGAAATGGAGAGAAAGAGGATAGTGAGCGGCATGAGGCCAACCGGGAGAATCCATCTTGGACATGTTCACGGGGCACTGAATAACTGGCGTTCCCTTCAAAGGGATTACCAATGCTTTTACTTTATCGCCGACTGGCATGCCTTAACAAGTGAATATGAGCATCCGGAGATTATCAAGCAGACCATCAAGGATATACTTATTGACTGGATCGCAATTGGTCTTAGGCCGGAGCAATCGGTGATCTTTGTTCAGTCGAGCATAAAGGAACATTCAGAGCTTCATCTGATTCTTTCCATGTTTACACCTCTTCCATGGCTGGAAAGAAATCCTACCTATAAGGAGCAGCTCAAGGAAATGGCCCAAAGGGACCTTTATACCTACGGGTTTCTGGGATATCCGGTTCTCCAGGCGGCTGATATCCTGATGTATAAAGCAAATGGTGTGCCCGTAGGAGAGGATCAGAGCGCTCATATTGAGTTGACAAGGGAGATAGCCCGACGTTTCAATCATCTTTATTCAAAGGTTTTTCCTTTGCCGGAGACCCTGCTAACACCAGAGGCCAAGATACTCGGTACTGACAGGAGAAAGATGAGTAACAGCTACAAGAATGCCATATTTATCTCTGACCGAGAGGAGGTCATAAAAAAAACGGTGGCTCATATGATTACCGATCCTCAGAGGGCCAGGAGATCTGATCCTGGCAGACCGGATTTCTGTAATGTCTTTACCTTTCATGAGCTATATACCGACAGGGAAAAGGTAAAGGAGATAGAGGAGGGCTGCCGCACGGCAACCATTGGGTGCGTGGAGTGTAAGCAGATCATGGCATCCAACCTGAATAAGGCCCTGGAACCGTTAAGGGAGAAGAGGAGAGAACTGGAGGCCGATCCTAAAATAATAGAAGATATTATCGACGAAGGTAATAAGAAGGCGCGTAAGATTGCCAAAAATACTATGGAACAGGTGAGAGAGGCTGTCAAGATCTGACCATGATCTTTACGACAAAACTTGAGGTATTTGAAGGCCCACTTGATCTACTGCTCCACCTGGTAAAGATAAATGAGGTGGATATCTCAGATATACC
>CP070660.1:1220094-1227672 GCA_020355145.1 Deltaproteobacteria bacterium
ATTAAGTCTCGAACTGAACCGCTCCGCGGAGTTGTGTAAAGATCAACAAGGTATATCTTTTTCACACCTGCCGTCAAATATTCCCTCCGTTATTAACCAATAAACCATTACAATACCTCCCAGGTAGAAGGTGTTTTTCATTTCTTATTAACCTTTCATAAAGGAGGTATTATTATGTCTACTGATCTGAGGAAAGAATTTAACAATTACATGACTGTGCAACGCTTATCCCCACACACCAAAAGGAATTACATTAGAGCTGTCAAGGGATTAGCAGAGTACTACAATCAATCCCCGGATTTACTTTCAGACGATCAAATCCAAGAATATTTTCGTTATCTTCTTGAAGACCGAAAGCTTTCTTGGGGAACGTGCAATAACTATTTCTCAGGTATTGTCACTTTCTACAGGAATGTCTGCAAGTGGGATGAAACGCGCTTTCACATCCCCCCACGACCTCGGGATAAAAAATTGCCCGTGATCTTCAGCAAGGGAGAATTAAAACGTCTATTCGATTCAGCAAACAACTTCAAACATCATGTATTATTGAAAACCGCATATAGCGCAGGACTTCCTGTCGGTGAATTGGTTCGCCTTAAATCTGATCACATAGAAAGTGATCCTTCCAGAATGGCCATCAGGGTAGAACAAGGCAAAGGGAAAAAGGACCGCTACACTATCCTTTCACAAAAACTCCTCCCAGAGCTCAGGGCCTATTGGCATCAATATCGTCCCGAAAAATGGTTGTTCCCGGGCCAAAAAACCGAAAACCATATGAGTGTGTCAGCGGCTCAAATGGCTTACTATAATGCAAAAAAAAAGCCGGTATAACCAAAGGCCACGGTATTCACACCCTTCGCCATTCCTTCGCCACCCATCTGCTATATTATGGAACTGATATCTATACCCTTAAACGCCTCCTCGGGCATGTATCCATAAAAAGCACCATCAAATATCTTCACCTCATACCCGAACGTATGAGCAAACTCAAAAGCCCTCTTGATTTTCTAGATGACGATGAAGACTAGGAGGGCATAGCATGGAAAATAATTCCAATAAGCCTCTACCACACAATAACAAAGAGAAGTGTGAAGTGGCAGATATCTTCCACCTTTACGGAGACTCTTACAGGCAATCCCATTCTCTGCCATATGAGAAGATTAAGGTCATGCATCATATTGAGGTGTGCCGAACTGCCCAACTCGGCGGTCATGTACAACAGTGTGACCAATGCGGGTTCGAGCAGAACGCTTACAACTCATGCAGAGACAGGCATTGCCCAAAATGCCAGTGTCTCGTAAAGGAACAATGGCTCAATGACCGAAAGGCAGAATTACTGCCCTGCGGTTATTTCCATTTTGTATTCACCCTCCCACATGACCTTAATCCCATTATATTATCCAATAAATCCATCACCTTGCAAATACTCTTTTCCTCTGTCAGTGAAACATTGCACACTTTTGCGAAAGACCCCCAATGGCGACTTGAAGGTCAACTGGGCTTCATTGCAGTGCTTCACACCTGGTCTCAGACACTGATGGATCATTTCCACCTTCACTGTTTGATTCCTGCAGGGGCCTTATCCTTTACAAAGGACAGATGGGTACCGGCCAGAGACTCATTCCTGTTCAGAACCCAATCTCTGGCGAAAGCCTTCAAAAAACGTTATCTGCAAAGGCTTCAAACAGCCTATCAAAAGGACAAGCTCATCTTTGTGGGAAATACAGCAAAATACCACTCCCAGAAAGAATTTGAAAAGCTTGTACAATCCCTTTCAAAGGTTAAATGGATCGCCTACGCAAAACGTCCCTTTGCCGGCCCTGAACAGGTACTTGATTATCTCGGTCGTTATACCCACCGGGTAGCCATTTCAAACAACCGCATACTTTCCATTGATAACGGCCAAGTTACCTTTACTTACCGGGATCGGGACAGAAACAATGAAACCAGAATCATGACCCTTCATGCCCATGAGTTCATCCGTCGCTTCCTTCTCCATGTTCTGCCCATGGGCTTTGTGAAGATTCGTTACTTCGGGTTCTTGTCACATAAAAATAAAAAACAGGCAATCGCACTTATTAGAAAACTCATCGATCCATATGCTAAATTGCCACAGAAAATTGCAGAAACCATTACAGAAATGATGCTCCGATTGACAGGCACAGACATTATCTGTTGTCCAAAATGTGGGAAAGGAAAAATGAAAATAATCAGAAAATTACCAAGACAATATTGAAATTCAACGTAGTATTTTCACCCCACTAAATGTTAGTTCCGTGGGGTAACAAAACTGCCATCAAGGCACAACAGGACAGGTTTGCCCAAATTCCATCTCTTGGGCTATATACCAAATAAAAACCAAATATATCCAAGACAAAGGTACCTAACCACACAATGCTCAGTTCACATTTTCTATACCTTAGTCCTTTAAAATATCCCTTTTCCCTTCTACAAATCATCTTTCCCGACCTATATAATCCCCATAGATCGCACAAAACAAAATCATGCTTTACCGAGCCGGTTCAGTTCACCATTTTATCAATTATTGCGATACCTTAAATATCTCTTCTGTATTCTTCGAGCCTGTGATATAGCTAGTTACACTCTGCTTGCTTCAACGCGCAACAATTGATAAAACGCTGTTCTATGTAAGCATTATCCGACTAATATGTCAGAATCCTTATCGTATCTGTTATTTTTGGATACCGGATTTTCTTTCGATTAGAAGCAGAAGTAATCTTCAATATCGATAGATAGATTGAAGGATAATAGCACAGTATTAGAAAGACTTGGCCAGGTTCCTACCATCATGAGAATTTTCAATAGCTGTTCGATACCTCTGTTCGCTTTCCCTGAGTTCTCTATTGGCTCTTTCAAGCTCATCTGTTCTAGCTTTTACCCTTTCCTTCAGTTCTTTCTTTGCCTTTAACAACTCCTCCTGATATCCTTTGCTTTCAGATATATCCGAATATATGGCAAATCCGCCTACTCTTTTTCCATTATTGATAATCATGGACACCCTGCATAAAACAGGAATTTTACTGCCATCCTTTCTATAGCGGATAATTTCATATTCAATCTTGTCTTCCTTATCAAGGAGTCGGCCCATTTTATCATATTCCTCATATACCTCTTCGGGCACGAATAACTCCTTGATTTTCCTGCCGATTGCGTCTTCAGCAGTGAAGCCGAATATTCTTGTAAACTCAGGGTTAATATGAGTGATAATCCTCTCATCGTTAGAAACAACGATTCCAACCTGGGCGTTATTAAAAATACTTTCAAGTATTATATCTTTAGCATCTTTCAAATTCATTTATATTTTGCATTCACATTTTCCTTTCTACCATGATCAATGAAAATAACATTAATTTTACTAGCATGCAATAGTCATGCCCTAAATAAGCAGGAAAAAGGCCAAAGAATATCAACCGTTTATTTTAATTTTAATTCTGTGGAAATATTGTCAAAAATATGATGAGGCAGGGTCATTGATGCAACAACAAATAAAGACTATAATATATTGTAAAGCCAGCACATGGTGGATTAAACACGGAAAAGAATGTTTTAGAACTGCTTTCTATTCATACTCTTCAGGGTTTTCTATTGGACGTTTTTCCATTAACCCTTCTCTATATCACGGTGCCGTACTAATAGATAAAATCCCTTTTCCTCCAGCTCTGCTTTAAAAATCTCTGCAAGCCGGTTGATAATCGCAACAGACCGGTGCTTTCCGCCGGTACATCCAACAGCAATGGTAAGGTGGGTCTTCATCTCCCGCTGGTAGAGAGGGAGTAAAAATCGTATCAATCTTTCGAGATGCTGTAATAATTCTTTTGTCTCGTCCCATTGCATAACATATTTGAATACTTCTGAATGAGTCCCATTAAAACTTCGAAGTCCTTCAATAAAATAGGGGTTGGGTAAAAAGCGGACATCCATGACCATTTCCGCTTCGGTTGGTATCCCGTAACTATACCCAAAAGATATAAGAGAAACTGTCAACCGATTAAGGGGCATCTCTTCCTGGACATACTGTTGTATTTTCTGTTTAAGCTCATGGACACTCAGTGTAGTTGTATCAATCACCTGATCAGCCATATCCCTTATGAATTGCAGTCTCTTTCTCTCTAAATGGAGCCCATCCCGGATAGAGCCTCCCACCGCCAGAGGATGCTGACGACGGGTCTCACTGAACCGCTTTATCAGAATTGTATCTTTTGACTCCAGAAAAATAATGTCAATCCGGTAACCTTTCCTTTTTAAATCCTGGATAATTCTGCGAGACTCTGTTGATAGATCTATATCTTCTCCTGTGTCCTCCAGATTCAGGGTAAATTTTTCTCCGTTTACGGGATCTGTCAACTGCCGGGATACAGGGCGGGAAGCTTCTTCACGTATATCTTTTACCACTGCCACCTTGGAGATCTTTCCTCCTGATTTTTCACAGAGTTCTAAAAATTGAGGTAAGAGAAGGATGGGAAGGTTATCAACACAGTAATAGCCAACATCCTCCAATGCCTTAATGGCTGTGGTTTTTCCTGAACCGGAAAGGCCACTTATCAGAATTAACCGTATATTTTTCACTTCATTTCTCCTTCCTTATCATGCATAAAAACCACGTTACGAAAGAATTTTATAAGGTCCTTTTTGCGTTTATATTCTTCCAGTTGATAGGGTATCAGCTTTTCGGGCGGCCAGCGAAGGAGTGACATTTCATATTCCATGATTCTGCCATATGCGTTGTTTAGATACCACGCATATAATAGGCCGAAAAGCAAACCCGGCGGGAGAAATCCTTCCTGGTCGTTAAGCGTTATTCCAAATATGTTCGGATCATGGGGACTATTAAGCATGCGTGCTAATCTGAGATATCTGCGCAAGGCTCCATCATCAAGGAAACACATGCGGTCGTTTATGGGACGCAATCGAATCTCATAACGCCGCATTCCCCAGGAATTACTGGCTTCCTCATTTGCCCAGCGCCGACTTTCGATATATCGCCCAAGGAGTGACTCCCCCAGCGCCGTGAGTAGATTGTCCCGGAGAAGTTCCGGATCCCTGACTGCCTGCTCATGGACCTTCAATAGACCATCCGCGGGATCATAATAACCCAGGACATTATCCCATTCCTTGCTCCTGGACCACCTTGCCGCGGGAATGATTCTTGCTCCGTAAAAGAACTTTAGGTGCTCGATGCGGATGTCGCGGTTCTCCCAGACAATATCGAGCATGATATTTCGAAGATTTTTCGGGTAAAACTTTTTTTCCTCCAGTATTGCTCTCGCTTCAGAATGATAGGTAAATAAAAGAGGCGAATCCGTGCAGACGAGGCCCTTGTATTTTGTGGGTAACGGTTGAGGAGACACGGTCCCCATCTTCAGATTTAAATGCCTGTGTGCGATAAGAAGAGTGCGGACAGCCAGAGTAAATTTCTGAGGATCATGATGGATCACATTGGCGAGTCTCAAACGCTCCGGGGAATAAATGGTAGCCTCAACAGGGAGTATCCCGAGACCTTCAACGCGACCACGATCGAGATATATAGGACTTTTGCCTTCCAGCGCATAGTTGCGGATCACATCACCCGGGATATGTTCCAGGTTGGCACTCAGCACCACATCAAACAAACCTTCATAACCACCCGCTACATTCTGATCATAAGCCTCAATCAACTCAGACACATGGAATCCGCGAGTCCTTCTACGCCGGGATATATCGGTCTCTCCGGCCTGGGCCCAGAAATTGGCTCCGAAGATTTTCAGTGCCCTCTGATTTTTTCGGATTGCCTTAATAATAGGCCTAAGCTGCAAAATAGGCATGATACTTGTATACAGACTTCCCGGAGCAAAAAGAATGAGGTCTGCCTTTCTTATTGCTTTGAGAATGTCCTCACGCACATAGGGGATATCACGACAGTCCACGGATACCTGATCAATCGGCAGGAGACGCCGTGTGACGGTCGCTTTGCTTTGTCCACGGACTGCAACACCGTTACTGTATCTCAACACCAGCTGACCCGGAGTGGCAGTCGAGGGATGCAGAAATCCGGGAGTTACACCAATGGCCTCGGAGAGGGTTTGAATTCCCTCTGCGATTGCTTTTAAATCCGGAGGGTAACTCGCCACCTCACCGGCTGAACGGAATATGGCAGCCGTGAGTATCATGTTCCCCAGGCAGTGTCCTCCCGGAACTATGATAGGTCCCTTCCCTTCAGGAGAGATATATCTGCCGAGGGATGATAATAGGCTCATGAGGGGCTCCGGACAGTACCCTCTCAAAGATTTGGGCACAGCGAGGAGGGGATTGACAACGCATCGGAAATCACGCGAGTTTGCTGGAAAACGGTGATTGAAAATTCCATGAATAATACGAATGATCCGCTGGGTCGAGATATCATCAATGCCGTATGTTTTCTGAAGATTTTCGCATAGGACCAGAGAGAGAAGCACCTTGCGAATGTCGCCGATTCCGATAATGGGCAACTGTCGCAAAAGCAAACCTGTTGAACCCCCATCATCCGTCGCGCATACGACAACATTCAGCAAAGGAAATTCCTGTTTAAGTCCCACAAAAGGATTCTCTGGCCAATCGTCCTGCCGGGAATTTCCGCCAAGGACTGTGGAGAGCCCTGTGCCGCCTCCGAAGATCACGACCCTTGTGCTGCGGCAATCGGATGCCCGGATCTCCTCAGCCAGATTCGAGATCGAATTTCGATGACGCCCCCGGGGAGTGGTCAGGTTTATTACCGCCTCCAGGAGATGATCAATATATCGACCGAACTTTGACCTCTTCATAGGGGACAGAATCCTCTTCATTAAAAGAGCCCTTCACATATTGGAGTCAGGGCTCAACGGTTGATAGGACAAGATGATTAGTACCTATTTCATAAGCTAAAACTATATGGAGATAAGCCTTATGTGTCAACTAAAATTCATCATCCAGTTTCATCGTCAATAATGATTTCAAAAGCATGGATGACATTCTTTTCATGGAAAGCATTAGGATAATTTTGAGAGAGTATAGAAATGACTTGAATATATTATGGAATTAATATATATATCGTCCTTCACAGTTTTGCGTGGGCCATACCATATATAGTGGTATCTAGAGATGATCCAGTTTCTGACGAAGTACGGGCATATAGATCAAGACCCCCACAGTGAAAAAGAATTGCTTTGCGGTAATGTTCTCGGTTTCTAAATCCACAGGCCATCTGCTTGATAGTCTGTATTTTGCTATTCAACCCCTCTGTGACAGAATTGGTTATAAGATGTTTGAAGTAAGTCAAAATATTGGGAAGGTGGCTTTTCAAGGTCTTAGCGGCTTTGATCATGAGTTTAAGCCGACTGTGGGTAGCCCAAAAATACCAACGCTTAAAGTATTTCTCAGCATTTTTAGGATAGCGGTAACCCCAAAAACGTCTCAAGGATTCTTTGATTGCCCAAGCCCTGCCCGTTTTCAGTTTCCTCTTCCTGATTTCATCAAATTCTCCCTTTCGCCAATCTGGAATCTTTTCCTCGTTCATAAGCCAAAGATGCTTGGTCCCTTTAAGGCATTCTTCTCCCTTTTTCATCA
>CP070660.1:1227772-1233858 GCA_020355145.1 Deltaproteobacteria bacterium
CCGGTACCGGTATACCTAATGAGGACAAGGAGAGGCTTTTTGAACCATATTTCTCTACAAAGAAGTCTGGTACAGGATTGGGTCTCGCTATTGTTAGCAGGATAATCAGCGATCATAATGGTCTTATAAGAGTTGAGGATAATAAGCCAAAGGGTACGAGGTTTATAATCGAGCTACCTGTGAGGGCTTAAGAATGATGTTACTCGCTACTCGTTTGCCAGAAGCCAGAAAATAAACGCGAGTGACGAGCACCGAGAAACCAGCAACCAGCAAAATGTTTGTCCTTTACCATGTGTTAGTCACTATTATCCTGACCGCTTCACTTCCTCTTTATCTCCTAAAAAATAAAGGTCGTTTTAAAGAAAGGCTGGGTCTGAACCTCCCAAACCTTGGGGAATCCGAAGTTGGTAGGCTATGGGTTCATGCCCTTTCAGTGGGTGAACTCCTGTCTGCCATTCCCTTGCTTGAGGCCTTGAGAAATAGATATCCATCACGGGAGATTGTCCTTTCCGTTAAAACCGCTACGGGTTTAAAGGTAGCAAGAGAAAGGCTTAAAGGTGAAGTCCACTGCCTATTGCCAATGCCTCTTGATTTCTGGTGGTCAGTGAGGAGGATGATAAAAGACATCAATCCATCTGTCTTTATCCTGGTGGAGACAGACATCTGGCCAGGTTTAATCTCAATCTTAAAGAGAAGGGGGGTTAAGACAATTCTGGTGAACGGTAGGGTCTCTCCCCGCACTGAAAAGTCCTATAGAAGGTGGCGGTTTTTTACCGAGAGATTACTAAGGCCTTTAGAATTATCCCTAATGCAAACTCAACTCGATAAGGATCGTATTATCGGGGGAGGGATCTCTCCAGATAAGGCAAAGATTACTGGAAACATCAAATTTGATAGAAGATGGAGGCCCCTTCAGGTTAAAGAGCGCAATGGATGGCTTCAGCTTTTAAACCGCAAAGATGGACCCATATGGGTAGCAGGGAGCACCCATCATCCTGAGGAAAAGATCATATTTAATGTATTTGGTCAACTGACTAGATCGTTTCCAGGCCTCTGTCTTATAATTGGCCCGAGAGAGGCCCACAGGTTTGATGAGGTCTACTATCTCGCCAGAGATCTTGGATTCAAGGCCATTAGAAAAACTGAATTGCCTGCAGAGGACCAAGACCACAATGTCTTCATCCTTAATACACTTGGTGAATTAGGCCAGGTTTATGGCCTGGCTGATGTTGCCTTTGTGGGGGGAAGCCTTGTTTCAATAGGAGGTCATAATCTCTTAGAACCCGCATCCTTTGGTATATCAGTGCTCTTTGGACCTTATACCCATAATTTTGCCACTATGTCGGAATTGCTGATCAAGTGCGGGGGCGGCAAAATGGTTGCTGATGAATCGGAATTACTGCATGCTATGGTGGAGCTTTTGGGCCAAAGAAGTAAGAGGGAGCAGATGGGGAAAAGGGCTAAGCAATTTGTGGAGCAAAATCAGGGGGCCCTTGATAGGGTGATGGGGTTCCTTGAACCATATATTGAAGTGCCTAAAGTAAATAACACAAAAGACACAAGAAACGCAACAAACCCAAAGATCTCCCCTATGAAGACGGTCAATTGGTCAGCTATTCACGCAAAGAGGCAGAGGAACGTCATCACATTTCCCCTAAAGGTCATGTCCCTTATCTATGGACTTGCTGTGCAGCTTAGACTCATTGCCTATAAGATTGGCCTCTTACCAATCAAATTACTTCCCACCTATATTGTCAGCATTGGAAATATAACAGCAGGGGGTACAGGTAAAACGCCCCTTGTTGCCATGCTTGCCCAGTGGGCAGGTAATAATGGATTCAGGGTAGGTATTCTCTCGAGGGGTTATAAAGGAAAGGGAGGCCATAACACCCTTGTAGTCTCTGATGGAAAAAGGGTTCTGGCATCTGTGGATGACGCCGGGGATGAGCCATTTCTATTGGCAAAAAAATTACCCTCCGTTCCTGTGTTAATATCAAAGGAAAGATACAGGGTCGGGCATCTGGCCTTAAGGCTATTTAATTCGGAGTTATTGTTGTTAGATGATGGGTATCAGCATCTATCATTACATAGGGATTTGAACATCCTTCTCTTGGATGCTAAAAGGCAGTTTGGAAACAGATCCTTATTACCCCTAGGCCCCTTGAGAGAGCCTGTTGAGCAGATAAGAAGAGCAGATCTTATTATTATCACCAGATGCTCAATTGAACATCCTGGAGATGACCTCGTGGATTTCCTGCGCCAAAATTTTCCTGGGAGGCCGATCTTTCGATCCGGGCATTTTCCTGAAGAGGTTGTATTTCCCCTTGCTGGTAAGACCCATCCACCAAGCATCTTGTCAGGCAAAAAGGTGGTGGCCTTTGCAGGAATGGCTAATCCAGATGATTTCTTAGAGATGCTAAAAGGTCTTGGTGCTCATATTACTCACTTTAAGGCCTTTTCTGACCATCACCCCTTTACCGAGGATGAGATTGAAGAGGTTGCCTCCTGGAAAAGAAGATCAGATGGCGATTTTTTATTGACCACGGAAAAGGACTGGGTCAGGATCTATGGCAAGATCGGTGTTGATCTGGATATTGCTATCTTAACCATAAAAATAGGGCTCCTTTCAGGTGAAGATACCTTTTTTGATATCATCAGACAGGGCATTTGTAAGGGTCCACGAGGTAGCTCTTAACAGGGCTGGGGTTGTTTCCTCCAGCCGACATCTATTTGGTTATGCGGATGTGACCAAATATTTGGGGTTTAACAAGGATCCCGGGAGACTCCCAGAGCCTTTGAGGAGTAAACCACAAATATTCGGTCACTGCGGAGGCCGGTGGAATTTTCTCAGATATGCCGTCTTTCGGAGACAGCCCCCATTCCTTGAGCGGCTATAAACAGTTACATACATTCACAGACATCATTTGAAAAAATGAGGGTCAGATCCAGATATAAAATCTCAACTGATGGGGTTAAAAAGATACTGGTCAGATCTACTAATTGGGTAGGTGATACCGTGATGATGACCCCTTCACTGGTGGCACTTAAAAAGGCCTTCCCCCGTGCTCAGATCACTGTCTTAGCTAATCCCTGGGTTATCCCACTTTTGGAGAGGCATCCTGCTACAGATAGAACGTTAATCATTGACAAAGGTAAAGGTTTCATCTCTTCTTTTAAAGAACTGGCGAGGATTATCAATTGGCTTAGGGGTGAGGGATTTGATCTGGCTATCCTCTTTCAAAATGCATTTGAGGCCGCCTTTCTGGCCTATATGGGAAGGGTTAGATATATTGTCGGTTACGATACAGACGGAAGGGGACTTTTTCTGACCCATAAGGTTATAAGGGACCGAGATATTCTCTCAGTTCATCAGGTTGAATATTTTCTGGAGCTTATGGAGGCAATGGGTTGGCCCGTTGAGGAGAGGGAACCGATCCTATACATTAATGATGAGGATATTAAGTCAAGTTCTCTGATGCTATCTTCAATGGGTGTAGGGGATAATCTCTTTATTGTGGGACTCAATCCAGGTGCTGAATATGGATCAGCCAAGAGGTGGCCAGAAGACAGGTTCGCTATTATTGGTGATTGGGCTGCCAGGAGGTGGGGTGCCAAGGTATTACTATTCGGCTCTGTCTCCGAGAAAGAGATAGGTGCTAAGGTATCTAACTATATGCATACAAATCCAGCCAATATGTGCGGACTGACTACATTAGGTCAGGCCATGGCATTGATCAAGAGATGTAATCTCTTCTTAACCAATGATAGCGGGCTCATGCATGTAGCTGCTGCCTTTGGTATACCTATGGTAGCTATCTTTGGCCCAACTGATCCTGATAAAACCGGTCCGATTGGTGGAAATGCCAGAATAGTGAGGCATACAGTAGATTGCAGCCCATGTTTAAAAGAGGAGTGTCCATCTAATCACGGGTGTATGCTATCCATTGACCCGGAGGAGGTCTGGGAGGGGATGGAGGCCCTTAAAAAAGAATTGAAAATTTAAAATTGAGAATTGAAAGGTGAGGCCAGCGGTATTCTTGGATAGGGATGGAACTATAAATGAGCAGCTTGGTTATATAAATCACATAAGCCGCTTTATCCTTTTGCCCGGTGTAGGTAAGGCAATCTCTCTCCTGAACAGGAATAAACACATTGTGGTGGTTACTTCCAATCAATCGGGGGTGGCCAGAGGCTACTTCCCTATAGAACTGGTAGAAGAGACAAACGATTTAATGAAGAAGGAATTGGCCAAGGATAATGCATATGTGGATGCGATTTACTTCTGCCCTCACCATCCAGACGGGGTTTTGCCTGAATATAGAATGGAGTGCAATTGCAGAAAACCGGATATAGGCCTTATAGAGAAGGCTAGATCTGAATTAGATATAGATATGCAAAGATCATATGTAATCGGGGACCGCTGGCTTGATATAGAATTTGCCCATAATGCAAACCTACCCAGTATCCTGGTATTAACCGGGTATGGTAAGGGAGACCTAGAGTATATCGTGCCACATAAAAAGATAAAGCCCACATTTGTGGCAGAGGACCTGTCAAGGGCTGTAAGATGGATCTTAAAAGGGAATAAATAGGTTGAAGAACAAGAAACCAAGTATCCTGATAATAAAATTGAGTGCAATTGGGGATGTTGTCCACAGTCTGCCCTTCCTGGAGGTCTTGAGGGATAGATTCCCTCTTGCAGTGATTGACTGGGTGGTTGAAGAGGACGCATCAGACATACCAGAAGGCCATCCTGACATAGAACAGTTAATAATCCTTCCCCGAAAGAGCTGGCTCAAGAGATTTATCAGGAAGGGTGAATATATTGGAGTTGCAAGAGAGGTGGCTAACTTCATAAAGGAGTTTAAGAAGAGAAGATATGATATTGTGGTTGACCTCCAAGGGCTTCTAAAGAGTGGAATCCTGACCTTCGTTGCCGATGGGCAAAGGAAGATTGCACTTAATGGAGGCAGGGAGGGTAGTTCCACCTTCGTAAATGAGAGGGTTGCTATCCCTGATCCAGATATGCATGCCCTTGAGAGATATCTATGTATTGCTAGATACCTGGGGGCAACTAATCTCACCTGGAATGGCCATATTCCCATTCATAACGCGGATAAGAGACATGTGGACTATCTCTTAGGGCAAACAGGTAATACGGGTACTATGGTGGCAGTTAGTCCAATGGCCAAGTGGGAGAGTAAACTCTGGGAGTTGAATCGATTTGCCTCCTTAGCAGATAGGATAATAGGAGAGCTGGGAGCAGAGGTCATCTTCACTGGACGGCAGGGTGATAAGGAAGCAATAGATAGAATTTTATCCGGCATGAAGGGGAGGGCACTGAACCTGGCTGGAGAGACGACCTTAAAGGAATTGGCTTACCTTTATCAGAGGTGTGCTGCTGTTATCTGCACTGATACTGGCCCCATGCACATAGCAGCGGCTATGGATTCACCTTTAATAGTGGCCCTTTTTGGCCCCACATCTACCTTAAGAACCGGGCCTTATGGGGCAAAACACAGGGTTATTAGGGCTGGCCTTGAATGCAGCCCGTGCTTTAAAAGGAGATGTGATGATATGTCCTGCATGAAGGATATCACAGTGGATATGGTGTTCAAGGCTGTCAAAGAAGTTATAAGTGCCTAAATTGGCTAAAATTAAGAAGTTAAGAAATAAACTTTAGCGTACTTTAAACTTTAGGCACTTTAGCTCACTTTAGACTCTAGGAGGGATAGATATGGCTATCAGCAAGGAATTGCTTGACATCCTGGTATGCCCAAAGTGTAAGGGGGAGATCTGCCTGACCCCAGAAGGAGATGGGCTTATATGCAATAACTGTAAGCTCTTATATGAGGTCAGGGATGATATCCCAATTATGCTTATAGATGAGGCAAAGAAGATAGAAGGGGATTAATTGGACATCTCTGTCATTGTTGTAAGCTTTAATACAAAAGAACTGCTGCTTTGTTGTTTGGCCTCCATATTTGAGACGATCAAAGGGATATCCTTTGAGGTGTGGGTTGTGGATAATAGTTCCACTGATGGAACAGTAGAGGCCATAAGGGAAAGTTATCCTGCTATCAATC
>CP070660.1:1233958-1239211 GCA_020355145.1 Deltaproteobacteria bacterium
ATACGTGATATCCAAGGAAAGGCTAGAGGAGGAAAAGCAGAGATTGACTGGGCGATTAAATGAGATGCTGACTCAGAAAGAAATGGGGGCAGACAGGATCCTATCTGAGGCAAAAAGGGAGTTTGGTGAGGCCATAAGATATCTAAAGGAAAAGGGACCAGAGGGTCAGTTTGAGGCAGCCCAGAGATACACCCGGGCAAAAAGGGATTTAGTGGATGCTATGGGAGGGCTAAAGGAGGAAAGGCAGTCAACTGATAATGTTTCCATTACTATTGGACAGGAGGTTTATCATAAGAGATCCAAAAAGAGAGGCCTGGTCATTGGTATTGATGAGAATTCCTCAAGGGCCCAGATTATAACAGGAAATGTGAAACTTACAGTTGACTCCTCTGAGTTGATTCCAGACCCAGATGCACCTTCTCAACAGGAGGGGGATAGGGGAATGGAAAGGCATTGGTCTGTATCCAGCTCATCCTTGGTTAAAGGGGAGTTAAACCTTATTGGTTATAATATTGCTGAGGCCCTTCCCCTTGTTGATAGGATGATAGATCAGGCCTTGGTCCATGGATATACAAGGTTAAGGATAATTCATGGCGTTGGTTCAGGGGCCTTAAAAAAGGCTATCAGAGAATATTTAAAGGAAAATTTTTATGTAAAGGATTTTAGCCCCGGAGGTAGGGACGGGGGTAGTGATGGCACAACAGTAGTTGAGCTTTAGAAGTGACTAAAGTGAACTAAAGTTGTGGATAGGATTGCAGATAAGGTACAACAAACAGAACAAATGCTGTCCGTTGATCCTCGGAAAACGGTGAACAAAGGAATTGAGGAATTGAAGGAAAGATGAAGAGTTGCCTTAAACTCAACAATCACAGGTTAACAGTTAAGCTTTAGGCACGTAAATCGTGGATTTATCAGGGGCAAAAGAAGAGGTAAAGAAGGCAGCGGATATTGTTGAGGTCATCGGACAGTATGTGGAGCTGAAGAAGAGGGGGCAGAATTATATCAGCCTTTGCCCATTTCATTCTGAAAGATCACCTTCTTTTACCGTTAACCAGGCCAAACAGATATATCATTGTTTCGGTTGTGGTAAGGGTGGTGATGTCTTTACCTTTTGGATGGAGTATCATAATATGTCTTTTCCCCAGTCACTCAGGGATCTGGCTGAGCGTTATAGTATTCCCCTGCCTCAAGATAGAAACCTATATGCTGAAAGAAAGAGGGCTGAATTAAGAGAGCTTTTATTTAAGATAAATGGGCTTGCAGCCGACTATTTTCATAACATCCTAGTAAGGTCTGCTGATGGAAGGCCTGGGAGGGAATATTTTTCGAGGCGGCATATATCTCAAGAGACTGTTTCCGCATTTAGACTTGGATATGCTGTCAATAAGTGGGATGGATTGATCGATTATCTTAGATCTAAGAATATTTCCCTGGATATAGGGGCAAAGGCCGGACTTCTTATTCCCAAGAAAGATGGACACTATTATGATCATTTCAGGGGCAGGATAATGTTTCCTATCTTTGATCTCAATCATCAAATTATCGGCTTTGGGGGCAGGAGCTTAGATGACTCCCCGCCTAAGTATATTAATACCCCAGAGACACCACTATATCATAAAGGAGATTCCTTATATGGCCTTGATTCTGCATCTAAGAATATCAGGGAAAGGGGCCTGGCGATAATTGTAGAGGGATACATGGATATGCTGGTCCTTAGACAACATGGCATTTCAAATGCAGTTGCCATTTTAGGGACCGCACTTACGAGTGATCAGATAAGGAGGTTAAAAGGCTACACAAAGGATGTTGTAGTCTTATTTGACCCCGATGATGCGGGACGTGAAGCCGCATTGAGGAGTTTCCCCTTATTCTTGAATGAAGGTATTTCCGCAAAGGTCCTCGTCCTTCCTCAAGGTGAAGACCCGGACAGTTTTGTAAATAGGTATGGAGCGGATGAGTTTAAGGAACTTCTAAAAGGGGCGACCCCTATTTTTGATTTCTATCTGGATCAGGCATTAGCGCATATGGATACCGGGGTTGATGGAAAGATTAAGGTATTGAGAGAGGCCTTGCCCATATTTATGGACTTAGAACAGGGAGCTACCAGGTTTTTATATGTGCACAGGTTTTCAGAGAAGACAGGTATTAATGAGGCTATTGTCTCGGAAGAATTAAGGCATCGGGAGGATAATAGGTCAGAAGGCAGGAAAACCTCCCAGCTTAAAGAGAGATTTTTTTCGGATAAAGATCCAAGGAAATACGGCACTGATCTACAATTTCTCAACCTACTGGTCCACTATCCTGAGACAATAGACGTCTTCAAGGATAAGGAATGGGAATTGATTGTCTCTGATCCGGAGATCATTAAGATTATCAGGGTCTTGATGGAACAATTTCCCTCTGGAGTAAACCTGGATAGGATTGAGGAATTTCTTGATAGCCCTGGGGCAAGGGAACAAATTAGGGTTATCCTAATGTCTAAGCCTTTCTATGTTAAGGAATTGGTTGACCAGGCAGTTAGTGAATTTTCCAAAAAGATAGCCAAGATTAAGATCTCTCAATCCATCAGCCATGCTAAGACTGAAGGTGATATGGAGATGCTAAATTGGCTGGTAAAGGCAAGGCGAGATCTTGATCTAAGTAACAAAGGGAATTCTTCATAAAGGAGATTATAGATGGCAAAGGATGGTGATGAGATTAACCTAAGGAGGTTAATCAACATCGGCAAGGAGAAGGGTTACATTACCTACCAGGAGCTGAATGAAGATTTATCCGATGACGTAATATCATCAGAAGAGATTGATGACCTGTTGCAGATGTTTGAAGATTTGAATATCAAGGTAGTAAGTGAGCCTGCCGGTGAACAGATTGAAAAGGTTAAAAAGCCCGAGAAGACCGAGGGAGAAAGAAAAGAAGGAAAGGGCTCACTTAGTGAAATCGACGAGGAGTTTGCAAAAAAGATATATGATCCGGTCAAGATATATCTAAGGGAGATGGGTCTTGTCTCCTTGCTAAGCAGGGAAGGAGAAGTGGAGATAGCAAAGAGGATCGAGGCAGGCGAAAATCAGATACTGGATGCCCTCATTAGATGTCGTATAGGTGTAGAGTATATAGGAGAGTTAGGTAATGATCTAGAGGCTGGGGCACTAAAGGTGAGAGATATAGTCAATGATATAGAGGATGAATATAATTTTCATCAAATCGGTCAGAGAAGGGGTTTCTTGCTTAACCTCATAGATAAGATGGGGAGCCTGGATGAGGAGATCTGTACGTGTCGGAGGAATTTGAAGGATCATTGTAATTCAGCTCAGAGAAAAAGGCTAAATGCGACCATTGATAGGACGCAAAAGAAGATCTTCGAGATGATGAAGTCATTTAAAATGGAAAAGATGCATATTCAGAAGATGGTCGAAAGATTTAAGGAGATCCTCAACCGTTCAGAGGAATTAGAAAGACAGTTGGCTGATTATTTGGTAAAGGCAGGTGGAAAACCAGTGTCTTATTTAGAAGAATGCCTGGAGGAGTTATCAACTACCGAAGAAGGTGGTGAGAAGGTCAAGGCCTTAAATTTACCAAGAGAAGAGATTTCATCTCTAGTAGCTAAAATAAGAGAAACCAAGGATCATATTGATGAGATAGAGGATAGGACAACTATGCCCTCAAAGAGGTTGAGGAGGTTAGATAGGGAGATAGATACCGGCTTGAGGAAGTTAAAGACCGCTAAGAATGAGCTTATAAAAGCCAATCTTAGATTGGTTGTAAGCATCGCAAAGAAATATACCAATAGAGGCCTTCAATTCCTTGATCTTATCCAGGAGGGGAATATCGGCTTGATGAAGGCGGTGGATAAGTTTGAGTATCAAAGAGGATATAAATTCAGTACCTATGCTACCTGGTGGATTAGACAGGCTATAACAAGGGCCATTGCTGATCAGGCAAGGACGATAAGGATCCCGGTTCATATGATAGAGACCATTAACAAGCTTATTAAGATCTCACGGAGCCTGGTTCAAGAGCATGGCAGGGAGCCAAACCCGGAGGAGATTGCAGAGAGGATGGGGTTCCCCCTGGAAAAGGTGCGGAAGGTCTTGAAGATAGCCAAAGAGCCCATTTCTCTGGAAACACCTATTGGCGAAGAAGAAGATAGCCATTTAGGGGATTTCATAGAGGATAAGAAGATAATGTCCCCAGTTGAGGCGGTTACGAAGTTTGACTTAGGTGAACAGACAAGAAAGGTGATGACTAGCCTGACGCCAAGAGAAGAAAAGGTATTGAGAAAGAGATTCGGTGTAGGTGAAAAGGCCGATCATACCTTGGAAGAGGTAGGAAGAGAATTTAGCGTTACAAGGGAGAGAATAAGGCAGATAGAGGCTAAGGCCTTAAGGAAACTGAGACATCCAAGGAGAAGGAAAGTATTGGAGAGCTTTACCGAATCTTAGGCAAGGCCCTAAACGACTTTATTTCCCTTGACATCTAAATTTCGATTCAGTTACCATGACCCGATAGCAAGAAAAGGGCCCATAGCTCAGTTGGAAGAGCCACCGGCTCATAACCGGTAGGTCCCTGGTTCGAGGCCAGGTGGGCCCATAATGGATTTCTTTTAAAATGTTCATCTCAAGGAAAAGAGGGTGCCCTTTTAAGACAGGACGCCCTCTCATTTTTTCCGATAAAGGCTATTTATTTAAGGTGTGAAATTGGATGAAAAACTTAAGGTAGTCTTGATGATACAGTCAATTGATACTCGATTTGATGAGATAAGAAGGGAAAAGGAACAGACACCTAAGGAGATTGAAAAATTAAAGGCCGACCTTGATCTTTTAAGAAACGCCATGGACCAGGATTTATCTACCCTTGAAGAGCTAAATAAAGGCAGAAGGAAAGTCGAAAGGGAGTTAGAAGAGATAGAGCCTAAATTTAAGAAAAGCAAGTTAAGGCTTAACGAGGTAAAGTCAAATAGGGAATATCAGGCAATCCTGAAAGAGATTGAAGAGCTTAAGGAGCTTACATTCCAAAAAGAGGAGATGGTGATAAAGTGGATGGAGGAGATCGAGATCCAGGAAAAGGAATGTGCGGGCAATAATGCTAGATGGGAGGAATCTCAGAAGGAATATGAAAACAAGGAAAGGAAGTTTTCAGAAAGGATAAAAGAGCTCGATACAGAGGTTCAGTCGCTTAATGATAGAAGGGGCAAATTGTCCCAAAAGGTTGATCAGGATCTATTAAGAAGGTATGATAGTTTAAGGATGCATTTAA
>CP070660.1:1239311-1255382 GCA_020355145.1 Deltaproteobacteria bacterium
GACATCATACGGTTGCTCGGTCTTCTTTTTAGGTAATATCTCTTTTAATGTGCCTATGTGTATCGCCTTTGCCTTTTCAATTGCTTTTACAGTGACGCTTTTCTGGTTCCTGGTTAAGACGGACATGGGTCGTTCAATTCGTGCCACAGCCCAGGATAAGGATGCTGCGACCTTGATGGGTGTAAACAGCAGCCGGATTACAATCATAACCTTTGGGTTAGGCTCCTCATTGGCAGCGGCGGCTGGAAGTCTATTAATACCAATATTTTATCTGTTTCCTGATATTGGCGGACCATTTACCTTGAAGGCATTTGTTATTACCATCCTGGGAGGCCTAGGAAGTCCCGTAGGGGCAATATTTGGTGGGCTTGTCTTAGGCATTGCGGAATCCCTCGGCGCCACATATATCGGCATGGGTTATAAGGAAATGGTAGGTTTTGTGATATTCGTGCTTGTCTTGGTACTCTTACCTGGCGGTTTGAAACGCCTGACTAAGGTATAGGGAAGATTATGAGGAAAGGGAACGTAGCATTTATTATCCTGGGGGTCATTTTTCTGCTTTTTCCGTTGGTCATCCATTCGGACTACTACCAACATCTGGTCATCATCGCACTTATGTGGGTTGTGATTGGATCTTCATGGAATCTCCTGGCAGGCTATACGGGTCTGGTATCCTTTGGGCATGCCATATTTTTTGGTACGGGCGCGTATACCGCCGGGGTATTCGTCACAAAGCTGGGGATATCTGCCTGGTGGGGTATGATGTTTGGAGGCATTGCCTCCATGGTGATTGGGCTGGCTGTGGGCTGGATCTGTCTCAGGCTGAGGGGCCCTTATTTTGCCTTAGCAACACTAGCTGGAGGTGAGATCTTTAGACTCATTGCCATCAATTGGGAAGGTCTAACCCAAGGTATGGTTGGCATTCTCATAATCCAGACCTTTAAGAGCAAGATTCCTTATTATTACATTGCCTTAGCCTTGGCCTTCCTTTGTATCTATGTGATTTATTGCCTTATGAAGACCAAATGGGGATATTATTTTCTTTCCATAAGAGAGGATCAGGATGCCGCGGAATCCCTGGGGATAAATACAACCCTTTATAAAAATGTATCCCTCTTAATAAGTGCCTTTTTTACAGGGATGGCCGGGGCCTTTTATATGAATTATATGGCATTTATTGATCCGGACGTCGTATATTCCCTACACTATATCTCTATTATGGCCATTCTGGTCGGTATTGTGGGAGGGGTTGCCACCATTTTTGGTCCTGCTGTTGGGGCCTTTGTTATGGTGGGGGTCCAGGAGATATTCAGAAGTGCCTTTTTTGGGGCAGCGCCAAAATGGATAAGTCAGGCTCACGCCTTGGTCTTCGGCCTATTGGTCATATTTGTGATCATGTTCTTGGCAAACGGCATCGTGGGAGATTGGTCAAAGATTAAACGAACTGTCTTTAGGATCAGGGAATCGACCTGATAGTGGGAAGAGGGAGAAGATATATGGCAATCCTTGAGGTAAAAA
This sequence comes from Deltaproteobacteria bacterium, assembly GCA_020355145.1. Lineage (GTDB taxonomy): Bacteria > Desulfobacterota > DSM-4660 > Desulfatiglandales > B25-G16 > JABXJZ01. Next base: position 1,240,830 of record CP070660.1, read on the forward strand.
ATCTAACTAAATCCTTTGGAGGGCTCAAGGCAGTAGATAATGTCAGCTTCCATGTAGAAGAGGGCGAGATCTTTGGCCTTATTGGGCCAAACGGCTCAGGGAAGACCACTATCTTTAATTGTATCAATAATTATTTTCCTATTACTGCTGGGGATATCGTTTTCAAGGGAAGGACTATAAAGGGGTTGAAGACTTATAAGATCTGTCATCTTGGCATAGGCAGGACATTCCAAGTTGTAAAGCCCCTTTCCCGGATGACAGTATTGGAGAATATTACAGCCTCTGCCTTTTGCCGCGTTAACTCCATAACGGAGGCACAAGATGAGGCATTCCATGTTTTAGAATTTTGTGGTCTTTTAAAAGAGGCAGACAAACTGGCAAAAGGCCTACCTATAGGGGGCAGAAAAAGGCTTGAGATTGCCCGTGCCCTTGCTACAAAACCAGAATTCTTACTCCTTGACGAAGCTGCAGCTGGTTTAAATCCCACAGAACTGGATGATGCCATTGAACTCATTAAAGGGATAAGGGATAAGGGCATTACCATCTTGATTGTAGAGCATATCATGAAGGTAATCATGGCCATATCGGATCGCATCCACGCTATTAATTTCGGCCAGACCATTGCAGAGGGCACACCCCAGGAGGTTGCCAACAATCCAGCGGTGATTGAGGCCTATTTGGGAGAGGGATATGCTCAAGGTTAACGGGATAGATGTATTTTATGGGGATCTACAGGTTCTCTGGGATGTTACATTTGATGTGAAGGCGAAGGAGATTCTGGTTTTGGTGGGGGCCAATGGTGCGGGAAAATCGACCACAATCAAGACCATATCATCTCTGCTCACACCAAAAAGGGGAACCATCGAGTTCAATGATATGCGTCTGGATCATTTACCACCCCATAAGATTATCGAGCATGGCATTGTCCACACTCCTGAAGGTAGACGTCTATTCCCTGAAATGAGTGTGGAGGAAAACCTGATCATGGGATCCCTTTATGGTGAGGCCAAGGCCAAGCGCCTTGAGACCTTGAAATATATGTACGATATCTTTCCTGTACTAAGGCAAAGAAGAAGACAGATGGCAGGGACCCTTTCAGGGGGTGAACAACAGATGCTGGCTGTAGGCAGGGGACTGATGTCAAGACCCAAGTTGATGATGTTTGATGAACCGTCCTTAGGCCTTGCCCCAATACTCGTGCAGCTGATCTTCGATTTAGTGAAGCGGATCAATGAAGAAGGTGTCACTGTTCTTCTCGTTGAGCAGAATGTGATGCAGACCTTAGCTATATGCGATCGGGCCTGTGTTTTAGAAAACGGGAGGATCGTCCTCAAAGGTACAGGCCGGGAATTGATGACTGACGATCATGTGAAAGAGGCCTACCTGGGTATATAGTGGGCAAGGCGATCAACTATAGGTGGCAAGAATTTGCAAATCGTAATTTAGTCCTCACTAAAGATAGCTAAAAAGCTTTTAGCCCTCTCCATCTCAAGATCAATTTCCTCCAGACATCCAGCGATAAAGAGTGGCTCTACACCCAGAATTGTCACTGCCTTGGGATCTATCTCCGGTACTAGGGAATCTCCCCCATAACCGATATCAAGAGCCCGGCAGAGACAATCGGACAGACTAACCGTGGCAGACATCGCCCTATTTTCACTGGCGTTCCACGGGCAGTGATGGAGGGCAATGGCCTCTTGAATTTCCTCAGGTAGCCTCCAATTTTCGGCCATCTTATGTCCAATTTCCGTATGGTTTATCCCCAAAACAGCGCTTTCTCCCTCAATTATCGAGATATCCCTTCTTTTAACCTCTTTTAATATTTGAAGAAAATCCTCAGGGAAGAGTTTAATGATTACGAGCTTTCCTATATCATGAAGAAGTCCTGCAACGAAAAGATTTTCTAAACGTGGGTATTTAAGCTGGCGGCCGATAACCCGGGATATAACCCCGGTTCCAATGGCATGGAGCCAGAATAGACGAGGATCAAAAGCCCTATCTTTATTAATACCAGAGAAGATATCTAGGATTGAGATGGAGAGGACTGCATTTCTAACGGCGTTAAATCCGAGAAGCACTAAGGCCTGTGAGAGGCTACCAATCTTACCCTGAAAGCCATAGAAGGAGGAGTTAACAAGCCTCAGTAATTTTGAGACAATGGCCTGATCCAGCTGAATAGAGGAGATCAGCCGCTCGATAGTAATACCTGGCTCATCAAGCAGGTGTATCGTCTCAAAGACCACAGAAGGTAAACCGGGAAGGTCATTTATCCTTTCGAGTTTCTTGGCTAAAATATCCTGTTTCATGAGACCAATCTTTCCTTCAGATGTTCAGATATAAGCTCCTTTACTTCTATCATCAATGGGATATGATTGACTTTCCTGAAACGGTAGTCCAACCCTTGCTCTATCTCCTTCATCTTTGTCTTGATATATTCAGGGTCCTGGCGTTCATCTGGTTCATTCACTAAGACCGCAACATTCTCAACACCAAACCTTTTCAATCTCTCGATTATCGATTCAGTTAGCCTTCGGCTCTTTCCCAAAATCAGATCGCCATTTGGTTTGGTAATGTCTATGGCCAGAGTCATATCAGGTGTTAGTTTTTCAATAGGAATGGTCTTTTGTTTACCCTTTATCATTTTATTATAAGAGACCTTCCTTGACTAAGGTTATCTACAACTGATATAGGTCGTCATTTATCTGTCACAGGAGGTGTCAAAATTTTGACCTTTAAGGTACAATCTCTTAAAAGGCTTGATGAATTCTAAGGTAAAAACCTCTTACCCATAGCACAATTGTTGGGCCTGATAAACACACTCTCAGGGCTTAAATAATTTTATAAGCAAGAAGTTTGCCAGATAGGTGAAATTCGTGGGATAGTTATCTTGGAATTTTCACAACATATTGATATCATTGCTGTTTATTCGCTTGGTTGCAAGCTCGGAAAAAGAAGAATTGCTCTCGCCTGCCCGCTCGTGCCTCGCAGTGGCTGGCGAGCTCAGGCGAGGCGGGCGGGAGCGGAGCGAACTAACTTGGATTACCTATTTACCAGTTCCTGATATGCCTCCTGAATCTCCTTAAACTTCTCTTCTGCTAGCCCCCTGAATTCTTCTCCTAGATGGTTAACCTTATCTGGGTGATATTTTCCGGCCAATCTTCTGTAGGCCCTTTTGATTTCATCTATTGAGGCCTCTCTATTTACGCCTAAAATCTCATATGGATTTGGTTTTGAGAACCTTTTATCTGTTTGAGCCCTTCTTTGATCCCCTTGGTAGCCCTCAGTTCTTCTCCTCTGCCCTTGTTGATAGTAGGCCCTTTCTGATTTTGCCCTCATCTTAGCCGGCCGGTAGATGAAGTACCAGTACAGAACACCCAATGTTATTACATCCTCAATCACTCCAATAGGCCCTACAAAAAATTCAGGTAAAAGATCAAACGGGCTAATGGCATAAAGTATCAGCAGTAAATAGATCAAAAACCTCATTATGGAAAATCCTTAACTAAAGGCCTATCTTTGTACCAACACTGTTAAATATAAGGTATGAATGTTTACGCATACAGATGCCAGCCACGTGGAATGATGGAGTACTGGTGGGACAGTACTCTATTGCTCCCTGGCCTAGACCCCTGGCCCAGACCTGGCTTAAAGGCTTAATAGGCTGATCCGAGCCGTAGTACCCTCTAGGTTTTTTTGGAGGCTGATCCGACCATGTAGCGCCAGGGCAGGCTGGCTGCAGGGCCGAAGTGCACAGACTCCGCTTCCGAAATATTACAGCGACAACAGCGTATTCCAGGCAAGTCGCGCCAGGGCAGGCCAATACTCCAATTGGGTCGAAGCCCCTGAGTTTTTATTTGTCCCCTAAGTTATATGGCATATTTATTGCTGATCTTACTCAATGTTGTATTGATTAGCCTCAAGATAAACCTTTATTAATTATACTACAATAGGTATATTTACCGCAACTTTTCTACTAAGGTCATGGTAAGGTTGATCCTCACTGTAGCGTTATTTCTCTCATTTTTAACGTCCTTCCATGGTAAGATACACGCGAGTGATAGCAATCTCAGCAAGGCTTGGCAGCTATTTAGCATGGGTGAGGACCTATACACCGAGAATAGGTTTGATCTTGCCTTAAGATATTATCTTGCTGCACTTGATCTCTCACCTTCTATGTCAAAGGAAATCAGCCAATATATCTCAACCATTCATCAGCTTGCCTGGCGCATTAAGAGTATTCTCTCCCTTTTTTGCATTGACAGAGTTAAATCAATTTCGTAATGTGGAGGCAGAGGGAAATCTTTAAAGATCTTAAACCTCGATCCTTCTAAGGACAGGGAGATGAAAATCAAGTTTTGGGGCACGAGGGGATCCATCCCTGCGCCAGGAAAAGATTACATTGTCTATGGGGGAAATACTACTTGCCTGGAGATAGATCTCGATAACCGAAAAAGGGTCATTATAGATGCTGGAACAGGGATCTCGTCTCTTGGCAGGGAATTTCAATCCTACAAAGAAGATGTAGATATCTATCTTCTTATTACCCACATACACTGGGATCATATCTTTGGTTTCCCCTTTTTCTCACCAATCTATAACTCCTCAACCAGAATCCTGGTTGATGGATACAACTCATGCATGAAGGGTCTTAGATACAGCTTTGACAATAAAATGGGAGATGGCTTCTTCCCTATTAGATTTGAGGAACTCAAGGCAGACATACAATTTATCGACAAATTGAACCATGGCCCCCTGGATATTGGTGGTACCATCGTAGATATTGCTCCCCTTCATCATCCCCAAGGAGGTTTAGGATTTAGGTTTCGTGAAGCCAGTAAAACCCTTGTGTTTCTGACCGACAACGAACTCGATGTTGAGGAAAGCTCTTTCAGTGATCATATTACCTTTTGCCAGGGAGCGGATATCCTGATCCATGATAGCCATTACCGACCTGAAGAGATATCAGAACACAGGGGCTGGGGACATTCTGATTATGAATCAGCCCTTGATCTTGCCCTCAAGGCTAATGTTAAAAAGCTGGTCCTATTTCACCATGCACCAGAGAGAAAAGACAGTGATGTAGTTGAAATAACCATCTTGTGTCAGGACTTGATCGAGAAAAAAAATTCACGTTTGGAAATAGAGGCCGCTAAAGAAAACTCCGTTCTTGTGCTTTAAGGGAATTAATTTGGGTTTCTTGAGTTTGTTGGGTTCGCTTTATTAGGCACCTAAAATCGTGAAATGGGAATTGTCTGTTAGGCGTTGCCGATTGTGTTCGCTTTAAACTTTAGGCACTTCTTGTTCCAGACATTATAGCTGATAAACTGGATAAAAGTCCCAAGATCCTTTCTGCCTTATGCGGCGTTACTGCTCCCAAACCACAGGCAGGCGTAATAATTGACCTTTCAGCTACAGTGCCTCTATTGATTCCCCATTCATAAAATCTATCAAGTCCTTTTTCTAATTGCGCTCTAAGGTCACTAACGGTTTCCTTGCCGCTAAAGGAAGTGGTAGGAACCACTCCCCATGCAACTGTCCCACGTTCTTCCAGAAATTTTACGATCTCCGTCCTGTAAAGCAGAAAATAATCCATATAATCAAATGAGTCAAAGCTTACAATATCAATTCCTGTCTCAATTATCATGGCCCAATCAGTATTTCCACAGCAGTGAATGCCGATGAATGCATTGCTTCTGGATCTTAAGTAATCTATAATCTCCCTTATAGATCTAACGACCTCTTCCCTCTGGATAGGCGTAAATGCTGAACCAAAACCAGAGAGATATGGCTCATCTATAAAGATTACTGGCCTCTTATCAGATATAGACATCTTCTTGACCAGCCACAGGGCCTTAATGGCCAAGCCCTTGACTATAGTGTCCATGATCTCGCTGTTGTAAAGGGCGGATTTGCCTGTTGGATCTTTCAGGCTTCCTGCAAGGGTGATGGGGCCTACTATCTGACCCTTGACAAAAGGCCCATAACTTTTGGGGCTCTTATCAATCAACTCCAAGAGCTTATAGAGACCAGCTGCATATTCATGACCTACAGCAAAATAATCGGTATCTTCGGCCATAAAATGCTCATAAAAAGAGATAAGCTCACTCTCCTGATCCTCGGCAGAAGTGACATAGATAGAGTTTTTCTCATGATTTACTTCAAGCAGGGGAAGGCCTTGAGTTGCCTGGATGGACATGTCTTCAAGATGACCTTGTTTAACAAACTGGGGCCAAAAGGGAATATCTGGAAAGATCCTTAGTATGCGGTGGCAGGTATTTTCAACATCTAAGAAAGGTACGCTACCTATACCTGTAGCCATAAAATTGAAGGCGAAATCCCTTTTCAATTAGTTCCCTGCCCTACCCTCTCAATGTATTCTCTTGAGCGTGTGTCTACCCTGACTATGTCCCCGATATTTACAAAAAGTGGGACCTGAATGACTGCCCCAGGCTCAAGGGTAGCTGGTTTGTTACCACCAGTTACTGTATCTCCTTTAATCCCTGGCTCTGTTTGGACGATCTTCAAATCAACGAAATTTGGAAGTTCAATATCCACTATTCTGTCATTGTATATTAGCGCCTTGACATTCGTGTTTTCTTTCAAGAATAGCCTATTGTCCTTTAGCTGTTCAGCTGTTAAAAAGACCTGATCAAAGGTTTCAGTATCCATGAAGCAAAATTCAGCCTTATCCTGGTAAAGATATTGCATCTCCTTCTCATGTATATTGGGTGGGACGACCTTTTCCCCTGCCCTAAAGGTCTTCTCTAATACCTGACCGGTAATCATATTCTTCAGCTTTGTCCTCACAAATGCCCCACCTTTACCTGGCTTGACATGTAAAAATTCTATAATTGTAAATGGCCTTCCATCCAATTCTATCTTTAGTCCTGTTCTAAAATCTGCTGTTGAATACATTGCCTGCCTTTTCCCTTGTGCAAATACTTTTCCGGTAGAATTTCAGTATAATCCAATAGTTTCAAGGTTGATGTAAAAGACTTACAGCCCTTCTTTGCTCTATATCAGAAAGCCACCTCTCCAAGACCCTTATCAGCCTTAATTTCTTTTCTTTTAATAGCCCTCCTTTAGCCTCTTCACGCCCTTCAACCTCTTTTATCTCCCTCAATTCCTTTAGCCTGAGTTTAGATTTTTCATCATCCGGAAATGCCTTAACTGTCTGTTCATATATCTTTATGGCCTCTTGTAGCTCTCCCTGCTTGTAATAAATTTCCGCTAAGGTAGAGGTTGGAAGAATTGATGGTTCTCCCTTATGAGAGGAGCTCAATTTAGATACAAGTTGGGCCGCCTCCTGATCATCACTGTAGTGTGCTAAATATAGCCTTAAGGAATTTATCGCCTCTTTAATTCTATCCTTTTTTATAAAAAGCTCAGCTTGAAGTCTAAAAAGGCTAGATAGCTCATCAATCTTTTCGCATAACCTTTCTAATTCCTTCTCTGCGAGCTCAATAGATCCCTTTTCAAGATATGTTTCCGCTAAGGTCTTTCTTATGTTAATGTCATCCGGGAAGAATTCTAATGCCTTAAGACAGGCCTTTATCACTATCTCTGGTTCCCCCTTTTCCTTTAAGGCCTTAATAAGCAAAAGGCTTTCCCTAGGTGTTACTGGTTTATTTAAGGTTTCATTATAGATCTCATCTAATGGCCTCATATCCATCCCCCTAATATCTGTTTGGATTTACTCTTTGTTACCATTCGCCTTTCTATTGCCTTTCCCTCCCAGCCTAAAGCGGTAGATAATCTCATTTGACTTTACCAGACCCAATTCCCTGCGAGCCACTGACTCGAAGTATCTTTGGTCCTCCCTAAGTCGTCTGATCTCAGCAGTAAGTAGTCTGTTCTTTTCCTTAAGATCGTTTATGATAGCTAAATATCTCCCTTTCTCTTCCTGCATCTTATATAGGTCTATTAATCCATTTTGCCCAAGGCTTAACCAGGCTAACAAGAGGAAGGCAACAAAAGAAAGAATCAAGATATAGGCAAGGTAATAATTTTTTTTGAAAGACGCCAAATTCAAAAAACCTCTTCAGGATCCCACTGGGCAGATATAGTAATGGAGGTAACCCCTGCTTTCTTGGCTAAATCCATTATCCTGACAACATTGCCATGTTTAACATCGCGATCGGCCTGCAAAATCAGATTTATCTTTTTTTGTTCAGTGCCCTGTTTAAGCCTAAGGTAGAGATCCCTTAAATTCACCTTTTCCCTTTTTAGATAACAATTACCTGTTTTATCTATAGCCACAATCATACTATCAACTAATTGATCTGAGCCTCTTTCAGAGATATCAGGTAATCCAATATCAATACCTGACATAATCTCAAAATGAGAGGTTACCATAAAGAATATAAGGAGCAAAAAGACAATATCGATTAGGGGGGCAATGCTTATACCAAGACTGATCTCCTCTCTCTTTGGCTGGCTAAAGCGCATTATCTTTTACTACCCTCCATGGTGTCCACAAGCCTAATAGAACTTTCCTCTATTTCGAAGATGAGGACCTGGGCCTTGTTTATAAGAAAACGATAGGCAACCAGTGTAGGTATGGCTACCAGTAGGCCTGTGGCCGTTGTAACTAGGGCCTCGGCAATACCTCCTGCAAGAGGTGCAGTACTACCAACGCCATGAACAGATATAGCATTAAAGGTTTTATACATACCCCAGACTGTACCAAGTAAGCCAAGCAATGGAGAGAGGTTGGCAATAGTCAATAAGATCCCTATATTTCTCTCCAATATGACACCCTCTCTCCTTCCCTTCTCTTCTATGGCCTCTTTAACCAGCCACATCCCTCTGCCAGCATTTTTAAGGCCTGCCAGAAAGATCCTGGCAATTGAAGAGCTATTTCCTTGGCAGAGGAAGATTGCCTCTGGTATCTTACTCCGTTCTACAAGCTCTTCTACCTTAACACTAAACTCCTTTGGTATGATCAGTTTTCGCCTCAATACCCATAGCCGTTCCATAAATATAGCCAGGGAAACAACAGAGCAAAACAGGATAGGGTACATAAAAGGTCCACCTTTAATAACAAGTTCAATCAATCCCTTTCTCCGGGTTAGGTATGAGCTGAACTAAGGATAACTCACAGAAAAATTAGTAATTAAAATACCCTTAAAAAAAACTAAAGTCAACAATACCTTTATTACTACCTACTTTCATGGGGTTGACAAGAGAAGTATGCCGCCCGATCACTTGTTTTTAGATTACAAGGATGTCTTACGAAGGTCTAATTGAATGAAATCTTTTCTCTGGAAGCTCCAGACAGGTTAGACAATTTCCATAAACGGCGCCGGTATCTATACCTATCTTATTTTTCATGATCATAGGACGGTCAAATGGGGTATGCCCAAATATAATCAGCTTGCCAAAGTCATAATCAGAATAGATAAATCCGTCTCGGATCCAAACCATATCAATAAGATCCTGATCCTCAATCCTTATGTTAGGGCGAAAACCAGCGTGGACAATATAGTATTGTTCAAGCTCTATCATGGGTAGAAGTGAAGAAAAGAAGTCAAGGTGGGATGATGGAATAAGGGGATCCCTCTCACTTCGCCCTACTTCCTTATAACTTCTAAGGGTTGAGAGGCCTCCGTTGAATATATAACTCTGGGGATCGACATTTGATAGATAATCAAGCAACATCTGCTCATGGTTTCCGATTAGACATTGAACTAAGGGAGAATCCTCTTTTAACCTTAAGACAAAGTCGACAACACCTTTAGGATCTTCCCCCCTGTCAATATAGTCTCCAATAAAAATGAGTCGATCATCGGATGGGCTCCATTCTATTTCATCAATAAGCCTTTTTAGCATCTCCAGACAACCATGAACATCCCCAACGATAAAGCTCTTTCCCGTATCCATAAAAGACCTTTTAAAGATCCAGCGCAATACTGCCAAATTTTCTGTTATTATAATAAGGGCTTTTAATAAATATTCAAGTAAGTTATTTTTTACCAGATCTTCTTTCTAAGCTTAACCCTACAATCTCATTTGAGGTGAAGACCTATGTCGAAAATAGTCTTAGTCCTGGCAACCCATAATAAGGGTAAAAAGAGGGAGTATGAGCTCCTATTTAAGGGATATCTCATAGAGGTTAAAGGTCTTTGTGAATTTAAGGGTATTCCTAAATTTGAAGAGGAGGGGAGGACATTTGAAGAGATTGCTACAAAGAAGGCGCAGTCGGCATCAAGGATACTTGGCGTACCTGCCCTGGCCGATGACTCGGGCCTTGTAGTGGAGGCATTAAATGGGGCACCAGGTATATTTTCAGCGCGCTATGCTGGAGAACATGCAGACGATTATCAAAACAACCTTAAACTTCTTGAGGAAATGAGGTGGAAAGAGAATAGAAATGCCACCTTTGTTTGCTCTATTGCTATAGCCAGACCAGCCGGGCAGGTCTTGAACTATACTGGAAGATGCCTAGGGATAATCTTAAATGAGCTTAGAGGGGCAACTGGCTTTGGATATGACCCCCTTTTTTATTATCCTCCCCTTTATAGGACATTTGCGCAGCTATCAGTTGAAGAGAAAAATAGGGTAAGTCATAGGGGGGAGGCCATGAGAAGATTAAAGAATGACATCAAGAGGATCTTGATCTGGTTGGAGGAAAGATAACCGTGAGACATTCCATATTTGTCCTTGACCAATAAAGAATTTTGAGAATAAAATTAATAGCTTATTTTAAAAAGGGATACATCCATGGATCCTACAGTAGAGATTCAAGAAAAGACCCTTCTAAATGATATGGCCTCAATGCTTGGGGGTTTTGACAAAGAAAGGGGTAACCTTATACCTATCCTACAGATGATTCAGGCAAGACACCACTACCTCTCTCCCCGTGCCCTAAAAATGGTGGCCAAATACCTTAAGGTCTCTACCTGTGAGGTTTATGGCGTGGCTACATTCTACAATCAGTTCAGGTTTTATCCTCCAGGTAAACACCAAATAAAGGTCTGCCTTGGAACAGCCTGCCATGTTAGAGGTGGTGATATAATCCTGGAAAATTTCGAACGCAAGCTTGGGATCAAGGCAGGTGAAACAACACAGAACAGGGAATTTAGCATTGATAGGGTAGCCTGCATAGGATGCTGTGCCCTTGCCCCTGTGGCCACAACTGATAATACCGTTCACGGACATATGGCCCCAAGCAAGGTAGTAGGACTTATCTTGGGTTTCGAGATACAAAAGGAACGGGAAAAAAGGCAAAGGCAGAAAGGTGAATCAAAACAGTAGAGAAAAACTAGACGAGGTATTTGTACCCATAAAGACGGAGGCACGCAGACGCTTAAAGCAGATGAAGGAAGATAGCAGCCAGATTATCTTCATCGGCATGGCTACATGTGGTCTGGCATCCGGTGCAATGGAGGTGAAGTCTGCATTTGAAGAGGCACTTTCAGAAAGAAGAATCCAAGCCTATATTATTCCCGTGGGCTGCCTAGGTCATTGCTATGCCGAACCACTTGTCATAATTGATAGGCCCGGATTCCCACCCATCCTTTACCATGATGTAACACCTGGAAAGGCGAGGCTGCTGGTAAAGGCCTTTTTAAAAGATGGTGACCCTGTTTTTGAGCATGTATTAGGGGCCATGGAGGAAAATGACACGATACCTTCGGTCTTGGAATTCCCACGGTTTAATCAGGAAAAAAAGGTGGTTATGGCCAACAGCGGTCTAATTGACCCAGAGGATATCTATCAGTACATCGAAAAGGGAGGATATGGTACCCTTGTCAAGTCACTCACATTAGAACCAGGGAAGATCATAGATGAGATTAAGGAATCAGGTCTTAGAGGAAGAGGAGGCGCAGGTTTCTTAGCTGGCATAAAGTGGCAGTTGGTACGAGATGCCAAGGAAAAGGATAAAATCATTATATGTAATGCAGACGAAGGAGATCCAGGTGCTTATATGGATAGGGCTATACTTGAAAGCAATCCCCATCAGGTTATTGAGGGTATAGCTATCGCTGCTTATACGGTGGGAGCTGAAAGGGCAATCATCTATATCAGGGCGGAATATCCTCTTGCAGTAAAAAGGATTAGGAATGCCATTGGCCAGTCAAAGGAGATAGGGCTATTAGGAAAAGGGATACTGGGCACAGACTTTGATTTGGCCATAGATGTATTTCAGGGTTCAGGGGCCTTTGTTTGCGGAGAAGAGACGGCCCTCATGGAGTCAATTCAAGGTAGGCGAGGAATGCCTCAACCAAGACCGCCCTACCCTTCCCAAAGAGGTCTGTGGGGAAAACCCACCTTGATAAATAACGTTAAATCCATGGCATTTGTGCCACCCATAGTAGAGAATGGGGCTCAGTGGTTTAGAGGGATAGGTACTGATAAAAGCCCTGGTACAGCGATATTCTCTGTGGTGGGAAACATCCTCCATGCCGGCTTGGTAGAAATTCCCATGGGAGTTACCCTCAAGGCCCTTATCTTTGACATCTGTGGAGGTATCCCAAATCAAAGGAAATTTAAGGCAGTTCAGATTGGTGGCCCTTCTGGAGGGTGCTTACCATGGGAATTTCTGGATATACCCATTGATTTTGATTCCCTAACACAGGCTGGGGCAATGATGGGCTCCGGTGGTATGGTGGTCATGGACGAGGATGCCTGCATGGTAGATGTAGCCAGATATTTCCTTGACTTCACCCAAAAGGAGTCATGCGGGAAATGTACATTCTGTAGGGTAGGAACCAGGCACATCCTGGATATCTTGGAGAGGATAACAATAGGAGAGGGCCGGGAAGGTGACATAGAATTACTGGAGAGTCTGGGTTTAGATATAAAGGAAGGCTCCCTTTGTGGATTGGGAAAAACAGCCCCCAATCCAGTTTTAACAACCATTAGGTATTTCAGAGATGAATATAAGGTTCATATCCAGGAAAAACGATGTCCTGCCATGATGTGCAGGGCATTAATAGCATATTATATCGATTTAGATAAATGCGCCAGGGGCTGTGATGCCTGCGTTGGGAGCTGCCCAACGGAGGCAATCTTTACTACAAAAGATAGAAAGAAGGCTATTGACCAAACAATTTGTGTCAAATGTGGAGAATGTATGAGTGCTTGCCCACCAGAGTATGCTGCTGTAAGAAAGGTCTCTCCTCCACGACTGGCACCCAAGATCGAACGCCCCAAGGAAGGCTAAGCCATGGTCAAATTGGTAATTGATAACAAAGAAATTGAAACCCAAGAGGGAACAACAGTTCTTCAGGCATGCCTGGAAAATGAGATCTATATTCCCAACCTCTGCTACCTAAAGGAGATGGATGATCCACCAGGCTCGTGCAGACTGTGCTTTGTTGAGATTGATGGATCCAGTCAGCCCATAACCTCATGCACCGTAAAGGTCAAGGAAGGAATGGTGGTCAAGACCCAAACAGAGAACATAAGAAGATTACAGAGAAGCGCCTTTGAACTTCTCCTCTCTGTCCATCATGTAGATTGCCGGAGGTGTCCTGCTAATAGGAGATGTGAACTACAGAGGATTGCCGCCTTTTTACACCTCGGTTTAAGGCCCAAAAGGCTTGAAAAACTCGAAAGGGATGTAGAAATAGGAAAAGACCACCTTTGCCTGGAATATATTCCCAGCCGATGTGTTTTGTGTGGTAAGTGTGTCTTTGTATGCCGGAAGAAAAATGGTCAGGCCATGTTGAGCCTTGCAAAGAGGGGACTTGATACCGTGATAAGCTTCTTTGGCGAAGAGGATAGGCTCGGGGCTAGCTGCAGGCAGTGTTATGCTTGTGCGGAGATCTGCCCTGTCGGCGCCCTTTTAATAAGAAAACAGGAAGCGATCAGCAATGATGTATAAGCGGGAATGGGCCAATTTCCTCTAGGCGATATCTAGGGGAATGTTTCTTTGAGCGCCTTTCGGAAACAGCCCTATTCCCATTTGTGGGCTAAGCGCTTGCTAAAACTAGTCATTGCCAATAACATAGTCATCCAGGGGAGTCCATACAATGATAAGGGAGAATGTTAAGCGCCTATTAGGTGAGCTACCAGAAGGTGTCACCCTGCTTGCAGCTGCCAAAGACAGGAGTGCTGATGAGATATCTGAGGCGATAAAGGCAGGTATTACAATCATAGGAGAGAACTATCTCCAGGAGGCTATAAGGGTAGTTAATGAGGTAAAAGAAAGGACCCAATGGCACTTTATTGGACATCTGCAGACGAATAAGGTAAAAAAGGCGATTGATATCTTTGACATGATAGAGTCCGTTGATTCACTGAAACTGGCCAAGGAGATAGAAAGATGTTGCATAAGGCGAAATAAAATCATGCCTGTATTGATTGAGGTAAACAGCGGCGAGGAAGACCAGAAAAGCGGAGTGGCGCCAAAGGATGTAGGGCAACTAGTAAGGGAAATCTCCTCTCTTAATTATATAAAGATCATGGGGCTGATGACCATGGGACCTAGATTCGGAGATCCGGAGCGATCACGTCCGTACTTTAGAAAAACAAGGGAGATATTTGAGCAGATCAAGGATCTTCGTTTACCAAATGTGGAGATGAGATGGCTTTCTATGGGCATGA
>CP070660.1:1255482-1258919 GCA_020355145.1 Deltaproteobacteria bacterium
AAAGGGAGAGAAGCTCACGATAAAGGGTATCCTTGCCATTGCCTTGAGAAAATCCTGGCCTTCTGGGATGGCATATACAGGATTTGCGGAAAATATAAGAAGGGTATCAATCGGACTGTCATGACTGCTATGTATCACGTCAGTAAACCTATGTATGAGGCTCCTGGTAAATGGATATCTTGGGGTTCCAGCAAGATCTACCCGTTCTTTTCTTAGGCCATCCGTAGCCACCGGGTCATATTCTACCTCTGACCATTGGGCCAAAGGAAGGTCATTTGCCACCAAGACCCCTCCCTTTTTATTCACTCTTCCTACCAATGCATTAAGGGCATGTACTGCCATAAATTCATACAAACTGCCGGGTAGGCGGCCTTTCCCTCTTCCAGCAAGGGCAATAGGTGCCTTTGCCAATGCAAATCTTCTGGCCACATCAATAATTACCTTACTGCCTACTCCGGTGATATCCTCTACCATCTGGGGAGAGTAGTTTTCTAAGACAACCCCCGAAAACCCCTTATGTCTCGCCCCACTTACATCAAACCACTCAGTGAAACCGAGGCTGTGATTCTCGATAAACTCTCTGCTATAGAGCCTTTCCTCGATAAGTACATGAGCAATTCCCAGGGCCAGGGCTGCCTCTGTTCCTGGAAGTGGGGCAAGCCATTGATCTGCCTTTGATGCGGTATTTGAGGCCCGGGGCTCAATCTGTACCAAGTAGGTCTTATTTTTTGACCAATTTCTGGCCCGCTCCCTCCAGAGACTCAGCATCCTTCCCGGGGCCCCCCATCCGTCAAGAAGGGAGCAGCCAAAATTCAATATAAAATCGGAATTCTCCAGATCAAATGCCACAGGGCCTTTGCCTCCCTGCATAAGGAAATTAACCATGGCATGGGTATCTTCCTCGGCTGGCATACCCATGTAGTTAGGGCTTCCGATGGAGTTGAGCAGTCTTTTGATTAGAAGGGCTATGGTAGAGCGAGACTGATTTCCATCTATAGCTGCCAGCTTTTCCGGATTCCCTTTATCCCTTAATCCCTTTATCCTTGTGGCCAACTCATCTATGGCCTCATCCCAGGATATCTCTTTCCACTCCTCAGACCCCCGTGAACCAAGCCGTTTCATCGGTGCCTTCCACCGGACCCCCTCATTGTACAGAATCTGGAGACCTGCCATGCCCAGAGGACATATTGCCCCTTGATTTACCGGATAATCACCCCTGCCCTCTATCTTTACCGCCCTGCTACCAACCTTCCTGACTTCAATACCGCATGCACCGGGGCAGAGAGTGCAGACAGTGTTTGTAGAAGAAAATCTTCCCCTAGCCGGTACTGATACCCAAGACCAGTTCTGGGTCCATATGGCTATATCATCGATAAGCTTCCAGGGGAGGGGGGATAATAAGGTTCCACCTAATCCACCCACGACAAATTTGACAAAATTCCTTCTGCTAAATTCCATGTTCCCTATCCCTATTTATGACATACGAAACAGGCGTTGTTATTCTCCTTTCCCTTTTGCCTGTGGCACTGGGCACAATCATCCATCTTCATCCTATCCCAGGTATTCTTCTTGTATCCAGCGATATTTCTTCCATAGATATCGATACTGTAGCCGGTTAGCCTGTTAACCTTGTATACAGGTGGGCCTTGTCTTGTAGCAAAATCTCCGTGGCAGACCCTGCATTCAATTTGGGCCATCTTTACATGGGCAATGTGTGAAAAATACACGCAATCCGGCTGGCGTGAGTAGACCAGCCAAGGAATTTCCTTTCCTGGGTTAAGGTAATCAGAAAAGAGCTCTACCTCTTCCGTGCTCTCGCCTAAAGGGGACTCTGGATCCTCATGACACTCTATGCACTTTTCAATTTTAGGGATCCCGGAAAAGGTCCCGTCTTTGTGAAAGAGATGGCATTCCTGGCATTCCAATCCCGCAGCTGATTCCGGGCCATGGCTAGCATGGCTGAAGTTCAGTGGCTGACTCTGGTCTGAGTAAAGAATAAGGGGGAATACTATCCATCCAACAATAAGGGCCACGATTAAACCGGATAAGAAAAATACCCATCCATCCTTTCCCATCTTTCTTAGCTGTTTTGAATCGAATCCCATATAGCTCCTCTTTTTCCCTCTTTGATCAATGATAATTTGCAGGATTTTTATCCAATGCCCTTTATTTGTCAAGGGAAAAAACCTAACTTCTTTAAACCTTACGCCCAGAGTTGTCTTCCTGTCCCACAAAATCAAACGTTGAAGACTGGAGTGAACCCCATAAAGAATCCATGCAGGATTTTACCCAAAACTGCCAGAACATGCGGGAATCTTAGTGCATCGGAGCGAAATTGAAAGCATACTACAAAATCACCTATATACCTTGCCCAATAGGCCTCTCCCCACAGTCTGGGCTTTACCACATTTTCAAACTAGAGGTCTAGGAAATAATTGAGGTAGACTGAAACCACCACGAATGATACATATCAAAAATGTCAAATACCGAGAAGCCCAGGCGCAACACCCCCGCCTTTCCAGAGAAGATAGGCCAGGCAATATCCAGATAGTGTTCATCTTTGGTGGATGCGATCTTCTCAAAATGGCCGTGATCTTCTTCAACAAAATTATTTACGCTAAGCAGCTCTAATGGAACCCCATCCGAAAAGGTGTGAGCCAGTACCTTGCCGTCATTTACGACAAAAAGGTAGGCAAGGGCGGGACTACTGTGCATATGGTGGTCCAGCATCTTCTGAAGGGCAACCAGGTCGTTGATGAGGATCGTGTCAGCGGCCTCGAGGGCCACGGCATGGGCCAAATTCTCCGCCTGGGCGGCCATTGTCTCAAGCAGACTCCTGCTGTAGCGTTGTGTGACCAACAGCGAGATGAGCAGGCCACTGCCGATAACCAGGGCAGAGACAGCTACCAGCAATTTGCCCTTAAGGCTTTGCAGGCGCATGTGGTTTCTCCTCCAGCAAGGCTAGTTTGCTGTCCATTCGTTGGATTTTTATACTTTATTTATACCACAATGTGGTAGGAAGACGCAAGAGTCCCTTTTTCCTACAATTACGCCGCTTATTAAGAACTTCTATCGACGATAAATTGATTTAACTTCAAAAGGGATTCCTTTATTGGTGAGCTGGGAAAGAGACTGAGGTGACTTTCAGCAAGATCCACATAGCCTTGCGCATCTCTACGACATTTATTGATAGCACCGTTATCCTGTACAAGCTTTAGTATCCTCAGATAATCTCTCTCTGAGGCCCTTCCATTTTTGAACAAATGCTCCAGCGTATCTCTTTCCCTTTTCTGCAGATAGGTGAGGGTATATATCAGGGGGAGGGTAACCTTTCCTTCTCTTAGGTCATTGCCTGTCTGTTTACCCGATTTCTCTGCAGTGGAGGTATAATCAAGGACATCATCTACTATCTGAAATGCGATACCCATATTGAGGCC
>CP070660.1:1259019-1271321 GCA_020355145.1 Deltaproteobacteria bacterium
CATGTCCCATATGTATCTTGCCAGAGGGATATGGAAACATCTCAAGCAAATAGTACTTCTTCTTTGTCCTATCTTCAGTGACCCTAAAGTAACCCTCCTTTTCCCACAATGACTGCCATTTAACCTCTATTGCTTGAGGGTCATATCTTTCCATTTATTTGACCTCTGCTCTATCAACTAATATAGAGTAATCAATGATAGGATTGAGGTATATCCTTAACTCCTGTTCCAAGGATCGCAGGTCATCAAAAAACCTTTCCTCAATGGAAAGGATAATCTTCAATGAAAAGTCAACCGCATCGCCCTTACTCATAAAATAGTAGTCAACTAAATTACCTATAATAGATTTTATCAATTCCACATAATCCATCTTCACCTCTTTACCCCAGGGGACCATGATCCCAAATTCATTTAACGTAAGTCTCTCAAGGGTTGATGATACCCTGCTCATAACATAGGACAAGCTCTCGGATGAATAACTGCTGACCGGCCCTAAACCAACAAATAATAGCTTCTCGGCCTTAATCCTTTCTTGAGAGGCAATGAGCAAGATTTCATCCCTTTTTCCGGTAAGGAACCTTTTATCTATTAAAGAGACTAAAGAGCCGGCTAACTTCTCATTGAGCCTGGAAAGATATCCTGTAAGGAGGGAATCACCTTCAAATAGGAAGGCAACCACGGCCTGACACCATAGTTGATCTAAGTATCGGTGAGTTAGTCTTAAATCCAATCTCATCTTTTAGTTGCATTAAGGTAAGGGTCAAATATCTAAGGACTTTTTATCAGTTACAAGATTGGTATAAATCTTATCCAATATGCCGTTGATAAACGCACCTGATTCCTCAGTGCCGAATTTTTTTCCCAAATCCACCGCCTCATTAATAGAAACCCTTGGCGGGATATCATCCCTGTATAATAGCTCATATACAGCTAATCTCAAAATAGAGCGATCAACCTTTGCTATCCTTTCCAGTCGCCAGTTCTTCGAGGCCTTACCTATCAGACCATCTAACTCCCTGAGATGAACACAAACCCCTAAGAGAAGTTCCTTAGAAAAGGGCTTAACATCTTCAGAGGCCCCAAAGTCATCGCAGACTAAATCAAAGGCCGCAGCAGGATCATCCTCTGAAAACTCCAGATGAAAAAGAACCTTTAGCGACAGCTCCCTCGAACGCCTTCTCTTTCCCATGTTCTTCTGATATAGCCAGGCAGATGCCTCTGTCTTTTCAAGGGATAACCTACTCAAGAACCTTAAGTAGGCTCACCATCTCCATAGCCGATACAGCGGCATCCCAACCCCTATTTCCACTCTTTGCCCCGGCCCTTTCTATCGCCTGCTCCAGTGTATCACTGGTTATAACTCCAAATGCAACCGGAATCCGGCTTTCAAGGGCAACAGAAGCTATCCCTCTTGCCACCTGGGTACTAATGTATTCAAAGTGCGGGGTAGCGCCCCTGATCACAGCCCCCAGACAGATCACACTGTCAAATCTACCATCTAAGGACAATCTCTTTGCCATAGCGGGGATTTCAAAGGCACCAGGCACCTTAACAATGCTTATCTGGTCATCGGATGCCCCATGCCTCTTTAGGGCATCTAAGGCTCCATCCAATAATCGCTGGCTTATAAAATCATTAAAGCGGCTGATGATAATTGCAAATGTAATCCCCTTGGCTGAAATCTCTCCCTCAATAAGCTTGGGCATAAGCACCCTCCTTATTAAATATATCGGAATTTCTACAACTTATTGAAATTAAAAGAGTTTTTTGAGGCTGTTGCGTATTGCCTCGCACATGGAATAATGGAATACTGGAATGTTGGAATGATGATCTTGTAAGGAAGTCTCTCATTTATTAACTTGCTCGTCAATAGTGTTTTGCCAACAAATCACTGTCCCAGTTTCCCAGAACCCATTATTCCAGTGTTCCATCTTTCCAGTATTCTCCCGCCATAGCGGGATGAGCGAAGCGAACTAAGTTCTCTAAGTATTTATTCTCATTATATGTCCTAGCTTTTCACATTTTGTTAAAAGATAGTCCGTATTTTCAGGCCTTGGAGGAACTTCAATAGGTACCCTACCAGTAACTGTCAGGCCGTAACCCTCGAGGCCAACTATCTTCTTGGGATTGTTGGTCATTATTTTCATCCTTTTAACGCCTAAAGCGACGAGAATCTGGGCACCTACCCCATAATCCCTCAAGTCAGGCTTAAAACCCAGCCTTTTATTTGCCTCCACGGTATCTAAACCCTTATCTTGCAATTCATAGGCCTTAAGCTTATTGGCAAAACCTATTCCCCTTCCTTCCTGCCTTAAATAGATAAGAGCCCCCAGTCCCTCCTGATCGATCATCTTAAGGGCCCTTTTCAATTGATCTCCACAGTCACATCTATAAGAACCCATGACATCCCCTGTCAGACATTCAGAATGGACCCTAACCAGGATATCTTTCTGGGGATCAATCTCGCCCTTTACTAAGGCCAGATGCTCACTTTTATCGAGCTCATTGCTAAACGCTATTGCCCTGAATTCACCAAATGGGGTGGGCAAAGTTGTCTCCGCCTCCTTATGGACAAAGGACTCATTTCTCATACGGTAGGCAATAGTATCAGCAATGGTAACTACCCTAAGACCATGTTTCTTAGCAAATTCATCAAGCTCAGGTCGTCTTGCCATGGTGCCATCTTCATTCATTATCTCACAGATAACCCCTGTCGGCTTTAGACCGGCAAGCCTGGCCAGATCTACAGAACCCTCGGTCTGCCCAGCCCTGAAAAGTACTCCCCCTCTCCTTGCCCTTAAGGGAAAGACATGCCCTGGTTGAACCAGGTCACCAGGTAAGGCATCATCGGCCACAGCTGTAAGGATAGTATGTGCCCTATCAGCAGCGGATATACCGGTAGTTACCCCATTCTTTGCCTCTATAGAAACAGTAAAGGCGGTCCCAAAACGAGACCGATTATCTTGGACCATCAGTGGAAGACCTAGTCTTTCAACTATATCTGGATGGAGGGATAAGCAAATCAGGCCCCTTGCATATTTAGCCATAAAATTAATAGCCTCAGGGGTGACCTTCTCAGCAGCCATGGCCAAATCGCCCTCGTTTTCCCTGTCTTCATCATCCACGAGGATAATCATCTTTCCCTTTCTCAAATCCTCGAGTACCCCATCTATGTCAGAAATGCCCATTACCTCCTCCAAAACCATTCCTGATCAACATATCTCTATCAATCCCTGAGGGTGCTTCTTTAGATATGGCCCCCTTATCATGAAAAAGAAATCTCTCTATATACTTGGAAATCAGATCTATCTCTACATTTACCCTGCTGCCAACCCTTTTCCTTGCAATTGTAGTTACACTCGCTGTCTGGGGTATAATACCTATATCAAAGGAGGCCCCCGTACATCTGTTGATGGTTAAGCTAATTCCATCCACAGCAATGGAGCCCTTCTCTATCAAATACCTGCTTAAGGATGGATCGATCCGAATTTGAATAACCCATGATCTTTGAAACCTCTCAATCCTCTCAACTATCCCTATACCATCCACATGACCGCTAACAAGATGTCCACCTAATCGGTCAGACAATCTAAGTGCCCGTTCGAGATTTAACATCTCACCTTGTCTTACTCTGCCTAATGTACTTCTCTTAAGGGTCTCGGCTGAGATATCCAGAGTAAACAGATTTCCCTTTACACTGGTTATGGTCAGACAGACACCATCAACTGCTAGGCTATCTCCACGATGGCAATCAGAAAAGAGGGCAGGAACTCTTATGATGAACGTAGCCTCTGAGCCCACTAGCCTGATGTTTCTTACCTCTCCGATCCCTTCAACAATACCGGTAAACATCTAAAGTGCCTAAAGTTATCTCTTCACCATTGTTTGCCGTAGTTTTACTGAACCCAACAAACACGATAAACACAACAAACCCAATAAACCCAATTACCTCTGAGGATAGGCCTCAATCATAATATCATCATCAAATCTCCTGACCATGAAGACCTTTAGGGTTAGGCAATCTTCTATTGCATAATATCCATGTCCTCTCATGAATGGTATCCCATTATCGCCACCCAAGATCTTAGGTGCAAGGAATATATAGAATTTATCAACAAGTCCCTCCCTTATGATTGAACCAAATAGGGTTCCCCCACCCTCGACTAAGACGGAACTTATTGACACCTCCTTTAATCTATCCAGTAAGTCGGCCAGATCAATCCGCCCATCTCTCATCTGGCAGTTGATAACCCTGGCCCCGAGTCCCTCTACCCTCTTTCTCTTTATACCGCTTACATTATTACCTGCAGCTATTATGGTCAAGGCCGATGTTCCCTTATTAAACACCCTGCTATCCAAAGGAATCCTTAAATTTGTATCTGCTATAACCCTGACGGGATCTCGCCTTGATCCCCTTGTCAGATAAGGCGTCAATAGGGGATTATCTGCTATAATGGTTTCCACCCCAACCATAATAGCATCCACCCTTTTTCTTAATGTATGAACAAATCTCCTTGACTTTTCATTTGTGATCCACTTTGAGTTACCCTTCGGTGTAGCTATCCACCCATCAAGGGTAAGGGCCCCCTTCAAAATCACAAAGGGTTTACCCTTTGTTACATACTTTATATAAACCTCGTTTAATCTGGCGCACTCTTCCTCTAATGTACCACATCTCACCTCTACCCCTTTAGAGCGAAGAAACTCGCATCCGCCACCAGAGACATCTGGGTTAGGATCAGCCATGCCCACCACAACCCCCCTGACGCCATAGTCTGATATGGCCTTTGTACATGGTGGG
Organism: Deltaproteobacteria bacterium; assembly: GCA_020355145.1. GTDB lineage: Bacteria > Desulfobacterota > DSM-4660 > Desulfatiglandales > B25-G16 > JABXJZ01. Next base: position 1,263,821 of record CP070660.1, read on the forward strand.
GTCCTTCCATAATGGTTACAGGGCTCCAGATTAACATAGAGGGTGGATCCCTTTGCCCTTTCACCTGCATTTGATAGGGCCTCTATTTCCGCATGTGGGGCCCCTGCCTTTTTATGATATCCAGACCCAACAATATGGCCGTTCTTAACCACAAGGGCGCCTACTACGGGATTTGGAGAGGTCGAGCCCAGACCTTTTCTTGCCAGCCGTAGCACCTGTTTCATAAATATTTCGTCGATATCCATGATGAATGTTGTGCCTGTCGTGTCAAAAATCTACAAATTCTAGGACCTATAAATGCTATCTGTCTTATCCCCTTCTCTCATCGATGAGTTCTTTTAATTCGATCATGAACTCATTTATATCCTTAAATTGCCGATAGACAGATGCAAACCTGACATAGGCTACATCATCCCATTCTTTAAGTCTTTCAATCACCCTTTCACCTATATCAGAACTCTTTATCTCCCTATGGCCACTTTCCTGAAATAGCTGGCCTAAGGAATCAACAAAGTCATCAATCGTATTCATACTTATTGGCCTCTTCTGACAGGCCTTCTGAATGCCAGCCCTTATCTTTTCGTGATTGAAGGGTTCTCTCCTTCCATCCTTCTTTACTACCATAGGCAAAACAGCCGCAACCTTTTCATAGGTGGTAAAACGCTTTTCACAATTAAGGCACTCCCTCCTTCTCCTTATCATCCTGGCATCTTTACTGAGCCTGGAATCAATGACCTTATTCCTTATCATCCCACAAAATGGACACTTCATATAGCTAACCTCACTAGTTCTATATTTCCCTCAGACAGCATCTCATCTGCCAGAGGATCTGGGTAACCATCCAAAAAAAAGATCTTTTCTCCCCCTGCATTAATCAGCATCTTTGAACAAATGATACATGGCAGGTGGGTGGAGTAAAGGGTTGTACCTTTAGTCATGGCCCCATAATAGGCTGCCTGTATAATTACATTCTGTTCGGCATGAAGACCCCGACAGAGCTCATGTCTTTCACCAGGCCTTACCTTTAGTCTCTCCCTCAGACAGCCAGTATCCTCACAGTGTCTTATACCAGTTGGTACACCATTATAACCTGTAGCCAAGATCCTCTTATCTTTGACCAACACTGCACCAACCTTCCTTCTCAGGCAGGTTGACCTTGTGGCCACCAGCTTTGCGATGGACATAAAATATTCTGGCCAGGAAGGCCTTGACAATGAATCCCCCCGCACTGTAGTTTGTTGTGCTACGGCAATGTGGATACCACTTGTCACCCTTGGCCCCTTTTCCTCAAGAGGCGTTCATCAAAAGATTCTCTCCCGGCCTTCAGGTGATATCAATCTTATCCAGCCTCCTTTGATGTCGGCCTCCCTCAAAATCGGCAGTTAAGAAAAGATCTACCATCTCTAAGGCCAGATCAAGGCCGAGAACCCTGCCTCCGAGGACAAGTATGTTGGCATCGTTGTGCCTTCTGCTAAGCCTGACTGTATAGAGATTGTGGCAAAGGGCAGCCCTGACATTTCTCTGCCGATTAGCAACTATTGACATGCCTATCCCTGAACCACATATCAATATCCCCCTGTTAAACCTCTTTTCAGAGATGTTTTTAGCCACCTCATAGGCGATGGTTGGGTAGTCAACTGGGTCATGACTGAATGTGCCCATATCCTTGACAATATAGTCACCTTTTTCGGACAAAAATCTCCTTATCTCCTCCTTTAAATCAAATCCTGCATGATCCGATCCAATGATTATGTTCATTACTCGTTACTCGTCACTCATTGCTCGTTTTCTTAACCAGGAACAAGCAACCAGCAACGAGGAATTAAACGAATCTGTTAGGTTACGAATTCCTTGAAGATCAATGAGCTATTAGTGCCACCAAACCCAAAGGAATTAGATAAAACGGACCTTACCTTTGCCATCCTGGCCTCGTTTGGCACGTAGTCAAGATCGCATTCAGGATCTGGAAATTCATAGTTGATAGTCGGTGGGATAAGGCCATTTCTGATGGTCAAAATGGAATATATTGACTCAACCACTCCTGCACCGCCCAAAAGATGACCAGTCATCGATTTTGTAGAGCTTATGGCAATCTTGTATGCATGATCACCAAAGACGGATTTTATCGCCTTTGTCTCTGAGATATCATTCAATTTTGTACTCGTTCCATGCGCGTTGATGTAATCAATATCAGTAGGATTTAGTCCCGCATCCTTCAACGCTGCCTCCATACATAGGCTTGCCCCTATTCCATCAGGGTCAGGGGCAGTGAAATGATAGGCATCTGAGGACATGCCATAGCCAACCATCTCCGCATAGATATCCGCCCCCCTATCAAGTGCATGATTCAATTCCTCTAAGATAATGATACCACCACCCTCTGACATTATAAAGCCATCCCTTTCTATATCAAAGGGCCTAGATGCCCTCTCTGGTTCATCATTTCTCGTTGAAAGGGACTTCATAGAGGTAAATCCTCCTAAGGCCAAGGGGGTTATAACCGCTTCTGTCCCACCACTTATCATGGCCTCGGCCGCTCCCCGCTGGATTATCTTAAATGAGTCACCAATGGCATGAGCGCTGGCGGCACATGCTGTTACTACACACGTGTTTGGACCTCTAGCTCCAAACTCGATAGCTATCTGGCCCGGGGCCATATTGGTAATTATACCAGGGATAAAAAAGGGGCTTACCCTCCTTGGGCCCTTTTCTAAAAGAGCCTTATGATAAAACTCAATGGTGCTCAATCCACCTATACCGGAACCTGTCACACACCCAACCCGCTGATTGTTTTTGGGTGTTATCTTGAGCCTTGAGTCTTCAACAGCCATCCGGGCTGAGGCTATGGCATAGTGAATGAAGATATCAAGGTGCTTGGCATCCTTCGCGCTAAGAAAATCCTCAGACCTAAAATCCCTTACCTCACCAGCAATCTGGCAAGGAAACGAAGAGGCATCGAATTTGGTAATAGGCCCTATCCCGGACTTTCCCTTTGAGACAGCCTCCCAGTTTTCCTCTACTCCTATACTAAGGGGCGTAACCATGCCCAACCCAGTAATGACAACTCTCCTGGCCATCTTAGTATACTCCCTAATTATCTAAATGGGCGTCTACCCTTTATCCTTTTCGATATATTCAATAGCGTCCCGAACAGTAAGGATCTTTTCGGCCTCCTCGTCAGAAATAGAGATACCAAATTCCTCTTCCATGGACATAATCAATTCTACCTGATCTAGGGAGTCTGCACCCAAATCATCCACGAATGACGCCCCAGGAACCACATCTTCCTCATTAACCTCCAGCTGCTCACAGATGATCTTTTTCACCTTCTCCTCAACGGACATTCCTATTCACCTCCATAAATTGTTTGTTAAATGACCTTACGTATAAAGCCCACCATTTACATGAATAACCTGTCCTGTAATATAATTTGCACTAGCCGAAGCCAACCAATAGACCGTTTCGGCCACCTCATCAGGTTCGCCAATCCTACCCATGGGAATCTGGGCCAAAAAGGTCTCCTTTACCTTATCAGGAAGTCTTTCTGTCATCTCTGTATTAATAAAACCTGGTGCTACTGCATTAACTGTAATACCTCTGGTAGCCAATTCCCTTGCAACACTCTTAGTAAAACCAATTATTCCCGCCTTGGAGGCTGCATAGTTGTACTGCCCAACATTTCCTATCTGTCCAACTACAGATGAGATATTTATAATCCTTCCACTCCTCTCTTTTATCATCGACCTGATTACTGCCTTAGTACAATTAAAGACGCCCTTAAGATTAACCAGCAGGGCCTGGTCCCACTGATCTTCAGACATCCTCATCAGAAATGCGTCCCTTATTATCCCGGCATTATTAACCAATACATCCACCCTTTGAAACTCCCTTAATACCTCCTGGAAAAACTCCCCAACAGCGCCAAATGAGGAAACATCGAGCTTCTTTGCCCTTGCCTTAACATCCATTTTATCAAGAAGCTCTAATGTCTCATTTGCCTTAAGCTCATCAGGGTCATAGTGAACAAATATAATCCCAGCGCCCTCCCTGGCAAACCTGAGGCAAATCGCCCGACCAATTCCCGTGGAACCACCAGTTATTACCACTATCCTCTTTGATTCAGGCAATCTTATCCCTCTTTTATTTACATGGCATCAGTCTCGTTAAAGGCCTTTGATTGAAATTTAGCCAGCCCTTCCTCCAGCCGATCTTGAACACCCTTAATGACAAAATCCCTAGCTGTTCTAATCGCATTCTTTATAGCCTTAGGGGAAGAGATGCCATGACATATAACGCCAACACCCTTAACCCCCAAAAGAAGGGCTCCACCACATTCTGCATAATCAATATTGCTTTTAAATTTTTCAAACGCCCTTCTGATAAGCCAGAAACCAAACCTAGAAATTAGACCCTTGGACATCTCTCTCTCGAACATGATCCCCATAGTCTCTGCCATTCCCTCAGTCAATTTAACTGCTACATTACCTACAAATCCATCGCTAACAATTACCTGTACGTCTCCAGAAAAGATATCCCTTCCTTCAACGTTCCCGATAAAATTAAATGGTCCCTTTTTAAACAGATCGTGGGCTATTCTAACCTGCTCATTACCCTTACCTCCCTCTTGCCCGATATTCAATATACCAACCCTTGGATTATCAATATTAAGGAGTGAGTGAGTAAAAATATCACCCATAATCCCGAATTCAAAGAGTTGCCTGGGTTTGGTGTCAACATTAGCTCCAACATCAATCAATACGACATTTCCCTTCGCACCAGGAAAGATCACGGCCAAGGCCGGCCTTTCCACACCCTTTATCCTTCCAACAGTAAGAACAGCAGCCCCTATGGTTGCCCCGGAATTTCCAGCACTGACAACTGCCTCAGCCTTGCCTCTTTTTGCAAGATCAAAGGCCACCATAATAGAGGCATCCTTCTTCTTTCGCAGAACCTTCATGGGTGATTCATCCATAGCTACCATCTGAGAGCAATGATGAATCTGGATGCCGTTACCTATACCTCCCCCTCTACTTAGCTCTCTACGAATGAGGTCTTGATCTCCTACTAATGTGATATCCACCCCCAATTCAGGCTGTGCCCAAAGGGCACCTTGAACGATCACCCCGGGGGCATGGTCTCCACCCATTGCGTCTACAGCTATATTCAAATCAACCCTCTTCTTTTTTGGTTACTGTCTTACCCTTATAGGTCCCGCAACTCATGCATACTCGATGGGGAAGGACGGGTTCGTGACATTGTGGACAAAATGAGATAGTGGGCATCTTTATGTGGTGATGGGATCTCCTCATGTCCCTCCTTGATCTTGATTTTTTCTTCTTAGGTACAGGCATAATACTCGTAGCTCGTTACTGGTTGCTCGTTACTGGTTAGTGAAAAGATTTTTTATCTCTTAATGAACATGAACACCTTGTCATATTCAAATTACACCCACATATAGGGCAAAGTCCTTTACACTCTCTAGTGCAAAGGGTCTTCACGGGCACATTAAGAATAATTTGCTCTTTTATTATCTGATCAGGGTCTAAAAGATTACCATCAATGAAATCGAGATCAAGATCATCCTCTGATAGTTCAACCTCCAACTCTCCTTTAAATGGTGAAATTGACAGATATATCCTAAAATCCGTCGATAAATCCCAGCTATAAGGCTCAAGACATCTGTCACATCTCAAAAGCAGCCTAGTAGATAAAAAACCCTCAACTACAATCTTTTTGCCAGCTGGATATATTTTAATCCAGGCAGAAAGAGGGCCTTCAAGCCCGACTATCCGATCCTCATCAGGATCAGGCCTCCACCAATCTGGTGTAAGCCTAAAGTCTGCCTTTTTACCCTCTGAAGGGATATTTGTCAAATCGATCTTCATTTAAGCCTAGAGCCTAAAATGAACAACCAAGGATTATAGATTTCTTTAAATAATTAAGATTTGCTTTTATATCCAGCACTTTTTTTTGTCAAGAAAATTTCTTCCCCTGCCTCCACTTGAATTGCTGAATGGAAAGTAGTAAGATCCAGGACAAATAGATTATAGAATATTACCATGAATTGTGAAATAGTAACTATCGGAAACGAACTTTTACTTGGCCAGATAATTGACACCAACGCATCCTATCTCGCTCGCAAGCTCAATCTTATCGGAATCAATATAACCTTTCACACTACCGTAGGAGACGACTATCCCCAAATAAGAGATGTTCTTTCTCAGGCACTGAAGAGAGCAGATCTCGTCATAACTACAGGTGGCATTGGGCCCACAGAGGATGACCTGACAAGGGAGGTAGTAGCTGATCTGGTAGGTGCCCAACTTATTTTCAAAGAGGAATTGATGGAACAGATCGAGTCAATTTTCACCCGCCTTGGTTACAGGATGCCGGAAAACAACAAGAAACAGGCCTTTATACCTGATGGGGCCATCTCAATCCCTAACGAGATAGGAACAGCTCCGGGATTTATCATCCAGAAAGGATCAAGTTTAATTGTTGCCCTTCCCGGCGTACCAAAAGAGCTCAAATACCTCTTAAACAATCAGGTAATACCTTACCTGAAGAGACATTTCCACCTTGATGGGGAATTGATTACCTCCAGGGTCCTGAAGGTAACCGGTATAGGTGAAAGCAAGGTAGATAGTCGGATAAAAGACCTTATTACCCCTAACACCAATCCCAGTGTCGGTATTATGGCCTCACCAGGTGATATAAGTATCACAATAACGGCCTATGCAAAAAATGCAAAGAAGGCCGAGGATCTTATCCGGCCAATCGAGCAAGAGATCAGATCACGCCTCGGGATCAACATATATGGTACTAATGATGACACCCTCGATATGGTAGTCACAAACCTTCTAAATAAAAGGGGGGATACCTTAAGTGTTATAGAGAACTTTTCAGGAGGGCAATTAACAGCAAGGCTGCAAAGGTCACCATTATCCCCGCTCAAAGAAGGTATTGTGATAGGAAAAAGAGAAAGGATTCCCCCCTTTTTAGACAGAAAAACCCCTACTATTAATAAGGAGATAGCCGAGACCCTAGCCAAGAGAATAAGGGATAAGGGGAATAGTTCAATTGGCTTGGCCCTCATAGGGACATTAAAGGCAACTGAAAGGGGTTATGAGGTAGATGCCCAGGTAGTAGTTTCCGGTGAAGATGTCAGTAGAAGCTATGACTGGAAAATGGGTGGCGATATCCCCACCCTTCAGGGCAGGGCCGCCACAATAGCCTTGAATACCCTGAGGTTAGCCTTGATTTCCTGATATTAACAGTTTATAGGTATAAGTGGAAAAGTGGACTAAGTTATGCAAGGGTTCACTAGATGTCTATATAAGCTAAGATCTTAACATTTATATCAAGTTCTTGCGGAGAAATAAAACCCCGATTTTAATGAGACTTTTAAATTCGAAATCCGAAGCACGAAATCCTAAACAAATCCGAATGACCAAAATTCCAATGTTCTAAACCAAAAACCTTTCCATAAGAGCACAAGTAC
>CP070660.1:1271421-1274907 GCA_020355145.1 Deltaproteobacteria bacterium
GCCTGAGCAACCTCCATATTGTTACCCAACACCCCTTGGTCTTTCTGCCATGCTGCCTTATAACAGGACAATCTAGCAGCCTCAATCTCGGCAACCATCTGTGCAATCATGTCTTGGTTCATCTGGAAGGCCCCGATCGGTTGTCCAAATTGATGCCGTTCCATGGCATATTTGGTTACAACATCCAGACAGGCCTGCGCCAGACCAACACCTCCAGCCGCGCAAGAAAGACGGGAATTCCCAAGGGAGGCGAAAAGGATCTTCACGCCATCTCCTGGCTTGCCAATAATGTTTTCCTTGGGAACCCTGGTGTTATCTAAGATGATTTCACCGGTTGGCGTGGCGTGTGTACCTGTCTTATCCAACTCCGTTGTGGTAACACCAGTGAAGTTCTTAGGCTCTACCACAAAGGCTGAAAGCCCCTTGCTTCCCTTGGAGCGATCCGTATATGCGTAGTAGATGACTGCATCAGCAACACTGGCATTAGAGATCCAGGTCTTGGTCCCGTTTAGGAGCCAATGGTCTCCCTTGTCCTCAGCTGTTGAGTTAAGTGATAGGACATCAGATCCAGCGTTGGGCTCGGTCATTGCGAATGCCCCCACATACTCGGCACTCACCAGCTTAGGGATATATCTCCTTTTTAATTCCTCACCACCATAGTGGTAGATGGTGAATGCATTCCCCGTTGTCTGCATATTAATCTGAACCCTTAGTGCACTGCATCCACGGGCTATTTCCTCGGTCAGTATAATGGCTGCCAGCCAACCCATGCCGTTTCCCCCGTATTCCTCAGGGATAACCGTGCCGAAAAAACCTAGCTCAGCCATGGGTTTAATAGCCTCTTCATATGGGAAGTAGTGATTTTTCTCCCATTCGTCCGCAAATGGAGCAATCTTCTCGTCTACAAAGTCACGCACGGTTTTTTTAAGCATCTGAAGTTCCTCGGACAATTCAAAATCCATATTTCTTTCCCCTTTAATACCCCAGGGCCTAAGGTCCCCAAAACCGTAGAAATTATGATAGCTTACAGAGATAGGGCCAATGAATCTTTTCTATCGTAAAGTATAGAACATTGGACACTTATTTACAATAGATTTATTAAGCACTGCCAATCTAAATTGTCTCTATTTACCAATACAAAATCTACTGAAGATGTTGTCGAGGATGTCTTCATTTGTCTTGTTTCCTGTTATTTCATCAACGGCATCCTTTGCCCAAGAAAGATCTGCTGCCACCGTTTCCAATGGAAAGCCATTTATCAGGTTTCTCGAGGCATTTTCCAGAGATTCAGCGGCCTTAGTTAGTGCCATTTTATGTCTTAGATTAGGAATAATAGGTGCTGCAGATATATCTATTTTTTTATCCATAACCTTAGTAAAAATTGCCTTATTGAGTTCTTTGAATTCTTCTCCTGTAAGGGCTGAGACATTAACCCTCGGAAGGTGTTTGAATGTATAGTTGATCTTTTTCTCACTTAATCTTGCCGGAAGGTCAATCTTATTTATAACCACTATGGTAGTCTCTTTATCGATTTCCTTTAATAGGTCTAAATCGTGTTGATTTAGGGGTCTACTCCGGTCAATAACCAAGAGGGTTAAATCGGCTAAGGTAAGTTGGGTTCTAGTTAAATCCACCCCTTTTTGCTCAACCTTTCCTTTGACCTTTCGTATACCAGCTGTATCTATCAGCCTCAAGGGAAGCCCCTCGACATTAACCATACATTCAAGAATATCTCGAGTTGTGCCAGGGATAGCTGTAACAATAGCCCTCTCTTGTTGTAAGAGCCTGTTTAGGATGCTTGATTTGCCAACATTAACTCGCCCCACTATCACTACAGCTAACCCCTCATGCCATATCTTTCTTTGGGTGTAAGCAGCTATAAACTCCTTAATTGGTTTTAATATCTTTTTTCTTATATGATCCGCTGTGTATGATCTCGTTATTGTAATAGATTCTTCATCAGGAAAATCTATCGAGGCATCTATTCTGGCAAGGATTTCAACAATTGCCCCTCTGATTTCCCTAATTCGTGTCCCAAGCCCTCCAGCCAGCTGATCGGCTGCCAACCGCACTGACATATCACCTTTGGCATTTATTAGGTCTATGATTGCCTCAGCCTGGGTTAAATCAATCCTGCCATTCAGGAAGGCCCTAAGGGTAAATTCCCCGGGCTTAGCTAATCTGGCACCTGCTTGAAGGATTATTTGAAGTATCCGTGACAGGATTGTATAGCCGCTGTGGGAATTAATCTCAACCACATCTTCCCTGGTATAAGAGAAGGGGCCGTGCATTATGGATAGTAGAACTTCATCAAGGGGGAGGTTTGATTTTGGATCGATAATATGGCCTAGGCAAAGGCGAAAACTATCAAATGATTTGATGGGCTGCCTTGATCTGAAAATTTTTAGGGCAATATTTTTGGCATTACATCCGCTGATCTTAATTATTCCTATGCCACCTATCCCTATTGGTGTGGCTATAGCAGCAATGGTCTCCTCGTTATAATCCATAATAGAAAAATGAAGTTGCAGCCCACCATTCTATCTTTCATCAATCTTTTCTTTGTTTGGAATAATAAAGATCCTTTTAAAGAGGCCTTCGCCCTCGCTTTTTGTCGAAATCTGGTGATCTCCTTTGAGTGCAAGATGTACTATCCTTCTGTCGCGTGGACTTATTGGATCTATGGTGACCGTTTTTTTTGTCTTTTTGGCCTTTTCACCCATTTTAAATGCCAGTGTCTTTAAGGATTCCTCCCTTCTCTTCCGGTAATTCTCGGAGTCAACGATCACCCTCACCTTTTGTTCAGATGCCTTATTCACTGCCTTATTGACAATAAATTCTAAGGCCTCCAAGGTCTTACCCTTATGGCCTATTAGGATTCCAGTATTATTTCCCTCAATATTTAGGATAATATCCTCACCTTTTTTCTCTGCAGATATTCTTGTATCTGCAGATATTAGTGAGATTATCTTTTTTAGGGTTTCTTGGGCAACCGCCATGCTACCACCCTTTCTGGGTGTTACCCTGATTTTAGCCTTCTTGTTTCCAACTATACCAAAGATTCCAGTAGATCTATCCTCTAAGACCTCTATATCAAGTTCCTCCTCACTCAAATGAAAATGTTTACAGGCCTTTTCAATAGCCTCTTGTGTTGTTTTGGCCTCTATTTCTATAGATGACATAAAATTTCCTCCTAACATTAACTTGATTGCCTGTTAATCCTATATTGTTGAGCTATCGATAGTATATTGTTTACCAACCAGTAAAGTACCAAGCCAGAGGGAAAATTAATAAATAGGAATGTAAATACAATTGGCAAAAGCATCATCATCTTGGCCTGGGCTGGGTCCCCTGTAGTTGGTGTCATTTTTTGCTGGAGAAACATGGATGCCCCCATTATTAGAGTTAGCACGGGTATACCGTAGGGAGGAGCCATAAATGGAATCTTCTCGATAGGAAAGGAGAAAAGCCTGTCAGGTGCAGAGA
>CP070660.1:1275007-1279440 GCA_020355145.1 Deltaproteobacteria bacterium
AGGCACTTCAGTGGAATTTCATCCTGGCCGCGGTGATTATCTATCTTCTGATGTCCGGGTTGTTCGGTAATTTCATCTATCCCCTTGTCGTATTATTTACCCTTCCCCTGGCAGCAGCGGGGGGCTTTCTTGGTCTAAAACTCCTGAACATATTCATCCATCCTCAACCCCTTGATGTATTGACCATGCTGGGCTTTGTTATACTTATCGGAGTGGTCGTAAACAACGCGATATTGATTGTTTATCAGGCCCTCAACAATATCAGGCACCACGGTATGGGTTACCGTGATGCCGTACTTGAATCAACGAGGGTAAGGCTTAGGCCAATATATATGAGCACTATTACCAGTATGTTTGGTATGCTCCCCCTCGTTGTTTTGCCGGGAAGTGGTTCGGAGATTTACAGGGGACTTGGTAGTGTTATCCTCGGCGGGCTTGCCATATCCTCTATGTTCGTGATCTTTATCATACCCTCGCTGCTCATGTTCTTCATAAGAATGGAAAAGATAAAACAAGAAAAGTAGAGATAGGGGACCCAATATGTGCGCTTTGGTGGAATAGGCAGGGCAAGGAAGATGGACGAGCTTGTAAGCGCCAGGTTTGAACGGGCGTGTGAGAGATGGCCCGAAAATCCAGCCTTAATCTATCTAGGTGAAAGCTTTTCTTACAATGAGCTTAAGGAGCTGATTGAAAGATTTGCCACCGGCTTATATGATTTAGGGGTAAAGGATGACGCTAGGGTCATGCTTTACATCCCAAACTGCCCTCAGTTCCTAATCGCCTATTTTGCAGCTCAAAGGATCGGGGCCATACCAGTGCCAGTTTCTCCGATTTACACCCCCCACGAGCTTGCATACATGATCAACGATTCCGGTGCTGATACCATAGTTTGTCAGGACACAAATTTTGGCTATGTAAGAGAGGTCTTTCCTAAGACTTCCCTGAAGAGAGTCATAGTCGTAAACTTAGTAGACATTCTCCCCTGGTGGAAGAAGGCCATTGGTACCCTTTTTGACAAGGTTCCACACGGTACGGTTGACCAGGATAAAGGGATTTATCCCTTCAAAGGCCTGATACGAAGATATCCACCACAGCCACCAAAGGTAGAAATAAACCCAAGAGAACATCTTGCCTACATCCTGTATACAGGTGGGACAACCGGCTTCCCCAAGGGAGTACCAAACACACATGCAGCCATGGTCTCCGCCATCGATGGGTATCATAGGGCAACTGAAGGATATGTTAGGGAGGGCGAGGATAGACTAATTATAGTGAATCCACTTTTCCATGTGATGTCACAGCAAGCAATTATGGCCTTGGGATTAGCCCGAGGAAATCTTACGTTACTAATGCCTGTTCCACAGATTGACGCGGTATTAGAGGGGGTACAGAGATACAAGATAACCTTATTTGTTGGAGTACCTATGCTTTACCGCATGATCTTAGAGAATGATCGATTGGGCCTGTATGATTTAAGCTCTTTGCGATATTGTACCTGTGGCGGCGATGTCCTTCCATTGGAGGTGTTTAATCGCTGGAGAGAGCTATGCGGGGTGCCAATGCGCCAGGACTATGGATCTACAGAGCAGGGTCTAACTATCCTCAGCCCATGGGACAGAGATCCTGTGCCAGGTGCATTGGGATTTTCGATTCCCTCTAAGGAACTTAAGATTGTATACCCTGACACTATAGAGCCAGTACCGTTGGACAGGCCAGGTGAGTTATTGGTTACCTCTGATTTTCAAATGAAGGGTTACTGGAATAAGCCAGAAGAAACGGCTGCTTGTTTCGTGGAAACCGATGGCAAGAAATGGTACAGGACCCAGGATTACGTCAGAATGGATGAGGAAGGGCAAATATACTATGTGGATAGAAGCGCAGACGTAATAAAGTTTAAGGGCTACAGGATATCTGCATCAGAGATTGAGGCAGCATTGCAAGATCATCCAGCAGTAATCGGGGCATGCACTGTAGGGGTACCTGACCCTAAGGTGGGTGAGCGCATTAAGGCTATAGTAGTGCTCAAAGAGGATGTCAGAGGTGTCGGTTCATCAGACTTGATTAGATGGTGCAGGGATAGACTTGCTCCTTATAAGGTCCCTCAATATATAGAATTCAGGGACATGCTCCCTAAGTCTAAGGTCGGTAAGCTCTTGAGACGTGAGATAAGAGAGGAGGAACGAAGACGGTTAGCTAAAGAGAAGGAGGCCACTGGCTAGAGGATAGAAATTTATACCTCTACCCAGTGCTCAAACTGATGGTATTTCCTCTGTACATAAGTCATCAGCCCCTCTGGGTTAAACACAATGAATCCAGCTAGTAGCAGGGAATAGAGGACTATCCTGAGGGTGCCAAACGCACGGAGGAGTTCAGTTAGGGGGGTTAGGATAAAGGCCCCCAGCACGGGACCAACAAGGGTACCCATTCCACCTATTACACTTGCAGCGATAGGCAATATTGAGAAATCGAGGGCAAACAGTGAGATCCCTGCCCACCCATAGAGATGAACCAGATAAGCCCCAGCGAAGCATCCAATACCTGAGGCGATAAATGTCCCGTAAGCCTTATATCTAGTTATACTTATCCCAGAGGCCTTAACGGCTTGGTCATTATCCCTTACACCTCGGAATACGAGCCCGATGTCTTCATTCACCAGTCTTCTTAGTGCAAAGAGTGACACAAGGAGCACTGGGATGACAGAATACAAGGCAGACCACATGTTTGGCATGGTATCAAGGCCTGCCATGCCTTCAGTACCTCCGAAGATATCCAATGCCTCAATGATTCTAGATAAGGCCAGGGGGTACATGAGGGTTACTATAGCGAAATAGATACCCCGTAGAGGGAAACAGGGGGATAGAAGCACTGTGCTGAGCACTGCCCCGCCAAAGGTAGCGGCGGGAATAGTTACCAATATGGGCAAGCTAAAGGTTGAGTTTAGAATCCCAGCTATATATCCGCCGATCCCGATGAAGAAGGCCCCGCCTAAGCAAATAAGACCAACATAGTTTGCCAGGAAGTCAAAGGCCAGGGCAAGCAACCCGAAGATGCCCGTAATGCAGATAACCCTCTGCCAGTACAGATTCGGCATAAACAAGGGCATAACAAGCAATCCCAGAATGAGTGTCAGCCTTGGCGCGAGAAGATAAGAGATTTCCTTCCACGATGACAGCGCATAAATTCCCTCTGTTCTCACCTTTAGTCCTCTATCCAGCCTTTCCTTACGCCTTTCTCTATCTCCAGCCTCGGGGATCACTTATACCCTCTCCTCTAGTTCCTTTTGTCTCGCCAAGAGCCCTGAAGGCCTTGCTATAAGAATGATAATGATTGCTAACAAGGCCACGACCATCTGCCACTGTGCTCCAACAAAATAGACTGTAAGCATTTGAGCAAAGCCCAGTATGAAAGAGGCGAGCACCGCGCCGCCCCAACTGCCAAGCCCTCCGATAATGCATACCGCGATCGCATTAATTAGAATATCATAGCCTGTCTCCACTGTTATATTGCCCAGAGGGAGTATAGTTATGGCAGCTAATCCAGCTAATGCTGATCCCAATGTCAGGGCTATAAGCGCAGTGAAGTCAGAATCTATGCCGAGCATTAAGGCGGCACGCTCATCCTGAGCTATGGCCCTAAAGGCTAAGCCGACCTTTGTATAGTGTGTGAAAAGCCATAAAACTACAATTAGTAAAACACCTACCCCTATGATGATGAGTCGCTGAAGATCTACCGGTACATTGGCTATTGTGATTGTGCCCTCGAGGAATGCTGGGAGCGTGTAAGTCTTACCACGGAAGCCGGCAAAACGCAGGCCTTCCATTATTGCGAACCCGATAGCTAAGGAGGCGATAATCTCTGAGGCCTCCATTCCCCTTATACGTATTAGGAGAAATCGATATACAGCTGCTCCGATACCGGCGATAATAATGAGCGAGAGGATTATGCTTGTCGCATAATTGAGGCCCAATTTCAGAAGGAAGGCCCAGGTCAAAAAACCAGCCAATATGTAGAGGGCCCCATGGGCAAAATTAGGTTGCCGGCTGATCCCATAGACCAACGCGAATCCGATCGCTATTAAGGCGAATACGATACTGTTTATTATCCCATAAATTAATACGCCCATCACATGCCGGCTCTTCTATGTGATTTACCCTGTTAGAATGCCTCGCTTGCCCCGTTAAATATGTTCGCTAAAAAGACAGGTCAGATTTAAAGCACTTATTTAACGGGGTGAACACGGAGTATAATGCCCCGTGTGCTAACAGGGCTCACTCCATCCATGGTGGAAGTTTTACGGCTGTTGTGGCTAACTTCGGTGGGAAAACCGCTGCCCGCTTCCCCTCCAACCACGGGGCCCAGGGAGTCAGTGCGCCTTTCTGGGGATCATCGCTATAGGTGATTTGATGACCTTGCGGATCGAACTTAGTGCTCCC
>CP070660.1:1279540-1283963 GCA_020355145.1 Deltaproteobacteria bacterium
AGTAGTGAACGCTTAGCCTATTTAATCCTAAAGCTCTCCCTTCTTCCTCCATAGATCTCCCGTAGCTTTGGCTTCTCTATCTTGCCCGTTGGGTTCCTGGGTACATCACCAAAGAATATCCTTCGAGGCCTCTTATACCGTGGCAGTTGTTGACAAAATTCGTTTACCTCATCCTCAGTCATCGCCTTTCCTGGCTTTACTTTAATGATGGCCACTGGAATCTCACCAAGCCTCTCATCGGGTATACCAATAACAGCCGCATCCTGGATCTTGTCATTAGCTGCAAGAAAATCCTCGATCTCAACTGGGTAGATATTTTCTCCCCCTGTGATGATAATATCCTTTTTTCTGTCCACCAGCCATATAAACCCATCATCATCCATTCTGGCCATGTCACCCGTTAAAAGCCAACCCTTAAAAAGGGTACTACCTGTTGCCTCAGGGTTCTTGTAATATCCCTTCATCACTCCTGGCCCCTTTACCATAAGCTCACCAGTTTGCCCCTGAGGGAGGGGGTTCCTGTTTTCATCTATTATCTGACATTCCCAATCAAAACCCGGTATCCCTATGGCCCCAACCTTGTGGATATTTTCTATTCCAAGATGGACGCATCCCGGTCCAGTTGTCTCACTTAAGCCATAGTTAGTATCATAGTCATGATGAGGAAATACCTTTTTCCAACTCCTTATCAGGCTTGGAGGTACAGGCTGTGCACCAATGTGCATCAATCTCCATTGATCCAATGTATAATTACCAAGCTCTACATCTCCATTTTCTATTGCCAAAAGGATATCCTGGGCCCAAGGGACCAGCAGCCAGACTATAGTCACCCTCTCTTCTGATATGGCCTCTAAGATCCATTCAGGCCTTATCCCTTTAAGGATAACAGCCTTGGCCCCAACTATAAGATTACCAAACCAATGCATCTTAGCACCAGTATGATAGAGGGGAGGGATACACAGGAAATTATCCCCATGTGTTTGATTGTGATGGCGATTTTCAACTATACAGGCAGCCTCAAGGTTTCTGTGCGTCAAAAGGATAGGCTTTGGTGTGCCAGTGGTCCCTGAGGTAAAATAAAGACCTGCCTCATCTTCAATCCCGATTTCAATATCAGGATTTATAGGAGAGTCCCTCTCCAAGATATCCTCATATCCTTCTGCATAATCAGGCCTGATAGCATCCGGGCCTATAAGGATATAATCCCTTATTGTAGCAAGATCTCCCTTTATCTCGTCTACCCTCTCTATGAATTCCTCTCCGAAAATCAATGCCTTACCCTCTGCAATTGCAGCACATAGCTTTATCTCCTGTGCGGAAAACCTAAAATTCAATGGAACTGCCCAAGCCCCTGTCCTCAAGATCCCAAAGTAGGCAGGTAGCCACTCAATACAGTTCATCATTAGATGAATAACCTTATCACCCTTGTTTATGCCCTTGGCTATCAGGGCATTGGCAAACCTGTTGGCCTGATCATCAAACGCCTTCCATGTTATCTCTCTCCTTCTATTTTTGACAGGATCCCTCTCAATAAGGGCGACCTCGTCTCCATACATCCTGGCATTCCCCGCTAGTATATCGCCTAAAAGCATCCTTTCCCCATCTCTTTATCGTTGAATACCTGAATACCAAAGATCCTATGGGCAGTCAAGGTCAGGCCTGGGGTCTAAGGAGCCTAGCTCGGGATAAAAATCCCTTGACTTTTGAAAAAAAGTCCTTAGACCTGAGGTAAAATCCCGATGTCAAGGAATTTTATCTTAGGCGCTTTAGCTCACTTAAATAAATGAAGATACCCCTCCAAGAAGTAGAATACATAGCAGGGCTTGCCAGATTAAGGCTTACCCAAGATGAACTCCTCCTATTTACCAAGCAGTTAAATAATATACTCGATTATATGGAAAGGCTTAACGAGGTAGACACCGAGGGCATGCCACCAACCTCCCACGTCCTCCATATAACAAATGCCCTTAGGGAGGATATTGTAGAGGGGTCTCTAGGAAAGAAAGAGGCAATGGAAAACGCACCCCAAAGGGATAGGGATTTCTTCCTGGTGCCAAAGGTAATCTAAGGTGGAACTATTTGAATATACGATCTCTCAACTACACAAACAACTGAAAAAGAGAGGAATCTCATCCCTTGATATCACTGAATCATTATTAAAGCGGATTGACCAGCTTGACGATAGCTTACACGCCTATATCACCACTACCCCTGAAGGGGCTCGAAAACAGGCCAGACAAGCAGATCAAAGAATAGAAAGGGGAGAAATCGGTCCTTTGACAGGTATCCCTATTGCAGTAAAGGATAACATCTCAATACTAAACACTCCCACAACCTGCGGATCAAGGATACTTAAGGATCATATTCCTCCTTACGATGCCACTGTTATTAAGAGACTAAGAAGGGAAGGGGCGATATTCTTGGGAAAGACTAATATGGACGAATTCGCAATGGGCTCCTCCACTGAAAACTCCTTTATTGGACCTACCAGGAATCCCTGGAACAGGGATTATGTAGCTGGAGGTAGCAGCGGTGGATCAGCCACAGCAGTTACAGCCCACCTCTGTACAGCTGCCCTTGGCTCTGATACAGGGGGCTCAATCCGGCAACCAGCATCCCATTGTGGTGTGGTAGGTCTTAAACCAACCTACGGCCGGGTCTCTCGCTTTGGCCTGGTTGCCTTTGCCTCCTCCCTCGATCAAATAGGGCCTATAACAAAGGATGTTAGAGACTGTGCCACTCTACTTCAGGCAATATGTGGCTTTGACGAAAAAGACTCAACATCGGTAAACAAGAGTGTGCCCGATTACAAGGCCAATCCAGACAAGGATATAAAAGGACTAAAGGTAGGCAAGCCTAAGGAATACTTTATAGAGGGAACGGATAAAGAGGTAATTAAGACTGTTAATAATGCCCTTTCAACCCTTGGCTCTCAAGGGGCTGAAATAATCGATATCTCACTCCCACACACCGAGTACGCAGTTGCTACCTATTACATAATTGCCCCTTCAGAGGCAAGTTCCAATCTTGCCAGATATGATGGGGTCAGGTACGGTTTTAGATCCAAGGATACAGATGACCTTGAATCCATGTACACGATGACCAGGGCGCAGGGGTTTGGCCCTGAGGTAATCAGGAGGATCATGCTGGGGACTTATGCCCTGTCAAAGGGTTACTATGATGAATTCTTTAAAAAGGCCTCACAGGTACGTACCCTTATAATAAACGACTTTAAAGAGGCCTTCAGCAAATGTCATGTAATAATTACCCCTGTTGCCCCTACCCCTGCCTTCAAGATAGGTGAAAAAATAGATGATCCCCTAACCATGTACCTGAGCGATATCTTCACCTTATCACCAAATCTGGCAGGCATCCCATGCATGTCCATCCCTTATGGGATGAGCAGCAGGGGTCTACCTATTGGGGTCCAGATGCTCGGCAATTACTTTGACGAATCAACCCTCCTCCAAACGGCCCTCGTGCTGGAGAAGACATCAGATATATCCCAATACAGTCCTCCTCTGGACTAACAGACCCTCTTAAAGGCCAATACAATGCCTGTCTGGGCATCACTGTTACCCAAGGGCTTCTAAGTCAGCTAGGTTCCTCTTTCTTCCCATTGCACGCTTGTTCGCAACGAACTGGTCACGCCCGATATAGTGAACTTGAATATCCCCGTATTTGCCTGCTTTCCTGCCTAAAAATGCCTCTTCCCACGAGACGCCCGTGAGAGATGTCATGATATCAATGCGGACTGGGGGAACGCCAAGTTGGACAACCTTGTCCGGGCTCTGAAAATCCCTCTTGGTCAGGCCGATAGATTCGAAACCGAACTCGTCAAGGGCCTCCAAGGTACGCCTGGCGTTTTCGGGATCAGGTTTAACGAGAATATCTAAATCACCGGTGAGACGTGGTGCCCCGTGAAAGCCGAGCTCATAGCCGCCCACGATCATGTACTCAACCTTGTGAGCGTTGAACAACGCGAGCAGATCTCTGAAGTCTGGCTGAACTTCCATAATGTTGCCTTCGCAAAAAGTCTACGGTTGCTACTCGCTCCTCGGGTGTTTTGCTCAGCCAGTAGGCCAAGTCATGGTTCTTGAGCGAAGAATCTCGCAAGCTGCGTTTGGTCACAACCTTCTGTATCATATCTCTAGCTCCCTACACCTTTTAAAAGAGGAAATCTGATAAGGACAACCTGGCCTTTGGCAAGCATGAGAATGTTTCCTTTAGATTCTTAAGTCAATATGGGGTCGGCTCATCTTCCATCCCACGCATTGCAGAAGATAGGGAAAAATTTGGTCAATCTTTTTCCTCCTTCTTTTGGGCTTTTTTCCTAAGACATTCAATAAAATTAAGGACTTCAGCCTGTTCAAATTCCCATAATCCTTGTATACGTTTTATGATTGCTTCTTCTAAGCTCATG
>CP070660.1:1284063-1288015 GCA_020355145.1 Deltaproteobacteria bacterium
CTCAGACCAATGAGCTAACGGTGAATTAACAGGCAAGCGGTGCTTGCCACTATAAGGTTTTTGAAAGATTAAATATCGCGAACCTTAAAAGGTTGATTCGGCGATAGAGTGGCTTGTCCTTGTTGAATGATTTGTTCGGCTTTATTTAGATTTCGTTAACATAGTTACACATTAGGGTTATTTGAGCGGATACATGAATACCTATTGATATCCTCTCTCAACACCCATCCATTCTTTTCCCAATAGCTATTTGCATCATCATTACGCTTGAATACATCTATATGGGTTTTCAATATTCCTATTCCCATAAGTGCATCTAAACACCTATTTATTAGTTCTTTTGCTATACCTTTTTTTCTATACTCAGGTTTTACTGTAGATTCTGGCTCAAACCTGCCACCCATTCCGGAATAAACCTGCCACTGATTCCGGATTAAAGCTGCCACTGATTCCGGGGAAAAGTATACCACTTTTTGTATCATTTCCGGAATCCTAAAACCAATCCAAGCCCATCCTTTTCCTCTTTAAAAATGAACTAATGTCTCCTCGTAAATTTAGATTTTAGAGAGGAGACACAAATGCCACAAAAGAGGACAAGTATGAAAAAGATTCGGGATATTATACGATTAAAGGAGACCAGTGATTTGAGTGAAAGAAAGATAGCCAAAGCACTCAATATTTCTCGACCGGTAGTATCACAATACATCAGCGATTTCAGATCATGTGGGCTTACCTATGAACAGGCTAAAACGATTTCTGACAGCCAACTCCTGGACCTGATCCAAAAGAGGAAGGTTAAGAGATCTATTAAATATGAGACGCTTATAGGGGAGTTTCCCCGGTACATACAGGAACTCAAGAAAACCGGTGTAACCTTGATGACATTATGGAACGAGTATCAACAAGAGAATCCGGGAGGATATAGTTATTCACAGTTCTGTTATCATTTTCAGGTTTGGCGCAATGCCTCTAAGCTCACCATGCATATTGATCATAAAGTGGGGGATAAGATGTTTGTTGACTATGCAGGTAATAAGCTTTCGATTGTGGATCGAAAGACTGGCGAGATCCTCCCGGTAGAAGTCTTTGTGGCGATCCTTGGCGCCAGCCAATTGACCTATGTAGAGGCATCTAGCAGCCAGCGATCTGAAGACTGGATCAAATCCAACGAAAACGCCTTCCTATACTTCGGAGGGGTCACCCAGGCAATTGTGCCGGACAACCTAAAATCCGGCGTAGCCCATAGTGACAAATATGAACCGACAATCAATTTTATGTTTGAGGACTTTGCTGATCATTATCAAACGGCTGTCCTGCCAGCCCGCGTTGGTCGCCCCCAAGATAAAGCCCTCGTGGAAAACGCCGTAAGAGTTGTCTATCAGAGGATATATGCTCCCCTAAGGGACAGGACATTCTTTTCCATAGAGGAACTCAATGAGGCTATATGGGATTTACTGGAGCAGCATAACAACATACCTTTGCAGCGTTTGAAGATTTCAAGAAGAGGCCTTTTTGAAAAGATCGAGAAAGGGGCACTCAGAGCTCTTCCAAAACAGAGATATGCCATCAAGCATTGCCGGGAACTTACTGTCCAATTCAATTACCATATTGAGCTGAGGGAGGACCGGCATTATTACAGCGTACCATGGCAGCTAAGAGGAAAGCGGGTCCGGGTCATCTATGATGAGAGGAATGTAGCCATATATTACGACAACACAAGAATAGTCCAACATCGTAGAGACTATACCCCAAACGGATATACAACACTCCATACTCATATGCCGCCTAATCACAGGAGTTACGCTCAATGGAGCCCTGAGCGTTTTATTCGATGGGCTCGATCTATAGGGGATAATGTGGAAAAGGTAATAAAAATAGCTCTGAAGAGCCGAAAACACCCCGAGCAAGCCTTCAAAACCTGTATGGGCATCCTTAACCTTGTAAAAGAGTATGAACCTGACAGGCTGGACAAGGCTTGTGAGAAGGCCCTTGATTTCGGTTTTTATTCCTATAAACGGATAAAAAATATACTCGATAGGGGTTTGGAAAAAGATATCTTCACAGAACCAAAAGACCACCACATTTCATCTCACGAAAATCTCAGAGGAAGTGAATACTACAAATAAAGGAGAGCCATATGAATAATAATCAGGCAACAGTTAAGAAGCTTGGGCAGATGAAACTCTATGGTATGGCAAGGGCATTAACAAGCACCATGGAGGCAGGCAACAAAACTCACTTTACTGCTGATGAGCTTATCTCTCACCTGGTCGATGCTGAGTGGGATGACCGTTATAATCGCAAACTAACCCGTCTGTTAAATGGAGCCAGATTTCGGTATAAAGCTTCTTTTGAAGAAATTGATTTCACAATAAAAAGAGGCCTTGATAAAAACCACTTACTTCGTCTTTCAAACTGTCAATGGATAGAATCTCATCAGGACTGCATCGTTACAGGACCCACAGGAGCTGGAAAAAGCTTTATCGCCTCGGCATTAGGACATCAGGCCTGCATGTATGGCTTTAAGGTCATTTATTATCCCTCATCAAAGTTGTTCGCCCATTTAAAATTATCCAGGGCCGATGGCAGTTATCTCAAAGAGCTTACAAAAATACTGAAAATGGATGTCATTATTCTGGATGATTTCGGCCTTGAGCCTCTGGATACTCAGAGTCGATTATCTCTATTGGAAATACTTGAAGATCGACATGGCCGCAAATCATCGGTTTTTGTTTCTCAATTGCCGATCGCCAGTTGGCATGAAATTATCGGTGATCCCACTATAGCAGATGCTATCTGTGATCGGATTATTCATAATGCTCATAGAATCGAACTGAAAGGAGAATCAGTAAGAAAAGTGTACTCAAATAATTGACGCAAACCTGCCACTTTTGGTATGGCTATCGTTAAGGAATTGGATGGGTGTTAAGTGGTAAATTTATTTCCGGAACAGGTGGCAGTTTTCACCGGAATCTGTGATTGGCCCAAGTACCAGGAGAACTCGATTTGATGTTAGTGCTGAGAGGGGCTTAACTCCTTTTGTAGGAAGAGAGCGAGAGTTAGAAATTTTGCTTGATGCATTTGGGCGGGTTAAGGGAGGAAGAGGACAAGCCTTTTCCATAATGGCTGAAGCCGGTGTTGGAAAATCAAGATTGTTGTATGAGTTTAGAAAGGCTGTTTTGAACGAAGACGTAACTTTTTTAGAAGGAAAGTGCCTCTCTTACAGCAGGGGCGTAGCATATCATCCAATCATTGACATATATAAGTCTAACTTCGATATTAGGGATCACGATGAGGACCACCGAGTCAAGGACAAGGTCAAAAGGGGTCTTAAACAATTTGATTTGGAGGAAGCCTCTATCTTTCCCTATCTTCTGGAGCTGTTATCAGTTAAGGATAGTGGTATCGATCAGATACCTTTGAGTCCTGAGGGTAAGAAAGATCGCATGATAGAGACACTGATAAAAATTCCTCTTAAGGCTTCGGAGATACGTCCACGTATTTTGACTTTTGAGGATCTTCACTGGATAGATAAAACCTCCGAGGAGGTATTGAAGTATCTTTTAGAGAGCATATCAGGAGCAAGAATCTTTTTAATATTTACCTTCAGACCAAAGTTTGTACACACATGGGGTGGGAAGTCTTATCATAGCCAGGTGACGTTGAACCGTCTTTCTAATAGAGAAAGTCTGGTAATGGTAAACTATCTTTTGGGGACAGAGGATATAGAGACGGACCTTGAGGAGTTAATACTAGAGAAGACTGAAGGCGTCCCTTTTTATATCGAGGAATTTGTAAAATCCCTCAAAGATATTAAGGCTATCGAGAGAAGAGAGGATAGATATTATCTTACAAAAGATATCCAGGACATGGCCATACCTTCTACGATCCAGGATGTCATCATGGCCCGTGTTGATTCTCTCTCCGAGGGTGCAAAGGAAGTGCTACAGAC
>CP070660.1:1288115-1292888 GCA_020355145.1 Deltaproteobacteria bacterium
AAGGTAATTGCTTTATAGCCCATGATGGCCTTTTACCTGCAAGGGGCTTCAACTTCTACTTTAACAGGGAAGGAAATAAGGAGATGCTTGGGATGGGAAAGGAAGGTAAATTCAGTCCAGGCGAATTGGTAGTCAGGCTCCCAAGAGATGGGCTAATAAGGATTATTAAAGATGGCTCCATTTTCAAGAGGGAATATGGTAGTGGACTAACTATCAGGATAGATGAAGGAGGCGTTTATAGGGTAGAGGTATTAAGAAAATCACGTATATTTGGCTGGAGGCCATGGATCTTTTCTAACCCCATTTATCTTAGGTGAAGGAGATGGAGGATTTTTTACTAAGGTGTTGACAAAATAGTAACTTAGCGTTATATAGATCAGGCTAACCCACCAAAAAAGATTAGATCCACGAAAAAAGGAGGAATTGGCCTTGACACCAGGCCACCGGTATAAACCCACATCTTAACCCACCTTTTTTAAGGTGCTAACCCCGCTGTGCGGGGAGACATTGGCACCTTTATCAATCTATTGCTTTTTGGCTCTTACCTAAATCCTTCGATTCATAAGTTCGACTACGAACTTGTTTAGACTTCGGCGGAGCGACTCGACATGAGCTCGTCGAGATGTCTCAGTCGAAGGCCTCAGGACTTAGTGCTGAGTGAGCAATTGCTCGCAGCTAACTCGTTAAAATAGGTCACTGTATTTGCGAACCGAAGCACTAAGTAACCGTATTTTCGGATATCTTTAACTTATCCCGCCTACTGCGGGACTGTAATAGTAGCGCAAGGGATAGATCTCTGTTAAACATGAAAGGAGCTTATCAATGATGGAAACCCCTTTTGGTAAGCACATCTTGGCAGAATATTTTGAATGTGAATGCACCTATCTTGATAGTGAGACCGCTATAAGGGACCTGATGCTGGAAGCAGCCTCGAGAAGTGGGGCAACTGTTGTCGGCAGCATTTTTCACCATTTCAATCCTCAGGGTGTTACTGGGGTAGTGGTAATAGCCGAGTCACATCTTACCATACATACATGGCCAGAGTTTAGATATGCATCCGCAGACCTCTTCACATGCGGTACCCGGGTGGATCCATGGGTTGGCTTTGAATATCTCAAGGAAAGGCTGCAGCCCACGAAATGGGTGAGTAAGGAAGTAATCAGGGGGACAGTGAGAGAGGGGTTTACTTCCTCCGCCTCCAGCGGGAAGGTAGCATCAGGATAGGAGTATGTTCCCCTATATCTTTCGATACGAGATATCTCCCCATATCTTTGTTTACCTGGAGTGCAAAGGCGTCTTGCATTCAAGTCAGTCCAGTTTCCAGAGGATTGAGGTGGTTGAATCCCTTGATTTTGGAAGGATGCTCGTTCTTGATGGCGTTATTAATCTCACGGAAAGGGACGAGTTCGTTTACCATGAGATGCTTGTACATGTTCCCCTATTCTCTCACCCAGACCCACAAAAGGTACTTATAGTAGGGGGTGGAGATGGAGGCACTGCCAGGGAAGTGCTCAAGCATGAGGGGATCAACAGGATTCAGCAAGTGGAGATTGATGGGGAAGTCATTGCAGTGTCGAAGAAATATTTTCCGTCTTTAGGTCTTGCCCTTGACCATCCTAAGGTGAATGTCCTAATAATGGATGCCGTTCAATATGTAAGGGAGATTGAGGAGAAGTTCGATATCATCATTATTGATTCAACAGATCCGGTGGTTGAGCAAAGTGAGGGGCTGTTTACTGTGTCCTTTTATAGGGATTGCCTTAATGCCTTGACGGAACAGGGGATATTAGCAGCCCAGGTTGGGGATATAACCTTCGAAACCAATCTTGTTATATCTGTTTTCAATAGACTTAAAGAGGTCTTTCCTGTTGTCAGGGTATACCTCGCCCCTATCCCTTCCTATACATTGGTTCCTTACAGTTTTGCGTTTTGTTCAAAGACGATACATCCTGAGAAGGGATTAGCCCGCCTATGGCGGATCGGCAGGGACTTTCAAGCCAGATATTATAACCCGCGGATTCACCGCGCAGCCTTTGCCCTCCCTGGGTATCTAAAAAAAGAATTTGAAGACTAGGCATTAAGGAAATTCTCCTAAAAACCTTGATCCTTTAATGTAAGCGATCAGTACGCTAGATGAGCAGATTGACTGACGTTCCATGATATGATACTCAATACTTAGCATGAACCGACGATGAACAAGAGGAAGACCCTGTGGAGATGTAGGGAGAAGGAGGAGGGGACAGAGAGGAACAGAAGGGGTGAAATCATGAAAAATAGATTATTTTCTATAGGTTTGACTTCCATTATTATTTCCCTTGCCCTCACTCGGGTGTGCCTTGCAGAACAAGACCAATTGGGTCAGATTACCTTTCTTTCAGGAGACGCACAGGTGAAGGGGGCGAAAGAGACCGTATGGAGAAAGGCCGAGCTAAATATGCCGGTCTTCTTTGGAGATAATATAAGAACAAGGGAGGACGGTAAGGTAACAATCACCTTTGTTGATGGAAGTTTACTCAAGATCCATTCTAATACCCATATAGCCTTAAATACTATTGTCTCTCCTGTAGAAAAGAAGAGCTCAGTCCTATTGTTCTTTGGGAGAATGTGGAATAAGGTGAGCAGAAAGGTCTTGAAAATGAAGGCCGTTGAGATCCAAACACCGACTGCTGTTCTTGGGGTGAGAGGAACTGAATTTGAGACTGGCGCATATGAGGACGGAACTATGATAGTTCGAGTGGATTCCGGCGGAGTTACTGTGGACAATGAAATAGATCGCAGTACTCTGTCCTCAAATGAAGGGACCCAACTTTCTCTTGTTACAAGAAAGATAAAAACGGAACCCGATTTCAGGCCGGAATGGGAAAGGATTGAAAAAACTTCAAGAGAAAGCCTCTTTGCCGATGGTGAGAGATATGGTGGCCATGTAAACAAGGAAATATATAGGCGAAGAGATCATTTAAAAGGCCTTGTTGATAAGGCCAAGAAGTTATCAGAAGAGAGGGAAAGATTTCTATCATTAGCGGAAGAGGCCAAGGAAAGAGGTGACGAGATAGGGTACGAATCCTCTATGGCCAAGACCAAGAAGATAAATAAGGAAATAGGAGACCTAAATAAGAGGATTGCCTTCTACGGTAGACGATTAGAATGCCACTTTGGCCTTTTCTCTCACTATGGGTATCTGGCAAAACATCCAGAATATTCAAAGCAGTTTAGGGGAAAGGAATTCATATTGAAGCAGTTAGATAATATCGAGATGATATATGCTGAATTCAATGCCATGATCGAGGAAGGGATGAAGATGTCAATGGAGGATATGGAAGATCTTATGGACGAGATGAAGGAAAAGGTAAGGAAATTCAGGAGAAAAAGGGAGAAAAAGGATCCCTTTGATGAAATGGATGAGGATTTTTAGCGTCAGGGTCTTGGATTCGAACGGATCGATTGCCTGTAAGGTAGAGAGATAGTCAAGACAACTCTAAAAAGGAGGTAAGAAATGACAAAAGGCATGTCCTATTTTCGGAATTTTACCCTCTCGCTTCTCATTGTCTGGGCATTGATGGTGTTTTTAATGGGATCTAGCTCACAAGCAGCTAAACAACAGCTCCTTTTCAAAAAATACACCAATCTAAAACTGGGCTTCACCACCCAAAACTTTATTAAATCTCTACCGGTGACGCTGGAAAATGAAAAAACCCTTATTGATTATGCTAGTGATAAGGGCTTTTCCTGGATTGAGCTTCGAGATCCCAGTGCAGTGCTTACCCTGGATGAATGTAGAGAAATTGCTGATTATGCGCGGAGAAAAAAAATAGAGGTTGGTTATGCAATACAAAAGGGGCTCTTGGATAATGAATTCTGGGAGATATTTTCTCGAGCTGTAAAAAATGCAGCAGTTTTTGAAGGCCCAAAAACCATTCGTAGTCTGGGTTGTGGACCTGAGTTTTTTGCAGATAAGAATAAAAAAGGCTGGACTGTTAGTGAACTTAACAAGGCGATTGAGATTGCCAATAAGGCTGCTAAGAAGGCCAAGGAATTTGGTTTACAGTATGTCGCGGAAAACGCCTTAGAAGTACTCAAAGGTGATGGTATAAGGTACTTTGGTATTACTGAATTCTTTGCGAATGTAAATCCAAATGTGGGGTGGCAGTTTGACACAGCCAATTTTTTCAGTGCTGCAAGGGTTTGGACGAAACCGAAGGATGCCCGGACATTTTTGGAGAAGAATATAGGTAAGATGTTTTATATACACCTAAAAACATCAAGGGATCGCAAGGCTCAGCCGTTTTTGTCTGATAATGAATTGGATTTTGATGTTATCTTTTCCACCATGTCCAAACATAACGTCTCCTATATTGCCATTGAGTTAGTTGCACTAGAAAATGTAGATGAGATGTATAAAAATCATGACAGGAGCATAGAGTATCTAAAAACTAGGGGATTTATTTCGGTATATTGATAATGGCTTATTCAAGGCAGGGTCAAATTGGCCCTGCCTTTTTAGCCTCAGCCTCCAGAAATTGATAACCCTATGACTATATTACGTTACAGCAGGACTTATATTAGAAGCTTAATAATGCCGTAAACGCCGACAAAGGCGATCACCAGGGCGCTCAACCAGAACCACACATCGAAGGCCCTTCCAGGGGCTAGCTCTTTAGAGAGCCTCCAGTATCGATAGTGGATGGCTGCATAAATGACTATCATAAGCATGATAGAGGTGCCGATCCCCCCTATCAGGACCATAAAGACCGGGGCCTTCATAAAGAGAAACAA
>CP070660.1:1292988-1297971 GCA_020355145.1 Deltaproteobacteria bacterium
AAGGCCTCATCCATGGAATTAGTATGCAGTGATTGTGTTCCACCCAAGACAGCAGAGAGTGCCTGGAAGGCAACCCTTACTATATTATTCTTGGGTTGCTGTGCGGTCAGAGTGCAGCCAGCTGTCTGGGTATGAAACCTCATCATCATCGACCTTGGATCCTTGGCCTTGAATCTCTCCCGCATGATCTTTGCCCATAGCCTCCTTGCAGCCCTAAACTTGGCAACCTCCTCTAAAAAATCAAGATGGGCGTTGAAGAAGAAGGAAAGCCTTGGAGCAGACTTATCTACATCCAACCCGGCACTGATGGCTGCCTCCACATAGGCAATCCCATCGGCCAAGGTAAAGGCCACCTCCTGAACCGCTGTTGAACCTGCCTCCCTGATATGGTATCCGCTAATGCTGATTGTATTCCATTGAGGAACCTCTTGTGAACAGAACGCGAAGATGTCTGTGATAATCCTCATAGATGGTTTAGGGGGGAAGATATAGGTCCCACGGGCAGAATACTCCTTGAGTATGTCATTCTGGATGGTTCCACGTAAATCCTTTGAGGATACACCCTGTGTTTCGGCCACAGCCACATACATAGCTAAAAGCACAGCGGCTGGGGCATTTATAGTCATCGAGGTACTTACCTTGTCCAGCGGGATCTGGTCAAAGAGTATCTCCATATCCCTTAATGAATCAATGGCTACCCCAACCTTCCCTACCTCCCCTTGGGCCAGTGGGTGATCCGAATCATATCCTATCTGGGTAGGTAGGTCAAAGGCCACTGATAGACCTGTCTGGCCCTGCTCCAAGAGGAACCTGTATCGGCGATTTGTGTCCTCGGCAGTGGCAAAGCCGGCATATTGACGCATAGTCCATAATCTTCCCCTGTACATAGTGGGTTGAACCCCTCTTGCAAAGGGATACTCCCCGGGCAGA
Organism: Deltaproteobacteria bacterium; assembly: GCA_020355145.1. Taxonomy (GTDB): domain Bacteria; phylum Desulfobacterota; class DSM-4660; order Desulfatiglandales; family B25-G16; genus JABXJZ01. The sequence continues at coordinate 1,293,919 of CP070660.1, forward strand.
CCGAGCTCTCCCATATAATCAAAATCAGCTACCTCTAAAGGCGTATATACCCTCTTTATAGGGATACCAGAGGTATTAACAAAATCACCCTTTCTCTCAGGTCTCTTTGCCAACTTCGGCTCCAGTCCATCGGCCCATCTCCTGTATCCCTCTTTTATCTCCCCAATCTTTTTCCCGTCAAACATATCCCTTTAACCCCCTTTATCATCCTGCAAGTGCAATGAATACGCCTGCAGCAACAACCGTACCGATGACACCCGCCACATTTGGACCCATGGCATGCATGAGTAGAAAATTCTTTGGATCGGCCTTTGAACCCATTAGCTGGCTTACCCTGGCGGCCATAGGAACAGCAGATACACCAGCGGAGCCGATTAAGGGATTCATCTTTTCCCTGCTGAATATGTTCATGAATTTCGCCAAGAGTATCCCAGCCGCTGTAGAAAAGGCAAAGGCCACAATACCCATGATAAATACATATATAACATCCCATTTTAAAAAGCGCCCTGCAGACATGGTAGCGCCAACACTAGTGCCCAGAAATATAGTGACGATATTCATGAGTTCATTGGCCGATGCATCTGAAAGTCTCTTTACCACACCACACTCCTTAAAGAGATTTCCAAGCATAAACATGGCCATGAGGGGTGCAGATTTTGGTACAATAAGACAGATAACCAGGACTGTCACCAAGGGAAAGAGGATCTTCTCCTTCTTTGAAACCGGCCTTAACTGCCTCATGACGATCCTTCTTTCTTTTTCGGTGGTAAGGAGCCTCATGATAGGAGGCTGAATGATTGGCACAAGGGACATATAAGAGTAAGCTGCTATAGCTGTTGCACCCAATAAATGGGGGGCAAGGTGTACTGTTGTGTAAATGGTTGTTGGTCCATCAGCACCGCCAATTATACCTATTGAACATGCCTCTTGCACGTTAAAACCAAGGATGAGGGCCCCAAAAAAGGCAACATAAACACCGAATTGGGCCCCTGCACCCAATATTAGGGTCTTAGGATTGGCGATCATAGGTCCAAAATCCGTCATGGCCCCCAGGCCTAAAAAGATAAGGGGTGGGATTACCTCCCATTCTAACCCATAGTGGTAAAACCTCCACAACAATCCCTCTCCTTCCTCCATCAGATGGGTCAGGGGTAGATTTACGATCAATATCCCAAAACCTATAGGTACCAAAAGGAGAGGCTCGTAACGCTTACTTATGGCCAGATAGATAAAGAAAAAGGCAATAAGCCACATAACGAGGTTACCTACAGTCAGATGCATAAACCCTGTGGTCAAGACCATCTCAAGCATAATCTTGATCTTTTTTTTCTATAATCTTTAAGATCTTTCCAAATGCATATATTGCCCCTATCAATATCGCAAGGGAGCTGAATACAGCACTTAGGCCAGAATAGAATATCTTTACTGCAAGGCCCCAATCGATCATATAGATCTTACCCCTTAATATATCAAATTTCTACAACTTATTGGTATTAAATAGTTTTTTGAGGCTCTGTCTATTGCCTCACACATGGAGTGATGGCCCGCCCTGGCGCGACTTGGCCGGAATACTATGTTGCCGCTGTAATACTTCGCAGGCCGAAGATACAGAACTGAGTCCATGGAAGCCAGGTCTGGGCCAGGGAGTATTGGAATGATCTAAAAGGGAATTTTTTTTGACCCAATACTCCATCATTCCAATATTCCATCATTCCCATTGCGGAGCAAAGTTCGGTATCGATAAATCCCTTTAAGGGTACCTCTTTATAAAATTGCCCTGCCGATGATCGGACAGGGCCCTTAATCCGTAGTGTAAAAAACCATGTATCTATTCGATCACCACCAAAACATCATCGGCTGCAACAGAATCTCCTTTCCTACATTTTATCTCTTTGACCTTTCCTGATGTTGGAGCTACTAAGGGCATCTCCATCTTCATGGCCTCAAGAATTAGAAGCTCATCATCTTCATTAACCGTATCACCAACCTCAACCTTTACATCAATTATCTTTCCTGCCATGGGAGCCGTTACTTCACTCACTTTATACCTCCTTCTATGTTAGATTAAGAAACACCTCCAGGCAAAGCCTTCATAAGTGAAAGTTCATCTCCATGAAAGTTGGCCCTCTATAATTTTATTTTGATACTTTGTCAAGGTTAAAGTACGGAAAGACCCAACTCAGCAAGCTGATCTCTACCCACAGGCGAAGGTGCATCGGTTACAGCACAGGTTGCCCGTTGGGTCTTAGGAAAGGCAATTACATCCCTTAGGGATTCTGCACCAACCATGATGGCTACAAGCCTGTCAAAACCGAGGGCGATGCCCCCATGGGGAGGTGCACCGTAGGTTAATGCCTCAAGGAAAAAACCAAACTTTTCCTTCGCCTCTTCGTTTCCCAGCCCCAATATACGGAAGATCTGGTCTTGTAGGCCAATATTATATATCCTTACACTACCCCCTCCTATCTCCTCACCATTAAGCACTAAATCATATGATCTTGCCCTTACGGCCTCTGGTCTCTCCCCAAGTAACGGTATATCTTCCTCAAGGGGGGCTGTAAATGGATGGTGAACAGCTACGTATCTCTTTTCATCCTCATCATACTCCAGCAAAGGGAATCTTGTTATCCAGACAAATGAGTAAGTTCCATCTTTAACCAAACCGAGTCTCCTGCCTATCTCAATCCTTAGTCGACCTAATGCCTCACCAGCTACATTGGCCATATCAGACACAAATATAATAAGATCTCCCTCTACGGCGCCAAGTCTCTCCTCAAGCGCACTTCTACTATCTGGAGGCACAAACTTATTCAGCGTTGACTGCCACCCATCAGGTCTGAGCTTGGCCCAGAACAATCCCTTGGCGCCTGTATCAGTTACCATAGAGCTTAATTCATCCAGCTCCTTCCGCGAAAAAGAAGCCCCTTTCTTTACATTTATTGCCTTGACAACCCCTCCCTCCCCTATCACCTTTGTAAAGGCCTTAAGGGTTGAAGATCTCACTAGATCAGATACATCCACCAATTCCATGCCAAATCTGAGATCTGGCTTGTCCGAGCCATACAAATCAAGTGCCTTGTTATATTCAATCCTTGAAAAGGGCCTGGAGACACCGTAACCCAGAACCTTGGAGAATATATCCACCATCATCCCCTCAACAACATCCATAATCCCATCCTCATCTACAAAGGCCAACTCAAGGTCAACCTGTGTAAACTCCGGTTGTCTATCAGCCCTTAGATCTTCATCTCGGAAACATCTGACAATCTGAAAATATCGATCAAAGCCAGCCATCATCAATAGCTGTTTAAACAATTGCGGCGACTGGGGTAAGGCATAAAAGGATCCCTTATTAATCCGACTTGGCACAAGGTAGTCCCGTGCCCCTTCAGGGGTACTTTTGGCTAAAAAGGGGGTCTCCACCTCTAAGAATCCCTCTGTGTTCAGAAAGTTTCTTATGCTTAGGGCTATCTTATGCCTCATAACGAGGTTATGAAAAAGGGCAGGCCTTCTAAGCTCTAAGTACCTATATTTCAGGCGTAGATTCTCTGATGCATCAATTTTTCCATTAACCTGAAATGGGGGGACCTCTGTTTCATTCAATATCTTCAATTCGTTTACCTTCACCTCAATATCTCCAGTAGGCAGGTCGGGGTTTTCCTGGCCAGCCACGCGTGGCGTGACTTCACCCTTCACGGCTATAACCCATTCATTCCTTAAGATAGATGCCCTCTCATGACTGATGGCATCGGATTCCTTATCAAAGACAATCTGGGTCAATCCAAACCTATCCCTGAGATCAATAAATATCAACTTGCCCAGATCCCTACGTCGATTGACCCATCCTATCAGGACGACCTCGCGACCAATATCATCTCTCCTTAAGCTGCCGCAATCATCCGTCCTTTTCCAATCTCCAATTGTATCTATATCCAACTTCTCTCCCTCATCTTGGTTGAGTAGTTAAATGGTTAAGCAGTTAAATGGTGTAAAAGTCAATGATTTAACGAATCAACTATTTAACCATTTAACAAATTAACGGCTTAGTAATCT
>CP070660.1:1298071-1301662 GCA_020355145.1 Deltaproteobacteria bacterium
GGAGGCTTAATTGTCAAATAATCCATATCTCCCTTACCCGGTAAGGATTGAGCAGATCTTTACAGAAACCGAGGATAAAAATCTAAGGACCTTTAGATTAGGGTTCCTCAATAAGGAGGATGGGGAAAGATTTACCTTTACCCCCGGACAATTCTCTGAGATCTCTGTGGCAGGGACGGGTGAAATACCAATTGGTATAGCCTCATCCCCAACGGAGAAGGGATTCCTCTTGTTCACTGTTAATAGGACCGGGGTGGTAACCAGATTCCTTCATAATATGAAGGAAGGTGATATAGTCGGCCTCAGGGGGCCGTTGGGTAACTGGTATCCTTGGGAGAAGATGGAGGGGGGCAATGTGGTAGTAATCGGCGGGGGATTTGCATTTACCACATTGAGGGCAGGTATCGCCTATATGCTACATCCGGAAAATAGAAATAGATTTAAGGATATTACCGTTGTATATGGGGCAAGATCTCCTGGTCTGCTTCTCTACAGGCAGGAACTAGCTGAATGGGAAAAAAGGGACGACATAGACGTCCATATAACAGTTGATGCCACTGATGATCCAACCTGGCCATATAATGTCGGTTTTGTGCCTGCCATTACGGAGAAGAAGATCACAAGCAGTGAGGATTCCTATGCCCTTGTCTGCGGCCCCCCTATCATGATCAAATTTACCCAGCCGGTACTTGAGAGGGTAGGGTTCAAACCCGAGCAGATAATCATGTCTTTGGAGATGAGGATGAAATGCGGAATCGGGATATGCGGCAGGTGTAACATTGGCGATAAATATGTGTGCAAGGATGGCCCTGTCTTCTCCTTAGCCCAACTCAATGGGTTGCCAAAGGAATACTGATATTTAGAATTTCACCTTAGGTACCTCCTTTGCTATCTCTGGTACCTTGAAGAATTCCGCTTTAGTAAAACCGAACATCCCTGCTAAAATATTGGTTGGGAAACTCCTGATCTTTATATTGTAGGTCTTTACAGCCTCGTTATATCTTCTCCTCTCAACAGCTATCCGGTTCTCGGTGCCTGCCAATTCATCCTGCAGCCTGATAAAGTTTTGATTTGCCTTGAGATCTGGGTATCTCTCTACCACAAGTAAAAGTCTTGATAAGGCGGACGAGAGTTCGTTATTTGCCTCTATCTTACCCTTTACACTTGTCGCTCCCCCAACCTTTGACCTCGCCTCGGTTACTCGCAAAAAGACCTCCTTCTCGTGTCTGGCATAGCCTTTAACGGTTTCCACATAATTCGGTATAAGGTCATATCGTCTCTGAAGCTGGTTTTCTACCTGTGCCCATGCGCCTTTTATCCCCTCGTCCAACCGAACTAAACTGTTGTATGTCCCTTTAATAGAAAAAAAGATAGAGAGAAGGATAATCACTATAACAATGCCAGATATGGCTAGTGTTTTAGCTGTTTTTTCCATAATAACCCCCACAAGAAACCCAACGAGTTCAATCCGCCGCAGGCGGATCAAAAGTCCATCTGATCGACCTTCCTTGATAATCCTTTGATTTCTGAAATATATTTCAAAACGACCTCCTTCAATTCATCTCTGCCAGGCTTTTTCTGTCCTCTCTTTATATCCCAAAGGGTCTGAAAGACCTTCCTGTCAAGCCCGTAAATGTCAGCTATAGCTGAAATAACAGCCTCATACCTTCCTTGCATCTGCTGTCCCTTAAGGTGGAGTAATGCCTTGAAGATAGCGACAAATGCTGAGAGCGATTGGGCTATAAGCTCCCGTAATGGATGAGCTTTACCTTGTGTCTGTAAATAAGACTCTCTGAGCAAAAGAAGCTTGGCCTTTAGCTCCCTCTCGCATTGGAGCCGTAGGTCATCTTTCTCAATAGGTAAGTCCTCTAAAATATCCTCTCCATGGATAACCTGGTAGGCCGATCTTATGTTAAAGAATTCCAATGGAAAGGCATCCAAGGATGATTCTATGTAGCCTTTGGTCAAAAAGAGTGGAACAGGAATCCTCCTCTTTTGCCATTTGGCTACTAAATTAATGGCATCACCCAAGTAATCCATTCCGTTATCTGTTAGAACAATCAAAAAATTGATGTCTGACTTCTTAGGTATGTACTCACCTCTGGCACCACTACCGTAAAGGATAATGGCAAGCATATCATCACCAAAAAGGGTAGTATAATCTCCCCTGAATTCATCGAATATATCCTCGGGCCTCTCAGGTATCTTCGCCATATTTGTTTACCCCCCTATTCTAAAAGCCTCCGCTTGCACCACCACCACCGCTCATTCCGCCTCCAAATCCCCCAAAGCCCCCTCCAAACCCCCCAAAGCCCCCTCGTCCTCCAAAACCCCCTCTGCCCCCGCCAAGTAACATTAGGAGGAATAAGGAGCCCATGCCCATACGTCGGGATCTGAACAGGAAAAAAAATACAAAGAGCAAAAAGACAAAGGGAATAATTCCATGAAAGGAGCCACCTCTTTTTGATGAAACCCTTTTTGGATAGGAGGAGCGCCCTGTCAACTCGATACCTTTATCTCTGGCTATAATATCGGCTGTGGCATAAAGGCCGTTTAAGAGACCTAACCCATATTCTCCTTTTTTCAGATAGGGGGTCATGGCCTTGTCCCTTATCTGGCCTGCTAAGCCATCCGGTATAATCCCCTCAAGGCCATATCCCACTTCTATCCGAAGCTTTCGCTCTTTGAGGGCAAGAAGAATCATGACCCCCCTATCCTCCCCTTTCTTGCCTACTCCCCACTTCTCATAGAGCCGGTTGGTGAACTCATCTATATTAGCGCCACCGATATCCTTGAAGGTAACTACTGTCAGGGTTGCTCCTGTTTTATTAAGAACCTCATGGGCAAGCAGGCTCATTCGCTCCTTATAGGAGGGGGGTATAATACCTGCAAAGTCATTTATTGGGCCCCGGGGGCCAGGAAGGTTTTCGTCACCCCAGGCAAGGGGTACAAAAATAAGGGTAAGGAAAAGGGTGAGTAATATAGTTAGGTAAGTAAGCCCTGTTAGAACGTTTAAGCGAGGCTTTAAGCCCTGGTCAAGCTTATTGCTTCCTTTATCCTGCCATAGATGGGCAAGCTTTCTTTCTAACAGGGTAAAGTTTTTGGTGATTTTATCTATCACAGATCCAGGCCTTTGAGCTCCTCTACTATTGCCCTCTGTTTCTTGCTTAATCTTTTCGGCACCGCAACATTTATCTTTACATATGCATCTCCCCTACGTCCTGCATCCATGCTGGGCATACCATGTCCCCTTAGTCTCATCTTTGAGCCACTTTGGGTGCCGGCTGGTATCTTAAGGCTGAGCCTTTTGCCATCAATGGTTGGCACCTCAATCTTTGTCCCCAATACGGCCTCGGAGAATCTTATGTCTCTATTTATGTAAAGATCATTGCGTTCCCTCTCGAAGACAGGGTGATCCAAGATCTTTATCTTAATATAGAGGTCTCCTGGAGGTACTCCCGCTGGTCCTGGCTGGCCCTTGCCAGCAAGCCTTAATTTCTTGCCATCGGCAATCCCACCAGGGATCTTGACCCTTATCTGTTGATTTACCCCACCAACATTATAGGAGATCATCTTTTCTTGGGTCTTGAC
>CP070660.1:1301762-1307466 GCA_020355145.1 Deltaproteobacteria bacterium
TAGTCATATAATAGATACCTAATACAATATCTTGGGTGGGAACAATTATAGGATCACCATTGGCTGGTGAGAGGATATTGTTCGTAGAGAGCATTAATGCCCTGGCCTCAATCTGGGCCTCGATAGAAAGAGGAACATGAACTGCCATCTGGTCACCATCAAAATCAGCATTAAAGGCCGTGCAAACCAATGGATGAAGTTGAATAGCCTTACCTTCAATAAGAACCGGTTCAAATGCCTGCATACCGAGCCGGTGAAGAGTAGGGGCCCTATTAAGCAAGACACAGTGTTCCTTAACTACCTCATCCAAGCAATCCCATACCTCCGGTGTCTCCTTTTCAACAAACTTCTTGGCCTTTTTAAGGGTGGCTGCCAGACCTTTTTCCTCCAGCTTGTTGTATATAAATGGCTTAAAAAGCTCTAAGGCCATCTGTTTTGGAAGTCCACACTGGTGCAATCTCAAATCAGGACCAACAACAATTACTGATCGTCCTGAATAATCGACCCTCTTTCCGAGTAAATTTTGTCTAAACCTGCCCTGCTTACCCTTAAGCATATCACTTAAGGATTTCAACGGCCTCTTATTTGCACCGGTAATAGTCTTACCTCGCCTACCATTATCAAACAAGACATCTACAGCCTCCTGTAACATCCTCTTTTCATTTCTGATTATAATGTCAGGTGCATTTAACTCTAAGAGGCGTTTCAGTCTGTTGTTTCTATTTATAACCCTGCGGTAAAGATCATTGAGATCTGAGGTGGCAAATCTCCCTCCATCTAAAGGCACTAAAGGTCTTAGGTCTGGTGGTAAAACAGGGATAACATCCATCATCATCCACTCTGGTCTATTCTTGGAGGATCTAAAGGCATCGATTATCCGAAGGCGTTTTAGGAGTTTCTTCCTTTTGGCCTCTGACTTTGTGCCAACTATCTCAAGCTTTGATATGGAGGCAAGCTTATCCAAATCTATCTCTCTGAGCATTCTTTGAATGGCCTCAGCTCCCATTCCCGCCTCAAATCCATCCCCGTAATCCTCTCTAGCCTTCAAATATTGCTCCTCTGTCAACAAGGTACATTTAGCCAAAGGTGTATCCTTTGGATCTGTAACTACATAATTCTCAAAATAGAGTATCTTTTCTAAGGTCTTAAGGGTCATATCTAAAAGCAAACCTATCTTGGAGGGGATACATTTTAAAAACCAGATGTGTGCAACCGGTGAAGCTAATTCAATGTGACCCATTCTCTGTCTTCGCACCTTAGAATGTGTAACCTCTACACCACATTTCTCGCAGACAATACCCCTGTGCTTCATCCTCTTATATTTTCCACAAAGGCACTCGTAATCCCTTATAGGACCAAAGATCTTTGCACAAAATAATCCATCCCTTTCAGGTTTAAAGGTTCGATAATTAATGGTCTCAGGCTTTTTAACCTCGCCATGAGACCACTCCCTTATCTTCTCAGGTGAAGCTATAGATATCTGTACCGAATTAAAGCTTAAGGGATCCTTTGGCTTTGTAAAAAAACCATACAAATCTTCCAAGGCTTCCTCCGTTTTTAACTCTCTTTATTTTAATCTAAAAGAATCTCAGACTCCCCATCCTCGTTTAGCTCTACTTCTAAACCGAGGCTCTGGAGCTCTTTTACCAAAACGTTGAAGGACTCTGGCAGTCCTGCTTCCAAGAGATTATTTCCCTTTACAATCTTTTCATACATCCGGGTTCGACCAGCTACATCATCCGATTTGACAGTCAAAAACTCCTGTAAGGAATATGCCGCGCCGTAAGACTCCATTGCCCAGACCTCCATCTCACCCAGGCGCTGACCTCCAAACTGGGCCTTACCACCAAGAGGCTGCTGAGTAACTAAGGAATATGGACCAATGGAGCGAGCATGGATCTTATCATCTACCAAATGATGGAGCTTCATCATATACATTATGCCAACAGTTACCGGTTGATCAAATGGCTCCCCTGTCCTACCGTCATACAAAATCGTCTGCCCGCTGGTAGGCAAACCTGCCTTCTTCAAAGACTCCACTATCTCCTCTTCTTTTGCCCCGTCAAAAACAGGTGTAGCCATATGTATACCATCTCGCATATAATTCGCATGTATCCTAAGCTCTTCATCCGAAACTCCAGCAAAGATCTGATCGTATGCTTGAGAGTAAATATCTTTGAGTTTATTCCTTGATGAACCCTTATCTTTCAAGTTATCCACCAGCTCTCCTATCTGGCGCCCAAGTTCACAGGCAGCCCAACCAAGATGGGCCTCTAAAATCTGCCCCACATTCATCCTGGAAGGAACGCCCAGGGGATTTAAAACTATATCTACCGGTGTACCATCTGCAAAATATGGCATATCCTCCGCTGGGAGTACCAGGGAAATCACGCCTTTATTCCCATGGCGGCCGGCCATCTTGTCACCAACAGACAGTTTTCGCTTGACAGCTACAAATACCTTTACCATCTTAATTACCCCAGGCGATAGTTCATCACCCATATCCAACCTCTTTATCTTTTCCTGAAAAAGCTCATGTAATCTTTCAACCTGTTGGCGATACCTTAACACTATTGACTCCATCCTCTCAATTAGCTCCATTCCAGCCTCGATATTCGCTCCCTGCCAATAATCTATAGGAATCCGCTCCAAGCATTCCCGATCAATAAGCTGACCCCTTTTTAGTAAGGTCTCACCTGTCTCTTTATCCCTCAAACCTGATCTAAGGCGCCTTCCCTCCAAGATGACCGCCAACTTCTCCCAGGCATTTCTGGCTATAACCCCGATTTCATCCTCCTTATCCTTTGTTAACTGACTGATCTCAGTGGCTTGAATAGCCTTTGTTCTTTCATCTCTTTCTACGCCTTTACGAGAAAACACCTGGGCATCGATAACTATGCCCTCTACACCAGGTGGTATCCTTAGCGAAGTATCCTTCACATCGCCCGCTTTTTCACCAAAGATAGCACGCAGCAGCTTTTCCTCTGGTGATAACTGAGTCTCACCCTTAGGGGTAATCTTGCCAACCAAGATATCACCAGCCCTTACTTCAGCCCCTAAACATATAATTCCGCTTTCATCAAGCTTCTTTAGGGCCTCCTCCCCCACATTGGGTATGTCTCGAGTGATCTCCTCTTTTCCCAGTTTAGTGTCTCTTGCCATAACAGTGAACTCCTCTATATGGATGGAGGTAAAGACATCTTCCCGGACCAACCTTTCACTTACTAAAATTGCGTCTTCGAAATTATACCCACCCCAGGAAAGAAAGGCCACTATTACATTCTTACCTAATGCAAGCTCACCTTTCTCCATTGCAGGGCCGTCTGCAATAATTTGGCCCTTGTTAACCCTATCCCCTTTTTTTACGATTGGCTTCTGATTGTAACAGGTACTCTGGTTCGAACGCCTGAATTTTGATAACTTATAAATCTCAACTCCCTCCTCCTCTCTCTCTGACCGAATAACTATACGAGAGGCATCGGCGCTTTCAACAATCCCGTCTCTCCTGGCTATAACAGCTACACCTGAGTGCCTTGCTACAATTCTTTCAATCCCAGTTCCAATAAGCGGAGACTTAGTTTGCAAGAGAGGTACAGCCTGTCTTTGCATATTGGAACCCATGAGGGCCCGGTTAGCATCATCATGTTCTAAAAAAGGGATCAATGATGCAGCAATACTTACCAACTGGTTTGGGGAAACATCCATATATTTGACCTCCTTAGCTGAGACAAGACATGCCTCACCCCCCTTTCTGGCAGCCACAATATCTCCAACAAAATGACCATCAGGATTAAGTGTCTCATTAGCTTGTGCAATAGGATACTCCCTTTCATCCATGGCTGTTAAATAATCTATGTTATCTGAAACAACACCATCTTCAACCTTCCTGTAGGGTGTTTCTATAAAGCCAAAATCGTTAACACGAGAATAGGTACTTAGAGAAACAATCAAACCGATATTCGGCCCTTCAGGCGTTTCAATGGGGCATATACGACCATAATGGCTTGGATGTACATCTCTAACCTCAAACCCGGCCCTATCCCTAGTTAATCCTCCTGGACCCAGTGCACTTAAGCGCCTTTTGTGAGTTACCTCTGACAATGGATTAGTTTGGTCCATAAATTGGGATAGTTGGCTTGAACCAAAAAACTCGTTGATCACAGCAGAGACAGGCTTAGGATTAATCAAATCACGAGGCATTAAGGTATCAACGTCTTGCAGAGTCATTCTCTCCTTAATAGCCCTCTGCATCCTAATCAGTCCAACCCTGTATCCTTCTTCCAATAACTCTCCTACTGATCTAACCCTGCGGTTTCCCAGATGATCTATATCATCAACCGTACCCTCCTTAACACTCAACCTTACCAGCTCTTTAATCGTCGCCATTATATCATCTTTTCTTAATGTACATGTCTCTAAGGGAACATCTTGGTTGAGCCTATAATTCATCTTCAAGCGACCTACCTGGGAAAAATTGTAGGTAGAAGGATTAAAAAAGAGTCCTTTGAAATAGGCATGTGCCATCTCCTGTGTAGGCGGGCTCGTTGGTCTCAACTTTCTGTAAATATCCAGAATAGCATCATCAGGGGCAATGACCTTGTCTAAGAGCATAGTATCCCTTATAGATGTATTAACCTCAGGAGAGTCTAAGACCAATAATTTGATCTCTTTAATACCCTTCTCCTGTATAAGCGTTAAATTTTCCTGTTCAAGTGTTTGATTTGTTCTTACTAAGACATCTTTTGTCTGTGGGTCAACTATATCATGTGCGGCTATCCTTCCCTGGAGATAATTTGAACTCACGGGTATCTCTCGCATACCGATATCAACAAGCCTTTTGTATAGCTTTTTACTAAATCTCTCACCTTTTCCGGCCAAAATTTTTCCGCTCTTTGGGTCAACTATATCTTCAGTTATCTTTTCGCCCCGAAGACTATTTAGATCCAATACACAACTAAAAGAGCCCTTATCGACTGAGATCACCTCTATGTTGTAAAAATGGCGCAAGATTTCTTCCTCGGAATAGCCAAATGCCTTGAGAAGGATAGTTGCTGGAAACTTTCTCCTCCTGTCAATTCTAACAAAAAGGTTATCCTTGGTATCAAATTCAAGGTCAATCCATGAACCTCGCAAGGGAATGATTCTTGCGGAATAAAGAGGTTTCCCACCGGGGTGTGTCTTTCCCATATCATTATCAAAAAAGACACCTGGAGACCTGTGAAGCTGGCTAACAATCACCCTCTCTACACCATTAATAATAAAGGTTCCTCTCTCGGTCATCATTGGCAGGGTACCAAAATATATCTCCTGCTCTTTAATATCCCGTATATTCTTACTGCCAGTAACCTCGTCAAGATCAAACACCAGGAGTTGAACAACTATCTTAATTGGTGCCTCATAGGTCATCCCCTTCTTGAGGCACTCCTGCTCATCATACTTTACATCCTCGAAAAAATACCTAACAAATTCCAGCGAACACGTCTGATTTAAATCATGAATAGGAAAAATAGTCTTGAATGCTCCCTGAAGTCCAGTGTCTTTGCGTTTTTCAGCAGAAACATCTTTTTGCAAAAAACGCTCGTAAGAATCCCTTTGTACATCTATAAGATCGGGTATCTCAAGGATAGATTTTATCCTCCCGAAGTTCTTTCTAGGATAACAACTTACATAATCTGATTTATTCACACCTAGATCTCCTTATAAA
>CP070660.1:1307566-1311623 GCA_020355145.1 Deltaproteobacteria bacterium
CCGGATCCTTCCTTAACAGATGCTTCTTGTATTTGGCTGGACTCTCCAAGTCTATGACCACCCTCGTGTAGGTAAGGGTTGACCAGTGTCTGATATCCTTTACTAGGATCAATTTCGTTTTCTTGGCCCTTTCCTCCTTTACTAACCTCCTCTCCCCCAAGGCACGCTCCAGCTTGTCCATCATCTTAGATGCCCTAACCCTTGCATCTCCATTTGGGAACCTTACCTCCACCTTTAAGAATTCGACATAGGCCTGCATTGGATCCTTTTTATATCGATAGAAGACCTCCCCTAACCTGTATTGGGCATCATCTGCCAGACTATGGGTCTTGTATCTCGTTACCACCTCTCGATAGAGTGATACGGCATTGTCTATGTCAGAACCCCTCGATGAGTAACCATAGAGATTGGCCCATAACCCACCAGCAGCGAACATAGCCCGCGCTGCCTCGTCTGTATCCGGGAAGGCCTTGTAAACCCCTTCATATTTCTTAATGCATCTCTCCCAGTTATGCCTGTAACGTCTCTTGGCCGCAGATCTAGAAAGCGTTTCTTTGCACGCCTGCGCCTTTTTTAAAAGAGCCCTGGCGGAATTAGATGACTTATTAGCAGCTTGATTAAAGGGGACGAAAAAAAGGACCAGGAGGGTTGATAACAGGAGGGGGATCAGCACATACCTCACAGATATGAATCTCCGGGTCATTTGAGGACCTCTTATCTCTATAGTGCCGGGCCGTTGCTCAGACCCATTTTAGAGACGGCATCTTCATCACCCACATTCTCTTGGATGTGGCAAAACTCAATAGATATTGTGTTTGCCGTAATATTAATTCAAATATATTGTGTTTGCAAGTATTATTTGTGTAAAGGGAACGGATCTAAACTAGGATGGTATGGCTTTGAACAAGGCCCAATTTCTTTCTCTTCATCAGGCCTAATCCTAATCTCTTTCTCCAAGGCCTTTATCCTCTATCTTATCTTCGACGATCGGTAAGTTCCTATAGGAATTCAGTTCTTTATCCTTTTCCATATTCTCCCTTGAAAGTATCCTTATCCTCTTCTTTAAGTTGAAACGTTCCACTATGCCGATGAATCCTGCTGTAAAAATACCAAGCAGGAATGCCATTATGATAACTAAATACATGGCCATCTGTGGGGTCTCATGCGCCCAAAAGAGAAAATCTACTTTAAGTGTCAGGGTCTTTGATAACTCCTGAAGGTTCTGAATAATGATAATTATGGCCAGTAACATCACTAATATACTTATAATAGCCTTTATTATGGTTTTCATAAAATCCTCCTGCTCCTTAAAGAACACCCTATTGTGTCATAAATTCTTTGAAAAAAGGGGACAACTTTCGATAAGTTGCCTGAATATGTTCTGGAATCACCCTTACTTCTCCAAATACCGTCATGTAATTGGTGTCCCCACTCCATCGAGGGACAACATGGAAATGGATATGTTCCTCTACCCCAGCACCTGCTACCTTTCCAAGGTTTAAACCCACGTTAAATCCCTCTGGATTCATAACCTCCTTTAAGACCCCGATGGACTTTTCAACCATGGTTATTAGGTCGAGTTTCTCCTCTGGTAATAAGGCGTCTAAAGTGGAAACATGTCGCAGTGGCGCTACCAAAAGATGGCCATTTATATAAGGAAACCTGTTCATGAGAACAATGCTCCGGTTGCCAATAAATAAGATTAATCTCCTTTCATCTTGACTCCTGTCACCATCTGGACAAAATATACATTCCCCTTCTCCTTTACCAGAACTAACATATTCCATTCGCCAAGGTGCCCAAAGAACCTTCATCATCGAAACTCAAACTACAATTATATTACCTTTTACTCTCTGCCCTATATCCAAGACCCCAATCGAATTAGATCCACCAATGCTGAAACTAGTAGCAGTTCCTGGATTAAAGAAAATAACACCCTTATCAATATGATTAGCTGGCCTGTGAGAATGGCCGTAGATAATGACATGGACATTATTAAACTCAGATCTTATCCTCCTTTCTACTCCAAACGGGGAACCCCATCCATGTATTAATCCCAAACGGAAGCCGCCTACCTCTACCATCTTTTTCTCAGGAAACCTCTCTTTTATATCCAAATTGTCCATATTACCGTGAACTACATGGAGGGACTTCTGGCTTAGAAAATCAACTATCTCTACGGAGACGATATCTCCGGCGTGGATAATCATATCCACATCAGAGAAGTAATCCTGATATATACGGATTAACTGAGAATTAACACCTTTTAGGTGGGTATCTGAAATAACACCTGCCTTCATTCTGATAGACCTGGTAGATAGGATAAGCTAAATCTGGAGAAGTATAACAAAATATGGGAAAAAAACAACCTTAATCAGGCCCCGCAATTAGGTAATTAATGTTGACATGCCCTGGCAATCCAAATATACTCCAGCAATCAAATTTTAGTACCCACCTATTATCTACATTAAGCTTTTAGAAGAAGATATCCTTGAATAGATCTGATTGATTGACTAACACCTTTAAGGGAGGGAAACATGAAGGTAGTTGTGTATGGTACTGGAGGGAGAGACCACTGCCTTGCTGATAAATATGGAGACAGCCAGCATGTTGAAAAGGTCTATTTCATTCCTGGCACTGCTGGCGTGGCTTATACATTAAAGGGAAAGAGAAAATTGATAGAATGTATAGAGATAAGAGACTTTGAGGAGGTAGCAAGATTTTGCCTGGAAAACAAGGTTGATTTGGTTGATATAGGCTCAGAAAACCCCCTTGAAGAGGGCCTGGTGGATATCTTGAGCCAAAAAGGAATAAGGACAATTGGACCAAGGAGAGAATATGTTAGATTAGAGAGTGACCGGGAATTTACGGATAATATCCTAACAAAGATAGGTGTAGGAAAGCCCGAATACAGGGTCTTTGATAATCCAGAAAAGGCCAAGAGATATGCCAGGAATATTGGTTATCAGGTCTTTGTAAAGGCAAATGGACTAGCAGCAGGCAAGGGTGCCATAGGATGTGATGATGTGATACAGGCCGAGAATGCAATTGACAAAATCATGGTAGAAAAGATATTCGGAAAATCAGGTGACAAGATCGTTATCGAAGAGAGAAAATATGGCACAGAGATCTCCTTTTTCGTCTACCTGGATGGTGAACATGCACTTCCCTTAAAGATGTTTGTCCAGGATTACAAAAGGGCCTTTGATCCGGATGATGAGGAATCAATCAGGGAGTTCGGAGGTAATCTTAATACAGGTGGAACAGGATGTTACGTACCCCATAAGCTCGTGACCCCATGGCTTGTAAATAGGATTATAAAGGAGATTGTAAACCCAACGGTAAATGCAATTTACAACAGGGGTGATTTAGGTCTGGGATGGGATTATAAGGGTGTCTTATATTTTGGCCTAAATCTTGACCCTTACAACAATCTGGAGGTCTTTGAAATTAATGTAAGACATGGCGATCCTGAGTGGGAGGTACTTTCCAGGAAATTAAGCACAGACCTATTCGAAATAGGTATGGCAGTATGGGAAGGGAAATTGGATCAAATCAACCCTGTCTGGAGTAAGCAGTACTATGTGGATATAGTTGCCATGGAAGGTTACTCAAAGGCAAGCAAGGGATGGAACAAGGGATATCCAGGACGCTATGGAAAAGGCCATAAGGTAATAGGATTGGATAAGATAGAGAGGGGAATTGCCGTTTACTTTTCAGGTGTAAAAGAAGATCCGCAAAAGGGCCTTGTAACGGACGGTGGAAGGGTATTGCACGTGATTGCCGGCGACTTAACCCTTGAAGGCGCTAAGGAAAAGGCCTATAGAAATATAGGGTATCTATCCTTGCTGGATCATAACAACGATAATAACAATTGTCTAAGGTATCGAAAAACAATAGGGGCTTAGGAGAGATGACAGGAGGATATGATGAAAAGCTATCGTAAGGAATTGTGGTTCAATGTGCCCACAAGACGAGCCTTAATCAACATTACTCCTCAAATAGAAAAATGCCTGAGGGAAAGCGGCATCAAAGAGGGACTCATACTCTGCAATGC
>CP070660.1:1311723-1315878 GCA_020355145.1 Deltaproteobacteria bacterium
GGGAAATTGACGGGGTCCTGAAGGTTATCTTTTAGTGGTCCTCCGTGCAGGCAAACGCAGGTAGCAGCAAGGGGGTATATGGAGAACAAGGGTGAGCGCAAGGATGAAAAGCGCGTTCTGATGATCCTAAGACATGCGGTCGAGAACACGAATGAGGCCTTTATCACAATAGATGAAAATCATAAGGTCTTATTTTTCAATAAGGCTGCTGAAGAGATTTTCGGCTACAGTCGGGAAGAGGTCATTGGCCATGATCTCGATGTCATCATGTCTCCTACTTGTAGCAGAAACCACCGCGAGGCCGTAACTCGCTATGTAAAGACCAGGATTCCCAGACGCATCGGACATGAATCGGAGATAATGGCCACCGGGAAAAACGGCGATACCTTTCCTGCATCCATCTCATTTTCTGTCACCGAGATGGGTGGAAAACTTTTCTTTACCGGGATTGTCAGGGATATGACTGAGACCCGTGTACTCCGGGAGAAGATCATGCGGTCGGAGCGGCTGGCCTCCCTCGGCCAACTGGTGGCAGAGATCACCCATGAGATCAAGAACCCCCTCATGATGATAGGCGGTTTTCTCCGCCAGTTGGTCCGGGCCATTGATGATGAGAAAAACCTCAAGAAGCTGAACATCATCACCGAAGAGGTCAAGCGACTGGAGGACTTGCTGGCAGATCTTAGGGAATTTTACCTGGCAAAAACCATCACTTCCGAAGCGGTGAATATTAAGGAGCTTCTGCAGGAGATTTATTCGCTGGTAAGGGAAGACTGTAAGAGGAAAAACATCCAGACCGAGTTAACCATAGATGAAAGAGCGGCCCTGGTGGCAGGAGACAAAGGAAGGCTAAAACAGCTCTTTTTGAATCTGGTGAAGAACTCCATAGAAGCTATGAGTGAGGGGGGAACCATATCGATTCAGACCAGGCTGTCAGAGGGTCGGGTAGAAATCACCGTGGCCGACCAGGGGTCCGGGATACGCGAAAAAGATAGAGGGAAGATCTTTTCCCCCTTTTTTACGACCAAAAGCCGTGGAACAGGCCTCGGCCTGTGTATCGCAAAGAGGATTATAGATGAGCATGAGGGCAGTTTCCTCTCTGTGAAAAGCGAGGAAGGGAAGGGGACAAGCGTCAAGATAAGCCTGCCTCCCCACCGCTGAGCCCTCGGGTTGCAATTCAACAGTGGAAATCTGCTCAACTGCCTTTAAAAGAGGTCAGGGAAGATACTGGAAGGGGAAGAGGTTGAGGCGAAAAACTTTTTGTTCGACTGTTCCAAAAGTCCCAGCGCACTGGCACAAGAGGAGGCAAGACATAAACTGAGACTGGAGACAATCTATGACGAGCAGATACTTAACTGAGGATTAAATACCTATATGGGTAAAAAGGCCTTGTCTAACAACGATAAATCTAGTATTCTGCCTTTACTCATTTCACATTGTGGGATCAAGGAGTGACATAGTAGTTGAGTTTCGTTAAATGATAAAATAATAAATAAGGAGGTAGTTGATGTTAAGAGAGAAGGTTGAAAGTGCCTTAGATGAAGTGAGGCCTTCCTTGCAGGCAGATGGCGGTAATGTGGAACTTGTCGATGTTACTGATGATGGAGTAGTAAGGGTTAGACTGCAAGGGGCATGTGCCGGATGCCCGATGTCTCAAATGACATTGAGTCAGGGAATTGAGCGACATCTGAAGGAGATCGTTCCTGAAGTAAAGAAGGTAGAAGCTGTTTTATAATCCTACGCCTTGAGGGCTACTTCTATTCAACAGGATTCACTTGTACAGAGTGTGGGCAACAGGCAAGATCTCAGCAGGTGATTAGTGAGTATCGCCTATCGACTATTATGTACAATCCATCTGCCTATAAACGGCACCCAGATTCCATATCTTGCGATGGCGTTTTACACACAAGCGACCTTATCCTATACCTCCATCACTCAATAGGCTATTAAAGGAGTTGTTGAAGAGATGACCCAGGAAGTTTCCATACCCCTTGCATTTATGGGGGGCGTTCTGTCATTTATATCACCCTGTGTTTTGCCCCTTGTCCCGTCATACATATCCTTTGTCACCGGCATTTCGTTTGAGGAGCTTTCGGCAGAAGGGGGCGCGAGGGATTTAAGAAAGATAATCCTCTTTAACTCCCTTATTTTCATACTGGGTTTCTCCACGGTCTTTGTGGTTATCCTGGGGGCCTCGGCCCAGCTCTTCGGGCGGATGTTTGTGGAATACCAGGATATGATAAGGAAGATAGGTGGGCTGATAATAGTCATTCTCGGTATACACATTATAGGTATTGTAAACATAGGTATGCTCCAGCGGGAGAAGAGATTCCATTTTTTCAGGGAAAGGCCCGCGGGCTTTTTGGGTTCATACTTAGTGGGTATGGGGTTTGCCGCAGGCTGGACCCCTTGTATCGGCCCTATACTCTCAATGATATTTGCCATGGCGATTACCTCTGAGTCCTCTTGGGCCGGTGTTTTACTCTTTGTCTCTTATTCCATGGGGCTTGCGATACCGTTTATGCTTACGTCCCTGGGGATCAGCACCTTTCTTAGGTACTTCCAGAAACTGAGACAACATATGAGGGTAATATCGATTGTAACCGGGGTTTTGCTAATAGCAACCGGGGCCTTGATATTTTTTAATTCCTTTTCTATCATATCAGGGTATTTTAACGCTATTCTTCCAACTATAGGCTAATTTACAGTATCTCGGAATTTCTACAACTTATTGAAGTTAAAGGAATTATTGTAGCTCTAGCTTTTCGTCTCTCTTCTCCCCCACCTTATCTTTGAGCCTCTGAAGTTCTTGCTCGATTCGGTTTTGCCTCCTCCACAGGCTAAAAATATAATGGAAGGGACAGGAGCCATGCCCAAAACAAAAGAGATCCCTCTTGGCCTGCGTAAAAGGCCGTGATGGTATAGATCAGGGGAGGCCCCTATTGGTGTATTTGGCCACGTATTCAACCTGAAAGTCTCTTGTAATCAGGGCATAGACCATCGCAAAGCAGGCAATGGCTAGGCAGAAAAAGGTCGCCTTGATCCCATTCTCCGAGCTTGCGATCATCTCCGCTCTTCGACCCTTAACCACTAGATAAGAGGTTAAGCCCGAATAAGCTGACAAGATAAGTGCGATTAACAGAGAGTAATATCCGATTTCAGCCATATTCTCTTCTACGGTTTCTAGCTCCCCACCCTCCGGTCTGTATGCCCCCCTTCTCTTCCCCTTCTTTCTTATTTCTTCTTATTTTGTTCAACCAGAAAACGGATAAGATTCCGAGTCTCAACACTTGCCCAGTCTCTTCCTCCCAGTGCTCTACCAATCAACTCTCCCTGTCTATCTATTATAAAATGGTCGGGAAGTGCTAGGACCTTATAATGGTTGCCGATCTTCCCATCAGTATCCAGAAGTACTGGAAAGGGCAATTTTTTCTTCTCTAAATATTTCTGTACAATTTTCTTTTTCTCACGTCTATCAATAGCCAAGACAACAAAGCCGCTGTTTTTGAACTCATTGTATAACTTTACTAAGGAGGGCAACTCCCCCCTACAATGGTGGCACCAGGTAGCCCAGAAATCGAGTAAGACAACCTTGCCCCGAAAATCCTCCAACTTTACCCGTTTACCTTGCACATCCTCTAGTGCACATTCAGGAGCACTCCTTGGCTCTTCAATCCTCAAGATATTAGCGGCTGAGAAGGGATCCTCAGCTGCATTGAGTGATCCCCAAGGGCCAGGGATGGTCCAGATTCCAGAGATAATGAGCAATATAATAGCTCTCTCCATTATAGATTTCATAATCCATTCTCCTCTCTCTTTAACCCCATATACGTTACTTCAATATCATTGTCAATAAGCCCCTTCACATTTCCATCGATTCTCAAATGCCCGTAAAATTTAAAAAGAACCTTTTGTCTGGTCGTGTACAAGAGACAGACCAGAAGACCACCTAAGATCACGCCGTAAATGGTCAGCCACCCAAAGGCCCACAAAAAAGGCTAGGGCTATCATGACATCATGTAATGGACTGAAAGGCCTTCGTCTCTCAACGAGATCCGGATTTTATACACAGGCAATGAGGTTCTTGATAAGGTGGCCTCCGGGATAGAGGGAATATTGGAAAATACAAGGGTTGTGACGCATCGTAGGACGGCA
>CP070660.1:1315978-1318642 GCA_020355145.1 Deltaproteobacteria bacterium
AGATAAGGCCTGTTCCACTCACCAAAAACCCCCAGTCTCTTAAACTCATCCCTTTGAATCTTTATGAAACGATCAGCAAACTCACGGCACCTTTTTCTTACCTCTGACTGGGTCATCTCCAGCTTTTTATCCCCAAGTTCCTGCTCTACCTGCGATTCAATCGGAAGCCCATGACAGTCCCATCCAGGTACATAGGGAACATCATATCCATCCATCTGCCTCGCCTTAATAATCATATCCTTTAAGATCTTATTAAATGCAGTCCCTATGTGGATATTGCCATTGGCATAAGGTGGGCCATCGTGCAGGATATAGGTAGGTCTTCCCTTAGATATGTCTCTTATTGCTGAGTAAATGTCCTCTTTCCCCCACTTTCTTAATACCTCGGGCTCCCTTTGAACCAGGTTTGCCTTCATGGGGAAATCGGTCTTTGGTAGATTGAGTGTCTTTTTGTAGTCCACCGTGTATCTCTCTCAGTCTTAATGTATCAATAAGATTACCGATAATTGAGTAATTGTTGAATATCAGATATAACCTATCGAGTCAATGTCAATATTTTATTGACTTGTTGCCCAAAAAGGGTATCCTATTGTGCCAAATCCTATTAATTTAATCTTGACCTACGGGTGCAATCTATAAGCCGGTCCCTTTTAAAGGCCGGCTTTGTTTAGTCGCCTAAAGCTCAGGGTTAACTTGGAGAGGGAAAAGAGATAAGACACCAAGATGAAATCACTCCAAGATGTAAGGCTTTATTGTTTTTCCCCTGGTGATTTTCTGATGGGCAGAGACCCTATTGAAATGGTTACTGCCCAAATTAAGGGAGGGGCGGATGTAATTCAATTACGCGAAAAAAATCTACCGAAAAGGGAGGCCTTAGAGTTAGGTCTTGCAATCAGGGACCTGGCAAAACAGACAGGGGTTCTCTTTATCGTTAACGATGAACTTGACCTGGCCCTGATACTGGAAGCTGATGGTGTTCACCTTGGTCAAGATGATATACCTATAAAATTCGCCAGGCCTCTCTTGAAAGACAAGATAATCGGTATATCTACCCATTCCTTGGACCAGGCACAGGAGGCAATTGATAGCGGTGCTGACTATATAGGAATAGGTCCTGTATTCAAGACAGAGACCAAGATTAAGGCCGACCCAGTTATTAGTATAGAACTAATCCTGAAGGTAAAAGGGTTATCTCCTGTCCCGGTGATCGCAATCGGTGGTATAGGGGAAGACAATATTGACCTATTGGTAGATAGGGGGATAAAACAGGTTGCCATTATCTCAGATATCCTTTGCTCAAAGGATATCGAGGCCAAGACCAGGGCCTTAAAAGAGAAATTAAAGGGTGCCTAGGATTATAAGTGGGCTAAAATGAGTCAAACGGACCATAACATCCTCCTTGATAAAATCAGGAACATGATCCAAGAAAAGGCTTATCCAGATCTGGAAAGTTTAATAACCGAGCCGCATCCAGCGGATCTTGCCGATTTAATAGAACACCTGGAGGGCGACGAAAGGCTCAGTGTGTTTAATCTTCTGAGCCCTGAAAGGGCAGGCGAGGTCTTGAAAGATATATCATCCCCAATACAGGAAGATCTCACTAATGAACTTGATGACGAGAAGGTCGCCCAAATCTTAAATGAACTCAATTCAGATGATGCAACAGACATCGTTAGTCATCTCCCAAGGGAAAGGGCCCAAAACATAATCGGCCTGGTTCAGCCAGAGGTATCTGAAGAGCTACAGAAATTACTCGGGTATAAAACAGATACGGCTGGCGGCATAATGGCCCTGGAATTTGTCTCTGTTAACGCCAATTCCACCATTGGAGAGGCCATAGAAGTCATTAGAAAAAAGAGAGAAGAGGTCGAGAACCTCTATTATGTCTGGGCCGTGGACGACTTTGGTAAATTGGTGGGCGTTGTCTCCATAAAGGACCTTGTCCTTGAGCCACAAGATCGGAAGATCAAAGATATAATGAACCCCGATGTTATCAGTGTAGATGTAGATACTGATCAGGAGGAGGTAGCCAGAATCGTTAAACAATACGATCTTGTCCACATACCCGTTGTTACAAGTCAGCATAAACTGATAGGAAGAATTACCAATGATGACATTATTGATGTCATTGAAGAGGAGGCCAATGAGGATATTTCCCTGATGGCAGGTGTCTTAGATCAGGAAATTGGTGAGGGATCCGCACTCAGGATCTCTAGGGCACGCCTCCCTTGGCTACTATTAGGTCTATTTGGAGGGCTTCTGTCAGCCTTAGTAATTAACCGTTTTCATGGTTCTATAGAAAGGATGCTTACCCTATCATTCTTTATACCAGTAATAATGGCAATGGGTGGAAACACAGGCACTCAAGCAGCTACCGTTGTCATCAGGGGTCTTGCCACAGGCGATATAAGTTTGGTTCATACTGGTAAAAGGCTCTTGGTAGAGCTGTGGGTAGCCTCGATAAATGGTGTTCTATGTGGTCTGCTTTTAGGCCTTGTAGTAACCTTCTGGCTATCTGACCCTCAATTAGGTTTAGGCGTTGGGGTTAGCCTGATCGCGGTAATACTCTTTTCCGGCTCCTTCGGGGCACTTGTCCCTCTTCTCCTTAGAAAGCTCAACATTGACCCGGCATTAGCTGCAGGACCATTCATTACCACATCAAAC
>CP070660.1:1318742-1321394 GCA_020355145.1 Deltaproteobacteria bacterium
AGTTTGATCCTGAAAACTATATATATTTTATGCCGGAGGCCAATGGTCCTTGCAGGTTTGGTATGTATAACAAATATCACAGGATAGTCCTTGATTCCTTCCCTGGTTTAGACAGGTTGAAGATCGCCACCCTCAGTTCAGAGGATGCCTATTCCCTGGATGGATTGATATCAGAAGAAAATATGCGAGACTTCAGGAAGGCGGCTTATCTCTCCATTGTCGCAGGTGATATACTCGATAGACTCCTCTCGAGGACTAGACCATATGAGAAAGGGAAAGGAATTGCCGACGGATTTATCAATAAGGCAATGGAGCGGATGACCGAGTCCTTTTCTAAACACTCATCCAAAAAAGACCTCTCCCCTATCCTTAATGATTTAGTGGAAATTGCCCAAGAGGGAAAGGGGACTATTGACCCACATATTCCCAAAAAGCCTCTCATAGCCGTGGTAGGAGAAATCTATGTGAGGACACACCTTAAATCCAATCAGGATACGATTAGGACACTTGAAAAATATGGTGCAGAGGCAGTTAACGCCTCTATTGCTGAGTGGGTAAACTATACTACCTATGATCAGATTAGATTAGCCAAGACAGCCCTCAGATTAAACCTCAAGGGATTTCGGCTAAAAGGGATAAGGGAATCCCTCTTTACGTACCTGAAATACCGCCTAAACCTCTTCTACCAGTATATGCAACAGAGAAGGGTTTATCGAATGGTCCGAGATTATATTGATATTGAGGAAGATCACAAGATAGGCCATCTGGAAAGGGCATTAAAAAAGGACAATACCTTCTCCTTTGAGGTTGGCACTGAGGCCTGTCTTAGTATCTCATCGGCATTAGAGCTTGCCCACAGAGGATACAACGGGATCGTAAACATATTTCCCTTTACCTGCATGCCAAGCAATCTTACCTCCTCGATTGCCAAGCCGTTGATGGCCAAGCTCCATATCCCTTACATAGATGTATCATATGATGGCTCTTTTCAACCGGGCAGGGAGGCGGCCTTAAGAACATTCATGTACCAAGCCTATCAACACTTTAAAACATACGGTAGGGCCTAAATGTCATCTAAGATGCTCATAAATGCGGTAGACCCTGAAGAATACCGGGTTGCGATACTGAAGGATGGTGACCTGGATGAGTTCTATATTGAGACCTCAACAAAAGAAGAGACAAAGGGAAATATCTATAAAGGCGTGGTGACCAGGATTGAGCCATCTTTGCAGGCCTGCTTTATAGACTACGGGGCAGAAAGAAATGGCTTCACACCAATAGATGAAATACATCCTGAATATTATGAATCCCAAGGGATAATCTCCAAGTCAAAGACACCCATTGCTATAGAAAAAGTGCTTAAAAAAGGCAGAGAACTCCTCGTTCAGGTAACCAAAGAGATGGTAGGAAGAAAAGGGGCCTATCTTACCACCTACATATCACTTGCTGGCCGCTACCTTGTCCTAACTCCAGGTAGAACTGCCGGTGGTATCTCCCATAAAATAGAGGATGATGAGGAACGGCAAAGGCTGAAATCCGTTATGAGTAAGCTAGAACTTCCAGAAGGTGTAGGCTATATCGTAAGAACCGTAGCCTTAGGGCAGAAAAAACGGGTAATAGTCCGGGATTTGAATAACCTCTTGAGAATGTGGCAGGATATCAAAAAAAGGGCTGAGGCACGACCATCCCGATCCATTATATTTAAAGAGCAAGATCTTGGCCTGAGGGCTGTGAGGGATTATTTTACTGCGGAGGTAGATGAGGTCCTGGTCGATGACAGGGAGATCTGGTCAGAGATAAAGGATTTTATGCGAATCATCTCTCCCAGACATCAAGGAAGGGTAAGGCTTTACAAGGAGAAGAAACCGATATTTTCCGAATACGGAATTGAAAAACAGATCGAACAGATATATAGTAATAGGGTGCCCTTGAGAAGTGGAGGCTCAATTGTCATTGACTCCACTGAGGCCCTGATTGCAATTGATGTAAATAGCGGAAGATCTACAAAGGCCAGAGGTTTGGAGACTACATCCTTTAAAACCAATCTGGAGGCAGCCAGGGAGATAGCCAAGCAATTAAGGCTCAGGGATATAGGTGGTTTGATAGCAATAGACTTCATTGACATGAAGGACCCCAAGCATGAAAGGGAATTGGTAAAACAGGTAAAGGAGGAGGTTAAAAGGGACCGGGCAAAGATAAATTTCTCCCATATATCTAAATTTGGGCTGATGGAGCTTTCCAGACAGAGATTGAGGCCATCAATTGAGTCAAAGAGCTACCAGATCTGTGAATGCTGTCAGGGCAGGGGAATGGTTAGGTCAGTTGAGGCTACATCGGTGTCTTTCCTGCGCCAGATATGGCTGGGTGCATCAAAGGGAAATATAGACAGGGTTACCGGGGGACTGCCAAGCACGGTGGCCAACTATCTTCTGAATAAAAAAAGGGCGGAACTAACGGATCTTGAAAACCGCTACGGAATCAGCATAGATATTCAAGGAAACCCTGACCTTCCCCCATGGGGAGGTAATCTGGACTTTATTGAGAGAGGTGAGGAAAAAGAGGCCTAAAATTCATGCGCCTGTAGCTCAGCTGGATAGAGCAGCGGACTTCTAATCCGCAGGTCGCAGGTTCGAGTCCTGCTAGGCGCGCCAG
>CP070660.1:1321494-1324252 GCA_020355145.1 Deltaproteobacteria bacterium
CTGGGCAAGGGTTATCCCCGGTATGCAGAGAATCAATATCTGGGTATAGGTGGCAAGTTTTACCGGGAAGGCCTTATAAAGACGAATGAGATGGTCATGTTCTGCGGCAGAGACAGGGTACCAATTATCTGGTTTCAGGACACCTCAGGTATTGATGTTGGGGATATCGCTGAGAAGGCTGAATTGCTCGGGCTTGGGCAATCACTTATTTACTCCATTGAGAGTTCAGGGCTTCCCATGATGACAGCTGTCTTGAGAAAGGGGACAGCAGCAGCCCATTACATAATGGGAGGACCCCAGGCAAACCGGAACAATGCATTTACCCTGGGTGTACCCACCACAGAAATCTATGTAATGCATGGTGAAACTGCTGCTGTTGCCGCCTTTGCAAGGAGGCTGGTAAAGGAAAAAGATGCCGGCAACCCCCTTGAACCAGTGATTGAAAAGATGAATACCCTTGCTCAACAGTACTATGATCAATCAAGGCCTATCTATTGTGCAAAGACCGGTCTGGTGGATGAGATTGTCTCCATGACGCAACTACGGGCGTATTCCGTTGCATTTGCAAGAAGCTGCTATCAAAACCCAGGGAGTATCTGTCCCCATCATCAGATGTTGCTTCCAAGATCCATCAGGGGATAGCTATTCACCTTTATCTGGAAGAACCTCTGGGAGACTTTTGACCGCCTCCTTGCCCTCAGAGATTACCTCACTTATCTTTTCTGATCCTTTGGAGACCTCCTTCTTCCAAGTCTTAAAGAGATCTGCTGATATGATCCCGGATATTAGTCGAGGAGCGGCCCTTGCCATACGAACTGCCTTTGATTCAGTTATCAGGGGACTGGTGGGTATAAAAACGTTCAGGAGCGCAATCAGGAAATAAGAGATGATAATCCCTTTAACCAGGGCAAAACCAATACCAAGACCTCTATCCAACCAGCCAATAAATAGTCTTTTGAAGATGTTGTGTAAAAAGGCCCCAAGCAGATTAGAGGCAATAACCACCAGGAGCAATAGAATGATAATACTGATAAGAATAAGAAAGGGTCTCTCAAAAGGTAGGTAGGCATCCAGAAAATTGGCCATCTGGAGACGGTATCGGATGCCAATCAAGAAGCCAAAGGCGATACCAGCAAGGGAGGATATCTCCCTGAAAAAGCCCCTGAAAATACCCTTAATAAGGAAAAAGGTCATCAATCCAAGGATGAAAAGATCAAGGATGTTCATGTCTAATTCCTACCAAAGGCGATTTTCATAAGTCAAGTTCATTTACAGATTCTCCATAATTTTGTATCTCGCAGTTTCTATAACGTGCCCCTGGGTTTTCTCCTGATTTGATCAAAGATAAGGTTTATGATACATAGATAGATATGGGCCTACAAAAACGTCTTCTTGTAGCATCAGGTATCATCTTGCTTGACCTTGCTATCTTCTTTTTCCCCCTGTCTGCATTCTTTCTTGCCTATGTCATAATATACAATCCACCCTGGGTAAGGGAATTCCTCAAGGGGCTTGATAAGGTGGCTGATTGATTTATGATTAACCAGGCCTTCATAGACAGGGCAAGAGAACTTGGGTTCATTGCTGCAGGCTTTTCTAATCCACAGACACCCATCTACTTCGAGTTCTTTCTTCACTGGCTTAGAGAGGTTGAAGTAGGGGATATGGCCTATTTAAAGAGGAACATAGAACTCCGAAGGGATCCTCAAAGACTCCTTGAGGGGCTAAAGACTGTAATCTCCCTTGCATATCCATACCCGGCAAGCAAGCCATCTACCCCTGACGGATACGCTGTCTCGAGATATAGCACACCTCAACAACAGGATTATCATCTCCGATTGAGGGGATTAGGAAAAAGACTATGCAAACTCATTAAAGGGGTGTTTCCTGAAAGCCGTTCCAGGATATGTGTTGATTCCACTCCTATTCTTGAAAGGAGCTTTGCCCTAACGAGCGGGATTGGTTTTATCGGCAAGAACAATATGCTTATTGTACGAGGTCACGGCTCATACCTTTTTCTGGCTGAGATCTTGACCACAGCCCAATTTTCCACCCCCTCCTTTAAGGAGCCGGAAAACAGGTGCGGTTCATGCACTGAATGTATTGACAGTTGCCCTACAGGGGCCCTGAGGGCCCCTTTTTACGTTGATGCCCCCAAATGTCTCTCCTATCTTACTATTGAGTCAAAAACCGGTATAGATAAAGGGATGGCCGGAATGATGGGAAATACCTTTTTTGGCTGCGATGTCTGTCAGGAGGTCTGCCCCTTGAATAGACGGGATCGCCCTACTGTTTCACTCCCATCCAAAGACTCCATCCTTGCAATGACCGAGATGGATTTTAAAAGGACCTTTGGAGAGACGGCGCTTGAAAGGGCGGGACTGAAAAAATTGAAAAGCAATTTAAGGCTGCTGAGCTAACGCCTTGCATAAGCCCAAAAAGTCCCCTTGCAATTTTCACTATTATAAGTAAACATATGATTTACCCTATGGCCAAGGTATCTAACTCATTGAGTTTTTTGTAACATTTTAGCTCTTTGAAAACTACTCCTGGCCTTTACTCAAGGCCAAATAGTTACCCTTGGTGAGACGCATGAGCATGGAGATGTCTTTTTTTACCTCATGCCCTCTAACAGGGGGCCTCAGCGTGCCGCTTCAAACCGTGCGCACGAGCAACTCGTCATTGTCTTCTAGGGCCTTTGTCCGTGTGCGCCGGTTTGAAGCGGCCTACCGACTCGTCTTTGTGAGGGCATGGTAAA
>CP070660.1:1324352-1329190 GCA_020355145.1 Deltaproteobacteria bacterium
AGAGTCTTGCCCAAAGAGATATTGAAGAAGGCGGCATTCAGGCCGATCTTGTGGCACCGGTGCCAATGTCAGGTATAGGTCATGCCCTCGGATATCACATGCTATCCGCATTACCCTACCAGGAGGTCTTTCTCTATAACCGATATGCTGATAGAAGCTATACACAATTAACCCAAGAGGATCGGGATAGGATGGCCAAGAAGAAGCTCTCAGTCCTGAAATATGCCCTCAGGGATAAAAGGATTGTCCTATGTGATGACTCCATTGTGAGGGGTACCCAGATCAGGGAGAAGGTGAGAGATTTAAAGAATGCCGGGGCTAAAGAGGTTCATGTGCGCATCGCCTGTCCGCCGTTGATGTATCCCTGTGATTTCGGCATATCGACCAGGACCTATGAAGAGCTCTTAGCCAGAGGATATCTAGCCAATGGAAATATTACCACAATGGATGAACTTAATGCCCTGGAGACCTGGGTTTCTGAAAAGATCGGTGCAGATTCTGTGCGCTACAACAGCCTAGAGGCCTTTGTTGAGGCATTGAAGATTCCCAGGGAGAGTCTATGCCTAAAATGCTTTGATGGGAAGTCACCAATGAGATTGCCGGAGTAAGGCGGAAAAGGATCTGAAGCAATGAAAATAGCCCTAGCCCAAATTGACCCAACCATCGGGGACTTTGCCCTCAACACGGACAAGATTATGGCTGCAGCCCAAAAGGCTATAGGTCTTTGCTGTGACCTAGTCGTCTTTTCAGAATTGGCTATCTCAGGTTATCCGCCAAAGGATCTTTTGGAGAAACAGGACTTTGTTCAGGCTAACTTGAGACATCTAGAGAAGCTCGTTAAGTCTATAGGGGGGATTGGCGTAATATGCGGATTTGTGGATAGAAATCCAGAGAAAGAAGGCAATCCTCTCTACAACTCGGCTGTACTTTTTGATAAAGGGAAGATTCTCCATCAGGTGCACAAGAGACTTCTTCCCAACTATGACGTGTTTGACGAGAAGAGGTATTTTGAACCCGGAACAGAGTGTATATCTTTTCTCTATAATGACTGCCGGATAGGGCTCACCGTCTGCGAGGACATCTGGAATGACAAAGACTTCTTTTCAAGGCAGCTTTACCCGGTTGATCCGGTGGAAAGGATGATTAAAGAAGGGACCAATCTACTCATCAATATTGCGGCATCTCCTTATTATCTGGGCAAAAGAGAATTTAAGTGGGATATGTTCGGGGATATCGTCAAAAAATATAAGGTTCCCCTCCTTTACGTCAATCAAGTCGGCGCCAATGACAGTGTGCTTTTTGATGGCACCAGTGCGGCCTTTGACTCTAAGGGAAGGATAGCTGCTAGGGCACGAGACTTTGAAGAGGACATGGTTATCTTTGATACTCAAAGCCAAAGAGGTGATCTTCATCCAGTTTCTGAGACTGACACCGAATCCCTCCTCAATGCCCTCATAATGGGTACCAGAGATTATGTTCGAAAATGCGGATTTTCCAGGGCAGTTGTGGGATTGAGCGGGGGCATTGATTCAGCGCTTACAGCCAGTATTGCAGTCCAGGCCCTTGGAAGGGAAAACGTTACGGCAATCTTTATGCCTTCGCAGTATACCCATAAGGAGAATTTCGAGGATACCAGAGAACTGGCAGCAAATTTGGGGATTAAGCTTCTTAACGTGCCTATTGACGGGATATTTGAAAAATTTCTTCAAGAGCTATCTCCCCTGTTTAAAGATGTGGCAACAGAAGTCACCGGTCAAAATATCCAGGCAAGGATCCGGCAGATCATCCTCATGGCCCTTAGCAACAAGTTTGGTTACATGCTTCTTTCAACGGGCAATAAATCGGAACTGGCGGTGGGCTATTGTACCCTATATGGGGACATGAGCGGGGGGTTGGCCGTTATCTCTGATGTCCCAAAGACCATGGTCTACCGGATCGCTCGTCTTATCAATAAGGAAAGAGAGGTGATCCCTAAAAGAATTACTCAAAAACCCCCATCGGCCGAGCTCAAGCCTGACCAGTTAGACAAGGATGACCTGCCCTCATATGAGGTTCTGGATGGTATACTTAGGGCATACATCGAAGACAATAAGGCAGCTGAGGAGATTATAGGGATGGGTTTTGAGCCATCTATCGTCAGGGATATCATCAGCCGGGTTGATCGCAATGAATATAAGAGACACCAAGCCCCTCCAGGGTTAAAGGTTACCACAAAGTCCTTTGGTTACGGAAGAAGGTACCCCATAGCCCAAAGGTATCTACTTGCCTGACTGAGACAATGATAGAGCGATTCGTCGGCCTCCCTTAATATATCCTGAGCTTTTTCACAAAACCCTCGTCTCATCCTGTTAATCCAAGCGCATTTTTAAACCCCTGCCCAGGATATTCTTAACCAAAGAATAAGGAAATCTACGTGATTCAAAAACCCTCAACTTTTATCCGAAAATGTTGTTAAATGGCAAAGAATTCTACAAAAATGTTGATTCCAATACGGGATATAAACTAGTTTTTTCAATTAAGCTGTTGAAATCATTATAGAATTTTTCTTGGCCTAACGTTTGCATTAAAAATCTGTAAAATCAAGGAATTATTTATTGTTAAAGTTATTTTAATTCCCAGGAAAGATCAAAGGCGCTTTTTCTGAAGAAGCAAGGATGCCAAGGGGCGGAAAAAGGGGAGAGGTAGGAAGATCCCCTTTTTCCGCCTTTCTTCCTTATGAAGAGGGAAAATAATCGATTCTGGAAATGTCCTTCTCGAATATGAGGATGGAAAAGGATATAAGCGGTTGCGGGATAATAGGAATTATGAACGAGCAGGGAGAATTCTTCAGCGGAGAGCTAGCAGTAGACAGCATCTGCAATATGATGGAAAGGGGAAACGGCCTTGGGGCTGGTTTTGCCGGCTATGGGATATATCCAAACTTTAAGGATTACTGGTGCTTTCACATCATGTATCAAGATGAGGGAGCCAGGGTGGCGGCCGAGGAATATTTGAATGGGCATTTTGCATTAAAGCATCATGAACCTATACCTACAAAGCGGGTCAGGACACTGCGGTCTGTTCCGTCTGTGTTTAGATATTTTCTCGAAACTCATGACGAAATGAGAGGCCTCCAGGGAGGAGAGGATGATTGCATCATTGGCTGTGCAATGGAGATAAACAGGCGTATCGAAGGGGCTTACGTCTTTTCCTCGGGTAAAAACATGGGGATTTTTAAGGGGGTCGGGAATCCCAATGAGGTCGCTGAGTTCTATCAGATACCGGAATACAATGGATACATTTGGACGGCCCATAATCGCTTTCCCACAAATAGTCCCGGCTGGTGGGGAGGGGCTCATCCCTTTGGCATTCTGGACTGGTCTGTCATCCACAACGGAGAGATCTCCTCTTACGGGATTAACAGGAGGTATCTGGAAAACTTC
Source organism: Deltaproteobacteria bacterium (assembly GCA_020355145.1). Taxonomy (GTDB): domain Bacteria; phylum Desulfobacterota; class DSM-4660; order Desulfatiglandales; family B25-G16; genus JABXJZ01. Next base: position 1,327,775 of record CP070660.1, read on the forward strand.
GGCTATCACTGCTGCCTTTCCACAGATACAGAGGTCATGGCCTATCTCTTCGATCTTCTCGTTCGGCGTCACGGACTCGAGTTCGAAGTGGTCGGAAAGATCCTTGCCTCTCCCTTCTGGAATCAGATCGAAAGAGGCGAGGACAACGGAGAAAAGGCCTTTTTGAGGTCTCTGCGGATAATATACGGCTCCGCCTTGGTAAACGGTCCCTTTGCGGTGGTGGTCGCTAACTCGACCTATATGGTCGGGTTAAACGATAGGATAAAGTTGAGGCCTTTGGTAGCGGCGAGGAAGGGGGACTTCTTATATATATCCTCCGAAGAGGCAGCAATAAGGGAGGTCTGCAAAGATCTGGACACCGTATGGATGCCTCGAGCAGGGGAAGCAACTATAGGAAGGTTGAAGGATGGCCATACCTAAAAGAATACCAGAATTTTCGGTGGAAAGGAATGAGGACAAGTGTATTAACTGCCAGGTGTGCTGTCGGATGTGCTCCTTTGATGTCCACAGTTATGATGCAGAGGAAGACACCGTGCATTCTGACAGCACGAAGTGTATGGGATGTCATTTCTGTGAGTTCCTTTGTCCCCCTAGTGCGATAACAATTAATAGGAACTCCTCCGATCTGAAGGAGAACTATCACTGGACGAGGCTTGCTATAGACAACATTACCCGTCAGGCAGACACCGGTGGTGTGCTCCTAACGGGGATGGGAAACGATAGGGGTTGGAGGGATTATTTTAACCATATAGTGCTTAACGCCTCCCAGGTGACGAACCCCTCTATAGATCCATTGAGAGAGCCGATGGAGCTCAAGACCCTCATAGGGTCCAAACCCGACAGGGTTGAATATGAGATACAAGAGTTAAACGGCGAGAAAAGATATAGACTCAAGACGAGACTTGCTCCACAGATGGAACTGGAGACACCCATTGTGTTCACCGCCATGAGCTTTGGGTCTATATCGCTCAATGCCTGCAAGTCGTTAGCAGCCGCTGCTTGCGAGTTTGGAACTTGTTGGAACACAGGGGAAGGTGGTTTGCACAGGGACTTATACAAATATGCCGATCGAGCAATAGTTCAGGTGGCCTCAGGAAGGTTCGGTGTCCATAGGAAGTACCTAGAGGTAGCCGGGGCAATAGAGATAAAGATCGGACAGGGTGCAAAACCTGGTATAGGAGGGCACCTGCCTGGGGAGAAAGTGCCTGAGGAAGTTTCTCAGACCCGGATGATCCCCGTAGGAACAGATGCCCTCTCCCCTGCTCCCCATCACGACATTTACTCCATTGAAGACCTCAGGCAGTTGATCTTTGCCCTCAAGGAGGCCACATGGTACACAAAACCCGTTGGGGTGAAGATAGCAGCCGTTCACAACGTGGCGCCTATCTCATCAGGGATAGTCAGGGCTGGGGCAGA
>CP070660.1:1329290-1335517 GCA_020355145.1 Deltaproteobacteria bacterium
TAACAAGAGGTGTGAAGCCCTCCATGTCACAGAACATGGCAGTGACCTGCTTATTTTCGCCTTCTATCCTGTCCCTTTGGGCAAGAATCTTTTCGGTTATACCTTCAGGGAGGTATTTCTGAATTTTTCTAATCTTTTCATCAAAAGAGAGTTCTTTAGGAAGGAGTTCTGACGGTTGGGTTAAGTTGTGGCCACATTCACCGCAAAATCTAAAGTTGTTTGGATTGGAATAATTGCAATTAGGACATATTAGTTCTAATTTTGAACCACAACCTCCACAAAACTTAATACCTTCTGGGTTCTCAAACTGACACTCTGGACATTTCATAGTGTCCTCCAGATCTATATACAGGTCGATATGAGATGGAAATGAACAGGTTTTTTACTTTTGATAGTTTAGTATATTAGAGAGTTGGTTTTATGTCAATTAGGGTTCAACCTCAACATCTAGTATGCCGAAAAATTGCCTTTTTTTGAAAATTTCGTGCCATTCTCTTTAGTTCTCAAGGTCCTATTCGCTTTTAACTGGAAAATGAAACCTTAAATCTCCATGAGGTATAGACTTCCCAAATTAATGGAAAGGGTTTTCACAGCTTCAAAACTTTCCTATTCTTGCCATATCATGAACTCTGCAAATTAACAAAATCATTGAAGATTTCGTTTGCCAATCATAACCCTTTTAGAGTGCTTTATCAATCTGAAACCTACCCCTATAAACCCCCATATCATCAACCTCCCTATCTTTCCATGGCTCTTCTATTAAGTGGACATATGTTCAGGTAAGGGGAATATTTGTGCCAATCCTTAATTCCAATTTACGGTAGGTCAAAAAACGGGAGAAAGCATTAAAATTACATCAAAAAGTCAGACGTATCACAGGTTTTGAGCCCGGCTGATATCCTGTAGGTTTAAACAGTTATCTCAAGACGATCCGGTGAAAAATATATCTTTAAGAAAAGCCTTTTCCGGGATAATTCGCTCCATTTCGCTGTTTGAATTTTCCAATGTCAAGGGTGACCCCCGTTTTCGTAAAAAACCTACCAAGAGTGTTGATAAATAATTAAAAATCACTAATTTGCAGTAAGGGTATTTCAGCTAATCCGGTAGTCATAATAAAGGAGAGATCAGATGATGAATCACAGACTAAACATGAAAGGTTTTCTTCTATCAGTTCTGTTCACAACGATTTTATTTTCACCCGTTAATGCACGAAACTATGACAAGGTCCAGATAAAGACAATTAAGGTTGAAAACAACGTTTACATGCTTATCGGGGCCGGAGGGAATATTGGTATTTCAACAGGCGCGGATGGAATTTTCATGATAGATGATCAGTTCGCGCCCCTGACAGAAAAGATAAAAGGAGCGGTGGCAGCCATAAGTGATAGGCCGATTCGGTTTTTGATCAACACCCATTGGCATTATGACCATACTGGCGGAAATGAAAAACTGGGAAAGATGGGTTCAATTATCATTGCCCATGAAAATGTTAGGAAACGCCTGAGTACTGAGCAGTTCATTTCGTTTTTCAAGGCAAAGGTGCCTCCCAAAGCAAAATCAGGGCTCCCTGTTATCAGCTTTACCAGGGATGTGACATTCCATATTAATGAGGATGAAATCCATGTATTTCATGTGGCAAACGCCCATACCGACGGTGACGCCATCATCCATTTCCGCAAGAACAATGTGATCCACATGGGAGATATCTTTTTTTCCGGAATGTATCCTTTTGTCGACCTCGACGCAGGAGGTTCTGTCAATGGTATTATTGACGCTATAAAAAAAGTGCTTCCAAAAATGGACGAATCGACAAAAGTGATACCCGGCCACAGTCCATTATCAACGAAGAGTCAGTTGAAGGCCTACCTCGGCATGCTGACCACATTAAGGGATCGAATAAGGAAAGAGATTAAAGCCGGAAAGAGCCTAGAGACAATAGTGGCTACCAGACCGACAAAGGATCTTGACCCGGAATGGAACAAAGGTATCATAAAAGGAGATGCGTTTGTGAAAATTTTATATCAAGATCTATCAAGGCGATAGGAATGGATTTGACCGACCGTTTTTTATAGAGGTTATGTTATGAGTTTGGTTATGTTATGATTATTTAGATCCCTCCATATTATTCTCTCATCTTATTTCCCTCAGAGTAGGAAATGCTCTATCCATCTAATTCCTTTTATTCCCTGTATTTTTAATTACACGCTGTAGTTACTGTTTCAATATCGTTTTCTCTTAACAGGACAAAGGAGAGAAAACGATGAGTAGGGGAGAGTTGTGTAAAAAACGTCCTTGCAGGATTTGCCGGCGATGGTTTATGCCCAATCCGAAACTAAAAGATCGGCAAAAGACCTGTGGAGATCCTGATTGCCAAAGGGAGTGGCACAGGAAAAAATGTGCCCAATGGAACAAGGCCAATTCTGATTATTTTAAGAGTAACTATCTTCAAAAGAAGCTTGATGCTGCAACTGCCTCTGAGGAACCTGCGAAACCCCTTTGGCCCAAAAGCCGTCTAAAATCGGGACTTCCCCTTCAATATGTTCAAGAGGTGATCGGCATCCAACACCTCACAATCATTGAGTATTTAGGACAACTACTCTTCAGACGTTTTCAAGAGGTGTTAAAGGGTAAAGCGGCTGTAAATACTAAAGAAATAAGACGACAACTCCCTGTGGGGATTTCAAGAGGTGATGGACTTTGACAGATGCTTTTTCTATACCTACCCATCATGATAAAGAAAAAAGTTCTTGTACCCAACCGCATCAGACGTATTGAAGGGGGTTTCAGTTTTATCCCACACCGTTTTCTCACCGACGGTTTTCTATCATCACTCCATCAGCATGAGATTCTTTTATATTTCTTCCTCATCCTGGCCTCTGATCGTTATGGTCTGTCTTTTTACTCCTATGATGCTGTTTGCTCGATGCTTGGGCTTTCAGTGGATGAGTACATTGAAGCCAGGGACGGGCTCATTAAGAAAGATCTGATTGCCTTTGATGGCACCCTGTTCCAGGTACTCGATCTGCCAGCAAAGCTAACAGGGGTTGAACCCCCAGAGTTTATGCCCAGCCTGGATCGACAAAGAAACTCCGGTGATATTACAAATCTTATCCAGCAATCTCTGTGGGAAGAGTAATGATGAGAAGGGATCTTGTTCATCATAAGCAAACCCATCGTGCTTTAAAGATCAGGAAAAAGCACATCCCTTTACCCGAGATCTATGAACAGTACCTGTTCTACCAGCAACAGAGTTTACAGATTTCTCAGAACACTCGCAGAAGGGTAAGAAGGGTTTTGGTCCTCTTCCATGGGTATCTGGAAACCAATCAAATCGAGCTTTCCCGCCTCAAGATTGATCACCTTGATGCCTTTATCTCAGGATTCAAGGTAAAGCAAAGCTCCCTGAGGGTGTACCGCTCTCACCTTCGGGGTTTCTTGAAGTACCTGTATCACGAGAAAGGGATCATCAAAAAAGACCTTGCCACCCTGCTTGTGGGACCCCGGCAGTTTGCCAAGCAGAAACCACCCAAGTTTTTAAGACCCGAAGAAGTTTTAAAACTCTTTGCCTCTCTTGAACTTTGCACCCCCGCAAAGATTAGAACATACGCCATTGTTCATCTGGCCTACTTCTTGGGGCTGAGGCCTGTGGAGATCAGCAGGATCACCTTCGATGACATCTCATTTAGTAAAAGAGAACTGCTCCTTGCAAAAAGAAAGGCCGATAATCCCATCACCCTTCCTGTCCCTGAAAATGTCCTAAAAGCCATAGCCGTATATGTCCTCAAAGCCAGACCAAAGAGTCCGGACCGGCATCTTTTCCTGAGTTTTGACTTCCCCTATAGGCCCCTAAGCTCAGGGACCGTGGTTTTCTATCTGTTCAAAACCATGAAGGAGGCAGGCCTTGATGCATCAGGCTACTGGCTGAGGCATACCTATGCTCAGAACCTCTTAAAGATGGGCCGATCCATCTATGAGATTAAAGAGATGCTGGGCCATGACAGCATTGAATCCACTGGAGTCTATCTTCATATCCATACAGAACTCATGAGAAAGGTGCTTTTCAATGAAACCCTTTGAAAGTTTTCTATCTCCTCAACTCGATGAGTTTGTCGCTTATCGCGAGGCTCTGGGGTATAGCATGAGGGGTCGTAGAAGCTATCTGCTGGCCTTTGATCGGTATCTAAGGCAGACTAATGCTGATTGGAACTGTTTTGAGCCTTCTTTCTTCCTCCGCATGAGGACTGATCTTTGCAAAGGATCCCGGCACACCAATCAAATCCTGATCATAGTCCGCCTCTTCTTTCAGTTCCTGCTGCGCCGTGGATATATGGAGGAAAACCCCCTTCAAGACGTCCCCCTGCTCAAGGAAAACGTTTCCATCCCGTTTATTTTCTCTCCTGAACAAACCGATCAGCTATTGGCAACCCTTTGCAAAGGAATCCGTAAAAGTGAAAAGTACTTTCTGACCGATTTGGCCATGTATCTGGCCATATTGCTCTTGGCCAGGTGTGGCATGCGCATCTCGGAACCCTTAAAACTTTTACGAAAAAATTATAGACGTGATGATAAGACCCTGTACATCGAGAAGACTAAGTTCAACAAAGAGCGATTGATCCCGGTCCCCAAGGCTGTTATCGCCGATATCGATAACTACCTCTGTGTTCGAAAAGGTCTCGGCTCTGAACCTTACCATCCGTATCTTCTCATAGGCCACAAAGACAAGCCCCTAAGAGATTACCAGGTGCGCTCTGCATTCCATCAAGCAGTCAAAGACATGGGGCTCCACCACCAAAGAAAGTTTATGGGCAACATGATCTTCAATCACCCTACACCCCATTGCCTTCGCCACTCCTTTGCCATTAATACGTTGAGAAAGATTAATGAACGGGGACAATCATCCCAGGATGCCCTTCCCGTTCTGGACGCTTACCTGGGTCACAGCACTTACTTGTGCTCTTCTGTCTATCTGAAAATTGCCGATGCAAAGAGCCGCAATGATCTTTATGACTTCACCATTTGGCAGAAATGGAAAATATGAAACTTGCCCCTTGCATCCATCAGTTCTTCCACCACTACCTCCCCAACATCAGAGGGATGAGCCACCATACCATTGTCTCCTACCGGGATACTTTCAAGCTCTTTGTCCCTTTTGCCGCACAATACTATGGTGTCAAGGTCAACTCCCTGAGGTTGGCACATATCTCATCGGAGCTCATCATCGCCTTCCTCGATCATCTGCAGCAAAACCGTCACAACCTTCCCAAAACCCGCAATCTCCGACTTGCCACTCTGAAATCTTTTGCAAAAATGATCCGCCTTGTGTATCCAGATCACCGAGAGATGGCAGAGAAGATTATCCACATACCACAAAAGCGTTTTCAGAGATCCCTCGTGGGGTTCCTCTATCAGGAGGAAATCTTCAAAGTCTTTCAATCTGTGGATCTGGGAAGGAAAGAGGGCTTTAGGGATTACACGCTCCTTCATCTCCTCTATGACTCAGGGGCCAGGGCCAGTGAAATCTCAACACTCAACCTCGACTACTTCAACCCCAATCAGCAAACCATAGCCATCCTGGGCAAAGGAGACAGGTTCCGCATCATCACCCTTGAGAACAAAACCTCCGAGCTCCTTGAGCTGTACATCAAAAAATATCGTATCACCCCGAAACCCCTCTATCAAAAACGCATCTTTATCAGTCAACGGGGTGAGCAACTCTCACGGCATGGTATCTATCGCATCTGCAAAAAGTATCTGATCAAAACACTGCCCCCAAAACGTCTTAAGATCATCAACCCGGTCCACAGCTTCCGCCACTCACGGGCCATGGATCTGCTCTATCGAGGTCATCCACTCACAGATATCCAAAATCGCTTGGGACACGATAATCTTCAGTCCACAAGCATCTACCTCCATCTCGATCTCAATCGACGTCGATACATACAAAGAGAGTTCATCAGACATATGGATTCGGTCTTAACTGTCGATCCGAAAATAGAACAATTACTTCAATGGGAATGCAAGGAGGATATTCTGGCCTGGCTCGATAAGCTCTAATACCTCGGGATCAGCTCGCAGGCCTATGGGTAAAGGTGTGTAAAGAGAAAAAATGCCATGATGTCAGTTTCATGCTCGAACTTATCAAAATACGATATAACTCATTGCTTTTTTTGACCATTTGCAATATCTTAAGTCCCGCCTCAATAATCCACTGTTTTTAGAGGGTTAAA
>CP070660.1:1335617-1346904 GCA_020355145.1 Deltaproteobacteria bacterium
GGAGATAAGGCAGCGGCCGAGGAGGTAGCCAGCAAGATTAGGGCAAAGCTACAGCTTGGGGAGTTTAACTTTGAAGAGGAAAAGCCTATATCGACATTCAGCGAATATGCAGATTCATGGATCAAGACAACGGTTCCTGCAAATTGCAGAGAATCAACGGTTAGAGATTACAAAGATATTCTTGAAATTCATATTCTCCCTGTCTTTGAAAATTTAGAGATACCTACCATCAACCGTAAGAAAGTAAAAGATTTCCTTAATTCAAAGACAAACAAGGGATATGCTGCTAGCACGGTTAGCCATATGAAGGATGTTATTTCAGGGGTTTTAAACGAGGCTGTAGATGCTGAGATCATTCCCGCTAACCCTGCTTATAAACTCAAAATGAATATTACTAAAAAGAAAAATTTTGAGAAAGCCATAGACCCTTTAACCAAGGATGAATTAAAGATACTGTTTGACACTGTCCAGGAGCATTTTATAGAGCATTATCCTTTGTTTCTCTTACTGGCAAGAACCGGGTTAAGAATCGGTGAGGCTCTGGCCCTTCAATGGGGCGATATTGATTTTAATGGTAGATTTATTCATGTTCAAAGGGGCATATCGAGAGGAAAGATCGAACCACCTAAGAACGGTAAGGCCCGAAAGGTTGATATGTCTAAGCAGTTGGCAGAGGCCTTAAAAATCCATCAAACGGAAAGCAAGAAGAAAGGTCTTGCTCTAGGTCTAGGGGATATTCCTGAATATGTCTTCACAAACGAGGTGGGAAACATAATTGACAAGGATAATTGGAGACGCAGAGTGTTCAACAAAGCCCTTGCAAAGGCCAGATTGAGAAGAATCCGGATACATGATTTAAGGCATACATACGCTACCTTGAGAATTGCAAAGGGCGATAATATACAGGATGTCTCAAAGCAGCTTGGACATCACTCTGTAAAGCTAACATTGGATGTTTACTCTCATTGGTTGCCAGGGAAGAAAAAGGACGAGGTTGACGCTCTGGATGATCCCGAATATCAGGTTCAAAGTGGTTCGGTTAAAGCAAACAAAAAATAAACCTGTGAGCTGAAAGAGCCTATTATTTTTTTGCACCCATCTGCACCCTATCTGCACCCTACCCCCAAATCGGAGCAAAAAAATAGGTTAGCCAAAATCGGCTAACCCTTATCTGTTCTTGGTAGCGGGGGCTAGATTCGAACTAGCGACCTTCGGGTTATGAGCCCGACGAGCTACCAGACTGCTCCACCCCGCGTCATTTAAAAAGTAATTATAATATTAATTTATATTTAGTCAAACAAAAAATTATTATTAAAGTCATCCTTTTTCCCTAGCTCATGGAACAATGGAATATTGGGTTTTGGGAATTTGGCAAAATGGGCTTATAGGTCAAATTTATCATGAGGAAAAATTAAATCAGATATTTACCGCTCAACCCATCTTTCCATTACTCCATTATTCCCTGGTCCAGGCCCCTGGCCCAGGCCTGGCTTAAAGGCTTAATAAGCTGATCCGACCACATAGCGCCAGGGCAGGCCAACACTCCAATTGCGAAACGAAGTGGAGCTAAGTTGTAAGCTCATGGTCTGGGATGATATCTTTCGTGAATCTCCTTTAATCTCTCTCTGGCTATATGGGTATAAATCTGGGTTGTAGATATATCAGAATGTCCTAACATAATCTGAACCGATCTCAGGTCAGCCCCTCCCTCCAGGAGATGGGTAGCAAATGAGTGTCTTACTGTGTGGGGGGTTACAGTCCTAGTAATTCCTGCCTTTAGGGCATAGTTCCTTATGATCTTCCATAACCCCTGTCTTGTCATGGGTTTTCCCCTGCTATTGAGAAAGAGATATGAAAATTCTCCCCTCTTTAAAAAGGAAGGCCTGCTGTTTGTTAAATACTCCTTTAGAGAATCTATAGCCTTGGTGCCCATAGGAACGATTCTTTCCTTGGAGCCCTTCCCTATTGTCCTGATACAGCCGATCTCCAGATTAATATCAGTCATCTTAAGGCTTACCAATTCAGTAACCCTTAACCCTGTGGCGTACAAAAGCTCTAAAATAGCCTTATCCCTCTTTCCCAAGACAGTTAGGGTATCCGGCTGTAAGAGAAGGGCCTCCACCTCATCCCTGCTTAAGATATCGGGTAAATGCCGATACATCTTTGGTATACCCATTAACCTAGCTGGATTAGAGTCAATTTTCCCTTCAGCCACCAAAAAACGGTAAAACATCCTAATGGAGACAAGATTCCTGGTAAGGGATCTTGGTGATAGTTGGGTCCTCTTTTCAGCGATAAAGGATAACAAGTCATCTTGGTTAACCTGAACAGTAGAGACCCCTCTCCGTTTTAAAAAATCAAAAAACCCCATTAGGTCGTGACTATAGGCCAAGATCGTATTTGTAGCCAAACCCCTCTCAACCCTAAGTTGATTAATAAACTGATCTAATAACTGATCTTCAGCATAATCGTTCGTTATGGGCACAGTCCATCTTCCCTAAAATGAATAAAGATTCTTGTTGGTTGTCAAGACTTTTACACCATCTTTCTCAAGTATGATCATTTCCTCCAACCGAACACCACCCCTCCCTGGTATATATACCCCGGGCTCAATGGTAAAGACCATACCCTCTCTTAATACCTCTGGTTTCAGTGGTCCAACACCAGGCCTTTCATGAGGGGCCAGGCCAACTCCATGACCAAGGGAATGGCCAAAAAAATCACCATATCCAGCCTTTTTTATAATATCCCTGGCAATGGAGTCTACCTCGGTGCTTTTCACTCCAGGCATTATAGAATTTAGTGCCGAGTCTTGTGCCTCCCTGACAATGTGGTAGATATCCTTAAAATATGATGAGGGATTCCCTAAAAAGATGGTCCTGGTCATATCTGAACAGTAGCCATCAACCCTTGTCCCCACATCAAAGATTATCGGTTCACCCTCCCCTACTATTCTGTCTGTAAGGATTGCATGAGGTAAGGCACTATTTGGACCGGAGGCTACAATTGGTGGGAAGGCAACCCCATCAGCATCCTGTTCTCGTATCAGGGTTTCAATCCTCCAGGCCACATCCTTTTCAACCTGGCCAGGCCTTAATTCCTCAATTACCTGGGCAAGGACATCTCCCATGAGCCGGGCTGATGTTCTTAATACCTCGATTTCTTCTGGCTCCTTAATCTCCCTCATATCTTCCACAAGACGGGAAAGTGGGATGAGCTCTACAGGAGGGGAATGCTTAGAGGCCTTCTCCTTTACCTCTTGATAGAGATCCCAGATCAGGTAACCACCTTCAAACCCCAGTCTTCGTGTGTTTAACCGGTCAAAGATCTCTGATAATGAATTAATTGGATCTTGCTTATGGGTTATGACCTCAAAACCAGCCGCCTCTTTCTGTGCCTGGACTGTGTACCTGGAATCTGTTAGTAAGAGGGCCTGATCCAGCGTTATAAATAGGGAACCTGATGACTCATTTAACTGTGTATCACCTGCCTTGAAACCGGAGAGATAACGGCGATTTTCAGGCTGGATAATCCAGATTGCATCCACCCCAAGGGGATCAAACTTACTTCTTAAGGTGCTTAACCGATTCTCAAATATAAACTGACCCATTTTTAGCTATATAGTAAGGTTCTGCTTCCCTATCCAAGGTTAGTCGCATAGAGGCTAGGCCGATTTTAATGAATAGAGGGCCCTGAAGGAACCGAGTGGGGTGTTCATGGAAAGACCCTCTGCTGATCCTAAAATGTATCCTCCCCCAGCGGCCAGGGCGGGAAGGATCTCCTCTTTCATGGCCTCTAGTTGTCTGGGCAGGAGACGATCAACTTCGAAGATCCCCATGAGGGCAAGTCTCTTTTGCGTCTTCTCTCGAATGGCCATAGGGTCATTCCCAGCAGAGGGAGCCAGACCATGGAGGCCATCGAAACCAATGTGAAGGATCATGTCTACAATCTCGGTCAGATTTCCACAACTATGTAGAAAGGCCGTTCCATTGCCCATCTTTATGGCCTCCACCATCTCCTGAAGCCCGGGAAAGACCCATATACGAAGGTCTTCTGGGGAGACAAAGGTACCTCGGTTGTATGCAAGATCATCTCCGATTATGAGGCCATGCGCACCTTCATCAAGACACCTTTGTATCAAGTCCAGTGCCCTTTCCTTCTTGATCCGGATCAGTTCACCAATCCGTCCCTCGCCCTGGCGAATTCCCAGAATGAATTCCTCGAAGGTTAGGGGGTCCTCCGGTTTCCAGAACAGGCCATCCAAAAGGGCCATGACAAAGCAGGGAGTCTCAATCGCCCATTTAGCCAATTCCTTAAGACCTCTATTTCCTTCCTCACCATGTATTATCCTCACAGTCACGAGATCCAGATCTACCTCCTGGACGAGGTGCCTCATCTTCTTGGTAAATGAGGCCTTTGCCTTTTCTGGATAGAGTCGATTGAGGAATGCCTCTTCCACGAGGAACTCTCCTCGTGGGAGACGATCGGTCTCCTGATGACGAATGGCCATCAAGACCCTCTCTCTCGGTGTTAGGAGCTCATGGGTCGATCGGTTCATTGATCAAACAGATCTGTCCGGAATATAACGTCTGCATAGCTTGATGGCCTCGGTAGGATCCAATGTCTGGGCATCAGCTCCTACCTCCTTCCTTACAAGCTCTGTTGTAACCCCTCCACCGATAATCACAAGGGTATTCTTCCGCAACCCCTCCTCCACCAAAAGGGAGATTGTCTCCCTCATCGAGATGAAGGCCGGTGTGATAAGTGCCGAGAGGGCAAGGATAGGTGCCTCTGTCTCCTGGAGCCTCTCGATAAATCTTTCAGGGGGTACATCAACGCCGAGGTCATGAACAGTAAGGCCCTGAGCCCGCATCATGGTTATTACGATGTTCTTGCCCAGATCATGGACATCACCTCGAGGGGTGCCGAATACCACCACTCCTTTAGATTCATCCCCTGGCCAGTTTGACGTGAGATCTGGCTCGAGGATAGAGCTGACTGCCTTAAAGACCTCTGCCGAATAGATGAGCTCGCTGAGAAAGAACTCACCGGTCTCAAACCTCTTTCCCACCTCTTCCATTGCCTGCCGGCATTCCTTCAGGATGGTAAAGGGATCTGCTCCGGATCGAAGCCCTTTTTCCACAAGGTCGATAGCCTCCTGCCTCCTCATGCCCAGAAATGCATCTTTCAGAATGGATTTAGACATCTGTTAGGACTTCCCTTTATAGGTCTTTGCTACATCGATCATCGTCTTTACGTTTTCGAACTTGGCATCTACAGGACACTCGCATCCCGTGGTCAAAAAGAACCCTCCTCCCTTTCCCACCTCGTCGATGAGCCTCTGACAGTAGTCACGCACCTTCTCAGGGGCTCCTAAGGTCAGAAGGGAGGCAGGGACATCGCCGCTTATGCACATATGCCCATCCAGTATCTCCTTTGCCTTGAAGATATCGGTCATACTATCCAGGTCGCATACGCATTTGCCTCTGGGCAGTTGTCTCAAATATGGAAGATTCAAGACCCAATCGGTGTCGAAATGGAACCACGGAGTCAGGCCCTCAGAGACAAATGCATCGACATAACGTTTAAGATAGGGCCATTCGAATTGCTCGAAGATATCGAGACGATAATAGAATCCAGATCCCCGCTCCAGGACGATAAAGACCAGTGGGATCTTGGTCAATGAGATGACATCCAAGGCGTTCTGAATAAGATCATCGCACGAGGCATCCATAGCGGCCTTCACCTTGTCCGGAACCTCATACAGGTCCATGGTAAACTGGGTCAAGGTTCGGCACATGGAAAATGCCATGATAGAGGAATCCACGGAGGCCCCGAAAAGGGGAAATATGCCCTGGCTGTGGCAGGCCTCCACCTCCTTGATGTATCTGTCCAACAAACGGTTCTGAGTGGAAATGAGTCGCTCTATGCTACGGCCACTCATTTTCTCATAGTGTTCATCCCAAAAGGCGTTCCAACCCAAGGCGGCCAGCCTGTCATAATCTTCCCTGGTGAAAAGCTCCTTCTCGTCGATTTGATTTAGGGCATCCTCAGGAAGATCTCTTCCAGGGATCAGGTTTCTTGCCGGTGCTGAACAGAGTTTGCCCCCGATCATAGGCCAGTAAAGGTTGGGTTTGTAGAGCTTGTCGAATCCCCCAAGATCGTTAAAGGTATCTAACATCGCCTTAAAGCTCTTGTCCGGATCGCGCCATGCCTCTCCCTGGGTAAGACCCTGGCAATGAACAGCAAAGGCGGTCATCAATGGCATGACAGGCACCCTGTCTGGCATCTCAAGGGCCACCGCAGCCTCGAACCGCTCTTGTCTGGACATGGTCTCCGGAATCATCATGTGTCTCCTTTCCGCTATTCAGCTGGAAAGAATGGGGGACAAATGTCAGCCTCAGATCGAACGCAGTTTATCAGGCAGGGGTAAGGGTGTCAATTCAATTGGAGATTGAATTGATAAAGCCCACCTTCTGGTGGGCTTTAGGGAAAAATCTCGGAAAAGGCCCTACCGAGATAGGGCCGATGTATGAAAGTACTTGACTTTATATGGTGCCGAAGACGGGACTCGAACCCGTACAGGCATACACCCACTAAGTCCTGAACCTAGCGCGTCTACCAGTTCCGCCACTTCGGCAAAAAGTACCTTGATATATTATATAAAAAAACTTAACCTTATGCACGAGATTTGTCAACAGCTTAAGTCGCCTAAGATCTAAATTTAATGGAGCTTTTGATGAAACAAAACCTGGAATCCTTATTGGATACTGCCAGACAAGTAACCCGGTTAGCAGCAGAAAAGATAGGGGAGATCTACCAACAATATCTGTCAGGTGGCAATATTGGTATCAGGGAAAAGGGTAAGGATGATCCTGTAACTGCTGCAGATATGGCCGCAAATCAGATTATTACACAAAGGCTCAAGGGTATCTTTCCTGACCACGCTATCCTAACAGAGGAAAACCCTGATTCATGGGATAAGGCAGGATCTGAATGGGTCTGGATGATTGATCCTCTGGATGGCACAAGTGATTTTATCAAGGCCAATGGGGAGTTTGTTACCATGGTTGGTTTAACACATTTTGGCAAACCCACCATTGGCGTGGTGGTAGAGCCAGCTACTGGGTTAGAGCTTTATGCATGTAAAGGCTTGGGTGCCTATAAAAGCCCGGCATCTAAGGTAGATAAGTCATCAAGATTAAGGATCTCTGATACTGCAGACCTGAAACATTTACGTCTTGCTGTCAGCCGTTCACACAGGGATCCAAGGGTAGACCAATTCGCTCAATTGCTGACAATTCGGGATGTAATTTCCTCAGGAAGTGTGGGTAGGAAGGTGGCTATGGTTATTAGTGGACAGGCAGATATATATGTGCACCCTTCCAGGGGGACAAAGTTATGGGATACATGTGCCTGTGAGGTTATTGTTTCCGAGGCCGGAGGCGTTCTCCTTTCAGGCACAGGGGAGCCTATAAGCTACCGCAGATCATCCAGAGATATTGAGAACCTTTATGGGTTATTGGCATGTCCAAAACATATTCTGGGTAAGGTAATTTGGGCATCCAGAAAAGTCTGGGGATTGATCTAACGGTTAGGAGGTCAGCGTCAGCTCTCAGTAATATAACTAAAAACAACAAGTTAAGTAGTTAAGTTAATGTTGTCGATAAAATTCAACAATGGCCCTGGTAAGACCCTCCACAGTATACTCATCAGATATTACAGTTACCTTTAGCCCTGATTCTGCTGCCTTTTGGGCAGTAATTGGCCCTATACAGGCAACCTCTACATTTGGAATCTCCTCGTAGATCGATTTACCTTCAAACAGGGCCAGAAAATTATCAACAGCCGATGGACTTGTAAAGGTAATCATATCTATCCTGCCATTTTTAAATAACTCGCCTAATTGAGCCTGACTGTATTCTGGCTGTACTATCTGATATACCTCAGCAACATCCACTATAGCGCCAAAATTCTTGAGTTTTGTGGGAATATAGTCCCTTGCTATAGCAGGCCTTGGCAGGAGGACCCTTTTTCCATCAAGGGGGTGACTTTCCAATTCACCCACAACGCACTCTGCCTGATACTTATCAGGAATCAGGTCAGCACTAACCCCCCTGTCCATTAAAGCTGCTTTAGTCTTGGGCCCTATAACCCCGATCTTAATCCCCTTAAGGTGCCTGGCATCCTTTTTTGCTCCATTTAATCGTTCGAAAAAGTATTTAACCCCATTAACACTGGTAAATATTATCCAATCATACCTGGAGAGACCATCTATTGCCCTATCAAGATCCTTCCAGCTTGCAGGGGGTACTATCTTTATGGTTGGAAATAGTAAATACTGGGCACCTAACTCAGATAGAGCCCTGATAAAGCCCTCTGCCTGATCCTCTGGTCTTGTTACCAAAATCCTCTTGCCAAAGAGTGGCCGAGATTCAAACCAATTGAGATGGCCCCTCAGGTTTACCACATCACCAACCACAATTACCCCTGGTGGTGTAAGATCCGCATCCTTCACCTTTTGGTCAATATCGGCAAGGGTTCCGATTAACGTCCTCTGAGTCGGCATGGTACCATTGCCTATAACTGCCACTGGAGAATCTGATGGCCGGCCATTGGCTATCAACCTTTCTGCTATCTTATCTAAGTTGCCAATTCCCATAAGGAATACCAGCGTACCCGAGGATCTTGCTATAGCATCCCAGTTGATACTTGACACTCCTTTAGAGGGATCCTCATGCCCGGTTATAAAACACACAGCAGAGGAATAATCTCTGTGTGTCAAAGGTATGCCTGCATAAGCAGGGACTGCTATTGCCGATGTTACTCCAGGAATTATCTCAAATTTTATCCCTGCCTTAGAAAGCTCAACTGCCTCCTCTCCACCTCTTCCGAAGATAAAAGGATCACCCCCTTTTAGCCTTGCTACAGTTAGACCCTGTTTTGCCTTTTCAATCAGAAGGTCGTTTATCTCCTTTTGGTCCATTGAATGGTGGCCACTTTTCTTGCCTACATATATGATCTCCGCATCGCTATCTCCCAGAGATAAAAGTGATTCGTTTACAAGGTAATCGTAGATGATGACATCAGCCCGTTGAAGGCATTCCTTCCCCTTTACCGTGATTAGATCAGGGCTATCCGGGCCAGCCCCTATAAGATAGACCATTCCTTTCGCCTTGTCTTTCAAATCCTTCACCTTTTGATGCGGGTATAGAGAGTGTTTGTTGGGTTGATTGGGTTTGTTGTGTATGTTGAGTTTGCTTTAAACATTGTTGTCTTATCGGTTTGGCGAGTTTGCCCAAATTTAGGCACTTTATCAGCCTAAGGCTGATTTAGCTCACTCTAGGCACTTTAGGCACTACTCATAGATCTTCCCCATAGATATCATTCAAGACCTTCCCTGCCCCTTCATCTAAAAGCCTGTTAGCCAAGGTTACTCCAAGTTCCCTGGCCTTATCAGGCGGCCCGATAAGGACATCCCTAAATATGGTGCTGCCATCAAGATTAGCTACAAGACAATCTAAATAGATAGAGCCATCCTTAAGGCATGCAAGGCCAGCAACAGGGAGCTGACAGCCACCTTTCAGCCCCATGAGAAAAGAACGTTCAGCTTCTACTGCCACCCTTGTTGGATAATGATCCAGAAATGCTAATATATCCCTTGTTTGCTTATCATCACGCCGTAACTCAAGACCCAAGGCACCTTGCCCAATTGCAGGCAACATGAGATCAAGGGAAAAGGACTGGGTTGTCTTATCCTTAAGACCTATTCTGTGTAAACCAGCTGCGGCAACGACAATTGCGTGGACATGAGCAGTATCCAATTTTCCAATCCTGGTTTCCAGATTCCCCCTTAAAGGGAAGATCTTCAGGTCTGGCCGCTGATGGAGGAGCTGGGCAGAACGTCTCAAACTGCTTGTGCCCACAGAAGCCCCCTCTGGTAAATCTTTAAGGGGTATATTATCCTTAGAGATTATAACATCATGTGGATCCTCCCTCTCAGGGATGAGCCCGATATACAGACTATCTGGTAGTTCAGCGGGGACATCCTTCAGGCTATGCACAGCCACATGAATCTCTCTTCTTATCAGGGCCTCTTCTATCTCTTTTACGAATAGCCCCTTTCCTCCGATAGTACTTAACGGTCTATCAAGTACCCTATCACCCCTGGTCTTTATTGTAATTAAATCAACACGCATATCAGGATATCTGGCTGAGATCCTATCAATTACCCATTTAGTTTGGGCAAGTGCCAATCGGCTCGCCCGTGTACCAATCCTTATGGGGTCAGGCCTTGACATTTGACCCCTTTGAGATTAAAAACCTCGCCATTTCAAGGTCCTGGGGTGTGGTTACCTTTATGTTATCCTCCTCCCCTTCAATTATCTTTACTGGGATCCCCATTTTCTCAATCAGGAAGGCATCATCTGTTGCCTCTTCCCAACCATGCCTAAGTGCCTTTTGATGAGCCAGATTTATATCCTGCCATCTGAAGATCTGGGGTGTCTGAATTGACCATAAGTGCCTTCGATCAATTGATCTTAGGACCCTGCCCTGGCTATCTATTTCTTTAACCGTCTCCTTAACTGGTAAACCGGTAATTACTGCCCTAAAATCCTTAGTGGCCTTAATTACCCTTTCGAGGAGTCCATTTGTAATTAAAGGTCTGACACCATCATGGATAAGCACCCACCTACAGCAATTGGTAATAGCCTCAACCCCGTTCCTTACGGAATCCTGCCTCCTTTTACCCCCAACAATAACCTTAAAGACCTTGCTCAGCTTATACCTATCCACTATCTGCCTGAGGCAATAATCAACATCACCTTGAGAAACCACAACTACAATCCTGTCAACCAAACTACATCTCTGAAAATGACTCAGTGTAACTGCTAAAACTGGCTTCCCGCACAGATCTATAAATTGTTTTGCCTTTCTCAAACCCATCCTGATCCCTGTGCCTGCGGCGGGAATAACTGCAATTACCCGGTTAGGGAAATCAGTATTGTTTCGGCTGACCATGATTGTAAATAGATCTTGTCCCTGAAAAGTAAACCCTGTTAGATCTCACACGGGGCATTCTAACAGGGTAAACTTCTAAGGGTGGGGGTGTTTATGAGGGTCTAAGCATGAGATATCTTTCTCGTCCTTTTCTTTACTCTACTTAACCTCCTCCTCAGTATATCAATCATACGTTTATCCTTTGCCTCCCTAGCCTCTTGTCTTTTTCCCTTAAGCTCAACGATCTTCGCCTTTAGCTGCTTGACCGTGATTCCTCGCTCTTCAA
>CP070660.1:1347004-1350639 GCA_020355145.1 Deltaproteobacteria bacterium
GGCGATTTGATAAGAGTTCGGCAAATACATGATATAGGATGCATGTGAATGCTATCCTGTCATTATCCGATAATCTATCCAAATAAGAGGCATCCGTTGCCAGGCAGACAGTCTCATCGATGGCATATAGGGAGGCAGATCTGGCCGTGCCATCCAGTATAGCCATTTCGCCGAAAACATCCCCTGCTTGATCAAGGATGTTGATTTCCATTCCATGTTTGACAACCCTCACCCTGCCAGATACAAGAAAGTATATCCACCTCTCATGCTTACCTTCTTCGATGATCAACTCCCCTGGTTCATATTTTTCTTACCTTACTTAATCTCAACATCCCCCTGAGGTGCTCCGTTTGGAAACCCTTGAGAGTAGGTATCTTCCCCAGCTTTTCTATAAACCTGCTATCATCACTCAAATAGTCGGATTCAAGCATTTCACCTGCCTCCCAGCCTATCATCCCTCTTCTGAGATTTAAGATATATAAAAACCTCCCTGTTTCCCTTGGAACCCCTGATTGGTGACTCCTTTGTCCCGCAGACAAGAAGACCTGATTTGGAAAAAAAGGCGATTAGATCATTAACAATACCTTCCTGCAAGACCTTGTCTCGAACAATTCCACCCTTTCCCACCATACCCTTTCCGGCCTCAAACTGAGGCTTGATAAGGGCAAGGATGAAGCCATCTTTTTTTAAGACCCTTACTGTTGCTGGCACAACTATCCTTAATGAGATAAATGATGTATCAATCACTGCCCCATCAATGCGATCCTCTATTTCTAAAGTCGATAAATGCCTGATATTGGTCCTTTCTAAGACTACAACCCTAGGATCATTTCTCAGTGACCATGCAAGTTGTCCATATCCTACGTCAACAGCAAATACCTTTTTGGCGCCATGCTGAAGAAGGCAATCGGTGAATCCCCCAGTGGATGCCCCGACATCCAGAATGGTAAGTCCCCTCACATCTATGGCGAACTCCCCTAATGCTGCCTCCAGTTTTACTCCACCTCGACTCACATAGGGATGATCGGGGCCAACCAGATCAATAGGGGCAGAAGGGTTGACGAGATGCCCTGGTTTATCCACCATCCTTCCATCAACCCTGACCATCCCAGCCATTATCATCCCTCTTGCCCTTTGCCGAGCCCCTATTAGTCCCTTTTCAACCAGGATCTGATCAAGCCTTTTCCTTACCTGGGTCATCTTAACCAGTGCTTGACCGAAAACCCTGTCTTTTCGGTCAAAAATTCGAAATCCGAAGCACGAAATACGAAATGGTTCGACTGGCTCACCATCCTGAGCTAAGTCGAAGGACAATGACAAAAATAAAAATGCTCCAATGACAAAAACATCAGATTTCCAATGTGTTAGTTTAGGTCATTTTGTCATTTGGTATTCGAATTTGTTTCGAATTTCGAATTTCGATATTCGGATTTTGCCCGAACATGAGTTTTTCGGTCAAATACTAACTACATAGTTTTCTGGCCTCCTCTACGATCTCCTTCCTGCTAATCCTATATCTTTCCCTTAAGAGGTCTTGGGGGCCATGCTCAATGAATTTATCTGGAATTCCAAGGCGCTTTACCCTAACATTTGACAATCCCTGATCGGTAAAGGACTCCAGGATAGCACTTCCAAACCCGCCCTGGAGCGTATTTTCCTCTACTATCAGAACCCTTCCAATGCTCGAAGCCATCTGGGGTATTCGGGGGTCTAGTGGCTTTACAAATCGGCAATTAACAACCTTTATTGACCTTCCATCCTTTTCCAGCTCCATAGCGGCCTCAAGGCAGGGGTGAACCCTACTTCCGATGGCTAAGATCAGAAGGTCTTTTCCATCGGTCAACTCTTCCACCTCACCTATGGGGATCTTCTTGTATTCCCTGTCTATTGGAACACCAACACCCTTCTCCCTTGGGTAGCGAATAGAGACCGGGCCATGGAGGGTAGTAGCGGTAAATAGCATATGTCTCAACTCATTCTCATCCTTTGGGACCATGATGCTCATGTTTGGGATGATCCTGAGGTAGGATAGGTCAAAGATACCATGGTGTGTCGGTCCATCCTCACCTACTATGCCACACCTGTCGAGGGTAAAGATGACGTGCAGATTAGGAAGACAGACATCATGGATTATCTGGTCAAAGGAACGCTGGAGAAAGGTGGAATAGATTGCAACCACCGGTTTAAGGCCTTCTGTAGCAAGACCTGCAGCAAATGTTACAGCATGCTGCTCAGCGATTCCCACATCTATAAAGCGATCTGGATACACCTTGGCAAACTCGGTAAGCCCTGTACCTTCAGGCATGGCTGCGGTAATGGCAAATAGGCCCTTTTCCTTGCCCCCAAGTTCAACCATGGTACGGCCAAATACCTCTGTATAAGTTGGCGGCTCTTTGTCAGACCCTTTTTTGATTACACCCGTGGCTATGTCAAAGGAACCAATACCATGAAAATAAGTGGGATTTTCCTCCGCAGGTGCGTAACCTTTTCCCTTGGTTGTCAAGACATGTACGAGAACCGGGCCCTTTAATTGGGCCACATCCTTAAATGTCTTAATAAGAAGGCTAAGGTCGTGTCCTTTTATCGGGCCTATATATCTAAATTTCAGAGCCTCGAAAAGCATGCCTGGTGTAAGGAGGCCAAGCAGGGAATCCTCACTCTTTTTTAATATGGCAAATATATTCTCCCCCACACCAGGTATAGAGAGAAAAAAGTTCTCCAGGATCTTTTTTAGATTGACAAACCGGGGTTCTGATATCTTTCGACTTATATAAGATGAGAGGGCGCCAACGCTCTTAGCTATTGACATCTCATTATCGTTCATGACAACAGTCAAATCGCTGTCAGTATGACCTGTCTGATTAAGGGCCTCAAAGGCCATACCAACGGTCATGGACCCATCGCCAATAACTGCAATGACCTTATCTTTGTCTCCCTTAATAGATCTGGCAGTGGTGATGCCCAGACCTGCGGATATAGAGGTTCCTGAATGGCCAGTGTTAAAGGAATCATAAGGGCTTTCTTCTCTCCTTGGAAATCCACTTATCCCTTTATATTTTCTTAATGTATGGAATTTGTCCCTCCTGCCTGTAATGATCTTATGGGCATATGCCTGGTGACCAACATCCCAGATAATCTTATCCCTCGGTGCATCAAAGACATAGTGGAGTGCAATAGATAACTCCACTACCCCAAGGTTTGGGGCCAAATGTCCGCCATTTCGTGAAACTGTTTCTATAATAAGGTTCCTTATCTCACCGGCCAGCATTTCTAAATCGGCTACTTCTAAGCCCCTCAAATCGGCAGGGCTGTGAATGTGATCAAGTAAACCCCTTTTTGATCTGGTTTTTTTATGACCCTGTTCCATGTTCTAAGTGCCTAAAGTTTAAAGTGCCTCAAGTCAAATAAAGTTAAGGAATTAAGTTGAATTAACTTTAATTCACTTAATAACTTCAGGCACTTATAACTTCCTGTTGATAATATATCGGGCCAGGTCCCTCAATGGCTCTGACCTTTTATCAAATCCATTGAGGGCCTCTAGTGCATGGTCAATCAATTCATTTTGAATATTCTTTGACTCGGTTATCCCGAAGACAGACGGATAGGTAATCTTTCCCCTCTCCTTATCACTACCC
>CP070660.1:1350739-1359642 GCA_020355145.1 Deltaproteobacteria bacterium
AATATAGACATCTACAGCAGCAAGCCCGGTATAAACCGGTACATCATTTAGATACGCCCTGCCTCCGCCGAGTTTTATCTTTGGTGTAGCATGTCCAATATTGAAATAGGCGCCAGAGGAACACATGGGACCAAAGGTACCGGTTGTAACCACATCTACCCTTTGAGCTGCCTTCTTTACTCCTTCCTTCTCGACAATGTCAACAATCTCCTCGGCAGTCACCACTACTGCCTCTCCTTTTTTGATCCTTTCATTAATCTCCTTAATCGTCTTTGCCATTTTCCTACCTCCGGATTGACAATCATCTTTTAGCTGAATCCCTCATCCAATATCTGCCCCTCAAGGGCATGGCCATAATCCATAGCATAGCTACCACCTGCCTTTCTAAAACCCTAAGTCCGCTCGAACTTCCTTCAACAAAGCCCCAGATCCACTCTACTGCCCGAGGTCTCTTTTCGGTGTGTTTATATAATCACTCATTTGGTAATGGTCAATATAAATCTGCTTCCATCCTCCCGTCCAAAACTCGGTTTTATCCCCCTGATCTTTAACTCTTGGGCCACACTCTTAAGGGAGTCGGCATCGCCTGATAAACACTTTCTGGCTTGGGCCATGATGTTGCTGCATTATCCAGGTAGATCATATTATTGCCTTTATGTTCCGATATATTTGGCATAAAGTGCTCGTGCCAACGATTCCTCGTTGGTGTTCTTAATAATTGCCCGGGCGTCGGGGAAGACAACCATTTCATAATCGTCCACTGTAAACCGCAGCATAAACTGGTTGTAGGTAGCCTGTCCCACGTGCTTGAGCCGCGCTGCCAACCCCTCCAGGGAGATGGTTCTTGCCTCAGGGTTGAGGACCTGCACAGCATCCTGACCACAGAGGGAAGTGGCCCTCAACCCATAATCGCCCTCTAAAAACTCGTATTTGCCCTGGCAGGCTGGGCAGTCTTTATTAACGCTGATCTTTGTGCGGTCAAAGGTCCCCTTCCACACATCGATAACTATGAGATCCCGGTTGATTTCCTCGGCTCTAACCAGTATCTTCATGGCTTCCACGGACTGGAGAGAAGCGATGATGAACGGGGCAGGGCTAATTACCCCTGCTGTGTCACAGGTATGGATTGTTCCCCTGCCGGGCGGATTGGTTATCAAGCACCGAAAGCAGGGAGTTTCACCTGGAAATATGCTCATGGTCATTCCTATCGAGGAGATAGCCCCACCGTAAATCCACGGGATCTTATGCCTTAAGGAGACATCATTGATAAGATAGCGCGTTTCAAAATTATCCAATCCGTCGAGGATTATATGGGCATCATGGATAAATCTTTCAATATTCGTAAAGTTCACATCTGCCACTATTCCTTCGATGTCAACCGAGGAGTTCACCTTCCTCAGATGACGCTCCGCAGCTATTGCCTTGGGCAATTGGTTCCTTATATCATCTTCATTGAAAAGGACTTGGCGCTGCAGGTTGTGGTACTCTATAAAGTCCCTATCTATGATCCTGATCTTGCCTACCCCTGCACGCACCAGGGAGGTAGCAATAATTGTTCCCAGTGCTCCACAGCCAAAGATTACCACACAACTATTGCCCAGTTTCCTTTGCCCTTCTTCTCCTATATCAGTGAAGAGGGTTTGCCTTGAATACCTGTCAATCATATAGAGGGCCTTCCTCCTTCTACGCCCGGGTCAAGTCATAAACCCGGTGTAATTGATCACTCTATAATATCACCAACTATAGGCTCGACCTTCACCCCTAATTTAGTTAGATATTCGATCCCTTCCTCAATACGCTCGTCTTGTCCCTCCAGCTCTAAGATCAACTCCCCCACAGTCCCTGTAACATTAGCCCGACGAATGTTTGGTATTACATCAAACTGCTTGGCCATGCGGAAGGTGACCGGTTCCTTGATTAATTCTTGAGGGAAGATTAACTTTACCATCTTTTTCGTCATCTTTATTCCTCCTCTAATAGGGCCCATCTCTGACAGGGGGCAAATTAATCCACACTAAGTGTCTGGCTTGACCTCACATGACAGAATTCTTCGTAATCTATAAGTTCAGTTACAGTTGGTCTTTCTCCGCAGAGCTGACATTTTGGGTCTTTAGGGACTTTTACCTGTCGAAAAGAGGGATCCAATGCGTTAAAAATCAGGAGTTTCCCTGTCAATAGATCTCCTATCCCTAAGATATATTTTAATACCTCATTTGCTTGAATTGTGCCGATTAAACCAGCAACTGCCCCCAAGATTCCCGCCTCTTGACAACTTGGCACAAGCCCTGGAGGTGGAGGTTCTGGAAATAGGCATCTATAACAGGCACTTTTGCCCGGCAAGATTGTTATCGCCTGTCCATCAAACTTAAGTATCCCGCCATGTGATAATGGCTTTTCAGACAAAACACAGGCATCATTTACTAGATATCTTGTAGGGAAGTTATCACTGCCGTCCAGGATAATATCGTAATCCTTGATAACATCTAAGATATTTTCCGAAGTAAGCCTTAGTCTATGAGCAATAACCTCCACATCTGGGTTTATATTATTCAATCTTTCCTTTGCCGACAGGACCTTTGCATTCCCTACATCACTTGTAGCATGCAAGATCTGCCTTTGCAAATTATTAAGCTCGACTACATCTGAGTCTACAATGCCGATTTTTCCTATTCCTGCGGAGGCTAGATACAGTCCAGCTGGAGACCCCAGGCCACCTGCCCCTATTATTAAGACCTTGGCATTTAGGAGTTTTTCCTGGCCTTTTCCGCCCACATTGGGCAATAGAATCTGCCTTGAGTACCTTTCAATCTGATCCTCTCGCAGTTTCATTGCCTGCCTCCCGCTATGGCTGGAATCATCGAAACCTCATCACCATCTTTAAGAGGTGTTGTATCATCCTGTAAGAATCGCACATCTTCTTCATTTACATAGATATTCATAAATCTGCGGATTTCTCCTGTCTCATCACAGATCCTTTCCTTGATACCGGGAAAATTCTTCTCTAGGTCTTCGATCAACTCCTTTATATTTGCACCGTTTGCCTTAACTTCTGCTTGATTTTGGGTTAGCCTTTGAAGTGGCGTAGGAACCCTAACTGTTATTGACATTTTTACATCC
This sequence comes from Deltaproteobacteria bacterium, assembly GCA_020355145.1. Lineage (GTDB taxonomy): Bacteria > Desulfobacterota > DSM-4660 > Desulfatiglandales > B25-G16 > JABXJZ01. The sequence goes on from CP070660.1 coordinate 1,353,857, forward strand.
TCCTTTCCCTTCCTATATTCTCTTCGAATGAGGCGATATTAGGGTTAATTTTTATGGGTTTGCCTATCTTTTCAGTAACTGCTTCTTGAGTTTTCAGGCCATTGCCTGTTATACAGATAAGGATAGATTCATCCTTGGGAATTCTACCTTGTTCAATGAGTTTCTTAGTTACCCCTAAGGTAACCCCTCCTGCGGTTTCGGTAAATATCCCCTGGGTAGCAGCCAAAAGTTTCATTGCCTCCACGATTTCATCATCGGATACATCTTCAGCCCAGCCACCAGACTCTTTTACAGTCCTAAAGGCATATATCCCATCCGCGGGATTTCCTATAGCTAGTGATCTTGCAATGGTGTTGGGTTTGACTGGCCTTATAATATCGGAGTTTTCCTTTATCCCAGTCACTATAGGCGCACAACCAGTAGCCTGAGCTGCGTAAATCTTGGTGTCAATCCTATCAATCAATTCCAGGTTCTGAAGCTCTTTCAGGCCCTTCCAGATCTTGGTTATAAGAGAACCTCCTGCACATGGAACGATAATATTCCTTGGCGCCTTCCAGCCTAATTGTTCGGCGATCTCATACCCAAATGTCTTTGAGCCTTCGGCATAGTAAGGCCTGATATTTATATTGACGAATGCCCATTTATGTCTTTTGGCAATCTCAGAACATAGCCTATTTACCTGGTCGTAATTACCCTCTACAGCAACTAAGATCGGATTAAATATAAGGGTACCGACTATTTTACCGAGCTCAAGGTCAGCGGGTATAAAGATGTATCTTTTCAAATTCGCTATTGCTGCTTGAGCCGCTACTGAATTAGCTAAATTCCCAGTAGATGCACATGCTACCGTATCAAAACCAAATTCCTTTGCCTTAGATAAGGCCACAGCAACAACTCTATCCTTAAATGAGAGCGTAGGATGATTTACAGAATCATCTTTAATATACAACTCCTTTACCCCCAGAGCCTTTTCCAGATTCACTGCCCTTATTAAGGGCGTAAATCCTGACTCCAAACCAACTGTAGGCTCTCCATCTAATGGCAGAAGTTCCCTATAACGCCAGAGGTTCTTGGCCCTATATTCTATCACCTCTTTATTCAGCTTCTCCTTTATCCCTTCATAGTCATAATCTACCTCTAGCGGCCCAAAACAGTATTCACAGACGTACAAGGATTCCTTTGGATATCCCCTACCGCATTCCCTGCATCTTAATCCCTTCACATAACCCATGCAATTACCTCATACCTTCTTAATTAATAGTCTCCACTTATTGCCTATCTTCTCCACCTTTAGAATCGGAGGTCCCTTTTCTTTTCCTGCCCGAGGGACATCTCTAATGGGCTCACCGTTATCTAAGATTGCCTCTAAGATTTGCCCCTGTTTCATCTCCTCGAGTTTAAGCTTTGTCTTAACAAAGTTATTTGGGCAAATAACTCCGGATAAATCGATCCTTTCATCAATTCTTGCCTCATCCATCATAATCCCTTTAATCGCAGTAACTGTTAATGAAATATTCAAGACCTAAATGCTCAAGCGTATCTCCAAAGCGTTCTCCTTTTCTTCCTTCTTTTTTGTAAAACTCAAAGGCCTGCTCTCCCTCCTCAATCTCCTCCCTTTTTCCATTCAGGTAGATTATCATAGCTGCCCTAATTACCCCTTGAGAAAAGGCAGAGCGTAATGCCTTTCTCCCCTTTAGAAGTAAATGACCCCGTCTTGTAAGACGGGGCTTTTGAGGAAAGTAGGGGGATTGCATCCCCCTTACGTACACACCGTATTCATACCCGCCATAAATGGCGGGGTATTCTACGGAATTTTCATAAGATAGCCTCTTTAAGCCCCTTTTTAGAGTTTAGAGAGCAGGCCCTTCTCTTATCTAATTGGACTATATTTATGGCTTGTGCCAATTATCATAAAAATCACTCTATCTTCACTCTCTCCTCACTAACCTCCCCTTGAATAATCCTAAATGACCTTATACTTGGATTGGCTTTATCCTTTATTGAGATAATTACATAGGAGGCCTCGGGATAAAAGGCCAGCTCCACATCACGCGGTGAAGGGTAGGCCTCTGTTTCCGGATGTGAATGGTATATTCCTACCATTTTCATCCCCAGATCCCTTATCTCCTTTATCACCTTAAGTTGTTCACTTGGATCCATAAAGAATGTCTTTGCGCTTTTATCCCTGTTAGTCATCTGGTAAACCATCTCAACCTTTCTATCTTTACCTGCTAGCATCCCGCATGCCTCATTAGGACATTCTCTCTCTGAATGCTCAGCTAACTCTTTAGCATTTTCTTTACTTAAATACAGCATATCTACCTCAACAAGCGCATCCAGCGGCCAGCTCGTTCATCCTCTTCATTGAAGCGCAAAGGTAGCGACCGCATCTCAAAAAAATCCATCCCAGAGAAAGCCTGCATTGGGGAAAGGGCAATTTTGGTTAAGGATGGATATCCGTCCTGATGATCTTTAGGGCTGAGCCGCCTTGTGATATAAAGGGGAAAGATCCCGCAACCTTTTCACCGTATCCTTTAATACCGTTAGAAACCGAATGATATCCTCCTCAGTATTATCCACTCCAAAGGTAATGACCAATGTACCCTGGGCATCGGCATATTCCAGCCCAATGGATAACAAGACATGGGATGCCCGAAGGGATCCCGAAGCACACGCTGATCGGGTGGATACAGCAATGTCCTCATCATCCAGCATCAGGACAATGCTCTCCCCCTCGATGTATTTGACGGACACCGACACCAGATTGGGCAGACTATATTCCGGATGGCCATTAACGTAGTATTCATCAATGTAGTTGGGCATCTCCTGGAGAAGCTTTTCCCTTAGCTTCCCCATTTTCGCGAGCCTCGAATCCATATCCCGCATGGCAAGCTCTGCGGCCACACCCATCCCGATAATCCCAATCAGGTTCCAAGCACCCGCTCGTTTGTTGTTTTCCTGAACACCTCCATCCAGTAACGGCCAGATACTGATCCCGTGCCGGATATATAGGCCTCCTACCCCGGTGGGACCATAGAAGGGGTTGGATGCAAAACTGAGCGCGTCCACACCCAGTTTTTGCACGTCAATGGGTACAACCCCCACCGAATCTACAGCGTCCACATGAAAAATTACCTTTTTCTCCTTGGTGATTTGTGCAATCTCTTCGATGGGTTGAATGGTTCCGATTTCATTGTTGCTGTGCATAATGGATACCAGTATGGTCTCATCCCTGATGGCATTGGCGACGTGATCAGGATTCACCCGGCCGTATTCGTCCACCGGAATCGAAGTGACTTGATAATTCATCATTTTCAACCGACGCAAACTCCGAATAACCGAATTATGCTCGATATTGGATGTGAGGATGTGTTTGCCCTTGTCTCGATTGGCCAATGCCAGACCCTTCAGGGCATGATTCACAGACTCCGTGCCCCCCGATGTAAATACCACCTCTTTTGGGACTGCACAGTTAATGAGGCGCGCTACAGACTCACGAGCCCGCTCTAGGGCTTCAGCGGCCTGCTCGCCAGCCTTGTGTTGGCTCGAAGGATTGCCATAATTCATTCTAATGGCTTCTATCATCGCATTCTGAACTTCAGGCAAAAGTGGATTCGCTGAAATGTGATCTAGATTAACCATCTTCATATTCTCACCCTCTCCTCTTTTGAGGCTATTGGTTGCCCTCAACTTCTAATTGACAATTCTTGCAGAATGTTTCGCCTTCGGAAACCTCGGCATCACAATACGGACAATAACACCTTTTCCCACGATCATGTACATGCGTTTCCTTGCGCTTGGGTTCGGTTTTGGGTTTTGCGGCCTTTCGGTCCTCGTAATCTTTTATGGCCATGTGCAATGCATCAGCACCCAAATTAGAACAGTGAAGTTTATTTTTGGGTAAGCCTTCCAGGGCCTTAGCCACATCTTTGTTGGAAATTCTCTTTGCCTCTTCAATGCTTTTGCCTTTTGCAATTTCGGTCAGTATACTGGAAACCGCGATTGCAGCACCGCATCCGAAGGTCTGGAATTTGATATCTTTGATGTGTTCATCTCGTATTTTAAGATAGATGCTCATCATATCACCGCACAGGGGGTTTCCAACCTCTCCGACGCCATCGGCATCCTCTATCATACCCACATTTCTGGGGCTTTTAAAGTGATCCCTAACCGTTTTCGAATACATACCTCCCTCCCTTCAATCGGACCCATAATCATGCTAATCTAAACGGAGAAGGCCCTTGTATCTGCATCGCGGGCAGAGCCTTCTCAGTGATCCATATCTCTATTCTTCCTCATCGAAAGCTAATTTCCTTGCAGTAATTGCCCAATCTGTGTCATTAATCTGCTCTACCTGCACAATCTCATGTCCCTCATTCTTCAAAGTCTGGGGAACATTTTCCACCGAAGGGAGGTAGTCCACAATTACCCGGAGCACTTGCCCTGTTTCCATTTCCTCCAGGGCGAGCAATGACTTGAGAAAAGTATAAGGACACACTTCTCCCTTGAGGTTGATCTCCTGATCAACTCTCACTGTTTCCTTGGTCTCTTCTCTTGCCTCTCTAACCTCTACGCGCATTGTGCCTCCTTTCAAATTCCAGCCGTTTAACTTCGTTCAGACCCATCATTTGTAATCTTTGTGCAGGGCGCACAACCTAATGACCTGTAACCTTGAGCATAAAGGGGATTTACCCTTACCTCTTTGTAAACCCTATGCTCCGGATATCGCGCAACCGTTTCCTCCATACTTCATTACCCCCTAAATTCTGAAAGCCTCCAACTGGCTATTACTAATGCCTTTAACAAATATAAGGTCTTTTTTCCTTGAGGCAAGATCCTCTATTGCTATCCTCACCCCCTTGGGGACAGGGCCCTTAACAGGACTTACCTTATCGTCTGGAAGGCCATCGCTATATCTTGCAATTATCTGTGAGGCTAAGGTAATTGTAGTTTGATCAAAATAGCCCCGACCAACTCCAATTGGACCCTTTACATCCACAGGCCTGAGGCATATATCATCTCTCTTGGCCAGCCTCAACAAGGCCTCATTCTCTTCTTTATTTCTGCCAACTACAAGCTTGGCCTGATTTCTAAGCCGAAAATGTCTACCCGACTTTAGCAGTTGAATATCATTTAAGGTAATCTCACAATGAGCCATGAGGTCTTTCATGCGCCGGGCAAATCCAGGATCGGTTAAAAGGCAACCACCAGCAGGGCAGGGATAGTCTACAATTCTATATCTAGCGGCCAAGGCCATCTGTGGCCTTCGAGACCGACCACTGATCTCTAATAACCTTTCTCGGTCTATCCAGCCCTCTTTTTCTGGGATTGAAGGGGGAAGTAGCCTAGCTGATAAAGGGCGTAAGATTAACCCTTCTAAGCCACTTTCCCTTTCTATTGTCTTAAGTGCTGCTCTATGCTGGGACATCGGCCTCTGTCCCAATACCTCCCCGGTGATTACGAAGGATGCACCAGTGTTTCTCATATACTCTTTGGCCTTTCTATGCATTAGGATCCGGCAGTCGATACAAGGATTCAGGTTTTTCCCATAGCCATACCTGGGGCCTTTTATCACCTCAATATACTCAGTAGAGATATTGAATATCTTTAACTTCACACCGAATCTATCCGTTGCCCTTTTGGCCTCATGGCCACAACCTTTTTTACCACTACACAGACAGAAGGGTGTGAGACAATTGACCGCCTCTACCTCAATACCCTGATCCAGAACCACCCTTATCGCTAAAGTGCTATCCAATCCTCCTGAAATTAAGGCTAATGCTTTC
>CP070660.1:1359742-1362597 GCA_020355145.1 Deltaproteobacteria bacterium
ATTGGCAGAGGTTGAGATGTACAAGGCAATACTGATCCGCTCTGCGCTAAAGGATTTGCATCATGAGGCCTCGGAATGGCTTAATAAAAGAGGCATTGAGCATCCCAGGATAGGATCTAAAAAGACAGGGAAGGGCCGGAGAAAATCCTTCAGGAGGAAAGGATCTTGGTGAACTTGGGCTATTCACTAATCCTTTGGTTCAACCCATACGATATTGCTCTTGTTAACAAAGAGCACCTTTCCGGTAATGTCTTTGTATTCTACATCGAACAAGACAATAAATGGGTTTTCTGTTTTAGTAAATAGGTCAGATACCCTCTGTTTGATACCTATATTCACCTTCCCCTTTAAGGTGGATCCATCAGTGGTTCTAATAGTAATATCTCTGTATTCCCTCTTATAGGGATCTTTAGTTGCCTCCATACTGCTAACCTCCTATTTAAGGTTAAGTAATTTATACTCTTATCTTCTTACTCCCCCCACTTCAACAAGGGTTATCTCTTGGCATCTTTTTCGTGCCTTTTCAAAAGGTCTTGAATGGCCTCCCCTAAGAGCTCTGCCTCCTGGGTCATATTATACATCCTTCCTTTAAGCAGGCATGGTTCATCCCCTTTTAGCCTTTCTTTATCTCTGAGGCAACAATAAAGTGGGTCACTGTCATCAGGTCTAAGACCTTAACCCTTTCCTAGTAAGGGCAAAACGAGTGGGAGGTCTGGATGAGTTGATATCAAATAAGTAACGCCCTTTTTGATAATCTTCAATAACCAAAATATCTTCAATAACTTTAATCAAAATCAAAAAATGTGCCCCAAATGTGACCCATGCAATCCGATCCTATTTTCTTTTCTTAACCATCATCGCACCCTTCAAAACCTCTCCCAAATGTATAGATCTTCCCATCATCTTCCTCTTAATCAGTTGGTTTCTCCCTCCCAGAATGACCTTCCTTCTCTTTCCCTCATTGTCATCTATTCGTTCCTTTACTTCCTTAAAGTGCCTGACATCCCTATCGATATTCCCCAAATCTTGTAAATTTAGTTAGCAACCGCGGTACCCTTCACACACATACATGAGGCGGAGTGCGTGTGTGTGAGAACGTCTGAAATTGTGAAAAAAAATAAAATCAGGGGTATCTTGCTGTTTTTATACACATATTGTTTATTGGGAGCACATAATAAATCCTAAAAATGGCGGTAGAATATCTCGAATCGCTTCGAGATTTTGAAATAATGGGTGTGTGGGACAAAGTTCCCGGGCAGTGCCCGGACAAACATACCGAAAAGTGCCTACCTGTCCGTATTGCCGGGAGAATAAGTCCGTTCTTGATTATTTCCTGAATCTAAGGTATTGAGGCTCTTGAAGAAAACATAATGACGCAAAGGTAAGATATATGATCTATATCACATGCAATTACAAAAGATCCAGACCTAGAATTAGCATATCTGTATGCAGGAAATGCAGGCGACGAAAAAACTGTTTTGATTACAGAGACTATATCCAACCCCCGTTGTTTGCTGATCTATTTAAGGGTAAGACAATAACAAATGCAATGTATAGAAGGGGTAATAAACCAAAGAGGATGGAATCTGCAGCCACCCAAATCCCTGATAAACCTGAACAACTGGCGTTAAACCTGTAAAGGAAAGGATCCCAGAGACATCATGACACTCATAAAGGCGGATATTGTTGAGAAAATAGCCAAGAAAGGATTCACCAAGAGAAAATCAACACAAATGGTAGAAACCATCCTGGAAATCATAAAGAATAGTCTTGAAAATGGAGAGGACGTTCTTATCAGTGGTTTTGGCAAATTTTGCGTAAAGGATAAAAGGAAAAGAAGAGGAAGAAATCCTCAAACCGGGCAAGATCTACTCCTGGGTGAAAGAAGAGTAGTCAGGTTTAAGTGTTCAGGGATATTGAGGGACAAAATCAATGGGAAATAATTTTCGGAGGCAATACAACTGAAAAAAACTTATAAGGAAAAGTGTCTATTAGGGACCCGGGCAGAAAGACTAAGAGATGCCACTATTGCCACACCCATGCCCAGTAAGGATAATAACACCCCGCAACGCCACGACCGCGCCCAATAACCACGAATAATGTCTGACCATGCCAGATAGGCACCCAATCTCGTGCCACACATGCCCCCCAGCAAAGAAAATACCGTTACACCCTGCCACAGGTAAAGGCATAGAATAAATCGAGAAAATAGAGGAAAAATAGAGGAGGATCAGTGAAATTGATGAAAATTCGTTATCGGATGATTGCCGTCAAACAGTTGGGATTGCAGATTATTAACACTGTTGGCAAGTTTTCAGGGGGTGATCTGGGTTACGATTAATAGTACCTTATACATTTGTAGCCATTGGCCAGCATACAATATATGGGCAGAATGCTTTTTCTACCACTAAATATTCGGCATATTCCTCTTTGGGTTTTACCCTCCGGAAGCTATTTCTTTTCCGCCCTAACGGACCAGTGATTATCGGTCACAGAGGAGTAGTCCAAGTAAAGATACTGGCTCAACTGTGGGACAAACTCCACCTCCTCGTTGACGCCATAGAGGCCCAACGGAGCCATGGTAGACACGTACAATGCTTGGTCCGCGATGTACTCATTAGCCCTCTTGTAAATTTGAAATTGCTTGTCTCGGTCCTTTGTTCTGCGTAACTCACGGTACATCCTGTCCAAAGGCTCTATTAACCAGTCAGGAGCAGCCTTCCACGGTGCCCCGAAATGGAAGAACCAATCAAACATTCCGCTCATAATCTCAGGCACATATCCCGGATCCGAGTTAATGGTCATCCACCAATCTTCATCCTCCCAAGAGTAACCCTCGCGGGTATTAGGATATA
>CP070660.1:1362697-1366384 GCA_020355145.1 Deltaproteobacteria bacterium
CTCCACACCAATCCTATCGGCAATCAATCTCCGGGTATTGATTAGGACCTCCACCATACCTGCCCCAACTGTTCCGAAACCAATCAAGCCAACCTTTCTCTGGGGCATCAATTTACTCCACTATAGGATCTTCTTAATCCCTCTTACGGCCTGGTTAATCCTGTGCTTGTTCTCAACCAGCGCAAACCTGATATATCCCTCACCATATTGCCCAAAACCTATGCCCGGAGAAACTGCCACCTTGGCCTCCTTTATGAGCAATCTTGAAAACTCCAGGGAACCCATCTCTCCATACCTGTCCGGTATCTTCGCCCATACAAACATGGTGCCTTTTGGTTTGTCTATCTTCCACCCAATCCTCTCCAGGCCATTTATCAGGGTATCCCGCCTCTGCCTGTATACCTCTACTATCTCCCTCACACAATCATTGGGTCCCTTTAAGGCAATAATAGAGGCTATCTGTATTGGCTGGAAAATACCATAGTCCAGATAGCTCTTTATTCGCCTCAGGGCCGTTATTATCTCCCTGTTGCCAACGCAAAACCCCACCCTCCAGCCAGGCATAGAATAGCTCTTGGAAAGGGAAAAAAATTCCACGCCTATCTCCTTGGCCCCTGGTACCTGAAGGAAACTTGGGGGCCTATAACCATCAAAAACCAGGTCCGCATAGGCAAAATCGTGAATGACCATTATCTCGTGATCGGTGCAGAACCCCACTATGTTTTCAAAGAAGTCTATATCCACTACATTTGTGGTCGGGTTATGGGGGTAGGAGATTATCAACATCCTCGGCCTTGGCCATGTCTGCTTTGTGGCTGTTAAGAGATCATCGAAAAAATCTCTATCAGGCCCAATTGGAATCCCCCTGAGGTCTCCTCCTGCGATAATTACCGAATATGGATGTATGGGATAGGTGGGGTTGGGCGCAAAGACTACATCACCAGGGGATATGGTGGCTAAAGCTAAATGCGATATCCCCTCCTTGACCCCAATAGTCACAATGGCCTCCTCCTCTGGATCTATCTCAACACCAAAATGGTCCCCGTACCAGTCACAGATGGCCTGCCGAAGCTTTGTAATCCCCCTTGAGGCTGAATATCTATGATTTTTCCCCTTCTGCACTGCCTCCACCATCTTTTCTATAATATGTTTAGGTGTGGGAAGATCTGGATTGCCCATCCCCAAATCAATGATGTCTTCACCCTTTCGTCTTGCATCCATCTTCCACTGGTCAACAGTAGCGAAGACATAAGGAGGTAATCGATCAATCCTCGGGAATTCATGCATTATCTCTACTCCCTCCATAATTAGATATATCGGAATTTCTACAACTTAGTGAAACTAAAAGAGTTTTTTGAGGCTGTTGCGTATTGCCTCGCACATGGAATAATGGCCCCCCCCGGCGCGACTCTCCTGGAAGATGCTCTTGTCGCTGTAATATTGCGTAAGCGGAACGCCTAGAACTCAAGCATTCCAAGTCAGGTCTGGGCCAGGGAATACTGGAATGTTGGAATGATGATCTTGTAAGGAAGTCTTTCATTTATTAACTTGCTTGTCAATAGTGTTTTGCCAACAAACCACTGTCCCACTTTCCCAGAACCCATTATTCCAGTGTTCCATCGTTCCAGTATTCTCCCGCCATAGCGGGATGAGCGAAGCAAACTAAGTTCTATAATATTTTCATACTACACAAGACAGGGAATAGTCAAAATTTTCTTTTCCGGCCCCTCCCTTCTTCTGCTGACCCTTGTCCTCAACTGGCAAGGCCTTGCTTCTTTATTGCGTCCTAGAAAACCACGTCCTCTGGGCCTGGATTCTTTACTATATCCTTGGTTGAAGATTCCCGGATCTTATCAAGGAAAATGGAAGATAATAGTTGAATTTCATCAAGAAATCGGGTAGCAGAGGGAGAAGGGCAAGGAATGATCCGCCTGTGGCGGATAGGGTTAATAGAATTGGGTAACAATTATGGCAGATGAGAAGATTAAGGATAGATATGCGCAGGCAGGTGTAGATATAGATGCCGGTAAAAGATTTGTGGAGATTATAAGGCCTATCGTAAGCAAGACATTTAACTCAAATGTTATGAGCAACGTAGGTGGCTATGCCGGTCTTTATTCCATTAATTTAGGCGATATCAAGAAGCCCGTGCTTGTCTCCTCCACAGATGGAGTAGGCACAAAGCTAAGGGTAGCCTTTATGCTTGATAAGCATGACACCATAGGAATAGATCTGGTGGCCATGTGCGTTAATGATATCCTTGTACAAGGTGCAACTCCACTGTTTTTTCTGGATTATCTTTCAATGGGCGAACTTAACCAGGACACAGCAGTGGAGATAGTAAAGGGTATTAGCAGAGGCTGTCAGGAGGCTAAGTGTTCCCTAATCGGGGGGGAGACGGCTGAGATGCCTGGGTTTTATGCCCAAGACGAATATGATCTTGCCGGGTTCGCTATAGGATTAGTGGATGCTGATCAGATCACTGACGGCAGCATGGTAGCTATTGGACACCAGCTGATCGGAATAGGCTCCAGTGGGCTTCACAGTAATGGCTATTCCCTTGTGAGAAGGATATTTTTTGATCAGATCAAGCTATCTGTAAGTGATTATGTTGATGAATTCGGCCGGACAGTTGGGGAAGAATTACTCGAGCCAACAAGGATCTATGTCAGGCTCATAGGCCACCTAATAAAGAACTTTCATATATTCGGCATCTCCCACATAACTGGTGGTGGAATAACAGAAAACCTCCCCAGGATCCTGCCCAAGGACTGCCAGGCAGTGATCAGGCGATCATCGTGGACACCACAACCTATCTTTCACTTTATCAAGACCACAGGAAATATTACTGAAGAGGAGATGATGAGGACCTTCAACAATGGTATCGGTCTGATAATTATAGTCGCTGAAAAGGATGTCCAGGATGTTATGCATCAAATCCAGGCAATGGGTGAAAGGGCATTTCAGATAGGATGGATAAGGGAAAGGGGTTCGGGGCCTATATTGAAACTTATCGATTGAGGTTATAGACCTTGCCTGCCTTGATAAGTAGTTGCCTCATTGGCATTGCGTGTAGGTATGACCGTAGTCACAGTCTGGTCGAAGAGATTGTCAAAAAGGCCCAGGAGCTACAATTTATACCCATCTGCCCTGAACAGTTAGGCGGTTTACCCACCCCCCGGTCACCAGCAAACATCGTTAAAGGTGATGGAAAGGGGGTACTTGTTGGACATGCCCGGGTGTTAAATTCCTTGGGAGAGGATGTAACAGAGGCCTTTATTAAAGGGGCTCAGGAGACCCTTAAACTGGCAAGGATAATAGGCGCAAAAAAGGCCATTCTAAAGGATAAAAGTCCCTCCTGCGGACTTAATACCCCTTATTGTGAAACAGATACCGGATATGGCCTTGGCGTAACAGCAGCCCTCCTTCTCAGTGCTGGTATCGAGATAGTTGAGATAAACCCAGAGGAAAAGGTAAGAATAGGGATCCTATAGAGATATTACCTGAAATGTCACAGGTTGATCCAAAATTCCCCCAATGGATGGCATATTTTACTGGATTCCTTCTCCTTCTTAATGCGGGAAATGCCTGTCCTTCTGATCTGCAAACTAATTGGGGGGGAAAATCAGGGCCTATCTCTATTGTGAACCAGGCCCCGATTCAACTCCTTTTTCTCCAGGCAGTCCC
>CP070660.1:1366484-1369173 GCA_020355145.1 Deltaproteobacteria bacterium
AGCGATACCGAGGGTTCCCTGAACCTGATCGGAGGGATCGAGACCGAGCTGAATCAAGGGATGAAGCTCTTTTTTGAGTTCAAATTAGGTCTGGCGCATGAAGATCCTGACATAAAGTTCGGGGTAGGATTAAGCTGGAAGTAAACCCTCATCGCACAATGCATTGCTCTTTCGGTGAGAGTTTGATTCCACGGGTGGTGTTTAAAACACACCCGTGGCTCCTCCCGAAAAGATACTCCTAATGGTATTCTTAATGGATGGAGATAGGCAAAGTCTGGACTGATTTTCACCTCGCCTATAATCTCCATGAGAATAAGGCTAGATTATGTGGTCTGGCCCGCGCGAGGCAAAGATCAGACAGATGGTCCAGTAGATCTATGACCGCGCCTATCGCCTCTTCATATACTGTCCCTTGACGCTCTACGCCGTGAACAAGGAGGTTAATTTTGTCCCGCAGAAGCGTCAGTGGTTGCGCTTGAAGGAGACATCTCTGACCGATAACCACCGGTCAGTTAGGGCGGAAAAGAAATAGCTTTAAATCGTCCTGCCTTTTTGGGCAAAAGTGCCGATATATTGTGGTTGTTGCATCTGGCCAATATGTTACGTATAGCTGCTATAATTGTTGAAAAATAAAAGGTCAAAAAACTTTAGTATTGTGTTTGTAGTCTATACATTTAGCCCTATAAGTTTTTGATTGAACCGGGACGAAACTTTCCGTAATCTCATTCCATTCTCTGTTTGACTATCCATAAAGATTCTCAATCCACCTCATAGCTCCCATGTCACTGACTTTTCCCAGATACCATTTCGACATGGTTTCATATCAATCTGGTTCTATCTTAAATAAGGCCTATTTCTAACCCTGTGCAACCATTTTAACGATAAGTGGTCAGTCTCTTGACATTTTCCATGAAATCGCTTTTGATGAGAAACGCTGGCTAAAAATGTTCCTTCTCACCGATAGTTGTGGTAAGATTAACTAACTTAAAATTTATCGGCAGGAAGCCTGTCTATGAAAAGGGCTTTAACCAAGGTCATTACAGAAGATGAATTTCTTAAGCTGGCTCAGGAGCATTCTCAAAGTTTCCTCAAGATTTATAACTTCCTCCATAGAGAACATAAGCCATGTACCAGAAGGTTTTATGCCCATCTCATTGAGGAATCTGAGGAGCTGGAGAGTTTTCTGGACGACCACTGCGCCAGGGACAATAAAATCTGGTACCTTTTTGGCGAACTTTTAGCCTGCATCAGGAACCTTGCAAAGGTTGCCTTTATCCTAAAACATATCCTCAACAGGTTCCCTGCCTATGACCTCAAAGATGATGAGGCCGATACGTTTCTTAGAGAAGCCCAAGATGTATCAACATTCCTTGATGAAACCATAGTTTCCTTTTATGAAGAGGTTAAGAAGGAGTCATTGAGGCTTGGCATCGAGTTTCCCAGAGGAACCCTGAAGGAGGATTTTTTCAGAGAGATTTACCCCCAAAAGCGCCTCCCTTATACCATTGATGAAGAAGAGGATTTAGATGCCCAAAAGACCGTGGCCAAGATGGCAACCCAATACCTAAATGTGATTGAGAAGTTTGAGTACTTTGGTTGGAATTGTGGAAAGAGCAATTTAGATGATCTTAAGAATTCTATACCCAATAAAGTCAATGAGGAAATGTCGAGAGAACTCATAACCCTTCTCCATAACCTCCAGTCTACTTATGACCATTATGTTAGACACACCCCATTGGAATCGCAGGATGAAGGACTAAAAAGGTTTAGAGGCTATATTTCTATACCTTTGCATCTCCTGAGTGTCGTCAATTGGCTTTCTCATCTGTACCAGAGACATCTCTATACGAGCAGAGATGGCAGTGCCAGGTATGAAATATCAGCCATCATTGATGGCTCTGACATATTGGATATTATGATGAATTTCGTACTGTTTTACACCAATAGATATTTACAGACAGGCAAAAATATAGCCACTGACATCCTTGGAAGATATATCGAAATAGATACCTGTGAGATAAAAGTTCCAGAGAATCTCGGCTTCCATTTAAGACCGGCCACTTTGGTCGCAAGATTAGCAGCATATTACGGAACTAAGCTTTCCTTAATTGTGGATGGTAAGGAATATGATGCGAGCGGTATATTGAGTATCACTTTGGCCGGAGGATTGATTGCCCGAAAAGGTTATAAAACAGTACTTTTCAAGGGCGACAGGAGAGTACTTCGGGATTTAGAACTTTTATCTGAGTATAATTATGGAGAAGATGAGAGAGGAAACCGATCCACACTTCCCCCCGAACTCTCCCACCTGTGGACATAGTGCAATGGAAGCCTTAGACGGGTATCTCTTGCTGGGAGAGCTTTGCGCCGACAGGGGCCAGGCAGAAAAAGCCCAGGAGATGGGAATGGATTACTGGCTGGCCAGGACTGAGGAAATTCTTGGGAGGCTGTAAAAGCTTATATATCAAAACAGGTAACATCATATCTGGTCAAAGCTACCCCAAACTCGTCCTGAAATTACCGCACCCTATTTCAATATCTTGTGGTCTCGCTGAGCAGCCGAATGTTTTGTTTACTAAAGATAGAAAGTCTCCCCTAAGTATCCTGGCTTATGATTACTATACGTAACATGAAAAGGTTGGGTGCATACTTCTCCTAAGAAACTGGAATTGTTTCTTTCTAATATAAC
>CP070660.1:1369273-1373939 GCA_020355145.1 Deltaproteobacteria bacterium
AAAGAAAGATTTGACGAGGAGGAATTTAGCAGGAGGGCATTAGGGGCTCATTGGCGGAAAAGGACCAAAGAAGAAAAACAGGAGTTTGTCAAGATCTTCAGTGACCTTCTGGAACGCACGTACTTAAAAAAAATAGATGCTTATCTGGCAAAAGCAGGCAATTTTTCCGGAAAAAACATTCTCTACCTCAATGAGACGGTGAAAGGGCGTTATGTGGTGGTAGAGACTAAGGTTATAACCAATAAGGATACTGAGATTCCCGTGCACTACCTTTTTAAAAAGAAACAAGACAACTGGCTTGCCATTGACATAGCAATTGAAGGGGTTAGCCTTGTCAAAAACTACCGGGCACAGTTCAAGGAAATACTTGCCGGCTCATCATTTAAGGAACTCATTGTCAAACTGAAATCCAAGCAGCAGATAGAGATCACCGGGCAGAAAGAATAATGGAGCCATTTAATGGGCGAGGTGCTTTCCCTGTTCCGGAAATATGCATTCCTCATAGAAATATACGGGTCAATTCCAGCTTTTTTCAGCTCTTCATACTGACCGATTATCAATGGCGTATCATCCAATGTTTTATACCCTTTGATTACAGCATTTTCCCACGGCTTGATTTTTACGTAAATTGGTGGGTCAATCAAAGGACGGCTAGAGAAGGTCTTTGATGTCCTGCGTGCCTCAACTCTTGAATCTTACTAATACCTTAGTTGGTAACCAACAAATAAAGTTCCGTCTGACATTTCCCACTGTCCGTAGTTGTCATCAAGACGAACTTTGATGTATCTATATCCTAGGATAATTGCTCCATTCTTAACAATACAAAAATCGAGGCTGGTTCTAACTTCCAGGTACCTATTCGAATCCAAAAAACAAAGAGGATCTGGGGCTAAAGAGAAACCTGCTGAAACACCTATAGGTATAGTCGAAATGGTTTCGGGAATAGTATATTTTCCTGAAAATAGAAGGCCTATCGCCATCAGATCACCATGTTTATAGTCCTTTTCTATATCTCCCAACACACCCTTAAAACCCAAGTTAAACCTTAATTCAGGCAACAATATTTCATTAACCAAGGCCAATTTCACATCGGCTATTTTGTAGTCATCATCGCTGTAAATGGCACCCATACCAGTTGTTAAAAAGCCTTGCTCAAGAGGCAGCGTAGCATTAAACCTTGCTTCTAGAGCTGAGTGGCTCGCATTGACCTCAAGATCATAGATGCTTGCAAAGGAAACACTTGACATGATTATTGTGATGAAAACAATCTGTCCTATAACCATTTTCATATTCTTAACATCTCCTCTTTTTTGTCCCTAATGATCTGTATTGCATGAGGGATTGGAGGGTTACAGGATAAGCTGGGAAACCAAGAACTCGATTCTTAAAATGGGCTAGAAAACAGACGAAGTAGTGCCCAAAGCCAATGAAAAGACCCTATCCTCTCTCTCAGAGATCATATCATACAGGCAGCTAACAACTCGGCGCTCTTTTGTCAAGGCCAAAGTAAGCATTTCGTCGGTTCAGGAGAATGCGTAGTATATAATATTGGTCAATTGTGGAAGGATTGAAAAAACCCCTTTTCTTTAACTAGGGTTTAGTCAATGATCCAGAGACAGATGAGAAGCGCTCACGAAACTGGCAACTAAAACGTGCCCTGAAATTGTAGACATTTTCAAGGCGCTTCAGAGGCAAAGCATACGCCTATTCCAGTAATTAAACGGCTCAGAATTTCTACAACCATTTGAAATCATGGTGCTTTCAGTAGCATTCGATTTGTGCCATCCAAATGGAATGATGGGGTTCTGGTTCATTCAGAACCAGACATTGGCCACATCATTCCAACAGAAAACTGACAACTGGCAGCAGACATTATCAGATAAGATAGGCGATTGTATAATAGATCAATTTCTGGTACTCAATAATAAGCTCTTTCGTATATCTTCGTTTGGTCCACCAATCTTTTGGATTAAACAGCTGATAATGGGATGGAAGGGAGATTATCTTGATATTATCATCCTTGAAGACCTTCTTGAAGGTCTGCCATGCCCGGCGAGAGTGGGTGAGTGATGTGATTAATATTAATGACTTAAACCCCCTATCTAGCACAAACTTTCGCACCAGCCTGGCCTCATCTATGGTGCTGCTAACCCTCTCCTCTGAAGACAGGATGGCTTCCTCAGGAATCTCAAAGCCTTCTATTACGAGTATAAACAGATCATAGTCTGAGGGATAGCTCTTGACCCTTTTCTTGAGGTAATCGAGACCATCTGGTTTAAGCTCTTTTGCTCTAAAGATATAAGGGGCAAGCCCTTCTTTGTAAGCATCAATCGCTGCAAGGGCATTTTCTACACCTTTCCCACCAAGACAGACAATTAGATCAGCTTTCTGGACCTTATGCTCTACAATAAGATACTCGCCCAGTGTAATTAACAGAGGAACGCGGTAAGATGTCAGGACAAAATAAAGAATGAAGAGAATAAAAAAAATCCATTTCCACATAGAGAATCTCGGCCTCTTCTTCTCCTCCTTCTTGTCCATTGCCTCCGGCAGGCCTAACTCATCCGTTTGTTCTGGTGCCACTTCATTTTGGTAATCCATAATAGAAATCCTTCCTTACCTAAAAGTTCTTGGCACTATCAAGTAACATTGTGACAGGTCCATCGTTCACAAGATGGACATCCATCATCTCCTGAAATCTCCCCACAGCAACCTGAATACCTTTTCCCTTAAGAAGGCCGATGAATTCTTGGTATAAATCATTAGCAACAATGGGATCAGCCGCCCGAATAAAAGAAGGTCTCCTGCCCTTTCTACAGTCTCCCCAGAGGGTAAACTGTGATACAACAAGTGCCTCACCACCTGTCTCCTGAAGGGATAGATTCATCTTTCCTTTATCATCACTAAACATTCTAAGGTGGGCTATCTTAGAAGCCAGATAATCTGCATCATCAATATTGTCCTCTACCCCAACGCCCAGAAAGACTAAAAGACCATTACCAATTTCTCCTACTACCTCACTGCCAATTACTACCTTGGCCATCTTTACCCTTTGCACAACTGCCCTCATAAAGGCCCTCCTTCAAGATTAGATAAGGTCCGTTGTTTGTTGTGTTTCTTGAGTTTGTTGTGTAAACTCAATAGACACAATAAACACTAGCCGTCTACATAAGCTAAGATCTTAATGTCAAGTTTTTCGATGCTGGATACTTGATGCTTGATAGATATGAAAAGAGAGCTTTGGCTATACATTGGTTTTTCATCCAGTATCCGGTATCGCGAAGCCTCAAGCCTCTTCGGTTTGCCCGTCTCCCGCTTTGGCGGGGTACGGGCCGGGAAGGCGAAGCTTCACTAGATCCCTTATGAAACCCACTTTAATACTTATTAATCCCTGGATATATGATTTTGCAGCCTATGATCTATGGGCAAAACCATTAGGTTTACTCTATCTGGCTAGTCAGTTAAGGACAATGGGTTTTAGAGTACACCTCATAGATTGCCTTGCTGTCCACAATCCCCACATGGAAAAAATGCCTTACATAAAGAAACCCGTTCGGCGCCAATATGGGACCGGGAAATTCTGGAGACAAACTGTTCCCAAGCCTTCCCAGTTATCCACTATTCCAAGGCCTTATAGCCGCTACGGTATAACCCACCAGGTATTTATAGAGGAATTGAAAAAGGTAAAAAGGCCTGTAGCCGCACTTATTACCTCCCTCATGACTTATTGGTACCCAGGGGTATTCGAGGCCATCCAACTCGTAAAGAAAAATCATCCAGATGTCCCGGTAATACTGGGTGGAATATATGCCACACTATGCCCAGAGCATGCCAGGAATTATTCTAATGCCGACTTAGTTATCCCCTCCCCAAGTCAATGCCAACCAGTACAGGTAAGTCATTTTTTAAAGGGGATTATACCAGACTTTCCAATTGAAGAAAAGCTTGGAACCTTCTCACCTTATCCAGCCTTTGATCTGCTCCCAAAGATAGATTATATTTGTTTGTTGAGTTCTTCTGGATGCCCTTTTCGATGTCCATACTGTGTCTTGCCTTACCTCAGCCCCCTTTTTTCTAAAAGGGAACCCCTGCAGTTATTTGAAGAGGTCCTCTTTTGGCATAAGAAATATAAAATAATAGATTTCGCCTTCTATGATGATGCCCTTCTTCTAGATGCCAAGAACCATATCAGTGTCTTCTTAGAAGAGGTACTAAAGAATAACCTTGCCCTAAGATTCCATTGTCCTAACGGGCTTCACATCACTTACATAGACAGAGATATAGCAGACCTCCTTTACAAGACGGGTTTTAAAATGATCAGATTAGGACTGGAGACCTCTGATACTAAGCTCAACAGAGATCTTGGAAGAAAGTTCTCTGAGGGCGAATTCGACAGGAGCGTAACCCATCTTAAAAAGGCCGGATTTACTACTTACCAGATAGGTGCATATGTCTTAGTAGGTCTTCCCGGACAAACCTATGACCAGGTAGCTGAAACAATTACATATGTCGGAAAACTTGGCGCTACGCCTTATTTAAGCGAATACTCACCTATACCTCACACGAAGATGTGGAAAGAGGCAGTAAAGGTGTCAAGATTTGATTTAGGATCAGAGCCTCTCTTCCATAATAACACGATCTTTCCCTGTTGGAATGCAGATGCCTT
>CP070660.1:1374039-1387554 GCA_020355145.1 Deltaproteobacteria bacterium
AAATGGCGCCCTGGATTTTATAAGGGCATGATTTTTTCAATAATCATAAGTCCCTTAACAATTTTTAATGAATATCTAATCGGAAACCGCCCTGTTACTTTTTTGACATTAATCTTTATATAAAACTATGGATTTTGCGTCAATTGCCGGTATCTTATCAGGGATCTCCTTGATCGTCGCCGCTATATTTCTAAGGGGAAATCTTACAAATTTCCTTAATATACCGGGCCTAATGATAGTGTTAGGGGGAACCATCGCCTCTACCTTACTTACCTTTCCCTTAAGGGATGTTATAAAGGCATTTCAGGCCGCGTTCTTTGTATTGTATGAACAAAAGATCGACCCAAACGATATGGTTAAGACCATAATCAGGCTCAGCAATATCTCTCGTAGGCAGGGGTTATTCTCCTTAGGTAAGATAAAGACGAATCACCCTATACTCGAAAAGGGTTGCAACCTTATTGCTGATGGTGCCGAGGAAGATATAATCAGAAATGCACTCAGGATTGAGATTGAATCACTAAAACACCGCCACTTCATTATCCAGGACATATTTATCAAGATGGCCACCTTTTCTCCTGCTTTTGGTATGATCGGGACCCTAATAGGTCTTGTCCAGATGTTGAATATGTTGAATGACCCTGGGAACATAGGGCCGGCAATGGCAATAGCCCTGTTGACCACCTTTTACGGCGTTATTCTATCAACCCTATTTTTTCTCCCTATAGCCGGCAAGCTTAAGGCAAGAACAATGACAGAGGTTATCAATATGGAGATCATCTTTGAGGGAGCTATATCAATACTAAAAAACAATAATCCATTAATGGTCTTTGAAAGGCTCTCTGCCTTTATCCCCCCCAAGGATAGGACAATAAGCGAAAGGGAGGTCTATAAGTTATGAATGAACCTAAGGTCTCTGATTTTGAGGAGATAGTACAGACTGATTCCAGAGGTGCCTGGCTTATCACCTATGCTGATTTGGTTACCCTGCTCCTGGTATTTTTTATCCTTTTATTTACCCTATCAAAGATGGAGATAGGAAACATGACAGAGGCCCTCAAATCCTTTGATATTACTATTGAAACTGACACCCCAAAGACGAGCCTTTTTGATATAGTTGATACGGGTTCTATTGGAAAAGGGAAGAAGCTCGATCACTTAACTGGCATGCGTGAGGTGGATGTGTTAAAAGACATTAACTCCTTTATAAGCAGAAAGGGACTCCAGGAGAATGTGGAGGCTGAATTTAGAGAAGGAAGGATAGTCCTCAGGGTTGAAGGAAAGGTCCTTTTCAACACTGGCTCCGCTGATCTCCTGACAGAGGCAACTTATATCCTCTCGGACATTATCCAGATAATACAAGATAACCCCCAATATGATGTTGATATTCTGGGCCACACGGATAATCGCCCCATTAACACACCGAAGTTTGCATCCAACTGGGAGCTATCAGCTATAAGGGCTACCACTGTGCTTCGATATCTAATAGAAAACGGGGTTTTTGAAGATAGATTAACAGCAACTGGATTTGCAGATTTGAAGCCTGTAGCCAGCAATCTTACCTCTGAAGGCATGAGGAAAAACAGGAGGGTAGAATTTGTTCTCAAGGAAAGACAATGACCCATTGATACTGTCTATTGATAAAGAGAGAAGGTCTTCCTTCAGGGTTGAACCATCACCTGAAAAGCCCATCTATGTATCCATCGGGCGTGATAAATATCGCGTTAACAATATAGGTGCTGGGGGAATAGGAATTTACCGCAGGGATGAGGATAAGGAATTAGAGTCAGGGAAGAGATATCCATTTAAGATGACACTACCATTAATCAATGAGGTAGTCTCTGGGATTATCAGGATAGCTGATATCAATGATAGATCATATCACTGCCGATTTATTAGTCTTAAAAAG
This sequence comes from Deltaproteobacteria bacterium, assembly GCA_020355145.1. GTDB lineage: Bacteria > Desulfobacterota > DSM-4660 > Desulfatiglandales > B25-G16 > JABXJZ01. Next base: position 1,375,949 of record CP070660.1, read on the forward strand.
GAGGAGAAGGAGAAGATACACCTTTTTGTCTTGGAGAGGCAAAAGGAGGAGCTGAGAGAGAAAAGGAAGGAGTAATCAGAACAATTTTCTTTGGGTGGTATTTTCCTTTGCCTTAGGGGTAAACCCGAAGTGTCTGTAGGCGAGTTTGGTAGCCACCCTTCCCTTAGGGGTCCGATTTAGGTAACCACTTTGTATCAAAAATGGCTCATAGACCTCTTCCAGTGTATCCTTTTCTTCAGATAGGGCAGCCGACAGGGTATCAACCCCTATTGGGCCACCGTCGAATTTCTCTATTATTGTTAGCATGATTTGTCGATCCATCTTGTCCAGACCTTTATCATCCACCTCCAATGTATCCAACGCCTTTGCTGCAACTGAATGTGTAATTACGCCTTCTGCCTCAATCTGTGCGTAATCCCTAACCCTTTTTAGTAATCTGTTTCCTATTCTTGGTGTTCCCCTTGACCTTTTTGCGATCTCGAGTCCACCTTCTTCATCAATCTGGATACCAAGGAGGGCTGCAGACCTGTATACAATCTGCTGCAATTCCTTAGGCTTATAAAATTCCAGCCTTAAAATAACACCAAACCTATCTCTTAAAGGGGGTGTGAGCAGGCCCGTTCTCGTGGTAGCACCAATCAAGGTAAAAGGCGGAATGCTGAGCCTGACTGTCTTGGCTGATGGTCCTTGACCAATAATGATATCCAGGTTAAAATCCTCAAGGGCAGGGTAAAGTATTTCTTCCACTACATGGCTCAGTCGGTGGATTTCATCAACAAATAGGACATCCCTTGGCTCCAGAGATGTTAATATGGCTGCTAGATCACCTGGCCTTTCTAACACCGGTCCCGAGGTAGTTTTTATATTTACCCCGAGTTCATTGGCTATTATATGGCCCAAGGTAGTCTTTCCAAGACCAGGACTACCATGAAAGAGGACATGGTCTAAGGCCTCAGAACGTTCTTTAGCTGCATCTATAAAGATCCTGAGATTTCTCTTAATATCCTCTTGCCCAATAAACATATCCAATTTTAATGGTCTGAGACTGATCTCGATTGGATCTTCATCTACCTTGGGTTTCGGGTCTGTGATTCTTTCTCCCATGATCATTTTATTTAATTATCGGTTCTTTTCATCCTTGCCTTACGGGGAATTTCCCCTTGCCAGACTCCGCAATGCCTCTTTCAGTAATGTCTCAAGGTCTATCTCGTTATCCTTAAATAAGACATTCTCTATAGCCCTCTTTGCAGACCTACTTTGGTAGCCGAGATTAATTAGGGCTGATAGTGCATCGTCAAAGATCCCTTTATCCTTTATTTGTGGCCTCTCCCTTGGAGGTACCTCTATCCCTTCTGACAGATAAGATGCCTTTTCTTTTAGCTCCAGGGTTATTCTCTGAGACGTCTTTTTACCAACACCTGGGACAGCAGAGATCCTCTCAGAGTCAGCTCTCCCAATGGCACTGAGGAGGTCATCAAGTCCGATACCGGAAAGGATGTTTAAGGCCAGTTTAGGCCCTATACCAGACACAGAGATCAAGAGCGAAAAGATCTCTCTTTCTCTCTCTGTTTGAAAACCAAATAGTTGAATCACATCTTCCCGGACATGTGTGTAAACATGCAGACTTACCTTTTCCAACTCATCCGGGAGTTGATAGAATGTGGAAAGGGGAATAAAAATCTGATAGCCAACACCGGCTGTATCTACTATTACCGACTGAGGGCTTTTACTAAATAGTATCCCGGTTAGATGTGCTATCATGTCTTAAGAAGTTATGGGATTTGCGATATGTGATATGCGATCGTTTGTCATCCCATATCTCGCATCGCAAATCGCCTAATCAAATCTAACCCAATTATGGTGGCATATTGCTATGGCTAATGCGTCCGCTGTATCTAAGGATAATTGGGTATCAAGTTTAAGGATTAGCTTAACCATGGCCCTCACCTGCTCTTTTGACGCCCTCCCGTAGCCGACCACTGATTGTTTAACTTGCAAAGGACTATACTCAAAGACCTTTAGACCACACTGAATGGCGGCTACTAAGGCAGCTCCCCTTGCATGGCCTATCTTTAAGGCGCTTTTGACATTTTTGGCGAAAAAGACCTCCTCAATAGACATTTCTTCTGGGTGATAGGTATTAATGGTTTCAATAAGGGAGCAAAAAATCGTATGGATCCTCTCACTGAATGGCCGGGAGTGAGGAGAGGAGATCTTACCTCCTCCCACATAAATCAACCTATTGTCTTGCTTTTTTACCAGGCCATAGCCCGTAGCTAAAGAGCCGGGGTCAACTCCAAGGACCAGCATCAACTGATAGTCTCCATCACCTCGTCAGGGATATCAAAATTGGCATAGACATGGTTAACATCATCGTTATCTTCAAGGAGTTCCATTAGGGTTAACATCTGTTGAGCATTTTTACCATCGAGATTAAGGTTTGTCTTGGGGATCATAGTTATCTCCGCCAGGACATAGTTTAGTCCAGCATTCTCAATGGCAGTCTTTACCTGCTCAAAATAGGAAGGTTCGGTTATTACCTCAAGGTCTTTTTCGCCTTCCTTAATGTCCTCAGCCCCGGCCTCCAGGGCCAATTCAAGCAACTTTTCCTCATCTATCTGATCCTTTCGAAAGACGATAAGACCCTTCTGAGAAAACATCCATGACACACAACCTGCCTCTCCTAAGCTACCTCCATATCTTTCAAATAGGTGCCTCACATCCGCTACAGCCCTATTTTTGTTATCAGTAAAGACCTCGACCAAAACAGCTATGCCCCCTGGGCCATACCCTTCATAGATGACCTCTTCAAAGTTAGAGCCCTCTAACTCACCGGTTCCTTTCTTTATACCCCTTTCGATGTTCTCCTTGGGCATATTTTCTGCCTTGGCTGCGGCTATAGCCGCCCTCAACCTTGCGTTGGAATCTGGATCTTTCCCGCCCATCCTTGTAGCAACGGTAATCTCCTTGATAAGCTTGGTAAAGACCTTTCCCCTCTTGGCATCAACCACTCCTTTTTTGTGTCTTATGGAGTGCCATTTAGAGTGTCCAGACATCTATTACTCCCCTGAAGATTTTTGTTTTATGAATGATCTTACCTATCTCATCCGCCTGTAGCCAAACCTTTTTGGGTGTTTAACATAATTATCACTTTTTTGCCATATCAATTTAGGCATATGCTTCAAAGATTGGATCTTTGCAGAATTCTTGACTCCTATGAGCGTTTTTTATTTGATAATTTCGCATTACAAGAGTAGATTAAATCCTTGCTTGGCCCCCCTTAAGAAATTTTCCATGTTCAGGATAGAGGAAGGATGAGAAAGGACTCGAGATTAATTAAACAGGCCAGAGAGGTCTTACAGATTGAGGCCCAGGGGATCCTTGATTTGGTTGAGAGGATAGGGCCGGAGTTTGAGGAGGTCGTGGAGATGATCCTTAATAGCAAGGGAAGGGTAATTCTGACCGGTATTGGTAAATCTGGTATAGTTGGCAGAAAGATCACAGCAACCCTTAACAGTACAGGCACACCCTCACTCTTTCTACACCCGGCGGAGGCGGTTCATGGTGATCTGGGTGTGGTTACGGCTGATGATATAGTTATAGCTATTTCTAACAGCGGCTATACAAAGGAGTTAGCAAGTATTTTACCTAGCCTGAAAGGTCTTGGCGCAAAGGTTATCGCCTTTAGCGGGGATCCGGAATCGCCACTGGCCAGGGAAAGTCATCTGTTTATAAATGTAGGGGTAGAAAGAGAGGCATGTCCTATGGGTCTTGCACCTACAACGAGCACAACTGCTGCCCTGGCCATGGGTGATGCATTGGCTGTTGTCCTTATAAACAGGAGGCAGTTCAACAGAAGGGACTTTAAGAGGTTCCACCCAGGTGGTAGCTTGGGGGACAGGCTTTCAATCAGGATCAAGGAGGTTATGTTGAAGGATGATAAGATACCTTTAGTCCTTAAAGATCAGGCAATAGAGGAGGCCATCTTTGAGATCGATCGTAAGAGATTAGGTGCATCCCTGGTCGTGGATGATGGCCTTGTTTTACAGGGCATTGTCACAGATGGTGATATCAGACGTTCCCTTATAAAAAGGAGAGACATCATGGGATTGAAGGTGGAGGAGGTGATGTCAACATCTCCAAAGATGATCGATGAGGGGAAAAGGGTAGCCGAGGCAGTGGCCTTAATGGAACATAATGCCGTCACTGTTTTACCTGTTGTTGATAGGGTAAAAAGGGTTAGAGGTATCATCCATTTGCATGGGCTCTTAGGCGGGAAGGAATTTAGATTAAATGATGGCTGAAGGCTTACCTAAGGGATTGATAGTTGATCTAATTACCCCCCTTAATGATAAGGGTGGTATTGATAGTCAAGGTCTGGATACACTTTTAAAGAAGATCCTACCTTATGCCGACGCAATACTGCTGGCGGGTCCCCAGATGGGGGAGGGCAGGGGTCTTGGCCTAAAATTGAAGATAGACCTGCTTGAAAAGGCCGCTACCTTCATTCAGGGTAAGGTACCGATCTTTTTCTGGATAAGTGAGGATTCCGTAAAAGGCACTAGAGATGTAATTGCCCACCTTGAAGCTCTACTTGAATCATCTAGTTATAATGGGGCGGTTTTTTGGCTTGACTCCCCGCTTTTTTATCATAGCAACAGGGGTCTGTATAACCATTATCAGGATCTTACACTGAATACAGGGTATCCTTTTGTACTTTACAATGATCCAGGGCTGATTAGACTTTTGGATAGGCCCTTAAAGAGGGGGAACATAAGGACAAATATTCTCAAGGATTTAGGCAAGATAGATAAGATTAAGGCATTAATCTTTCGGGGCTCCCTTACCCGGGCGAATAATTACCAGAGGGCCCTGAACACCAGGGCGGATTTAAGGGTCTATGATGGCGATGAAGTAGGTTTTCTGGAGCACCCCAGTCTGAGTGGTGTACTTTCCATAGGGGCGAATATAGCACCAGGGATCTGGAGTAAGGTAACCAGGGCCTCGCTGGGGATGCTAAAAGAGGATAGGGAGAGGCCTGATTACTTGAATCAGATATGGGAGATGGGTAAATTGCTCAGAGATCTTATACAGATTTACAGCCGAAATCCCGTGTGGATAATTAAAAAGGCCCTTTTTGATCTCAAGATTATCGGATCCCCTGCCTGCACAAACGTAACCGAGGGTTTTCAAGAAAAAGACAGCGTCCTTGCCGACTTCATCTCAAGGCATAATATAGTATAATTGATTGTTGGTTTAGCTCCTTTTGATTAACCCCTAAAACATATTAAGGCGTGAGGGCTCTGCAAAACCCCACAATCTTTCTTCGCCAAGAGAGGGTGGGGCTTTTCGGAAGTGACTGGTGGCCCGCGACGAGCCCCTCGGCCTGAGCTTGGGTCGAAGGCTCGGCCGAGTCGGAGGGCGCTGTCTTTTCGCGACTTATAAGTGGGGGAAACCGCAGGTCCCGCTTGCGGGACAATGCGGAGGGGGCAAGACTCCCCCGCTGATAAGTCGCTGAAAAGACCAGCCCGGGAGCCCTGCAACTGACGGAAAGCCCCATCCTCGTAGTGATAAATGCAAAGTTTTAAGCATATATACGGAGCTAAATCAAGAATCAATAGAATAATAATGTGACAGTCATCTCATTTCAGACTGTAGTATTGACCGCTGGCACTCCGGCTGGCCAGTGCCCCGGGGCTTTGGGCTCAACACTCACAACTTGACATACGACATTGTGGTACTTATACTATACTATAAGGGCACAAAGGGATCAGCCATGGATGGGTGTGGCCGCGGTTTTTATCCAACTGAAGGGACAAGATAGAGACGATACCCAAAAACCCCTGCAAGACTAGCTCTACCTGCCGGAGTTTTCCACCAAAAGCAGTTTCCCTGATGAAGGCCCGCGCAATATCATGGCACACCATTCCACTGTACCTGGCAGTGGACAATAGGGAAGGATCAGCGAGAAGATAACCGATGGATATAAAGGAAATAACCAAAAGGATCGAGAGTGAAAGCGTCGTTTTTCGACGCATCATGGCGGAGATTGAAAAGGTCGTAGTTGGCCAGAGGCACCTCATGGAGAGGATGTTGATCGGGCTCCTGTGCGATGGTCATCTGCTGCTGGAGGGTGTTCCAGGGTTGGCCAAGACAACAGCTGTCAAAACGCTCGCTAAGACAATCAGGACAACTTTTCAGAGAATCCAGTTCACACCGGATCTGCTGCCAGCTGATATCCTCGGAACCCAAGTTTACCGCCCAGACAACGGCTCTTTCGAAATCAGGAAGGGCCCTATCTTTCACAATATCATCCTGGCAGACGAGATCAACCGGGCACCGGCCAAAGTTCAGAGCGCCCTTCTGGAGGCGATGCAGGAGCGGCAGGTTACCATAGGGGAGGAGACCTTTGTGCTTGAGAGGCCATTTCTCGTTCTCGCTACACAGAACCCTATTGAACAAGAAGGGACCTATCCACTTCCGGAGGCCCAGATAGACCGTTTCATGTTAAAGATCAAGGTGGACTACCCTTCGGCAAAGGAGGAAAAGGGGATTATGGAGCGAGTTTACAAGGGTGCTGCTGGAAACGTCTCCGGAGTAGTAGACGTATCGGAGATTGAATCCTCCAGAGGCACCATGTACTCAATCCACATGGAAGAGAAAATAGTGGACTATATCGTGCGTATCTCCAGGGCCACTCGAAATTCGAGGGAGTTTGGCCTAGATATTGCTCCCATGATAAGCTACGGTGCATCGCCCAGGGCCTCCATCTGGCTCGGCCTTGCCTCGCGGGCTCACGCATTCTTGAGCGGTCGAGGCTATGTGACCCCCCATGATGTCAAATCCGTAGCCCCGGATGTGCTCCGCCACCGGATTATCTTGAGCTATGAGGCGGAGGCGGAGGGAAAAAGTACCGATGATCTAATTAAGGTCTTACTGGAGAGGATTGAGGTCCCTTGAAATGATTCCCGAGGAGCTGCTCAGAAAGATTCAAGGCCTTCATTTTAAGACCAGGCACCTGGCTAGTGACCTGTTTGCGGGCCAATACGAGAGTGCCTTTAAAGGCCGGGGGATCGAGTTTGCCGAGGTCCGGGAGTATCAGCCTGGCGACGACATACGGACCATTGACTGGAACGTCTCTGCACGCTTCGGTCGGCCCTTCGTAAAGGTCTTTCAGGAGGAGAGAGAGCTGAATGTTATGTTAGCTTTGGACCTGTCCGGTTCCCATCTCTTCGGTACGAGAAAGAGGTTTAAGAGGGAACTCTTGGCTGAAGTGGCAGGAATGTTAGCCTTTCTGGCCATTCGTACCAATGACAAGGTGGGTGCCATTCTGTTCAGCTCTCAAGTGGAAAAGTACATTCCTCCTGGTAAAGGGGCATCCCATGTGTGGCGGCTCATCAAGGAGATGTTCACCTATGAACCGCAGGACTTGTCCACCAACCTGAACGAGGTACTTTCCTATTTAAACCGGATGGTGAAGCGCCATGCCATCGTGTTTTTAATATCCGACTTTATGGACACTGGTTTTGAGAGATCTCTGAGATTAACCGCTAACAAACATGATCTGACTGTCATTCGGGTTTTTGACCCGGCGGAAGAGGACCTGCCCGATGTGGGCCTGATGACGGTTCGAGACCCGGAGACGGGTCAGGCCGCGTCAATCAATACCCGAAGCAAGCGGTTGAGGGAAAGTTGGCGCACTTACCGAAAGGCTCAGGTGGCGTATCTCTCCGATCTTCTCACCAAGGCGGGGGTTGACCTGGTACACCTATCCACGGACGGGCCCTTAGTTGAGCCGCTTATACACCTTTTCGAGAGAAGGAGAAGGCGGTTATGAAAATCCCTTTTATCATGCTTATTCTCCTCTTATGGTTTGGGGCTGTCTTGGCAGTTGGCCCAATGTCGTTGACCGCGGGCGCCAATCTGGAAGAAGAACCTGCAGAGGCTCAGCTCCGGCCTATTCAGGGGATTATCCCGACAAGGGTTATGTTGCTGGAATTCCTACCCTGGGCAGGAGGCCTGCTGGGTTTCTTGCTCATCGTTTTGGGTCTGGTGCGGTGGTACAAAAGAAGACGTAGCAAGAGGCGCTCGATCATACCTGAGGATCCACCTCACATCCGAGCCAGAAAGGAGATTGAGCAATTAGAGGCCCGAGGTGTATTCGAACAGGGAGACATCAAGGGGTTTTACTTTCTTTTTTCCGGAATTCTAAGGCGCTATCTGGGATCCGTCAGGGGTTTCCCTGCAGCGGGATTCACTACAGAAGAGATCGAACATCATGTCAATAGCGATCAGGATCGGAGGCTTCTGGCTTTGCTGCAGCATGCCGATCTTGTCAAATTCGCCGGCAGGATCCCGACTCTAGCCAGAAAGGAGGAAGAGGTAAGAAAGGCCCTGTCCTATATCCAGGAAACCAGTCCTCCTATGGAGACTGGGCATTCAATGGATGAGACCCAGGGGGTATCCAAATGATGTTCAGGTTCGCCTATCCGGCTCTCCTTGCCCTACTGGTAGTGATAGCGGGTTGGCTCCTTTTTGCCCTGTGGAGAAAACCGACCAGCGTCACATATTCCACGACTTCAACAATAGCGGAGCTGGCCGGTAGTGCCAGACATCTCTGGGATAAGATCCCCTTGATCTTGAGGACTGGCTGCCTTGTTCTGCTTGTCATGACCGCTGCACGGCCTCAGCTCTACAATGTTCCCTGGGATGTTCTGTCTCCAGGGGTAGATATTGTGCTCTGTCTGGACACCTCTGGTTCCATGGAGGCACTTGATTTCCAATTGGACGGCAATCCGGTGTCTCGTCTTACCGCTGTCAAGAAGGTGGTGGGAGAGTTCATTGAGAAAAGGGAGATGGACAGGATTGGACTGGTTGTCTTCGGAGAGGAGGCCTTCACCCAGTCCCCTTTAACCATGGACAAGGGGCTGCTGTTGGGATTGGTGAACAAAATGCAGATCGGTATGGCTGGAGATCGGACGGCTATCGGCTCTGCCATCGCTATCGGAGGCAAAAGGCTAAAAGACCTGAAGGCCAAGTCCAGAATCCTGATTCTTCTCACGGACGGAAGACACAATGCGGGAGATTTGACACCTGAGGTGGCTGCTGAGGCCGTTAAGGCATTGGATATCAAGATCTATACCATTGGGGTTGGAGGAACGTGGCCGGGCACCTATAAGGTGAATGAAGAGATGTTGGAAAAGATCGCACGCATCGGGGGTGGCAAATACTTCAGGGCCGCTGACACCGAGCGGCTGTCGGAGATATATGATATTATTGACCGGGAAGAAAAGACCGAGGTTAAGGTAGAGGAATTCTTTCATTTCCGGGAGCTTTACGGCTACTTTCTTGTCCCAGCACTCATTTTGCTTGGAGTCGAGGTCTTTTTGAGAGGCGTATTCTTGAGGGTGATTCCATGACACTGGCCCATTTATGGATCCTTCATTTCCTCTGGGCTCTGCCTTTAGCAGCCCTGGTCTTGGTCTTCTCCAGGCGGCAAAAGAGGAGAACCATGGAGAGCTTCGCTGACCACGAGCTCTTGGCCCGTCTGACGGGAAAAGATCAGAAGGGAAGGAGGTTCTTGAAGGGCCTTCTCCTGCTAACCGCCCTGGGACTGATGCTTTTCGCATTGGCGGGGCCACGGTGGGGCAGCCAGTACGTGGAGGTGACTCGAAGGGGCGTGGATATCATGATCCTGGCAGATGTCTCGCCTAGCATGCTGGTGGAAGACGTTAGGCCAAACCGGCTCGAGCGCGCCAGAGGGGAGATCCTGGATTTTCTCAGGGTTGTCCAGGGAGATCGTATTGGTCTCGTGGCCTTTTCAGGGGCCGCCTTTGTCCAGTGCCCATTGACATTAGACTATACGGCGCTCCAGATGTTTCTGGGTGCATTGCAACCGGATCTCATTCCCGTACCTGGCACGGATCTGGGTGCGGCCATAGAAACCGGCGTGTCCTCATTCGATTTCGAATCCGAGACCGACAAGGTCATACTCCTCATCACAGACGGGGAAGACAACGAGAACCGGCGGCTTGAGGCGGCCCGAAAGGCAGCGGAAAAGGGGGTCAGGATCTTCGCCTTTGGTGTGGGGGAGACATCGGGAGGGCCGATCCCCGCATATGATGAAAATGGAGGGTTTAAGAAGGATAGGGACGGCAGGGTTATCTTATCCAGGCTCGAAGAGGAAGGTCTCAGGAAAATCACCTCCATGACTGGAGGGGCTTATGTTCGCTCTATGGCCGGCGATTTGGACCTGCATATTCTCTACTTTGACGGCATTAGATCCAAGACACAGGCCCAGACCCTGAAGACTGATAAAATCAAGGTTTATGAGGAACGTTTCCCCTTTTTCGTGCTGGCTGCGATTCTATTTCTACTTCTGGAGAGACTGATCCGTGAGAGGAGATCCGTAGAAACCCGAGCTTAGGGGGAGTAAAAATTGTTCAAGAACATGAAGGCACTGGCACTTCTGGGCCTCATGCTTACAACCCAGGCCCTGGCTGCCGAGAACCCAGATGAACTCTACAGAAAGGGGCACTTTGCCGAGGCCGAAGAGGCCTATGCCCGCTTGGATATGGATCATCCAGAGGATATCCGATACGGCTATAACCGGGGATGCGCCGGCTACCAGAACTCGGATTACGAGGTGGCCATGGCCGCCTTTTCAAGTGTATTGAGAAGGGCAAGAGACGATGAGATGGGCTTTAAGGCTGCTTATAACCTGGGTAACACGGCTTACAGACAGGGTGACTTCGAATCGGCAGTGGCCTACTATAGGCAGTCTATCCGCTATAATCCCACAAGCGAGGATGCCTGGCATAATCTGGAACTGGCGCTCAGGGGAATGGAAAAACAGAAAAAGGGTAAGGCACGAGGACCAAAGACCCAGCCCAAAAGGGATTCTGGCCAATCAGAGAGGAACGAAGATGGATCAGAAGCCGGCACAAATGAGGAAAGCCCAGATCAGCCATCTCAGGAAAAGGCCTCCAATCGGGAACAATCTCGAGCCCAGGATCAAGGGGAAGACAATCATCAAGCCGAATCCGGTGAGGAGGGAGAGTCTAAACAGGAACAAGGGGATAAGCCGGATAGGGGCCAAGGGGCCGAACAAGAATCACCCGAAGACCTATCAGGGGAGCTAGAACCCCTTCGATCATTGCCAGAGGAACAGAAAGTAGATCAAGATTTGGGTCCTGCTGGGTCAATGATCGATAGGAAACAGGCCGAGGCCTTATTGGACGGCATAGAAGAGGACCTTTCGAGGTTTTTGCGATTTCAGATCACTCAAAGGAGGCGACATGGGGTCCGATCTGGAAAGGATTGGTAGGCATACCTTTCACGTCAGCTCAAGCACCAGGGTTATGTGTTTTTAGACTATTAATGATTCTGAGAAAATGTTACCCTATGAAAGAGATGATGATAGAGAGCAGGAAGGATTTGACAGAATCATAGGTGAAGAAACAATGCTATTTTCTCAGAGGACTCCTTCTTCCTTGAGCTGTTTTACCTGGGCACTGCTGATCCCCAGGTATTCTCCCAGGATGAGTTCATTATGCTCTCCGACCAATGGGGAGGGGCGTTCGACCTCGCCGGGCGTCTCTGAGAGT
>CP070660.1:1387654-1391291 GCA_020355145.1 Deltaproteobacteria bacterium
ATATTTATCTCTAGGATAATATTTATTGTTATCCAAAGAATAGATAAAGTCAAGAACACCTTTCCCGTTTAAAGGCTGGGAATCCTCTCACGAATGAGGACAAAGGGGGTAAGCTGGCGGTAATTACCTCCGAAGAGATCCTATGATACATAATAAGGGAAAATGGCCCGGAAAAGGCCTCCAAGGAGATTGTCATTATGTAGTAGGGTTAACCTTGGCCTTTGCCTGGGCAACTAGCTCATCCTCCCTTTTTACATCCTCCAGTGTCTTTGGCTTGACACCATCAGGGATTTCCTCTAAGCCATATTTCCACTTCAAGAATTGCTCACCTGTGGTTGGATAAAGGGCATAGGTAAGTAGATCTTCCTCGGTTCTGGCCAGATCCCCAATCTTCTTTCGATCCTCCTCAAGCTCCGGTTCGATAAAATCTGCAGCCCTCCCGGTAATAGGTGTCTCGCCCCTTTTGTAACCCTTAAGTACCTTTTTCTGAACCTCTGGGTCAACTCGTGTGGGTGTTTTACCATAGAGTCCATATACCAGGTCTTTCACCTGGTTTGTGACCATCTTATATTTCCCGAACAGTACATTTAATACTGCCTGAACCCCAACAATCTGGGATGTAGGTGTAACCAGAGGAGGAGTTCCCAACTCCCTTCTGGTGATAGGTACCTCAGCGTGGACCTCAGAGAGTCTATGGAGGGCATTGGCCTCTTTAAGCTGACTTACCAGATTGGAGATCATTCCGCCAGGTATCTGGTGGGCCAGAACCCCAGTATCTATAACCGCCATCCTATTGGTGGCAAGATAATCCCTATATTTTGGTGCAACTCTCTCAAGGTAATCATCCAACTCAAGGAGCTTGTTCAGATCAAAGCCAATATCCCTTTGGCTGCCTTGAAGGGTAACTAGCAGCGGCTCTATAGCCGGCATAGCAGTTCTCATGGCAAAGGGGGCAAGGCAGGTGTCAACAATATCCACACCTGCCTCGACGGCCTTCAAATAGGTCATTGAGGCCATTCCACTGGTATAATGTGTGTGTAAGTGAATGGGGACCTTGATCTGTTTTTTGAGCTCAGTGATTAGCTCATAGATATCATAGGGGGCAGTAATCCCGGCCATATCCTTGATACATATGGTATCGGCCCCCATCTCCTCCAGCTGTTTGCATTTGGATGTGAAATATCCTAGATTAAACACCTCACCCCCTAAATGCCTCTCGGTGAGGGAATAACAGATGGACCCCTCAAAGTGTTTCCCGTTGGCCTTTATCCTCTGTACAGCGGTCTGAAAATTCCTGAAATCATTCAGGGCATCAAAGACCCTGAAGATATCAATACCTATCTCGGAGGCCTTATCCACAAATGCCCTAACCACATCATCCGCATAATTTCTGTATCCGACAAGGTTCTGGCCCCTCAGCAACATGGAAAACGGTGTCTTCTTTAGGTATTTCTTAAGTGTCCTCGGTCTTTCCCATGGGTCTTCTGCCAAAAAGCGGTGCATGGTATCAAAGGTTGCCCCTCCCCAGATCTCCATGGCCCAGAAGCCTATCTCATCCATCTTCTCAGCGACTGGAATCATATCCTCGGTCCTCATCCTCGTTGCCAGCACGGACTGATGGCCATCCCTGAAGGTCATATCCTGGATCAAAAGGGGTTTTTTGGCCCCTTCTTCTGTAGGCTTATTCATTTCTAATCTCCTTTTTTATTGATGATTAAGAGCTTCCCGGTTAATCTGTAAAATAGATTATATTTATTATACTACATTAGTCAACAACATCCAAAAAACCCTTCTTCACCTTTAAGATTACTGTTGGTAGCCAAAAAAGGTCAATAGTTGACTCCTTGTAGAAGATGAGTATATTCGTGCTGGAAATTGAGGGTAATTTACTCTATAATCACTCTCCACATAATCTTTTCAAACAAAAGAGGAGGATAGCCCATGAACGAAGAAAAAAAGGTTCAAGCAAAAGGGGAGAACCCTGAGACCAATGAAAAAAAGGCCAATGGACCCGCATTAAAGAAAGTCGATCCGGTTAAGCGGATAATAGCATTCATCATCGATGCTGTAGTCTCTATGGTAGTAGGGCTCATCCCTTTAATTGGAGGGATTATTGGCGCCCTTTATATGCTTATTCGGGACGCCTTGCCTATGAGGCCCTTGAATTCAATAGCCTGGGCAAAAGGGCGCTGAAATTATCCGTAGTAATGACGGAAAACCCCACATTAAAGATAGATTATGCCACATCTGCAAAAAGAAACTGGATGTTTGCCCTCGGTCCAATTATGTTGTTTTTCTTCTTCATACCCATTATTGGCTGGATCATCGATATCCTTCTCGGAATCGCCCTTTTTATCTCGATTATCATTGAAATCATTAAGACCGTCTCCGATGAGAACGGGATAAGGTTAGGCGATAAGATGGCCGGCACAATGGTTATCGAGAAGTAGAAAGGAGGTAGAAGATGACAAAAGGAAAGAGGATTTTGTGTTTTGTGCTGATCATAGGTCTCGTTTGGTCAGTCTCTCTCATCTGCGCCGAAGGGGCTAAAAAAGGAAAGCCCAAGTTGAAGATGGGCGGTCTAGTCCCCTTAACCGGCGCCTTATCGGAGTTTGGCAAGGGCTTTAGAAACGCCGGTGACCTAGCAGCAAAGCAGCTCAAGGAGGCGGGTTTTCCCGTTGTGCTGAAGTTCGGCGACACGGAGACCTCTGCAATCCCCGGCGTGGAAGCAGCCCGAACGCTGATTGAGGTGGAGAGAATTCAGGTTCTGATAGGTGCAGCAGCCAGTGGTGTTACCCTTCCTATTGCGGAATCCGTGACCATCCCAGGTCAGGTACCCCAGATCTCCAACGCCTCCACCTCTCCATTGCTCAGCGTGCTTCCAGCAGACGAAGGCAAGGATTTCCTCTTCCGGACCTGCCCCTCAGACGCCCTTCAAGGGGTAATCCTGGGCAAATTGGCTGCAGATGAGGGTTACAAGAAGGCCGCGGTGTTTTATATCAACAATGCCTATGGCCAGGGGCTTATGGAGAGATTCAAGGAGGCCTTCGAGCACAGAGGCGGTAAGGTAGTAGCATCGATCCCCCATGATGAAAAGCCTGCGCCAACTTATGTGTCCGAGCTCAGGCGGATCATGAAAGCCCAGCCCGATGTGATGTTGGCTCTGGGCTACCCAGGCCAGGCCACCGTGTACCTGAAGGAGTTCTTCGAGGCGCGTTACAATAGGTCTGTAGACCTGTTATTCTGTGATGGCACGAAATCCGTCGAGATTCCCGAGGCACTCGGGGCGGAGTATCTGAGTGGATTCCTTGGCACCACGCCGGGCTCTGTGGCCGGAGACTCTTTAGACAAGTTCCAGGCAGACTACAAGGCGGAGCACGGTGAACTACCGCCCTTGCCCTTTATGTCAAACTTTTACGATGCTGTTATCGTGGCCGGCCTGGCTGCAGCAGCCTGCGATGCAAAGGGCATGGCCATCACCCGGATCAACGTCCGGGACATGCTGAGAGAGGTAGCTAACCCACCAGGTGAGACGGTCATTGCTGGTGTGGAGGGCATCAAGAAGGCCCTGAAACTCATCAAGGCCGGCAATGCCGTCAACTATGAAGGTGCAGCCGGCTCGGTGGACTTTGATAAG
>CP070660.1:1391391-1409216 GCA_020355145.1 Deltaproteobacteria bacterium
AGTGAGGAACTGATCCACAAGGCGGTGAGGAGAGGGGCCCTTTCAAGACAGCTAACTCCTGTCTTTATCGGATCAGCATATAAAAACATCGGGGTTCAGCCTATACTCGATGCCGTTACCAACTATCTCCCTTCGCCGGCAGAGGTAGAAAATAGTGCACTGGATATTGATCAGGGGGAAAAAGAGGTATTGCTCTCCTCGGATCCCAATGACCCCCTTGTGGCCCTGGCCTTCAAATTGGAGATGACCCCGTACGGGCAGCTCACCCATCTGAGGATCTATCAGGGCTCCATTTCAAAGGGGGATGATCTGGTAAATACCAGGGACAGGAAAAAGATCAAGGTGGGAAGGCTTATCAGGATGCATGCCGACGAAATGGAGGATATTTCCAGGGCCGGTGCAGGGGACATTGTGGCCCTCTTCGGGGTTAATTGCTTTTCCGGGGATACATTCACTGATGACCGCTTAAACTACACCATGACCTCCATCTTTGTTCCAGAACCGGTGATCTCCCTGAGCATATCCCCAAAGGACAATAAATCCGACACTAATATGGCCAAGGCCCTTAGACGGTTTACCAGGGAAGACCCCACATTTAGGTCCAGGGTGGATGAGGAATCTGGCCAGACCATTATCTCAGGGATGGGGGAGTTGCACCTTGAGATATACGTGGAAAGAATGAAGAGGGAGTTCGGGGCGGAGATAAGTACGGAGATTCCCCAAGTGGCCTATCGGGAGACCATCTCAGTGCGAGCGGAGTTTGATTATATCCATAAGAAGCAGACAGGTGGAGCAGGTCAGTACGGGCGAGTCACAGGATTCATTGAACCCTCAGAAGATGGAGTCTATGAATTTGTTAACAAGGTGAAAGGTGGAGTCATTCCATCGGAGTTCATACCTGCTGTTGACAAGGGCTTCCAGTCCTGTCTAAACAAAGGCCTCCTCATAGGATTTCCGGTCCGAGCGATGAGGATCACGGTGAATGACGGACAATATCACGCAGTTGATTCATCCGAGAGGGCATTTGTCCAGGCAGCGATCGGTGCCTTTAAGCAGGCTTACTTAAAGGCAAAGCCCGTGATACTGGAGCCGATTATGAGGGTATCGGTAGAATGTCCCTCTGAGTTCCAAGGCAATGTTATGTCTTCTATCAACCAGCGCAGGGGGTTGATCATGAGCTCGGCGGAAGATGGGGTCTTTACAACGGTTGAGGCTGAGGTTCCTCTGGCGGAGATGTTCGGATATGCTACAACCCTGAGATCTTTGACTCAAGGAAAGGGAGAGTTTACCATGGAGTTTTCCAGATATTCGAGGGTGCCTGAATCACTGGCGGAGGAGCTCAAATTACGGTATAGAGAAAGATCGAAGAGGACGAAAGCATGAAGGATTTTTTGGAGGTCAGCCCTTTAAAGATACTGGAAATGTCTGCCTATAAGGAATTAGGCAAGGGCAACCTGGGGGTTCTCATGGCGAGGGCAGGTGTTGGCAAAACCTCATGCCTCATTCACATTGCGTTTGATAGGCTGTTTCGGGAGGAAAAACTTGTCCATGTCTCCCTTAAGGATGTGCCGGAAAAGGTTTCCTCTTATTACAGTGTGATCTTTTCCGATCTTGTTAAGGCCCTGGATATAGAGAACGAACATGAGGTGAGGGCCCTCTTGGATAAAAACAGGATAATCCTCGCCTATTTGAGGGAAAGTTTTGACCTCGACAGGCTTCGGAAGAACCTTAGCAACCTGGTAAAGGGGGTCAATTTTAGACCGGAGACCCTCATTGTTGATGGTATTGATTTTGCAGAAACTGGGAGGGATCTTTTTGAGGGCTTCAGAAAGATAGCTGAGGAATTTCAGGCAGAGGTATGGTTTTCAGCCCTCTCCCACAGGCACATTGCCGAGGTAAATGAAAGGGGGATCCCTTTTCCATGTAACAAGGTGGATGACCTGTTCAGCCTTATTATCCAGCTATATTCAACGCAGTCAGGGGTCTTCTTAAAACTCTTGAAGGACCATGACACTGAAGGCAGCCCTGATGTTATGCTCAGGCTCGATCCAAACAATTTTTTGGCCATAGAATAGCTGGAAAGTGCCTAAAGCCCGCCCTGGCGCTATGCACTCTAATCAGCCTACTAAGTCTATAAGTCAGTGCGTGCTCGAATCAGGCTGATAAGCCTATAGGCCAGGACTGGGCCAGGGTTTAAAGTGAGCTAAAGTGCCTAAAGTTAGACTTAGTTGGCCTCAGAGATTGGATTCAAGGATAGTATATGGTAAATGGGAGGAGGGTTGTCGGGGTTTTTAATGGACAACGGTTAGAAGTTAGGCATATAATGAATATTTAGTAGCAATAAACAAAGATTAAAGGAAGCAGCAGGATGTCCAAGGTATGTGAGATATGCGGCAAGAGACCCACTGTAGGCAATAATGTAAGTCATGCCAACAATAGGACTAAAAGGCGTTGGTATCCAAACCTACAAACGGTGAGGGTTAAGATAAAAGGCCAGACGAAGAAGTTGAAGGTCTGTACGAGGTGTCTAAGATCCGGGCTGATGGAACAAACAGTTTCTTGAGTTTGTTAGGTTTCTTGGGTTTGGTGCGTTAAGACCCTATGAGCTCAATAAACACAATGAACTCTAGAACCTATTAAATACGTTCCACCTTTAATACCTCCTTTATCTTCTTTATCTTTGAGATAATATCCCTTAATTGATTATAATCAGAGACCTCAATGGTAAAGGTGGATATCCCCTTTTTATCAATTGTTGTGTGGATGTCTGCATCTACAATGTTGGCCTCGCTCTGGGCAAATATAGCACTTATATTGGCCAGCATGCCCTTTTTAGAGACGTTGGTAATCCTTAATCTCGCTAAATAACTCACATCCTCAGAGCGTTCCCACTCCACCTCTACCAGCCTATATGGGTCAACCTCCCTAATATACCGGCAATCTTTTGTATGAATGGTGACCCCCCTTCCCCTGGTAATAAAACCGATAGCTGGTTCCCCTGGTAGTGGGTGACAACACCTTCCGAAGCGAATGAGCATATCACTCATCCCCTTAACCTTAATCCCGGCCTCTGCCTTTTTTCTTTTTATCCTGTGGACTATCTTCTGGACAAGGCCCTCTGGCTTATCTCCTTTTATCTCTACATGGGGGATAAGCCGGTTCAAGACCTGCTTTGCTGAGATCTTGCCATACCCGATATTGGCCAACAGATCATCCATACTCTTTAAAGAGAATCCTTGAACCAAATCTAAGATCTGCTCGTTTTTGAATTGCCTGGATAGACTAAGGTTAAATTTTTTAAGCTCTTTTTCCAAGATATCCCTTCCAATAGCTACACTCTCTTTCCTCTCTTCTTTTTTTATCCATTGTCTGATCCTGGTTCTGGCCGTGGATGTCTTTACGAAATTTAGCCAATCCTTACTGGGTTTATGATTCTTGGAGGTAATAATATGGACTATATCCCCGTTTTTAAGCTGGTAGCTTAAGGGGACTATCCTTTCATTTACCTTGGCACCTGTACATCTATTTCCAACCTCTGAATGGATACTATAGGCAAAATCAACTGGGGTTGCTCCCTTGGGAAGCGCCTTGACCTCGCCCTTAGGCGTAAAAACATAGACCTCGCCACTGAAGAGATCTAGCCTGACTGTTTCTAGGAATTCCTTTGGGTCAGTCAGGCTTTTCTGCCATTCTAACAACTGTCTCATCCATGCGTATTGATCGCGCATCTCTTTGTCTGATCCATATCCCTCTTTATACTTCCAATGAGCGGCGATTCCCTCTTCGGCGATCCTGTCCATATCCCATGTTCTTATCTGTATCTCCATTCTCTCCCCAAGAGAGGTGATTACTGTGGTGTGCAGAGACTGATACATATTGGCCTTAGGCAGGGAGATATAATCCTTAAAACGACCTGCCACCGGTTTCCACATGGAATGGATCAGACCTAAGACCTCATAGCACTCCTTTACAGAATTCACTATTATCCTGAAGGCCATGACATCATAGACCTGATCCGTATTCAGATCCTGCTCCATCATCTTTTGATAAATACTAAAGAAATGCTTATGTCTTCCCTTTATCGTGGCCTTTATATTGGCCTCACGTAATGTCTTGGATAAGATCTCCTTTATCTCCCTAATGAATTTTTCCTGTGCCTCTCGCCTCTGGGCAATCCCTAACCTTATATCCTCGTAAATTTTTGGCTCAAGATAAAAGAGGGAGAGATCCTCCAAGGTAGACTTTAGCCAGTAAATGCCCATCCTTCCAGCAAGGGGCGCATAGATATCAAGGGTTTCCCTTGTAATTACGTCCTGCTTTTCAGGGGGTTGAAAACCGAGGGTCTGCATATTATGCAATCGATCTGCCAATTTGACCAGAAGGACCCTTATATCAGTAGCCATGGCGAGAATCATCTTTCTTATATTCTCTGCCTGCTGTTTCTCCTTGCTCAAGAACTGTATCTTACTGATCTTGGTAACACCATCTACTATGGTTGCCACCTCCTTGCCGAATAGATATTCAATATCTGTTAGTTCAGCTAAGGTATCCTCAACCGTATCATGGAGAAGGCCAGAGGTAACACTCACCTCGTCCATCTTCATATTGGTGAGGATCCCGGCCACTTCCAAGGGGTGGGAGAGGTATGGTTCCCCGGATAAACGGGTCTGTTTCTTGTGAACCTTTGCTGAATATACATATGCCTTTTCAATGAGGCCTATATCTGCGCTAGGATGATAAGAAAGGATCTTTGATGTTATGTCATTTAAGCGAATCATAGAGGCCCTGGACAACCTCCTTTATAGCTTTAGGGGCCTTGTCTACAGGCATCAATCTGAGATCTGGCTTAGGGCGTAACTTGATCTCAACGGAGTCCTTTTTAAGTGTTCTTAGACTGACAGTAACCCTCACGGGTATGCCCAGAAGATCAGCGTCCTTGAATTTGAAACCTGGTCTCTCATCCCTGTCATCCAGAAAAACCCCCATGCCTAAATCACTCAGATTATGGTATAAATCCTCCGCCACTTTTCTAACACGGGCCTCATGTAGTTCAAGGGCCAGGATCATTACCTCAAAGGGGGAGATAGATACAGGAAAGACAATACCATTCTCGTCGTGACTCTGCTCTATAGCCGCTGCTACAATCCTCTCAATACCTATACCATAACACCCCATAATAATGGGAGTTTCCCGACCACTCCTGTCCAGGAAATTGGCATTAAGGGCCTTACTGTATTTTGTCCCCAGTTTAAAGATATGGCCAACCTCTATTCCCTTGCCAAACCTTAGCTCTCCTCCACACCTGGGGCATGGATCAGATGGGGTTATCATCCTCAGGTCCGCATATTTCTCCACCTGGAAATCCCTTCCTTCATTTACATTGAGGATATGCCTATCCTTCTCGTTTGCCCCCATTACCATATTTTTCATCTCCTTAAGGGCAAGGTCAGCCACCTTTCTCACCTCTAGACCAATGGCCCCTGCGAAGCCCATCGGGGCGCCAGTGACATCACTCACAGTTTCTGGATCTGCCATGGCAAGCTCTTGGACGTTAAGGACATTTCTTAGTTTGGTTTCATTCAGTTCGTGATCCCCCCTTACTAAAGCGGCTACTGGTCCGTGTTCGGTTTGATAGATAAGTGTTTTGACCAATTTTTCAGGCCCGATCGACAGAAACTTAGTTACCTCATCTACGGTTTTTATTTCCGGTGTGTCTACAACCTGTAGTTCTTTCTCCCTCTCGGTACATTTTGAATCACACTGCCTTACTACTACCTCGGCCTTTTCTAAGTTGGAGGCATAGTTACAGTTTTGACAGCTTACAATCTCGTCCTCACCACTATTTGCTAACACCATGAATTCATGGGAAAAACTGCCACCTATAGGTCCTGTATCTGCCTCGACCGCCCGGAATTTCAGTCCACACCTTCTAAAGATAGCCTCGTATGCCACATACATTCGCTCATAACTCCGGTTGGCCCCCCCCTCGTCTATATCAAAGCTATAGGCATCCTTCATAGTAAATTCCCGAGCCCGCATAACTCCAAATCTCGGCCTGATCTCATCCCTGAACTTTGTCTGTATCTGATACAGGTTAATGGGCAGCTGTTTGTATGAATGGATCTCCCTTCGGACCAGGTCAGTTATTACCTCTTCGTGAGTCGGGCCCAGGCATGATTCCCTGTTGTGTCGATCCCTGAACCTCAAGAGCTCTGGCCCATAATAATCCCATCGACCGCTTTCCATCCATAAATCACCCGGCTGTACCCCTGGAAGCAGGACTTCAATGGCACCAGCCCTGTCCATCTCTTCCCTGACAATACCTTCCACCTTTTTAAGGGCGATCAGACCAAAGGGAAGATAGTTATAGATTCCCGCTGCCAGTTTTCTGATCATACCGGCCCTGAGCATTAATTGGTGACTAATAAGCTCAGCCTCTGCCGGTATCTCTTTAAGTGTAGGGATAAAGAATTGTGAATATCTTCTTGAGATAGCTCCCATAATATAGGTAACGTCATACGTCATTGGTCATTAGTCATTCGCTAAAAAAAGGAAGTCTCTGATTATTAATGTCATTTACCAGTGACAAGGAACTATTGACTAATGACATTTACCATAGTTGATCATCTTTTTGACTTCTTCGATAAGTACGCCGGCCAGATTTGACTCAGGCACCTTTTTAATCAATCTACCCTTCTTAAACAATGTTCCTTGTCCCAGTCCGCCGGCAATACCAATGTCGGCCTCTCTCGCCTCTCCGGGCCCATTTACAACACATCCCATAATAGCTACCTTAATAGGGGTTGTAATCCGGTTCAGGGCATTTTCAACTGTCTCTACCAGGGTAAGGAGATCTATTTGACACCTTCCACATGTAGGGCAGGATATAATTTCCACCCCCCTCTGCCTCAGACCCAGGGCCCTCAGGATTTCATACGCTACCTTAACCTCATCAACCGGATCATGGGTTAGAGAGACCCTGATTGTATCTCCTATGCCCTCTGATAGTAATACCCCTATCCCTAAGGAGTTCTTAACGGTCCCTGATATGAGGGTTCCGGCCTCGGTTACGCCTAAGTGTAGGGGATAGTCAACATTCTCGCTCAGAAGCCTATAAGCCGATATCATTTGCAAGACATCGGGTGATTTCAGAGATATCTTAATGAGATGGAAATCTAAATCCTCAAAGATCCTTACGTAACTCATGACACTCTCGACCATGGCCTCTGGTGTCGGGTGACCATACTTTTTAAGAATAGCCCTGTTAAGAGAGCCGGAGTTAACACCAATCCTTATAGGAGTGGCTTGATATCGGGCAGCGGCCACAATCTCCTGGATTTTCCTCCTTCCACCAATGTTGCCTGGATTCAATCTTAGCCCATCAGCCCCATTCTCTATAGCTGCCAGGGCGAGCCTGTAGTCAAATTGAATATCGGCAATTATCGGAATAGATACCTTGGATTTTATCTCTTTAAGGGCAGAGGCGGCCTTCATATCTGGCACTGCCAGGCGAACAAGCTCACAGCCAGCGCTCCTTAAGCGATCTATCTGTTTTACCGTAGCAGCTACGTCCTGAGTTGGGGTATTGGTCATGGACTGTACCACTACCGGTGCTCCACCGCCTATCTTTACCCCACCCATGTTTATCTGCCTGCTAAGACGTCTTTTCATATAGAGATAATGGCCTGCTTTTCCTGCACTTGGTGCACTCGGTTAAGCCCATTAAAATCTAACCTATAGAAGGCACTAGTCCCTTATGAATCTTAGAGTCATATTTGGCTGCATGTAGGTCTTTACAGCGGAATAAGGGATGAATGGTAAGTTATGAGTGCCTTCAATTTGTCTAAGTTATGGGCAAGAGGATAAACTACAATCCCTCGATACACAAGATCTTTATGCATGCGGTAAGATCAGGTAAACCATAAATCGTATATTGAGGTTAACTAAAAAGATATGTTATGTCAAGGCGATTTCAGTGTAAAAGCTAATACATACAAAGGGCATAATAAACCATGCCTTTGTATCGTTTTTTTACTGTTATCTGCACAGGATTTTCTCTTGCACTAGATGACTTACTTCTGTTAAATTTACGGTAACAAGTTAGCAAAATTAGTATAAAAAATCTAAAATGGTTGAATGGATATAAGACTTGAATAGAAAAGTTATAGAGTAAGGAGGAAGACAAATGGCTGAAGAGGTAATACAGGGTGAGGGCTTTACTGTTAAAGATAAGAGAACCTTTGATACTGAGGGGAGGGTAAAGGAAGAATTTAAAAAGGCTGAGAAGGAAGAAGCCAAGGAGGAGGCGAAGGGTGCTGCCCCTATGCCGGAGGTAAATTTTTCCTCCTTCCTTCTTTCACTGAGTTCCTCAACACTACTTCACCTTGGTGAAATAGCAGATCCCCAGTCAGGAGAAAAAAAGAAAGACCTGGCCTTGGCCAAGCAATCGATTGATATTATTGGCCTGCTAAAGGACAAGACCAAGGGCAATCTTACCCAGGAAGAGGAAAAACTTCTGGAGCATCTTCTCTATGATCTCCGCATGCGTTTTGTTGAGGCAAGCAAATAATAATGGCCCCCAAACCCACAGATGAGAAATCAAACCCTTATCTCCTCAATCAGGCCACAATTGAAATTCTGGCACCAGCTAAGCTAAATTTGCTCCTAAAGATTACTGGACAGAGGGCTGATGGGTATCATGAGTTACTGTCTATTTTAGTCCCTGTGGATCTCTACGATAAGCTGAAGATAGGTAAGTTAGAAAAGGGATTAGAGGTTTATTGGAGCGGCAGGGAACTGCCCAAAGGCAAAGATAACCTGGTTAATAGGGCGGCTGTCTCTTTCTTTGAAAAAACAGGAATCAAGGAAGGGGCCAAGATCAGGGTAATCAAAAAGATACCAGTAGGTTCAGGTCTGGGTGGGGGCAGCAGTGATGCCGCAGCAACATTAAAGGGATTAAACCAGCTTTGGGGAAACCCCCTCTCAAGGGAGGATGTTGAAAGACTTGCCCTTCCTTTAGGCGCTGATGTCCCATTTTTTCTCGTGCAGAGGCCATCTATAGCCGCAGGGATAGGAGAAAAACTCCAACTAATAAAGGATCTTCCCTCATTTTGGTATGTTATCTTTAGCCCGAATCTGATGGTATCAACGGCATGGGCCTATAAAATGGTCAAATTAAGCTTGACAAATAAAGATAATCACAGTAGCATAGAATATCTTAAAAGAGTCATTTTCAATATCCCAGATATACTTTCCAATGACCTTGAAAGTGTTACCCTTAGCAAATATCCTTTTCTTTGTTCAATTAAGGCCTCCTTAATAAAGTTAGGTGCTATTGGTGCGTTGATGACTGGCAGTGGCCCAAGCCTCTTCGGCCTTTTTGACTCAGCTCAAAAGGCCCGTGAAGCTGGGAAGATGCTTGTCCGCCAATGTCGGCGTGGGGATGTGTTTGTGGTTAAGGGATTGAGTTAGATGGGGTGTCGTCAAGCGGAAAGACACGGGCCTTTGGAGCCCGCATTCGGAGGTTCGAATCCTCCCACCCCAGCCAAAGACAACAGGATCATTCTTGAGTAAATGGGGAAAAACAGGGAGATCCTAATGGATGACGTTATTGATGGTTTGATGCTGTTTGGTGGTACATCCAACCTAAACCTAACCAAAGAGGTGTGTGATTATCTAAATCTCCTTCCTGGGGAAATGGTAAACAAGACCTTTAGCGATGGAGAGACCCAGGTAGAGATCGAGGAAAATGTGAGAGGAAGAGATACCTTTATCATCCAGTCCACATGTAGCCCGGTTAATGATAACCTAATGCAACTGTTGATAATCACAGATGCACTCAAAAGGGCCTCTGCAAAAAGCATAACAGCTGTAATCCCCTATTATGGATATGCCAGGCAGGATAGGAAGGTCAAGCCGCGGGTCCCTATAAGCGCAAAGCTGGTAGCTGACCTGATTACCGTAGCTGGGGTGAGTCGCGTAATATCGATGGATCTTCATGTTGGACAGATCCAGGGATACTTCGATATCCCTGTGGACAACATATTCTCAGCACCTATTGTACTGAATTATATAAGGGAGCATTTTAAAGACAGTCTATCGATAATCTCCCCTGATCCTGGGGGTGTAGAGAGGGCAAGGGCCTTTGCCAAAAGGCTTAATGCCTCTTTGGCCATAATAGACAAGAGAAGAGAGGCACCTAATGTTGCCGAGGCCATGAACATAATTGGGGATATAAAGGGAAAGACAGTGATAATTGTTGATGACATGGTGGATACCGGTGGGACGCTGGTTCAGGCCGCTCGAGCATTAATCCAAAATGGGGCAACAAGGGTCTATGCCTGCTGCACCCATCCAGTCCTCTCTGGCGATGCTATAAAGAGGATAAAGGAATCACCTATCGAGTCCCTGGTAGTAACTAATACAATTCCATTAGGTCAAAAGTCATCCGAGTGTTCTAAGATTGAGGTTATTTCCGTGGCAGAGATCCTGGGAGAGGCCATAAAGAGAGTATACCTTTCAAAATCCGTTAGCTCCCTTTTTGTATAACTACTCGAGAGGGTTTTCACGGAAGCTCGATTAACGGAGTTCATATGGAATTGAACGCTAGAATAAGAACCGAGACGGGTAAAGGCCCGGCCCGGAGGCTAAGGAGCGTGGGCAGGCTTCCCGCCATATTTTATGGGCCAGAGATAAACCCAATCATGCTTTCCATAGATTATCCCCAGCTCAGAAGGATCATTGAAGGAAGATCTGCTGAAAATATTATATTGGATCTAACCATAGACTCCGATGGGGAAAGTCAATCCAAAAAGGTCATGATAAAGGAAATACAGAGGGATCCGGTTACAAGGGATTATCTTCATATAGATCTTATCGAGATAGCCATGGGAAAAGAGATAGAGGTGGATATTCCCGTTCATCTGATAAACACACCAGTGGGAGTACGCGAGGGAGGCATTTTAGAGCATATCCGTAGGAGGCTAAGGGTGTCATGTATGCCGGAAGATATGGTAGACAAAATAGACGTTGATGTATCTGACCTTGATATCGGACAGTCGGTCCATATAGGGGATGTTTCTCTTCCTCCAGGTTTGAGATCAACAGAGGATGAGAGTCTACCCATCGCCATAGTGGTTGCCCCGACTACAACCGCCGAGGAAGAAGAGGTAGTAGAGGAAGAAGAGGTAGAGGAACCAGAAAGTGAGGAAATAAAAGGCGAAGAGGAATCCTAAAGACATATACCTTATAGTGGGGCTGGGTAATCCAGGTGTTGGATACAAGGACAACAGACATAACCTGGGATTTGAGGCGGTTGATATTTTATGTAAGAAGTTAGGCCTTCATTTATCTGATCAACGCTTTCAAGCCCTAAGTACAAGCACGCGTTACCAAGACAAGGGGATAGTATTGTCCTGCCCACAAACTTCTATGAATAGATCCGGTCTTGCAGTTAGGTATTTGGTGGAATACTACAACCCGGAGATCGGAAATATGATGATCGTGCATGATGACATTGATTTAGATGTAGGCCGTGTGAGGATCGTTAGAGGAGGAGGGGCAGGAGGTCATCATGGGGTAGAGTCCATAATCCATTACCTTGGGACAGAGGGACTCAACAGGGCCAGGATTGGGATAGGTCGACCCAGATATAATGAACCAATTGAGGATTTTGTCTTGAGCCCCCCCTATGAGGATCAACAGGACACAATTAGAGATGCACTTCATTTGGTAACGGAGGCCATTGAATCATTTATCTCAGAGGGAGTGGATGCGGCAATGAATAAGTTCAATTCCTTGAAAGTCGGTGAAAAGGAGGCAGAAGGGTAATGCAAGGTTTTACTGTTTATGCGCCTTATTTAGGGATCTTGGGTCTGATAATTGCCTATCTCTTATTTATCTATGTCAAAAGACATCCCAATGGAAGCCAGGTGATGAGGGACTTGGAGGGTATGATCCATTCCGGTGCCATGGCCTTTTTAAAGAAGGAATATTCAACTCTTATGTTCTTTATAGCCGTCGTTTTTGTCTTACTTGGGTATGGTATATCCTGGAGGACGGCCATTGCCTTTGTTACTGGGGCATTCTGTTCCATGCTGGCTGGGTTTTCGGGTATGAGCGCTGCTACCAGGGGTAATTCTCGGACAGCCCATGCCGCTAATAAATATGGCCAGGCTAAGGCCCTTAATATCTCTTACTTTTCTGGCTCAGTAATGGGCCTTTCCGTAGCCAGTCTCGGCCTCCTTGGGCTTGGTTTCTGGTTCTCCTATTACGGAGGTGATCCAGAAACTGCCCAGTATATTAATGGGTTTGCTATGGGAGCAAGCTCAATTGCACTATTCGCCAGGGTTGGCGGTGGTGTATACACAAAGGCCGCAGATGTGGGGGCCGATCTGGTAGGAAAGGTGGAGGCTGGAATCCCTGAGGATGACCCAAGAAATCCCGGGGTCATTGCGGATAATGTGGGTGACAATGTCGGCGATATCGCCGGGATGGGGGCGGACATATTTGAATCCTATGTTGGCTCTATAATTGCCACCATCGCAATTGGAGCCACCCTATCTATTACCCCTGAGTTTCTGGATCAATTTCCAATTCTTAAGGGCTTGTCTCCGGTAGAGGTGAGGTTAAAGTATATGGCCATGCCAGTCCTTGTTGTTATGGCAGGATTACTGAGCTCCTTTGTGGGCGTATTTTCCATAAAGGTCTTCCAGGCCGGAAACCCGGCAGGTGCCCTCAGGTATACAACCTTTGTGGCAGCCGGTATTTTCGTTATCCTGACTGCTATCATTACAGATTCCATTGCCATGCCCTGGGGGGCATTCTGGGCTATCTTTTCCGGTCTTGTTTGCGGGATTGTAATCGGCCTTTTGGCGGAGTATTATACCTCTGGTCCTCCTATCAGGCGTATTGCCCGTCAATCGGTTACTGGCCCTGCTACTGTAATCATCGCTGGTCTTGCCGTGGGAATGCAATCCACCTTTCTCCCCATACTCGGTATCTGTGCGGCCACATTTATTGGTTTTAAGGCCGCGGGGATTTACGGTGTTGGTCTTTCTGCAGTGGGGATGCTGGCAACGGTTGGTGCCACTATGACCGTGGATGCATATGGACCAATAGCTGACAATGCCGGTGGTATATCGGAGATGTCAGGCCTTGGCCCGGATACCAGAAAGATCACCGATAGCCTTGATGCCCTTGGCAACACCACTGCTGCCATAGGTAAAGGTTTTGCCATAGGTTCCGCTGCATTGACTGCACTGGCCTTATTTGTGGCATACACCCAGGCAGCAGGTCTAAAGATAATAGATATAAAAAACCCTATGGTGGTAATTGGGGTTTTTATTGGCGGTATTGTGCCTATGCTTTGTGCAGCCATGACAATGACCTCAGTGGGTAAGGCCGCCTTCAGTATAGTGGAAGAGATACGACGTCAGTTTAGGGAAATCCCCGGGCTTCTTGAGGGAAAAGAGGGGGTTAAGCCAGATCCGGCAACCTGTGTATCCATAGCAACTGGATCGGCCCTTAAGAGGATGGTTGGACCAGGTCTGGTTACTGTTCTTACCCCTGTAGGGGTTGGTTTCCTTTTGGGAAAGGAGACCTTGGGCGGGATGCTTCTCGGTGCCACAGCAATGGGCGCATTTCTCGCCCTATTTATGGCAAATGGAGGTGGTGCCTGGGATAACGCCAAGAAATACATAGAATCAGGTAACTTAGGTGGTAAAGGTAGTGATAACCATAAGGCTGCAGTAGTAGGTGATACAGTAGGTGACCCTTTCAAGGACACATCTGGACCGGCGATGAATATCTTGATCAAATTGATGTCGGTTGTCTCCCTTGTAATTGCACCAGTACTACCTGTGGTGGGTTTACTTTTAAGATAAGGGTATCCTTGATCTCAACAAGACTGTCTTATTTGGGAAATAATGGGTTTTCTCGATTGAATATCCAATCACTTAAGTTAAGGGGAGGTAAAAATGTTTAAGGTAGGGGATATGGCTGTGTATCCAGCACATGGTGTTGGGGTTATTGAGAGGATTGAGAATAGGGAAATTTCAGGTTGTCAGGAAGACTTTTACGTCATAAGGATACTTGAGACCAATATGATTATCATGATCCCATCTTCAAACGCCACAAATATTGGATTAAGAGAGATAATTGACCAGAACGAGGTCTCCAAGATCTTCTCCATACTTAAAAGGAGGGATATATCTGTAAATGGCAATCAGACCTGGAACAGACGATACAGAGACTACATGGATAAGATTAAGAGTGGCTCTGTGTTCGAGGTTGCAGAAGTCTACCGCGATTTAACTACAATAAAGCAGGATAAAGAGCTATCCTTTGGAGAGAGAAAGATGTTGGATACAGCCCGAAGCCTGCTTGTAAAGGAGATCTCCCTTGCTAAAAACATGAAGGAAGAAGATGTTGAAAGGGATATTCGATCGAATCTCTTTGTACATACCCAGGATAAACAGTAAGGCCCCAGTTTAACAGTTTAATAGAAGATTGTGGTAAACCCTGTTAGAAAGCCTAAAACAGACCTTAAAACTGACTCAAACTTATTAGTTCTTTCTGCCATAAATGGCGTAACCTTCTTTCTAACAGGGTAAACGCCGTGGAGAAGACTTTTATCTTTCATAAATCATCAGAGGAGATAGATGTAAGGTTAGACAGATTTCTCTCCGCTAAAAGGGGCCTGGAGGTATCAAGGGCCAGGATTCAGAACCTGATTAAGGTCGGTGCAGTAACAATTAATGGTGAGAGAAAAAGGCCTAGTTATCAGCTAAAACCCGGCGACAGGATACGGATTTCAACTCCGCCCCCAACAGTTCGTTTAGAGGCATCTGAGGATGTTGATTTTGATCTCCTCTACGAAGATAACTCGATTTTGGTAGTCAACAAACCTCCAGGTCTGGTAGTTCATCCCTCTTCTGGCCATTACAGGGGAACTTTGGTCCACGGCCTGCTCTATAAGTGTCCTGAGCTGTCTTCTTTCAGTGGTCCGGGAAGGCCTGGGATTGTCCATAGGCTTGATAAGGATACATCAGGCGTGATGGTAGTAGCTAAGAGTGATCGGGCACACAATTTGCTGGCTAATCAATTCAAGAAAAGAGAGGTAAAAAAGAGGTATTTGGCCCTCGTTCATGGCCATGTTGCCAGAGAGAAAGGAGTAGTGGATTTACCTATCAAGAGGCACCCAGCAAAGAGAAAAAGGATGTCTACGTCGCTTTTAGGGGGTAGAGTTGCGAGAACCGAGTGGGAGCTCATATCTATCTTTCCCCTTGGTTTTTCACTCTTAAGGATAAGCCCCTATACTGGTAGAACTCACCAGATAAGGGTTCATCTAGCATATATGGGCTATCCGGTAGTGGGTGATACCTTGTATGGATACGGAAGAAGATGGTGGAGGCGACAATCGCCGATAATTAACGAGACCCTTACCTTAGTAAAGAGGCAGATGCTTCATGCCGAATTATTGGGATTCATTCACCCTGATTCATTGAGGTGGGTAGAGTTTGAGGCCCCTCCTCCAATGGATATGGGCTGCCTACTAAATTGGCTAGATGAGAGTCAAAAGATATAAATATTAAGGTAAACTCATAAAACCCCTTGACATTATGGTTATAGGGCTATATTATTAGGTTGATTTGTACTTTACATATCCACAAGAAATACATCCCTTGCTAAAATAGCTTATTAACCCATTCATTGAAGGTCTACAGGATAATCGGCGCTTACTCATAATTTCAGGAATAACAAAATTATAGTAGATTACCTCAATTTGAAACTTTATTGACTATATTCCTATTTCTTTATAGGTAGGCAAAGAAGAGGTAAACCCTGTTAGCACACGGGGTATTATACCCCGTGTGGAAAAGGGGAACAATATCTTGTATAGCGTCCCCGTGCTTCTTCACTCCGTTAAATGTGTTGGCTAAAGAAGCAGGTCAGATTCAAAGCACTTATTTAACGGGGCAAGCGGGGCATTCTAACAGGGTAAAGGGAAATACTAAATATATCTAAATTTATAGAGGTGTATTAAGAGATGAACTTAGTTGAGCTTAAAAGCAAGAGTATAAATGAATTGATAGATATGGCTAAGACATTTAAGATCGAAGGCGCTTCTGGTTTGCGAAAACAGGATCTCATTTTCGATATCTTGCAGGCCCAAACAGAACAGAATGGTGTCATTAATGGAGAGGGGGTGTTGGAGATCCTACCAGATGGCTTTGGTTTTCTCAGGTCGCCAGATTCTAACTACCTTCCTGGACCAGACGATATGTATGTGTCACCATCCCAGATCAGAAGATTTACCTTGAGGACAGGAGATACTGTTTCAGGACAGATAAGACCACCAAAGGAAGGGGAAAGATATTTTGCCTTACTAAAGGTAGAGCTTATCAACTATGGAGACCCGGAAGTAGCTGCGGATAAGATACTCTTTGATAATATAACCCCTCTTTACCCAACAGAGCGAATAAAGTTAGAAACAGACCCGGATAACCTTTCAACAAGGATTATGGATCTAATGACCCCGATAGGGAAGGGGCAAAGAGGATTGATCGTATCCCCCCCTAGGACGGGAAAGACAATGCTCCTTAAGGACATTGCAAATGCAGTGACAGCAAACCACAGGGATATATATAAGATAGTCCTCTTAATTGATGAGAGACCTGAAGAGGTTACTGATATGGCCCGCTCTGTGGAGGCTGAAGTTATTAGCTCGACCTTTGATGAACCTCCTCAACGTCATGTACAGGTAGCTGAGATGGTCCTAGAAAAGGCGAAAAGGTTGGTCGAGCATAAAAAGGATGTCTTTATCCTCTTAGATAGTATTACCCGTCTGGCTAGGGCCTATAATACAGTAGTTCCACCGAGTGGCAAGATTTTGTCTGGAGGCGTTGATTCAAATGCCCTTCATCGGCCTAAGAGATTTTTCGGGGCAGCCAGAAACCTTGAAGATGGCGGAAGCTTAACCATTATTGCCACGGCCTTGATTGAGACAGGAAGCAGAATGGATGAGGTGATCTTTGAGGAGTTCAAGGGTACTGGTAATATGGAGGTCAATCTCGACAGGAAACTGAGCGACCGACGAATATTTCCCGCCCTTGACATCAATCGTTCAGGGACAAGGAAGGAGGAACTCTTGATCGAGAAAGAAGTTCTTAATCGTATCTGGATCCTGCGTAAACTTCTTGCCGCTCTTACCCCGGTTGATAGCATGGAATTCCTATTAGAAAAGATAAGGGGAACCGAGGACAATAAGGAGTTCTTGGCATCAATGAATCAATAATGAAGAAAATGACAAATTCTAAAGCTCAAAGTTCAAATGAATGTCTGCTAAGTCTTAATAAGTGGAGAGTGACGCAATGAAAAAAGACATCCACCCGCCCTTTCAGAAGGCAATTGTTCATTGTGCCTGCGGCAGCGAATTTGAGGCCTTTTCCACGGTGAAAGAGATTAGAGTGGAGATATGTTCTCAGTGCCATCCCCTCTTTACAGGGCAGCAAAAGATTGTCGATTCCGGAGGACGTGTTGAGCGTTTCAGACGTAAGTTTCAGAAGATCGAGGGAAATAGCAAAGGCAGTAAAAGAAAAAAACAAGGGAATAATTGATTATGTTTGCGCAGATTGAAGAGGCAGAAAGACGGTTTAATAGCTTGGAATACGAACTGAGCAAACAGGAGGTTATTCAACAGCAAGGCCTCTATCAGAAATATCTAAAAGAGCATGTCAGCCTTCGGCCTATTGTGGACACCTTTCAAAGGTACAAATTAACAAGGGAGAAGATTGAAGATACCCAAGGCCTCCTTAATGATCCTG
>CP070660.1:1409316-1411940 GCA_020355145.1 Deltaproteobacteria bacterium
GGCAGGAAGTGAAGGCGCCACTACCCACGGCACCAACAAGGCCACCTGCGAAGATCAGTGCAAAACCTCCCCGAAAAACAGTAGAGTTCCCGCCAAAGAGAAACGGCAGAAACATGGGCTGGGGCGACTTTTCCCTTGGCCTGCGACATACTTCTCGGGAGGTCGAACCTGACATAACCAAACGCAAACAAATTACCTCTGACGGCACCACAACCTCTATTGAGGATATCTCCGTGGCAGGGGTGGGAACAAGCGATTTGCCCACCGCACTGCATATTGATTCCCTTCACCTCAGATTCGGTGTGACCGACTATCTTGAGGTTTTTGCCGAGATTGGTGCAGCTTATGGAGAACTCTCCGACCTTGCTTTCGCTTATGGCGGGGGTCTAAGGCTAAATCTTTTTGAGGTGAAAGGAGGCCGGTTCAGAGGATTTTATGGCGGTCTTCAGGGAGAATACTTAAACGGGGGGTTTGAGGAGGAGTACACCTCGTCCGCAGGTAACAAGTGGCAAAAAGACGCTGACTGGCAAGAATTTGTTGCCAAGGGAGAGTTGGGTGTGGCACGGTCATGGTTTGCCACCTATATCGGGGCAGCCTATTTTCATTACCGTGAAGATACCGAGCGCCGGCTATTGGAGAACCTCCCCCCATCTCTCACTTCATTCGTATTACAAGATGAGCTGGAAGAAAAGAGCTTTGGCGTCTTTGGCGGGATCGACATTAATCTGACCTCTGCTATTTTGGTAAATATTGAGGGCCAAGTCCTCAGCCATAAAAGTATCTTCGGGGCACTCCAATATCACTTCTAGGTCCCAATAACAAATCTAGATCGGATTTGAATCATACTGCTTACTTTTCCTCCAAAAGGGGGTCTATAATTGAAATAGGACAAAAAACTAAGATAGTCAAGCAGCCTTCTTTATGTGAAATAAAAGGGATGGCAAGAGGAGCATCTGTGGCTAATGGGGTCCGTCAGAATAAAGTGACTCTGGTGTGAACTGCCGGGTGTTCCTCTGCCAATACCCTGTCTAATGGGAAGATGCCTTTAAGTGGCTATTATAGACAGGATAAAGGTATTGGCAAAAGCCATAAACAACAAACATAAAGGAGGACAAAGAAGTGAAAAGGTTATCAGGAGGCATCGACATAGGCAGTGAACATCATCACATAATAATAATGGATGATGAGCAAAAGATCTTATATGACAAAAAGATAGCCCACAGATTCAGTGAATTCTACAAGGCAATCAAAGAATTCAAAGGGATCAAGGAAAGAGAAAAAGCAATAATATCCTTTGCTATAGAAGGGAAAAATGGATATGGGGCACCATTTGACAGGATACTCGTAGAAAATAGATTCCCTTTATACAATGTAGATAATCTAAAATTAAGACGATTTCGAGATGTATTTGGGGCAGAATGGCGCAATGACAAAAGGGATGCAAAGATGTTAGCAAAGATGCTGAAGCTAAGAGATTATGTAGATGCTGAAAATGAAAAGGCATTCATTGCTGTAGAGAAGCCATCAGAACTCAATGAAAGGCTAAAGATACTCTCCAGGCATCAACAGGCTTTAATAGATGAAAAGGTAAGGCTGCAGAACCGGCTTAGAAAGAAGCTGTTGGAAGTATGTCCTGAGATATTAGAGCTGGGAGACATGGATAGCATGAAGATATTGAGGCTTCTGATAAGGTACCCTGATTTTTCCAGGTATAAGAAGCTTACCCTGGAATCTTTACTAAAGATAAAGATGATGGGCAAGAAGCGGGCATCTTTAATGTTGGAGTGTCTTCAGAATATACAATATGTTGAAGAATTGTCAGATATTTATAAAATAATTATATCATCATATTCTCGGCGCATCTTAGAGCTAAAAGAACAGATCCAAAAGCTGGATCAGAAGCTGGAAGAGATCGGGGAAAAGAGCTCTGAGGTTAAGCGATTAAGAACCATAGGTGGGATAGGGACAAAGCTCTCAAGCAGATTGACTGGAGAGATCGGAGATATTAATAGATTTGAAAATGAAGGGCAACTTGCGGTCTATTGTGGTGTAGCTTGCATAGATGACGAGTCTGGTAAAAAGAAAAAGACGAAAGCTGTTTATAAAGCTAATAAGATATGTAAAGCAACCATGATTGAAATTGCAGGCTGCACCATTCGGTATGTTCCTGAATCCTATACCTATTATGCTAGAAAGCGAGCTGAAGGAAAAGAGCATAATCATGCTTTGCGTTGTCTTGCCAGGCAGTTGATAAAAGTTATTTTTAAAATGTTAAAAGAGGATCGAGATTACATTTTGAGGGAGGAATTAAGGGAGGCTGCTTAGAGAAAATTTCTCTATTTTTTACTTGACTTTTCAAATGGGAAGTTCACCCATTAATGGGTGACCCCCTTCATTATGTCCAAATTGTGGAAAGACCGAGAGCGAAGTAATCGATTCAAGGCTAATAAAAGACGGAATTGCCATCAGATGTCGAAGGCAATGTCTGATTTGTCCAACCAGGTTCACCAGCTATGAAGCCACCGAAGAGGGGCTCCTGCCCTTTTTGGTAACAAGAAATGCTGGACAGGGAGCTAGAATCCCGAATTTAAGGACGATGTTATCCTTTATGTCGAGCACTTTAA
>CP070660.1:1412040-1421083 GCA_020355145.1 Deltaproteobacteria bacterium
GAAAAGGTCATCCGGCATAGCCCACTTCCTGTTTTCATAATCCCCAGCAGAAAAAGGCTTGAATGATCTTGAGGCAGGTAATGAAACCCCTTCTTGTTGAGGCAAGCAGAGGGGTGGGAAACATGAGATTCTTTTCCTTTACAAAGACGATAGAGAGTGAAGAGGGCCATCTTGTCACAATAATCCCTTATGAGGAGAGGTACTTCACATCGTTGATCCATATGTATGATACGTATAACCCACTTGGTTCTGTACAGGGGCTTCCCCCGCTGGATAGAGAAAAAAGACACCAATGGGTTCAAGACCTGATTGGCCGTGGTGCAAATCTTCTGGCCATGCACGAAGATGTTGTAATCGGGCAGGCCAGCCTTTTCTCAATGCCGGCAAACTGGGCTGAATACTTTATCTTTATCCATCAGGACTTTCAGAGGCAAGGCATTGGTACCGCCATAACCTTCTATATTATAGATTGGGCAAGGCAGGAAAATCTATCCACTATATGGGTGACTATAGAGAGGCGAAACTATATGGCAATCGCGCTTTGCCGTAGCGCTGGCTTTAGGCGCATTGGATCAGGTGATTCTGAGTTGGAGATGGTCTTGACCCTAAGTCAGGAGCAATAAACAAATTATGAGAAATAATTATTGAAAGGAGCATAGGAAATGACCAATGAGGTATCACGGGAAGGAAGGCTTTTTCCCGTAACGGATAGCTGGAAAAAGAGGGCATATATAAATAGCATGGAGAAATACAAGGAGATGTGGCAGCGCTCCATGGACGATCCAGAGGGTTTTTGGGCTGATATAGCCGAGCAATATGTTACCTGGTTTAAAAAGTGGGATCAGGTTTGTGAGTACGACTGGTCCAAATCCCCCGAGCACAGATGGTTCATAAATGGAAGGCTCAATGTCTCCTACAACTGCCTTGACCGACAGCTTGAAAAAAGGGCTGAAAAGATCGCCATTATCTTTGAGGGCAATGACCCATCAGACAGCAGGAGGTATTCCTACAGACAGCTTCATGAAGAGGTATGTAAGTTTGCCAATGTCCTAAAGGCAAAAGGAGTTAAGAAGGGCGACAGGGTGGCTATCTACTTACCGATGATTCCAGAACTTGCCGTTAGCATGTTGGCTTGTGCTCGAATTGGCGCTATCCACAGCGTGGTTTTTGGTGGATTTTCCGCGGATTCCCTTCGAGATAGGGTCCAGGACTGTGGGGCCAAGGTCCTGATATCATGTGACGGTGCCTTTAGGGGTGCCAAGGCCGTTCCCACCAAGGAAAATGCTGATCAGGCCCTGAAGGAATGTCCAGGTGTTGAGACAAACATCGTGATCAAGAGGGCCAATGTTGATATAGACTGGAACGATCACATAGATGCCTGGTATCATGAGGAAATGGCAAAGGTGGATGCCAACTGCCCGCCTGAGGAGATGGATGCAGAGGACCCCCTGTTCATCCTTTATACCTCTGGGTCAACCGGAAAACCAAAGGGGGTACTTCATACTAGCGGCGGCTATCTTGTACATGTAGCGGCAACCTTCAAGCTGGTCTTCGACTACCAGGAAGAGGATATCTTCTGGTGCACCGCCGACATTGGCTGGGTTACGGGCCACTCCTACATAGTCTACGGACCACTCTGCAATGGCGCAACCTCTATTGTCTTCGAAGGGGTTCCCATATATCCAGATCCCGGAAGATTCTGGGATGTAGTTGACAAATATAAGGTTAACATCTTATACACAGCCCCCACTGCCATAAGGGCTATTGCAAGGGAAGGTGACGAGTGGGTTGAGAAACACGACCTCAGTTCGCTAAAGCTCTTGGGAAGTGTCGGGGAGCCCATTAATCCCGAGGCATGGCTTTGGTACTACAACACGGTTGGCAAGGGCCGATGCCCAATAGTGGATACATGGTGGCAGACCGAGACCGGCGGGATGCTGATAACACCCCTTCCTGGAGCCATAGATCTTAAGCCCGGCTCGGCTACGGTACCCTTCTTCGGAATAGAGCCATGCATTGTGGACGATGACGGCAATGAGCTAGAGGGAAAGTGTGAAGGCGCCCTCTGCATAAAGAGACCATGGCCTTCATTTACGAGAGGTATCTACGGTGATCCTGCGAGATTCAGGGAGACCTACTTTGCCCAATTTCCTGGAAAATACTTTACTGGAGACGGCGCAGGTAGGGATGAAGATGGTTATTACTGGATCACCGGTCGAATAGATGACGTTCTCAATGTCTCAGGCCACCGAATGGGTACCGCAGAGATCGAAAGCGCACTTGTCTCCCACCCCAAGGTCGCCGAGGCGGCCGTGGTAGGTTACCCACATGAGATCAAGGGTACCTCCATCTATGCCTTTGTTACCTTAAACAGCGATGTAGAGAAGACAGATGAACTGAAGAGGGAACTGGTACAACATGTAAGGAGGGAGATCGGGCCTATTGCAACACCGGAAAAGCTCCAGTGGGCCGATGGCCTGCCAAAGACGAGAAGTGGAAAGATCATGCGTCGGATCCTCAAGAGGATTGCCTCTGGAGACATAGAGGAACTTGGTGATACCACTACACTATCCGATCCAACTGTAGTTGAAAGCTTGGTAGCTGAAAGGGTTGCGTAATGGCTGTCTCTGGGCTTTTGAATAGTATTCTGGATTCTGCAACCCACACTGCCATCGTGGTTGCGGATCTTGATGGCAAGATTGTATTGTTCAATCAAGGGGCTGCCAATTTGTTTGGATATAACCCAGAGGAGGCGGAAGACAGGAAGCTCCCAGAGCTCACCTTTTCAAAAGATGACCAGAATACCCATCTATTTGAGCAGATTGTCAACAGGGTCAGGAGTGAGGGCTGGACAGAGGAGAGGCTATCTCGACAGCATAAAAGCGGGCGTCTATTCCAGGCAATCTCCACCATTACATGTGTGAAGGACTCTAGAGGTAAATGTGAGGGCATTCTGGAGATTACCCAGGATGTGCCCGATATATATAGGTTGGAAAAGGAGCTCAAGAGCTCTAAGGATTTTCTGGAGAATATCCTGGCAAGCTCCATTGATGCCGTGGTTACAACCGACATCAAGGGACATATAACCTACGTTAACCGGGCATTCAAGGAGCTTATCGGATTACCCGGCCACCAGATTATTGGAAAACATATATCCCTCTATTACAAAGACGGCATTGACCAGGCACGTCGAATCATGGATAGACTCAGGCAATTTGGACGTATACGGGATTATGAATTTGACATAAAAGTGGAAGATAAGATTATCCCAATTAGGACCTCTGACAGCCTCCTATATGATGAACATGGTGAGACTGTAGGAACTATGGGGGTGTTTAAGGATATTACTGCCAGAAAGAGGCTCTCTGAAAAACTGTCTGCAACCCAGGCGGAATTGATCCAGGCAGTCAAGCTAAGGGCACTTGGCGACCTGGTAACCGGTGTGGCCCATGAGATCAATAACCCCCTCATGGCATCCGATACCATGCTCCATTTATTAGAGAGGGGGGCAGAGGATAATCCCGGGTTGAAAAGGAGGGTTGTGCTACTCGGGGAATGCAACAGGAGGATCGAAAGAATCGTGAAGAAACTCAAGGAGTTTTCTCGACACGCCAAATTTGAATTCACTGCCATGGATGTCAATGATGCCGTCTCATCGGTTTTGGCGATCACCCAACAACAGTTGTTGAATCAGGGCATAGAGGTGGAACTCGGATTAGGTGAGAACCTGGCCCAGGTGTTGGGTGATAGAAATCAGATTGAGCAGGTCCTATTAAACCTGATCTCCAATGCCCGGGATGCCATGGAAGGAAGCTCGAAAAGAGTGTTGGGCATTCAAACCGGTCTCAGTCGAAACGGTCAGCAGGTTGAGATTGTAGTCAGCGATACAGGCATAGGTATGACATCAGAACAGATAGAACAGATATTTAACCCATTTTTTACCACAAAGGAATCCGACAAGAGCATAGGTCTTGGACTTTCCATCAGCTATCGGATTGTGGAGGACCATCAGGGCAAGATTGAGGTCAAGAGCGCGTTGAATAAGGGTACGACATTTATCGTAGGCCTGCCCCTATATGTGTCTAGAGGTGAGAAACATGATACTACCCAGAAACTGGGAGGAGACGATGTCTCATAAGATCTTGGTAGTGGATGACGATATATTGGTGCTTGAGGCCCTCCAGGAACTGCTTACATCCTCGGGGTATGAGGTTAGGTGCGCTACTCGAGGCCAGGAGGCATTGCAGCTGTTGGATAAGGAGCGCTTTGACCTATTGATCCTGGATGTGGTTATGCCAAAGATGACCGGTTTTGATGTCTGTAAAGAGGTCCGCAAACGAGATGACGAGATGGGCAAGGTAAAGATAATCATGCTTACGGCGAAAACAGAACCGGAGGATGTTAAGGTTGAAGAAGAGTATGATTGTGATCTGTATATCACCAAACCCATTGACCCGGGCAGGTTAGTCGAATTGATTCGGGATAGATTAGAGGACCAGACCTAATAAGCAGGGAAGATGAATTGCATTCCATCTTTTATTATTCGCATGAATTGGCCACGTATGATTTTGGGCCGGACCATCCTTTTAAGCCTGAACGGGCCCAGAAGACCTTCGAGCTTTGTCGCCGATATGGGGTACTAGATCTACAACACATGACCCTGAAAGACCCCCCAGCCCTTGAACACGAAAAGCTTCTCCTTGCCCATAGTGAAGACTACCTTGAGGCACTTCGACGCGTAGGGCAGGGCGAGATATTTAAGGAAATGCTCTCATTTGGAATCGGCCCAGAGGATAATCCACCATTAAGGGGAATCTACGACTGGTCCAGGAGATGTGCCGGTGCAACCTGGGATGGAATGATTGAATTGTTGGATAAAGACACTGACATAATATTCAATCCCCTGGGGGGTTTTCATCATGCCTTTCGTTCCCAGGCTGCGGGATTTTGCTACATAAATGACATCGTCATAGCCATTAGGGAGGCACTAAATCATGGCCTGAAGATTACCTATATGGATATTGATGCCCATCATGGAGACGCTGTTCAAGATGCATTTTACCGCGAAGACGGGGTCCAGTTTATATCCATACATGAGTCCGGACAATATCTCTATCCATACAGTGGGTCTGTAGAGGAGTCTGGAGATGGAAAGGGTGAGGGATTTACCGTAAACATCCCCTTACCCCCGAAGACAGATGATGAGGTCTATCTTGAGGTCTTTCACAGGATTGTCCTCCCCCTTGTAAAGGGCTTTAGACCAGATGTCTTAGTTGCCCAACTGGGTGCGGATACCCTTGTATCTGACCCACTAACCGACCTTATGCTCACCAACAATTCCTATACCGAGATTGTAAGGGAGTTAAAAGGGTTATGTGGTAAGATCCTGGCCACTGGTGGAGGTGGCTATGACATCTACCGTACAGCTCGATGCTGGACACTGGCCTGGGCTATATTGAACGATGTTGAACCGAGGGATGAATTTGCAGGCCTGGTAGGTGGGATGATGTTTGGCCCTGAGGTCGAAGTAAGTAGTCTGTACGACCGGCCCTATACTGTTAAAGGGCCGGATAAGGATAAGATCCGTCAGGAGGTAGACAGGACCATCAGATACCTTATCAGAAGGCATCATCTCCGATAGCTCGCTAACCTTGAATCCCTTTGTAAATAAAAGGTTTGACAATTTAATAATCAGGGAGTTATAGATAGCAGCAATCTGTTTGAGGAAGACTCATTATTTAAGGATCAACTATGCTGGAAATAAGGCTTCATGGAAGGGGTGGGCAGGGTGCCGTCACCTCTGCAGAGCTTTTGGCCCTGGCAGCAATCAGTGAGGGAAAATATGGTCAGGCCTTTCCCAGCTTTGGGCCTGAAAGAAGGGGGGCCCCTGTCATTGCATTTTGTAGAATAGATGATAGACAGATAAAGATACGGTCATATGTCAACAAACCCGATATTGTCCTGGTGCTTGATCCTTCCATATTAAGAATCGCGAATGTCGCAGAAGGTCTAAAGGAAGATGGGATTCTCGTTACCAACACCAAGCACAAGGCGGATGAGATACGAAGGGAACTAAATCTGAATTACAAGCTGGCGGTAGTAAATGCGAACAGGATTGCCAGAGAGGAGCTGGGACTTCCCATCACTAATACCACCATGCTCGGTGCCCTATTAAAGGCCAATGCAATTGTCAAGCCCGATTCCCTGATAGGTCCTATAAGGGACAGATTTGGCCGGATAGCAGAAAGGAACATCAAGGCATTTAGAAGGGCCCTTGCTGAGACAGAATTGGCATTTTGAATAGAGGAGAATGGAGTTGGCCAAGACAAAGACAGATCCAACCTGGCAGGAACTGGAGATTGGGGGCATTGTTACAAATCCGGGCAATGCCGCTGAATACAAGACAGGGGACTGGAGGTCCCTAAGACCCCTGTGGGATACGAAGAGATGTGTAAGATGTGGGGCTTGTTATATATTCTGTCCTGACGCATCCATTTATGAAACTGAAGAGGGCTACTTCGAGGCAGACCTTTACCACTGTAAGGGATGTGGAATTTGTGCCCATGAATGTCCCACGCAGTCCATAAAGATGGTTGAGGAGGAAGAGTAATGGGGAAGAGAATCGGGCTGGAGGTCTCTTTGTCCGCTGCAGAGGCGGTGAAAATGGCAGATGTGGATTGCATTGCCGCATATCCCATCACGCCCCAGACACATATCGTTGAACATCTCTCGGAGTTAGTCAATGACGGGGAGTTGGATGCGGAATTTATACCGGTGGAGTCCGAACACTCTGCCATGAGTGTGTGTACAGGTGTAGCAGCAGTGGGGGCAAGG
The DNA here is from genome assembly GCA_020355145.1 of Deltaproteobacteria bacterium. GTDB lineage: Bacteria > Desulfobacterota > DSM-4660 > Desulfatiglandales > B25-G16 > JABXJZ01. The sequence continues at coordinate 1,418,875 of CP070660.1, forward strand.
GCATTTACCTGCACCAGTTCCCAGGGGCTTGCCTTGATGAACGAAATCGTCCATATCGCGGCGTCCATGCGCCTTCCCATGGTGATGATCCTCGCAAACAGGTCCATGTCAGGCCCTATAAGCATCTGGAACGATCATACCGATGTCATGTCCATCCGGGATTGCGGCTGGATTCAGGTATTTGCCAATAACGGGCAGGAGGTATTTGATCACGTGCTTTTTGGATACAGGGTAGGGGAAAGCCAGAAGGTTATGCTGCCTGTTATGATTCACATTGACGGTTTCATACTAACCCATGTTATCGAGCCTGTGGAGTTCTGGGAAACTCAACAGGTAGAGAGATATCTACCCGCGTTTAAGCCTATTCATGCCCTGCATCCTGACAGACCTGTCACTATGGGGGCCTTTGGAATGCCCTCCATGTTTTCGGAGGTTAAGGTGGCCCAGGATGAGGCCCTTATCCAATCAAAGAGTGAGATCATGGCTGCATGGAATGAGCTTGGAGATCTCGTGGGGAGGTATTATAGACCTATCGAGACATATAGGAGTGAGGACGCAGAGACCTTATTCATCACCCAGGGGAGCTTCGGTGAAACTGTTTCCCTGGTTGTTGATGCCCTGAGGGATGAGGGAAAACGAGTTGGGCTGCTCATGGATAGGCTCTGGAGGCCATTCCCTTTGGATGAATTTCGCCAGGCAGTCGGGAATGCAAGGAATTTGATCGTTATTGATAGGGCTATATCTTACGGAGGCCAGGGTGGACCATTGGCAATGGATCTACGCTCGGCCCTCTACAAGGAGAGAAATCAGCCCAATATCACCAATTTTATCTGCGGGTTGGCGAGTCGAGATGTTACCATTGATGATTTTAAGAATATGTTCAACAGATCCATGGAAAAGATAGAGGGAAATCCTCGGGAGGAAGACTTTGAATATTATGGTGTGAGGGGTAAATAATGGAACCTACCAATGTCTATGCATATAAGCTGATTAATAGAAAGGAGTATTTTTCACCAGGACATAGGGCCTGTCAGGGCTGTGCAGAGGCGTTAGCTGTAAGGCTTGTCGGCAAGGCACTGGGAAGAGATACGGTAGTTGCCTGTGCCACCGGTTGTATGGAGGTTGTATCAACACCCTTGCCCTTTACCAACTGGAATGTGCCATGGATCCATGTCGCATTTGAAAATGCGGCAGCGGTTGCCTCAGGCGCTGAGGCAGGCATGAAGGCCTTGATGAGAAAGGGTAGGTTGCCCAAGAAAAGGATCACCTTTCTTGCCATGGCAGGTGACGGGGGAACAAGCGATATCGGTGTTCAGGCCCTATCCGGTGCCTTGGAAAGGGGTCATGATTTTATCTATGTCTGCTATGATAATGAGGCATATATGAATACCGGTATACAGAGATCGTCAGCAACCCCCTTTGGGGCATCAACTACGACATCTCCCGCAGGAAAGGTCGTACCAGGTCAGATAACCTGGAAGAAGAATATGCCCGAGATCGCTGCGGCGCATGATATCCCCTATGTAGCTACAGCCTGCCCAAGCTATCCGCTTGACCTTGTAGAAAAGGTGAAGAAGGGTGCAAGGGTCAAAGGCCCGGCATATATCCACATCCTTTCGGTATGCCCCACAGGCTGGCGACTGCCACCAGAGCTTTCCATAAAGGCCGGTCGCCTAGCGGTTGAGACAGGTGTATTTCCCCTCTATGAGGTGGAACATGGTCGCTATAAACTTACTATAGATACGGGAAAGCTACGTCCTGTAACGGATTATCTGAAAATACAGGGACGCTTTCGCCATCTGGATGAGGCAATGATAGCGAAGATTCAACAAAGGGTTGTGGAAGAATACGAGAGATTAAAGAAAAAGGTAAAGATGACGCAAGGAGACTAAATGGACCCACAGGCTATTGATCAAATCTTAGAAAAATATGACTCCGAGCATTCCTCGATTATTACAATGTTGCAGGATTTGCAGGAAGAGGAGAATTATCTTCCTGAAAAGGATCTCGAGTATATCTCCGATAGGCTTTCCATGCCCCTGACGAGGATATACAGGATAGCCACCTTTTACAATGCCTTCAGCCTTACCCCCCGGGGAAAACATCTCATTAATGTCTGCTTGGGAACGGCCTGTCATGTAAGGGGGGCCGCAAGGGTCCTTGATAGATTAAAGATGGATCTTGGCATTGACGTTGGCGAGATGACAAA
>CP070660.1:1421183-1424678 GCA_020355145.1 Deltaproteobacteria bacterium
ATCCATAAGACCACTTTTGGCTGTTCTGGTGACCCTGATAGGGGCCCTCCTCATAGTCTTTACAGGGGAGAGGCATAGAAACTTGAGGGAATTCTGGACTATTCTGGTTTCAGTTCTCAAGTTTGTTATTGTTATTTCCATGGTTCCCTTTGTCTTGGAGGGACGTATATTAGAATATACCATTATCACACTTACGCAAGGGGTCTCCTTGCAGTTCAGGGTGGACCAGTTTGGTCTGTTTTTTGGTGTTCTTGCATCTGCCTTATGGATCGCGACCTCAGCCTATTCCATAGGCTATGTCAGGGGATTGAATGAGCATGCCCAGACAAGATACTTTTTTAACTTTGCTCTCTGCCTTTCTGCAACCATGGGTATCGCCTTTGCGGGCAATCTCTTAACCCTTTTTATATTCTATGAGATCCTGACAGTGGCTACATATCCCTTGGTTGCCCACAAGGAGACTGAAGATGCGATCATGGGTGGCAGGAAATATCTTGCATACACCCTTATAGCAGGTGTGGTGATATTATTTGCCATAATCTTTATCTATTCGCTTACAGGGATCCTTGACTTCAAACCTGGTGGTTTTCTTTTGGGTCGTGGTCAATCGGCTACGCTTATATTTCTGTTCTCTATTCTTATATTAGGTTTTGGCGTCAAGGCTGCGCTCATGCCGATGCATGAATGGTTGCCCACCGCAATGATAGCCCCCACTCCTGTAAGCGCCCTCCTCCACGCTGTGGCCGTGGTCAAGGCAGGTGTCTTTGGTTGCTTAAGGATTATTCTCTATGTTTTTGGCCCTGGGCTTCTCCATGAACTTAATCTGTGGCATATATTGGCCTATTTTGCCGCATTCACCGTTATTGTTTCCGGTATGTACGCACTGGCCCAGGATAATCTTAAGAAAAGACTTGCGTTTTCTACCATAAACAACCTTGCCATAATCGTCATGGGGGCTGCCCTACTAACTCCAAGCGCTATAACCGGGAGCATATTTCATATGGGTAGCCACGGTTTTATGAAGATTACCCTCTTTTTTGTTGCCGGAGCCATCTATGTAAAGACTCATAAAGAGAATGTAAGTGAACTCGACGGGATTGGCAGGCAGATGCCCCTGACTATGGGCGCCTTTGCCATTGGGGCTATGGGCGTCGCAGGAACCCCACCTATTTGCGGATTTATCAGTAAATGGTATCTGGCCATGGGTTCTCTTGAGGCCAAGCAGGTTATCTTTCTTTTGGTTTTGCTCATAAGTGCCCTGATGGATGTAGCCTACTTTTTCCCCATAATCTATAATTCATTTTTCAAGACTCCCAAAGAGGCTATCAACCCACATCTTGATGAGGCCCCGGCAATGATGGTGGTTCCCCTGGTGATAACGGCAATTATTTCGCTTATACTGGGAATATTTCCGAACGCCTTTTTTAACTTCTTTAACATAGCCGCTATAGCGGCTGAGAACATACTCGGAGGAATGTAAATGGCAAAGACCTTAAAATGTATATTCCTTATTAGCGCTGGCCTGAGTATCTTGATTGGACTATTTTTTCGACCTGAGCATCCGCATTTTTGGTGGGAAAGGCTTCCAGCATCTGATGCGATTTTTGGATTCTTGGGATGTATCCTACTTGTGGTCGGCTCTAAGGTCCTTGGTCATCATTGGCTTCAAAAGGATGAGGACTATTATAGTGATTAAAACAATACCACCGGCATTCATATTTATTGCAGGGGCCATTCTCCTTCCTCTTCTCCGGGAAAGAAGGCTAAGACGGGTATTTCAACTCCTCATTCCTGTAATAGCCTTCATAGACCTCCTCTATATGCCCGAAGGTACCTATTGGATCTATAACTTTCTGGGATATGACCTCATCTTGGGCAGGGTCGACAAGCTTAGCATGTGTTTTGGATATGTGTTTGTCATTATGGCCTTTTTGGGTATGGTCTATGCCCTCCATGTAAGGGATACTGGGCAGCATGTGGCCGCCTTTCTTTATATGGGGAGCACCCTGGGGGTTACCTTTGCCGGTGATCTTTTTACCCTGTTTGCTTTTTGGGAAATCATGGCCATCTCCTCCGTATTTCTCATTTGGCATCAAAGAGATATAGCCGCCCTTGATGCCGGATTCAGATATATCATGGTTCACATATTTGGTGGTTGCGCTCTTTTAGCTGGCATCATCATATATGTAACAAATACAGGATCCATAGATTTTGGTCTTATAGAATATGGGGGGCTCGCCTCAAAACTCATACTCCTTGGTTTTATAATCAATGCCGCTGTACCCCCTTTTCATGCCTGGCTAGCTGATGCCTATCCAGAGGCCACCGTTACCGGGGCTGTATTCTTAAGTGCCTTTACTACCAAGAGCGCTGTATATGTGCTGGCCAGGAGCTTCCCCGGCGTTGAACTCCTAATGTGGCTCGGGGCTATTATGGCCGTCTATGGTGTGGTTTATGCCATAATGGAAAACGATATTAGAAGACTCCTTGCCTACCATATAATCAGCCAGGTGGGATATATGGTGTGTGGAGTGGGGATAGGAACCGAGATGGGTTTAAATGGTTCCGTTGGCCATGCCTTCTGCCATATCTTATATAAGGCCCTGCTTTTCATGGGTACAGGGGCGGTCATCCATGTGACGGGAAAGAGCAAGATCACCGAACTCCAAGGGAGAAACCTCTACAAGATGATGCCCATCTGCCTTTCCCTTTATCTGATAGCCGGTTTCTCCATCTCCGGGGTACCACTGTTTAATGGATTCATTAGCAAAAACATGGTAGTGGCTGCGGCTGCCGAGATACACACGGTCCCCGTATACCTCTTTTTGCATCTGGCGTCCATAGGGACATTCCTCAGCACTACCTTAAAGCTTCCCTATGGTACCTGGTTTGGTAAGGCACCTGAGGGAGAAAATCTAGAGGAGATAGAGGCCGAAGAACCTCCCTTGAATATGCTGATAGCCATGGGGCTCACTGCCTTTTTGTGCATCTTTACCGGTCTTTACCCAAGGGTCCTTTATGATATATTACCTTATGCAGTTGACTATCATCCCTATGCACCCTCCCATGTAGTAGCGAGCATGCAGCTGCTATTGTTCACCGCCGCGGCATTTTGGCTGTCTATAGATAAACTCGGCGGTGAGGCCACTAACAGCTTGGACACAGACTGGTTCTACAGAAAACCAGGGATGCTTCTCCTTTGGCTCTTTAGTCATCCCCTGCAGGGCCTCAGGTTTGGGCTGCAGAGTCTCTTTACCAGAATGGTGACCAACGTTATAAGTCTAAGCAAAAACCCCATCTTAGTCCCCGAGATAGCAATAAGGCATATCCACCTGATGGTTATCAATAGGCTTTACCATGCCCTTGGACTATATGAGGATAAACTGGATGAACTAAGGGAATTGCAATCCAGACTTGCTGCAATGAGGAAAATGACGTATGATAACGATGTCTACAGAAGACCGATAGGTCTTGGCGTGCTTCTGGCCTTAACCC
>CP070660.1:1424778-1429600 GCA_020355145.1 Deltaproteobacteria bacterium
AGAGAGATACACGATGGACTACAAGAAGACACTCAATCTACCAAAGACCGACTTCCCCATGAAGGCAAACCTGGTTCAAAGGGAGCCCGAGGTATTAAGAAAGTGGGGGAAAGAGGATATTTACTCAGCAATAAGAGAGATATCTAAGGGAAGACCTGCCTATATCCTGCACGATGGCCCACCTTATGCCAATGGCAATATCCACATAGGGACCGCATTTAATAAGATCTTAAAGGATATGATTATTAAGGCAAGGCAGATGGATGGATATGATGTCCCTTATGTACCTGGGTGGGACTGCCATGGGCTTCCGATTGAATCGCAGGTAGACCATGAACTCGGGGATAAAAAGCTGGAGATGACCCAGTCAGAGGTAAGAAAAAGATGCCGTGAGTTTGCTGATCGTTTCATAAAGATTCAAAGGGATGAGTTTAAGAGACTGGGGGTTTTTGGTGAGTGGGACAGGCCTTATCTGACAATGAACTATAAGTATGAGGCCACTATTGTCAGGGAATTTGGCAAGTTCGCACTTAATGGCAGCCTGATTAAGAGCAAGAAGCCCATCTATTGGTGTAATTCCTGTGGCACCGCCTTAGCAGAGGCAGAGGTCGAATACGATGATGAAACATCCCCCTCTATATACGTAAGATTTCCCTTTGTCTCTGATCTAACCGGGAACCATCCATCCCTTGCTGGCAAGGATATCTCCATTGCCATATGGACTACGACTCCTTGGACTATACCGGCTAATCTTGCCGTGGCCCTCCATCCTGATTTGATATATGTGGCTATTGATACGCCAATGCACGGTGTCTTGATATTAGCTGAAGGCCTCTTGGAGCCTTTCTTAAGGGCAGTGGGCGTTGAAGATTATACCCTTCTCGACCAATTTAATGCCCGCGAGTTAGAGGGCCTCAAGGCCAAGCACCCCATCTACAATAGGGAGTCGGTAATTATCCTGGCTGATTACGTTACCCTGGATGTTGGCACTGGCTGTGTTCACACTGCACCCGGCCATGGGCAGGAGGACTACGAAAGTGGGTTACAGTACAATCTCGACATATATTCCCCTGTTGACGATAAGGGGAGGTTCACGGAGGATGTGGAATTTTTCGCCGGTCAGGGGGTCTTTGAGGCCAACCGCCCAATTATAGAGAAATTGAGTGAATTAGGGGTATTGATTAGAGAGGAACCGCTTACCCACTCATATCCCCACTGCTGGAGATGTAAAAACCCTGTTATATTCAGGGCCACAGAGCAATGGTTCATATCCATGGAAAAGGTTGGCCTGAGGGAAAAATCCCTCAAGGCAATAAGGGATGTAGAGTGGATCCCAAACTGGGGAGAGGAAAGGATCTATAATCTCGTTGCCAACCGGCCTGATTGGTGTATCTCCAGGCAGCGTTCATGGGGTGTGCCGATTACTATCTTTTACTGCTCAAAATGCGGCAATCACCTTATCACCCAGGAGATAGTGGATTATGTAGCGGGGCTTGTTGAGAGACATGGCACTGATGTCTGGTTTGACCGGTCTGCCCATGAGCTCTTACCGAAGGGGACAACGTGCCCCTCATGTCATGGGGAAAGATTCAGGAAGGAGACGGATATCCTGGATGTCTGGTTTGACTCCGGTGTAAGTTTTACCGTTCTTGAGCAAAGGGACTACCTGAGCTCTCCTGCCGATTTGTATCTGGAGGGAAGCGATCAGCATAGGGGCTGGTTCCACAGCTCCCTTTTATGTTCAGTAGGGACAAGGCAGAAGGCCCCATTCAAGTCTGTCTTGACACATGGATTTGTGGTTGACGGCGATGGAAGGAAGATGTCCAAATCTAGCGGTAATGTCATTTCCCCGGAAGAGGTCATCAATAAATATGGTGCTGAGATACTGAGGCTATGGGTGGCCTCCGAGGACTATAGGAATGATATAAGGCTTTCCCAGGAGATCTTAGACCGACTGACAGAGACATACAGAAGGCTTAGGAATACATTCAGGTACCTGCTTGGGAACCTCTATGATTTTAATCCATCCAAGGATACTATTCCTTACCGGGAGTTATTAGAACTGGATAGATGGGCCCTTCACAGATTCCAGGAATTAACGGAAACGGTGATGAGGTCATATAAGAGATTTGAATTTCACTCTATATACCAGGCCATTTATAATTTCTGTGTCCTTACCCTATCATCTTTTTACCTGGATGTATTAAAGGATAGGCTTTATACCTCGGCTGTCGATTCAAAGGAGAGGAGGTCTGCGCAGACGGCATTGAATGAGATCTTAGAGGGTCTTGTTAGGCTTATGGCCCCTATTATCCCCTTTACGGGCGATGAGGTATGGGGATATCTTCACGATACAGGGCGGCCGATCAGTGTCCATGCGGATCTATTTATATCTGCCAGAGAGGAGTTTAAGGATAGCTCATTGATCAAGCGCTGGGAGGTACTGTTGAATGTACGAAAAGAGGTTACCAAGGCCCTGGAGTTGGCTCGAAAGGATAAGATCATTGGCCATTCCCTGGATGCGGCAGTAAGGTTGGCCCTTCCCAAGGATCTCTTAAGGAGATTAAGGGATCACAGGGATGAATTGAGGTCTATCTGTATTGTATCGGCCGTTGAATTGGTAGGGGAGGGAAAGATCGAGGGAGGTTACGAGAGCCAGGAATATCCTGGTTTGGTCATCAAGGTCTTACCCTCACCTTTCCCAAAATGCGAGAGGTGCTGGATGCATGACTCCACTGTGGGACATGATAGAGAGCACCTTTCCATATGCAGACGATGTCTGCAGGTTATTAAGGAATTAGATCTAAGGCCCTAAGCGTTGAGAAGAGATTATCCCTTATTTATTGGCCCAGCCCTCACAGTTCTGCTCCTGGACCAGGTTTCTAAGTGGCTGATTATCAATCATTTGGGAGTACACCAGATCCTTTCTATAATCCCCGGATTTTTCAATCTAGTCTTGGTTAAGAACAGGGGGATGGCCTTTGGTATTCTTAGCCAAACCAGATCTGGATTTTTCTACTATTTCTTATTAACAACAACAATAGTTGCCATAGGTGTTATCATTTTCTTTTTTTACTGGGTAAAGGGGAATCAAAGATGGCTGACTGTAGGGCTTTCCCTTATCCTCGGGGGGGCCATGGGCAACCTTGTAGACAGGGTCCGGTTTGGTTATGTGATCGATTTTTTGGATTTCTTTCTAAAGGGCTATCACTGGCCCGCATTTAACGTGGCAGACTCCGCAGTCACAGCAGGTATCCTCTGGCTTTTCATCAATATCATGAAAGGAAAGGGCCTCAAACAGGATAAGCACTAAATCATGCTTAAGTCAGCAGATGCACATTACCGATTCTTACCCTTGTAAGACCGGCACCCCTAGCCGCCTTAAGGCACTCCTCGGCCTTTGCCCTGGTTGTTCTCGGAAGCTCCTTCATATAAAAGTGAGGATAAAACCCTAATAAGGCATAGGGGATATCAGGACTGCACCTATGGATAAAAGAGGCGATTTGATAGACCTCTTCAGTGTCTATATATCCTGGGACAAGCAGGGTGCTTGCCACAAGGAGGGGAACCCCTGGCCTTTTATGAGTACTCTGGGCAACTATCCGAAAGTTGTCTAATGTCCTTTTATTGCTCACCCCGCACAAGGCCAGGTGAAGGGTCTCTGACCATGCCTTGAGATCAAACTTTATACAGCCTCCGGACCTCAAGGAGATATCGATCATCTGGGAGAGCAGGCCCTGATTCATGGAACCATTTGTCTCCCAACAGATCCTTAAGATCCTTTCCTGGTTTTCTTGAATTGCCATTTTTGAGACATTTATGGAATGGATCAGCTGAGGGGTTGGGTCTCCCCCGAAGTAACAGATGCAGGAGGTCTTGGCATCTACGGAACTGGCAAGCTGGGATACCAGTACCCTATTACCGGTGCTCACCCTCTCCCTAAAGTGCCAATTCTGACAAAATAGACAGTTAAAGGAACAACCATTATAGAAGACGGCGAGGTTTTTGTAGCCATGTTCAGGGCCTTGCCTGTATGCATATTCTGGATAACCTATGCCAGTGCCACCTGGACATACCCAATCAGCCACACAGTTGGTTGGCAGGGGGTCGTAGTACCAATCCACATTGGCCTCCTTTGTCCCACCCTTTATCTTTCCCCCTGCAGCTGACCTGATACCGCAGTACCCAGTGCCTCCCTCGGCAATCTGGCATGAATTATGGCAAAGCTTGCAGGAGATACCTCCGTGATCCCGCGGTGGCAAGGCCGGAAGACCAAAAGGTTCTCGTGATCTTCCGTGGACCTCGCCAATGTGATCCATCATGCCATCATAACCAGTTCTCAGGCATTTTAGACAGATCCCAATGGTCTTTGAGATAAGAGGTGATGAGTCACCACAGTATGTACAAACACCCATTTGTCTATCACCTTACGCGAGCCCTAGAATCTCCTTCATCCTCTTTGCATTCTTTATGGCATAGCCCTCATAATCATTGTCAAAGTAAAGGTAGGTATCCTTGGACCAATTCCTTATTTTTCGTGCATATGTCTGTAGTTCTTCCTCTGAGTATTCCGAGGCATAGAGTTTTTTAGAACCATGCAGCCTGATATAGATAAAGGTGGCTGTATCCTCCTCGATGTAAGGGTAGCGCCCAGCCGTATCAGAGACACAAAGGGCGGTGTTATTATCCCTGAGTATGTCTGTTACCTTTTTCTGCGTCCAGCTTGGATGTCTCACCTCCAAGGCATAGAGATGGTCTCCTTTGAGCTGTTTACAAAAATGACTGAACCTCGCTTCATCAAAAGACAGGCTCGGAGGCAGCT
>CP070660.1:1429700-1433788 GCA_020355145.1 Deltaproteobacteria bacterium
CTCTGTGAGGCCTTTGGTCTCAACCCCTTGGGTGTTATAGCCTCAGGTGCCCTTCTCATCACAGCATCTCCACCTGACACAGAGAAGATCTTAGACCGTGCACATCAGTATGGTATGGCCATGACCATGATCGGGCGCGTTCGGGCAGCTGGGTCCCCTTCGGTAACAATGGTTACCTCCAAGGGATATGAACCAGTCCCCTACTTTGAAAGGGATGAAGTGGTTAAGATATTTTGAATGGAAACAATCACGGCCAAGACCAGAGTAGTTAAATATCCTGATCTCTTCATTCCAATACCTCCTTTCCTTAAACTATGTCCACAAGGGAGAAATAGCGCGGCGGGGCCTTCCCCTTCCTGCTCACCTCGGTGGGTGCCCCACTGCTGCCAGCCGATTTTCGCTCGGAAACAATGGATTTCCCTCGAAACTCAGGAAACTCCAGTCAATTCAGTCTTGTTTTCAGCTGACTTTTTTCCTATTATAAAACGTGCAATAAGAACTAGGTAGCCTAGATAAGGTTTTGCGATAATAGTCAAATCATGCCCAGGCCGGAAAGAAAAGTCATAGAGAGGATTCAAAAGTTAAAGGGGCAGATAAATTATCACAACCACCTATATTACGTCTTAGATAATCCAGAGATCTCTGACGCCGAATACGACCGACTCTTTGATGAGCTTTTGGAGTTGGAGAAGAGATATCCTGAGCTTATTACCTCTGACTCTCCTACCCAGAGGGTAGGCGCCACCCCTTTAGAGGAGTTCAAGACAGTCAGGCACAGCCTTCCCATGTTAAGCCTGAACAAGGCAACCTCCGAGGCCGAGTTCTTGGGCTTCCACCGCAGGGTTTTAGAACTCTCAGAAGTCAGTGAAAAGAAGATTAGATACACTGTGGAGCCCAAATTTGATGGATTGGCAGTGGAACTGGTGTATAAAAAGGGCGTCTTCAGTTTGGGTTCCACCAGGGGTGATGGGGCGGTGGGAGAAGATGTCACCTTGAATTTAAGGACCATAAGGCCTATCCCCTTGAGACTTATAGGAGGTCCAAACCCCGATTTGATCGAGGTCAGGGGCGAGGTGATTATGAACAAGGAGGACTTTGAGATCCTAAACAAAAAGAGGGAGAAAATGGAGGAGCCTTTATTTGCCAACCCCCGCAATGCTGCTGCTGGATCGGTGAGGCAGCTTGACCCTCAAGTAACCAGCACCAGACCACTCAATATGTTCGCCTATGGAATAGGAAGGGTTGAGGGAAGGAAATTAACAAACCATTGGGATTGTATCCTCTATTTGAAACGGATTGGTTTTAAGATCAGCCAGTATGTTGAGTTGTGCGAAAGTGTGGAGCAGGTGAAGGCATATTACGAAAGGCTACTTGAGGTAAGAAACGATTTACCCTATGAGATAGATGGAGTCGTGATAAAGGTTGATGAATTTACCTTGCAGGAGAAGTTGGGCGAGCTTTCCCGCAGTCCTCGCTGGGCAGTTGCCTGGAAATTCCCGGCTCAACAGGAAAGCAGCAGAATAAGGGATATAATCGTCAGCGTGGGAAGAACCGGGGCCCTAACTCCTGTGGCCATGTTGGAACCGGTTAGGGTTGGAGGAGTGGAGGTAAGTCGGGCCAGTTTGCACAATGAGGATGAGGTAAGGAAAAAGGATGTGAGGATAGGGGATACGGTTGTGATTCAAAGGGCAGGGGATGTGATTCCAGAGGTGGTGAAGGTGGTTAAGTCGAGAAGGACAGGGAGAGAAAAGAGGTTCAGCATGCCGGAGAGATGTCCTGTCTGCGGATCCAAGGCAGAAAGGCCCTGGGGTGAGGCCATTCATCGTTGTACTGGAATCGCCTGTCCAGCCCAGATCAAAGAAAACCTGGCCCATTTTGTCTCCAAAGGGGCTATGGACATGGATGGTTTAGGATATAAGTTCTTAGAACAGATGGTGGACAAGAAGATCATCCAAGACCAGGCGGACCTGTATTTTCTGAAAAAAGAAGATGTAATGAACATGGATAGGATGGGCGATAAGCTGGCGAAAAATCTGCTTAACGCTATTCAGAAAAGCAGAAGCCCGAGTTTAACCAATTTGATATATGCCCTGGGTATAAGAAATGTGGGCTACCATCTGGCTGGGGTATTGGCAAAGCAGTTCAAATCTATCGATAATTTAGCCAAACAGACGACTGAAGATCTCACCCAGGTTCATGAGATTGGACCCATAGTGTCAGAAAGCATATACAACTTCTTCCATAATCCTAAAAATCTCAAGGTCCTTGAGAAACTAAGAAGAGGAGGGGTGAGATTCCCGGTTGAGAAGGTCGAGGCAAGAGAGGCCCCCCTTTCAGGCAAGACCTTTGTCTTGACGGGAGGCCTAGATTCCTTTACCAGGGACGAGGCTCGAAAGATAATAGAGGATATGGGAGGAAGGCTCTCCTCATCAGTTAGTAAAAAGACCGATTTCATAATAGTGGGCAAAGACCCTGGTTCAAAATATGATAGTGCACTGAAATTAGGAATAAAGGCATTAAATGAAAACGAGTTCAAGAAGCTAATAGGAAGGTAGACTTTTATTATGACCAATCAAGAGATAGCCCAGGTACTGGTTCACATCTCCGAGATCTTAGATATCCAGGGAGAAAATCCCTTCAAGATCAGGGCATATACAAAGGCGTCTCAACAAATCCAGAATCTAACGTATCAACTTTCTTCCCTTGAGGATAAAAACGAGATAGCGAGACTTCCTGGGATAGGAGAGGGTATCGCCAAAAAGATTAAGGAGCTTCTGGAAACCGGAAAACTGCAATACTATGAGGACTTGAAAAGATCCGAATATGCCCCTTTGACCGATTTTTTGAGGATTCCCGGCATGGGTCCAAAGCATGCCAAACTGGGTCTTCCTGGCCGGGAGAAGAAGGCACTGGATATGGGAGGTGAGTTATTCCACTGGGCAGGCTGGTAACATAGCCAACTCCCTTGGTTGCTTATCCTTATGCCAGGTCTGAGGCCTGATCTTAACGCCATTGGTAAACTCTTTAGATACCCAAAATACCACCCCATTAGAGGTATTTTCTGTGGTCTCCACGATCAGGATCTTGCCGAGAATAGTAGGAGGCAAGGCGACTACCTCTTCTTTTTGTGGATCTGGAATAGATTCTCTTTCCTCTATGGCCTCAAAGAGGTGACCCCTTCTCACCCCCATATTATGCCCTGCATCAATATAGACCACCGCGTATAGTCCAAGTAAATCCAAGTTGTCTTTTGAGGCGACAATATGGGCCGTAAGGGTATCCGGGCATGGAATAGGGAGTATACAGGGGGAAACTGGATCATAGGGTATAAGGAGGTCATCTTTATAGATGGTTCTGAATGATTCACTTACTTTAGCGACATGGTAGTCTTCCTTTGCCTTTTCAATCTCCAGTATTCCCTTAAAGGAGTGAATGTAGCCGAATTCTTCCCCGGTCAAGGGATGCTCAATAGGCTCTGAGACACTGTATATGGTAAATACATCTCCAGGCTTGACATCCTCCTTATACATCTTTACATAAACTACATCATCTTTACCAAGCAGTAGCTTTTTGCCCTTAATGTCAAAGATCCTTCCCCATGGCTCAATCCCTTCTTGCAGAAGAAGGCCGAGAGACCTCGTATTGGTAAGGCTTGAAACATCTACCCCCATTAGTTTCTTTAAGGGTTGTTTTTTTAGCCTAACAATCCTTTTCGCGGGTAGTGCCTTTACCTCTTTGTATTCTAAGAGTTTTATGACATCACCGGGATGGAGCCAGTGAGGGTTAGTGATAAATTTATTCATTTCCCACAGCTCCGGCCAGAGGTAAGGATCACCGTAATATCGTTCACATATTGACCAAAGGGTATCGCCCCTTTTTACTACATGTGTAACCTTTTTGACTGCAGCTGAAGATGAAGACAGGCCTAAAAAAAGGGCGAAAGACAAGGAAATAACTAGATAAATACACTTAGACCTCAACTGACTCCTCCATTATAAGGGTTGATTTTTTCAGATAATAACATATAGATTTATCTACGATTTTTTCCCATTATTGTCAAGGACTTTTCCTGGCGTTAACTGAAATGA
>CP070660.1:1433888-1441792 GCA_020355145.1 Deltaproteobacteria bacterium
GAGAGCTCACCGGAGACATCTCTACCAGGTTCTAGCAAACGAAAAAGGGATTTCACATTGGAAGATCTCAATGGGGTATGGGCTTCTTCAATTGGCTATAGGCTTGAGTGTTTTACTGCTTAAACCTTTTGGGAGCATTATGGTTTTATCGCTTTTGACAGCTTGTTTTGGTGCTTTTATTGTGGTCAATTGTGTTATTCGCAAGAATCTGACTACTACATCAGCATAAATTGGTGGAGGTTTAACAGGAAAAGGAGGGATGATGTAATAGGGGACGTTGTTAACCTTGTTCACTTATGAATTGAATTCATGGATTTAGGCCCCAGTGAAATAGGGAATAAAGGACATTTCATCCCAGTACGATCATTCTGACTTACGGGGCGGGGCAAAGGGATTGAGAATTGAGGAATTGGGGGATTTAGGGATTAAAGCAAATTTAGCAATTTAGGGATTGAGGAATTCAGGGATTAAAACTTAGGAATCATGAATTATAAGACATTTGAGGAACTCCCATGCTGGCAAAAGGCAAGGGAGTTGTGCCAGGCTGTATTTGAGGTTTCAAACAAGAAAAGTTCCAAAATGCGTTTGCGAGAATAACGAGAATAAAATGAATGGTTTGATTTATATTCTGCTTGACAATGTAACTTAACAGGTTACAATTAACCGTGATAGTTGATTTCTACGATAAGGGAACGGAAGATGTTTATAATGGGATTAATTCAAGGCAGGCGAGAAAGACTCTGCCTGTTGAATTGAGACGGATAGCGTTACGCAAATTCTATTTTCTGGAGAACGCGGTAAATCTCGAAGATTTAAGAATGCCACCCGGTAACCACCTGGAAATCTTACACGGTGACCGTCGAGGGCAGCATTCCATCAGGATTAACGACCGTTACCGGATTTGTTTCGTCTGGTGTGAAAAAGGTCCAAAACGGGTTGAAGTCGTGGACTATCATTGAAAGGGGGTACCTATGAAAATGCCAACTAATCGGCCGCCCATCCATCCGGGAGAAATATTACTGGAAGAATTTATGAAGCCGTATGGTATGACGCAAACAGAAATTGCCGGAAGAATCGGTGTTTCCCGCAAACACATCAGTCAGGTCGTAAACGGCAGGAAAGGGATTAGCACGGATATGGCTTTGCGCCTGTCCAGGCTATTTGGAACGTCTCCGGAACTGTGGCTGAACGGTCAATTAGCCTGGGATGTGTGGCACGCTATGCGGGGAGAAAACGCTTGCAAGTTAGAAGAGATTCAGCCAGTGGCCACATCCGTTTGAAAGTATCCGCGATCAGACAGAGATTGATGCTGAATTTGCGGATATGGATAGATCGTTCTCTTGATAATTCTTTCATCGATATCCAAAGTGGTTTGCCTAAGTAATCACTCTCCTCAAGTTAGCTACCTCTGCAGCTATTCTCATGAAAAGAACATAACGCATCTTCCTTTCTCCTCCGCACATGGGCGGAGAAGAAATACATTTTGTTAAGGAGTTGAGGGATTTGGGCCCCAATGAAATAGGCTTCTTCACATGGAATAGTGTTGTGTTCTATAGAGCAAGCCCTCTTAAATAAGGAGTTAATTAACCACTTCCAGATCTAAAATCATCGCGAAACCTGTTTGATATGCACTGTATTCGGCAGACGGTATTCCACAGGGCAAGTATTTCGCCAGATAAATCCCAGTGAGATAGGCATGGCATTTCACCCCAGTACCATCTGCCGGAGCTACCCCAATTAAATAAAAAACCAAAGGCATTTAACGGGGCAGGCGGGGCAGGC
Source organism: Deltaproteobacteria bacterium (assembly GCA_020355145.1). Taxonomy (GTDB): domain Bacteria; phylum Desulfobacterota; class DSM-4660; order Desulfatiglandales; family B25-G16; genus JABXJZ01. The sequence goes on from CP070660.1 coordinate 1,435,671, forward strand.
CCCAGTATGATCATTCTGACTTGCCCCAGAGGAATAGGTTTCACATTCCACAGGGCGGGCGGGGCAAGCGGGGCATTCTAACAGGGTTTACTTCTTTGTTGAATTGGAGGATAGACGTTTGCAAGAGGTGCCTTGTAGTGCCAGCTCTTACTCAATGGAGTTGAGACTGAAATAAAGTTCAAAAAAAATATCCTTTGTATCGGAGCAGGTTATGTGGGCGGTCCCACTATGGTAATGATTGCCTATAAATGTCCGCAATACAAGGTTACGGTTGTGGATATAGATCCCACACGTATCGCCCAATGGAATTCTGATGATCTTCCCATCTATGAGCCTGGCCTTGATGAAATCGTGAAAACCACTCGGGGCAGAAATCTTTTTTTCAGTACGGAGATTGAGCAGGGAGTAAAAGACTCCGAAGTCATTTTCGTGAGTGTCAATACGCCAACTAAGACATTCGGCGCTGGGGCTGGCATGGCCGCTGATCTTCAATATTGGGAGAAAACAGCCAGACAGATATGCCAGTGTGCTGAATCGCCAAAGATAATCATCGAAAAGAGCACCCTTCCGGTTAGAACCGCCTTGGCCATGGAAAGAATTCTCACTTCAAATGAGGACGGTATCCATTTTGATGTACTTTCCAACCCGGAATTCTTGGCTGAAGGCACAGCTATCAGAGATTTGGAAAACCCTGATCGAGTGCTTATTGGCTCTCGCCTAACAGAAAGTGGTCTAAGGGCAAGGGATGAGTTGGTTGAAATTTATGCAAATTGGGTGCCCCGGGAGCGGATTATAACTTCTGATACCTGGAGCAGTGAGCTTTCAAAGCTGGCAGCGAACGCTTTTCTGGCTCAGAGAATATCCTCAATAAACTCTATCTCTGCACTCTGCGAAAAGACCGATGCTGACATCAGCGCGGTGGCTAAGGCAGTCGGGATGGATAGCAGAGTCGGCAGCGAGTTCTTAAATGCTAGTGTTGGCTTCGGTGGGTCATGTTTTAAGAAGGATATTCTAAATCTAGTATATCTTTGCAGAAACTACGGTCTTAACGAGGTAGCTGATTACTGGGAAAGCGTGGTCCAGGTAAATGAATATCAGAAAAGGCGTTTTGTGCTCAACATGATGACGGCCATGTTCAACACCTTGGTTGGCAAGAGAATTTGCCTTTTCGGTTTTGCATTTAAGGCCAATACCGGGGATACGAGAGATAGTCCGGCTATATTCATAGCCAAACGGTTGATAGAGGAAAGGGCGGAGTTGGTAATTACTGATCCAAAGGCCTTAGACAATGCGAGGATTGACCTGAATGGCATTGATAGCAATGTGAGCTATATTGAGGATCCCTACAAAGCGGCTTCTGGATGCCATGCCATAGCCGTAGTGACTGAATGGGAGCTGTATCGGGATCTCGATTTTGAGAAGATATATCGGTCAATGATTAAGCCGGCCTTTATCTTTGATGGCCGAAATATTCTCGATCATAAAAGGCTTTTTGAAATTGGGTTCAATGTTTTTCCCATCGGAAAACCGGCGTTGACACATCTTTGATCCCGAAAGTGCGAAAGGATTAAGACACGAAAGTAAATATAGGACTACAAAAGAAAAAACATCGGAGGCAATGTATGAAATTAACCGCGGACCCACGCAGATGAACCCAGACCCCAGTTAAATAGTTTCACGTTTAACGGGGCGGGCATTTTGTCCGGCCGACCGCCCGCCTCGCCTGAGTGATAGCAATGGCGGACAGGAGAAAATCATTTTCTTATGGATATTAACGATGCTACCTATGCGATAAATGGTGCTGTGTTTGAAGTAAATCGTGTCCTTGGGTCTGGTCTCCTTGAGAGAGTATACGAAAATGCCTTATTGGTTGAATTACGAAAACGAGGGCTAAAAGCAAAGAGTCAGGTTCCAGTCAAAGTATTTTATAAAGAGAATGCGGTTGGTGATTATATTGCAGATATACTTGTTGAAAAGATGGTCATAGTTGAAATTAAGACGGTGGAAAAACTCGATAAGATACATGAAGCACAGCTATTGAATTATTTGAAGGCGACAGGAATACAAGTTGGGATTTTGGTGAATTTTAGGCACCGGAAAGCTGAGATCAAGAGAATGGTGCTAAATTTGCCCGAAGGGCATGATGGCAAATAGCTGGCCAGGTCGGCCAGCTATTGGTCTGCGTGTGTCTGCGGTTAATTAAGAAACAAATCCAAAAAGAAGATTCAGATGCAAAAGCGTATTCTAATCACCGGCGGTGCCGGTTTTTTGGGTTCTCACCTGTGTGATCGCCTGGTTGCTGAAGGTCATGAGGTATTATGTCTGGATAATTTTTTCACAGGGGGCAAAGTCAATATTACCCACCTGCTTGGAAGGCCTAATTTTGAATTAATACGCCATGATCTTGTTCAACCCATTTTCCTTGAAGTAGATGAGATATACAATTTGGCCTGTCCGGCTTCGCCTATCCATTATCAATACAACCCGGTTAAAACGGTGAAGACTAACGTAATGGGGGCCATAAATATGCTTGGCCTGGCAAAAAGGGTCAAGGCCAAGATCCTACAGGCCTCTACCAGCGAGATATACGGTAACCCAGCGGTTCATCCACAGAAAGAGGATTACTGGGGTAATGTCAATACCATCGGACTAAGGTCCTGCTATGATGAAGGGAAGCGTTGCGCAGAGACCCTCTTTTTCGATTATCATCGACAAAATAAGGTAAACATTAGAGTGGCTAGGATTTTCAACACCTATGGGCCAAGGATGCACCCAAGGGATGGACGTGTAATCAGCAACTTTATTGTGCAGGCCCTAACAAATCAGGATATAACAGTCTATGGCGATGGTTCTCAAACCCGATCCTTCTGTTATGTGGATGATATGACAAGGGCTTTGATTCTGATGATGAATGGTCCAGATGATTTCATCGGCCCTATAAACTTAGGCAACCCTGATGAATGCAGCATCTTGCAACTGGCAGAGATGATTATCAGGCTGACCCGTAGCCGATCCAAAATCATCTTTAAACCTCTCCCTCAAGACGATCCCATCCGTCGTTGCCCTGATATCACACTGGCAAAAGAGAAACTTAATTGGGAGCCTGAGGTAGAATTGGAAGAAGGGATGAAGAGAACCATTGAATATTTTCGGGGTCTTGTATGAAAGGCTGAATATTCATAGATTTGCATAAGCCTAAATATCTTTATCATTGGTGAAGAGTGTCGATAAAGACTTCTTCCAAGAGGGAGTGTCTCTTTGTTTTGATTAATGGCGAAAGGGCGTACGGATCATAGGGATAATACAGTTTTCTCCAATCCCCATTTTTGCCTAAGTGGCTGTCCGAAAGCCATTTAGGTCACCCAGGCAGGGTCTTTTCCTCTTCTGGTGATGTAGCAAAGCATTATAAGGTACAACCATTATTTAAAGTGGTAAACAATAGGGCATAAGGTATCCTCGAAATTCCTTACGGACCCTAAGATTTAGGGAATGAGGCCTCAGATCCCAAGGCTCTGCGCATATATTTTCCCGTTTTCATTCCGGAATATGAACAGGGTTGCCAGGGATTCCTTGAAAAACGAATGCAGCACACTGGGTGTGAATCTGAGCCGCCTCAAGGTATCTATTGACTGATTCAGCAAGGCCTTAAGGCCAGGGCTTGAAATATTAAATTTTTGTTGACAAGATAGAATAGAGTCTTTAACCTGCTATAGCAAAATAAAGAAAGGAGGAAAAAATGAAAAGAACGTTCGTGAGGATCCTCACATGTATTATCGTCATCAGTATTCTGATGGTCCCGGTTTATATCATAGCTGGGGGAAAGATCAACCTGAATACCGCGACCTTAGAGGAGTTAACCAACCTCAAAGGGGTAGGCCCAGCCATTGCACAGAGAATTATTGACTATAGGGATAACTACGGCCCATTTGAAAACATAGAGGATCTGATGAAGGTTAAGGGGATTGGACAGAAGATCTTTGATGCCAATAAAGATATCATAACGGTGGAATAGTCTGATCTGTGAACTCAACACCTTTGCTATAGGGAATTGTTCCGAGGATTCCTTCTCAAGGTCTTTCATCTGCCCTGGAAGATATATTTTCATAACTTGAAGGGTTGTAATTTAGGCTACGTTACCCCCAGATGGTTGGTGGTGTATGGATATTTCCTAATTGTCCTGATCGCAACACCATATCTTCCGTTATTGATTCAATGGGCCTTCGCCAGGTGGCCTGCAGTATCGATCGCCAGTTTCGTATTAGTTGTCGAGATCTCTATAGGGGTTCTTCTGATAATTTCGGCGGGGGCTATCTCTTTCTCCAATATAAGGAAATTCCCTCGCTTTTTCCTCATAATAGGCGGATTAATAACGTTTTCCACTATATTCTATCTTATTGTGCCAAATCGCTATGAATTAACCCACCTGCCAGAGTATGCAATCCTGGGCATATTGGTAATGCAGGCTATTAAGGAAGCAGGAGGGAAGAGAAGGGAAAAAATGAGTGAGACTTCCTCGTACTTCCAGTCTGCAGCCATTACGTGTGCACTTGGTATAATAGATGAACTTTATCAAGGTATCTTACCCTCAAGGAACTTTGCCTGGTACGATATCTTTCTGAATGGGGTAGGTGGCCTTTTGGGATTGACTATCTTCTGGGGATCAGTAGGGAGTAAAGGAAGATTTCACAAGCTGGAGGACTGGAGCCAATCTGATCCAGGCCGATATAATTGACAGGTAATTGCAGGTGATCGTCATACCGGCAGTAGATATTAAGGGGGGTAGGTGCGTAAGATTGGAGCAGGGTTTTATGAATAGGGAGACCATATTTTCCGATCACCCAGAAGAGATGGCCTTACAATGGGAAAGAAAAGGGGCAGAGAGGTTGCATCTTGTTGATCTGGATGGGGCTGTTCATGGAAGGCCTCTTAATGAAAAAGTTATAAAAAAAGTGGTAGATACGGTTTCTGTTCCGGTGCAATTAGGTGGTGGTATTCGAGAATTGGATACAATTGAGGAGTATATTAATCTAGGCATTGATTGGGTTATTATAGGTACAGCAGCATATAAGGATCCAAGATTAGTAAAGGCGGCATGTAAGAGGTATCCGGGTAGGATTGTCGTAGCTATTGATTCAAGGGATAATCATGTATCGGTGGAGGGTTGGACAGAGCCTACCAGTATAACATCCATTGATCTGGCAAAGGGGTTTGAAGATATAGGGATTGCAGCCATTATCTATACTGATATAGACAGGGATGGGATGAAAAGAGGTCTGGATATAGATGCTATAAGGAAATTTGCAGGTAATACAAATGTACCTATTATAGCAGCAGGGGGGATATCGTTACTTAAGGATATAGAGGATATGTTGGAATTAGAGGAAGATGGCGTAAGTGGTATAATAATAGGAAGGGCCCTTTATGATGGATCAATTAAACTAGAGCAGGCTATTGGTATGCTAAAAAAGAGAATTAACTAAAATTAAAAAAATTTATAGTATTTCTATTGACATTATAATAAATAGATTTAAATTGAACGTTTAAACGTTAAAAATACCCATGAGCCTATATGATGATATTATCCTTGATCTAAGAAATGCGATAAAGCAGCAAGATAAAGGGAGGCTTTCCGTATTAAGGGGACTAAAGACCGCAATCAAAAATAGACAGGTTGAGTTACGTCAGGAACTTACCGATGATCAGATTAGGGGGGTAATCGCCTCAGAGATAAAAAAAAGGAAGGAGGCAATAGAGAAATTCAGCCAGGGTTCACGTCAGGATCTTGTAGAAAAAGAGGAGGCGGAGCTAAGGATATTATCCAGCTATTTGCCGCCCCAATTAACAATCGAGGAGATTAAAGGTATAGTAACCCAGGCAATTGAGGAAATCCCGGCCAGTAGCCCAAAGGACTTGGGTAAGGTTATGAAATCCGTGATGCCTAAGTTGGCAGGAAGGGCCGATGGCCGTGAAGTTAATAGGATAGCTCGAGAATTATTGAGTTAGGGAGATAGGGTTTCATCCTTCAAAACCCACATGGTAGAACACTCACTTACGGTACTCGAATACTACCGGCTGCTCAATATCTTATCAAATTACGCTGCTTCTCCCTTAGGTCGTTCAGA
>CP070660.1:1441892-1446597 GCA_020355145.1 Deltaproteobacteria bacterium
CATAATATTAAGAACAGATATAGAAACAAGAGTATTGCTGAGCCTACAAAGCCCCACTCCTCTGCCAAAACAGAAAACGAAAAATCCGTATGTTGTTGTGGGAGAAAATTTAGCCTTGTCTGAGTGCCCCTAAGAAAGCCCTTCCCCCAAAGTAGCCCTGAACCAATAGTAATCTTCGACTGTGTTACATGATAGGCAGCACCCAAGGGATCCAAATCAGGTCTTAAAAACGTTACTATCCTCTTTTTCTGGTAATCCTGGAGCATTAGCCAGAAAAAGGGTGCTGAAAGAAGGGCAGTGGACAAAAATATCAGCAATGATCTCCAGTTTACATTAACAAAGATAATAATTGAGAAGGAAACTATAATTAACATCAGGGCAGTTCCAAGGTCAGGCTGGTAGACTATCATGATGAAAGGGATGGCAATCAAGATCAACGGTCTAAATAGGTCCCTAAGCCGGTAATTCCCCATCCTTTCTAATTTAGAAAAATACCTAGCAAGAACAATAACAAGGGATATCTTGACCATCTCCGAAGGTTGGACGGAAAAATAACCAAAACTCAACCAGCGTTGAGAGCCATGGGCAACCTTGCCTATCTTTAGGGAAGCAACCAGAAAGATCAGGGAGATAAAAAACAATGGATAGGCGAGCCGATCTAAGATATGGTAGTCAAAGGTTGTCATCAAAAGAAGAATCAAAAAACCTATAGCATACCAACAAATCTGTTTAACATAAATCTGGCTTCCCCCCATAGATCTAATCGTATATGTAGCACTGTAAAGATTAAGGACACTCAGTAACCCTATAAATATCAATATAGCTAAGAGTATCCAATCAAAGTTATTTATCAATCGGCGATCGAACATTCTACTCTATTGCTCCTCTCGTGCCCCTCGCAAAATCTCTTCTCACCCCTATTGATGAGCGAAGGAGTACTTAGGGCGAAGCGCCTAATCTTTCCACCTTATTTAAATATCCCTTGAATATATCCTTTGCTATGGGGGCCGCTACAGCTCCTCCTTGACCACTATGCTCTATAAGGATGGCTAATGCTATAACAGGCCTTTCAGCAGGGGCAACAGCCAAAAACCAGGCATGATCTCTAAATTTATATGGAACATCTCTTTCCTCTGCGGATTCTTCTTCCTCGGGTAAGGCAATTACTTGGGCAGTGCCTGTCTTGCCTGCCACTCTTATCTGATCAAGCCTTGCCCTCCTTCCCGTTCCATGAGGCTCATTCACAACACCTATAAGGGCCCTCTTTACCAACTCCATATTTTCCCTCTTTAGACCCCAGCGGCCTACTACGTCAGGTTTAAATTCAAAAACCCCTTTCTTATTCTCTCTCCCTATCCAGTTCGTTACCTGTGGTCTAAAAAGAATCCCCCCATTAAAAAGGGCTGATATAAACCTTGCTATCTGAATAGGCGTTACCAGGGTAAAGCTCTGTCCAACAGCCACAGACAATGTCTCCCCTTCTTGCCATGGAACATGCCATCGCCTTAACTTCCAGGCCTTATTTGGAATAAGCCCTGGCTCTTCATCCCCTAATTGGATACCTGTCACACGGCCAAGGCCAAGCCTCTTGGCATATTTTGCAATGGTATCAATCCCTATTTTTTGGCCCATTTTATAAAAGTAGACGTCACATGATTCAACTAATGCCCTGTGTAAATCAACATAACCATGCCCTCCCTCTTTCCAATCGCGATATACCCTCCCCTGAAAACTATAACTTCCTCCACAAAAAATCCTCTCATTGGGATCAATTACCCCCTCCTCTAATCCTGTAAGGGCTACCACTATCTTGAAAAGAGAACCTGGTGGATACTGTCCTGAGATCACCCTATTCTGTAGCGGAAAGTTGAGATCAGTTAGCAATCTTTCCCATCCCTTCCTATCCATCCCTCTGGCAAAGTCATTGGGATTAAAGGCTGGGCTACTTGCCATGGCCAACACCTCTCCACTACCTGGATTCATGGCGACAATAGCGCCTACCCTATTATGGAGGGGGCGTTCAACCAACATTTGAAGATCCTTATCCATGGTTAGAGAAACATTAAGCCCTGGCTCTGCCGCCTTTTGGTACACCACTCTCAGTATTCGACCATAGGCATCTACCTCAACCTGTTGCCCTCCCCTAATACCATTCAGGTGTCTGTGCCATCTCTTCTCTATTCCGAATTTTCCTACAAAATCACCTAGTTTATTCTCCTTATATCCCTTCCTATTGAGCTGCGCTCTGTCGATTTCCCCAAGATAACCAATGAGATGGGCAGCGAGGGTATTGTATATGCAGTGCCTTTTAGGCTTCACCTCTATAGTCACACCTGGCATGCTAAAGATATTAGTCTCTATTCTGGCTAACTCATCCCTTGTGAGGCCCTTTTTTATGTAAACAGGATTAAAGGGATCCCATCTTAAGGCGCTTTTTATCTTCTCTTTGGCGGCTAGGCTATCGATTTCGACCAATCTTCGCAGATCTTCTCTTAGGCCATCGAGGTCTCTAATATCCTCCGGAATTACGCCCAGGATAAAGGAAGGCCTATTATCAACTAATAGTTGACCATTCCTGTCAAAGATTAATCCCCTAGAGGGCAATATATCCCTTAGGTCTATTCTATTACTCTCTGATTGTATCCTATATTTGGGGCCATTAATGATCTGTAAAGACCACAACCTTACAAACAAAACGCCAAATACAATAAGGACAAAGAAGGTTAACCTTGTTAGGCGTCTCTGATATATCTCGGTCTCTATGGGATCAAAATCTGAACTCCATACCATGATTAGTCACCAAAAAATAACCACAAAGACACAATAGTGCCTCTTTAGGCATAACCTCGATTCTCTTTTCCCCTTACCAGATTCAGGAAATAGAATAAAAATGGGGTAATCATGCCTGTTATTAAGGCAGAGATAGGTATTAAGATAAAGGTAGTCGAGGAGATAGATTGCCCTAACGAAAGAATCCTAATTATAATCAGAAGAAGAGACCACTTAGCCACAAGAAAAATCGCTGCCAATAAGACTGAGGTCTTGATCTTGCTGAAATCCAAAAATCCTCTACATTGATTAATTCCGAGAAGAATAGCGGAATACACAAAGGTAAACAAACCGAGCTGACATGGAGCAAATATGTCTGTCAAGATCCCCATAAAAAAGGCAAGGCAACCGGCCCTAAAGACTTGATCCTCGGCGATGAGGTATATTAGAAAGATAGCGACTAGATCGATATCAACCCACTCAATCCCTACCAGATGGGCTATGACACCCCTTAAGATCACAAAGATACCAGATGCTAACCACATTAAGGGATTAAAGATCCATTGGTCTCTTTCCATAGCCTCAAATAAACCCCAATTTTGTGGGGTCAGATCTTGACATTTGACACGTAGTAGTTATAGCCGCAAGCTTTAAACATCTTCGTCCAAATAAGTTCTTTAGTGCTACAGCTTAAATTTAAAGAAGTGTCAAATGTCAAGGCCTGACCCTGTTACTGCATCTCAGGTATTCCTGAAGGTACAAAACCTGATCTCAAGACTATGAGAACCTCCTCTAACTTAGAGAAATTTACAGCTGGACTTACCCTAACATCCTTGAATAGCTTATTGGGGGAATCATTAATCTCTTTAACTACACCCAGATAAAGACCTTTCGGGAATATCCTCCCCAACCCTGACGTTACAATAGTGTCACCTGTATTTATATCATATGTTTTTATTACATAATCAAAATAACATTCGCTCGATCCATTCCCTTTTAGCATCCCCCTCCCTCTTGATCTCTGAACCAATCCGTCAACAGCACTGTTTTGATCTGTAATCAATAATACCTGTGCGTAATTAGGGGAGACAGAAACTACCCTTCCAACAACCCCTTCTGAATTAACAACCGGCATGTTTACCTTGAGACCGTCATCTTCCCCTTTATCTATAATTATGGATTTGAACAATCCGCTTGAATCCCACCCGATCACCCTTGCTGCCAAAACAGGCTCATCGGTGTTCTCTTGAAAGTTTAGCAGGTCTCGCAGGCGCTGATTAGCCAACAATAGCTCTTGATACCTGGTATTTTCCCTCTTTAGGTGGTTTATCCTTCTCTTAAGAAACAGATTCTCTTGGTGTGTTTCAACTAAGAAAAAATAACTTCTCCAGATATCCCTTACTATAGAGATCGTCCCCATAAAAAACCTTTGGAAAGGGGCAGTTATCTCGACTGCGATCCTTTCCGCCGGATTCCATTCTCCTCCCCTGCCAATGCTGAGAGACACCAAGATTAGGGATAACAAGATAAAGATATAAAAGACCCATTTTGGCCTATGCTCTAAAAAAATAGCCAATTATCTTAAGCCCAGACTTCTCAATTACTTTACCATAATCTCTTTTAAAATCGACAGATTATCCAAGACCTTTCCTGCCCCAATCACAACTGAGCTAAGTGGGTCATCTGTGATAGTTATGGGCAACCGAGTCTCCTCTCGCAGTAAGACATCAAGGTTCTTTAAAAGGGCTCCGCCCCCAGTTAAAACTATGCCTTTATCTACCACATCAGCAGACAGTTCAGGTGGGGTCTGCTCCAAGGCAATTCTCACCGTCTGAATAATGGTCTCTACCTGTTCAGATATAGCATTTCTGACCTCCTCTGAATCTATCGTCAGTATCTTTGGTATGCCTGTAACAAGGTCCCTGCCCTTGACCTC
>CP070660.1:1446697-1460818 GCA_020355145.1 Deltaproteobacteria bacterium
ACAGCTTGGGATGGCGTGGGCAGGTCTTCTTTGTGGATGACAACTTCATCGGCAACAAGAGGTACCTCAAAACCCAACTCTTGCCCGTGTTAATCGAATGGCAGAAAGACAAGAGAGGGATACCATTTAACACGGAGGCCTCCGTAAATCTGGCCGATGACGAGCCATTGATGGAGATGATGGTTGAGGCGGGCTTTGATGCGGTCTTTATCGGGATCGAAACACCTGATGAGGAAAGTCTGTCTGAGTGCAACAAAAAGCAGAACAAAAACCGCGACCTATTCGAAAGCGTAAAGCGCATCCAGCGAGCCGGATTGCAAGTGCAGGGGGGCTTTATTGTCGGCTTCGACAGTGATACCCGCTCCATCTTCCAACGGCAGATTAATTTTATACAGAAGAGCGGGATCGTGACGGCCATGGTCGGTCTGCTTCAGGCCCCTGCTGGCACAAGACTATATAAACGTCTGAAACAAGAAGGCCGCGTGGTGGGCTATATTTCGGGGGATAACCTAGACGGGACAACGAACATAATCCCCAGGATGGATCTTGATGCGTTATGTGAGGGATATAGGGATATAATGCGGCACATCTATTCGCCCAAGCTCTACTATCAGCGCGTTAAGACCTTCCTTCGAGAGTATAGGCCGCCAGAGATTGAATCCCCTCTGGACCTTCAGCGCGTTTTGGCCTTCTTTCGTTCCAGCATCCACCTGGGTATTCTTGGTAAGGAGCGATTCCAGTATTGGAAGATCTTGTTATGGACACTTTTTCGCCGCCCCGAGCTGTTCACACTGGCTATTACATTTGCGATCTATGGCCATCATTTCCGCAAAATCACCGAATTACACGTCCTTTAGGCAATAGGCAGTATAGACCAATAGCCCTTTGTGGGGGGGACGACAATAGAGATTAAAGATGCTGTTGTGCCGACGGTGTATTTTCCGTGTGCTTTGTATGCCATGGGAGGAGCTGTCATGAGCCCCGGTCGGGCAAATGTGGTCACTTTTTAACATTCCGGAAGGAGGCCGTACCCTGAAATCATTACATCATGCGGTTATTCTTCTTCTCATCATATCTCTATGCACAGGCTGTGCTCTATTTGGAAAAAATAAAGAATATCAAACATTTGACTCCACCCTGCTCGATAAGCTCGCTCCGGGTCAAACAACGGCTGCAGAGGTAACGAGGCTCTTTGGAGCACCGAGCCAGGTAGTTAAGATGTCCAACGGCAATGCCTACATATACAAACGTTCCGTCGCCAAAGGGACGGGGATTTGGTTAGTAATTGTCAGCTTCGGTAATTACGATAAGCAGTATGACCAGATAGTATTATTCTTTGACACTAACGACATCATGACTCACTATGGCGTAAGCCTGAATGCCGGGAAGGCATCTTATGGGTTCCCGTTTTAGGATAAGCCTTGTTTTTGCCTTACTGATCTCTGCAACCGTATTTCCTGGGTGTGTTTCATACCGGATCTTGAAATCAGAGGAGGGATTACCGGTTTCACCTCCCGGTGGTAAAATACAGGTAGAAAAAACAACCATTGGAGAGGTGCTATTTCTTCTTGGCGCGCCGGACAAACTGGCAGTACTGGAGGGAAAAGATCTTCTCATTTACCAAAGGGCCTTATATCGTGAGAACGGCCTTTCTGTGGGTATTCCACTGGGTGAGATCTTGGGACCAAGCATCGACATAGCTGCCCACGGAGGCCTTTTTCGGTACGATACCCTCGCTCTCTTTTTTACTCCTGACGGCATCCTTAGGGACATCGTTTTTGAAAAAGACTCCAGCCGTCCTTTCCTAAAAACTCTATGGACAGAACAACAATAGGCTACGCATGCAATCAAACAGACTCACAACTGCTCTTGTGAGGTATGGGCCCTGTGAAAATGCTTGGGTCAATATAGGGGTTTGAAAAAGCCTTTGGACAAATCCTTGCTCATAGCCAAGGAGCAGACCATTGGTTTCCAGGATAAAATCAAGTCCTGGATCTGCATTAGATATATCTTGCAATACCTGATAAAGATGTTCAAAGGATTGCTTACCAAGTATTGGTTCAGCACCACTTATTCTTATCTTATTGAATCCGCCTCTTTTAGCTATATGCAAAAGCCTATTTCCAACCTCACCTGGTGAATAATATCTATCCCTACTCCTCTCTGGATGCAAGTTCCTTCCATAATACCAGCAATAGGCGCATAGAAAAGGACAACCAATAATGCCGACAGTTGCTATGCCACCATAATATCTTGATGGCCTGAATCTATAATATTTCCTTGCCAGGTCTTCCATAACCAGCCCCTCAACCTCTTTTGCCCTTTTTAATGGATTAAATGGCAGATCTAACATTTCAATAAAGCCTTTTAACCTCCTGAACTATCCCTGGCAAGATCTCACCAGTTTTTCCCTTAATTAGATAGTCTGAAATCCCTTCTTCACTTAAAGGGGTAGGTTCAGCATTTACCTCGATAATGGTGGTACCGGGCACTTGTTTAATTAAATACAGACCGGATTCTGTTTTAGTCTCCTTTTCAATCATGTGCTTCTTGGCCAGGCGTGGAAGCTGGGCAAATGGGTAAACCACCGCCGAGGTGCCACAGATCAGCATTAAATCACACTTCCAGGCCTCTTCCTGACTATTCTTGGCTGCATCTAAAGGGATTGGTTCTCTAAAATGGACGACATCCGATTTTATCACTCCTCCGCATTTACATAGAGGCGGGAGTTTTTCCTCTCTTTTTAATTTACCTAAATCCATATCTTTAACACCAGACCTTGAACCACATTTACTGCATCTTAATTTGAAATAGTTACCATGGTATTCTATAACATTTCTGGATCCAGCCTTTTCATGCAAGCCATCGATATTCTGAGTTACTATGCATTTTAGGATACCCATTTTTTCAAGCTCTGCTAAGGCATAATGACCGGGATTAGGCCTTGTCTCCTCTAACTCCCCCAACAGAGAAGGAGTACTTAACCTCTCTTCCCAGTATACCTTTGGGTCTTCCAAGAATCTCTCATAACTTTGATAGGCCCTTTTTTCTGCCTCAAGGTCTTTTGTCCAGATTCCAGATGGGCCCCTGAAATCCGGGATACCAGATTCAGTTGAAATACCAGCTCCAGATAAGGCTATAGCATGTTTAGCCCTTTTTAGATCTTCAGCTGCCCTTTTAATTAAATCCTTCAACCCTAACCCCATCATCTTGTCCTTCTATCAATTTGTTAAGTTTACCCTGTTAGAATGCCCCGCTTGCCTCGTTAAATGTGTTGGCTAAAGAGACAGGTCGGATTCGAAGCACTTATTAAACGGGGTGAACACGGGGTATAATGCCCCGTGTGAAATCTAACAGGGTTTACTGCAAAGTAGGTGTTACGAGGAAATAGAAAAGACAAGGCCCTAAAAACCTGATCTACTGGATCGATTTTTACTCAGTGGTCAAAGCATCCCTCTGACATAAAAGAAGAGTATAACTCCAGAGAAGGCCAGTTTTAATCCAATGACCACCATGTTTCCGACAATCACACCCCAACCCGCTCTCAATGCCTTTTTTCCCTCCTTTCCAGCCACTAGTTCTCCAACCAATACCCCCGCAATTGCACCGATGAACATTCCCCAGGGCGGCAATAGGAAAAGCCCTATGAGCATCCCGGTAATTGAGCCCCACATACCTAACTTCGATGCCCCATATCTTTTTGCCCCGGCAGCGGGAACAACGTAGTCCAGAGTAGTTAGTAATATCGTCAAGCCAGCCATAGTAATCAAAAATGTGGAGGTAAATGGTTCCCAATCTTTGGCGTAGGAGAGGATGATTAAGGCCAAAAAGCTGAGAGGAGGCCCCGGGATGAAGGGTAAAATGCAGCCGACGAGGGCAATCAATGCCAAAAGCAATCCAAAGATTATTAATACGATCATTAAGGTTGTGCTATTGGATTATTAAAGGGCAAGTGAAAGGATAATAGGTAGAAGACGGCTGTCTGTCAATGGAAAAGGCATCCTTATCTCTCTAATTCACCTCTAACAGCGATCCCAATCTTCTCTAAAAGATATGGCTTTTTTACAAAGGCCCCTGCACCCAATCTCTGAGCCTCCTTGACACGTTCTGTCTCAGAGAATCCACTTACAATAATTGCCTTTTGGTTAGGGTGCAATTCAAGGATCCTTTTATACGTTTCAAGTCCATCAATTCCAGGGTCCATAATCATATCTAAAAGTAAAAGACTAGCTGAATTGCCCTTCATGTAATCAACAGCCTCTTCACCACTTGAAACCGACGTGACAGAGTAGCTCAGTCTTTTTAGTATCCTAGATGCGATCTCCCTTTGTTCCTCCACATCATCCACAACCAATACGGACTCTCCCTTGCCCATGTAGTCTTCAATGGATAAACCGGGTTTCTTTTTGGTTAGCTCCTTTCTACTTACGGGAAAATACAGTATGACTATAGTCCCTTTTCCTTTAGCGCTTTTCACATCGATATATCCTTCATGGTCTTTTACCGTTCCCCACACCACTGCCATGCCTAATCCTGTCCCGCTTCTTCCCATCGTCTTCTTCGTGTAGAATGGCTCAAATATGCTTTCCATATCCTCTGGAGATATACCTATCCCAGTATCAGAGACAGTAAGGGTAGTATAGTCACCCTCCGCTACATTGTCATACCCTCTTATTGGTCCATCGATATATCGGTTTTGTGTGGATATGGAGACCTTTCCCCCACCAGGCATGGATTCAGCTGCATTGGAGACCAAATTCATAATAGCCTTAGAAAGATGAACAGGGGAGCCCAAGATATTTAGGAGATCTTCTTCAAGATAGGTCTCTAGTTGAACATCAGGATGAAATAGCTTCAACTTTTCATGTTCAGGGCTTTTCAGATATTCATTAATAATATCATTTAGATTCACCACCTCCATAGAAGAAACACCCCTTCTTGCAAGGGTCAAAAGATCCTGCACAATAGTGGCGGCCTTTTCCCCTGAGTTTTTTATCGTCAATATTGGCTTTCTTAAGGGGCTGTCTTCGGGAAGATCCGTCAATATTAATTCAGGATAACTTACAAGCCCGCTCAAGATGTTGTTGAGATCATGAGCAACCCCTCCAGCAAGGGTACCGATGGCCTCCATCTTCTGGGCTCGTTGAAGCTGGGCCTCCATCCGTTTTCGCTCAGTAACATCATTCAAAATGATAGTAATGGACTCATTCTCTTCGTCCTTAACTGGTAAGATGTTTAGTGAAACCTGTTTACCATTTAGTATCATAGGCGAGTTCTCGCTAATTGTCTGTGGCGTGTCACCCATCTCCTCCAGTAGGCTCTTAATCCTTTCGCGATCTGTCCTGGAAAAAAGTTCAGTGAAATTTGATGCTAACAGCTTTTCCTCAGGAATGCCGATTAAAGAAATGGCAGTAGGGTTGGCATAAACTATCTTCGCTTCAAGGGTAAGCTCCAAAATCCCTTCAGACATATTACTTAATATGACTTCAAAATGTCTTCTGGAAGATATTAACTCCTTGGTAATATTCCGCTGATAGACATCTTCAAGGCCTATTACTCTTCCTGACAAGCCATTTAAATCTCCCTTATCCGATTGGTTCAGGGCAGCAAGAACATGTTGCCCCATTTTATTAAATGGCCCTTTGGCAATGCAGGCATTGGCACCGAATTCAGCAAAATCTACCTCTTCCTCGGCAGCAATTGCAGAAAGAATGATAAGATAAACATCGTTCAGCTTCGGCATGCTACGGATAATCCGACATAGTTTATCTCCACTGATATTAGGGATGACCAGGTCAATAAATATGACGTCTGGAATGTAGGTCTTCAAGACATCTAAGGCAGAAAGACCATCTCCTGCTGTTAAGACCTGATGACCCTCCCTTTCGAGTAGATTGCTCAGGAACTTTACTATGACCGGATGGTTATCTACCACCAATATCTTCTTCATATTGTCACATCTTTTTGATTGAGATTGTTGTTTTACAGCTTCCCTGCTTCCACCCTGTTTCTCCCTTCCTGTTTGGCTTGGTAAAGGCATTTGTCGGCCTGAGTGATCATTGCTTCGGGTGAGAGTTTATCGTTTGGGGTGGCGGGGTCAAGACCGGTTACTCCAAAACTGGCTGTGACGTGAATACCCCTTTCTTGTACATTAATTACCCTCTGGGCAATGGCACTGCGAAGTCTTTCCGCCATGATGTATGCGCCGTTGAAATCTGTCTCGGGAAGTACAATTAAAAATTCTTCGCCCCCGTATCGGGCCAGCCAATCTACATCACTCCTGATAGATTTTTTGATCCACTGCACAAATTTTTTCAATATCCGATCCCCGACCTGATGCCCATAGGTGTCGTTAAGCTCTTTAAAATGATCGATGTCGCATAAAAGCAAGGAGAGTGGGCGCCTGTATCTCTTTGCTCTTTTAATTTCTTGGGGCAAACGTTCAGTCATGTATCCCCGATTGTAACAACCGGTAAGGGGATCGGTTATGGACAAAACCCTGATCTCTTCATTTGCCCTTTTAAGGGATCTTTCCAACTCCAGGATGCGTATGCCAGTTTTGATGCGAGCGATCATTTCAGAATGATTAGGGGGCTTGGTCAAATAATCATCTGCGCCTGCCTCTAACCCTGAGACAATATCATCTTTAGAATCTTTGGCCGTCAGGAGAACAATAAAGACATAACCCTTGGAGGTATCCTTTCTGATGGCCCTGCATAATTCGAGGCCGCTCATTTCGGGCATCATCCAGTCGGTCAGGACAATTGGAAAGAATTTTTTATTAAATAATTCTAAGGCCTTGCGCCCATTTTCCACAGACGTAACTTCATATCCTGCCTTGAGAAGGGTCTTTTCCAGCAACTTTCGTGACACAGGATTGTCTTCAGCGATCAATATGGGGAAATGGGGACTCGGTTCTTTCATTTTGTTCATAGTACAATGGCTTCTTGAGAACCAGGGGGCAAAATGTATAGCTCATCGCCTGACAAAATCAACGAGAATGTCCAACTTTTCCTGTAGTGCTTGAGCAGCTTCTGCGGTTGTCTCCAGTCGATCATTACGGGCTTTCTCTTCAATTTCTTTTGCTATCTCGGAAAGCTCTATAAAACCGAGGTTGATAGCAGCGCCTTTTAGAGAATGGGCAGCCCTGACAGCTTTCTCTGCGCTTCCTCCTTCAATAGCGGACCGAAGATTGTTCAGGTCAGACATGCCGGTCTCAATAAAAAGTTCAATGAGTTCCAGATATTCCTCTTCCTCTAACCCCAAATTCTCTGCTAATTCCTTAAAATTCATGATGCCCCCTTGTTAAAAACCCACTTCTCAAGGATCTCAAATACAAGATCCCTTTTGATTGGTTTTGTAATATAGTCATCCATACCTGCTTCAAGACACATTTCCCTATCGCCCTTCATTGCATGGGCGGTCATGGCAACGATTGGAATGGTGTCAAATCCTCTTTCTCTGATTGCTTTTGTTGCTTCCATGCCATCCATCTCCGGCATCTGAACGTCCATGAAGATCAGGTGAAAATCATCTGGAGATGTGGTGTATTTTTCAACTGCCTCCTGGCCGTTATTGGCCACCTCCACCTGGTACCCGGCCTTGGTCAGCATCGTCTTTGCGAGCTTCTGGTTGACGGGGTTATCTTCTGCCAAAAGGATGCTCACAGAATGCTTCATATTCTCCCGAACTGAATATTGGGTAATGACTTTCTCCCTTACTGATTCATCCTTTTCGGCTTTATCTTTTTTTTCTCCCATTATTCTCTCCACGATCTGATAGAGCTTTTCTCTGGGAACCGGTTTGCTTAAGAAGCCATCAAACCCTGCCTCTTCAGATATTTTGGCACCATTATCCATCAAAGAAGATAGGGCAATCAGAGGGAGATTTTGGATTTTGGATTTAGAATCACGAATCTGTTTTGCTACTTCATAGCCAGTCATACCGGGCATCCGGATATCTGTGATGCAAAGGTCAAACGGATTCTTAGCCTTAAGGGCCTTTTGCAGAGTCGGTACAACCTCCTTAGCATTTCTTAGGGCAACTACACACATGCCGACTGACTCTAAAACGTGGGTTAATATATCCAGATTGGTCTGGTTATCATCAACAATAACGGCCTTCTTGTCAGAGAGCGAAATAGGTTTAAATCTCTTGGCCTTTTTATCTTCAACTTTTCCAAGCCATGCAGTAAAGTGAAAGATGCTCCCCGGAACAGCGATCCTGGATACTGGATCCTGGATACTGGATTCTTGATTGTCCATTCCCAATTCCGCATTCCGCATTCCGCAATCGACTGGGCTTTCTGCCCAGACATTTCCATCAAAAAGCTTTGATATCTGCCTGCATATGGATAGACCCAAACCGGTACCGCCATATTTTCTCGTAGTTGAACCATCGGCCTGCTGAAAGGGCATAAAGATAGTGTCCAATTTGTCTTTCGGGATGCCGATGCCTGTATCCCTTACTGTAGCATGAAGTCTTATCCGATCATCCTTTTTCTCTTCCATATCAAGGGAGAGTTCAATCTCTCCGGACTCTGTAAACTTTGAAGCATTGCCCATCAGATTGGTCAGAACTTGCCTAAACCGTGCCGGATCTCCTTTTACTTGTGAGGGGAGGTTATCCCCGATACGGCAGAGGATCTCAATGGGTTTTGATCCAATCTTTGGGCGGATTAATTCACAGACACCATAGGCAAGAAGTTCCGGATCAAAGTCAATCTCCTCAAGATCCAGATCTCCTGTCTCGATCTTAGCGAAATCAAGGATACCGTTGATCAAAGAGAGTAGACCCTCTGCGCTCCTCTTAATCGTTCTTGAATAATCGATCTGGTGTTCATCAAGGTTGGTATCAAGCAGCATATCAGTAAAACCTATGACCGCATTCATGGGGGTGCGTATCTCGTGACTCATGTTTGCCAGAAACTGGCTCTTGGCCATGTTTGCCATTTCGGCTTCTGAGGCCATCTCGTTGGCCCGCTCTATGGCCGCTTTCAACTGGTCGTTGCTCTCTTTGAGTTCTTCTAATATCCGTCTCTCCCTTTCGATCCGCCCTATTCTGGCCCTTAATTCCTCCATTTCAAAGGGTTTGGTCATGTAATCAGCAGCGCCGGCATAGATAATTTCCACGTAGGGGTATTCAGAGGCATAACCTGTCATGATGACGAAGTCCACATAGGGAAAGGATCTTTTTGCCTCCTGCATGAACTGGAGGCCATCCATTCCAGGCATTATGATATCTGAGATGACCAGATTGAAGGGTTGCTTGTGGAGGATCATTAAGGCTTCAGAGGCATCTGAGGCCACTTCGCAGATGTAACCAATTTTCTTTAGAAAACCCTGGATGATTGTGCGGATCATCTCATCATCATCCACAATTAAGATATATTTAGATGGTTTGTCTGCCATCAATTTTATCCATGTTAGGCCTTGGTTTGATCAGCTAACCCATATCCTTCTAAATAATTTCCCCCTTCCTTCATTTACCTATGCTCGAAGGCTTTTCTTTCCAAAACTCTACTTGTTCAGACCTTCGCAAGTTTATAAGCGGTCTCATCTTTTATCGATAGAATCATTGCTTGAGATGGAGAACACTAACCTATTACATTTTACATTATACCAGCATGAATCATGCCAAAGTGGTATAGAGGAAAAATTTGTAATAATTCCAAATACTTGAACTTTTTTATGGAATCTGGATGTGAAAATGTGGGTGAATCTGATACGTAATCTAACTATTCGTCAAATACTTGACGCTGTTTGAGGCGTGAATCGGGATGCCGATATTGATTAAAATGGGAATCATAGATAAGATTAAGTAGAATTGAAAATAGGGGTATAAGACAATGCATGTTAGTATTACGGATATTAAGGGGGTTGCCGTTGGTCATGCATCCGATTTTGACGGGCTAACTGGGGTGACAGTTATACTTATGCCATCTGGCATGACAGGTGGGGTTAATATTAGCGGATTTGCCACAGGCACAAGACAGATTGATGCACTTAGCCCCTCTCATATTGTATCAATGGTACATGCGATCTGCATTGCCGGTGGGAGTGCATATGGGCTTGATGCCGCCTCAGGAGTAATGAGTTACCTCGAAGAGAGGGGTGGTGGATTTGATGTTGGGGTGGGCCGCATTCCCATTGTGCCTACTGCTGCAATCTTTGATCTCAGGGTAGGCTCAGCACAAAGAAGACCCGACAAGGCCATGGGCTATCTGGCATGTGAGCAGGCATCCGATGGGAAGGTTGTTGAAGGCTCTGTAGGAGCAGGAACTGGGGCAACGGTTGACAAGTTTTATGGGATCGAGCAGGCAATGAAGGGTGGGGTAGGTATAGCAGCGGATGCACTGGATAGTGGTTTAATAGTAGCTGCATTAGCAGTAGTAAATGCCTTTGGTGACGTAAAGGACCCTTTTACCGGTAAGATACTGGCCGGGGCCAGGAAGGGTAAAGATAGCAAGGAATTTGCAGACACAGCAGAACTGATGAGAAAGGGCGTTCAACGGCCTGTATCAGCATTTCAAAATACCACAATTGGTGTAATTGTTACCAATGCAAATCTACCTAAGCGAGCTGCCTCAACTGTGGCGAAGATGGCCAGCATTGGTATGGCAAAGGCCCTTAGCCCCGCGCACACGCTCTATGATGGTGATATTACCTTTGTATTGGCATCTGGTCAGGTTGAGGTTGACTACCATACGGTGGGACTAATGGCCGAGGAGATCCTTATCAAGGCAATAATCAGGGGAGTTACCGAGGCGAGAGAGGTAAAGGGAATACCATCATTTCACAGCCTGAGCCAGTAATTAGACGGTGAAGACCATAACTTCATCTCACCCATTGCCTTACCTTTTTAGATTTCTCTCTTGATCTTTCCATGATATCTTCAACATCTAAGGTCAGAGGTCTTCTGTCCTCCATGACAATTCGCCCATCTATAATCGAATGTCTCACATCATGGCCGCTAGCAGCATAGACAAGGTGAGAGTAGGGATTATACATTGGCGTAAGATGGGGCTTATTAATGTCAATTACTATCAGATCAGCCCTCTTGCCTACCTCTAATGATCCCGTTATTTCTCCAAGTCCCAGGGCCCTGGCTCCATCTATAGTTGCCATCCGGATAAGGGTTGGGGCATCTATCACGGTGGGGTCAAGCCTTTGTGCCTTATGTAGTTTTGCCGCCATATCCATCTCACCAAAGAGATCGAGGTTGTTATTGGAGGCACATCCATCAGTACCCAGACCGACCTTTATACCCCTTGCTATCATCTCAGGAACAGGGGCTACGCCTGAGGCCAGCTTCATATTACTTTCCGGGTTGTGAACTACGCTTACCTTATGTCGTGCAAGTAAATCTATCTCGGATTTGCTGACATGGACACAGTGATCTAAGATAAGATGAGGACCCAAGAGACCAAGATCCTTTAGGTGTTGAGCAGGTCTTTTTCCAAATCTTTTTTCTGTCTCCTCCATTTCCTCTTTTGTCTCAGCCATGTGAAGGATAAGGGGAACACCTTTTCTAAGGGCAAGATCATTTGCCTTGAGTAAGAGTTCCGCTCCGCAGGTGAATAAAGAATGTGGTTCAACTGCTATGTTTATAAGGGGATCCCCTTTCCATCTCTCAATCAATGCCTCCGTATAGATAAATCCCTTTTCCACTGTACCATAGTTCGGTGATGGAAAATCGTAGAGGACCTCTCCAACCAGGCATCTCATCCCGGCCTCCTTCGCGGCCCTGGCCACCTCCTCCTCGAAGAGGTACATGTCACAGAACGTCGTAGTCCCTGACATTATCATCTCCGCACAGGCCAGAAGGCTTCCAACCCTAACAAAATCATCATCCATCTTCCCCTCCACAGGGAAGATGTAGTTATTCAACCAATCCATAAGGGGAAGATCATCGGCTAGTCCCCTGAAAAGGGTCATAGCTGCATGGGTATGGCCATTTATAAGACCAGGAAGTATTAGGCCGCCTTCTGCATCAAGCTCCTTTTCCGCACTTACTGAGCCTTTTTCATCTTTTCCTATATACTGTATAGTATTGCCTGAAATGGCCAGGAGACCGTCTGGGATAATATTCCTCTGATCATCCATGGTAAGCATAGTCCCATTATAGACCAATATATCTGCCTGGGTCATCTTTCCAAATCCTCGATGATTTTCCTGAATAATCTGGCTAAGCACGGGGATGCCTTTCTGGCATTGGTAATCACCTCTTCAATTGAGGTGCCTGTCATGCTATCGGGGATATTAACATTAGTGATAGCTACAATTGCCAATACCTTTAATGCGGAATGGACAGCTACGATAACCTCATTAACAGTCGACATCCCTACTGCATCAGCACCTATGGATCTTAGGAATCTTGTCTCAGCAGGTGTTTCAAGGCTTGGGCCGGTTATACCCACATATACACCCTGATTCAAGGCAATCCCTTCCTCTATTGCCTTTTCCCTGGCCAAGGCTATTAGATCCTTATCATAGGCAGATGTCATATCAGGAAACCTCGGTCCGAATTCCCCCAGATTTCCCCCGATAAGGGGATTACTGCCGGTTAGATTTATATGATCTGTGAGGAGCATCAATTCTCCTGGTACAAAATCAGGATTTAGGCCACCAGCAGCACTGAAGATAAAGAGGTATTTCACCCCTAAGGTGGCCATGACCCTGACTGGAAATGTAATCTCCTCAACCGTATATCCCTCGTAGATATGAAATCTTCCCTGCATGGCAAGTATTGGTTTCCCTGCCATACTTCCAGACACAAGGATACCAGCATGGCCAGCAACGGTTGATCTTGGAAAATGGGGTATCTGCTCATAGGGAATGTCTAGATCGATTTCCATGGTATCAGTAAGGTTTGCAAGACCTGTACCTGTAATCATCCCTATGAGAGGATCTCTCTTTATTCTCTCCTTAATAAAGGTAGCTGTCTCAGTTGTCTTCTGAAACATTCCAATTTCTCCTGTAAATCCCTCCATTACTTAGATGAGATCAATAATAAAGTCAACACTGGAGTTTCCTTGACAGTTCTAATCAGGCTGAATGAACCTATTGATTTTCTTTGCAAACTCAGATCCCGTAAGGAAAACCCATTATTTCTTCGCTTCAAGGCTTCCGGACCCTATCGGGTTCGCAGGCGGGGAATGCTTGCCCCTTCCCCGCTCTAAAGGCGGGGCTTTCCCCTTTCCTTCGACTCCGCTCAGGACGACGCCTGCTCACCCTCGAAGGGTCCCCCACTTCTCCCGCAAGTCGCTCCTTGACAACAGTGTTCACCAGAACTTAGGAAACTCCAGAATTCTGGGGGGGCGAGATTTCAGTTGATTTCTAGCCTTGGGTTGCTATGATGAAAGAGGTCTATAGGCTAAATCCAGTAAGGAGGTTCTCATGGGAATAAAGGTCATCATTGAAAGACAGGTCAAAAAGGGCAAAGAAGGGGAGTTATTAAACCTTCTGCGGGAGCTTCGAGCCTCAGCCCTGTATAGGCGTGGTTATATCTCAGGGGAGACGCTACATTCTCATGATGATCTCTCGAGGTATATTGTTATCAGCAACTGGCAGAGCCTTGAGAATTGGGAAGAATGGCGGGACCACCCGGACAGAACTCAAATCAGTCAGAAATTGGACCAGATTCTAACCATGCCCGAGAAGCATAGCGTTTTCCATTTTGTCTACCTCTAAGAACCAGGGCATGAACCATCCGTGCTGCACAGATCCAGACGCAATCCGGTTCTGGTCGAGACGATTTGTGACAGTGGGGTATCAGGTCTAGATTGTCGATAGAGCTCAAAAGAACTGTGAACATTGTGGACCTGAGGCCCTTTATGTGCTAATGCCTGAGGTCGGACTCGAACCGACACGGGACACTGTCCCAAGGGATTTTAAGTCAGAAAACCGGATCGGGCGATTTCCCATCATTTCCAACACTTTAGATTTTAAATAGTTACAAAGCACATCTTGGGAAAAGTTGGATTATATGAGGGTATTTTTGGTTGTGATGGTTACAAAATAGTTACAGCCCACACACTCCCTACGAGTCGTGTATTTCTCCCAAAAAGTAAAACACCCAAAGGAAAAACAAATGACAAAACCACTACCCGATGACGTGCCC
>CP070660.1:1460918-1466481 GCA_020355145.1 Deltaproteobacteria bacterium
CCTAATTCCGTGAGCTTTTGGATAAGATAATCCATGGAGTTGGATTTAATAAGGGCCTGAGCGAGGCTGATCTCTATTGGTGAAGGGGGTAGAGGTGAGATACCCTTTTCGATTCTGACCTTTACTTCCTTGTAATTTAAGTCCTCTATTGTTGACTCGAATAATTGACCCTTACCGTCCATAATGGTCAACACCTCGCCTTTTTTCATCCTCAAGACCTTACTTATATACCTGGCCTCCTTGCCAGTGAGAGATAGCGAATCGGTTGGAGGTGTAATTTTTTCGACAAAAAACCTTCTCATTTATTCCTCTTCACTCAAATGCCTCTGTGTACCCGGATAACGTATTTCTTAAGGCTGTCTAAAACTATACAGAAAAATTCCCTAGAATCCAATAAATACATGAAATTAAATTATCAGATATGTTTTATTATCCTTTTCTTGTTCCCTAATTTGTTAGTTAAGGAGAGATGAGGGGATAAGATAGCTATCCATGAAAAAAAGTAGGCCAACTTTGAGAAAGTTGACTTCAAATAACTTGTTGATTTTATTGAATGCTGGAGGTCGGAATCTTGAAAAGAATGACATTCTTTAATATTTCAGTAAAACAATGTATCAATTGATATTTATTGTCCTTGGCTATGATCTCTCCTCTCTCAATTGTATAGCCCAATCCAGATGGACTCCTTCAAAGAAATCTGATCAAGTCTATCAGGAATATCTCTAATTCATGTATCGGTCACAATTGAACTATTTAAGGCGTCCCCCTATTCACTATTTATCAGTAACCTGACCATGGAATGGAGCTGACAGAGCTAACAGAACCCTCATTAAAGCTCTTTTTCAGGCATTTTATAAAAAGGGTCGTATATTTTTAGCCCTAACATAAATCCCTTTTTGGTTTGTGGAGCAGGTGCTTTGTTTCAGTCAAGATTCCATGAGGATTTGCCGATAAAAACAGAGACAGAGAGAAGGTGCGTTAAAAGACCCATGGGATCAGTTCTGCTCAAGATCGTTCATCGAGGCTTTCGCAAATTCAAGGTGACGAGCATCCAACAGAGCGAGGTCAGCGCCGGACCTGATAAATAATACAAGGTCCTCAAGAGCTGCGTTTGCGTTGCATTCCATCACGCGACCAAACACCTGGGTGCCATAAGCCATATTACCGGCTTCAGCTCTGAAGGCGGACATTCGGCCCGCGGGGCATTGCGCGCCATCCAGAGGAAAATGGCGCGGTTTGGCGTGGACATCCTGGAATGTGAGTGTTTTGTCATCGGTGGAACTGAGCAGGCCCGGCATGTTTAGGACCAGGTAGTTGCGAAGGAGGGACGTAGGTTCTTTCCCCGCTTCCTGACCT
Organism: Deltaproteobacteria bacterium; assembly: GCA_020355145.1. GTDB lineage: Bacteria > Desulfobacterota > DSM-4660 > Desulfatiglandales > B25-G16 > JABXJZ01. Next base: position 1,462,275 of record CP070660.1, read on the forward strand.
TAATTCACTTTCACCTATTCTTTCTCTATCAACTAACCCCCCTGGTCAAAGATACTAAATCACGTATCTTCAAGAATAGGTTAATAAATCGCTTCAGAACCTACATCCCCTTTTCGAGAATGGCAAAGTAGAAGGATTTGGCAAGTTTAGCGAGAAGGCGGTTGTCATTAATCGGATTCCAATTAGGATTCTACAAATTACTCTGGGCGGACAATACCCTTATTCCAATAAATGCAAAGCATCGGGGGAGCCCACAAGCATAGCTAAATCTTCTTTTTCTGGTTTCTCACAAGGAGTGCCAGTATAAGTGGAGATAAGTGATTCTGCCACCGGCAAACAGCCTGGCGAAAAATAGACCGATAAACCCTCAGCACTTGTGGCTGTTTCGCAGAAAAGCGCCATTTCCTTTGGTGAACCTGAGTCTGACCATATCTCAGAGAACTTTTTTCGAAGTGCTTGCGGTTCTTCTCCAGCAAGTTGCTGGTATGTTAGTAGAGCTTTAAACCAAGGCATTGCTTATCTCTTGTTTCTGTAAAAGATTAGGGATTATTTCTTAGCCTTCTTCCTACCTCTAAAAACGTGAGTGGACGGGAGAGGTCGAAAAAAAGAAAGAGGTCTCCCGGCGCCTCACGGCAAACCGACTTTCACGCTTTTAGGTATTATATAGAAAAAGGAAAGGGAAGTAAAATCTTTTTGATAGAGCTAGAAACCAAAACGATAAGGGCAAGGATTAAGTAGAGGGTTTTTTGAAACAACCGAAACTGGGGGCTATTTTTGGGCCTTAGGCGGGTTCTCTTCGTACTTTTTGACATATTTTATCGATATAATATAGTCAATGACACCGATTTGAGGGAAGCAGCGCAAAGGCAGCAGGCATATCTAAAGATTCAAATGGTTAAAAAAGCGGTTACAGTGAGTGATTTTGATACAAGAAAAAGGGCTTAAGCAAAATGCTTAAACCCTTGACGGTTGTGGTGCCGGAGGTCGGAATCGAACCGACATGGACACGAGGCCCGGAGGATTTTGAGTCCTCTGCGTCTACCAGTTTCACCACTCCGGCATTGGTCTCTTATTATAATTGAAAGGGATATATTGTCAATAGGATAACCCCAAGATCAACTATTGAAAAGGCCCCTTTTTATTTAGACCAAAAGGAATGATCCGCTTGCAAGGAAGGTTACTGCTGAATAGTCTGATTGGCCTCGAAAAATTGTTTATTTTACTAAAAGCGAGTATATAACATACTCCTTTATAGTTTTAAGGATGGCATGGCATTCTTTGGCTATTTGTAGGAGATAATATCCTAAAGGGGGGATAAATGGGTGGTGCGTTAACAGGAATTAAGGTAGTAGATTTATCGAGGATGTTGCCGGGTCCATACTGTTCTATGATTCTGGCAGATCATGGTGCAAGGGTAATAGCAATTGAGGACAAGATGTCTGCGTCGGATGATCGGTTTTTATCTCCTGTAAACAGGAATAAGGATCATATGACGTTAAACCTAAAGACAAGAGAGGGACATGAGATCTTGCTTAAATTAGTGAGAGACGCCGATGTCCTCATAGAGGGATTTAGGCCTGGTGCGGCAAAAAGGCTCGGTATAGACTATGAGACCTTAAGGAGGATCAATCCAGGGATAATCTATTGCTCTATTACCGGTTATGGTCAGGATGGACCATACAGGGATATGGCAGGTCACGACGTAAATTATCTAAGTTTTGCTGGCATACTGGATATGATCGGTGAAAAGAATAGCTCTCCCTGTATCCCTGGCATCCAGATAGCTGATCTGGTCGGAGGAGGGATGAATGCAGCTATCGGCATCCTTTTGGCCCTTGTGGCCAGAGAGAGGATTGGAGAAGGACAATATATTGATATATCCATGACCGACGGTATGGTTGGTCTTTTATCGATACCTCTTTATATCCTTCAGAAGAAGGGTATAGTTCCACAGAGATCGGATAGCCTTCTCTCCCACCGATACGCATGCTACAATGTCTATGAGACTGCTGATGGAAGATATATATCCATTGGTGCGGTAGAAAACCGATTCTGGCAGAATCTATGTAATGTCTTGGGTGTGCCTGAATATGGGCCATTGCAATATGAAGAGGGTCACCGGGAAGAGATATTGGATCTTTTTCGGAAGGCCTTCAAGAAAAAGACCTTGAAACGGTGGGCCAAGGAATTAAGGGATAAGGATGTCTGCTGGGGGAAGGTCCAGGACCTTAGAGAGGTCTTGAATGACCCACTTTTTTTAGCCAGGGATATGGTCTGTGAGGTCAAGGATAATAGAGGAAAATCCGTAACAGCACTGGGCATACCTGTCAAACTCCGTGAAACACCAGGCTCTATTCGCACTGCAGCGGTTGGTTTTGGAGAAGGCACCAAAAAGATATTGGAAGAGCTTGGGTATACAAAAAGGGAGATTGAGAGATTCATGGAAAAGGGTGTAGTCTAGTCTAGTACAAGAGGATTATCTTATGTGGGTGAAGGAACCCGGTCCAGTTACTGAGAGGGTTGAATTTTTAGGTCGGCCAGAGCTATGTTCCTATCTCCTTAAAGGGGATATCTATGCCTTGGTGGGTGGGGCTATGGCGCATGTCATACCTGAGGTGCTAAAAGAGCTTGATGATCTTGAGGTAGATCTGGAGAGGATCAGGCATCTAATCCTTCTCCATACCCATTATGATCACCTTGGTATGGTCCCATATCTTGCCCGAAATTGGCCATGGCTAAAGGTGGCTGTTTCAAGGGTTGGGGCAAGTATCCTAAAAGATCAAAGGGTCCTGAAGGTAATACAGGATTATAACAATTCGATGTTAAAGGCGGAGAACCTGATTGAGCAGATAGGACCAATAGATCTCCTTAAAGAAGGCCTTCCTGTTCATCATCTAATTAATGGTGGAATGGAGCTTAACCTTGAAGATGGGGTCAAACTTCAGATCATTGATGCCCCGGGCCATTCTGTGTGCAGCTTGGCCTGCTATTTCCTCAGGGAATATACCCTTTTTCCATCTGACAGCATTGGGATCCTGACAGAAGAGAGGATCCTTCCTATGGGGTCTTCGAACTATGATGATTTTCAGGAAAGCATCGATAAGCTCGGCGAGATTGGGGCGGAGATTATATGTTTAGAACACCGGGGTGCCCTTACGCCTCCTGAGGGAAAGGAATTCTGTGAAAGGGCCAAAGAGGCGGCTGAGGATTTCCGAGGTGAAATGATAGATATCTATAAGAAAAAGGAAGACTTAGAGCCAGCAGTAGAGGAGATAATAGGGGATTTTTTTGGTGGATTATTAAGAGAGGGGCCTTTTCCAGAGGATCTATTAAGGGATATCTTAAAGAGGATGGTTAAATTCGTTAACCAGGTAGAATGAACTATTTTTTCACCCTTTTTACCTTTCTCCTTGTTTTCAGTTCTGCCTCTTTGATTGACTCGCTCATTATCTTTAACCTTTCCATGACCAGATGATTCAGGGTGTTTTTTGGGTAATCTCCTCTTTTATCCCTTTTTCCTGCCTTGACGCCGGTTAGAATCTCAATTCCCTCATCCATATTTTCAATGGCATAGATATGAAATTTACCTTTTTCCACAGCACTTATAAGCTCTTTCTTAAGCATCAGATCGTTTATATTTCTCTTGGGGATAATAACGCCTTGCTGCCCTGTCAGACCCCTGGACTTACAGACATCGAAAAAACCCTCTATCTTTCTGGTAACACCACCAATAGGCTGACATTCACCTAACTGGCTTACAGAACCGGTAACGGCAATCCCCTGACGTATAGGTTTATTTGATAGGCAGGATAGAATAGCAAAGAGCTCAGCAGCCGAGGCGCTGTCTCCATCAACCACTCCATAGCTTTGCTCAAAGGTAACGCTGGCCGAAAGTGCAAGGGGCTTGTCCAATGCATACTTATTCTTCAGATAACTTTCCATAATCAAGATGCCTTTGGTATGAATATTGCCACTCATCTTGGCCTCCCGCTCAATATCCACTACCCCTTCCTTGCCAGGTGTAGCCGTAGCGGTTATCCTTATTGGTTTTGCAAACATATAGTCACCTAAGTCGTAGATAGTTAGACCATTTACCTGGCCTAGAACCTCCCCTTTTGTCTGGATATTGAGGGTCTCTTCCTCGATCATCTCCTGGATTTTCACCTCCATGAGATTTGATCTCTGTCTCTTTTCTTCAATAGCCCTC
>CP070660.1:1466581-1469542 GCA_020355145.1 Deltaproteobacteria bacterium
AAATGTGTAAACCACTATGACCTTTACCAAGCAAAGGCCGGAAAACCCTACCTTAAGCAGATAGTGCCCCTGAACTTAGAGAGGAGATAGCCGATTTCTCTCGAGTTTCCTCACTTCTTAGAGGAATCCATTGTCCTTGAGCGAAAATTTGCTGGGAGCAGTGGGGTACCCATCGAGGTGAGCAGGAAGGGGAAAGCCCGGCCTTTAGAGCGGGGAAGGGGCAAGTATTCCCCACCTGGGAACCCGATAGGGTCACTGCGGAAGCCATGAAGCGAAGGAACATTGGATTCCACTTAGAAGATGTGGATTTATAAAGTAGATCAATGAGTTCATTAGGACTTATCAAAATTTTTGAGGAAACTTTAGCCGATTTCTGTATTGACACGAGGTAGCCAAAGGGTATATTAAGAATGTATTTAAATAGGTGGATGATTGATGACAAGCGATAAGAGATTACTTGAAGCCTTGACAACAATTAACTCTATCTTCAACGACAAGGGCCTTGAATTAGACCAGAAACTCCAGCATATTCTCCGTGAAATTGTCAAGTGCGTGCAGGCCAAGAGCGGATCAATAATGCTTATGAAAGGCCTCAAGAGTCTCGAGGTGATTGCCTCAACTAATGTTGAATTGATAGGTGTAAAGCAACCTCTGGATGAGGAATCGCCCTCTGCATGGGTTATCAAATATCGAGCCCCTTTGTACCTTGATAATATTGCCAAGAGCGATATTTTCGAAGAGAGGTTTGATCACTACGAGGGTGGTGCATTTTTCTTGGTGCCTATCATGGTCAATAAAAAGGTAATCGGTGTGTTAACTGTGACAGATAAGCTAGATCAGGAGGTATTCTCAAAAGAGGAACGGAAAATCCTTTTAAATATAGCGGGACAGGTCATCAGCTCCCTTGAAAATCAAAGCCTGGAAAAGAAAGGTCGAACCCTTCGGCAAAAGAACCTTCAACTGAGGTAAGTCCGAGCTGGTCCACAAGATCTAATAAATGCCATCAATTATTCACCACCTGGTGATCTGCCTATCTGTTCAGCCAGGACTCAGGCTTTGACCCCAACACGGGTTCGAACCAAAACTGGCAACGGATGCAGCGACAGAGATAGGGGAAATCTGAAAGAAGTCACCTAATAGCCAATAATTTGACACACTGATAGATTCTCAACTAAATTCGTCCCCAATCCCCAGATTCCTCCACAAATAAGCCTCAATATCGAGAATAAAGAGAATCAATCCTCGCACCCATTTTGGCATGATTCCCGCATATCTATACCGCGGAAAGCATATTATTGTTTGCATCATGCGTAACCAAGAATAGCGGAGGATGGTCATGAGGTCTTCTCTTCTGTTCCGGGGCTCCCGGCGTGCCGGATTCTCTCTGGTTTGGCACCCTGATTGCTGCGCCAGCCTCTAAGTTCTCGAATCCATATTAACCGTTCCATTTCCTCAGTCAGACTATTTCCATACCTCCGACAGATTGAATCTATAACATGGTCAAGTATCCTTAGGGTATGGTGACCAGGTGTCAAGAATCTGACACGTTGGTTGACCCTGCTTCAAATTCACCCATAATGTATGACTTAGTGGAAGTCGCAAAAATGTTATCATGCCTAAAAAGCCAAGCTATCAAAACCTAGAACAAAGGGTCAAGGAGTTAGAAAAGGAACCCCATGAGCGCAAGCGAGCGGAGGAGACGCTACGGGAAACCGAGAAGGCTATAGGATGCCTTTCGAAAAGGCTGGGGATGCACTCTTCCTTCTGGAGGCTGAGGGTATAGAAGCAGGCAAGAGGTATATTGGACCTTGAGAAATGGCTCTGACTGGGAAGGCGCCTGGGATGCCTACTACTTTTCTGCGCAATGATGTAAATTGCCCATCGATGATTTGCCAAAGGCAAGCTCAACAAAGCCCTTGCCTTTCTTATGGGAATGCGATACATCATGTTCAAATCGTTTGATCAATAAGTAGATATTTCACCTAATCTACACATTTACTCTTATCTGAGCTCAGTATCTAAAATGTTACGTATAGCAATTACTAATCTGTAATAAAATTGATATTGATTATTTCCTTAGCTCCGTATATATGCTTAAGACTTTGCATTTATCACCACGAGGATGGGGCTTTCCGTCAGTTCCGAGGCTCCCGGGCTGGTCTTTTCAGCGACTTATCAGCGGGGGAGTCTTGCCCCCTCCGCATTGTCCCGCAAGCGGGACCTGCGGTTTCCCCCACTTATAAGTCGCGAAAAGACAGCGCCCTCCCACCAGTCACTTCCGAAAAGCCCCACCCTCTTCTGGGCAAGGGATATTGTCAGGTTTTGCAAAGTCCTCATGCCTTAACATGTTTTAGGGGTTAATCAAAAGGAGCTAAGGCAATAATCAAATTAAAAATTATTTATTGACTTGTTGCATACTTGCTTACAAACTTCCCTGCATGAGCTTCTTCCAGTCTTTTCTGTACATATTTGATAACCTCGTCCCCAGGTAGACCCTTTGACTTTAGATTCTTCCGATATTCGTCAATTACAGGTTGAACGGCTTCCACCCATCGTGCGGACTCGGCATCATCAACTCCTATCATCCTCCCCCTCTTGCTCATGAAAAACCTAATACCCTCATAATCTGCTTTATCCCAGGCTTCTCCATGTTTGAGGATCCATTCCATATTAATTTTCTCTATAGTCTTTCTTATATCTGAGGGTAAGTTGTTCCACTTGCCTTTGTTCATGACTACAAAAAATCCCAAGCTATAAGCCGAGGGGTAACATGCAATGGCATAATTTGTTACCTCTGCCAGCTTCCATCCCTTATTTGCCTCCATAGGATAAATGCCACCATGAACAACGCCTTTCTGCAGCGCTTGATATAACTCAGGCATAGGGAATGCCACAGGGGTTCCACCCAGTGCCTTAATCATTTCCGCAGTGGGGCCATGGGAACGAATCTTTAGGCCTCTC
>CP070660.1:1469642-1477157 GCA_020355145.1 Deltaproteobacteria bacterium
CGTACCCTTCACCTCAGGCCCCCACACTATATTTAGCTTGCTGACCTCGCCTATCAATTTCAGGATGTTTCTTATATCTGCATTGGCGAAATCAAGGGTTATCTTGACTCCCTTATACCGTTTTACGGGTGGTTTGGGGGGGCCAATAGGACGACTAACAGGGGCAATCTCAGGTTTAACCTCAGGGGGCACTTCTTCTGGTTTTAAAGGGGCCTTAGTTAGTGTGGCCGGGGTTATCTTTTTGGTAGGGGGTTTAACAGTGGTCTTATTAAAATCTAACCTTATTTCCTTATCAGCCTGTATCAGGTGGTAAGGGACCATCTCCCTTAATTCTATTTCCAGGGCAACCTCCCTCTCCGCAGCCCTTACAATAGGTGTAATCCGGTTGACTACACCTTTAAATTGGGAGGAATCTATATATCGGCTTAGTTCAGGAGGGATGGTAGCCTCCTTTATCTCCAATAGCAAGCTAAGGGCACTCTTCGGAGTTAATTCATACTCCGCCTTTTTGCTGGTGGTGACAGTAACCCTTGATTTGTCTTTGGGTAGCATGAAGAAATCAATTCCAAGTATCTGATTCAGTTTTGTTTTGCCTGGTGAAAAGAATAGTCGAGGTTCTTCGGGTGCTATTTCCTCCTCTTTGGTAGCCAAAACTTGCTTTTCCCCTTCTTCACCACTCTTTTTGGTAAGAAGCAAGACCCTTATTTTTCTATCCTTTTTCTGCACGTTGTATTCTGCATCCTGGGATAGGGCGGCAATAACACGGGTAGCCGTAGGCCTATCCTTAATACTTTCAAAACGGATATTCTCTACGATCTTGGCATTGATAGGCACTTCGGTCAATCCCTTAGCCTGGAGTGCATCTATATCCACTATTAGGCGTAATGGTTGAACAAGCTTAAAGGCTGCATAGGGGACTGGTCTTGAGCTGGTTATCTCAATTGTTGTTTCTTTATCATTGGGGCCAGAAATGACGTTTATTGATTCGATCTGAGCAGGCGCCTCCTCTGTAATACCTGCTACCTCTTTTTTTGTAGGTGCTGGGGCGCAGCTAAACATAAGATAGATTAAGCCGAATGTGATCAACAGAAAGATAATATTTCCTTTTCTCATACCTTTATTGCCCAATATGCAAACTCTCCTTAAATTTATGTTTCCTTTTTAGACTAATCTACAGATGGGAGCTTCATGGAGGTATCCCTTGGTATTTTTTCACGACCTCTGATATCCGCATAATACTCCCTAACAATAACCTCTTTCTCCAGGATCTTAATGACTTGCCCCCCCCTTCTTCCTATAGAGGTGCCTGGTTTAATTACATGACCGTCACCTCTTGAGTCCCGAACAAGGGCCCAATTTCCCTTATCAGTTAATACTATGGCAGAGAGGGTCACCTGGGAGATGTCAAGGGTCTCAAGATAGGTTTTGGGTTTTTCCTTCTCTTCTTCTAACTCCTTTTTTACTACGATAAAGGACTTGAAGGGATCTACCTTATTGGTAGGATCATAAGAATAACCCACTTTTGCCTCATCTTCTTTAGCCTGGGTTTCGATCTCTTCAGCCTTGGTCTCTCCTTCTGTAGGTTTTTCAGATGCCTCGGTGATCTTTTTCGTATCTTTTGGAATCTTAAAAATGGCCTTTTTCTCGGTCTGAGCGGTAGTTATTCCCAAAAAGATGGGAATGGCCGAGATACTAAATAGTAAGGATAAGATCATGCTATTTCTTTTTTTTTCGCTCACCTTCGGGCTTTTTTCTCTCTTTGAACCTGTAGGTTAATGCCTTACAGGTGGTTTTAAGGGTGGTGCTATTCGGTTTAATTGGGACAATATTGACATTGACGACGTTAACAATCCGTTCCATTTTTCCTATCTTGTCAAAGAACATGGCAACATCGTGATAGCCCCCTTTTACCTGTATGCTTACAGGTATCTCTATATACAATTCCTCTTTCGGAACCTCTTTTTCTGGACTAAACAGGAGGAATTCTAGATTAGAATCATTTCCAGCTTTGGTGATACTCTTTAATAGTTTAGGGATTTCACTAGTAGAAGGCAAGAGCGTGAGGGCTAATCTCAAATCGCCTTGTGCCTTGTCATGCTCGGCTTCAAGCCTTTCTTTTTTTCCGGCCTTTTTTCTGGCATTTGCGATCTTCACTTCTAAATCATCCAGGTTGGATTTTATAGTAGCTATATCCCTTGTTTTTGGGATGTATATGAGCCCAGCAAATAGGCCTATAAGGAGAAAAACCGTCCCTGCAAAGATTAGGACCCTATGTAGCATCCTTAATTTGGAGATCTTATCAAAATAGGCATCTAGATCGACTGCCATGAGCCCTATCTTCTTCCTTTCTTTTTCTTTGCTTTTGGGGGTGGTTGTTCTTTAAAGGCATAGGTCTTACAGCTTAGGGCGAAATCCTTTAGATTCAGATTAAGCTCCTTTATCTCCTTTTGCTTTGTCCTGACTAATTCAACGGACTTTACACTCTCTGTACCTTTCAATCTATTCATAAAATCTGCAACTGTTTCGTTATCCATTGCTGTTCCTTCTAAGACAAGAGTTCCCTTATTTTCTTTAAGGGCGGTAAGCCATAGCTTATCCTTTGGTACACTCATGCCTATATCATCCAAGAGCTTAACTGGCCCGGTTTTGACCTTTTCTAATTCATTTATTTTCTCTAATTTAACTTTAACCTCAGCTTTATTTTTCTCCAGCTCCTTTATCTTGTCGGTGATATCCTTATAGGAGGCCAGTTCTTTCTCTAATTTATCTTGCTTTTTTCTTAAGTCTTTTAGCTTGGTGCTATAATCGAAATAGAACCAGGTCATTGCCAGGATAAGGATTAAAGAACAGCCGATATAAATAAATACGTGTAGCTTTATCTTTTCTTTTATCCTGGCAGCCCTGAAAGGGAGGAGATTAATCTTGATCATCTATCACCTATACTCCGCAATGCAAGGCCAATGGAGATAACAGCCATGGGGGCAGAGTAATTTAGGTACCCTATATCGAATAATTTTTCCTTTATCTCCAGATTAGAAAAGGGATTTAGCATCTCAGTCTTTAGACCTGTCTCCAGGCCAATATATTTACCTAATCCTGGAAGCAGGGATGCCCCTCCACTAAGTAAGATATTTTCAACCTTTATGTCTGTAAAGGTAGTCGCCACGAAATCAAGGGCCCTCTTTATCTCTTGAGCCCATTTTGTAACCGTTGAGGAAAATATCTCTTCAATTGCAGGCCTCTGGTCTGTTTCTATTGGTTTAGCGCCCAATTTTACGCTTTCCGCTTCTCGATAAGAGATATCCAAACTTTCTTGTATCTCACTTGTGATTTGGGCACCACCGTGAGGGGAATCCCTGGTGAATATAGAGATACCCTCTTTAATAACGTTTATAGTTAATTGCTGAGCACCGATATGTACCAGGGCGTGGCAGCCAGATTGTTCATGATTGCTGATTTCGAAGGCATTTTGTAGGGCGAATGGATCTATATCCAGGACAATGGGATTAAGCTCTGTTAAGTGAAGGAGACTTATGTATTCTTCAACGATATCCTTCTTTGCAGCTACCAAGAGGACATCCATCAACTCTTCCTTCTCCTCATCCTCTGTTTCTTCTTTCTCGGACTCCGAGGGAAGGATCTGAAAATCCAAATTCACGTCATTGATGTCAAAAGGGATGTATTGCTCTGATTCACTCTGGATACTTTCCTCTAAGTCTTTCTCCTCCTTTTCGGGGATTGTAATCTTCTTGACAATGACCGAGTAGCCAGAGATAGAAGTGGCTACGTTTTTGTTTTTAATCTGTAGGTTATCGAGGAGGTTCTTTAGGGCGGCAGAGACTATTTCCATTTCCTTTATAGAGCCTTCCACAATAGCGTTTTCGGGGAGCCCTATCATGCCGAAATTTTTTAGGATCATCCCCTTTTTACTATCCTCAATCTCTGCAACCTTGATAGAATGGGATCCAATATCGATCCCAATTAATTGATGTTTTTTTGGTACAGGCATCCCAGGGTTAATTTCTTGAAGATTTATCTATCATCAGTAAAGATCTTATCTTTGTCGCCTAGTTCACAGCCGAGGGCCAGAATAATTTTTCTTTTTGTCTCCATCCTACAATCCTTACCTTTTTCAATCCTGTCGATTGTTAGCGGAGATACACCAGCTTTTCTGGCCAGTTCCGCCTTACTTAGTAGAAGTTCTTCTCTTATTTTCTTTACCGTATTTTGGCCCACTACCTATCCCTCCAAGAGTAAGATTTAATCAACAAATAAAATAAGAAAAGTCTATTTCATTACTACATATATGCGTTAATTTGTCAAGTATTTTTAATAAATTAAATAAAATTACCACAATTTATAGATATATAGGGGTAATTTTTAACATTACCACAATATATTGTAATATATCAGGAGGAATCTTAATAAAATGCCTGAAAAAGTTTTGACCGTTATTAGGTGCAAGGAGGTTTTTCATGAAATAGGTCTAATTTCGTAACCACTTCGGGAAAAAGTCTTCGACTAAAGCCCCAGATTATTATTTAAAGTTATGCACAGTTCATGCCAAAATGTAATTAGTAAAATAGGGGGAGGGGCTATGTCGCAAAATAGGCTAGGTTTTAAAGACTAAAAAGTCAAATCTGGTTAATGAGCTTGGCCGAAGATCTTATACACTGTTTAAGAAAAAATCACAACCAAAGCTATGATATTTAGATCCTCTCGGGGATATGGTTTGAATTGCCATTTAGGAGTCAGTTAAGAGCCGTTTAAGGGTTACTATGTTATTATTGAAAGCTAGGCTGCTTTGTTGGAGCCAGCTATTTGCGATCGAAATATGTGATAATCCCACTTGAGTCCGAACTATCGAATTCATCTTGTATTCAACACAATTGCCCTAGAAGAAGATAAGTATCAAGAAGATTAAATAGTGGCAAAAAATGTAATGTAAAGTGTAATTTCAAGCAAAGATAGAGATAACAGCACTTTCCTGAAAAGAAGCAGCCCACAGCATATCCCCGAGAAATCATTTCAGATGGGACGCTACTATGGATGGTATTCAAATAAATCACGAGGGATACGTAACAAGCAGGGCGTTGAGAAATCTTCTCATCCAATACCCATATGGGTGCGGCGGTAGTTGTAATAGTCGATCCATTGCCCTGTCTTTTCCTCTGCCTCGCCGACCCCCCTCAAGGTACGTGACAGTGATTGAAGAAATGTCTTAGCTAAGTTGTGTGGGTAGATATCTTCTTTCATCTTCTTAAGAGATACCCTGTCTGAAGACTCGGACCCGTATTCTTTAAAGACATTATCAATTAGTCTTTTTATAAATCCTTGAAAAAGCTAATCGTAATTTTCTCTTTTGAGACTTGTCCAGGTTATTGAGACCTATGATGGGATAGTTTGGAATTTCATACGGTAATAGCCATAATAACGAATCCCGCATTCCTGCGGAACTCTCCCTTGGTGGGTGTGTGAGAGCACATGGCCGTTTACCCTGTCAAATGGCGAAATTCCGTCTCCCGGGATTCTTAGGAATAACCACTGACAATGAAAACAAGGCAGATCTAATAAGCCCACTATTTAACAGGGTAGGTCATTCCAAGCTGTCAAAGATATTCTTTTAACAATATTCTCCGCTCGCCCTTGCGCTCCCTAGAACCCTGAACAACTTGGCCAGATAGTCATTGATTCCTTTCTCGTAATACAATCATCTAAAAGGACCCTTCATTCGGTATTTACAGGAACTCGTTCATCTTTTTTTTAAGATCTTTGAAGCAGGTGTTTATCTCTTTTGCGATATCCTCTAGGATTTCCTGCGCACCCTTCACACTCTCTATCAACCCGGCAACCTGTCCACAGCATACCTCAGCACCTTCCACATCACCCAGATGCTGGCCATAATACGGGGAATGTGCATTCAAGTAATCATTCAATTCTTGAGGGGAGACACCTGCTGTCCGCATCCCCAGATATCGCTTTGTAAATGCATTGCTCAGGTCTCGAGCCAGCATAAAGTCCTTGGGCAAAGTTACGGTACAGGCATCTTCTCCCTTGACTACGGACTCTTTTACGCGGGGGTGACTGTCCGATTCCTTGGTAACCATAAAGCGGGTCCCCATATAGGCCCCGTCTGCACCCAGAGCCAAGGCAGCCAGCACGCCCCTGGCGTCGCCAATACCTCCACCCGCTATGACCGGTATCTTCACCGCATCGGCCACCATGGGGGTCAGGACAAAGGTGGTCAGCTCAGTGAAGCCCTTGTGCCCCCCGGCTTCAAAACCCTCGCAGATCACGGCATCCACTCCACACTCTTCTGCCTTTTTGGCGTGTCGCGCAGTCGAAATGGCATGTAAAACCTTTATCCCGGCATTCTTGAGCACATCGGCATAAACGTCCGGCCTTCCCACAGAAACGATAGCAACTGGGACTTCCTCTTCTATAACTACCTCCACTATCCTTTGAGAGTATTTTCGATGTTCTCCGATCCCTACGGCTATGTTTACCGCGAAGGGCTCCTCGGTAAGCCCTTTCACTTTTCTGATCTGGTCCCGCATTCTTTTGCCGGCAAGCTCCACATCAGTGGTAATACTGTCAGCCCCGGCATTGGGTCCCAGGGTGCCCAGCCCCCCTGCAAGCGACACTGCTGCCGCGAGGTTAGCGCCGCTCACCCAGTTCATGGGCGCCTGGACGATTGGATAACGAATGCCCATAAGCTCACAAATACGGTTTCCCTCCATTGTTCCCCCTATTCTAAATCACTGTCGGCTAAATGTGGCTTGTACACAAAAAAAGGATAGAATCCCAATTGAGCGAAAAGGTGCATCATATTTATTCATAATGAATTGGGAAGCGACTTCTTAAGCGATTGATATAGTTCTGAATGGGAATTTCCAAATCCTTTGCTGTTATCACTATCCCTCAAGAATTACCATTCTTTTGCTTCGTTTTCATACCCTTTTGAAAGATTCCCAGATAGCTTTTTGAAGAACAGAATAAGCCATTTAAGGCTCAAAAAGCAACGCTAAAGGCAGGATGAAGGGTTACGGAGGTAAACGCAAAAGGCGAAATGGCACGAAACAGGGTGTCCTGTCACGGCAGGTAGGTTAAGCCTTTCCGGAAGAATGGCATCTCTTATAAATAACAGGCCTTTGATTTGATCTGACTGAGGAACGAATTGGTGTAGGGGTGTCTGTAAAAATGGCCAAAGGGGTGCTGATTAATTCAGACGCAACTGGGTGCAGAGTACTAACTGAATCAGACGCCTTCTCCATCACCGCATCTTATCGATTAACGACTGAAATATGCAATGCTCCTGATGGACCCCAGCCTATCTAAACTGTCTGCTATATACGGAGTCAAAGGGTAACCTGAACCCAAACCAGTCTGCTCAAAGGCCTCATCTGTCGGATACTGGGGCATGGGAAAAAATAATAATCGTGAGTGCTGTTTGTCTCATTTCCCTGAACCGAGCTGGCAGCCTAATCGGGTAAGACAATGGTCATTCCCTTCTCC
>CP070660.1:1477257-1480110 GCA_020355145.1 Deltaproteobacteria bacterium
ATACCCACTAACCAGAACCATGGGAATATTCAGAAAGACATGGAAGTTTTGGTCCCTCAGATCACAAACCATCCACAAAAAGAGATAGAGCTCATGGCGGAGATGCTTGTCAGGGCTTATGACCCCTGTATTTCCTGCTCTGTCCATTGCATTTTCCTTTAAAAGAGAGTAAAAAGACAGGAGGAGAAGAAGGATGGAAAAACCAAAGGTTCTCGTTATTGATGATGACCCTGATTTGGTTGAGAGCATCAGGATTACCTTAACGGCCAACAATTACGAGGTATACGGTGCTGAAAATGGTACCGAGGGTCTCAGGCTAGTAAAGGAGATTCACCCAGATCTCATTATCCTTGACGTGATGATGGACACCATAACAGAAGGATTTCAGGTTTCATACCAGCTCAGAAACCCCGATCCACAGTCCGAATATAAGGAATACTCCAATATCCCTATTCTCATGCTCACCGGCATATCTCAAAAAACCCATATGAAATTCTCTCCTGAAGCTGACAAAGACTATCTGCCGGTGGACGCATTCATGGAGAAGCCGATCCGGCTCGAGGCCTTACTGGAAAGGGTGAAAAAATTGATTTAGAGAAACTGACAACCTCCACGGGAAATCCCGCCCCTCAGAGAACAGGGGCCTTTTTCCACGAAATAGGCGGTGAGGATCCTCTTTCGAAACAAAGGTGGTGGATCCTTTTAAGATGGCTCCTCGTGGGAGTGGTCATCCTGGCCACCCTGACAGGAAACCAGCTCATTCACCTGCAGATCCCAAATCTTACCGTCCTCTTGCTTTGTGCCATACTTGTCCTGCTCAATGCCCCTTTGCATTATTATTTCTTTGTTATCAAGAAGAAAAAAGATACGCATTTAGATTCAAAGCTTGCTGATAGATTCACCTATTTCCAGCTTGCTATTGACTGGATCTTTCTTACCCTTCTCTTCCATTACACCGGGGGGATCGCAAGCCCTCTTCTGTTCTACTTGCTTTTTCATGTGGTTTTGAGCGGGGTTTTGCTGAAGAGGTGGGTCTGTTTATTATATAATACCTTAATTGCTCTGACGATTAACCTATTAGCACTAATGGAGTTGGGAGGAGTTATTTCCCATATCTACGGTGCATCGTTCATATCCAGGGATGTACAAAAGAACCCTTTCTTTGTTTTGCTGCTTCTCTTCTTTTTCACAGCCGTACTTTATATCTCGAGCTCTTTTGTAGCACTACTGCTTGAGCGCTTAAGGGAGAGACTAAGAGGAGTTAAGGCGATTCAACATAAGCTTGAACAGGACAATAAAGAGCTTAGATCACTAAATCAGCTTTACAGGGGTATCAGCTCTACTCTTGGGCTTTCTCCAAGACTTGACTTTATTTGCAAGAGTATTATGGAGGTCATGGGGGTAAAAGGCGTTGCTATCCGGTTAATAGATGAAAAAACAAACCGGTTGGAATTAGCATCTGCAACTGGGCTAAGTGAGGCTTACTTGAATAAGGGACCGGTGGATGCTGATAAGAGCCTGGTAAAGGCATTAGAAGGAGAGCCGCACTTTGTTTTGGATGCCTCTACTGATCCAGCGGTACAATATCCTGAAGAGGCCCGGAAAGAGGGCATTGTAAGCATGTTAGCCTTTCCCTTGAAGGGAAGGGAAAGGCTTATTGGTACGCTTCGACTGTATACTGATAAGAGAAGATACTTCAGCCAGTATGAACGCGGCTTTCTTTCTGCCTTATCCAGCCAGGCGGCTATTTTTATAGAAAATGCAAAAATTCAAGATGCCCTTGAGAGACAAGATGAGGCAAAAAGCGAATTCATTATGTCAATGACTCATGAGTTGAAAGGGCCATTAATGGCCATTCAAAGTATTGTTGATGTCATGCTTAAAGGATATGTGGGCTCTCTAGTTGAAAAGCAGCGAGAGTTGATTAGTCGGATATACAAACGAATAGATTCCGTCATGGAGATCTCCGGAGGACTGTTGGATATATACCAGTGGCAATCACGGAGACCGGATGTTAAACAGGTCCCTCTGTCAATAAAGGAACAGATACAAAGGGCAGTTGACCTGTTTAAGGCAAGTGCTCAGGAAAAAGGATTAAACCTAACTGGTGCTTTGCCGGATGAAGACCTTATCTTGATGGGAACCGAGGACGAGATGGAGAAGATCCTCAATAATCTGATAACCAATGCTATCAAATATACCCCTAGCGGAGGAAGTATCCTTTTGGAACCTAGCACATCAGAAAGCCACCTGATCCTTAGGGTTAAAGATACAGGGATCGGAATACCCGAGGATGATATTCCTAAGATATTTGAGGAATCCTTTCGGACAAAGGAAGCTAAAAAGATTGATCCCTATGGGAAGGGGTTAGGTTTGCATTTTGTTAAAAAAGTAGTGGAAACGCTTGGGGGTTCCATAAGAGTGAAAAGTGATAAAGGAAAGGGCACAGAGTTTATCCTTGCCTTTCCAAAGGCTTAGTGCTTCGATCCGCAAATACGGTGACGTATTTTGTTGATTTGTTCCAGAAACCTTGCTCCCCCATTCGGTCCTTGCTGTTCTCCTATTGCCGAACTCCCTTCATTTGAAGCGGCAAATAAGTGATGTAGAATCACCCCCCACGCTCAAAGAGGTGTGATTTTTGGTTCAAGGGCTTGATGGAAAGGAGAGAAGTGGGTGAGGAGGAAAAGGCTAGAGGATCTCCTCGGGCCATGAGGAACCGTGCGGTCATCGTTGGCATAGGAAATCTGATCCTCAAAGACGAAGGGGTCGGCATCCACGTAGTGAGAGAACTGGCGAAAAGGGAGCTGCCACCCGAGGTCAAGGTAATAGATGGAGGTACGGCAACGATTGACC
>CP070660.1:1480210-1490246 GCA_020355145.1 Deltaproteobacteria bacterium
CATGGCCCTCTGGGCTACCCTGAGTCTGGATGTAAAGGAAGGCGCAGAGAGGCCTTCATTCGTGGAAATCTGGTACCGGTTCCCCAAGTTCATCGTCGGGTTTGTGGTGGCCTCACTCATCATCTCCTTCTTGATCGAGCCAAGCATGGGGACAAAGGCAGCGAAGTCAATCGGTAAGGTGTGTAAATCCTATCGTAGCTGGTTCTTCGCCCTCTGTTTCGTGTGCATCGGACTGGAAACCAGGATTAAGGAGTTGCTTACGGTCGGCGGCGGCAGACCGGCCATCGCCTACTGGGTTGCCCAGATAATGAATGCGATCTGGACGTTACTGATCGCCTGGATCCTCTGGTCCGGAAAGCTATTCACACCACCGATCCTGCCAGACTAACGTCAAGGGAAGAAGGTGAGGCCTTGCCCCCTTTCATTGCATCAGAGGCCATATAGCTTGTAGCAATTGCGACAAATATCTGGTGCCGGGGGAAGCTCAGATGATCTTTCCTTGCATGCCATCTGAGTTAACGATTTAGCCCTGTGTACTAAGAATGCTTCGACTTTGGCTAATGCACCCAATCTGTCCACCAGCAGGCGACGGGAAAAGGCTTCCCTAAAGGAGCGAGCCGTCTGACCGTTCAATACCCGGTCAAGCCCTGTCGTAACATTCCCGAAAGTGAGACGTTGGAGGTGTTCACACTTTCCCCAGAAAAGCCTGGGGAATTGACCACGTAGGGGTAAGGCCAGGTAAGGACATGGCGCCACCTCCCCTGATACGGAAATCCACACATTGTGAACCGGATCGGCATCACAAGTCAGAACGTCATCCCGCGGGCTCAAGGGGTAAATGTGGACTCTTATACCCAGCTCTTTGCCCCTGCGGGTGGCCTCCTCTGTCAATTTAGTATAGTCATTACTAGTGGAACGGTCAAAGGCCCTAAGGCCATCCACTTCGCCCGTCGGGGCATAATCGAGGTTTGGAGCAATCACCTCGTCAACCCCTAACCCGGCAGCCAAGGTCACCAGTTCCGGCAACTTGTCCATGTTGGACTTCATCATCTGCATGACGAGGTGTACTTTTGGGCGGGGCTTGAGCTGGCACAGATAAGAGACGTTGGCGCAGATCCGTTCAAGCCGAGAGCCTTCCCGTAAGGAGTCATTGGTTTCTGCTCGAGCACCGGCTACCGAGACCGCCACCAGGTTAAGGCCTACCCTGCAAGCCTCCTTAGCAACGGATTCATCAAGAAGCAAGGCATTGGTGGTCAAGCTCACCCGCCCATGCCTTTCCTTAATAGCGACCGTCATGTCCCAGAGGTGGGGATGAAGGAGTGGCTCACCCCACCCTTGCAGATGCACGAGCTCCGTACGCCGAACAAAGGGCAATAGGGAAGAAAACGTCTCCCAGGACATGTGAGTCCTGACCCACTCTTTTGCCATGACTGTATGGGGACAAAACACACAGCGCAACTGGCAAGCTGTAGTTACTTCAATTTGAATGATCTTTAGTAGGGGCACTTTCTTTCTCAGGATATCGTCTTTATCTGAAGACTATAATTCAAACGAGACTCTATGTAAACATTAGTCCCGCTTCGACATCTCGTCAAAAGGTCATCTGTCAAAGCCAATATAGGAGGGCAGGGTCTATCTTTGTCAAATTACCACCACCTGAGGTGGTGGCTTGTTTTATTGGTCCTATAAGGTACCCTAATTAGACGTTTCTAAATTCCTACAACTACCCCTCTTTGCGGGCAAGGGGCTATTGACATGGCGAGAGATTTGGTGTTATGCGACATAATATTCTTGGAGTGAAGAGGGCTCAGATATGAGAAAGATTTTGCCCACCGTTCTTGACACAAAGTATGAGAGTATTCTCTCCCGGGAACGTTCATTGGCAAAAGCCGTGGCGTCAGCCGTGATAGAATCAAAACCGTTAACGGTATGGGAGATGATGATACCCCTTGTATTTATTCATAATTTTCTTAGATATAAGAGGACCAGAGAAGTATTTACCCTGAATTTTCTGTTCACCAAAAAGCTGGCTCTGGAAGCAGCCTTTGACACGGTCAAGAAAGGCCAGAGCAGGCAACAGGCAATGGCTCGAATTAAGGAAAAAACCCGAAATATACTCGCTGCCGACAAAAAGGGAATCTACTCGCAAAAGATTCGCCAGAGGCAAATGAAAGAGATAGAACTGCTTATAGAGCACTATCGGACACTTCTCCAGGCTGAAGGCAAAGACTATAACTCTATGATGAAAAATGCCTATAGGACTTGGGAAGAATACAGCGCCTTTTTGGAGCAAATTAGACGGGCTGAAAAGGAGGTAAATAGGGCAGCCCAACAAACCGTTAGGGTAGCAACAGCTTCTGACCTCGTTTCCAAAATGGAAAAAGCCACGGAGAGGATAAGGAGGTCTGAGGCCGGAAAAATCTTCGAAATTAATAGCTAGCGACAGAATGCTGAGCAGCGAAGAACTCAGCCTGCTCACCTCATCTTCATTGGTTACCCTTTAAAGATGGCGCCAAACGGCACTCCACGATCTTACGAATCCGCCTGTGAGCGTTTCCAGCCGGCCACGGTAGTAGTAATTGCCCCTCAACTTTGGTTCCCGGATCAAACATACGAAAGCCAACTAAGGGATAGGCACTATAGACTTGAACTGCCGTTAGGGCCCTTTGATCCTTAGTTAGCCTACATGGTCTGGGGAGCGGCTCGGGAGCTTCAAGTCAGAGAGGGGACATTTTCATTAAGCTAACACAGGAAAAAGCTGTCGCAACATATGGCACTATTGATCTATTCATCTCTGCCACCCTGCCAGAACCTTCCTTTTTTTAACTTTATTGGCCAAAGAGACAGCTTAAGAGCAGTGAGCTTAATGCTAACCAAATTAGTTTTAATAATACCGATTAAGGTGATTTCTAAATTGCACGAATATTAATCACAGATGCGAGGCTAGGATTGCAGATTTCGAAATGAAATTGAAAGTTTTCGGGGCCGGTCTAAGGTGGAGATTAATAGCAATAGTCTTTAATCTCGGTAACAGTTCATCAGTGCTTTTTTAGCTGGGCTGCGGCAGTTTCCTCCAGGCGATATCTATAGATATAGGGGGATATGGCCAAAATTTCAGGGTTTAGAAGCCATGTTGGAAATTCCTATTACCTTTGAGGAGTAAACCCTGAAAATTTTGGCCACTGCGAGGCCGAGTGGGATCTTTCTTTGAGATATCGCCTTTCGGAAACAGCGCCAGCCGTTATTCAGGGTGGACTATTACGATTATAACTCTATGATGAAAAATGCCTATGGGACTTGGGAAGAATACAGCACCTTTTTGGGCCAACTTAAACGGGCTGAAAAGGAGGTAAATAGGGCAGCCCAACAAACCGTGAGAACAGCAACGGCTTCTGACATCGTTTCCAAAATACTCCATACCTAAAGAAGAACAAGGTACTCGGAACTGAAATGACAGATGGTCTTTATCCAAGATTGTGTGCTAGGGTGCAAGATGGATCATCTCTTCACGGTGATTGACCCGCTTGAGGATTCAGCAAAGGCTGAAGCACCTCACAACTCCTGCAAATACTCATCTTTTCATTCCAATTCCTTTGTACGGTTCCTTCACAGATGGTTCCGTTGATAAACCAGCACAGATCACCGGCTCGAAATTCCCACGCTGGGCACCTTTTCCTTTGTTCGAGGGGGCACTTTTTTATTGTCCAGCACGACTTATTCCATTTACTGGTCCTTAGTTTCATGGAGACCAAAAAAAGGGACTGTCGCTCTATATAACCCGGCACGGCTCGCCATCCCTGCTCATAGCTATGGACAGCCTTTAGAGAGGTGCCCAAAAGTTCGGCCAGTTGTTTCTGTGTCTTGTTCAGGCTTTTACGGAAATGGATGAATTCTTTTCTGTCCATAGGTACCTCTTAGAGTTTTTTTGAAAATCTATACAAAGTAGCCCTCAGTTCAAATACCACATTGTGGTATATCTGTCAATAAAAAACGGTTTTTAACTGACTATAGGATGAGTTCGTGTGAAGGGGGTCTTTAGGTGCTGAAACGATCGCTGAACATAATGCGAGATTTACAGACCATATCTTTGTAGAATATCTGAAAGATCCCAGCAAAGTCCTTTTCATAAAAAATATTTCAGGGACCCAACCCGGGGAGGGCTTGCCACTGTGCTTTGGGAGATCGCAAATGCCTCAAACGTGGGGATTGTCATAGAAGAGGAGAAGATAAAGTTAAGGGAAGAGGTAAGAGGGGTATGTGCCCTGCTCGGATTTGATCCTTTATATCTGGCCAATGAAGGAAAGCTCGTTGCCTTTATCCCTCAAAAGGAGGCGGAAAGGGTCCTTGAGGCGATGAAGGTAAACCCCCTGGGCAGGGATGCAGTAATAATCGGCAGGACCGTGAAAGACAACCCGGGAAAGGTCCTCCTCAAAACCGGGATAGGAGGCCACGGGCTTCTTCAACCCTTAAGTGGCGAGCTAATACCATCCATTTGCTAAATACG
Organism: Deltaproteobacteria bacterium; assembly: GCA_020355145.1. Taxonomy (GTDB): domain Bacteria; phylum Desulfobacterota; class DSM-4660; order Desulfatiglandales; family B25-G16; genus JABXJZ01. Next base: position 1,484,715 of record CP070660.1, read on the forward strand.
CTCCTTATTAACCGTGCTTGATTCAACCCCTGATAGTGTCTCCTATGAGGGCATATTTCCTTTTCCTTTTGATAAGCCTGATTGGGAGCTTTAGAACAAACTGATAAAAGGCCAAACCGAAACAAAGCCCGATAAAGGCATATATCAGACCTTCCAAGGTTATAGGAATGGCTGGTTGAAAATCCTCTAAGGCGGTCCTTGCAATGGGGTATTTGATTTTTGCCAAGAAGACAAAAGGCCTGGCAAGAACAGAGGCAGCCTTAATAGCCTGGAGGGCCTCTGTTAACTCCTTGGCCCTCTCAATTGTCCTTTGAATCAATTGCCCCTGCTGTACTATGCTTGGATCTGTATGCGTGATGAATATCTCAATGTAGGTCCTCAATGTTTGTCCGGATGACTGGGCCGCCTCTCTTATTAGCTCTACCTGGTGTTGTGCCTCATCAGCATGTCCGCCCAATCGCTGAATATACTGTTGAATAAACTCGGGAATCTGTGAAAAGACAGCTGCCCCTGTTACCGAAAAGATCCGGTCTAGTATCCCATCAAAAAATGAAGATATCTTCTTCACCATCCTGAAACCTCAACTCACTGTGAACCGGACTCCTAAAGGCTATGCAGCTCGACAATTGATTGATGTACGATCTCCTTATCTAAATTCAACACCCCACATACCTCATCGGTAATCTTTATGCCGTGCGGTGGGCATCCTGGCACAAAGACACCCAACTTCTTATATTTCCGAGCGCATCTGCCAAGCACAACAGTAGGTTCATTTGAAGGAGGTATCTTATCGGGACTTCCCATGATTAATGTCAAATTGGGCAATCTGTCATGAAACCCCGCCTCTTTAAGATAGATAAATGTACTCACCAGTTCTCCCATGCATCCAGTGCAGCTGGCCTTTTCAACTATGTTTGCACCTCCATATAGATGCTGCGCTGCCTGCAGAAATGTGATAAACGGATGTCTAACAGCCTCTATCTTTTCCCCACGAACCTCAATGAGATTCAGGTCGGCAATGCCAAGCCTTGCCTCAGCTGCCAGTTGGAGGTGAAAAATTTCTCTGACGTCAAATCCCGCGACAGCGGCACAAACTGCATCAACTGCCACCACGTCATGGCCGGCAAGAATCAAATTTAAGGGCACTCGATCAGCCTCATCAAAGTTGGTGCCCTGTGCCCCGATAATCCCATCAACTATAGTGATCTTTGGCTTCACCACACGGTTTAGATCAACAATTGCCCTATCTAATCCACATCGATGAGTCCGTTTTTTCTCTTCCCCTGGCAAGACACCCTTCATGTTCTTGAGCCCGCATGTGATCCCCGTGCGTACATGCGTTTTGATAACGGGCAGTGAGAGGATTACATCCGCCTCCCAAGCTGTCTTGGCAATGGCAAAGGTTTCCATCACGAAGGCATGGGGCACCTTCACCTCTACCTGCTTATCACGGTTCAGGTCAACGACCTTTACTCCGAATTTCTCAGCAACTTCCAAGACGCCTGCCACTTGCATACAGTGCATGGAATCCACGCGATCTGGAAAATCATATCCCACTGAAGAACCTTCTCCAATTACGACCTCCCTTGGACCTTTCTCTAAGACTAGTTTTGTTACCGCTTCTATTAGACGCGCATCGGTTACTATTCCCGAACCCGATCTTACGGGCTTTACCACATTGGGCTTTATGAGAACCCTTGAGCCTTCCAACTCCACGCATTCAAAACTCCGAGTCAATGCAACGGACTTTTTGATAGCACCTCCCACATCATCATCTTGAAGCCTAACAATGGATACCACGGACATCTTGTCTGTCCTTTCTATGTAAAGGAGGGTTCACGAGGCGGCCTTTTTCGGTTCTCTTACTCAACCGGATAACCCGCCTTTGCCCAGGCCCTCCAGCCGCCATCCATATTCTTCACATTCCTATAGCCCATCCTAACAAGGGTATAGGTCGCAAGGGACGACCTGGCACCAATCCTGCAATACACTACAATTGATGCATTCCTATCAGGGATCATCTTTGCGATCCTAAACTCAAGCAGACCCCTGGGGATATTCATTGCGCCAGGAATGTGACCCTTCTTGTATTCCTTTTCCGTCCGGACATCAAGGAATAGGACCCCACCTTTATCAAACATGGCCTTGGCATCAGCTACGGAGATCGTAACAATCCTCTCCCTTGCCTCTTCCACCAGGTCTTTAGCTGTCATATCCTCAGCAAATGCCAAGGGTGCGCTAAAGGCAACACCTATTATCAAGGCAACTATAAGAGTCAAATCCCTTCTTTTCATAAGACATCCTCCTTGTTTTTAATCTTTAAGCAAGAACTCCAAAAGTTTTAGTCTCTGTCCTATCTCGGTTGCCACTTTTGTCTCCTTGGAATCAGATTAGCGGGAACTACAACGGCCTTGTTGGCCTCTTTCTCTTTATCCCCTACATCCTTTTCTAGCAGGAAAAGGGCCTCATTCCCGTGACAGGCATTACAGTGTGAGTTCTGTGGTGTCTTTTTTCTGATATTATGAGGTGTCGCAAATTTCCATGTAGGCAAGCTGTCAAAGTTGCTTAAGGCATCCTTTAGGTAAAAGTCAAAGGTCCCCCTATCAATGGGTACATGCCTTAAGGTAACAAATTTCTCAGGTCTCTTCCCTGATTTCAACGGATTTAGCCCGATCTTAAAATCAAGCCATGAGGCCTTTGTCTTATAGAAGGTAAGTCCATCTTTATCCTTGCCCACATGGCAGGAGGAACAATTCTTATAGGGCTGGGCATGACAGACATGACAGCTTGCCTCATCCTTGTGAATCCTATGGGTTATCACATTGGCTGCCTCTCTTTTATAGATCCCCTTGTGACAATCGATACATCTTGGCCCATTTTCAACAGCGTATCTGCTTGCGTAATCCTCTCCATCACCATGCATCTCCTGACCAGTATGGCACCTTTCACATTTCATGTACCTTTCCCTGTGAATATCCGGCAGGACACCCTCATTCTCACCAAGGTATTCCTTCTTTACCCTGCTTCCATGACAGGCAGTGCATACCTCTTGCATGGGCGGCTTTTTCTGATAGAGGTGACCATCCAAAAGCCCACCTTCAACGGAATCCGGTCTACTTATGTGACATTGGCCACAACTGCTGTGGCAGTGAAAACAATGGCTATTCATTGCGGATTCCACTTTGTTGCGGATGGCGGCATCAGTAGAGGCCCTTTTGTCAATTATTAGCTTATAAGGCCTTAGGCTCACATGAAGACTCTTTGTGTAATTCTTATTAATCTCATCATGGCAATCCCCACAGGCTTCAGTGGCATCAGGATAGGTAGGATCTTTAATAACACCCTCGTGGGCTGTCCTCCAATTGGGGTCATCTGGGTCACCACCATGGCAGTCAACGCATTCTATCTCCCCATGGTTCTCATCGTCTAGAATGTCACTGTCAACGAAGATCTTTTCGTGCGGGGCCAACGGCTCCACAGTACCGCCTCACCCCTCTCCTTCTATTTCTGCAGACCTAACAGCAGGTCTGGTCTTAGCGATCTCCCTGGTTATTTCTATCAGTTTCTTGGCACTGGTATGGCATTTAAAACAGTGGGTGCCCTTATATGCCTGGCTTATAGAAGAATTGCCCGGAATAAAGATCAGAGAAAAGCCAATTGCCAAGCTAAAAGATCTCAAATACCTCATACCTCAACCACCTGCTTCATATTTAAAGTCAAAGTCGGGAAATCCTCTAATTTGTGAACCCCCATATCAGATCCGTAAACCCATGTCAAATAGATCTCCGAAACAAATATATTAGTAGTTTCTTGGGATTGTTAGGTTTGTTGGGTTTGTTGAGGGGCAGATCCTCAACTATAGCTCTTGAATAGCTCCCTTGAGATGATCATCTTTTGAATACTTGAGGTTCCTTCCAGATACTCCATTCCCCTCGCATCCGCACCGAGCATGCTAATGATATTGTTTTTGAAATATCCCCTCCCCCCCATGAGCATCAGCCCCAATTGGGCCACAGACATGACCATCTGCGTAGCAAAAAGCTTTGCCTGAGATGAGGCAATCCTATAATATGGACTATTAACCTGCTTTAAGGCGTGGAAGCACAACCCCCTTGCGGCATTGATCTGGGTATACATGTCAGACATCTTGAAGCTAATGTCCTGACTGCTTGTGAGGGGGTGATCAAATTGAATCCTCTTTCGGGAGTATTTGAATATCTCATCGAAGACCCGGCAGGCGAGACCGCAGGAAATCCCCGCAAGCAATATCCTGCCCCTGTCTATCGCATCAAGGGCCAGAAAAAGCCCCTTACCTTCTTCTCCAATCAAATTATCCCTTGGAATAAGACAATTCTCATAGATGAGCCTCCCTGTAGGAAGGATCTTCAACCCATCTTTCTCAGGTAAAAGCTCCACCTTGAATCCCTCTATCTCATCCTCAACGGCGAAGACGCTCAAGGATCTGGCACCTTTCTTTCCCTTTGTGTTGACGAGGATTGTGTAAATCCCAGCTAGGCCCGCATTAGATATAAAGATCTTTTCGCCACTAAAAATATAATAATCCCCCTTTGGCCTTGCAGAAAACTCAATAGCGCTTACATCAGTGCCCGCCCTCTCCTCTGTCATGGCAATAGCCCCGAAATCCCCCTCCCCTAATCTCGAAAGGTATTTGTCCTTTATCGCCTCATCTCTTCCAGCAAGGATAATGTCCACCGCGCGACCATGCGCCACAAAGATTATTCCAAGGCTTGGGCATGTGTATCCTAAAAGCTCCATAATGAAATAGATATTCTCCTCGCTTGCCCCACTTCCCCCATATTTAGCAGGGACAAAGCGTCTAAAAAACCCGATCTCTTTTAAACTGGCATAGATGGAGTCCCAAGGAGGTGGAAAAATAACCTTGGTATCCTGGAATTTAAGGCCAAGTTCGTACATATTCTCAACATTGGTCATCACCTTATCCCTGAGAAGTTCTATAACATTCTCTATAAATCTCTTGTCCTCTTTCCCTTTACTGAAAGAACGCAATATCCTGATAAGATTATCCACTGGTTATCTTCCCCCAAAGATTTCAGGTTATCTTAGATCATCTATTTTCCTGAATCAAGGATAATTCACTGTGGACTTACTGGAGGGTTGTCTGGAACATCGGGACTAAAGGTAAGGCAGGGATTAAGGGGAAAAGGGATTTATTTTCTTACCAATGATTATTGTCGGGCATCAAATACGGCAATGCCTTTAACATGTCTTTGATCCTATTTCTTCTTAAAGAGGTCCTCTAAGGCCTGTTTTGCTATTGCCTTTCTTCCAGACTCGCTTTCCTTTGCCCCCTTTAAGATGAAATAGTCGCAAAAACTATTCCTTTCCTTGTCAACTGTCCTCTCAGCCAATACCTCCTTGCACTCATTATAGGATCCAAGGTCATAAAATTTGCACTGTAGGCAACAATGGAGATCGCGACCGCAATGGGGACAGGTATCATTACGAGATACCTTGCCTTCAAATTCCATCTCCTTATTGCAAAAGGCGCAC
>CP070660.1:1490346-1493715 GCA_020355145.1 Deltaproteobacteria bacterium
ACAAAGCCAACCTGCTACCAGTGTGGAACGGTGTGCAGCGGCCCATTAGAGGATCGCAAGAGATTGATGAACCTGTTGTTCACTTCTGGCGTTGTTGAACTGGACGAAGGGGGAAGGGAGATTGTGATCAGAAGGGACGAAAAGGGGCGGAAGATCGTAATCAGACCCGAAGAAGAATCAGCACAGGGACAGGCGCAGTAAGTGCACGTCATATTTGGAGATCAGGGGGATCTTAAGGCCATATTGGCGAGGAAGAGGGAGATATCAGGGATATAGGTAACCAAAAGCAACACGATGATCAAAGGCAGTAAAAATGGGAATGCAGCCTTTGCAGTACGCTCAAAGGAGATTCCGGCCACCTTTTGGACAGTATATAATCCTACTCCCAATGGAGGGGTAAGTAAGCCAATCATCAGATTCAGTGTCATTACAACACCGAAATGGACCGGATCTATTCCAACCATTTTGACCATTGGGACGAGGATTGGGGTCAAGATTACAAGGGCGGCTATCACCTCCATTAGACAACCGTTGACAAGTAGCAGGATGTTCAAGAACAAGAGTATTAGATATGGATTATCTGTCACGGTTAATATACTTTCCGCCACTAGCTGAGGGATTCTTGAGCGGGTCAGGACCCACCCGAGGACATTTGCGGTGGCCGTGATGATCATAATGGTTGCCGTTTGGATCCCAACCTTATGGATAGTCTTCCACAGGCCTTTGAGGGTTAGCTCGCGATAGATAGCACCTAATAATAATGCATATACTACAGCCGCCACTGCTGCCTCTGTAGGCGTGAATACCCCGGCCAGGATCCCCCCGATGATGATAACCGGGGTCAACAGGGGAAGGGAGGCGGCCTTAAAGGAGGCCAAGACCTGCCGAAGAGGGGGACGGGGGGAAACAGGGTAATTCCTCTTTCGGGCAATCAGGTATATGCGTACCATGAGAGACAGTCCCATTAAGACCCCTGGAATGAAGCCAGCGAGGAATAGCGCCCCTATTGAGACCTCTGCAAGGACCCCATAGATAATAAAGATAATACTAGGTGGAATTACCGGTCCTATTGTGGCCGAGGCAGCGGTTATCCCAGCACTAAAATCCCTATCATATCCGTACTGTGTCATTGCCTCGATTTCAACTGTTCCCAGACCTGCGGCATCGGCAACCGCTGATCCTGACATTCCCGCAAAGAGCATACTGGCCGCCACATTGACGTGTCCCAATCCGCCCGTTATATGCCCGACCAGACAATTGGCAAACTGAAACAACCTACGGGTGATACCAGCGGTATTCATCAAGGCACCTGCGAGCATGAAAAAGGGAATGGCCATTAGGGGAAAGGAATTTACCGCAGAGGTCATCATCTGAGGGACTACCTTCAAGGGGACCTCAGTTGTCAGAGTGAATATCATGGAAACGAAAATACCTATTGCATAGGCAACAGGTGATCCAATGAGGATCATCATGATGAGAAAGATAGCGCACAGGGCTAACATAACGGCCTCACTCCCCTTGACCTCTCAATTCCCTTATATCTTCCCTGATGGATTGAACTAAAAAAATAAGGATGAAAAGGGCGGTTATTGGAAGGGCCGAGAAGAAGAAACTCATGGAGAACCGCAGTGCATGACTTTCAAACCCACGAAAGATATAAGAGAGTCTTGCCCCCTCTACAGTGAGGAAGACATGGAAGATAAATAGAAGGATGTCGCTTATTAGATTAAAGACCCTTTGAACCTTAGATGGAACTCGTGCATAGAGGATGTCAACCGAGATATGCTCTCTGTACCTGACTGCCAGACTAGACCCGAGGAAGGTTAACCAGACGGCAAACAGACGGGCAATCTCCTCTGAGGCAAAAAGGGGCCTGTTTAAGACGTACCGGAAAAAGACCTGCAGAAAGGAGATGATTATCATAGAGGTAAAAACTGCTACCATCGCATTATCTATTAGCCATTCAATTCGCCTCATGATACCTTCCATTTCTAAGTCTAGGCTAAGCAGTATCACTTAATATTTATAATTCTGTATCTCATAATACAGCTCAGGACGTCCCCATAGCCTTCCGTACTGCTCAGGGAAGCCCTTTAGCTTGGCTCTCCATCCCTTTATGTCTTTTGGCTGAATGATCTTTAAGCCCTTTGATTCGAAAAACCTTAGGTTTTCCCTCATCTCCTTTGTCATTAACTCCTCTAGGTATCTACTGCTCTCCTCTGCTGCCTCCTCCAGTATTTTTTGGTACTCGGTCGGCAACTTGCTAAAGGCCGGCCTATTGATAACCAGCACATTCACCGCATTGATTACCGGTGTGGTGGTCAAATATCTCGTGACCTCGTAAAACTTCATTCCCCGAATGAGTCCAACCGGGTTCTCCATACCATCAACCACACCCTGTTGTAGTGCCATGTATACTTCTGCATAATTTATGGGAGTGGGGTTTGCACCAAGGGCCTTGTAACCCGGGACGAACATCCCATATGTTGGAACACGAATCTTTAGTCCTTTCAGATCATCCGGGGTGTAAACGGGTTTGTCACGTGTCAGGATATAGCGTTCTCCCATCCAATATCTTCCCAGGACATGCACTGGAACCCTTTTGGAAACCCTGTTGACCAGATCATCGAAGATCGGTCCTCGGACCACTGCCTCCCAATGTTTCATATCCTTAAAAAGCAGGGGGGCATTAAAGACATTGAACTCCTTGACCCAGGATGAATAGGCAGACACATCACCCCAGTGCAGATCAATGCTACCCATTACAACCCCTTGGACTATATCCTCTTCATTTCCCAATTGTGAGGCGGGAAAGACCTGGACTTGGACCTTATTCTTCGTCCTTATCTGGACGAGTTCTGAGAATTTTAGACAGGATAGATTCTTGCCCGAGGTTGGCGGGATAACATTACCGAGTTTGAGGACAACTGGTTTTTCTTTTGCCTCTAAATCGGAAATCCAAAGGCCTGTAAATACCAAAGGCACGGCAAGGAAAAGACACCATACTCTAACGATTCTCATGGCTTTCCCTCCTTTTGATATATTACGCTCTCACCCTGGTCCCCTTTGCAGCGATCGGATCAATGTCAAGGGATTTTCTCATTATGTGAGAATAGATTTCTTACTCCAAAAAATAATATAGAAATGTTATCCTTTTATCAAAAAAAATGACAGAATTGCCAGTTCTAAAATGAAAGCAGGAGATTGCGCTAATGGCTGAAAAGATCTGCATAAAGGGCGGGAGGGTCTTCTTTCCGGAAGAAAAGGGCATCAAAAAAAAGGACATTCTCATATCTGATGGCGAGATTTTTAAGATTGAAGATGAGATACGGCCCCAGGGAGACATAAAGGTTATAGATGCGAAAGACA
>CP070660.1:1493815-1496379 GCA_020355145.1 Deltaproteobacteria bacterium
ACACAAACTCCTTTGAGCCTGTCCAGACAACAAAACCGGGCGTCTTTGTCTGCGGGGTCTTTCAAGGGCCAAAGGATATACCTGAAACGGTGATGCAGGCAAGTGCAGCAGCAGCCGCAGCATCTAGTCTTTTGCCAAGTCAAAGATACGCCTTGACCAAAGAGAAGGAGTATCCTGAGGAGATAGATATTACCGGGCAAGGGCCTCGTATCGGTGTTTTCGTCTGCGACTGTGGAATCAATATCGGAGGAGTGGTTAATGTCCCAGAGGTAACCGAGTATGCATCTAAATTACCTAACGTGGTGGTAGCTGAGGAGAATCTATTTACCTGTTCCCAGGATAGTCAGGATTTAATAAAGGAAAGGATACATGAACACAAATTAAACAGGGTTGTTGTAGCCTCCTGCTCTACAAGGACACATGAGCCATTGTTCCAGGATACCATCAGGGAGGCAGGCCTCAATACATACCTTTTCAGTATGGCAAATATCAGGGATCAAGATTCCTGGGTGCATCAATCCGATAAGGAGGGCGCAACTGAAAAGGCCAAAGACCTGGTGAGGATGGCTGTAGCCAACGCCGCAAAACTCTCCCCCCTTTATAGGACAGAACTGCCGGTAGTAAAAAGGGCCCTGATCCTTGGAGGCGGTATTGCTGGTATGACTGCCGCATTAAATGCAGCAGGACAGGGCTTCGAGGTGGTTCTGGTTGAAAGGGAAAAGGAGCTGGGAGGTATGGGGAGAAAGATACAGAAGACCTTACAAGGCGATGACGTCCAGAGATATGTAGCCAGGTTGATTGAGATGGTTGCTGAGAATGAAAAGATCCAGGTCTTAACAGAGACTATTATGACTGATTTTTCCGGTACCAAGGGCAATTTCAAAACAGCACTAATTGTGGGACCCTCCATGTATCATAGGGAGGTGAATCACGGAGCACTAATTATAGCTACAGGCGCTATTGAATATAGGCCAGAGGAATATCTGTATGGGGAACATGACTCAGTTAAGACCCAGATAGAACTAGAGGATACTCTATCAAAAAGGGGAAATGGGATCAAGGGATGGAAAAACGTGGTTATGATCCAGTGCGTGGGCTCCAGAAATGATGCCAACCCTAATTGCAGCCGCGTGTGCTGTCAGCAGGCTATAAAAAATGCCATTTGGATAAAAGAGATTAATCAGGATGTTAATATCTTCATAGTCCACAGGGATATCAGGACCTATGCTTTCGCCGAGGATTTTTATCGAAAGGCCAGGGAGATGGGGATTCACTTCATCCGATATGAAGAGGATGAAGGGCCCAGAGTAGAGGAGGTAGAGGGAAAAATTCACGTCAGCTTTAAAGACCTTACCCTGGGAAGGGAAATAGAAGTCAACCCTGATCAGTTGATCTTGAGCACAGGGGTTGTCGCAGGAGACACGGAGGAGCTCGCAAATATAGTAAAGGTCCCCCTCACCGGCGAGCGTTTCTTTTTAGAGGCCCATGTGAAGCTCAGGCCGGTTGACACACAATCCGATGGCATCTTTGTTTGTGGTATGGCACATTCGCCCAAGAGGATAGATGAAGTCATTTCCCAGGCCTTGGCTGCCTCTGCAAGGGCCTGCCGCTTGCTTTCCCGGGATCGCATAGAGGTAGGGGGTGTTGTAGCCAGAGTCGATCCGGAGCTTTGTGCCGCCTGTCTAATTTGCGTCAGGGCATGCCCGTACGAGGTACCGTTTATTAATGAGGATGGGGTTTCAGAGATTGACGTTTCCAGATGTCAGGGATGTGGTGTGTGTGCTGCTGAGTGCCCGGCCAAGGCCATTACCCTATCCCATTTTGAGGACACCCAAATAGTAGCCCAGATTGATGCACTCATGGAGGGAATATGAAGATGGAGGAATGGAGGAATGGATGACTAGTACTTTTAAATTCACTCCTAGATGTAGTCTATACGAGACGGAGGGAAATACTAAGATACTCCGATACTCCATTGCTCCTGGCAGATCAAAATCTGGTAGTAGCTAAGTGAGGAGGCTATCTTCAGGTGAAAGAGTTTAAGCCCATTATTATCGCCTTTTGCTGTATCTACTGAGGCTATGAGGCAGCGGACCTGGCAGGTACCATGCGCCTGACGTATCCTGAAAGTATCAGGATTATACGGCTACCCTGTACTGGTAAGGTGGATGTAATCCACATGATGGAGGCCTTTCAAAAGGGTGCTGACGGGGTATATGTTGTAGGATGTCTGGAAGGTGAATGTCACTTCCTCACAGGTAATTTAAGGGCAAAAAAAAGGGTAGAATATACGAAAAGGCTGCTGGATGAGATTGGTATCGGAGGGGAAAGGTTAGAGATGTATAATATAGCGGCCTCTGATGGCCCTCGATTTGCAAAGGTGGCTAAGGAGATGCATGAAAAGATTGTGGCCCTGGGACCCAGTCCCATAAAGAGTGCCGCGCAAGATAAAGAGGCTGCTTAGCAACTAATTGTAATTGTTTAAGCAATCTAAGTTGCGATAGACATTTTGCATTTTGGCAAATCCGGCCCCGCTATCTGGTTATTTGTTATTCGGTTTCGGT
>CP070660.1:1496479-1503104 GCA_020355145.1 Deltaproteobacteria bacterium
ACCCCCTTTTTGGTTGTCTTGCCGGTTTCAGGCTCGGCAATAATGTAGCCCCGCTTGTTTAATCTTATCTCAGGGGTGGCTGAGGTTAAGAGTGGATTCGGCCCTGCGCCTATAGCGATAACGGCTGTATCACACGATGTCTCGAATTCCGAGCCTTCAATCGGTACTGGTCTGCGCCTACCTGATTCGTCAGGTTCACCCAGTTCCATCCTCTGGCATCTCACTCCGGTCAAACGGCCATCCTCATTGCCTATAAAATTTAATGGGGCTGCCAGGAGAATAAATTCTATCCCTTCCTCCTCGGCATGGTGGATCTCCTCGATCCTGGCTGGCATCTCTTCCCTGGAGCGCCGGTAGATAATTCTTACCCTGTCTGCTCCAAGGCGGAGTGCGGTCCTCGCTGCATCCATTGCCACATTGCCTGCCCCGAATACAACCACATCATTACCCCTGATTATGGGGGTATCAAACTCCGGAAATAGATATGCCTTCATCAGATTACTCCTGGTCAGGTATTCATTGGCGGAGTAGATACCAATCAGATTTTCACCCGGTATGTGCATAAATATAGGAAGTCCAGCTCCGACACCTATATATACTGCATCAAAACCCTCCTCAAATAGCTCATCTATTGTCACGGTAGCACCAACAACTTTATCAGATTCAAATCTAACTCCGAGTTTCTTCATGTAGTCCACCTCAGCGGCTACGATTGCCTTTGGTAATCTGAACTCCGGAATGCCATATACCAAAACCCCACCGGGATCCTGAAACGCCTCAAAGACTGTAACATCATGGCCCTTTTGGATAAGATCTCCAGCCACAGTGAGTCCTGATGGTCCAGAACCTACAACCCCAACCCTCTTCCCTGTGGGAGGTTTCTTTTTTGGGATTGGAACCTCGCCTTGGGCCCTTTCCCAGTCTGCAGCGAATCTCTCTAACCTGCCAATGGCTACAGGCTCTCCCTTTTTGGCCAGTACACAGGTCTTCTCACACTGTACCTCCTGCGGGCAAACCCTCCCACAGACCGCAGGGAGCACGTTTTTCTCCTTAATCCTGGCTATGGCACCTGCAAAATCCCCCTGCTTGATCAGGGCAACAAAGCCAGGGATATCAATATCAACCGGACAACCTGGCACGCAAGAGGGATTCTTACATTGTAGGCATCTACCCGCCTCTAATATCGCAACATCTTCATGGTAGCCGAGTGGGACCTCATCAAAGTTACTCGCCCTAACCTTCGGATCCTGCTCTGGCATTGGTTGTCTGGGGATCTTTTCCTTTTCCGCCATTACTGATCTTCCTCCATCCTTTTTCAGGACTTGTCCCCTTTTTGAAAGGTCTCATATGAAACCTTTTCGTCATTGAGATAGGCCTGCAATCTATGGGTCAATTCGTTAAAATCTACCTCATGTCCATCAAATTCAGGCCCATCAACACATGCAAAACGCGTTCGCCCTCCAACTGTGACCCGACAGCAACCACACATCCCAGTCCCATCAACCATAATGGGATTCAGGCTGACAACTGTTCTTACCTTATATTTTTTTGTCAAGGCACAGGTAAATTTCATCATGGGTACTGGCCCGATGGCCACAACCAGATCACTTCCTTTGCCTTCCAAGATCTCCTTCAACACATCGGTTACAAAGCCATGATGACCATAGGAGCCATCATCTGTGCAGATCCTCAAATGGTGAGATGCTGCCCTCATCTTATCTTCCAGGATTAAGAGATCTTTTGTCCGGGCACCTATAATCGCCGTTACCTCGTTGCCGGCCTCCTTGTAGCCCCTGGTAATAGGGTGAATAACCGCTACACCTGTTCCGCCACCGACACAGGTTACCCTTCCAACCTTTTCAAGATGTGTTGGTTTTCCAAGAGGGCCGATGACATCCAAATAGGAATCCCCCTGCTTGAGTGTCTTAAAAAGGGCGGTTGACTTCCCAACTATCTGGTAGATAATGGTGATGGTCCCTTTTTCCTTATTTGTCTCTGCCATTGTCAAGGGGATCCTCTCTCCACCTTCATTGGCCCTGAGGATTACGAATTGACCAGGTTTGGCCTTAGCGGCAATCCTGGGTGCAATAATCTCGTTTAAGACTACCGTTCCTTCTGCCATTTCTTCCCTGTAGACGATTTGGAACATAAAAAGAATCCTTCCAGTATTTTACTAAGCGGAATCAATCTCTGCGAACAGACTGCGAGATCAATAACAAAGTATCCATTTTAAGTCAAATACTAAAACAAGGGCTAATTACCCTCCTGTTTTTGCACTTGACCTGGTTTTTTTTCTGTGATAGGAGAAGGCGCAATTCTATAAACATGATTGTTCTAAGGAGGCAAAGTCCCCAAAGGGCCTACAATTTCTTTAAGAAGGAGGTGACAGTAGAGATATAGGATTTTATCGCTGAATTAGGTGATTAACGAGATTTTTCTTAATCTTTCTAATAATTAAAATAGGGAGGATAGGTAATGGCTTACAATGCAGTTGAAATGAGTGACTGGCAGATCTCAGAGGCAGCTGAAGAGAATATGCCAACACCGGATGAGTGGCGAGAGAGGTTAAATCTCCAAAAGGATGAGATGCTTCCAATGGGCAGGCTAAGCAAGCTCGATTTTATGAAGATCATTGAACGCCTGAAGGATAAACCAGATGGCAAATACATTGAGGTAACAGCCATCACCCCGACGCCATTGGGCGAAGGCAAGACCACTACAAGCATGGGCCTCTTGGAAGGTATGGGAAAAAGGGGCCTTAATGTAGGTGGATGTATTCGCCAGCCCTCTGGAGGGCCAACCATGAATATCAAAGGGAGTGCTGCTGGAGGTGGAAATGCACAACTAATACCTCTGACAGAATTTTCCATGGGCCTTACCGGCGACATCAATGACATCATGAATGCCCATAACCTGGCCATGGTTGCCCTTACCTCCAGAATGCAACATGAGCGCAACTATAATGATGAACAACTGGAGAGACTTACCCATATGAGGAGACTGGACATCCATCCCACGAGAGTGGAGATGGGTTGGATCATGGACTTCTGTGCCCAAGGCCTGAGAAATATTGTTATCGGGCTGGGCGGCAGAATGGATGGTTTCACCTTCCAGTCAAAGTTCGGGATTGCCGTAAGCTCTGAGCTTATGGCCATTCTTTCAATAGTTCGGGACCTTTCGGACCTCCGTGAAAAACTCGATAACATTACCGTTGCATTTGACAAGAGGGGAAATATAGTCACCACCAAAGATCTGGAGGTAGGTGGGGCTATGACAGCATGGATGAGGAATACCATCAATCCTACCCTATGTTGCACGGTAGAGTACCAGCCATGCATGGTTCATGCCGGTCCCTTTGCAAACATTGCAGTAGGACAGTCTTCCATCATTGCAGACCGCATTGGGCTGAAGATGTTTGACTACCATGTTACCGAAAGTGGCTTTGGGGCTGATATAGGCTTTGAAAAGTTCTGGAATGTCAAATGCCGTTACAGCGGCCTCAAGCCCCATGTCTCAGTCCTTACCAGTACGATCAGGGCAATGAAGATGCATGGAGGCGGGCCCAAGGTGGTAGCTGGACTAAAGCTGCCCGAAGAGTATACCAAGGAGAATCTTGGACTATTAGAGAAGGGTCTTTCCAATATGATACACCACATCAATATCATAAAGACCTCAGGAATCAATCCGGTAGTTTGCATCAATGCCTTCCATACCGATACAAAGGACGAGATTGCCATGGTTCGAAAGGCTGCCGAGGGTGCAGGGGCCAGGTGTGCTCTTTCCACGCATTGGGCCGATGGTGGTGATGGTGCCTTGGAATTGGCCGATGTGGTCAAAGAGGCATGTGAGGACACCACCGAGTTTAGATTCTTATATCCCGTTGAGACGAAACTCAGGGATCGGGTTGAGAAGATTGCCAAGGTGGTATACGGGGCGGACGGAGCGGCCTGGACACCTGAAGCAGAGAATAAGGCAAAGATGCTGGAATCCGACTCCAGGTATGATGATTACACGACAATGATGGTAAAAACCCACCTGAGCCTTACCCATGACCCGGCTGTAAAGGGAGTACCAAAGGGATGGACACTTCCAATAAGGGATGTGTTGATCTATTCCGGGGCCAAATTCCTGTGTCCCTGTGCCGGGGCAATTAGCCTGATGCCAGGAACATGTTCGGATCCTGCCTTCAGAAGGGTAGATGTGGATACAAAGACGGGAAAGGTGCAGGGCCTGTTCTAAGACAAAAAGATCCAGGGGGATTAATGTCCCCCTGGATAAGACATCCTAACACCCTTCAATTTGTAAACCAGCCGCCTTTGTCCTATCTTCATTTTCCTTGACATGATCGAAGATAAAATGATAAACGAGCACCCAAAAATGGGACAAGCTCTAAAAGGAAGAAAAGCATATGTTCTATTACATCAGCCTCTATATCTCCCTGGCAATCTTTGCTGTCGGTATGGTCTATAAGATATCCACCTGGTTCTCTTTTAAAACCAGTATAAAGACCATATCCACATCAAAAAGGCTTTCATCAGCAATTAGAGGGATAACCCTGACCCTATTCAGTGCAAAGATCCTGACCCTGATCAGGGTATTCACTCTTGATATAATCCTACAAAGAAGGATACTCAGGGAAGATTTTCTCAGATGGTTAATCCACATCTTAGTCTATGGGGCATTTATGCTCTTGCTTCTCATGCATGCCCTGGACAAATTCATTACCTCAGCCATATTCGACGATTACTCCTCCAGCATCAATCCCTTTATGTTTTTGCGGGACCTCTTCGGGGCATTGGTGATCATTGGTATCTGTATGGTAGTTTACCGGAGATTTATCCTTAAGGCCCCGAGGCTGAAGACAAACCCCATGGATATCTATGCCATCATACTGTTAGCCATTATTATGGTCTCGGGTATCCTCCTGGAAGGTATCAAGATAGGATCGTACTCTATATATAGAAATATGGTCGCGGAATACGCTGGCATCGAAGAGGAGGAGGAAGAGTTTAAGGCATTAACTGCCTTCTGGGTAAAGGAATTTGGCACGGTCTCCCCTGATATAAGGGCGCCCTTCGAAACTGAGCTTATTGAGGAAGGCAGGGAGATGCATGAGATGAGCTGTGCAGCGTGCCATTCCATGCCCCAATGGGCATTTATGGGCTACCCGGTGGCTAAGGCAGTTAAAGGGATTGCTTTGGCCTTAGATAGGGCAGGTATACATACACTACTCTGGTATATACACTTTCTTGCATGTTTCATTGGCCTTGCATATCTTCCGTTTTCTAAATTCCTTCATCTAATTACCAGCCCCTTGAGTCTGCTTCTCAATAGCGTGATGGATAAGAGATCCTCAGAGCCGACAAATATAGCAACAAGACAGGCCCTTGAACTGGATGCATGTATGCACTGCGGGCAATGCACCTATCGCTGCTCAGTGGGGATAGTCTTTGAGGAGATAGGCAATGTAAACATACTTCCCTCTGAAAAGCTGCAATCATTAAAGGGGGTTGTCTCTGGAAAGGAGATGGGAGAAAAGGAACTAAGGTTCATCTTAGATGGAACATATCTCTGTACCAATTGCCATAGGTGCACAGATGTCTGCCCGGCCGGTATAGATCTGGAGGATTTGTGGTTTAACATGAGAGAGGGTATGTTTCAAAAGGACTACCCTGAGTTTCTGGCCCTCTCCCCCTTGTCCTTTTACAGGGGTTTAATGAGGGAGACCATAGCTCAAGGTGATTACAAAAGGCCATTACTCCAGGCCAGAGAGGCTATTGCTGCTGGGTGCGATTTGTTTAAAGACCAGTCCAAGGCCATAACCCTTACGCCTGCTGACCGGGAATTTCAGAGTGGATTACTTATGTCAGATCAGGCGAGCACATTCTCTGCCTGCTTTGGCTGTCAGACATGTACCAATGTATGTCCTGTAGTAGCCAACTACGAGGATCCAAAGGATGTCTTAGGGCTTCTGCCACATCAGATTATGCATGCAGTTGGATTGGGGATAAGGGACCTGGCCTTTGGATCAAATATGCTCTGGGACTGTGTTACCTGCTATCAATGCCAGGAGCAATGTCCTCAGGGGGTAAAGGTTACTGAGGTGCTCTATGAGCTAAAGAATCTGGCGATAAGGAATGTAAGAGAAAAGGGTAAATGAGTTTGTTGTGTTTGTTGAGTTCATTGTGTCTTGAACGAGTAACGAATAACCAGTAACGAGTAACAAGTCATGAAATTTGCACTATTCTTGGGTTGTACAACTCCTGCCAGGCTGCCACAGTATGAATCCTCTTCCAGGGCAGTATTAGGAAAGCTTGGTGTAGAGGTGATAGATATAAAGGAGTTTAACTGTTGCGGGTATCCCATAAGAAACCTTGACTTTAAGGCATCCATTCTCTCTTCAGCGAGGAATCTGGCCCTTGCCCAAAAGGAAAACATAAACCTAATCGTCCTTTGTAAATGCTGCTTTGGGATGCTAAAAAAGGCGGGGCATCTAATGAAGGAGGATCCATCTTTGAGAAAGGAGATTAACAACACACTCGAAAGAGAGGGCCTGAAATTTGAGGGAGACCTTGAAATCATGCATCTACTCTCCCTACTCTACCATGATGTGGGTGTTGACAAA
>CP070660.1:1503204-1518880 GCA_020355145.1 Deltaproteobacteria bacterium
CCAAATATGGTATAGATATAGCCGGCGTTGCTGAGGAGGATATTGATCTCGCCTTAGAGCTTGTCCGCCTGGATAAAGAAAAAAACAAGATAGTAGAGCTCCCATTACTTGTGGAATCCGAAAATCTCGGGCAAAGGAAGGAAGGAAAGACGAAGACCATAGCTGTTAAGGATTTCCGACAAGGTAATAGATACAGCTATATCCTTGATGCTGATCCAGATTCCTTTCATCAAAGGCCCATACCGGATATAATTAGCTCGGCAAAGACCATCCTGGTCAATGCGGTTATGGGACTTACCCCTCACTTTAGTGATGGTTCAATGGCCCTTTACGAGGCAATAGATGAAAACAGAAGGGCCCTAAAATTATACGGGGAGGTGATACTCTACAGGAATTAAGGAATCTATGCCCTGTCATATACATGAGGGGTTTGAACAATTCCGACTACTACTATTTCACAGGTGGGGGAACAGTACTCAAGGTATTAGAGGAGGGGAGTCCTTTTAGGATTAAACCCATAGAGCCACTTTTAAGAAAAGGAGGTGACCAAAATCACACCGATCTTTGATCCTCAGGCAAGCGGCAGGGTCATGAGGGTGGCTGCCTTTATGTCAGGATCAGGAACCAATGTCATCCGGCTTCTTGAAAGAGAAAGGGAACTGGAAAATGGGCCCAGTGGGTCCCCTTTTAAGGTTATCTTCATCTTCAGTGACCGCTCTGACGGGGTCTCAGCAGGGGAGAAGATTGCACTTGATGCGGGAATCCCTTACTTCAGTTACGATGTAAGGAAGTTCTACGCCTTAAAGGGATTAAAGAGGGCCACCTTAACCCATGAGGGTATGGCAGCCAGAAGGGAGTTTGACTCTGTGGCCTCTCGCCTGATCAAGGCATTTGATGTAGATGTCATTGCCTTGGGTGGGTATATGAGTTATATAACATTAAACAGATGTGTCAATGTGCATCCAGGTGATCTATCCTTACTCACGCCTGATGGAAAAAGAAAGTACGTTGGCGATCATGCAGTAGCTGATGCAATAGCAAATGGAGAAACTTCTCTACGTGCCTCGACCATATGGACGGATGCTGGTGTGGATACTGGTCCCCTTTTGATGGTCTCAAATCCCCTAAAGGTTGAATTGCCCTTCCCATTAACAGATCTACTTAGAGATCAGCTCGCCTTTAAGAAGGTGGTCGATGAACACCAGAGACACCTTAAAGAGATGGGTGACTGGAAGATCTTTCCTTTGACAGTGGAGATGATAGCTAAGGGGCGCTTTTCCCTGGATGAGAATAATAACGTCTATTTGGATGGACGCCCTATACCCAAAGGCTATCGGCTTGAGGAATAACCTTAGATACCTTAGCACACTTAAATAGGGTCTAACGTTTCATGTCGCATGATTTTCGTATCGCAAGAGAAAGGATGGTAAAAGATCAGTTAATCGCCAGGGGCATAAAAGATGAAAGGGTTCTTCAGGTTATGGGTAAGATCCCAAGGCACCTTTTCATTGAAGAGGCCCTGGCTGGAGAGGCATATAATGACCATCCAGTTCCCATAGGTGAAAAACAGACCATATCACAACCTTACATTGTAGCCCTAATGACAGAGGCATTGGAGCTAAAGGGAGACGAAAATACCCTTGAGATAGGAACAGGCTCTGGCTATCAGACAGCAATTCTGGCTGAATTGTCGAGCAGGGTTTATACTGTAGAGAGGATCGAGTGCCTCCTCGTAAATGCCAGAAAGATATTGGCCCACTTGGGATATGATAATATCCTATTTAAGGTCTTTGATGGAACCATTGGCTGGAAGGAATACGCCCCTTTTGATACTATCATGGTCACAGCTGGCGCGCCAGGCGTACCAGAGCCTCTTATAGATCAGTTGGCAGATGACGGGCGGATGATTATCCCTATTGGTGATAGATATAGTCAGGAATTGATAAAGATTGTCAGGAGGGGAAAGAGTTTGGAGCAAAAGAACTTAGGAGGATGTCGTTTTGTTAATCTAATCGGTATCCACGGTTGGCAAGATTAGGAGATTTAAATGAACCTAAATGAATTTCCTGAGGATATCAGGAAATACCTGGTACCTGAGCCATCAGGTACCATGTTTTACAGGTGTTTAGGGTGCAGGGGTGAGTTCGATATTGAAAGACTTCTTTACACCTGCCCATCATGTGGCGGGATATTGATGCTTTATCATCGATCCACAGGAGAAAAAAAAGATATAGAAGGTACCTTATGGAGAAGGATCTTTGACTATAGGAGGATGCTCAATTTCAATCCCCTTAAGGGTATCTTCCGCTATTATGAGTTTATTGCCCCCATTATCCCATTAGAGTCTATAATATATCTTGGTGAGGCCCATACCCCCATAGTTATGGCCAACAAAAATCTCGAAAGATTGGTTGGCCTCCCCTTCTATCTTAAGAATGAAGGACTGAATCCAAGTCTATCTTTTAAGGATAGGGGAATGGCCAGTGCTTTAAGTTTTATAAATTACCTAGCCAAAAAGAAAAATATAAAAGATATATTAACTATATGCGCCTCCACTGGTGATACCTCAGCCGCAGGGGCGTTGTATTCCGCATATCTAACGGGTCTCTTAAAATCGGCCGTTCTTCTACCTAAAAGGAGGGTCACATTACAGCAGCTTTCACAGCCCCTTGGAAGTGGGGCAACAGTTTTAGAGATGCCAGGTGTCTTCGATGATTGTATGAGGGTAGCAGAGGAGTTGAGCGAAGAATACGAGGTTTTCCTTTTAAATTCCAAGAACAGCTGGAGAATTCTAGGCCAGGAATCATTCGCCTTTGAGATAGCCCAAGACTTCGATTATCAGGTAGCTGATAAGGTTATAGTTGTTCCAGTTGGCAATGCCGGCAATATAACTGCCATTCTGAACGGCTTTTTAAAATTTCTAAAGGCCAATATCATCTCTAGACTACCCAAAATCATTGGCGTCCAGTCAGATCATGCCGACCCTGTATATCGCTATTACTTAGAGGATGACCCTTCTCGGCGGCAATTTAAGCCAGTTGATGTAAAACCGAGTGTTGCCCAGGCAGCCATGATCGGGAATCCTGTCTCTATGCCGCGGGTAATTGATTTGGTTAGGGAATATAGTCAGGCAGCTGGTCAAAAAAGGATATTCTTTGTGGCCATAACCGAACAGGAGATAATGGATGCCATGATAGTAGCAAACAAAAATGGTCATACTGCCTGTACCCATGGAGGCGAGTCTGTGGCCGGGTTTATAAAGGCCATAAAGGAAGGACTTGTTTCCAAAGGAGAGATTGGTATACTTGATGCCACGGCCCATGTCCTTAAATTCTCTCCCTTTCAGCAGATGTATCTTGATGATAGATTTCCACCTGAATTCGAGGTCAGGCCAAGAAGGGAATTTAAAAACACCCCTATCAAGATCGAGCTAAAGGGTCTCAGGAAACTGCCAAAGACTGGAAGGCCACTCCGAGGGAAGGATGTTGACTTATTCACTAAGGCAAGTACAGCAGAGATTGCCAGGATCCTAAATCTAAAAAAAAGATAAGGTGAAGATGAAGATAATTGTAAGATATCTTTGTAAGGAATTTTTTATGTTCTTCTTTATCTCACTGATTACCTTTTTAATAATCTATATGGTGGTGGAGTTCTTCGGAAAGATAGACAACTTCGTTGAGGCCAATGTCCCCCTAAATGTAGCTTTTTCCTATCTTATCTATCAGATACCCCTTTCTATACAGCAGTTGATACCTGTATCAGTGCTTATATCTGTTATGTTAATGCTAGGCATAATGAATAAACACAATGAGATACTGGCTATGAAGAATTGTGGACTAAACCTGTTTAATCTCTCTTATCCCATAATTGCAATGTCTATTCTTACTGGAATTGGGTCCTTTTTTCTCTCTGAATCCATTGTCCCTATTACCAGCTCTATGGCCAATAATATATGGAATATCCAGGTTGAAAAAAGGTCCCCTAGAGGGGCCTACAAGTTATCTCAGCTCTGGTACAGGGGCAAGGGTTCTATTTACCAGATTAGGACCTATGACAGCCGGAAGAATATAATAGAGGGTTTTTCAATCTTCCTCTTTGATAAGGACTTCACATTAACTAAGAGAATCGATGCCAGGAAGGCGACATGGATTAATGATAGATGGTATCTTAATGATGGGCTTATACAAGAGATTGAGCCTGATGGGTCAAGGAAATCAATCAGGTTTACTGATCATAGTCTGCAGCTTCCTGAAGGACCTAAGAGTTTGGAGACCACCATGAAGGCCCCAGAGGAGATGAGTTTTTGGGAGCTAAGAGGATACGCGAAAAAGATAAGCGAAGAGGGCTATGATTCAACAAGGTTCCAGGTAGACCTTCATATCAAGATAGCCTTTCCCTTTATCTGTCCTGTACTTACTTTGGTGGGAATTCCCCTTGCCTTGAGAAGGAAAAGGGGCGGAATCCCCCTTAGTATTACCTTTGGTATAGGTATTAGTTTTCTCTACCTCCTGACATTTGGCCTATCAAGGTCACTGGCTATATCCGGGGTCTTACCCCCCATATTAGGTGCATGGATAGCAAACCTCCTCTTTTCACTGTTTGGCGTCTATCTCATGCTGGTGGAAGAGGGTTAAGGAAAGATCTCAGGGCGAAGGGATATTTGCCTCTAAGGCCATTACTATCTTCTTCTTAAGCTCGGTCAGATCAAAGGACTTGATAACATAAAAATCTGCAGCAATGGATTTAATGTCATCCTTGAAGGTGTCGTAGGCAGTACATAGTATTACTGGTAAGTTGTAAAACTTATTCCTGATCTCCTGCAATAGATCGAGACCATTATAATCAATCATCTTTATATCCAGTATAACCAGATCGGGTTTCTCGCTATCTATCCTTTCCGTCAATTTATACCCATCTGCGGCTGTAATAACCTCATAGCCGGCCTCACTTAACTCCTCAGAGTAAAGTAACCTGATATGCTCTTCGTCATCGACGACTAATATCTTGGCCATAGGCAATCTCCAGAAAAAGATTGATCAAATAACTAACCTATGCACTAGTTTTTTTATTCCAACGCTGGATCAAGAGGCTCTTGGTGCCCTCAAATTGGACGCACTCCTCTTCAATAAACTCCTCTGCCTCCCTTATAGAGATCCTCTCTGTTTTCATAACATAAGAAAGGGTCTTACTGAGATATATGGGGATAAGGGAGTCCAGGAGTTCATCTTCTGTGCATAGCTCATCCCTGTAAGCGATAGCAAAGTCGATCAGGACATTGATCCAGAGATGCGTGGGAAAGTCAAATCGGTCTCGATCCATTTCCCTTATTTCTTGTAATTTAGCAACTGTTTCCTTCTGCAGTACCTTCTCCCAGATACGCCCGCAATTAGAAAAACCTTCATGAAACTTTTGAAACAGTATTTCCTTGTGGACCTTAACGGGCGGTGGCATCTCAGTTTCCCCAAGGCCAAAACCAAAGATTGAAGTAGGCTTACTCCATCTTACATTACTCCAGAAGGGATAAAATTTTATCATCATATTGAAGATAGTTCCCACCACCTGTCTAAACATGGGCCCGAGATCCGAGCCCGGATCCTTGGCCCGGTGAATCTTGGGCCTGCCCATGAAGGCCTGGCAAATGGGGATATCTTCGTTCATGGCAATGGTAGTCATCCAGATATCAATACCAAAATTAGCCACAGTATCTGACCAGGTAGCAGTTTGAAGGTAGGTCTGGGCCAATTTTCCACAAAAGCCGAAATCACCGCCTATCGGCTGTCTGACCCGCCTTCCATAAAGGGAGCGTGTCAGAGGGTAAGCGATGGAGTTTGTTATGGTACCATCATATTTATGCCTGACATAAAGAGGGGCCACATAGCCAAAATCCTGGAAGAGGGGCTCCCCTAAGTGCTTTATCCATTTTGGGGTAATACTCTTTAAATCAGCATCAACTACCACCACCCCATTTGCATCAAGATCAACAATCTTTTGGAAGAGGTTTCTAAGATTGTTGCCCTTCCCTTTAATACCAGGTTCTGTGGATATGTATATCTTTGGTGTGTGAGTTCTTATGCCCAGAAATATCTCCTTTGTTCCGTCATTGGAGTTATTATCGCAATTTATGATAACTGATTTCATATTGCCGAAGAATGACTGGATCCCTTTATCCGCCTGTTGTACGGGAAAGGCAATTGAATCTGCCTCATTATAGGATGGTATGGCCACAACAAACGCCGCCTTCTTTATATTTTCAGGATTAACCTCATGCTCAAACATCTTTTAGCCTCGTCAACTATCTCCTTTTTCTCCCAAGCCAACCAGCATCCACATACCTTTTCTATATCTTAAGCCAATATCAAAATCAACCCGAAAGCCGTAATACACCCCCTTATTCACTATGAACTTAAGGGCTTCGCCCCAGGGGCCCCCTGATGTTGCGCCGAGTCTATTACCTGGTACTGGTGCGTTTGACCTTGATGATGCCCCCTGAATCCTGGGCGATATACAGGAATCCCTCCCTGTCAACTGCTATTCCCTCTTGGTTATACCCTGGAAAGGCGTAAGAACGGACAATCTTCCCGTCCCTTGTGATCTCTAAAAAGGTGTTCATCGCATCGCTTATAACACAAAGATGATCGTTAATCTCATCATAGTAAAGTCCAGAAAGATCCAAGACACCAAGGGAGAAATACCTAATGATCTTTGCTCCGGCAGAACCACTCCTAAGAGGCGCCTCAATTTCAAATATAGCAGATGGATCTTCCTTATTTTCCAGATCAAGGCCTTGATTGGTAACATAAAATGTTCCACCTTCAGGGTGATTTGAATCGGGTACGAACGTGATTGCCTCAATGCCCTGGCCCCCGGCCTTTAGAACCATTGCCCCTTGGAAAGTCCTGTTGATGGCAAATTCTCGCAGCACTCTGAAATCCTCAGGATCAACTTCAATGATTTTTTCCTCGCCCTCTATGGCGATGTACAGGAGGCCAGTTGAAGGGTCACATGTTATGCCCTCGAAATCAGCATAACAGATCCTCTTCTGCTTTACCAAGGTTCCATCTCTTTGGATCTCGCAGATATCACCTTCATCCCCGACAATAAAGAGGGTCTCACGCCAAGGATGAAAAACGATCCCGGATGGTTCATTGAAATTCACCTGATCTATGTTGCCAATCCACTGACAGGGAAAGGGGAGCACAGTAGTCTCAGCAAGCATAGCTAGAAGGGAGATAAAAAGAAGGCTTTGAAAGGCAAACCCCTTTTTATTAGCCCTCATGCTCTACCCTGCCGTATGCCGTAAACTAGTTCTTGAGGTAAATCCCAAAAGTGCATCTTTCATCTTTTTGCAGGCTGCCTCGATAATTTCAGGCTCTTTTGTAAAACAAATCCTTACATAGCCTTCACCGTGTTCACCAAAACAGGTACCTGGAACCAAGGTCACGCCCGCTCTCTCTAAGACAAAATCAGCAAATTCCGCACTACTCATTCCTGTATTCCTGATATTTGGAAAGACATAATAGGCGCCGTCAGGTACCGGACAGGAGATACCAGGAATCTCATTCAGCCTTTTTACGAGCAGATCTCTTAAGGTCTTAAATTTATTAATTCTGTCTTCAATAGTTTGTTGGTTGACCTTTAATGCAGCAATGCCGGCACGCTGGATAAAAGGAGGCGCACACGTATAAATTGTCTGAAAAAGCATGCCCATTTTTTCAATGACCTTTTCCGGTCCTATGGCATAACCTAGGCGCCAACCAGGCATGGAATAACCCTTGGAAAAGCCATTTAAGATTATCGTCCTTTCCTTACATTTATCATGTATTCCGGGAGAATGATGGGCTTTACCGTAAATAACCCGCGAATATATCTCGTCACTTAAGATATAGATATCTTTTTCCTCGGCAACCTTATAGATTGCCTCTATCTCTTCTTTACTAAGTACGGCCCCTGTAGGATTATGGGGAGAATTGATAATTAACAAACGGGTATTATCAGTAATCCTTTTTGCGATTTCCTCAGGATCTAGATGAAAGGCGTCGTCTTCTTTAGTTGGGATACCTACCTGTTTTACTCCGATATAATTAGCCACTGCTATGTATGTAGAAAAGCCAGGATCAGAAAAGATGACCTCGTGACCAGAATCCGCAACACAACGAATCACAAAATCAATAACGGCGTTTGCGGGTATGACCACAACTTGATTCAAATCAGGTCTAAATCCCAGATATTCTTCAGTATGTTCAGCAATAGCCTTCCGTAAATCCAAAATTCCCACATGTTCCACATAGTGAGTGTCATCTTGATCTAATGCCTCCTTAGTTGCTTGTCTAATATGTGGATGGGACTCATAATCTGAATCGCCAAGCTCAAAGTGATAGATCTTCCTACCAGATCTCTCCATTTCATTAACTTTTTTAAATATATTAAACATGGGCTGTCCAATTATGCCTTCAGTAATCTTGGCCAATCTTCTCATAACCATCCTCCCATAAAGGTATTAGGCATTGGCTTTATAGCCAGTCTTTTCTTTTCCCTTGAGTAAGGTAATATATTTGTCCTTACCTTGCCATGCAACCACAGTGAGGCTATTTTACACGGTTTTTATGTATATTCAAGTTTTAGATGGATGGTAATTTCTCAACCATAACCCTGTTTGTAGCAACTTTTATCCCGTCATCAGTCATTTCTACTGTATTAGCGGTGTGCGGCCTGCTGTTCAGCCTTTTTGGAAGATGCCCAAGCAGTAGCAAGGCGGAATTGGGT
Organism: Deltaproteobacteria bacterium; assembly: GCA_020355145.1. Lineage (GTDB taxonomy): Bacteria > Desulfobacterota > DSM-4660 > Desulfatiglandales > B25-G16 > JABXJZ01. The sequence goes on from CP070660.1 coordinate 1,511,968, forward strand.
AAGTGGAATATGGATTGAGGTATTAGCCATTGACTTTGAAGGCCTTTTATACTATGATTTATTTAAATAGATACTATTTCTTATCCATTTTTTAACGCAAGAGAGGTATTGAGGAGATGTTACAGCCTTCAGGCCCAGGGAAAGATGCTGATCTGTACCCCATAGCGTCAGAGGAGATCTATAAGGATGGCCAGATTATCGTAGAAGAGGGGAGTTCAGGGGACTGGGTCTATGTGGTTCTTAGTGGTTCAGTAGAAATCTCTAGGACGATTGATGGAAAGAAGTTTATATTAACGGTGCTTAAGCCTGGTGAGGTATTTGGCGAACTGGGTTATTTAGGAGCTGTGAAGCGAACCGCTACAGTCCGGGCCATTGGGGAGACGACCATTGGCGTTATTGATCGCGCTTTTTTGGATAAGGAATTCAATAAACTCTCTGGATATTTCAGGAGCATTCTCGTGGCCCTGGTGAAAAGATTCAGAGGTCTTATGGATAGGGCTTGCGAGTTTACCGGCCGGAAAGATGGCCGTTTTGAAAAGACCTTATCCCTGATGTTTAAGGATCGTCAGTCCTTTATTAAGGCTTACACGGCCAATATTGGTATGGGCGGGCTTTTCATCAGCACCGAACATCTACTAAAGGAGGGTGAACAGTTTTTGCTCAAGCTGCAACTTCCAGGCGTTTCCGAGCCATTGAAGGTCAAGTGTGAAGTGGTATGGACAAGAAAACAGAGCGATACTGAGAAGAGGCCACCTGGAATGGGAGTCAAGTTCTGTGAGATGACCAAAAAGGATCTTCAGATACTGAACCAATACCTTCAACTTTAATTAAACGTCTCCTATTATAGTTAAGTAGATATTCTTTGACATAAGGTCTCTTGGTTGAGAAAAAAGGGGTCAGGCGGGAGGCCATCAGAGGATTAATGGGATTTATGCGATGCTATGTAGTTTTTAAGAAGCCTTTTGTCCTCGGGATCCATATCAATAAACTCAGTTCCCATCCCTGAGGGCTTCTTTTCGGTGCTCATATCTTGAGATCTTGTCCAAACCACCTTCCCTGTTGTGTTGATTACTTTCTTGGTGTCTGGCAGATTGAATTCCAAATCCAAAAGGTTGTCAACTGGTAGGGTCTTTGTTGTTTTAATAAATAACCCCCCGTCAGCAAGATTACTAATGTAAGCCCTAAAGAAATCGCTTGCCGTTTTAAAGGTGATCCTTACCCTTGCCCTCTCCTCGCTGCGCCTGGGAGCGGGAGCAAGGTTCTCAATGGTTCTTCTCAATTTCCTAACAAGGCCACAAATTATTCCCCTGAAATCTGAGCTTATCTGGTTAAATTCCTTGTCCAAGAAATTCTTATCCAATAACTCCAGAACTGTGTCCTCAAGCGCAGTAACTGTAGCCAATCGGGGGGCAGGATCAAGATAACTCATCTCACCAAATATCTCTCCAGGCCCAAGTATCCCAAAGACAATCTTTTTACCCTCGACTATCTTGCTGATCTCCACCTTCCCGGAGCTTAGAATATAAACAGCGTCTCCGTGACTGCCTTCCTTAAATATGACCTCCCCTGCCTTATGGGTCTCTTTTCCGATCGTTAGCAACAATTGGGCTCTACCTCCTTCATTTTTGCCAACTTCCCTAATCCATGGATTACCTTCCTAACCTGATCCCTGGTCTCATTGATACTCCCCTTGTTGTCTATAATGTAGTCTGAGAGAGATCTTTTCTCATCAATAGGGATCTGGGCATTTAATCTTTTTTCTACCTCTTCTTTTGCTAGGCCTTGTCTTTTTGTTGCCCTCTTAATCTGTACAACTCTCGGTACATATACCAGAATAACCTTATCAAACCTTTTATGCAAGCTCAATTCAAATAAAAGGGGAATATCCATAATGACAATAGAAGATGGGTCTTTCCTTTTAATGGCATTAATTAAGGCATCTCTTTCCTGAAAGATCCTAGGATGGGTAAAGCCTTCCAGGGCCTTTCTACTCTTTTCATCGGAAAATACGATTTCTGCAAGGGCAGAACGATTCAGCGTTCTATCGGGAGATAGGACTCCAGGACCAAAATAGTCGATTATATCCCTCCAGGCAGGCTTATCAGGCTCCACTACGAGGCAGGCAAGGTAATCAAAATCAATCACATATGCCCCCTCATCTTTAAACATCCTTGCTACAGTGCTTTTCCCACTCCCAATACCACCTGTCAGTCCTACTATTAACATAAGAAGTGCCCAAGGTTAAAAGTTATAAGTGCCCGCCCGCCTCGCAAGCGAGAGCGTTGCGGGCAGGCCTAAAGTCGAGTATATCCCGTGTCCGTTGCATATCGTTTATTGCTCGTAATTCACAATTCCTTAATTCCGGCTCATCCAAGCTAGGACTTGACCGAAGTGACACATTAACTCTCTAACTGATTAAGCCACGTCCTTTGGGCGTGGTCAGAGATAATTGGCTTTGCCTGGAAGCAATGGCTTGGAGTATTGGCCTGCCCTGGCGCGACTTGCCTGGAATACATTGCCATTGATGTAATATTTAGTAAGCGTCACCCGCTGGAATCCGGTCATGCAAGCCAGGTCTGGGCCAGGGAATATTGGAGCCCGCCCTGGCGCGAAATACCTGGAACACACCCCGGTCGCTGTAATATTTCGGAAGTGGATCCCTTGAACGGCGTTCCGTAAACCAGGTCTGGGCCAGGGTACTGGGTTTGAATCTGGAAAAATAATTTAGATATCCAAGCATATTTTCTTGTTCTGTTCTGACAGTATAACATTGTGTCTCGGATTCTTCATTACTCCATCTCTCCATTACTCCAGAGAACCGTTAAATTACAGTGAAGCGTTTGAAGCCCCCTTCCAGGGGGCATAAGCAAAACCAGGTCCTTTGGGCCTGGATGCTTTACTTTAGGCACTTTAGCTCACTTGCAACTTATAACTTCTTTTATCTCTTCCTCAATAGGACATATGATGCACCTGCCCCTCCATCACAGGGTCGGGCAGTTACAAAGGCCAGGACTATCTTCTTCAAGATCCCCCTTTTAAACCAAACTGGAAGCTCCTTCTTTATAGCCGGTTGATGGTCAACCGAGCGCAATCCCCTACCATGAACAACAAGCACACACCTCAGGCCCTTTTGATGACTCTGGATTATGAATTCATTAACAACATCTTCTGCCTCTTTCCTTGTTAGGCCGTGCAGGTCGATATAGTCTTGTATGGAAAATTCACCCCCTTTAAGTCTTTTCATGATCTTTGGGCCTATACCGGAAACCGCCCCTTCCATGTACTCATCACTGAAGGAGATATCCCAGGCCGCCGATTCTTCAACGAGGCATGAGAGATATTCTCTTACCGTCTTACTGTGACCAGATGACCGATCAGGGGATTTGTCTTTTTTTACCGGGGATCTGATAATCTTATCCTTATTATCCCTTAAGGGGGTAACATCTTTCATTGCCATTTGAAAGAGATCTTCCTCGCCCTCTTCTGCTGTCCTGTCAGGTGGACGACGTGATGAAACAGGCGCCGTTCTTTGATTAGAACCCTTAAGACCTTTCACTAAACCCTTGAATGGTCTATTAAGGAATTCCCTGTTTTCCTCCACTCTATTCTTTACTCGATCAATCCGATCCCTTTTTCTCTTTCCTCTCATGGCAATGTAATTGACTTTTTATTTATTTTTACCTAAATAAGATAATCTTAAGCCTATTTGATGATCTTAAGATCGCCTTTGCGATCAGTTTATTTATAGCAAAATCCAGACAATTTTAAAACCAATAACCAATGGCAAGGATAGATGAGCATAGTATGGCATTAGAGATAGCAAAGAAGGAATTAAGCAGCCGGAATCCACTTCATTTTTGCCGGTTAAGTGGCGCCTTGTGCATAGAGGAAGGCGGGTCCACTATTATAAGGCTAACGTTCTTAAATCGGATGATTACTATCAGCTGGCCGGATTTGCTATTTTATCAAGCTCCAAATAAAGGGATTCCAATAAAGGAAAGGATTCTAATCCTGCACTACCTGAACGGGTCTAAGGGAGAAGATCTAACAGGAGAGTTGATTGCCTATCAGGAGATCCCTTCTGGAAGATTCTATTTAGATGCCTTTGATAGAAGGGTCAAATATCCGTTGATTAATGCCTTTGGTGACCAGCCTGATCAATTATCCTTATTGGCCAAGGAGCTCTTTGGGGCCAATACATCATCTATTGGAGATATCTCCGTTCTGATACAGGCCTTACCCAAGATACCTATTACCCTTGTAATCTGGAAAGGAGATGAGGAACTCTCCTCTGATGGAACAGTCCTTTTTGATAGCTCTATTAAGGATATACTCTCTGCCGAGGATATCTCTGAGCTTACCAGTATGATTGTTTATCCTCTTGTGGCAAAGGCCAAATAAAAGAGCTTTGGGGCTTCGCCCCGATCGGAGTATCGGCCTGCCCTGGCGCGACTTGCCTGGGATACGCTGTTGTCGCTGTAATATTTCGGAAGCGGAGTCTGTGCAACTCTGGACCTGCAAACCAGCCTGCCCTGGTGCGACGGGATGTGGATATGCAACTGTTTTCACTGCGTATGAATGCCTCACTTTCCATCACCGCATCTTGACATGCCAGGTCTGGGCCAGGGAGTAATGGAGTGCTGGAATGATGGGTGAACTTGTCCTGAACAAAGTGAAGGAGAGGGATAAATCCGCCTTCGGCGGACCGCTTTAGTACCCCCTTACTCCAGTACTCCAAGACTCCATTCCTCCAAAGGTGGACGATTATGAAAATCGCCATTAGCGGCAAAGGAGGTGTGGGCAAAACGACATTTGCTGCCTTCCTGATAAAATCCCTGCAAATGAAGGGGAAATCTGTCCTGGCCATTGATGCTGATCCTGACGCAAATCTTGCTCAGGCCTTGGGTGCAAAAAACGCCTCTGAGATAACGCCTATCTCTGGAATGAAGTCCCTCATTGAGGAGAGGACCGAGACAAAGATTGGGACTATGGGGGCCTTATTCAAGATGAACCCTAAGGTAAGTGATTTACCAGAAAAACTCTCTGTAGATGTGGATGGTGTAAAGCTGATGGTTTTAGGGGGGGTAAATGCAGCAGAAGGTGGCTGTATCTGTCCTCAAAGTGTTCTTTTGAAGGTTCTTGTCGCCCATTTAATCCTTGTTAGGGACGAGGTTGTGGTATTGGATATGGAGGCGGGCTTGGAACACTTAGGTAGGGGAACAGCGCGGGCTGTTGATAAGATGATTGTGGTTGTTGAACCAGGAAGCAGAAGCATAGAGACTGCTCGCCAGATAAAGAGACTTTCTGATGGGTTGGGAATCAAAGATCTACTAATTGTTGGAAACAAGATCAGATCCGAAAAGGATAGGGATTTTTTGCTCAAGAATATGGACAATTTTGACTTCCTTGGTTTCTTACCCTTTAATGAAAATATTATTGAGGCGGATTTAGATGGCAGACCACCTTATGAGAAGGACCATGAGGGCCTGAAGATTGTCTCCCAAATGATACAGGGATATATTGAGTGAAAGCCAAATCTCGGTACTGTTAGGAGTACGTGGTAAGATATCGCCTTGAGGAGATTGGTCCGCCTCTGGTGGACCGGATAACTTTCAACTATCAACGGACACGGATTTCATAGTGGACAAAAGGGCTCACAATTTTAATGCAGGTCCCGCAGCACTGCCATTGCCGGTTTTAGAAGAGATAAAGGAGAATTTTCTCAATTTCCACGGCTCAGGCATGTCGATAACTGAGATAAGTCATCGCTCAAGTTTATTCGATGAGGTTATCGATGATGCTATTGGCAGGGCAAGGCGATTGCTGAACTTAGGCGATGACTACCATGTGCTCTTTATTCAAGGGGGTGCAAGCCTGCAATTCTGTATGATTCCTATGAACCTTACCCTTCCTGGTAGACCAGTGAACTACATAAGTACCGGCATATGGTCTATAAAGGCCATTAAAGAGGCCGAGATTCAAGGAAAGGATGTTAGGGTCATTGCCACATCAGAGGATAGGGATTTTTCCTATATCCCAACTGATTATACAGTGGACAAGCAGGCATCTTATCTCCATTTTACCTCCAACAACACCATAGTGGGGACTCAGTGGGGACAATTTCCCGATGGAAGAGGTGTTCCCCTGATCTCAGATATGTCCTCTGATATTATGAGCCGTCCTATTGATGTAAGACCATTTGGGCTGATATACGCAGGTGCCCAGAAAAATCTTGGCCCGTCAGGGGTAGCCATGGTAATAATCAGGGAGGATATGCTAAAAAGGGTTCCAGATGACTTGCCAACCATGCTCAAGTATACAACTGTCAGGGATAACAAATCCCTCTTTAATACCCCTCCGACATTCGCCATTTACGCCATAGGTCTGGTGCTTGCGTGGCTGGAGGAGACCATAGGGGGATTGAAGGAGATGGAGCGGATAAACAAGGAAAAGGCCTCATTGATCTATGGGCTTATAGACAATAGCGAGATTTATCATGGCATAGCAGAGCTCAAGAGCCGTTCCATGATGAATGTCACCTTCCGCTTGCCCGATGAGAGATTAGAGCAAAGATTTCTTACTGAGGCCATAAAAAGTGGCATCCATGGCCTTAAAGGACACCGGTCTATAGGAGGCTGTAGGGCCTCTTTATACAATGCTGTTACTATAGACAGTGTAAGAACGCTTGTTGAATTTATGAGGGGATTCGAGGAAAGATCTGTCTGAGAGCGATGATGAAGGCGAAAAAAGTAGCAGAGCTCCTGGAATCGACTGATTTTGGATCAGAGGTCACTATCATGGGTTGGGTAAGGACCAAAAGGGAGTCAAAAGGAGGCTTCTGCTTTCTCGAGATAAGTGATGGCTCCACCATAAAGAATATTCAGGTAATAGCTCAAGACAAATTGGCCAATTA
>CP070660.1:1518980-1521931 GCA_020355145.1 Deltaproteobacteria bacterium
AAGAAGATGCAGGCTGGAGAAAGATTCTCTGGCATTGAAACCCGTCGATATACCAAGAAAGGGGATATTATTCCTGTCAGCATAAGCGGATCCACTTATCGGGATCGGGATGGCAACCCAGTAGGCAGTATCAACACCTTGCGAGACATCAGTGAACAAAAGAAGCTGGAAGCCCAACTCCAACGAGCCCAGAAGATGGAGGCCATCGGAACCCTTGCAGGAGGTGTGGCTCATGACCTCAACAACATCCTGGCTGGTCTTGTCAGTTATCCTGAGCTTTTATTAATGGATATTCCCGAAGACAGCCCCTTAAGAAAGCCGGTCTTAACCATACAAAAGTCAGGAGAGAAGGCCGCTGCTATTGTGCAGGATTTGTTGACCCTGGCAAGAAGAGGGGTCCCTGCTACTGAAGTGATGAATTTAAATGATATTATTTCTGAGTATTTGAAAGGCCCAGAACATGAAAGGCTGAAACTTTACCATGCTGAAGTTCAGGTGGAGACCAATCTTGAGGCGGATCTGCTAAATATCTTTGGCTCTCCTGTTCATCTGTCCAAAACTGTCATGAATTTGGTCTCTAATGCAGCCGAGGCTATGCCTGATGGGGGAAAGATTTCCATATCCACAGAAAACCGATATGTCGATAGCCCCATAAAGGGCTATGATAACGTAGCTGAGGGTGACTATGTTACCCTTACAGTTTCTGACACCGGAGTAGGGATCTCTCGGGAGGATAGAGAGAGGATATTTGAGCCATTCTATACCAAGAAGGCGATGGGAAGAAGCGGAACAGGGCTAGGCATGGCAGTAGTATGGGGGACGGTAAAAGACCATAAAGGATATATTGATGTTAAAAGCGCTAAAGGAAAAGGAGCTACCTTCACCCTTTATTTTCCAGTAAGTAGAAAGGAGTTAACCAGAGATAAATCCATCTTATCCATTGAAGATTACAGGGGCAAGGGAGAGTCAATCTTAGTTGTTGATGATGTGGAAGAACAAAGAGAGATAGCCTCTCGGATACTTAAAAAATTGGGCTACTCTGTCACAACGGTTTCAAACGGTGAAGAGGCAGTTGATTACTTGAAGAACAATTCAACTAGTCTTTTAGTTTTAGATATGATTATGGACCCTGGAATCGATGGATATGAGACATACAAAAGGATCCTTGAATTCCATCCTAATCAGAAGGCAATAATCGTCAGTGGATTCTCTGAAACAAAACGTGTCAAGCGGGCTCAAAGATTGGGTGCAGGGACCTATATAAAAAAGCCATTTCTGTTAGAGAAGATTGGGCTCGCTGTTAGAGATGAATTAGAGAAATAATAATTTTGAAATTCCCTTGACGCCTTCAACCGAAGTCGGGCAATATGTAGTTTTTCTGGCACATGTCCTGGTCATTACCCTTCACAACTTCTCTGTTTTCTCTCTCTGGAGACTTTCTATAGAATCGAAATGCCTGTCTCTTTCTTTATTTTCGCTTCATGCCCTTGCAAAGGATCAAAGGGGTATAGGTAAACCTTCTCGGGTCAAGGAAGAACTTAGTAAAGTCTGTAAGAATGGCATTGTGACCCCCAGGGTAGTTTTCAAACAATTCTTTGTTCTTCATGGAGGCTACTTCCAACTTTTTGATCCAATTAAAGATCTGCTCGTCTCTTACCTTTCCATAGATGAGATGGTGTGCCATAAGATGTACCTGGATATTTTTAAAACCCTGGTCATACAGATACGCATACAATTTTCGGCCTGAATAGGGGTCGAAGTTATATTCCTCTTCCAGCCTTTTCATAGACTCGAAGAGGATACCTTGTATTTTAGGAGGAAGATCGTAATGGTTGAGGCAGTTGTGGTCAAGGTCAAGTAAACAGAGATAGCCGCCTGGTTTCAGGCAGGCTGCTAGGTTTCTGACAATATCAGGACTTTCCAGGCGATAGAACTCCAGGAAAAATCGGACCCAGATAAGATCAAACAGACCCATATCATCTAAGGGATCCCTCAGGTCATAGACTTGAAAATCAATGCCCGATTTCTGATAGTGCTGTTTAGCATAGAGTATCCTTTCCTCTGAATAATCGACACCCAGTATCCTGCCACCTGGCTGGATCATTTCGTGGATGAGTGAGGTTGCCTTGCCCGTTCCGCATCCTACATCAAGCACCCGGAGCCCGGGTTTCACGCCACACCAGAGGGCCTGTTTTCGAACCGCTTCTGGATCGGTCTTGATCTCCAGGCGAATGACCTCTTCCAGGCTTTCCATCAAATAAGAATTGTCTCGATTCATTATGGTACTCTTATAGAACTTGCTTTTTGAAAAACGGAGTATAAGAAAAAGATTGTTGTGTGTCAATAGGGCATTGGCCTTTGGAGGGGTTATCTTTTGGCAATCCGGAGTAATAACTGTTTCTTAAATCGATCCTTTGGCTAATGGGGAATGAGGCCTCAGTTACCTTTGCCCTGTTAGAATGCCCCGCTTGCCCCGTTAAATGTGTTGGCTAAAGAGACGGGTCAGATTCAAAGCGCTTATTTAACAGGGTGAAGAAGCACGGGAATGGTGTTCAAAATATTGTTCCGCTTTTTTTGCCCCGTTAAATTTCCCAATGGGAACCCTAATTTACGGGGCGAACACGGGTTATAATGCCCCTTGTGAAATCTAACAGGGTTTACTTTTTTTAACCAGGCATATTAAGAAAAGCCCCAATGCGGCCATAGCTGCATTAATTGTGAAGGCATGATCATAGATGCCTGTTGTATCCCGTAAAATCCCAGTGACCCAATTTACCAAAATGGCTCCAAGGCCGTAAAAGGGTGTCCATGCCCCGATAACAGTTCCCATCATATCCCTGGGAAAATAGTCGCCTGCACAGGCACCATAGATGGGAAACGTTGCCCCGTAAAAAAGGGCCATAAATCCTATTAGGATAAAGAGGATTCCCCAGGAATTTCCGGTAAAGAGT
>CP070660.1:1522031-1524960 GCA_020355145.1 Deltaproteobacteria bacterium
AATGCCATTCTTCGGATAAAAAAGTCGGTGCATATGATCATAGTTATTAGAATCCAAATGCCAAAGCTCAAAGCTCAAAATACTTTACACCGATCAGTGTTTTTGACATTTGGTAATTCTTGCCCTGTTAGACATAAAGATGATAAGAATCGTAACTTTCCAGGAGTAATTAGGCTTAAGAACCTGAATAAAAATTTTGAACCCTTCATCTAACAGGGTGAAGATTGTTAATTTTGGATTTTGACATTCTTCATTTTCAATAAAGGATTTGACAATGGAGACCAAACGGATAGTCTTTGTTGGTGTGGGAGGTCAGGGAAATCTTCTTGCATCAAGACTGCTTGGTGAGGCCTGCCTATCTGCTGGAATCCCTGCGGTAGTAAGTGAGATTCACGGAATGGCTCAGAGGGGTGGTATTGTTGAGTCAGCCCTTGTTATGGGAGCAAGCAGCCCAATAGTTTCAAGAGGTGAGGCAGATGTCTTGGTGGGTTTTGAGCCATTGGAGACATTGAGGGCCTTGAGTAAATGCAACAAGGATACGGTGGTTATCACCAATACCCATCCCCTTCCCCCCTTTACAGTGGCAATAGGCCAGGGGATTTATCCTGATATTGATAAGGCCATCGATTTAATAAGAGATAATGTTCGCTCACTTATAAGTTTGGATGGTGATAGACTGGCAGCAAGGGCTGGAAACCCCTTATCCCTGAATATTGTTATGCTTGGGGTATTGATTGGTAGTAAGATTATTCCCTTGGGTGAGGATATACTCAAGCAGACAATTGCCGAGACAACAAAGCAGGAATTCTTGGAATCAAACCTGAAGGCCTTTGATTTTGGTATTGCTGCCTCAACGTGTTTTTCCCTTTAACTTCTCAGAATTAAAGGTTTCCTCATCCCTCCATTTGTTTGGGCTTATTGTGAACACAGCAGAGGAAAAGAGATTCTCAATTAAGGGGAGACCATTCAGGGTAATCGCAATTGAACTGGTTGATAAAAACCCGCCTAACAATTGTATCTTTTAAGCTTTCTTTCAAGGGTTTCTCTATCATCTCCTCTCATCTGTGCTAACTCTGATATTATCTTGTAATCCTTAAGTATTTGATCAACCTCGCTACAGCAATTATCGATCTCTGCTATTATCGCTCTAACCTCTCCTTTAGTCTCACCAAGCTCTTCAAGCATTTTTTTGTGTGTATGTATTTTCATCTTAATGGTTTCTAATTGCCCAGATAGTGCTAATATCGGGTTAGATAACTCAAAAAGGATGTTTTCCACATAGCGCCCTAACGTTGCCGACCTTTTTGCTTCCTCTAATTCTGATTCCAGTTTCTCGACCCTTTCTCCTGATACCTTTTTTGCCTCGGTTTCCTTCACTAGTTTTCTGATGTAATAAGCTAATGCATTCAATAATACGGTCTCTGGCAAAGGCTCGATAAACTTAACGCCCATTCCATTTCTTTTGCTCTTGAAGGGCTGTATCCGATTCCATACCACCGTTCCTTCGGTTCGGAAAATTTTGGAAGATTCTTGATCGACAGGAATGGTGAAATGCATACCAAATCTGCTTCCAATACTTATGGGATGATCACCTGAGGAAATAAATGTCCCGTTTTTACTGAGATCTAAAATGTAACTTAATATGCTTGAGTCATCGGGCGGGAAATATTCAACAGGAACCTCAACAGGGAACCTAAATTCAGATCGTCTCTCAACAGACTCTTGGATCATAGTTTTAATTCCTTTTCCCAGTCCAAACCAACAAGGCCTCCACATTTATCCAAAGGAGGGATACATGTTGTAACAGGGGCGAGTTTTCATAAGATTATTGCAAACCCTCTTAATCAATTTAAAGTTGTTTACAATTAAATATACTTAATATTAAATTTTTATATTTTAATATCGTAAAGGAATTAATACGTCAAATATTTTTATCAAGATATTAAGAATAATTAAAAAGGAATCATCTTATCCTTTAAAGAACACCTGAAAGATAAAGAAGATTGAACCGCCTCCTCTAAAATGGGGATAACTTTAAGAAGTATGCCTTATAATTTATTATATTTACATACAGTTTAAGTATTAAACGGTCCTAATTTGTCTTAGTCCTTCTCGCTTGTGATGAGCTGATTTGCAGTGCAGAATGCACGAAGAATATCGTTTATGTGCTTTATCTTTTCCTTCACCTGCTTGTGTTCTAATTCCGATACCTCAAGTTCAGCAATCTGTTGGCATGTTTCAGCCACTTCCATGATCCAAGAAAGATAAAGATAGTGTCGGATGCCTTAATAATGATGGTCCCCTGTGAAAAGTAGACCCAGGAGAAATTCTTAGTTGACTAAAGGTTCCTTAAAAATTTTGATAAGTCCTAATGAACCTATTGATCTACTTTCTAAATTCACATCTTCTAAGTGGAATCCAATGTTCCTTCGCCTCATGGCTTCCGCAGTGACCCTATCGGGTTCGCAGTTGGGGAATACTTGCCCTTTCCCCGCTCTAAAGGCGGGGCCTTCCCCTTCCTGCCCACCTCGATGGGTGCCCCACTGCTCCCAGCAAAGTTTCGCTCAAGAACCATGGATTCCTCTAAAAAGTGGGGAAACTCGAGTATAAGACTTTAGAGGTCTTCCCACTTGATCCACAAGCTCCTTTATATTATAGTACCCTCAAGCAAAAAGGAGTTCTTATCAGTAATAAGATGAGCCATGTTACATTTGTAAAAACCGAAGATCGGGAAAAGGGCGTAAAGACTTCTCTCAAGGCCTTGAGGATCAATCCATTTCGAGGTAAAAATGTTCTCGTAAAGCCCAACTTCAACACTGCTGATCCTGCGCCGGGTTCCACCCATAATGACACCTTGATGGCGCTGGTGGATGGGATTTGGACTATGGGGGCAAGATCAATCTCTTTGGGCGAGAGAAGCTATCGGCCT
>CP070660.1:1525060-1534372 GCA_020355145.1 Deltaproteobacteria bacterium
AGGGGATCCTTTCCCATTAGCTCATACTGCTGCTTAAGGAGATAATATTCCCTTGGCCTTGCCGGTGCCTCCACAAGACCGGTTGTTGAGATAACCGAGGGAATGCCGTATACGCTCGTCCTTGCATGGTATCTCCTGTCTCCCTCCTCCCATGTGGCGAACAAGCGGTTGGTGAGGAATATGTGAACAAACTCAAGGCCCATTTCATCCCGGGCGATAAGCCCTGCAAAGATCCGCTGAAGGTGAAACCCATCATAGAGGACACCAAAGGCCCTTGTTTTACCCAGAAGCCTTCGCTGTTCGTACTGGACCTCGCCATAGCTGGGTTCCTGCCTGGAGGCTATCTTGCATCTCACATCGAGGATCTTTATCGAGGCCAGCTTTTTGGCGCAATGCAGGTAATTCTCATGGCAGGAGACAGGGGAGCTCTCCCTTCTCTCTGCGGGTATCCCGCTGAGTTTTTCCCTTAAGTATTCGGCTATTCCCTCTATATTCAGGTTTTCGGGGGTACCCTCATTGTAGAGGAGGACCTTTTCTATGCGGCGGATTTTCATCATACCCAGGCTGTGTCGGCGCTGTGGCAGCATAACCATATTCACCGATAGAAAGGTTTTAGCCTTCTTGAAACAATTCCGTGGAAAGGTACCTTTCCCCTGTATCCGGCAAAACTACAACAATAAGTTTGTTATTATTCTCTTCTCTTTTACCTACCTCAAGTGCTGCCCAGGCGGCCGCCCCAGATGAAATCCCCACCAGTATACCTTCTTCTTTGGCTAACCTCCTGGCAGCCCCTGCAGCCTCGTCATTACTCACCTGAATTACCTCATCTACTAAATCCATCCTTAGGACATCGGGTACAAATCCGGCACCAATGCCTTGAATCTTATGCGGCCCGGGCCTTCCACCGGAAAGGACCGGTGAGTCTTTAGGTTCAACAGCAATGGCCTTAAATCCGGGCTTTCTCTTCTTTATCACATCAGCTATGCCGGTAATTGTCCCTCCAGTCCCTACACCCGAGACCACAATATCTACCTTGCCATCGGTGTCTCTCCAGATCTCCTCGGCTGTGGTCAGTCGGTGTACCCCTGGATTTGCCGGGTTTTTAAACTGCTGGGGCATGAAGTAGTTGGGGTTTTCCGCTACCAGTTGCTCGGCTTTTCTGACCGCCCCCGGCATCCCCTCCGCCCCGGGGGTTAGCACCAGCTCGGCACCGAAGATCGACATGAGCTGCCTGCGCTCAACAGTCATAGTATCAGGCATGGCAAGGATGAGTTTATATCCCCTAGCAGCGCAGACAAAGGCCAAGGCAATGCCAGTATTGCCGCTGGTAGGCTCAACGATTACCGTATCCCTATTAATGAGCCCTGTCTGTTCAGCATCGAGGATCATTGAAACCCCAATCCTGTCCTTCACATTCCCTATGGGATTAAAGGACTCAAGCTTTGCCACAATCTCTGCCTTCACCCCTCTGGTTATCCGGTTTAATCTGACTAGGGGTGTGTTTCCGATCAGCTCAGTAGAGTCCTTGGCTATGCCCCTGGTCAGCCTCGGTATCTCTATGTCCTTATACTTAAGCATCTCCACCTTTGGAATTATCTCTGCCATGTTGCCTCCCTTTAACATCATATGTTATCCATTTAGATTGCATCATCTTGCACAGGCTTAGTCAAGGTTATATTTGTCCGTTGCCCTTTTGGCCCACTTATTCACTTTAAGGCGCGAGATGAATCATCTTTTTACGGTAAATGACCTACTTCAGGATTCAGCAATGGCTGAAGCACCTCACAATTCCTGCAAATACTCATCTTCTCATTCCAGTCCCTTTGTACGGCTCCTTCACAGATGGTTCCGTTGATAAACCAGCACAAATCACCGGCTCCAAATTCCCACGCTGGGCACCTTTTCTTGCGTTCGGTGGGGCATTTTTTGATGGTCCAGCAGGACTTATTCCACTTACTGGCCCTTAGTTTCATGGAGACCAAGAAAAGGGCCTGACGCTCTATATGGCCCGGCACCGTTCGCCATCCCTGCTCATAGCTATGGATAGCCTTTAGAGAGGTGCCCAAAAGTTTGGCCAGCTGTTTCTGTGTCTTGTTCAGTTTTTTACGGAAGTAGGTGAATTCTTTACTGTTCATAGGTATACCTCTAGGAACCTGAAAATGAATTTGACCTGATTTTAAATACCACGTTGTGGTATATATGTCAATGAAAAAGATGGCTTTTACATGCCATCAGCTTTCTGTTCTCTCTATAGTTCCACCGCCTATTACGGTATCATCGGCATAAAATACTACCGCCTGACCTGGGGTTATGGCCATCTGCGGGTCTTCGAATTTTACACGGACTTTACCCTTATCCAAGGGGGCTACTACTGCTTCAGCCTCCTTATGATGGTATCTTATCTTGGCCTTTACCTCCATGGGTTGTTGCAATTGCCTTATTGCAATCCAGTTTAACTTAGAGGCTATAAGTTCGTCTCCATATACCTCCTCTTTACTGCCTACTACGATGGCATTCCTCTCCGGGTCAATACCAATGACATACAATGGCTCTCCGGCTGATATTCCCAGTCCTTTGCGCTGCCCAATGGTATAAAACTGGATTCCTCGGTGCTGTCCAAGAACGTTTCCTCGCCTGTCCAGTATCGGTCCAGACTTTGCCACTGCCTCCACAAGGGTGGAGTAGCCTGTTCCGGTAAAATTCTGGCTCTCCGGCTTATCTTCAACACCAAGCCCAAGGGCTCTAGCCATCTTTCTCACCTCTGCCTTGGTATAGCTGCCCAGTGGGAAAAGGGAACGTCCCAGCTGTTCCTGGGATAGGGAGAAGAGGAAATAAGACTGATCCTTGGCTCTATCTCTAGCCTTTTTGAGTAAATAACGAGGCTTACTCTGATCGTATTCCACCCGGGCATAGTGACCGGAGGCAGAATAATCAAACTCCAGCCCACTATCTCGAGCCTTTTTAAGTAGGGCATCAAATTTAACCATGCGGTTACACCTGATGCAGGGGTTAGGTGTCCTGCCTAATAGATACTCATGACAGAAGTAATCCAGAACCTCAATTCTATATTCTTGCCTTAGGTCAAAGGTATAGAAGGGAATCCCCAAAACCTGAGCGACCTTCCGAGCCTCCTCTATATCCTCTTCCTCACCTGGTCCGTAGCAACTATGGCGAGTCCTATCCCCGGGAAGGGCTTCCCTATCCCATACTTCCATGGTTATCCCGGTGACCTCATAACCCTTCTCTTTAAGAAGGGCAGCGGCAACGGAAGAGTCCACCCCGCCACTCATGGCTACTACTATCTTTGCCATAGCCCTCTTTTTTCCGTATAACGCCTCATTGAGCATTCCTAGGTCCGCTACATGAACAATTACCCCTATTAGGGCTGCTAGGCCCCATGATCAAGCCATTAAGATCACTGCAAAGAAGATTCACACGGTGAGGGATGTGCGTAACAAGAAGGGCGGTTATGGATGGAGCCGATGGGGCTACCAGAAAGGCCAAGACCCACCCCAATCAAGAAAAGGCCCATGCCGTGAATGGCGATATCTCAATGAATCTCCAAGTGCGATGAAGAACTGGACTGTCGCCCTTCATCTCCCCTACTTCTGTAATTTCCGATGCTCCTTGAGTATGCACCTGTCCATGACCACCAGAAGTCCAGCTCCTTTAGCCAAAGATGCTGCCTCCTCGTTTATCACTCCTTCCTGCATCCGCACTGCCTTTGCCCCTATATTAATTGCCTCCACAACAATTGGTGCTACCTCTTCAGAGCGCCGGAAGATGTCAACCACATCTACTGGCTCGGGGATGGAGCTAAGACGGGGGTATTCATCTTCTATCCTCCTGCTACTATTGGTATCAGCGCTACTTTATCTCCTTTCTTTATCGTCTTTCCCTGTATCTCGTCTGGGTAAAAAATCTCCCTGCTTAGCTCCAGTAGTATAGGAGTAGAAGAGAGCTTAAGCTCATCCATAAGCTCCTTTATCGTCTTATCTTCTTTAATCTCTATCTCTTCAATGCCGGCTTTCATCTTCTACGCAAACTGTATAAGGTTCACCTATGCTGCCAAAAGAGTCATCTATTTCAATTTCTCCAAGGCGACTTCAGCTGCTACCTCCCCTGATAGAAGCATTGCCCCAAATGTCGGACCCATCCTTGGTAATCCATAGGTTGTTGATACTGCCATGCCGGCGACAATTAGGCCGGAGTGAACCTCATTGGTATGCTCGATGATCAGATCCTCAGACCTCTCTACCCACATTGCACCAAAGCCTTTGGTCTTAATCAGTCCTCTTTCTTCTAGTTTTCTCACTACCTGGGCATCATGCCCAGTAGCATCAATCAATATTGCCGATTCTATGGCTACAGGATCCACACAGGTTATCTCCCTTGGTAACGCCGAGATAGGTGTCCAGTTGATTACCGCCCCACACACCCGTCCATCTTCTTTCAAAACCAGATCATCAAAGACAGTCATATTGGCAAACTTAACTCCACTATCACAGGCTGAGGCGATAAGTTTTGAACAGGCATGAGGTCCATCGGCAACGAGTAGTCCCTTGCTAACCTCCTTGTACGGAATGCCAAGCTCATCCAAGGCCCTCTCCGCTGGATGTCTCACAGTTACCTTATTCATTAAATAGCCCCCGATCCAGAACCCACCGCCGAGGTAGTTGTTCCGCTCTACGATAAGGACCTTCTTCCCCGCCCTTGCTAAGTTGCGCCCTGCCATTAGCCCGCTTGGACCAGCACCAATAATGATACAGTCGCTTTCCACATATTCCTCAAACTGCTTGGCGAACTCGGTGACTATGGCACGGGTTACATCCTTTTCCCCTACTGGACTGAACTTTTCCATTATTACCTCCCTTTGGACTTATTTAGGTAGTCATCTATCGCTGATTTAAGCGCCTCCTCAGCAAGGACAGAGCAGTGCATTTTAATTGGAGGCAGTCCACCTAAGGCCTCAGCTACTGCACGATTTGAGATCTCAAGTGCCTCTTCTACACTCTTCCCCTTTACCATCTCAGTAACCATGGAGCTGGTGGCAATGGCAGCACCGCAGCCAAAGGTCTTGAATTTGGCATCGACAATGGTGCCATTATTTACCTTGATGTATAGCTCCATGATATCCCCACACACCGGATTTCCCACATGCCCGATGCCATCGGGATTTTCTATCTCCCCCACATTCCTTGGGTTCTTGAAGTGCTCCATCACCTTTTTGCTATATAACGAGTCCATATCACCCATATTTTTCCCTCCTATATGTTGCTCTTCAAAAGCGGCGACATAGATCTGAGATTTGCTACGATCTTGGGAAGGACCTCTAAGACCCGCTCTATCTCCTGGTCAGTGGTCCACTTCCCCAGAGTAAGCCTTAATGAGCCATGCGCCTTTTCATGGGAAAACCCCATTGCCAAAAGAACATGAGATGGTTCAAGGCTTGATGAGCTACAGGCTGAACCGGTAGAGGTACAGATGCCCTCCAGGTCAAGGTTTAGAAGCATTGATTCCCCTTCTACAAAGTCAACACTTACATTGACATTGTTGGGCAGTCTCCTTGACGGATGCCCGTTTAGGTGGGCATGGTCAATCTGCCGCAGGATCCCCTTAATAAATTTATCCCGAAGGTAGCTCAGGTGCTCTGCCTCCTTGTCCACCTCCTGCTGTGCAATCTCCGCTGCCTTGCCAAAGCCGACAATTCCAGGGACATTCTCCGTGCCTGCCCGCCGGCTTCTCTCCTGGTCACCGCCATGCATGAAGGGGACTAGTTTTGTGCCTTTTCTGATATATAATGCCCCAACCCCCTTTGGGCCATAGAGCTTGTGCCCTGACATAGAGAGTAGATTCACCTCGAGCCCATTTACATCTACAGGGATGTGCCCTACTGTCTGTACTGCGTCAACATGAAAAGGGATTCCCTCTTCACTGGCAATTTTGCCTATCTCGGCTATCGGCTCTATGGTGCCCATTTCATTGTTGGCGTGCATCACCGATATTAGGATGGTCTTATTTGTAATGGCCTTCTTGACATCCCCTGGGTCAACCAGGCCGTACTCATCAACAGGGAGATAGGTTACCTTGAACCCCTTTTTCCCTAAAAACTTGGATGCCTCTATCACCGCGTAGTGCTCGATGGAGCTGGTAATAAGGTGGTTCCCCTTGTTCTCGTTGGCAAAGGCAACACCCTTTATGGCGAAGTTATCCGCTCCAGTGCCTCCACTAGTAAAGACGATTTCCTCGTCCCGGGCACCAATAAGCTTGGCAACCTCAACCCTCGCCTTCTCTATAGCCCCTTTTGACTCCTGGCCATAGGAATAGAGACTTGAAGGGTTACCAAAGGCATCAGTAAAATATGGAAGCATTGCCTTTACCACCTCAGGGTGTGTCGGCGTGGTGGCAGCATAATCAAGGTATATTCTTTTCATCCCGTTAGAACTCCTTTAAACATCCCATATCTTTCACACAATAGACTACCAAATTTTATTATTGCTTGGAACATCCTATTGAGACCAAAAAGGTCTAACGGGATTCATCCCTTATCATCTCCTTTAAGGCCCTCATTCATGCTGCCTGTCCTGTAGCCTTCCAGGTCAACCGTTACATAGGAGTAGCCTAATTTCTTAAGGTATGATATGAGTTTCCTCCTTAGTCCCTCTTCTAACAGCTTGGGGATGTCCTCCTCCATGACCTCTATTCTGGCTATCTTGTCATGGTGCCTTACCCTTACCTGGGTTAAGCCGGAGTCCCTCAAGAACCTCTCTGCCTTATCTATCTTTTTAAGGTTCTCTTCGGTTATCCTCGTGCCATAGGGAAAGCGAGAGCCAAAACAGGCAAGGGATGGTTTGCTCCAGACAGGCAAGCCAAGGCCTTTACTCAGAGAGCGAATATCTTCCTTGGTAAGCATAGCCTCTTTAAGGGGCGATCTTATCCCCAGGTCTCCAGCCGCCTTCATACCAGGACGGAAGTCATCGAGGTCATCGAAATTGGTGCCGTCTAAGACGTATTTCAGGTTGTTCTCCCTGGCAATACTTAGTAGCTTGGTGAATAGCTCCTCTTTACACCAGTAGCACCTGTCCTTTGGATTGTTCACGAATTTAGGATTAGCCATCTCCTGGGTTTCGATGACCTCATGTCTTACCTTGAGGGTCTTGGCTAAGGCCTTTGCCTGTTCTATCTCCTCAGAGGGATACACAGAAGAGCTTGCAGTAACAGCCAAGACCTTATCTCCCAGGACATCATTGGCAACCTTCATGACAAAGGCGCTATCCACACCACCTGAGTAAGCGACAAGCACGCCTTCCATCTCAGTTAATATCTCCTTTAACCTCTTTAGTTTTCCCTCCGATGTGAATTCAGATCCCTCCTCCCTTGCTGAATTCCTCGGAGGCTGGTAAAGTTCCTTCATTGATTTCTCCTCCTTTCTTTACTAGGTATTTATCTATAGAGATGCATTCTTTTGACTCCAATCTCTTTATCCTTTCGGCAAGTTTTTCCTGTTCCTTCATCACAGAGCGAATGGCATCAGCTAT
This sequence comes from Deltaproteobacteria bacterium, assembly GCA_020355145.1. Classification (GTDB taxonomy): domain Bacteria; phylum Desulfobacterota; class DSM-4660; order Desulfatiglandales; family B25-G16; genus JABXJZ01. Next base: position 1,532,599 of record CP070660.1, read on the forward strand.
TGGGTCAGGAAGTCTCCCGTGTTCTAAATCCTGAATCTCTTTTACTGAGAATCCCATTCCAATCCTTCCAGGAACCCCAACTACTATAGCCCCAGGGGGAACATCCTGGATAACCACGCTGCCTGCACCGATTCTCGCACCATCACCAATATTCAGTGCCCCCAGGACTATCGCCCCTGTTCCCACCACCACATTATTCCCCAAGGTAGGATGACGCTTCTTCTTTTCCGATGTCGTGCCGCCCAGGACAACACCTTGATACATCAAGACATCATCGCCAATCTCGGCAGTCTCACCTATTACCACACCCATACCATGGTCAATAAAGAGCCTTCTGCCAATCTTTGCCCCCGGGTGAATCTCTATCCCTGTTAACCAGCGATTAATATGGGAGATAAGTCTTCCGATAAAAAGCAACTTATTCTTCCAGAGGAAGTGGGCTATCCTGTGTATCCAGATAGCATGTAGTCCTGGATAGCAAAAGATAACCTCCAGTAGACTTTTTGCCGCTGGATCCTTGGAAAATATCGTCTGGATGTCCTCTTGCATTCTCCTAAATAGGCCGTTTGCCCCTTTATATTTCTTGGGATTTTTTACACTATAAGCCGTTAAAATCTTACCTCCATTGCCTGGAGTGGACAGGCCCTGACGCAGAGCCCACAGGCAATACATTTATTGTCATGAAAATGTACCTCTCTGGTTAAGGGTTCAACTACAAAGGCACCAGTTGGACATATGGGGACACAGACGCTGCAATTACTACATCTTTGGTCATTGCGCACGATATCCTGAGATAAGGGTTGTACCCTTACCCCGACATCCATCAGATACTGGATGCCTTTTTCATAATTCTTGTCTTCCCCACTCAGTTCCAAGACCAAGAGGCCCTCCTCTTCCGGGATAATATATGCCTTTAAGATGTTGAACTCAAGCTCATAGTCTTTAACCAACTTGTAGACTATTGGTTGACCTGCAACTCTATGCGGAAAATGGAGAACTATCCTTTTAGAGATCATCTCTATTACCTCCGAGTTTCCCATTACTTTTCAATCGGCCTTTCCTTCAGGGGTTTAAATGTATAGCCGGTCTCTGGGCCAGGTAGATTGACTACAGGCTCACTTAGAAGGAAATCACCCTTTTTGATCCACCCCTTTAAGATATTAGCTATCTCCACTGCCCTGGGATAGCTGGAGAGACTCCCCGTAGGGACCTCCTTGCCTTGAGTGGCAATCTTCCCACTCTTAAGCTGGTCATAGTTTACCTCCCCAAGACCCCCCTTTTTCCCCTGGGGATAGACCTCGCTATAGTCGACGATCTGGGTCCAGAGCTCCTCGTCTTTCACCGCAGTATATCGGCATATCTCCTCATCAAGGATGGGAATGGGAATACCAATACCAACGGTAAGAGTTGTTCCATAGCCCTGCATGGATGTTCCTAACAACCATTCAGGTCTCATTTGCTTTAGATCACCCAGAACTGCTAAGGTGCCAGCAGATACACAAGGTGAACCATTTTCCTTGCGTGACACTGATGGATTATGCTGCGTCCCCTGCCAGACTATGTGGCCCACTCCACCTCCTAAGAAGATCCTTGTGCCAACGCCGATAGTTTTATAATATGGATCATTGAAAAGTGGTGAAAGTTGCCCTGCACTGCAATAGTTGGCATTGCCCAGATTGGGCTTAAGCACCCCCATATAGGTATAGATAATCTTATTCGATAGATTTACAGCAACATTGTAGTTCTGGTAGGCATTCCTTGGGTTAAAGAGCAC
>CP070660.1:1534472-1541328 GCA_020355145.1 Deltaproteobacteria bacterium
GGAGAGCTGGAGAAAGTTGGCCAGAGGGTGGAGACCGTTAGTGTACAAGAGGCAGGGGGCACGAGCAAGTGTGTAGAGGAGGGCAAGAAGCTGGCTGAAAGGCTTTTGGCCCAGGCATCGAGTATTAACCGTGAGTCAATTGATATCTCTGAGCTTATCTTGGGCTTGGAGTGTGGTGGCTCTGATGCATTATCAGGGCTTACGGCTAACCCGGCATTGGGCGTTGCCTCCGATTTATTGGTCGCCGAGGGAGGTACAGCCATATTCACAGAGACTACTGAGATGCTGGGTGCTGAGCAGATCTTGGCGAAAAGGGCGGCAGATGCTGAGGTTGAAAGACATATCTATGAAAAGATTGCTGCTGCTGAGGCTAAGGCCAAGTCTATGGGTGTGGATATTCGCGGATCGCAGCCATCACCAGGGAACATAGAAGGAGGACTAACCAGTATTGAGGAGAAATCGCTGGGTTGTATCCGTAAGGGTGGTAGCAGGACTATTATGCAGGTGGTTAATTATGCGGAGAAGCCCACTAAGAGAGGCCTGGTAATAATGGATGGCACTGCCCTTGATGTTGAGTCTAACATTGGGCTGATAGCATCTGGGGCACAGGTAATCGTCTTTACCACTGGGCGAGGAACCCCAGTTGGCACGCCTTCTGTACCGGTGATAAAGGTATCTACCAATAGCAATACCTATCAGCGAATGGAGGAAAATATCGATATAAATGCAGGCGTGATAGTAGATGGTGAGGCCACGCTCCAGGAGGTTGGTGAGGGGATATTTAAGGAGATAATTGAGGTCGCCTCAGGAAAGCTAACCAAGGCGGAGATTCTGGGCCACCGCGAGTTTGACATCCATACACTTGGGCCCGTACTTTGACTATAGGAAATAGGGGGTATTTGAGATGAGTGGGTCAAAGACTGTTCGGTTGCCACAGATGGCATGGTATGGAGATACCGAGCTTGAGATAGATTTTCCCGAATCATGGGATGTCACGGTATGCCGGATGCATGGCCAAGATGCCGCTGCCTTGAGCGAGGATGGAATCAGGAAGGCCTTCCGCAATCCCATTGGCACCAAGACAATAAAGGAGCTCGCCAAGGGGAAAAGGGAGGTTGCCATACTCTTTGATGATATGTCAAGGGCAACACCGACTGCAGTGATTATACCTTATGTTTTAGAGGAACTTGCCGCTGCTGGTATTGCCGATGATAACATAAGGTTCATTGCTGCAATCGCGGCCCACGGTTCGATGAACGGCATAGACTTCAGAAAAAAGCTGGGCGATGAGGTGATGGGTAGATTCCCCGTCTATAATCATAATCCCTATGAGAATTGCACTCCCCTCGGGGTGAGCGGGAGGGGCACACCGATATCCGTTAATAGCGAGGTCATGTCCTGCGACCTAAAGATCGGCATTGGCTCTATCGTACCTCACCCATTTAGTGGGTTTGGCGGTGGCAGCAAGATAATCCTTCCAGGGGTTGCCTCTATGGAGACCATAGATGCCAATCACTCAAGGCTTGGGCTTTCCCCCACAATCGGCATAGGCACCTATGAAGGAAACCTGGTGAAACAGGACATGGATGAGACAGCCAGGATGGCAGGGCTTGATATCAAGGTAGATGCCATCCTTAATCTAAAAAGAGAGGTAACGGCCCTTTTTGTCGGCGATCTTATAGCGGAGCATGTGGAGGGTGTGAAACTGGCCAGGGAACACTATGCCACGGATATGGTTAGTGATGCTGATATTGTCGTGGCCAATTGCTATTCCAAGGCAAATGAGATGGTCCTTGCCCTTGGGATAGCGCCCCCACTCTTGTCCAAGAATGGCGGTGACATGGTAATTATAGTAGTTACGCCAGAGGGACAGATAAACCATTACTGGATTAGAAGCTTTGGCAAGATTTTTGGCGGCAGGGCCTGGTTTCCGAGAAGCGGCCTGCCCCCTAACACCAAGAGGCTAACTATCATGGCGCCATACTCGGATAAGGTTGGTGGCGACTGGATAGCACCATATAACTTGATTAACTGGGCGAAGACATGGCCCGAGGTAATCCAGGACCTTAAGGGCAGATATGGCGACAGGGCAAAGGTAGCAGTAATACCGGATGCGACAATACAATATTTTCCCAATGCACCGGGAATATGAGGAAGGAGCCCCTCTGACAATAATATCAAAAGCTTACAACGTGGATGACAAAAAAGTCACAAAGGGCTTCTTCCCTTTTTATCTACGCACCTCACTTTTGTTCCCCCCTTTCTCCCATTCCTTCCACGAAAGGCATGTAAGGTTTTACAATAAAAGTGCAATTTTATTTCCCTTAAATGGGTATTTTCTTGCCATTTTCTCGATGTATTTTCTATAAGGTCAACTTAACTATTTGAAATCTAAAGTAATCTTTCAACTGCGTAATCTTGCATGATTTTTGCAGGGTCTCAGAAATAGACTAAACTGCGAGGAGGGATCATCGCGGGGGAGGAGTTTTTTATATATAAAGAGTTAGATGAACTTTCCTCCTGATGTGTGACAAAACTATGTCTATAGATAGAATGGAGAAGAGGTGCAAAAGACTCTGGCGCGCCGTTCTCGAGCAAGCCTTTAAAGACGCCCGATGGGACGTGACGGCTCGGGCATGGTTTCGCAGCAAAGATCAAGAGACCGGCTCCTTTCTCTGGATATGCGCCCTATTGGATCTCAGCCCGGAATCTATGCGGAGGCTTTTAGCCAACAAAAGGGAACATGAGAGGAAACCGTTCCCCATGGTTATAGATTACTCTACTGACGGTCGTCTTTACAGGGATTTTATCAAAGACATAGGTGCTGGCGGAGTGTTTATCGAAACCCACATGCCCTTCTCTGTTGGAGATGAGGTTTCACTATCCTTTCCGCTCCCCCGCTATCAGAAGTATATCAAGATTGCTGGGGAAGTTGTCAGGATCGCCGCCCAGGGAATTGGGGTGAAATTCAAGGTTGCCAACCAGGACCAGGAGGTGACGGTTGAATCCCTTTCGGAGACAATTTAGTCCTTTTTCGGCTCAGGCTCTCATAATCTTCACCTGTCTCAAGCACCGCCTCGAGATGTACCCACCTGACCCCCGGACAGTCAAAGGCACACTGAGGAAGATCAAAGAGGATCAACGGCTTATCGTTTACGACCTCAAGAATCCCCTTCCGGGGCTGACAGGGAGGATCTATGGTTACTGTGAACGGTGTTACAACCACCTATGGGATAAATCGGTGTTGGAGTACGATGCAACAGAGTGTTGAAAGAAGATCCGAATCTAGGCTCCCTATTGTAGTCCCTGTTGAATATTTGAGGCCCGATGACTCAGCCATATTGAGCTACGCCTTAGATCTTAGCAAAAATGGCACATTTATCTCCTCAGATGATCCTCTAAGTACGGGAAGCAGATTTGGCATGCAGCTCACCATTCCCGTCGATGACGAATCTTCCAAAGTCTTCCGAACCGAAGCAACGGTAACATGGAATAAGATACAGCCCTTTAAGAGCAAGGGCAATGGAATGGGCGTTAGGTTTGTCGAGCCCTTGCCAGAAGACCTATTGTTGCATGCATCAGCTCATAGCTATAGAAAACTCATCAAGGAAACCGAGGCAAAAAAGCTATTAGAAGACAGGGTCGAGAGGCTGGAATCAGAACTAGAGGACGCAGAAAGGTTAGGCGCCTTAGGGCGCTATGTGGAGAAGATCCTTTTTGAGGTATCTAACCCAATATTGACACTATCAGGGAAGCTAGAAACTATTAAGGTCAAAATGCGCAAACACAAGACAATGCTTGAAGGGCATTGGGAGGCCAATAAAGGGGAGTTTAAGGGGATAACAGAAGAGTTTGATAATTGCTGTAGAGAGGTTGATCAAATCCTTAAGGATTACAAAACAATATCAGAGCTAGCATATACAGTAGGAGACGACAGAGAAACTCTTGAGAGAAAGCTGAAGAAGAGATACAGGTGTTAAAGAGGCTTCTTTCACCCCTGTCAGCTTTTTTCGTAAGCCTTACAAAGATGCATCGAGCCTACCAAGCGTATAGCGAAGCATTTTCCTTGAAAAACGAATGCAGTTAATGGTGATTGATCACACCCCGTATGTGATCTAACCCCCTAATGCCCTCAACCACTAAATCTGACCTGGATAACAGAATTGATCTAGGTCCTCTCTAACGAGTAACTCGTAGGCCTCAAATATGGCGCTGCTGAGCTTGCCAGGATGGTGACGGACGATTTCTCTTTCCTCAAGCAGGTCCCGGTACAGGACTGGCACCCGCTGTTGGCCCTGAGCCAACACCAAAGAACCGATGCCTGTTTCAGTTTGAACGTCTTCCGGTTCTTTCACACATACTTGAACCATACCATCAGCCTGGTATTTTTGACGTGCGGCTTCACAAATTGGCCAGGTGTTTACTAGAACAAAATCAAACACCTGTTGGGCAAAATGGGCCAGGAGACACTCGACATGATCCTCGACCCTGTATCCATTGGTTTCGCCAGGCTGTGTCATGATGTTACAGACATAGATCTTCTTAGCCGGTGAACACATAATGGCCTCTGGAATCCCCCTTACCAACAGGTTGGGAATCAGACTTGTGTATAAAGATCCTGGTCCAATCACGATCAAATCCGCCTGGTGAATTGCCTCTAGGGTTTCCTTTAGGGGCAGACAATCAGGAGGCTCGAGCCTTACCCTGCGGATCGGTCGAGTTACCTTTGTGATCTTGTGTTGGCCTCTCACTATTGTCCCATCATCGAGTTCGGCTACTAACCTCACGTTCGCCAAAGTGGAGGGAAAAATCCGGGCCTTGATGCCAAGCAGTTCGCTGGAGCATCTGATAGCTTCTAGAAAATTTCCGGTCATGCCTGACAAAGCCGTCAAGAAAAGATTGCCAAAACTGTGCCCACCCAGTACCCCTCCTCCTGGAAACCGGTAGCGAAACAAGCGGGTGAGCAGTTTATCATCTTCAGCCAGCCCCACCATGCAATTGCGAATATCACCGGGTGGGAGAATGTGAAATTCCTCCCGTAGACGTCCTGAACTTCCACCATCGTCAGCTACCGCCACTATCGCTGTCAGCTCTTCTAAATCATACCGGCCAATCCCTTTACCCGAGCCAGCTTCAGGAGCCTTCAGGTAATGTTTCAGGCCGCAAAGGAGCTTGGAAAGCCCTGTGCCCCCGCCAATGGCAATGAGATTCAAATGATTCACAATAGATCCAAATTTTCTGGCTTTATATTTCGAACTTGGCAATGAGGTGCTTTAAATACCTACGTATACTTTGCAACTGTTGTGCCAGAAATGGAGGTTTGGAGGAAAAATATTGGATATATAATTCTGATGAGATTTTAATATGTCGTAAGGAGATTCGAGTCCATTTTTTCCATATGGGGGAAGGAGAATATATAAGTAATTACCAACATTCATATTATTTCTAGCAAAATTTATGTCGTAGTTTACCAACATAGATGATTTTCTCGTGAGGGGGTAAGAAAAAGTTGGATAAATGATAAAGATCTTGACAGCCGCTCAGATATAATTCTAAGTATTCCCACCTCCCCCGGCCCTGTTAGGATAACCCCTGACAGGGCTTTTTATCATCTGTGCCTAAGGGATTTCCTCTTCTTCCATTCTTTCCACTAAAGACATGTAAGGCTCTAGAAAAAAATGGCACCGAATTTCCCATAAATGGGTATTTTCTTACCACTTTTGAGACAGCTCTTAATTGTGGTTAGGCTAACTATGCGGAATATAGGCTGATATTCATAACATAAGACTATGGCATGATTTTGGCTAAACATTAAATACAAGGCGCCATTAAGTGCCACCCAACTTCAACCCTTACATAAAGAACCACGGAACGGTCAAGAGCCTCGAAAGGTTATCCTTTTAGAAAAGGAGGCTTGAGGTGGCACCTAAATGAGTTTCTTGGATATGCGTGCATCTTTTCTGCAGGCCATATCCCAACTATATGCAGAGAAGAGGTTTGCGCCGGGATAATAATGGCATCGTGGGAAGCATTATATAGATGGCTGGGTTGAGTGGTCAACTGTCAGGTTCCTATTTATTCTGCTGTATCTGGGACTACCAAATTAAGAGAGTGCGAATGAGATAGCTAAGGGTATCAAACCGAAAAAGGGGAAATGGAATTATGAAGACGAAACCTCAAACGATGACGTTGGTGGAGAAGACCAATACAGAACATACAATAATTGAAACCACCCTGTATGATCTAATTGAGGTGATTAGTGCGGAACTGAAGGCAGATGAACAGGACCTCATCGTACCAATTGTATCGGATCTTCTTAACTCTGCAAAGTCAAATTTAGTGATGGTTTGAACAGTTTTATGCTGGAGAGAATAACGGCATCGTGGGAAGCATTAAAGGGATGGCATAGTTGGATAAGTAACAATCAGCCCAACCTGCCTGTACACATTATGGGCGCAATTATGCACTACATGAATCCTTTGCATATTTACTGTCGATTGAGGGATATAGGAATTGCAAAGGGCACGGCTATGTTCCTGTGCCGAATCTATGAGTGCTGCATTTTCAAACACTTTCTGACGGGAAGCCTCGCAGTACTTAGAAGGGATGAAGACAGGCAAAGGTCTCATAAAATTGGTAGGCATAGTTTTATGACACTTGCAGCAATTCTACTGATTCTTTCACTTAGCATATTAGATGCGATCTTTACACTGGATCTAGTCAGCCATGGTGCAAAGGAACTAAACCCGGTAATGGCTTATTACCTTGATCATGGTCCACTTGTATTTTTCGGGGTGAAATATTTCTTGACTTGCGCATCTATTGTACTCATTTTACTTATTAGAGATAATACTAA
>CP070660.1:1541428-1545496 GCA_020355145.1 Deltaproteobacteria bacterium
GATTGATCTGCTTAGTGTATGTTGACTTCTGATCGTCTTAAAATTCTGGATCAAAAACCGCACCCCTTTCCTGTAGTTCACCGGAAGTCCATCCTTGAGGGGGGTGCTGGGATAAGCCCAAACTTCAAGCGGATCTGAATATTTTACAATGATAAGGACAAAGATATATCCACCTATAGGCTCCTCCCCATTTGACTGCCTGTTTACAATCCTGAAGGTAACATTAATCGTCGATATATCTCTCTTTACCTTTATTTCATCAATAGCCACAATCTTAGACGCTGGTGATTCAGCGTAGCTAACAGGGGGCTCTAGCTCTTGGCTTTCCTCTTTTCCCTCATTGATATAGTCATCCAATAGTGCAATGTGTTGCTTAGATCTCTCAAGACTCTTGGCTGTCTTTATGAGCTCTCCACTGAGTTTGGCTATTTTATCTGCCTGCATTCTATTCATCCTACGGGTATCAAAGTATTTGTTGGTAATATAAATGGTGGCCACAATATAGAGCAGGAAAAACACGGAGGCCAGTAATACAACGCGGGGAGATATTACAAATCTCTTAACCTTACCTACCTCCTTAAAGATCATGACTGTCAGAAGCTCTTTGTCCTTAGAGCGCCTTCTTTTCTCCTTTTCCCGCTCCCTAACAGCACCCATGTCTCTTTCTTGATCTTCCATTTCCCATCCCTCTTAATCAGCTGAATTGTTTTCTTTCCCCTGTCATGGTATTTATCGGAACTGTAGTCTTGTTCAAAGTGCACTGTTGCCCTTTGGGGTGACAATAGCCTTATCTTCAGATTGCCAATTGTAACCCTTATTTGACCATATCTTTTATTGATCTCGGATTTGTGCCTTTTCCAACCCTGACGGTCGAGTCCTTGAGAGAAAAAATCCTCTGCGTAGCTGGCAATATAGCTTTGGAGATCCTTCTCCTGCCAGGCCTTTTGCCAGTTAGATATCAGGCGTTTTATAGCTAAAAATTCTTCCTCTCTCTTTGGTCTTGAGGCTACCTTCTGGGCAGGCCCCTTTTTTCTCTTGAAGAATTCATCTATTATCTTCCATTCGGGACCCTTTTCCTCTAAGTAGAGTCTTTTCTCCCCAAAGCTAAAAAATCCATTGGCCCAATAGGTCTGATCAAACTTGGCCAATACAATGCCATCTTCCTTTAATATCTGCAGATTATCTATCTTTATATCTATCTCGCCATATCTCCCACTCAAACGCTTCTTATGGGCACTCCACTGATGCCAATTCTTTCCCGCGGCCGTGAACCCCTTGTAATAAAAGAACATATAGAGATCAATGGGACCATGACCCCAGGCCTCCAACCAGTCCATAATGAATCCCCTGAGTTCTGCCCTCTCTGTTTGGAGCCTTTTCTTCTCAATGAAGTTGATCTTTTGGATTATTATGATCGCTGCATGTTTCTTTCCAATATAGCCAGAAAGCTCAATTATGTCCTCGTTCCTAAAGACAATGCAACCATTGGTATCCCATGGTTTAAGAATCTCATTGGTTCCATGAATCCATATCCCATATCCCTTTCTGCCCAGTTTCCGGTCCCGTGGATTGGGATAATCTATTGCAAAGGCCAGAGCCCCATAAATAGAGGGCAGATTTCTCTTGCTGATTGAGTTGGTAACAAAATATACACCCTCGGGTGTCCTTTTATCATCCTTATTAGACTTAGGCCCCTTATTCTCACCAGTAGAACAGGGATAGACCTTTAACGGATGGTCTATATTATCAGTCCGGTAAAGGTAGGCCTTTTGGGTGGATTTTTCCACCAAGAGCGCGTATCCAGGATTTTGAGGGTGGAAGTAGATCAGGGAATCGGGCACGAGGTCTTTTACCTCTGCCCCTAAAGCTACCGGCTTTATTAGAGCAGCCCCGCTTATCTGAGGATAGATAATTACCAGTAAAAAGATTTCGATACCCAAAAGGGCTGATTTTAGAAACAGTCCTCTATTCAACTTTAAGGCCCCGGTGCCCTCTAAAGATCAACTCCACTGATTTAGAGGGTTGATCCTGTTCCTCCTTCTTGAACCTGAAGATATAGATACTCGACCCTTTTCTTGTCCACCTCTCAAGAACAACCCCATAATCGGAGGAGGTATATTCTGTGTCAGAAAGCTTATTGTATATATTCAGGGGTGAGGTACATGCCCAAGAAAGACACAGCAGTAAGCTAAGAAGGCAAAGTGGATATACAGGGGGAATTAGTCTATTATTGAAATACCCTGGCAAAGATCTCCTCAACATGCTTTAAATGATAACTAACTGAAAATACCCTCTCTATCTCTTTGTTGTCAAGATACTTTTCAATATCTGGATCGCTTAAGAGAAGTTGCTTGAAACCCTTTTCAGTATTCCAGGCCTGCAGAGAGATTCTCTGTGTTAATGAATATGCATACTGCCGAGGGCATCCCTTGGCTATCAAGGCCAGTAATACCTGCTGAGAGAAGATAAGACCTTTGAGTTTTTCAAGGTTTCCGGCCATATTATCCTTTTTTACTACCAGGTTCTTTATGATCCTTGTCAATCGATTGAGCATGAAATCCATAAGAATAGTGCTGTCCGGTGCAATTACCCTTTCCACAGAAGAATGACTGATATCCCGTTCGTGCCAAAGTGGAATATCTTCCATGGCTGCAATGCAATAAGACCTAACAAGCCGAGCCAGCCCTGAGAGGTTCTCCGAACCAATAGGGTTCTTTTTATGGGGCATAGCAGATGAGCCCTTTTGTCCAGGGGTAAAGGCCTCCTCCACCTCCCCAACCTCTGTTCTTTGGAGATGTCTTATCTCCACTGCTACCTTCTCAATTGAGCCTGCAAGGATAGCTAATGCAGTGAAATATTGCGCGTGTCTGTCCCTTTGAATAATCTGGGTTGAGATCTCCGCCGGCTTTAAACCTAAATTATCGCAGACATATCTTTCAATCTGAGGGGGAATATTGGCAAATGTACCAACAGCCCCGGATATCTTACCATAGCCTATTACATCCAATGCCTGCTCAAGTCTTCCAAGGTTTCTCTTCATCTCACTGTACCACACTGCCAACTTAAGACCAAATGTTATAGGTTCGGCATGGATGCCATGGGAGCGCCCAATCATAACAGTTTTCTTATGCTTAAAGGCCATGTCTTTTAAGACATCGAGAAGGCCTCCAACATCATCTATGATTATCTGCATTGCCTCTTTAAGTTGTAGGGCAAGGGCGGTATCTAAGATATCAGATGATGTGAGACCCATGTGGATGAAGCGGGCATCCGGGCCAACATACTCCTCCACATTTGTCAAAAAGGCAATAACATCATGTTTTGCCTCTGCCTCAATCTCCTTGATCCTGTCAATAGAAAAATTTGCCTTTTTCTTAATATTATCAAGCGATTTTAAAGGGACCATACCCTCTTTGGCCATTGCCTCACAAACGAGTATTTCAACCTGAAGCCATTTCGCAAAGCGATTATAGGGCTCCCATATCTTGCCCATCTTCGGAAGTGTGTAGCGTTCAATCATGTAGTTACCTCACCCCACGGGGAGAATCTTTTCCCTAATAAGATAAACTATCAATAAAATCAAGACAAATAAAGTACAAAAACAGGGCCACGTCTTAGAGAGACAAAACTTATCGATCCTTCAACTTCGCAGATCTTACATCTCCCCATCTTTATCCTGTCTGGTGTAATCGGTCTTTGACCTCCATACCCTATTCCTCTCAATGATATGTACCACTTGCCATCCCCTCTCCTGCAGGCTAGAAGCGATGAATCGCCGGTGACACCTCCATGGAAACCGCTCCGCACATATAAAGGCAGTGGTACCTTCCTTACCAACCTGCTCCAGATGTGATATGCCTTCACGATAGGTTAAACTTTTGGTGTAGGATAGGTAACCACCCTTGCGAAATCCACCCAGCTCGTTTCCCAAATAGAGGTAGTTAAACCCCCCTTCCTTTAATATCCTTGCCAGATTCCTTTTTTAAAATGCTCGAGTCTACTCTGGGGGAAGCTCCTCACATCTACCACCGCTTCAATTTGGTAATGACGGAGAAGCTTGAGGAAATC
>CP070660.1:1545596-1552012 GCA_020355145.1 Deltaproteobacteria bacterium
CCTGTGGGCTAATGGCTGTTATAATGGACTAACTATGCACCCAAATGAAAGCAGTGATAAAGCCAGCAAGGAAGCCGATGACAAGTCCTGTTAAAAAAGCTGTCATCCTTTTGCGCTCCTCACCATCACTATCAAGGCAGCAATAGCAAAGCCAATAAAGAGCCCAATGAATAGGCGTGCTATAAGAAGCATTTTAGCACCTTGTGGTCAAAACTTTTCTATTTCATTTATCGGCAACCTTTTAAAAAGAGTTAACCTTTTGATCGGAAAAGCAAAAGGAATGGTTACCTACAGGGGTATTCAAGATAATGCAAAATTGGGGGCAAAATGGCGATGTATGTGGGGTGTAAAGGATTATTTGGGGGGCTTAGGTGAGGATTCTTTTTTATAATCAATGCCCTTTTCTTTCTTGATATAATAAAGTACAGCATTTTGCAGAAAACTGGATAGAGTTCTATTTTCGCTATCGGCCATTTCCTGGAGGAATTTTTTGAAATCTTTTGCGACTCTGAAACCGATCATAATTTTCATGACCCCCTGTATATCAGGATAAAAAAAATTTGTAAATTTCTATTGACATACTTGCTAAACTATGATCAACATTGTTTAGCAATAAGTCAACATTAACCTCTAAACCACAAGCAATGACAACATTAACCAGAAATAGACCCTTTAAGATACCCTATGCTGTGAGGCATGGGGCGGCTGCTTGTGGCCGAGAGTAAATCTTAAAGGGTTTTTTATTGGCCTGAAGGCCAGAAGGGAGCTGGTTGACTTCGTGTGCAAACTTGAGGGCCAGGATATAGGCTTGTTAGGCCACAGATGGATGCTGCAAGGGACGATAAAAGACATGGAGAGCGTTTTCAGCCTTGAGCCTTATATGGATAAAAGTTTGAGAGAGGTTTTAGATAAAAGCCCCCAGGCATAACGGAGAGAAAACCCAGGGGCTTAGGAGAAAAGAGTAAATGCGAAATCTACCCTTTCAATTTGAAGATAATCACAAAAAGAGAAAAATCAATCAATAACCAACCACTCACGGGATAGGTAGCTAGAGCACCGAAAAAACATTACAATAAATTCAATCACTTGGATTATGCTTTATTTGACATATTATTTTTATATTGACAGACTTGTTTGACTTGTTTATCTTATAATTAAACATCAAACAAGGAGGTCATATATGAGCAAGGAAATTTTAAAACCAATAACTATCAGGGCCATTCCAGCTAACCTATGGAACCAGGTCAAGGCCAAGGCGATACTGGAAGGCAAGACAGCCAGAGAGGTTGTCATTGAGCTTTTTCAGCAATACACAAAGAAGAAAGGAGGTTAATTATGGGAAGTATCTACAAAAGAGGTAATACCTATTGGATACAGTATTACCGTAATGGGAAACCTTACCGGGAATCAACCAGAGGCACTAAAGAGGCAGATGCTAAACGCCTTCTCAAAAAGCGTGAAGGTGAAATTTCAGAAGGCAAGCTCCCGGGGATCTATTTTGACCGGGTAAGGTTTGATGAACTGGCAGAGGATTTTTTAACCGATTATAGAATTAACGAAAAACCGTCCCTGCAAAGGGCCGGGATAAGTGTTAAGCATCTCAAGGGTTATTTTGAAGGGCATAGGATAACTCAAATTACTACTCCAAAAATACAAGCTTATATTGAATACCGCCTAAAGGAAGGTGTAGCCAATGCCACAATCAACCGGGAACTGGCAGCATTGAAAAAGATGCTGAACATGGGAGCAAGGCAGACCCCGCCAAAGGTTGACAGGGTTCCGTATATTCCTATGCTGAAGGAAAACAATACACGCAAGGGATTTTTTGAACATGGTGACTATTTAGCCCTAAAGGATGCCCTGCCCTCTTATCTTAAAGGTTTTGTAACTTTCGCCTATAAGACAGGATGGAGATTGTCAGAGATAAGCAACTTGACATGGAGCCAAGTTGACCTTGACCAGGGCATTGTGAGGCTTGAGCCTGGGGAGGCAAAGAACAACGAGGGCCGAACCGTCTATCTTGATGAGGAGCTAAGAGAGGTCTTTGCCTATCAATGGGAGGCCAGAAAGAAAAGCGGAAAGGTTACCCCTTATGTATTCCGAAACAAAATGAGCAATCAAATACAGGATATTAGAGTTGCTTGGGATAGGGCCTGTCGAATAGCTGGTATCGGAAAGAGGCTATTCCATGACTTTCGCAGGACGGCAGTTAGGAATATGGTAAGGGCCGGAATATCTGAAAAAGTAGCTATGATGGTATCAGGGCATAAGACAAGCGCTGTATTTGACCGCTACAATATCGAAAATGATACTGACCTAAAACTCGCAGCACAGAGGCAAGAGGAATACTTGAAGGCCCAAAATAAGCACAAAACCACTACAATCCATAAAATGCCTGCCAAAAAGGCAAATGAATAAAGGGGGTTAAGTGTTAGTTACATTGGCTTTATCATCTAATGATAGTTCACTTGGAAACCCTTCAAGTTTTCTCTGCAAGACCCTAATCATCGAATCTCTGATCTTAGATAATCTTTGGCCATGCGTGCCACACCTAGCACCCCTGCCTTATCTCCCAATCGCCCTGGAAACACCTCAACCCTTCCCTTATGAGGATTAAACAGATTAGGCTCCAGAGCCTCTTCTAATGGACTAGAAAATAGTTCCCAGGCATGACTAACCCCACCAGTAATAATATAATGATGAATGCTAAAGACATTTACTAGATTGGAAATAGCAATGCCCAGATGCTCTCCAAAGGCCTTGAACACATCTAATGCCACTCTCTCACCGGCAATTGCCCTCTCATATATCTCGACTGGACTGATCTGATCATCAATCTGTCCATTAGGACGCCTCTCCCTATAGATTGCTGAAATTGCAGAGCCAGATGAATATGCCTCAAGGCACCCTCTTTTTCCACATCTGCACGGTCTCCCATTAGGTTGAACGCACATATGCCCGATCTCACCACCAAGGCCATCTTCCCCACGATAAAGGACCCTGTTAAGGATAATGCCCCCACCAACTCCACTGCCTAACGTTAGACAGATGATGGAGGAAAACCCCTTTCCAGCCCCATACATCCATTCACCATAGGTTATAGCATTTGCGTCATTGTCCATCCAAACAGGGAGATTAATGGCCTTGGCCAGGCTTTCCCTTATAGGCTGTCCATCCATCCACCTGACATGGGGAGAATAGGACATAACCCCTTTAGGGGTAGAAACCCCGCCTGCCGCAGCAATCCCGACAGCCTTTATCCTATCAACTTCCATATCCTTGATAACAGACACTAGCTTGATCAATAAATCATCCCAGGAGGAGTATTCCCTTGCGGAAAGATAAATTAGATCACATACCGCATCTCTTTCATCAACAAGGCCAATGCGGATGTTGGTACCCCCCAAATCAATCCCTATAAATTGTCCTTCCATTTAGACCCCATGCCCGCTACAGCAAAGAAAAATGGATCATTGATGGATATAGCCATATCAAAAATAAGCTGATTGTAAAATATCTGACCTTATATTAAAATGTTTTCATCGACTTGTAAATTTCACTCGACAAGTTATGATAGATTATACAAAGTGGCCCTGGAGAGTCAATTACTTTGAACTTGAGCTCCCCTCGGGCAGAACTTAGTTTGCTTCGCTCACAATTGGAATGTTGGAACAATGGAATAATGGAATAATGGGTTCTGGGAAACTGGGACAGTGATTTGTTGGCAAAACACTATTGACGAGCAAGTTAATAAATGAGAGACTTCCTTACAAGATCATCATTCCAACATTCAAGTATTCCATTATTCCATGTGCGAAGCAATACGCAACAGCCTCAATAAACTCTTTTAATTTCAATAAGTTGTAGAAATTCCGATATATTTAAATAAGCCCAGCTTAAATCTTACTAAAATGGTTGACAAGTATATATAAAATGATAAATGAGCAATATAGTGACCAGGAAGGAAAAGAATATGCCTGTTATCAGCAGAGACTGGTGCAAGGGATGCGGAATCTGTGTAGAGTTCTGCCCAAAAGATGCCTTAGCCACGGATGAAATGGAAAAGGCCAAGCTTCTCTACCCAGAGAAATGCAATAGCTGTGGAATGTGTGAGCTTCTATGCCCTGATCTTGCTATCGAACTTAAATAGGTATATGGCCCATGAAGAAAAATGATCTTTTTGTTCAAGGTAACGAGGCCTGTGTAGAGGCAGCCCTTTATGCAGGCCTTGACTTTTTCGCAGGTTACCCGATTACCCCTTCTACAGAGATTGCAGAGTTATTCTCTTATCGGCTACCGAAAAGGGGCGGGAAGTTTATACAGATGGAAGATGAGATCTCCTCCATGTGTGTTATAATCGGGGCCTCTCTTACCGGAAAAAAGGCTATGACAGCAACTAGCGGACCGGGATTCTCCCTAAAGCAGGAAGCAATTGGTTTCGCTGTAATGACCGAGACCCCTTGTGTCATAGTAAATGTTCAGAGGGGAGGTCCTTCTACAGGTCTTCCAACATATGTGAGTCAGGGAGATGTCATGCAGGCGAGGTGGGGAAGCCACGGAGAACATGCTATCATCACCCTGACAGCCTCCAATAATCAGGATGTATTTGCCATGACGGTTGAGGCCTTTAATCTATCTGAGATCTTTAGAACCCCGGTCATCTTACTCTTTGATGAGGTTGTTGCCCACACCAGGGAAAGGCTTATAATGCCCGAACCAGGGGAGCTCAATGTGGTAAAAAGACTAAAGACCTCCGTAAAAGAGGGAACTGACTATCACCCTTATCTACCCAGGGAAGACGGTCGGCTTCCTATGTCGGATTTTGGTGGTGTCCATCGGTATAATGTTACTGGGTTGATGCATGATATGTGGGGTTTCCCGTCCGACAATCCAAAGATCGTATATGGACTGATACACCATCTGGTAGACAAGATACAGGGTCACACAAAAGAGATAACCATGGTAAAGGAATTCTTTGTTGACGACGCAGAATGCCTCTTGATCTCTTATGGCTCATCCGCTAGGACTGCCCTCCATGTGGTAGAAAACAGGAGGGCAAGGGGTGAGAGGCTTGGGCTACTGGAACTCCAGACCCTTTGGCCATTCCCTGTTGATACCGTCAGGAAGAGGTGTGCCCCTGTTAGCTATGCTATAGTGGTTGAGATGAATATGGGCCAGATCCTTCATGAGGTAAAAAAGGCCGTGGATGACCCTGATAAGGTATTTCTGGCCAACCAGATCAACGGCAGCTTTATTACCCCTACAGACGTCTTGAACATCCTAAGGATCATCCAGGGAAAGGGGACATAGGTAATGGCAGTCAGGGATTATATAAGGGAAAGGTTCTTTCCTCACATCTGGTGTCCCGGCTGTGGTCATGGTATTGTAATGGGCTCCATGATCCGGGCAATAGACAACTTAGGGATAAGGAAAAATGACATTGTCCTTGTCTCAGGTATCGGATGTTCCTCCCGGATCTGTGGGTATCTAGATTTTCACACACTACACACCGTACACGGAAGGGCCCTTGCCTTTGCAACAGGCGTCAAGCTCAGCAGGCCAGAGCTTACATTAATCGTTCCTATGGGTGACGGTGATGCATGCGCTATTGGCGGTAATCACCTCATTCATGCAGCAAGGCGCAATATCGACATCACTGCCATTATCATGAACAACAGCATCTACGGTATGACAGGAGGGCAGTTTTCGCCTTCAACCCAATATGGTGACTTTGCGACCACTGCCCCTTATGGCAATATTGATCGGGCCTTTGATATTGTTAAGCTCGTCCTCGGTGCTGGGGCCTCATTTGTGGCCAGGACAACAGCCTATCACGTGACCTCAATGATAAAGATACTGGAAAAGGCGATTACACATAAGGGGTTCTCGGTTGTGGAGGTCCTATCCCAATGCCCTACCTATTTTGGCAGAAAGAACAAATTTGCCAGTGCTGTGGATATGCTCAAACATTACAAGACCCATACAACCCCAATAGGGAGCAAGGAGAAAGGGAAAAATCCGGATTTGATCGAGAGGGGGATATTCTTCCAGGAAGAGCGGCCAGAATACTGTGCTGAATATGAGAAGATTATAGAAAAGGCATCTGAAGGAGGGTAAGTTGTGGAAAGATGTAGGATTATCTTCTCTGGCTCAGGTGGACAGGGTGTAATTACAGCAGCTATCATCCTTGCTGAGTCAGCGGTTTTACACGAAGGACTAAATGCGGTTCAATCCCAATCATACGGTCCAGAGGCCAGGGGAGGAGCCAGCCGCTCTGATGTAATCATCGCAGATACGGAAATCCGCTTTCCCAAGGTCATCCAGCCACATGTGCTTGTGTGTCTCACCCAGGACGCATACCATAACTTGTCCGAGCTTATCAGGCCTGGCGGTCTTTTGTTGACTGAGAGTCATTA
>CP070660.1:1552112-1577419 GCA_020355145.1 Deltaproteobacteria bacterium
CCGCCTTGACCAGAATGGTCAGATCGATCAGGGGCAGCTCACGGTCGGCTAAATAGAACATCGTTGTGGTTCCGATCGTGGTGGTTTGAGCCTCTGGGTATTCAACTCTCTTTGGCGCGCGATCGAAAGAAAGGGGATGTTTCCAGCCTGTGGGCGTCCGGTACATCGATTTGTTATGAAACGTGTCAGGCCTGGCAATCTTTGCTGCAGCAGCCCCGCCGACCGACCGGACCTCGGTATATGTCTCCGGCGGTTGATCTGGCTCTCCGCCGGGGATCACATAGACACTGGTCTGATTCTCGGTCCGGATATATCTTCTGGCCACCTCCCTGATGTCCTGCGGTGTGACCTCTGCAATTCCTCTTAGATAATCAGTGAGGTACCTCCAACCGACCTGAACTTCCAGTGTTGCCAGAGTGCCGGCCAGCTCTTCATTGCTGCGCATCCGATCCAGGAATTCGCGCTGGTTGAGTTTCTTGATTCTTTCCAGTTCACGGACAGAAACTAATTGATCTTTCATCCCTTCGACCTCAGCGAGGAGTATGTCTTCAAGCCCTTGACAGGCGGTCAGGTAAGCCTGGCGTCTATCTTGTTCGCTGAGCATATCTTTTTTCACTTTGTCCGGTTCATTGGGCGAGCCGCCCAGAATGACCATGCCGCCGTAGCGGTTGTCGGGGTTATAGGCCCAGGCCTCGACGGCAACACCCCTATTGATAATGTTCTGGGTCATGCGGGCGCTGCGGCCCAGACTTAACACCATGGTCATCACATCGAGTGCGTAGAAGTCCCTGGTTCCCATACGGGCGCCGTGAAAACCGATTCTGACCAGAGGTGTGCGAGCGCCTTTCAGGAACCGGATGCTCCTGCGCGGGCCGTGCTGCGGGGGTTCTGCGGTTACGGTCTCAGGGCTACGCCCTCCCTCGGTATATCGCTCGAAATAGATCTCTGCCAGCCTTCTGGCATCTTCTACCCTCACGTCCCCCACCAGCACACAAACAGCGTTCGTCGGATTGTAGTGCCCCTGGTGAAATGCCATAGCGTCATTGGTATTGTATTTCTCCATATCTGCCTTCCAGCCTATGGTCGGATTGCGGTAAGGATGGGCGGTGTAGGCTGTCGTGTCGAGATCAAGCCAGGCGGCCCCGTTCGGGTTGTTAATATAGCGGAAGGCCCACTCACGCTGCACGACCTCTTTTTCAACGTAAAACTCACGCCAGGAGGGCTCGAATAACTGCTCGCTGATAATTGAAAACCATTGCTCAAGCATGTCCGAAGGCACCGACATCACATACTGGGTCTGGTCTTTAGTGGTAAACGCGTTGATACCGACAGCACCGTTCTTACCCAACTGGGATGAAAAGGCCTGCGGCACGTAGATTTTTTGCACCTCGGTTCGAAGTGTATCCATCTCGGCGAGCTTTTCGCGGATCAGATCCTGGTCAGGATCACGCCTTTGCTGCTCCGCGAGCACCGTCTGATACGCGGCTTCAATCCGCCCCTGCAGTTCCCTGTCCTTTTCCGGGTCCAGTGTACCGAAATTCTTGGTTCCTTTAAACATCATGTGCTCAAGCAAATGCGCAATTCCGGTCTTACCGGTCTCTTCAAGTGCCGAACCGGCGCGTATCGCCACACGGCAGGCCACCTGCGGCGTTGTCGGTCGCTCCACGATTAAGAAAAGCATGCCGTTTGTCAGTTGGAACTCCTTGACGTCTATCTTGATCTCTGGAGCCGAATCAGCTGCCAGGCAAGAATTCGAGGCAACCGCCAGCAGCAGCAGACCGAACACAAAAGCCTTGAAAAAACGCATGGGCATCTCCTCCCGTATTATTTTATCTTGGAATTGGTACCTAACTTCCTTCCCGTCTTTTCTTTAGTCATTCTTATATCGTCTCACATTTTTTATCAAAGTTTATCCTTCCTAATAATATGCACAATGTGTGTGATGTAAAATATTTTTTTCTCTGCCTTGAGATTTAAAGCAATCTTCGTAGCGATCCTTAAGAGGGACATAGGCCCTAAAGCAACTAATTAGCCTACCCTTGAAGGCATATGATCTAAAATCCTCGACGAGGGGATAGCTAATAGAGAAAGAATAGGGGAAAGTGAGTTACGGTCGGAAAGCAGGAAATGATCTGTTATTCGGTTGCCTGCCTAACTATTTATGGTTTACGAAAATATTAACTTGTTTTATAAGCAATGTCCCCTTCTCATACTATTTTTGAAGTAATTGCAAAGAAATTAAGGTCTTATAATTCAAAAGATAGAGGTCATCTGGGAGATAAAGAGACAACAGATAATTGGGCTAGAGAGCTTGATTTAGAGGGATGGTATGGATGGAGGAGATTTTGAGGGGATGTTGGGGTAAATTATGACCTTAAAATCCCAAAAGCCAAGGCCACGACATAATGGACTTCAAACTCAGACAAACCCTATTGTAGGTCTGGGCATCGGTGATTAATTCTGATTGAAACATACTATGAATTGGGAATGCCGTAAGCTGTCGAGTTCAGTTAGATATATGCAAATTGGGGAGACGCTTCTACGATTGAAAAATACTTTTAGTGTGGCTCATATACAATATATGGACTATCGTTAGAAGATAAAGTCATGGAACCTGTGCGCAAGTACGGTGAATTGGGAATCGTCCTAACTGGGCGACCACTCAGCGAGCAAATGCCGCGCTATCGCTTGGTAGACATCTTTATATCGACCCGTTCAAGTCCCAACTCTTGAGAGACCGCAAGCTCGCCCTCGTACCAATCTTGACCGTGCTGCTCGCCCCGGAGGTTGATGATACTCCTAATACCATACTCCTGGACCAAAGTACGTAGACCGCTCGCCGTCGGCTGAGCAGAACGATACATCAAGAAGTGCCAAAGTAACGTGAGAGCCGAAGAGCGGTATCGGCTGTTATGCGACGTTTCTCCAATACAATTTCATTGATCCGCCTGGGAGGTACGCCAATATCAAGAGCCAGCCGATTCTGGCTTAGCCCCACTGACTTCAGGAATTCCTCCAATAAGACTTCCCCTGGGTGGACAGGATGCAGCTTTTTCTTTATCATGATTAATTTCTCCTAATGATAATCCATTATCTCTACATCGTAGGCGGCAATGTCAAGAATTATATTAACACAGGGCGTGAATTTCGTATCCGCTACTTTTATGAGAGGGCCGACTTTATCAAATATGCTACAATGAGATGAGAAAAAATAAGTAAAAGAACTGCCAGATTGGATTTCGGTTATCAGAGATAAATTAAAAGATCCAGCATAAGGTTAGGTGCTGGAATTCTAGGAAGGTCAAGGCGAACAGGAGAGCCATCGCTTTAAACCACGCCAATGGGAGTGCGTGGACGATGCATCCCTGAGAGCGCTTGCCCAGTGACCGCTGCAAGCAGAATTCCCCCGCCGATGAACGTGATCCTGCTCGGTACCTCTCCTACCACGAGCCAGACCCAGATCGGCGCCAGCACCACCTCGGTGAGAGCAAGCAAAATCAGCTCCGCCGCGGGAACGTGTCGCGATCCAAAGGTGAATATAATGAGACCGCAGCTGAGCTGCGCCGCACCGAGGATAACGCAGAGGAACAAATCGTGACCTGAGATCGTCAGACTTCCTTCGACGGCTGTGGCTATGACGCCAGAGATGAGGGCGCTGAATACCCCGGCCAGGCAGACAGAAGGCATCATATCAATCATCTTGCCGCGGCGGAGTGCCACCGTGTAGCAGGCAAAAGCTAATGCAGCACCCAGAGCCCAGAGATCGCCATATAGACCCCCTACGGCAACGCCTTCGCTCACCATGGCAGCCACCCCAAGGGTTGCGGCTATCATGGCCACCCAGGTGCCACGGGACACCCGCTCGCCGAGAACGATCCAGCTCAGTATCGCTGCCATGAAAGAGGCGGTACTCATCAATAACAAGGTGTTTGCAACCGTCGTATGCTTTAGGGAAGTGATGAAACCGATGAAGGTTAAAGCCAGACACAGAGCTCCTACAACGCCGGTTGCGCCTACGGCCCTAAAACCGACGGGTATGGACACCTTATTACGGGCTGCCATGAAGGCGAGCATGGTGACTACCAGTACGACGGAGCGGTAAAAGACGATCTGCAGCTCACTAGCCGTCTCGATTAGACGGACAAGGACACCACCGATGCTAAAGAAGAGGCCAGACAGCATGACCAAGACGCGGCCTCGGAGGTAGGCCGCATCGTGTTCAAATGTGGTAGGCGAGTCGAGCACGGTGTAATGAGCTTATCTATTCATACAGGACCATCTCAGTCAAAGAAAGACACCCGAGATAGGAGGTATGGGTATTTGCAACTGATTTATATGGTAGCGCCCCCATCTACGGCAATGACCTGCCCGGTTACATAGCTGGAGACATCAGAGGCCAGATAAATGATAGCCCCCACCATCTCCTCAGAGTCGGCTATGCGCCCCATTGGAGTTTTGCTTATAGCATCTTGTAGAATCTCCGGGTTATTCCAGAGAGCTTCACTGAAACGGGTCTTGGTCAGTCCAGGGGCTATTGCATTGACCCTGATATTGTACTTACTCCATTCTTTTGCCATGACCTTCGTTGCCATAATCACTCCAGCCTTGCTTATGGAATAGACCGGCAATATGCCAGGGGTAATCCCCTCCACCGAGGTTATGTTAATAATTTTGCCCCCTCCCTTTTCCCTCATCACCCTCGCTATTGCTTGGCTGAGAAAGAACAGCCCCTTCAGGTTAAGGTTCATAATAGAGTCCCAGGCACGCTCCTCTATATCCAGTGCGTCATCCATGACAGGGTTAGCAGCGGCATTATTTACCAGGATATCAATCCTCCCAAACTCATCCTCGACCTTACTGACTAGATTCTTTACTTGGTCCATCCTGCCAACATGTGCTGCCACAGCCAGAGACCTCCTCCCCATCCCCCTTATCTCCTCAGCTACCTTCTCCAGGTTCGGAAGTTTCCGGCTGGCCACTGCAACGTCTGCTCCGCACCGGGCAAGCCCAAGCGCCGAAGCCCTTCCAATGCCGCGGCTGCCGCCGGTTACCAGAGCCACCCTACCTTCTAGAGAAAAATCCATTTTTTCACCTCCTAAACAAGAATTGTAAGAAGCCCATTTTGGGTGAGGGCAGTATAGGATAAAGGCAGTTGGGTGTCAATTGGAAGGGCACTTCAAGATATGGCAATTGTGCTTTGCTGAGTCAGTGAAATGTGGGAACTTGGATTCACGCCTTGACACAGGACATAATGTGAAGGCCCTCGATGATGAAGGGGTGTCGCACTAAATCTTTGATAGAATCTTTTTTAAGTTTCCCGCGTTTTCCTTCAGCCACTCATACAGAATCACCACATCGCTAGGAAGACTGAAATCACGCACGCCAAGATCTATGTATTCCTGGATTTGTTTTTGGCTCTCCTTACCGGTCAGCTCAACCCTTGGACGTATTCCCTTTTCTACAGCCTTTTTGATAGTCTTGAGCTGAGCACCCTTCACCTCTGGGTGAGACCACTGTCCTGGTAGACCAATGCTCAGGGCGTAGTCCGCAGGACCAAATTGAACCATGTCTATGCCCTTAACCGAAAGGACTTCCTCCAGTTTATCGATAGCTCCCTTTTTCTCTATCATTATGGCTATTACAGCATCATCCATTGCCTTGACATATTCTGGTGAACCTGCATCCAATACATATCCCACATCCCTACGCATGTGACAGCCATGAATACCTTGTAGTTCAGGTGTCTCTGGTTTTACGATACCTACACATTCCTTGGCATCTTCGACGGTTCTTATATCTGTGAACAGTATATTCTGGATGCCTGAGCCGACGGCCCTCTGAGCAATAAAGCCTCTTGGCTCCTGATCCACCTTCATCATTGATGACATGGGAAACAATTCGGTTGCCCTTGCAAGGTTGTCAAGGTCATGTAAGTCCCACGATGCGTATTGCCCCAAAAACTCAACATAGTCAATTTTACCGGTGTGACCGATAATCTCCACTATGCCAGGCCACATACTTAGGACGCGGGTTCCAATGGTTGGCAAGCCGTTCTTAATCAGTTCTCTGAGCCTATTTTTCCTCATTATCAGCACCCCCAAATGTTTCTTTTTCTTGGATGTTCCCCTTAACTAGTTGCCCTCAGGCTGGTATTCAATGCTCTTGCAAGCACCCCTTCCCAACTCCCACCTTTTCTACACGTTTACTACCTTTTGCTAGGCTACGAAATCTTGTCACTTTTTCCCTTCAATACCTCAGGATTTAAAAGACAGGGTGGCTTTTTGCCCTCGAGGGCCAGGGCACAGTTTTCCACGGCCAACTCTGCCATCTTTTTCCGGGTTTCATACGATGCGCTTCCTATGTGGGGTGTCAGAACAATGTTTTCCATTTCAATAAGCTCACGTGGCAGGTGTGGCTCCCTTTCAAAGACATCTAACGCCGCAGCGGCTATCTTTTTATCTCTGAGCGCTCTGATAAGGGCCTTCTCATCTATGACTTTGCCGCGGGAGGTGTTTATTAAGAAAGCGGAGTGCTTCATCAACTGCAGGTTCTTTTGATCCATCAATTTTTCTGTCGATTTCTCTAAGGGCACATGCAATGACACAAAGTCTGCTGTCGAGAGAAGCTCATCTAGGGGCACGAACCTTGCGTTCAGACCGGATTCCATAGCCTTATCTGCTCTTGCAATATCATAGTAAAGTATTTTCATTCCGAAGCCGCCAGCTCGTTTTGCCACAGCCTTTCCTATTCTGCCGAACCCTATTATCCCTAACGTTTTATCGTGAACATCAGTGCCCAGAAGCCTTCTGTAAATCGGGATTTTCCATTTGCCGGATCTTATGTATCTTTCGGCCTCGCCTATACGCCGTGCCACAGCCATCATGAGGGCAAAGGCCAGATCCGCAGTTGTTTCTGTCAATACCCCAGGAGTGTTCGTTATCATGATACCCCTTTTGGTGGCTGTCTGGATGTCTATATGGTCTACGCCGACCGATACCGTTGACACTACTTTGAGAGACTTTGCGATGTCAAAGATTTCTTTGTCGACTCTATCCACCGACATGGCGACGAGACCCGTCTTATCCCCGACTTTTTGCTTGAAGAGTTCTCTGGGCATGGGCTCGTCTTGCTGAAATACTTGTACCTCAAATCTGTTCTGCAAAGGATTCAGTACTTCTTCAAAAAGCCTGTTAGTGACTAGAACCGATTTTGTCATAATCTTCCCTCCTATATTCGGTGAGATCGGCTGAATATCGATAAACCATGGAAAGCATAGATTGACCAAAACTTCAACTCCAATATGTCATTTGTCGGGCAAAATCGAAATTTGTCTGTTGGACTTGTAGGATCAAATCTCGGCTGGGAGATAAAGAGGGGCCAGATACCCCGGTTAAAGGGCTTAGACCAAAAGGGTAATATGGTTGGAAGCAGTCCTGAGTAAGAAGTTCTTAGGAACCCTGCGAGGTTCTTGATTATGTCCCCATTTCCCATGAGGACAGATATTTTTCCTGCTCTGGGGTGAGGCTGTCAATCTCCACACCCATTGAGACGAGTTTTAATCTTGCGATTTCCTGATCAATTATAAGGGGAACAGGATAGACCCTTTTGTCAAGGTTCTTGTGTTCCTTTGATAGATATTCCATGGATAAGGCCTGGTTTGCAAAACTCATATCCATAACACTTGAGGGATGACCCTCTGCTGCAGCCAGGTTTATCAACCTTCCCTCACCTAGAAGATAGACCCTGTTTCCATTTTGTAGGGTATATTCCTCGACAAATTCCCTGATCTTCCTCCTAGATGTAGAGACTTCTGCTAGTCCGGGAAGGTCAAGTTCCACATTAAAGTGTCCTGAATTGGATATGATGGCACCATCCCTCATATCAAGGAAGTGCTCTTTGCTGATCGCATTTATATCGCCTGTAAGGGTACAGAAAAAGTCGCCGATTTTGGCGGCCTTTGCTATAGGCATAACATCAAATCCATCCATGACCGCCTCTAAGGCCTTTAAAGGATCTACCTCACAGATAATTACCTTGGCACCATGGCCCTTTGCCCTGGCTGCCACCCCCCGACCACACCATCCATAGCCACACACAACAAAGTGGCTTCCTGCAAGAAGCCTATTTGTTGCCCTAATGATCCCGTCAATGGTGCTTTGGCCTGTGCCGTATCGGTTATCAAAGAGGTGTTTTGTGTTGGCGTCGTTTACCGAGATAACCGGAAATTGAAGGACATTGTCCCTTTCCATAGAGCGAAGGCGGATGACACCAGTGGTTGTCTCCTCCGTACCCCCCATAACACCGGCAATGAGCGCGTTCCTTTCCCCTTGAGTTAGGGAAAGGCCCCATTCCCTTATGCCCTGGGAGACATCATCCCATTTATCCAAGGCAATAAAGTGAAGGGAGCTGACCAGATCAGCACCATCATCCATGGTGAGGTTTGGCATGTTCTTTAGGGGCGACAATATATGGCTGTAGTAGGTGTCGGTGTCTTCTCCTTTTATGGCAAAGACCGGGATCTTATCAACGGCCACCAGCGAGGCAGCGACATCATCCTGGGTTGAAAGGGGATTGGAGGCACACAGGGCTACAGAGGCACCACCTGCCTTGAGTGTTCTTGCCAGGACAGCAGTCTCCGTGGTTATATGCAAACAGGCGGAAATCCTCAGCCCTGATAGGGGCTTGTCTTTAGAAAACCTTTCCTTGATTGAATTCAAAACAGGCATGCTCTTGCTTGCCCACTCTATTCTGAGTTGACCTGTGGTTGCAAGGCCTATATCCTTGATGTCATAATCCATCTGACCTCTCCTCAAATTGCTAAAGAAACTTTGCCTCAAACCGGCAAGGCACGAATTCTGCAACGAAATTCGAATATCGAAATTCGAAACAAATCCGAATGACCAAAATTCAAATGTCCTAAGCCTAGAATTATTTAACCACAGCAAGTAAGGCTCTTGGCAGTTTGGAATTTTGAACATTTGGATTTCGATATTGTTTCGGATTTCGGATTTAAAATTCTCATTAGAATCTGGGTTTTATTTCTCCGCAAAAACTCGGCATAAATGTTAGGATCTCAGCTTATGTAGACGACTATAGGGCCTTTTTCAGTTTTTCAGCGAGATCTGTCTTCTCCCAGGTAAACTCCTCCAATTCACGCCCAAAGTGTCCGTAGCAGGCGGTCTTTTTGTATATAGGCCTTAAAAGGTCTAAGGTCTCAATCAAGGCAGCCGGCCTCATATCAAATTCCTTTTCTACCATTTTTGTCATCTCAGCACTGGGCACAACACCGGTTTCATAAGTATCAACCATTAAACCAACCGGTTGTGCCTTGCCAATGGTGTAGGCTACCTGGATCTCACACTTTTCAGCCAGACCAGCAGCAACTATATTCTTGGCAATGTAGCGACACATATAGGAGGCGCTCCTATCTACCTTGGATGGATCCTTGCCGGAAAATGCACCGCCACCATGGTGACCAAATCCTCCGTAGGCATCCATTATAACCTTCCTACCGGTCATCCCACAATCTCCCAGGGGACCGCCAGTAACAAATCTACCAGTAGT
This sequence comes from Deltaproteobacteria bacterium, assembly GCA_020355145.1. Lineage (GTDB taxonomy): Bacteria > Desulfobacterota > DSM-4660 > Desulfatiglandales > B25-G16 > JABXJZ01. The sequence continues at coordinate 1,561,677 of CP070660.1, forward strand.
ATTTACAAAAAACTCTGTGTTTTTATCAATCATCTCAGGTGGGATAACCGCCTTTATCACCTCTTCAATAATTGCCTCTCTTAAGGTATCGTAATCGACCTCAGGGGAGTGCTGGGCTGCAATAACAACTGTCTGAACAGTAGTAGGTTTTAAATCTATATATCGAACTGTTACCTGAGATTTTCCATCTGGCCTCAGCCATGGAAGGCTTTCGGATTTGCGGACATGGGCAAGCCTTTGGGTAAGGCCATGGGCAAGGTAAATAGGCATTGGCATAAAAACAGGGGTGTCAGTGCAGGCGTACCCGAACATGAGTCCCTGATCACCTGCTCCCTTCTCCTTGAAAAGACCAGTACCATTAACTCCCTGGGCAATGTCAGCTGACTGTTTGTCAATGCTTGTAATAACGGCACACGTCTCCCAGTCAAAGCCCATGGATGAGTCGTTGTAGCCTATCTCCTTTATGGTCCGTCTGGCAATCTCCGGCATCTCCACATAACAACTGGTCGTTATCTCCCCTGCAATAACTGTCATACCTGTAGTAACCAGGGTCTCACAGGCTACCCTTCCATATTTGTCCAGGCCTATAATCTCATCAAGTACGGCATCAGAGATCTGATCAGCTATCTTGTCCGGATGTCCCTCGGTTACAGACTCAGATGTGAATAGGAAATCGATGTTCATTTTAGGTTCCTCTCTTCATTAAATATTGGTGTTAAGGCACGTCCACTTTCAGCTCTATACCAAAAGCTAAACAAATCTTAAATGACAAAAGGTCTCGTTGCGGCGCACTCACAGCCTTAGCCGCCCTATTTAGGTGGACTGACAATACCACCAGATATGATTAGTTTGAATGCATCCTCAACAGTCATATTGAGCATTACCACTTCATCTTCTGGTATAAGTATATAAAATCCACTCGTAGGATTAGGCGTTGTCGGAATAAAGACATTTATCATATTCTTATCGGTTCTATCCTGTACCTCACCCTTGCTTTCCCCTGTGATAAAGCCAATAACATAGGCCCCGCGCCTGGGATATTCTACCAATCCCACCCTTTTAAAGGCATCGGTCTTCTGCAAAAAGATGGTCTCCAGAAGCTGTTTAACCCCAGCATAGAGGATCCTTACCAAGGGAATACGCTCCACTATATTCTCTCCAAGGCGAACTATCTTCCTGCCAACAATGTTTTTGGTTAAAAGACCGACGGCTAAGACAAGGATAACTACAAAGATAAGACCAAGCCCAGGTATATGAACTTGAAGATAGGTGTCTGGAAGGTATTTAGCAGGGATAATCTTAAGTATTGCATCCATGCCCCTGATTAAAAACAATATGACTTTCACCGTTATAAAGATCGGTAGAATTACCAGCAGACCAGTAAGAAAATAATTTTTTAGGCTTGTCCTTAGGCGTTTCAATTTTCCCTCACTATAACATTATCTATCAACCTGGCCTTTCCTACCCTTACGGCCAATGCAAAAAGGGAAGGCCTATCTATTATCCCGATATCGGTAAGTTCTTCTGGGTCGCAGATGGCTATATAGTCGATTTCAGTAGATGGGTGGCTCAGGATTAGTTCCCTTACTGCATCCTTGATCTCAGCAGGGTCTTTTTCCCCTTCTGCTACCATAGCCTTGGCTAAATCCAGGCCCTTTTTCAGGCTCAATGCTGAGGACCTTTCCTCTGGGGTCAAATAACTATTCCTGCTACTGATAGCAAGGCCATCCTTTTCTCGTACTGTCGGAACCTCAATAATCTCAATGTCCATGCTTAAGTCCCTGACCATCCTCTTAATGACGATTAACTGCTGATAGTCCTTTTCGCCAAAGATCGCCAGGTGGGGTCTAGTGATATTAAAGAGCTTTGCAACCACAGTGGTTACCCCAGCAAAGTGTCCAGGTCTTGATCTTCCACAAAGATACTCCGTGATCTCCTCTACCCTAACAGTGCTTTGGAAACCATCAGGATACATCTCTTCCACAGTTGGCATGAACACAGCGTCTACTCCACAAGAGCGTGCCTTATCTAGGTCCCCCTCAGCATCCCTGGGATATCTTTTATAGTCCTCTTGAGGGCCAAACTGGATTGGATTAACAAAGATACTCATTATCAATCTATCCCCGTTTTCCCTGCCGACCCTCAATAGCTCAATATGGCCCTGGTGGAGAAATCCCATGGTTGCTACAAGGCAGATGATATCTCCATCCCTTCTCCATTTCTCGGATAGCCCTTGCATCAATTCTATCTCTTTGATTATCTCCATGTTTCTTAAGTGCCTAAAGTGCCTAAAATTTAAATAAAAAATAACTCAACTGCTTGAGTTGACATCATTTTCTTTCTTTTCTCCAACATATGTAAAAACAGCAGGTAATTTAACCAATTTTGGCTCACTTCAAACTTTACCTCACTTAATGTCTTGATCCAAGGGGGACATAATACTTTGTTCCCCCTTGCATCCTTTCTATCTCAAGTATTAAGTCATCGAGATCAGATGGAACGTTAACAAAATCTATCTCCGAGGCATTGATTACTAAAAGGGGGGTCTCAGTGTAATGGAAAAAGAATTCATTGAAGGCCTGATTTATTTGATCCAGATACTTGAGCTCTATTGATCTCTCATAATCCCTATTCCTCTTTTTGATCCTTTCTCTCAAGACATCAGTCCTTGCCTGCAGAAATATAACCAGATCCGGTCTTAATATCTTGACCTTCAGGAGTTGGAATATCTGCTCATATAAGCTGAATTCCCTGTCATCCAAGGTAGTCCTTGCAAAGATTCTGTCCTTATCAAAGAGGAAGTCTGAGATCACCACCCTTTTGAAAAGATCAATCTGATTTATCTCCTCCTGTCTTTGAAAGCGCTTAAGTATAAAGAAGAACTGCGTCTGAAATGCAAATCTCTTTGGATCCTTATAGAAGCTGGTAAGAAAAGGGTTTGCTTCAGTACCCTCCAGGATGGTCTCTCCATTTATCCTCTCAGCCAACAACAGGGCCAGGCTGGTTTTGCCTACCCCCAATGGACCTTCAACAACTATATAACCTTTTTGATGCAATCTTTTGATCATATCCGCCGGCGGACTAAGTTAGGCAAGAGCCTCATTTGGATGCCCAAGAGCTAAATAACATTGACTTTATTGTGTGTCAAGAGAGATGTCTTATCTGGTGTTAAGGCAGAACTCAGTCGTATGTATTCATCTATAGTGAGGTTCTCGGCCCTTCTTTTTGGGTTAATGAGGCACTCCTCAAGGGCCTTTGCTATCATTTCCCTGGGTACAGACACCATTCCCCTCTCAAGGGAATTAAGGATTGTCTTCCTCCGACAACTAAATGCTGCCTTGACAATCCTATGGAAAGACTCCTCGTTTTCTGCCTGAAATGGGTATGGCCTCTCAAGGTCAATCTCCAAAACCATAGAATCCACCTTTGGTTTGGGGTAAAAGGCCTGCCTTTTAATCTTGATAAGCGGAGATATCCGGGCATAGTATTGACTGATGACACTAAGGGCCCCGTAGTCCTTTCTATTTGGCCCAGCAGTCAAACGTTGTGCAAATTCATATTGAAACATCAGGACCGCACTTTTTATATAGTCTCGATTTACTATAAGCCTTTCCAGGAATGGAGACGAGATATTATAGGGGAGATTACCTAATACCTTGATCTTTTGTTGATATCTATCATAGATCTCCTTAACATCGAACTTCAGGATATCCCCGGAGATAAATGTTATCTTTTCGTTGTCTTTCAGTGGCACCCTCTCCTTTAGGATAGCTATCAATAATGGATCTTTCTCCACAGCCACCACATGAGAAATGTGGGGGAGGATTGGGATCGTTAGGGCCCCTAAACCTGACCCTATTTCTACAACCACATCCTTATTATCAAATCTTGCATGGGTAATGATCTTATTGATTATGCCAGGGTCTTCCAGAAAGTGTTGACCCAGTCTCTTCCTGGGTCTAAGCCCTGATTTAGTTAACAAGGCCCTAGTGCTCATTGTGTTTGTTGCGTCCTTTGAGTTTATAGGATTTTAGCACAAAAAGCTCAGGAAATTAATTATTCCAAAAAGGTAGCTTGAGAAGGCATGACATAAATGTTAAGATCTTAGCTTATGTAGACGTCTAGATCTGATCTAGAGGAAATCTCGACCTTGCATCCAAGGTTAGATCATCCCCCTGGCCTTTTATTATCCTATGATAAGCGGCGACAGCTATCATAGCCCCATTATCTGTACATAATTCCGGACTTGGGATATACAGATCAATTTCCCTTTTAGCCATCACCTCTTGTAAATTACAGCGTAAATAGTTGTTTCTGGCTACTCCTCCCGCTAGCACAACGGAGTTTGCACCGACTTGGGCGGCGGCCGCAATCACCTTATCTATTAGGATATCAACCACTGCGGCCTGAAAGGATGCGGCTATATCTGCTATCTTGATCTTATCGTCGCACCCTTTTTGAAGGCGCCATTTCCTGACATAAAGGGCAACAGCAGTCTTGAGGCCACTAAAGCTGAAGTCAAGAGAGTCTTTGGATAGGTAGGCCCTTGGAAAACCAGCGGCCTCAGGCCGGCCTTTTGCAGCCAGTTTCTCTATTACAGGGCCACCTGGATAACCCAGTTCCAGAAGTTTTGCGATCTTATCGAATGCCTCTCCAGCGGCATCGTCCAAGGTCTGACCCAACACGGTATAATCCCCAAAATCTCTGACCTGATAGATGTTTGTATGGCCACCTGAAACAGTAAGGGCCACGAAGGGGAAGGGGGGACACCTCTTTTCCAAGAAGATAGAGAGGATATGCCCCTCCAGGTGATTGATTCCTATTAGGGGGATATTGTTGGCATAGCTAAAGGCCTTGGCGAAATTGATGCCAACTAGGAGGGCACCAACAAGACCAGGCCCCACAGTAACCGCTATTGCATCAATATCATTACTGTTGAGGTGAGCCCTTCTTAGGGACTCCCTAACAACCCAAACGATATTCCTAATATGTTCTCTTGAGGCAAGTTCCGGGACTACCCCACCATATCGGTGGTGGACAATGACCTGAGAGTTGACAATATTAGATAATAATCTCTTTCCATCTTCTACTATTGCGGTGCAGGTGTCATCGCAGGAGGTATCTATACCGAGTATAATCATAATCTGGCATGGGTTCTACCAAGGAGGAATGGGTAGAAATTATTGTTTGGAGGCCCTATTGTTTCTCAATTGATCCATCCGTTCTACCACCTTTCTGAGATGTCCAGCCATCAAATCCGCCTTCTGGTATCGTTTACTAACATCCTTGGCCAAGGCCTTATCTATTATCTTTTCAACGATAGGTGGAATCTTTGGATTAATCTCCCTTGCTGAGGGGTGTTTCTCTCTGGTAATCTGGTACATAAGTGATGTCATATCTTCAGAGGCAAAGGGCTTTTGGCCACTCAACATCTCATAAAGTACTATACCCAGCGAGAATATATCTGAGCGTCCGTCAACCTTTCTCCCACTCACCTGTTCAGGAGACATATAGGAAGGGGTACCCAGAATAACACCGGTTTTTGTCCTGGAAGAGGAAGTAATCCTGGCGATACCAAAATCCGTAACCTTTATTTCGCCTGTGTCTTTGAGCATCATGATGTTGGCAGGCTTTATGTCCCTGTGAACAACATTGTTGCTGTGGGCATAACCTAAGGCATCGGCTACATGGGTTATAATATCAAGCACATCCCTCAAAGGCAGTAACTTTCCCTTATGTGTGTATTCCACTAAATTTTCTCCATTCAGGAATTCCATGGCTATAAAGGCCAGATCGTGCTCCTCACCAGCATCGTATATAGATACAATGCTAGGATGGTTCAACCCCCCGGCTGACTCTGCCTCCCTGAAAAAGCGTCCCTTTATCTCACCCGCCTCTTGCTGGTCAAACTCGGATAGCCGTATGGTTTTTATAGCAACGGTTCGATGGATTGTGGGATCAATCCCCTTATAGACAATCCCCATTGCACCACGACCTAACTCCCCTGAAACCTCATATCTGCCAAGCGTTGGTTTGGTATCCAGGTCTTGGATTGTTGCCGCTATGTCACCAGGATGGGGGCCAGTAGCACCAAAGATCATAGTTGATTCAGCATCTTTTAGCTTAGGCATTCTTTCATTCAGGTCCTTAAAATCGCTACCATCTTCAATGATCATATTATATGCTGCTAATGCCTTGCTAAACTGTCTCTTTCTCTCATAATCCAGCCCAAGATTGTACATAAGATCCTTGACCCCTGGCTCATCTATAGGGCATTTTCGAAATTTTTCAAAGGCAAGATCCAGCAATCCTTGTTGCTGGAGAGAGAGACCAAGGGACTTGTTCGTCTCTACGGAATCGGCCTCCACCTTTTCTTTTGTCCTCTCAGTGATGAAAAAATGTCTGCTAACAACTAAGATATAGCCAAGAATGAGAAGAACTATTTGGGGTGTGATCTTAAGCCATATATTCGAGCGAAAAAAGAGGATCGTCCCTGCTGCGCCGTAAGAGAGAAAGAGGATTAATGTGATAATGGCACCGGTACTGGCCTTTAGTCTTGGCAGGAGAAACGATATATAGAGCCCGAAAAAAAGTATTACACCAAGCTCAATAAGTGTGGTCCATTGAGGCCGTACAAAAAATCTTTCCCTTAAGATATTGGAGACAGAATTGGCTATTATCTCCACACCGGGCAAGGTACCGGAGAGAGGTGTAACAAATCGGTCCCCAAGTCCTGGGGCGGTGAGCCCAACAATGACAATCTTGTCCCTGAAGAGGCTAGTTTGAAATTTGTTATTGAAGACTTTCCTGAATGGTGTTGCGTGAAATGCAACACCTGGTCCATCGTTCCATTTGATAACAAAATCTTTTGCTGGAATCCTGATGGTCTTGGAAGGGGTAACCTTTATATCAATTCCCTCCCCCAAGATAAGGTTGATGTGACTGTCTTCTAATCCTTTGAAGGCCTTTACAATCGCCATAGGAAACGATGGAACGAATGTGTTTTCTAAATAGCCAATGGCATGGGTTTGACTCCTGATGGATCCGTCAGCATCTGGAAAGACGTTTATATAACCAATGCCTGCAACCGAATCTGCAAAGGATGGTAGGAGTGGCTTTATCTTGGAATACCACCTGATGGAGCTGACGGCCAATTCATCCTTTAGACCGTCTATAACCTTATAGGAGTTTTTGGGTATGTAGTCAGGGACCGCCTCGTCCCTTCCCGTGCTTAAGGTATCGAAGTAGAAAGGAAGAATTACGTTACCAGCCTTTATAAAGGCCTTAGCCAATTTCGCATCATTATCCAGATCAGCCTCTGCCTTATTCAATTCACCATAAAATGTCTTGGCAGATGGGCCCTCTAAACCGAGATCTTTATAAATCTTCTTCAGCTCTTTAACTGTTTTGAGGCCGGCACTCTCCTCTGGCTCATTAAAAATGATATCCAGGGCGATAACCTTGGCACCAGCCATTGCGAGGTTGTTTATTGCATTGGCAATGATATTCCTTGGCCAGGGCCAACGACCAATTTCAGCCAAATCATCATCGTCTATAACCACGATCTCGATATCTGGATTTCTCTCCCCAGAGGCACTAAGCCTGGAGCCGAGGTCAAATCTTTTCTTCTCTATAACATCTGTAAAATCATCAAAACCTGTGACGAACATGAATAGGAATAGAAGGGTAAGGATTAGGCCAATCAACCATTCAGGAATACCCTTTTTGAATAACATCATTCTCCCTCAATTTCCTAAGTCCCAATATACGGCTTTATTTTTAGGTAGCGGAGTTTTCCTATACCTGGTACAGATTTTATCTCCTCTACCGTGTCAAATGGACCGTAAAGAGATCTATAATTGATGATCTTCTCTGCCAGAGAAGGCCCTATATCAGGTATAGCATCCAGTTCTTCCTGACTCGCGGTATTTATAGATATAGGGATTCTGAGGGTGACCTTATATGCCGCGGGTATAGATCCAGGTAAGACCTTCATATAACCATTCTCTGAGCTAATTTGAACACTTGTCCCTTGGCTAAGAGGTATCTTAGGCCACTGTCTACTCCGCTGCTCTCGGACCAGTCCACCAGCCCTGGATATCAGTTCCTTTAAGGAAGGGTGCCCCTCAAACACATAGACCCCAGGGCTTTTTACTTCCCCGGTGATAAGGATAACGATATCATTTCCTCTTCCAACAAGGCCAAGATCTCCCTGTAAAGAAGATAGGTAGTTTATGCCCCATCCCAGAAGGAGGATTAGAACAAGGATGGAAAGGCCTACCTGCTGTTTGCTAATTCTTTTCCCCTTCATTACCCAGACCAAAGGCCTCATGTAGGGCCCTTACAGCAAGCTCTGTATATTTTTCCTCTACAACGCAGGAGATCTTTATCTCAGAGGTACTGATCATGCTTATATTGATACTCTCCTTTGATAAGGCCTCGAACATCTTGGAGGCAACCCCGGCATGATTTCTCATGCCCAGTCCGACAATAGACACCTTAGCAATATCGGGGTCTCCCAGCACCTTTTCTGCCCCTATTTCCTTGGCAACCCCTCTAACCAATCTTAAGGTCTCCTGAAAATGGGTCTTGGTGACTGTAAATGTCAGATCAGTTAGGCCTTGGGCACTGGGATTCTGGATAATCATGTCCACCACTATCCCTGCCTTGAAAACAGGATCAAATATCTCGAATGCAATTCCAGGCCTATCAGGCACCTTGACTATCGTAATCCTGGCCTCATCTTTGTCAAAGACAACACCAGAGACCAGTACCCTTTCCATCTCTCTATCTTCTACTACTACCATGGTTCCCTCATTTCTCGTAAAAGATGATCTTACATGAATGGGCACATTAAATTTTTTGGCAAATTCAACTGATCTTATATCCAAGACCTTGGCACCTAAGCTGGCCAACTCTAACATCTCTTCATAGGATATCCTGTCAAGTTTTCTGGCATGGGTGCAGACACTCGGATCAGCTGAGAAGATGCCATCTACATCGGTAAAGATCTCGCATACAGAGGCCTTTAGCGACGCTGCCAAGGCAACCGCAGTAGTATCTGATCCCCCCCTTCCTAAGGTGGTGATGTTTCCAGTTTTATCAATTCCCTGGAACCCAGCTACAGCTACAATCCTGTCCTCATCTAACTCCTTTACTATGCGATGGGTATCAATCTCCTTGATCCTTGCCTTGCCATAGATTTGGTCTGTATGTATATCCGCCTGGAAGCCAAGAAGCGAGCGACAATCATAGCCCATGGACTTGACTGCTATAGCAAATAAGGATACACTTACTTGCTCGCCCGTAGCCATCAGGACGTCTAATTCCCTTGGGTCTGGGGACTCTGTTATCTCTCTGGATAGATTTATCAAGGCATCCGTCTGTCCTGCCATAGCAGAGAGAACCACCACAAGCCTGTTTCCTCTTTCACATGATTCAACTACCCTCTCGGCAACCGTTTTTATCTTTTCAACAGAGCCTACAGAGGTACCGCCATACTTTTGGACGATTAACGCCATATCTAACAGGTTTCGCTCTTTTTAATTTCCTTCAAAGAGATGCCCACCCTTTCCCTTAGGGCCATTAGAATCTCTTTAGCCCTGAGATGAGAACCAGAAAATCTAAGTTCCCTTGTATGTTCATCTACCATCCTTAACTCGACCTGAATAGTCTCCTCCGGGAGCTCGCCTGGCCAACGGTCTGCCCACTCTATAACAACTATGCCTTCCCCTGAAAGGTAATCCTCCAGATCTAAGGCCATGATCTCAGTGGTGTCACTTAGCCTATAAAGGTCTATATGAAAAAGTTGGTGCCTCCCCTTGTGTTCATTAACAAGGGTAAATGTCGGACTGACTACACAATCTGGGCCAATCTCAAGGCCAATAGCCACTCCTTTTGTAAACCATGTCTTACCACCACCCAAATCGCCAATTAATGCAATAATATCACCATCGATTAACTGGACCCCTAATTGCTGGCCTAACCAAACAGTCTTTTCAACTGAGGTTGTCAAATATCCTACAGAGACCTCTTGCAGACTCAATGCCACTTAGTTTATTGGGTTTATTGTGTTTTTTGGGTTTATTGGGTCAAAACCTATGAGCTAAACAAAAACTAATTATGTGGCACCTTTTTCAAGTATTACTACAGCTATGCCATAGTAACTCTCATCTGAAAGGGTAACGTACCACCTTCTTATTCCCTCCTTATGACAGAGATTAAGGGCCTCTCCAGTCACATTAAGCTCAGGCCGACCATTTGGGTCTTGAACTATCTCTATATCCCGCCACCTGATACCCTTTTTCATACCTAAACCTATCGCCTTTGAAAAGGCCTCCTTGGCAGCGAAACGCAGGGCAAGGGAGGAAACTGACTTTGCACCTCGAAAGCAGAAATCAATCTCCTGGTCAGTAAGTATCCTATTTATAAACCTTTTTCCCCATTTATCTACTACCCTTCCCATCCTCCTTATATTTACAATATCTACACCAATACCATAAATCATCGCATTGTTATCCTCTTGCGAAATTCTAACAGGGTAAACTAGATATCTTCTTAGCTCAAGATCTTAACATTTATCCGCCTGGGGCGGATTTATGTCAAGCCCTCCCTGGCGCGACGTGATTGTAAAAAGCCATTGCCGCTTTAATATTAATGATGCAGGAGCTATAAAATTAAGTCCTTGCATGCCAGGTCTGGGCCAGGGTTCTAGCGGTGAAATGAAATCCCGACTTTGATATTCGAATTCCGTATTTTCTTGCTAACATCGTGCCTAGTCGGTTTGAGGCAAGGCTCCACTAGAATTGGGATACCAATTTAACCATCTCGCGGACGGCCTGATCTATTCCCACCATCACTGTCCTGGCAATGATGCTATGGCCAATGCTATATTCCTCTATCTCGGGAATAGATGAAAATCTCTTTATGTTCACATAATTAAGGCCATGCCCGGCGTGTACCTTCAGCTTGAGCCTGCTCGCTAACTTCGCTGCCTCCTTGATCTTTTCAAGATTTCTCAGGATATCTGATTCTTTTCTTGCCTCACTGTATTCTCTCGTGTTGATCTCAATTATATCTGCCCCTGCATTAAGGGATTCTCCTATCCGATCAGGGTCTGGATCAATAAAGAAGCTGACTGAAATACCGGCCTCCTTTAGTTTGTCGGTAACCTTTTTGTATTCCTCTTTGTTGCCTGCAACATCAAGGCCACCTTCGGTGGTTAACTCTTCCCTTCTTTCTGGGACGAGTGTTACCACATCCGGTTTAATGTCAAGGGCAATGCCAACCAATTCCTTAGCAGGTGCCATCTCCAGATTCAATTTAGTCTTGACTACCTTTTTAAGTAGGCTTAGGTCCCTATCCTTGATATGTCGCCTATCCATTCTCAAATGACATATGATTCCTTCAGCACCAGCTAATTCAGCTATACCAGCAGCCAAAACTGGGTCCGGCTCATCTACTCCCCTAGCTTCGCGGATCGTTGCAATATGATCAACATTAACAGATAAAAGGGCCATAGTAATTAACTCGTCATTTAATTAAGCCTTTTCGTAACTAAAGACCTTAAGATTTATGTCAAGTTTTATCACGCTGCCTTTTTGGGCTAAATAGTCTCTGGAGTTTGTTCTGTTAAAGCCCCATGAACTCAATCAACACAACACACACTAGTAATTTAACAACCGTTCCGTCTCCTCTTCCATCGTGCGGGCCTCCTCCTCTGACCTTTCGTGGTCATAGCCTAAAAGGTGTAAGAGACCATGAATTGAGAGTCTATCAATGGTCCTATTAAGGCTCTCACCAATCCTTTTCGCATCCCTTATAGCAGCATCTAAGGATATGACTATATCTCCCAGCATTGGTGTCTCAGGCTCAGTATGATCACCATCTCTCATTGGAAAGGCAAGGACATTTGTCGGGCCTTCTCTTTTGAGAAAACGGCAGTTCAGTTCTGCTATGTTTTTATCATCTGTAAACAGTAAGCTCAGTTCACAGTTATGGTATCCCAAGCCTTCTAAGATCCTCTTTAGCTTCATCCTTATCTTCCCGGGATCTATGTTTCTCATGGGGTGCAGGCAACTTATCTGAATCTCCATCTTCCCTCTTCTTACCTGTTTCTCCTTTTGTTATAGGTTCTGGATATTCAATCCGGGTGTGAAAGATTCCGCTTAATGTCTTGGTAAAGCTCTTGGCTATCTGGTTTAGATCCTTTAACGTCAACTCACATTCATCGAGCTGTCCATCTGAGAAGACATTGTGTATGATGTTCTGAACCATTCCCTTAGTCCTTGCAGGGGTAGGATCAACTAAGGTTCTAGATACAGCCTCCACTGCATCTGCCACTAAAATAAGTCCTGCCTCTTTAGTCTGGGGCTTAGGGCCAGGATACCTGAAATCTTCCTCTTTAACAGGCGAGGATTTACCCCCCCTTTCCTTACTTTGCTCCTTGGCCTTTTGATAAAAATAGGAGATTAGTCTTGTACCCTGGTGTTGCTGGATAATATCTATTATCTCCTTTCCAAGCCTATGTTGTTTTGCAAGTTCTACACCATCTTTAACATGGGAAATCAATATAAGACTACTCATAGAAGGTGCAAGTTTTTCGTGTCTTTTGTCACCTCTAACCTGATTTTCCACAAAGTAGAGTGGTTTCCTTGTCTTTCCTATGTCATGGTAATAGGCACTTACCTTTGCCAAGAGGGGATTGGCATAGATACTTTCAGCTGTCGCCTCAACCATGCTGCTAACAATAACGCTATGATGATATGTGCCAGGGGCCTTAACCATCAAATCTTTAAGGATAGGCTGATCCAAACTGGACAACTCCAGCAATTTGATATCCGTTGTAAAACCAAAGACCATCTCTATCAATGGCAAAAAACCAGTAGCTATAACGCCAGCCAAGGCACCTCCCAAAAAACAGGCAATAAGGGAGATTGCACCTGCTGGGGAGTAAGGATTTTCGTATAGGATCTGGATTGATAAGGCATGGATTGATAAGGCCATAAGGATATTTAAAAGACCAACCCTCAGCCCTGTCTTTATCAATACCATTCTCTCCCTGCAATTTCTCACCCCATAGGCAGCCAGAACAGAGCCCATCAGGAAATAGATAAAAAACTCCAACCTCCATCCTATGACAATAGAGCTCAGAATAGACAGGACCAGTGAAAAGGCAATTGCCACCTCCAATCCCTGAAAGATAGAGACCAATATAGCCCCCAGGGAAATTGGCAATGCAAAGAGAAGGACTTGGATATTAAAGAAATAGAAACCTCGCGCTACCTCCTCAGCCACCGTGTTATACAGGAGCACGATCAAGAACATGAATAAAAGGGTCAAGCTAATGAAGATAAGGCTTCTTGAATCTCCCTTGAAGGTACTGGACCTCCTTAGAAGCACAACATAGCTCAATGTTAACAGGATACCAATCATTAGGGCCATGCTAAGGACCACAGGTATGGGAGGGTTTCTTTTTAATCTGGCCCTGGTCTCCAATTTCAATAGGTGAGTTGGGTTTATCTTTTCTCCCTCCCTGATAATCATCTCGCCTTTTTTAACCTTGAAATAGATAGGTTTTACCGATTTTTTGGCCTCCTCCTTCCTTAGCTCGGTTTCCCTTTTATTGAAGGTTATGTTAGGCCTTATGACCAATTCAGCGAATCGCCCTATGGTTTCAACAACCTCTGATCCATCCTCATCTGTTATGAGTTGGTCTATTATCTGGCTAACATGTTGACGGGCACCTTCAAGATCATAAAAAGGATCAAGATCATCCACCTTTTGCTCTTCTTGAGTGTCTATGTCCCGGAGGATTATCCCTTTCCCCTTTTGGGTCATCAAAACCGTCCTATTCCCCACAACCCCTCTCTTTAAAATACGATTTACTGCAATCAATACACTATTCTCTATCTGGGGAGAGAAATTGTTTTTGACCAACTGGTCAAAGAGGACAGGGTCTTCGGTGATACCTGAAAGCTCAAAGAGTTTTTCCATTAATTTCCTGAGTTTTTCTGAATGTCCTGTAGTATCTGATTTAGAAGGAGATTCCAAGGCTGGCTCCAACTCGATCGATAAAATACGCCCTAGCTCCGCCCTTCCATGGCTAAAGGCTTCCTTAATCCTGCGGTTAATAGCTGCCCCTGACCTGTCAAAGTCATAGACAAAAAGAGAGGATTTTACTGCCTCATCTCTCCTCTGTTTTGTCAATTCCTTATCCTCTACATCAAAGTCAAAAGATGCCTTGATATCCTTATTTGCCACATCACCAAGGGAATAGTCCTCTTTTGAAATTACAAGTAAGTTGGGGAAGAGAAGAAGGGAGATGGTAACACTTAAGACGATTGGATAAATCCATATTTGAATCTTGGAACTAGGCGGCCTGAACCAGGTACCCAATCTCTTTAATGGGGAGGTGATTTCCCTTTCTAACTTTTTGCCCTTCTTATTTTTAATCGGGGCTATCCCTTTCACTTTCTCGACCATGATATTACTTTTCTAACCTATCATAGGCATCTATAATCTCTTGAACCAATGGATGCCTGACAACATCCTCCCTGCCAAAATAGACGAATTTTATATCAGCTATATGGACCAAGATATCCCTGGCCTGTATAAGACCTGAGGTTTTCCCTTCAGGGAGATCTGTCTGGGTAATATCCCCGGTGATAACGGTCTTGGAGCTAAACCCAAGGCGTGTCAGAAACATCTTCATCTGTTCAGGTGTTGCATTTTGGGCCTCATCTAATATGATAAATGAATCATTAAGTGTTCTGCCCCTCATAAAGGCCAAAGGGGCTACCTCTATTACACCACTTTGGATAAGGCGCGATGCACTCTCAAAGTCCATCATATCATGGAGGGCATCATAGAGCGGCCTAAGGTAAGGATTCACCTTCTCATATAGATCTCCTGGCAAAAATCCTAATCTTTCGCCTGCCTCCACTGCTGGTCTTGCAAGTACTACCCTGTTTATCTCCTTTTTCATCAAAGATGATATGGCCATGGCCATAGCGAGATATGTCTTTCCTGTACCAGCTGGCCCTATGCCAATTACAATATCATATTTTCTTATGCTATCAATATAATTCTTCTGGTTGATGCTCTTGGGGGTTATTGTCTTTTTTTTTGATGGGATGTAGACCCTATCTAAAAAAATCGGTTTAAGCTCCGTTTTATGGTTACTGCCCAGAATTCTCAGTGAATACTCAACATCCCTCTCATAGATAGGGTATCCTTCTTTAAGCAATCCATATAACTGGGTTAACAGATTTTCGGCCATCTCTAACTCTGAAAGGGCACCTTGCAAAATGAGCTCATTTCCCTTAATGTTAATTGTTATGTTTAGCCTTTTTTCTATCAATCTGAGATTCCCGTTATTCTCCCCATAAAGACTCCTTACTAATTCATTACTATCGAAGGTAACCCTTTTGGCCTCCATATTTTCCCTTTTATTTAATAGTTCAGACAAGTTATGCCTATTTCCTTACTAAACAGATATTTTATTATATATAATGTCTTGGGATAGTAGTCAGTTGTCTCCGCCAAAACTCAGAGGCCGCTGAATTGACTACTGCACCTAATATTAACAAGCTGCTCTTATTATCATACGATAATATTTTTATGCAAGCAAAAGAATAGCAGGATTATTCCCTTTTTGTCTTGACATAAAACGGATATGACCTTAAATCCATATTGAAATCCACTGAATCCATTAAAAGGTAACCTTTGGGAAGAATGGCCAA
>CP070660.1:1577519-1583727 GCA_020355145.1 Deltaproteobacteria bacterium
GAGCAGTATAGGAGGTTTTACCTCGCTGGGCAAAAAAGGAAAAAGGGCTGAGGAGGTAGCTGATGATGCCTGCAGTCAGTTTATCAAATTTTTGGATTCAAAGGGGGTTATTGATATTCATCTTGCCGACCAACTTGTTCCTTATATGGCCCTTGCGCAAGGGCGCTCAACAGTGATAACTGAAGGCATAACCGAACATCTCCTCACAAATATCTGGGTAGTGGAGCGGTTTCTCCCTCTCAAGTTCGATGTAGAGGAAGAAACCGGAAAGATAGGGGTAGATGGTATAGGGTTTAGATAGGCTCAGGCAAGCCCCTAAGTCCTTCGATTTATAAGTTTGATTACGAACCTATTTAGACTTCGGCTGAGCGACTCGACATGAGCTCGTCGACATGTCTCAGTCGAAGCCCTCAGGACTTAGTGTTGCCCTCGGCCATGAGCTCGGGCCGAATGGAGTGAGCCCTTCGGTCTGAGCTCAAGGTCGAAGACAATTGCTCCGAGCTAACTCGTTGAAATACGTCACTGTATTTGCGAATCGAAGCCCCTAAGTTCTAAAGAAAGGGAAGTTTTTCCCTCTTTCTGTATGCCAGGGCCTGGCATGAGGCTATTGGGCTATTTTCTCCATCAGTAACCCTTATCTCATAAGTCGCAATCTTTCTCGATCGGTAGATCTCCCTTGATTCTGCCCTTAATACCCCTCCCTTTGTTGGGGACTTATGATAGGTAACTGTTACATTCAGGGCAACGGCCACTGTCCCGTGAGTGTTGCAGGATATCTCAAAGGCCTCATCGATTAAAGAGAATATCGCACCCCCATGGGTCATATCAAAGATATTGGCCATATCACCCCTAAGATCCATCTCTACAAGGGCATATCCAGGATCTAATCTGAGCAACTTTAGACCCAGTTTCTTGGCATATGGCTCATTGGCTACCCTTTGCCAAATAGCCTCTCTAACTTTATCATTCACTATTGTTATGCCCCTTAACAATAAAACCTTGGCCATCAATCTATCCAACGATATCAGCCAAGTCAATGATAATCCCAGTTTTCCAGTGTAGGAAGATTCTTAGGGAGGGAATTGAGGGATGAGGGGAGGGGGAAACTGGGGAAGACACAGGGTCTTTTTCAGCTGAATTTTTCAATAGCCCTTTCTACCATAGTCCTAATCTCGTCAAGCCTTTCCTTGGATTGTGACTCGAATCTGAGTACAAGTGCAGGCTGGGTATTAGAGGCCCTCACCAATCCCCAACCATCATCAAAGACAATCCTGACGCCATCCACATCGATTATCTTATATCGTTTGCTGAATTCATCCTTTAACCTGTCTACAAGCTCAAATTTCTTGGCGTCAGGGCACTCCACCCTGATTTCAGGTGTAGAATATGATTTTGGAACATCTTCTAAGAGCTGGTCAATTGATTTACCAGTCCTGGATACTATCTCTAATAGCCTGCATGATGCATAGATGGCATCATCATATCCAAAATACCTATCGGCAAAGAACATATGGCCACTCATCTCTCCCGCGATAAGGGCCTTGCTTTTCTTCATCTTGTCCTTTATCAGGGAATGCCCTGTCTTCCACATAATGGCATTTCCACCGCGGGCCTCAATGTCCTTATAGATTCTATCTGAACTTTTAACCTCAGAGATAATAGTTGCCCCGGGATGTTCAACCAAGATATCCCGTGCAAAGATGAGCAAAAGCATATCTCCAAATACGATATTACCTGAGCTATCTATCACCCCTATCCTGTCCCCATCTCCATCAACACCAATACCGAGGTCAAGGTTGTACCGTCTCACCTCCTCAATAAGATCCGTCATATTATCCACTACAGTAGGATCTGGATCATGGTTGGGAAATGAGCCATCCATATCACAGTAAAGATCATGAACAACGCACCCAAAGGATTTCAAGATCTTTACCCCTACAGGCCCTACTGTTCCATTGCCGGCATCAAAACCTATTTTCATTCCCGGGGTTATTTTGATATCCCCTCTGATCATATCTATATATGGTCCAACGATTTCATATAATGAATATTCCCCTTTTCCTATTGAAAAATCCCCCTCTTCAATAAGCCTTCCTAATTTCTGGATCTCTTCTCCATAGATAGTATCGAAACCACTGCATACCTTGAAGCCATTGTAGTCAGGCGGATTATGACTTGCAGTAATCATAATGCCTCCATCTGCCTTTAGGTGCCGTATAGCAAAATAAAGTGTAGGGGTGGGGCAGATACCCACATCTACCACCTTGCATCCGGTTGATATGAGACCCTCTGTCACCTCCTCTCTAATCCTGGGTGAACTTAATCTACAGTCCCTTCCCAAGACAATACTCCTTTTTCCTAATCGATTGAAATAGGTGCCGAACCCTTTTCCCAAGACAATTAACTCGTCTTCTTTAATATCTTCACCTATTACACCTCTTATGTCGTATTCTCTGTAAATCTCCGGGTTCATTTATGCCCTTTCTTTACTGGGTGTCATTTCTGACCTTTCATCCCAAACCCTGTTACAGTATCGCTACTAAACGATCACATTTTACAGAATGCGATCCTTGCCCTGGGATCTTAGTGTCTCAACGAGTTTCCTCACATCCTGAGACCTCCCTTTTTTGCAGATCAAGAGTGCATCGTCCTCATCTACTACAACCAGATCCTCTACACCCAGGAGCGCAACCAGTTTTTTTGGGCTATAGACAATGCATCGAGAAGAATCAAGGCTAATCAAGTCCCCTATGAAGGCATTTTTAGCGCTATCCATAGGCCAGTATTGAGCGGCTGACGGCCAAGATCCCACATCATCCCAACCAAAATCCCCCCTTACCATGATGACATTCCTTGACCTTTCTATAACCCCATAATCGATAGAGATGGCCTCCATTTCTTTGTAGGCCTTGGTAATTACTTCTGATTCCTCATCCTTGCCAAGGGATGCCCTTATTCTCATAAGCCATCTATAATTATGGGGGAGGTACCCTGCAATTTCCCCTAGCATACTTGATACCTTTGCAATGAAGATACCACTATTCCAGAAAAAGTTGCCCTGATTGATAAAAACCCTGGCAGTGTCTGTGTCAGGTTTCTCATGAAAGGATTTAACAGAATATAGTAAACGCCTTTTATCTATTAATTCATCTGTCTCTATATACCCATAACCAGTTTCCGGTCCCCTTGGCGGGATTCCAATTGTAATAAGGAAATTCCCTTGAGACGCCTGATAGACACCTGCCATAACCCTCTGATGAAACCTTTTTTTATCCTCAATATAATGATCTGCAGGCAAGATTACCATAACAGCACGGGGATTATCCCTTTCTATAAAAAGGGCAGAGAGCCCAATGGCAGGGGCCGTGTTTTTCCCAAATGGTTCAATTATCATATTTTCATCTGGGATCTCGGGAACTGTTCTTTTAACAGCTTCTGCCTGGGATGAGGTGGTCACTATCTTTATCCTGTTGACGGGTATAATAGGCTTGATTAGTTCGACCGTTTTTTTGAGGAGTCCCCCTTCAGCGGATCCAGTGATATCGAGGAGTTGCTTTGGCCTATTTTTCCGGCTCCTTGGCCAGAATCTGGTTCCACTTCCCCCTGCCATTATGACTGCATATGGGTAATCATCTATTCCTGATGTCCTCATTTAAAGCGCCCTCATCCACTCTGGCCTAAGGTCCGCCTTTCCTTGAAGGGCCATATCTATTAAATCAAGGGCCTGTTCTTTCCCTTCTGGGAGCCTGGCCTTGACCGGCAGATAGTTTGATGCGTGGTTGGAGAAGAAAAGACCACTGGTAAGGTTGGTGGAGGCTATCATCTCTCTTAATTCCATGAGAAACCCAACATTATCAGGGAGTTCAAATCTGCCGGCTGAAATATCATCTGCCAGGGGTGTGCCAGGTATTACCATTAATGTCAGGGCACCCACGTAGTCGGGATCCATTGCACTTAGGAGCTCTCCTGTTGCCTTGGCATGGATGAGGGACCTTTTCTTGCCGGCAATCCCTAAGAGAACAGTAACAGAAAGCCTTATACCCGCTCTCTTAACCTTTTTACCCATATCTAACATCCTCCGCGAATCGGCCCCCTTACTGACGGCCTCCAAGGTCTGATCATCGCCTGTCTCTATGCCCATATAGATTATTCCTAGACCCATTTCCTTCAGTCTCAGTAATTCCTCCTCGCCCTTCATCCTTATACCCTTGGTGTTAGCATAGACACCAACCCTCTTGACCCACGGTAGATATTCTTTTATCCTTTCTAAAACCCATATCAGACGGGGATAGGGGATGATCAGGCCATCCCCATCCATGATAAACACCCTCTCCTGATTCTGCATATACCGTGAGGCAAAGAGGATATCGCTCAAGATAATGTCATTATCCTTGATCCGAAATCTCTTGTCCTTGTATGAGCCGCAAAAGGTGCACTTGTTATGGGAGCAGCCGACAGTGGCCTGAAGGAGGATACTATTTGCCTCGCTGGGTGGCCGGATACACATTCCCTCATAGTGCATTCCGGTATTTTTACCTATCCAATCCATATACGCCCTACTCACTCAATTGTAACATCACATCTTAGACAGCGTCTACATTCTTTTTTGATGGTCTCACTACCAAAGCCAAACTCCACCTCTCTGAAATTCTCGATCCTTTCCCCAACGGAAACCTTAGGGGTCCTGGCCATATCTTGCTTGACAATCTCCTCTCCAGGCACCTTCATGGTTACAAGTATCTTCTCATACTGTTCTGCATAGGGCCTCTCACCCCTTTTTGCCGATAGATCCCTGTCAATGGATAGCGCTGCCCTTTTTCCCGCTGCCAGGGCGTCTACTACCATGGATGGACCGGTCACTGCATCACCGCCGGCATAGACATTGTCTAGATTTGTCTTGAGAGAAAGCCTATCTACCGTGATCCACCCCTTCTTTAGACCTAGATCTCTTATAAAGCTTGTATCAGAAACCTGTCCAACGGCAGCAAAGATGGTATCGTATTCCTCCGTTACGACCTTACCGGAAATAGGGACTGGCATTCTTCTTCCACTCTTATCAAATTCTCCTGGCTCACATGCATGTAACATAATACCAAGCCTTCCATTGATTCTGTTGATAGACTCTGGCATCATCAATGTCTTTAATTTGATCCCTTCACCAACGGCATCCTCTATCTCTTCAGTGGAAGCAGGCATGTCCTTTTTCTCCCGCCTATACAGTATAGTGACATCCGCCCCCATTCTTCTACATGTCCTTGCCACATCAATTGCGGCATTGCCCCCACCGATTACTGCCACTGTTTTACCAATATCCGGAGTATCTTCTAATTCTACCTGACGTAAGAACTCTGTCCCTCCATACACCCTACCAAAATCCTCACCAGGAATTCCCATAGTTTGATTTTTTTGGGCACCTATACCAAGAAATATTGCATCATAGCTATTTCTCAACTCTTCTACGGAAATCTCTCTGCCAACCTTTACCCCCGTCATCACAGTTACCCCTGTAGCTATTATACGGTTAATCTCCTCATCCAAGATGTCCCTCGGAAGGCGGTACGGAGGGATTCCATATCTGAGCATCCCGCCGAGCTTCGGTAATTCCTCAAAAATAGTCGGTTTATATCCCATGAGGCTGAGATAGTATGCTGCCCCTAATCCACTGGGCCCACCGCCCACTATTGCAATCTTTTCTTTCTCTTCTCGTTGCCTCTTAAATGGTACTTGTATCCCTTTCTCCCGGGCCATATCTGCAGCAAACCTTTTTATCTTTGGGATATTGATGGCCTCATCTGTCTGTGCTCTCACACACACATCCATACAGGGATGGTTGCATACCCTGCCAAGGACTCCCGGCATTGGATTGGTCTGGTGTATCAACCTTATAGCCTCTTCAAATCTGCCCTCTTCTACCAGGGATATATATCCGGGAACCTCCTGTCCGAGAGGACAGGCATTGATGCATCTGGCCTTAAATAGATCAGGGCATACACCAGCCTCGCAGCGATGTTCCAAGATATGATCCTCATATTCATGTCTGAAATATCGTAATGTTGACAAAACCGGATTGGGTGCTGTTTGCCCCAAACCGCACAAGGAGGAATCCTTTACCATCTCTGCGAGTTCCTCCAAGACGGTTATATCGGCCATCTCACCACGCCCTTCGGTTATCTTGGCAAGGAGCTCCAGCATCCTTTTGGTTCCTTCC
>CP070660.1:1583827-1587460 GCA_020355145.1 Deltaproteobacteria bacterium
CAATCCATAATAATGGTGCCGGAGATCGCCTTGACTGTTTCGCTGGCATCTCTTTTTAAGGCCCGCCTTAGAGATAGGGTGGCTATCCTTCACAGCGCTCTTTCCATGGGAGAGAGATACGATCAATGGATCAGGATAGCAAGGGGAGAGGCCGATGTAGTTATAGGTGCCAGATCGGCCCTCTTTGCCCCCTTTTCCAGGCCTGGACTCATTATTATCGACGAAGAGCACGACCCCTCTTATAAACAGGAGAAGAAATTTTGCTACCAGGCCAGGGATGCTGCCATCGTTAGGGCAAAACTCACCAATGCCCTTGTTGTGCTTGGTTCTGGAACCCCTTCGATACAGTCTTACCAGAATGCCGTGAGTGGCAGATATGGCCTTCTGACCATGCCAGAGAGGATCCTAAAGAGGAAACCCCCGGATATAACAGTTATTGATATGACGAGTTTTGAGGACAGTCCCACTGCGCGGGATGATAGTATAATTAGCCCCCCATTAAGGATGGAGATTGGGGAAAGTCTGGCTAAAAGAAAACAGGCTATCCTGTTTTTGAACCGGAGGGGATTCAGTGCCCTCTATCTGTGCAGGTTTTGCGGGGAGTCCATCAGGTGCCCAAACTGCGAGGTAAGCCTAACATATCATAAATACGGAAACAATCTGCTCTGCCATTACTGTGGGTTTAGGATTCAGCCCCCAAATAGATGCCCGTTGTGCAACAGGGAGAAACTAAAACCATATGGATTTGGTACAGAAAGGGTGGTGGATACATTAAAGGAGGTATTTCCGGATGCAAGGGTTGAGAGAATGGACAGGGATACCATGAGGCATAAGGGTGAAGTGCAACGGGTCTTGAGGCGATTCTCACAGTATGAGACAGATATCCTCGTCGGGACACAGATGGTTACCAAGGGCCATGACTTTCCCAAAGTAACCCTTGTTGGAGTGATCTCTGCTGATCTGTCCCTAAATTGCCCGGATTTCCGGGCAGCAGAGATTACCTTTCAACTACTCTCCCAGGTAGCAGGCAGGACTGGAAGGGGAAGATTGCCTGGAAGGGTCATCATCCAGACATTTAATCCATGCCATTATGCAATCATTGCCGCAAGAGATCACGATTATGGGAGATTTTTTTCACATGAAACAAGGCTCAGGCGACAGCTCAACTATCCCCCATTTTCCTCAATAGCCAATCTAAGGCTGCTGGGAAACAGCAGGACTAAGACAGAGAAGATAGCTCAGCAGATGGGCGAGAGAATCGGTAAAATCTTAAAAAGGCAGTCAAAGGGCAAAAACGACATAGCGGTTCTCGGTCCTGTTGAGGCTGCGATTGCAAAGCTAAAGGGGAAATATCGGCAGCAGATCCTTATCAAATCCCGTAGGCCCAGATACCTCAACCAATTATTGAAAGACGTAGACAGGGGCTCTGCACAGATCCTGAGCTCTAGTGGGGTAAGGTTGATGATCGATGTTGATCCTTATCAGATGATGTAATGATTCGTTACTCGTTTCTGGTTACTCGTTCTTTTAAATCTGTATTGTGACAAGTAAAAGAGGGAGCAGGTGGCGAGTAACGAGCAACGAGATGATAATAGATTTTCATACCCACATCTTTCCACCCGAGGTCAGGGAGAAAAGGGAGGATTTCTTTGACCGTGAACCTGCCTTCAAGCTCCTTTATAGTGTTCGAGGATCAAGACTTTCCGGGGCCGAGGAGCTTATCAGGAATATGGATGTTGAAGGGATAGACAAATCGGTTGTATTTGGCTTCCCATGGTACAACCAGGATTATTTCAAGAGAAGCAATGACTATGTCATGGATGTGGTTGAGAGATACAGCGAAAGGCTTATAGGCTTTAGCAGCTTTTTTCCTTTGGCTGAAGGCGCTGAAAAAGAGCTTGAAAGGTGCCTAAAATCCGGCCTTTCAGGGATAGGGGAGCTGGCATTCTATGCATCAACTATAGCAGATGATACCCTTGAGGCCTTTAGGCCTATAGCTGAAATAGCACGAAGATATAATGTGCCCATTCTGCTGCACACCAATGAATCCGTCGGCCATCACTACCCTGGTAAGACAGGAATAACATTAAGAGAGATATGCGATCTTCTAAAATACCTTCCGGACAATAGGATAATCCTCGCCCACTGGGGAGGGGGGCTCTTCTTTTACCATCTGATGAAAAGGGACCTTAAGGGGCTGTTGAAGAACACATGGTTTGATACCGCTGCATCACCATATCTTTATGATAAAGATATTTACTCCATCGCGCTAAGAATCGTTGGCCCAGAAAGGATACTTTTTGGAAGCGATTTCCCCCTCCTTAATCCAGGCCGCTATTTGAAAGAGATAAAAGAGGCGGGTCTGTCTAAAGATGCCATAGAGAAGATATGCGGGGAGAATGCAGCTCTACTTCTCACAAAGCTCCACTAATACGCCGTGTGTGTCTTTTGGATGGATAAAGGCGATCCTGGCTCCACCAGCACCTTTGCGGGGTTCCTGATCAATCAACCTTATCCCCTTTTCCTTCAATTCCCTCAAGGCATCATCAATATTCTCTACCCTGAATGCAATATGCTGCACCCCTTCACCTTTTGCCTCAATGAACTTGGCTATAGGACCATCCGGTTGTGTGGATTCAAGCAGTTCCAGCTCGCTATCGGTAATAGGAAAGAAGCCAGTCTTTACCTTTTGTTCTGCTACTGTCTCTATCTTTTGAAGTTTTAACCCAAGGATATCAGTGAGAGATTTTCCCCCCTCCTCAATGCTCTTTACAGCAATTCCTATGTGGTCAATGTGCCTTATCTTCATACCACCCTCCTTTCATAAGAAAGTGCCTAAAGTTAGTCAAATAATTGAGTTGTTGAGTGGTCAATTAGTTGAGTGGTTTTGTCTTTACTACTTAACGACTCAACTACTCACCTGTTCAACCAGGAAACTTACTTGCATTTTTTTTGTACCTTTGTAAAATTAACATTTATTACCACAATAGAGGAAAAAAGGAAATTCCTTATGAATCTTCGAGGACCATTCAGATTTTCCGCCTTAAAGGAGAGAAGAGAAGGCCAATCAAGTTATGAGGAATTCGAGGCCACAGAGCTTTACTGCCCCAAGTGCGGGAAGGCCGTGCCAGTTATCAAATCCCTCCTTCTGGTTTTACCTGAAGGTGACAAATATGAATACCGCTGCCGATTCTGCAGCACCCGGGTTGGAGACAAAATCGACCGGCATGGTCAGTACTATTCTATTTTAAAGATGTAGTTGAAAAAGGGAGAGGTTTACAGAGGCCAGGGACTGGCAATCACGAATAATCTTGCACTAAAGTCCTCCTTAAGACTATATTTCATTGACAAAGCGCAGGCCTAAAACTATAAATTATCCTCGCAAGAGATACCTGCTATTTTCTGCACTCTTTCTCGTTTAGATATAGAGAGATCACCAATTTTCATATGGAGTAGGTATGAAGAAAGGTAGTGTTGGATCAGTGCTGGTGGTAGGTGGTGGTATCACTGGGATGCAGGCCGCTCTGGATCTGGCTGACTCTGGCTACTATGTCTATCTTGTTGAAAGATCCTCATCCATAGGCGGTATTATGTCCCAACTGGATAAGACCTTTCCTACCAATGACTGTGCCA
>CP070660.1:1587560-1600924 GCA_020355145.1 Deltaproteobacteria bacterium
AGGAATACTGAACCCTTGAAACGGCCGGGCTCATTCCATGCTTATACATCGAATATTTTCCCTTCGGAATGCCCAGGGTCCCTTCCATTTCTGTGACCTCCATGGCACCCACATTGAGGATTGAGCCTGGAACATGAATAACGGGATTGGGATTGGAAAGATCAGCCCCAAGGATTGTGTCTCCCCTTTTGAGTTCCACAGTACCATCGAATACAGGAATCCCCTTTAAGGTCTCAAAGAATCTATCTCCATCCTTGCTTGGCAGGGCATCACAAATAAGCTCGCGAATCCTGAGTATGCAATCAAGCTTGCCAGGCTCCATCAGCCTCACACCATATGGCATGGAGCTCCATCCACCGATTATGACATCTACATCACAGCCCTTCTCACGCATCATATTCCTGAGCATCAAGGAGCCGAAATTATCAGGGAAGATACTTACCATCTGTCCATCCTCAAGGTATGGAATCATCTTTTCAAAGAAAGGCTTATGACCAATTGCTGGAAGAGAAACTATTACCAAGCCAGCCCCCCTTAGCGCCTCTGAAATCTCTGTGGTGACGACCTCCACCTTGGCAACCCCTGCCCTCCTGAACCATTTGAAATTGAGCTGCTTCCCTACAAGCTCTATCTCATGGGTCCTCAGAACTTCTCCTAGACTCTCCTGCGCAAGCTCCGGTAATTCGTACAGCCTCACCTTATATCCCGTAAGGGTAAGCTCCGCAGCGAAGGTCTGGGCACAGGCACCGCCACCAAGAACCGCCACCGGTCTTTCCAGTATTCTACTCTTATCCATATTTACCTCCTTTCCTTTTCTCCCTGCTTTTTAGTTTTGAATATATGAAGACTGCGCTTCTAAAATCCAAACAAATTTACTGGTGGATTCCTTAATCTTCCTCGACGTAGCTATAGACTCATCCTTGATTATGGAATATAATGACTTATTGTAACCAACTGGCCTGTTTACGAGCTAACTCCCCTTGGGTTTACGTTTTCTTTAACCCATTTGACAATATCATCCAGTGTGGATCCAGGCGTGAAAATTTCCTTAATCCCCGCCTTCTTAAGCTTTGGGATATCCTCATCGCGGATTATCCCTCCTCCACAGATGACAATATCATCCACTCCATTTTGCTTCAAGAGCTCCGCAACCCTGGGGAAAAGATACATATGGGCCCCTGCCAAGCTCGAAAGCCCGATCATATCCACATCCTCCTGGATGGCAGCCTGCACTATTTCTTCAGGGGTTTGATGAACACCAGAGTAGACAACCTCAAAACCGGCATCCGCGTAAGCCCTGGCAATAATCCTGGCACCCCTATCATGACCATCCAGGCCTGGTTTTGCTACTAGAACCCTGATCTTCCTTTTCCGATCCATAATCTATTCTAGCTCCTCACAAGAATTTGTGGGCGAATTTGGAGCAATGATGCAGTGACATAATAGGATAAGGTCTTCTCTTCGGTTCCGAGGCTCCCGGCAGTCACTGCCGAAAAGACCTTATCCCTTCTGAAAAACTGCTCTTCCACTCACACCTGATTGCCGATCCCTAAACGCCTACATCTTTTAATAAACACCGGGGTCTCGATAGACTCCCAAGACACCCCTGAAGACATCACATATCTCCTGCAGCGTGGCATATTCTCTGACCGCATCTATAATATAATACATCAGATTATCATCCCTCTGCGCTGCCTCGCCTAATTTCTCCAATGCAGCCTTTACCCTTTTATTATCCCTCCTATTCTTGACCTGATTCGTCCATTGTATCTGTTTTTCTTGTAACTCCGCCTGTATCTCAAGGGTCTCTACAGGGAGCTCTTCCTCAGTGATATACTTGTTCACCCCAACTACGGTCTTTTCTCCCCCCTCCATCTGTTTCTGATACCTATAGGCACTATCTGCTATCTCCTTCTGGGGGTAGTTTTTCTCTATGGCCGCTACCATTCCCCCCATGCCATCAATCTTCCCAATATATTCAAAGGCCTCCTCCTCCATATCCTTTGTGAGGCGCTCAACAAGAAAGGACCCACCCAGGGGGTCGATTGTGTTTGCTACCCCTGACTCCTCAGCAATTATCTGTTGGGTGCGAAGGGCAGTGCTAGCCGCCTGTTCTGTAGGTAATGCAAGAACCTCGTCCAGGGCGTTGGTATGCAATGATTGTGTTCCGCCAAGTACAGCGGCCATGGCCTCAAGGGCAGTTCTAACGATATTATTATAGGGCTGCTGAGCGGTAAGAGAACAGCCAGCAGTTTGCGTATGAAACCTGAGCCACATTGAGCGCTGATCTTTTGCCTTGAATCTCTCTCTCATTATCCTCGCCCACATCCTCCTGGCTGCCCTGAATTTTGCAATCTCCTCAAAAAAATCCAGATGTGAGTTAAAGAAGAAGGAGAGCCTTGGGGCAAAGGAGTCAATATCGAGACCCCTTTCCAGGGCAGCCTCCACATAGGCTATGCCGTCGGCCAATGTGAAGGCGAGTTCCTGAACGGCCGTGGAACCAGCTTCCCTTATGTGATAACCACTTATGCTAATGGGGTTCCATCTGGGAACCTCCTTGGTGGCAAATTCAATGGTATCGATTATAAGCCTCATGGATGGCCGTGGGGGGCACATGAATGTCTTTTGCGCAATGAACTCCTTGAGCATATCATTTTGTATGGTACCACCTATAGCAGATCTGCTTATCCCTCTTTTCTCTGCCATGGCGATATACATTGCCCAGAGGACAGGGGCTGGTGGGTTAATAGTCATGGAGGTGGTGATCCTATCAATAGGAAGGCCGTCAAACAATATTTCGATATCCTTCAAGGTGTCGATGGCAACACCGCATCTGCCGCATTCTCCCCTTGATCTTGGGGAATCAGTATCATATCCCATAAGGGTAGGCATATCGAATGCTGTAGAGAGACCCGTCTGACCTTGATTTACCAGGAGGTGAAACCTCTTATTGGTATCCCTGGCCGATCCCAGACCTGCAAACATCCTCATAGTCCATAGTTTTCCCCTGTACATAGAGGGTTGGATTCCACGGGTAAAAGGGTATTGACCGGGAAAGCCTATATCTTTTGAGTAATCCAGATCTTTTGTGTCCAATGGCGTATAGAGATTCTGGACAGGTCGGTCTGAAACAGTAGAAAACCTCTTTAATCTTTCAGGGGTTTTTGAGACGGACTCTTTAAAGACCTGTTGCCATTTTTTATCATCGGCCTCTATTGCTTCTAAGTCTTTTTTGTTAAACATCACAGGGTCTCCCTATAGTTTCCCCAAGATTGCTCTGGCTAGTGCTTCGATTCGCAAATACAGTGACGCATTTTAGCGAGTTAGCTCGCAGCAATTGTCTTCGACCCTGAGCTCCATTCGGCCCGAGCGTTCGGCCGAGCAGTTCGGCCTTGAGCTCACTGCCGAAAGGCTCACGTCGAGGGCTCATGGCCGAGGGCAGACCGAAGGGAGGACTTCGAGTGAGCCTCAGTCGAACTCCTCAGCCGAAGTCTAAATAAGTTCGTAGTCGAACTTATGAATCGAAGGACTTAGGGATTATTCTTGAAAATTAAGAGCCTCGTCCCGTAAGGAGCTACCTTCGAGTTTCAGTTTTATAATCTTAACACTCAGGAAATTTAGGTCAATATCTTTTGCTTGATATTTTAGCGAGACTGAAATAAAATTTAATAAAAATGAAAATTTCCCTCTCGCTACTGCGGGCAGCCTTGAACAAATTCGCCTATGCAATCAAGAGGATGTGGTCCGATACGAGGGGGGTGGATAACGAATGGTATTAATTAAAGACGATCTGACGCTTGAAGAACTTCAAACGGTTATGAGTTTATTGAAGGAGGGTGACAGCACCTATGAAGGTGTTGTTGAGGCAGTCCATACACTTCTGGAGAGACCTGAAAATGTCTTCTATAGAGACATTGGACACGGTAGGGTGATGTGGGTAGCGAGAAACAATACAATTATATGCCCACGGACTCCTGAACCAACTGCGTGGTATCTCGGTGGGTGCCGGTGGAAAGAGTATAACAGCGAAAGAGGAGCAGAAATTGATGTGAGAAACCTTGCCAGAGGCATGAGTTACAAATGGGCAATTCTTAACTTAATGTTTTCAATGATGGCACTGGAAGGAAGAGCAAAAATCGAAGAGGTTAGCGCATCTAGGATGGGTGGAGGAAAATCTGTTATCTTTGAACCAAATTACAATACAGAGAATTTCTCTAGGGCGAATCAACCATTGTCTGACCTGGAAAAGGCAGTATTAAAAGATAAAGTCGTGCCTGTTCTTCATGGACTTGTTCAATATATATTTGCGCCAGATATGGGCACACATTGTGGCCATGTCGCTTTTGTAGAAAAATATGCTCCCCATAATGTTGCATGTTTATCCTTAGAGAGAGGTGGTTCCGGGGATCCCTCCCTAATTACTGCGAGAGGAGTTTATGAGTCTATGTTAGAGTCCGTTGTGTATCAGCTAGACAGAGACGGCCTTAATAACTTAACTGTTGTTGTGCAAGGCCTTGGTAAGGTCGGCTCATTCTTAATAGAGTATATTATTCAAGATTATCCTATAGCTAACCTTATAATCACGGATATAGACAGAGTTAAGGTAGCAGAAAAGATTAGAGTGTTAAAGGCGAGAGGTATTAATGTTAGACGAGCTGAACCCAATGAGATTTATGATCAAAGATTTGATATATTCAGTCCAAATGCCACGGGTCAGACTATCAACCCCTCAACTGTCAGAAGGATGGTTAAGGCAAACCGAGATAAGAAACTAATAATCGTTGGTGGTGCAAACAACCAAATAGACGACAGGCAAGCGGGAAGGAGAGAAGAAGTAGAAGGATTACTGAAGAAGTCTAACATACTATATGCGCCTGACTTTGTGGTAAATCTCGGAGGAATACTTAATCTGATTTATGAGTTCCAACCTTTGAAGGACGCGTTCGGAGGAGGATATAACCAGGAGAGGCCATTGGGGGTTATCAGTGGTGTGAGAGCGATATTAAAGGAGATATGCGAACGCAGTAACAGGTTGGGCTTGTCTCCACAGAGTGTTGCAGACCGACTGGCTGAAGAACAAATTGCAAGATGGGCGTTATTTAATGGATTTGGTCCTGATGAGTTGATAGCAAGAGGTTATTTAGTTGATTTATTGCCAAAGAACTCGTGAACCCTAAGTGCTTCGATTCGCAAATACAGTGACGTATTTTAACGAGTTAGGACGGAGCAATTGTCTTCGACCTTGAGCTCCATTCGGCCCGAGCTCATGGCCGAGGGCAGACCGAATGGCTCACTCCATTCGGCCCGAGCGTTCGGCCGAGCAGTTCGGCCTTGAGCTCACTGCCGAAAGGCTCACGTCGAGGGCTCATGGCCGAGGGCAGCACTAAGTCCTGAGTAAATAAGTTCATAATCGAACTTATGAATCGAAGGACTAAGCATTAAAAGAAGATACAAAAACCCTGAAAAAGGATCTACATCAAGAGTTATAGGCGTCCTGAAGAACGTTTAAGTGATTTAGAGGTTCAAGAGACAACACCAGCCAATTGCAGAGGGATACAATGGTTAAAACAAATCAGAAGGATCGCAACTACTCATTAACAATCGGAAGAAGGATTCGAGGATTACGAAAAAACAGGGCATTGACTATAAAAGAACTGGCATCGAGCGTAGGACTATCAGTGGGATTAATCTCTCAAATAGAAAATGAGCAGGTTACCCCAGCTATCTCAACATTGATGAAGATCTCAAATTCCTTGGGTGTTGACATCACCTATTTTTTCCAGACTGAGGAAAGAAGAGAACTATTCACGGTTGTTAGCGAGAAAGAGCGATTTACCTCATCCCGGCGTGACGTTGGAGGAAAACTTGATCTGGGATATACGTATGAATCCCTGGCCTTTAAGCAGGCCAAAAAGCATATGGAGCCTTTCATTGTCACCTTCGACTTGAAGGAAAAAGAAGATATGGTATTTTTTGGCCATGAAGGGGAGGAATTTGTCTACATAATGGAAGGAAAGGCGGAATTTTGTATCGATGATAAAAGTACCGTGCTTGAAGAAAATGATAGCCTCTATTTCGACTCCAGCAAACTGCATGGTTACAGGGCCATGGGGAGCCATCCTTGCAGGGCCCTAGTAGTCGTTTATAACAAGACGCCTTAGGCTATCATCTAGAAGAAATAACAGCCCTTTTTCCAATGATCGAAATACGTTTTCACGGACGGGGCGGTCAGGGGACGGTGGTTGCCTCAAAAATCTTGGCTACCTCTATATTCTTAGATGGTAAGTATTCCCAGTCCTTTCCTTCCTTCGGGGTTGAAAGAAGGGGAGCCCCTGTAACAGCCTTCCTGAGGGTAGATGAGAAACCGATCAGGATACGTACGGAGATATATGAACCTGATCACGTGGTCATCCTTGATCCCCTCCTTGTTGATCAGGTTCCCATCACCAATGGGCTAAGAAGGGAGGGGATTGTCACTATCAATAGCAGCATGAAACCAGTTGAGTTCACCGATAAGTTCAAGGGATTTCGGGTGGCTACTGTACCGGCCAGTAAGATCGCCTTAAAGTATCATCTTGGTAACTCCCAGTCCCCTATTGTCAATACAGCCATCTTGGGTGCTGTTGCCAAGGTACTTTCTATAGTCACAATGGAGAACCTGGTAAAGGCCATCAAGGGTGATGTACCGGCAGATCCTGACAATAATGCCTCTGCCGCTGAAGAGGCCTACCAAAGGGTAACTGAGGTGGTTCAACTCTAACCAACAAGGCAGGCTAATCAGGGTATAGGAGATGAGATATACCGAAAAACAGGTTAAGGTTCCTTTATGTGCTGTCTCGACCACATCCAGTCTGGAAAACAAGACCGGGATCTGGAGGTTCGCCCAACCTATTTTTATCGACCGTGTCTCCCCTTGTAACATGCAGTGCCCTGCGGGCGAGGACATCACAGGATATATGTATCTGGTCAGCAAGGGAAGGTATGAAGAGGCATGGAGACTCATAATGGAGGAGAACCCTTTTCCCGCGATCATGGGTCGGGTCTGTTTCCATATCTGTGAGGAAAGGTGTAACAGAGCAGAGCACGATGAGGCAGTATCCATTCACATGGTCGAACGCTTCATTGGCGACTATGGCCTTTCCCATAGTCTCAAGATAGCTGTTCCCAAACCTGAAAAGGACAAAAGGGTTGCTATAGTTGGGGCCGGCCCTGCAGGTCTGAGTGCGGCCTACCATCTGAGGAAAATGGGCTATAATGTCACCCTTTTTGATTACAATCCAGAACCTGGCGGTATTATGCGCTATGGTATTCCCGCCTACAGACTTCCTAAAGAGATCCTTGATGGTGAGATTGGGCGACTCTACGATATAGAGATTGAATTTAAAATGGGCGTAAGGGTAGGTGAAGATATCAGCTGGGAGGCCCTCGACAAACAGTTTAAGGCTGTATTCATCGCTATTGGCGCCTGGGAAGATATCGGTCTCAGGATCAAGGGGCTAGACAGAAAAGGGATATTTAATGCCCTTGAATTTCTAAAGGAGGTCAATCTCGGTAAAAAACCAAAGATAGGGAAAGTGGTTGCTGTCATCGGTGGTGGAAACAGCGCCATAGACTGTGCCAGAGTCTCCCGCAGGCTTGGGTCAGAGGTGACCATCATATATCGACGAGGTGAGGCAGAGATGCCAGCCCATCCTGAGGAGATTGAAATGGCAAGGGAAGAGGGAATTCGATTTCTCCTTCTCGCCAGCCCAATAGAGGTACGTGGAGGGGAGATGGTTAGTGGTCTCAACCTGGAAGAGATGACCTTGGGGGAGGTGGATCAATCTGGTCGAAGACGACCTATGCCTACAGGAAAGGCCTTTGATATTGATTGTGATACCATGATCATAGCCATAGGGGAGGCTACCAGGTTAGATGACCTTCCTCCTTCCATCTCCCACAGGGGAGGGGTAGTTGAGGCCGACCAGATAGGTCAAACCATCCATCCCAGGTTCTTTGCCGGTGGGGATATCATAGATATCCCTCATACAGTCACCCATGCCATCGGTTCAGGCAAGCGTTCTGCTGTGGCCATTGACCGATTTCTTGGAGGGATCAAGGGTGAGGAGGACTACCTCGATCAGTTTAGGTGGGGGGATTCTGGAAACATCAGCCTTGCCTGGCTGAAGGGGACTAGCCCCTTCCCCAGAAAAAATCCGGCTTTAGAGACCACAGACTACAGGGACATGAATCCATTCTATTTTGATCACCGAGCGGGAATGAAGATCCGAAGGATCCATTTAAAGGGCTTTCAGGAGGTGATCGAGTCCCCTTCACAAGAGGAGGTAGTCTCTGAGACAATGCGCTGTTTTAACTGCGGTGCCTGCACAGAATGTGGAAACTGCTACATCTTCTGTCCGGAAAATTGCATAAGGAGGGATCCCGGGGGATATGGATATATTGCAGATATGGACTACTGTAAGGGCTGCGGAGTATGCGTCCATGAATGCCCCCGTGGGGCAATGAGCATGAAGTTTATGGAATAGAAAGATGAGAAAGGTATTGACAGGAAACCAGGCGGTGGCCTATGGGGCAATGCTATCCGATGTGCAGGTAGTTGCTGCCTACCCAATTACACCCCAGACAACCATCATAGAAGAGCTTGCAGCCATGCATGCCCAAGGACTGGTAGATCTTGATTATATCAGGGTAGAGTCTGAACATTCTGCCATGGCGGCCTGTATCGGGGCATCCATGGGAGGGGTCAGGACCTTTACTGCCACCTGCGGTCAGGGATTACTCCTTATGCATGAGATGCTCCATTATGCTACTGGTGCCAGGACACCCGTGGTTCTGGCTAATGTCAATCGGGCAGTAGCAGCTCCATGGAATATATGGAGCGATCAGACAGACTCCGTTTCCCAAAGAGAGACTGGATGGATCCAGCTTTATTGCGAGGGAAATCAGGAGGTCCTGGATACAACCATCATTGCATTCAAGATCGCGGAAACCCTAAGACTGCCTGTAATGATTATCCTGGATGCATTTTTCCTATCACATACATCAGAGCCTGTAGATGTACCTGATAAGGAAAAGGTAAGGGACTTCCTTCCTTCATATGATCCAGGAGATCTGTGGCTTGATCCGGATAATCCCAAGACCTTTGGCTCCATTAGCATGAGTGATGTCTATATGGAATTTAGATGGCAAATTCAGAGGGATATGGAGAGGGCCAAGGGCGTCATCCAGGAGGTCCAGAATGAGTTCGGCGGGGTGTTTGGAAGG
The DNA here is from genome assembly GCA_020355145.1 of Deltaproteobacteria bacterium. Taxonomy (GTDB): domain Bacteria; phylum Desulfobacterota; class DSM-4660; order Desulfatiglandales; family B25-G16; genus JABXJZ01. Next base: position 1,596,825 of record CP070660.1, read on the forward strand.
ACTTACAGGCAGGTGGAAGGATATCTGTCGGAGGATGCAGATGTCGTCATGGTTGTCTCCGGGACAGTTGCATCTACCGGAAGGGAGGTCATAGATTATCTCAGGGCCAAAGGGGAAAGCCTTGGGATGGTAAAGATAAAGACCCTTCGTCCCTTTCCAAGGGAGGAAATTATAGAGGCCTTAAGAGGCAAGAGGAAGGTGGCGGTTATTGATCGGAATTTCTCCCCCGGTTCTACAGGTGTATGGGCTCAGGAGATCAGAAACGCCCTATACGAACTTCCTGAAGATGAAAGACCGACTATCTATGGATATATTGCCGGCCTGGGTGGCCGGGATATAAGTGTTAAAACCATTGAAGACATCTATCGGAGAACCCTTGAGGGTGACCGACCAGATGATGTGGATATATGGATAGGAGTAAGATATGTATAGCCTGAATCAGAGATTTGACAATGAGGATATCCCTCAAGAAGAGTATATTACCCCTGGACATGTAGCATGTGCTGGCTGCGGCGCATCCCTTTCCATGAGGCTGGCCTTGAAGGGTTTGGGGAAACCTACTGTACTTGTAGTGCCTGCCTCCTGCTGTGGGGTGATACCTGGCCCCTGGCCCCTGACAGCCATGGAGATTCCACTCTTTCAGGCCGCCTTTGAGACAGGAGGAGCCACTATATCCGGTCTTAAGGCGGCATACAGGAAAAGGGGTATGGATGATATCTGTGTTGTAGGCTGGGCAGGTGATGGGGGTACCTTTGATATTGGTATCCAGGCCCTCTCAGGTGCAGCAGAGAGAAATGATGATGTAATCTATGTCTGTTACGACAACGAGGCATACATGAATACTGGAATCCAGCGCTCAAGTGCTACTCCAGAGGGCGCCTGGACAACAACAACCCCGGTTAAGGAACCCAAATCAGAGCCAAAGAAGGATATTGACGAGATAATGGTCGCCCACAGGATTCCCTATCTTGCCACTGCCACGGCCGCCTACCCCCATGACATGACCGCAAAATTTAAGAAGGCCAGGTCTATAAAAGGGATGAGGTTTATCCATCTCCTTTCCTCCTGTCCAACAGGCTGGAGAACGCCTGAGAATTTGTCTATAGAGGTGATGCGCCTGGCCGTTTTATCCAATATCTTCCCCTTATATGAGGTGGATAATGGTGAGATCTATAGGCAGACAGTAATCCCTGATGCGATTATCCCTGTTGACAGATACATCCACCTTCAGGGGAGGTTTAGACACCTGAGCGAGGAGGATATCATAGAATATCAGGCGATGGTAGATAAGAGGTTTGGCCGTCTAAAGGAGAGGTTTTAGAGAGTGAATCTTGTTGCGGCAGGTTACACCCTCTTGGGGCACCTCAGTGCCGGCTGAAAGTTCCACCCTTGCCACAACAACATTGTCTAAGGGATTTAGACGAATAGCGAGCAGATCAGTCTTGACCATCTTTTCATCTCCCGCCATCTTCCGTCAACGGCTTATCTAATTATCCATTTTTGCCCCCAAGGTAAACAAAAAATTTGATAATAGGCCATTAATCGCTTATGCTACTGGTAGGGAACTAGCGTTAATGATCTAATTTGCAAAGGGGAAGATGACAATCCGCAAGGTTCTCATATTTACCCCAATCTTTGTTATACTCTTCTTGCTCCAGTCCTATGTCTGGGTTCCTACATATGAACAACAGACAAGAGGAAACCCAAGCCGTCTAAATGAATACATTGCTGCTTCCATTGGTGACGCCAGCATCCTGAATCCAATCCTTTCGGCAGACTCTGCCAGCAGCGATATCAACTCTATGGTATTCGAGGGTCTCATTGACCGTGATGAAGAACTTCGCTTTAGGGGACGCCTTGCGACCTCTTGGGAAATCTATGAGGAGGCCTTTTTTTACGTAAACGAAAACGCAACCATACCCGATGTAGGAAAAGCAGGGGCAGAAGAGGTAGTCGAACTTCTCAAGATGGCAAAGTCCGGGCATTGGCCGATCAGTGCTGAAATTATGGCCTCTTTGGATAACATCAGGGAGATATCTATCATCCCAGCCAGGGAATTTCTGGTGACACGGCAAGAAAAAAGGGCAAAGACAAATCAGCAAGACACTGCGGTGAAGATCAGGGTCACTGCCCCGGCCAGGATCAAACTGATCTTAGGCAGTGTAGATCAAGATCTCTTTCAAGTCCTCTCCAATATCCTGGGCAAAGATTACTTTACCTCCTTTAACGGGGAGGATTATTTAAGTGCGGATCAAGGGATGGCGGAGGAAAAAAGGGCGCAGTATGCAAGAGAAATCCTGCCATCTACCGAACATAATCCAATTATAATCTTTAATCTGCGCCCCAGTGTAAAGTTTCATGATGGCCACATCTTTGATGCCTACGATGTCAAATTTACCTATAAGGCCATCATGAATCCAAAGAATCTTTCTCCTCGAATAGCAGACTATGAGCCGGTCAAAGAGGTGGAGGTAGTCAATCCCCTGACCGTACGTATCACTTACAAACGACTCTATTCCCCTGCCCTCGGGACGTGGGGTATGGGGATACTCCCTGAGCATCTCCTCAATGATGAGGCCTTAACAGATGAGGCCATCAGGGCTGGGAAGGATCCGGATAGATTCTCCATGCGAAAGAGCAGCTTCAATCGCAAACCCATCGGATGCGGCCCCTTTGTATTTCGGGAATGGAAATCGGATCAGTATATCATCCTGGATCGCTTTGGGCACTATTGGGAGGGCCCACCGAATTATGAACGTTATATCTATCGGATTGTTCCCGATCTCCTGACACAGGAGATGGAGTTTTATGCAGGCACTGTAGACTCTTATGGTGTCCAACCCCATCAGGTACAGCGTCTTGAGAACGATCCAAAGTATCAGAGTTTCTCCGGGCCCTCTTTTGGCTATACCTACATCGGCTATAATATGCGGCGTGAACCCTTCAATGACCCCCGTGTCCGCAGGGCCCTGAGCATGGCCATTGATGTAAATAAGATCATAAAATACGTCCTCCACGGCCAGGGGGAACGTATTACCGGCCCCTTTGTCAAACAGACCGATTACTATAATCACCTCATCAAGCCTGTCCCCTATGATCCCGAAGGGGCACTAAAGCTCCTTGAAGAGACGGGGTGGAGGCCTGACAAGGAAGGCTGGCTGGAAAGAGATGGAAAACGATTTCAATTTACCCTCATCACCAACAGCGGTAATGACCTTCGCAAGGCAATCCTGACCATTGCCCAGGACGGATGGAAACAGCTCGGCATTGACGTTAGAACCGATATCTTAGAATGGGCTGTATTTATCCAGGAACGTGTGGACAAGGGGGATTTTGATGCACTGATCTTGGGCTGGAGCATGGGTATTGAACCTGACCTTTATCAGATATGGCATTCCAGTCAGACAAATCCCTATCAGCTCAATTTCGTGGGGTTTGAAAGTCCCAAGGCCGATGATCTCATCATCAAGATCAGACAGGAATATGATCATGAGCGCCAGGTAGCTTATTGCCACAAGCTCCACGAGATCATTGCCAGGGAGCAGCCCTATACCTTTCTCTATGTGGCCAAATGGACGGCCGTCCTGGACAAGAAGATCGTAATAAAGGAAACCGATTCCCAGGGGCGTGTGATCTACAGGAAGATCAAACCCACCAAAACGGGAAACTTTACCTTTTACTTCAACAAGTGGATAAAGCTCCCAGAGGCACCCGATTTCAGCGCGGAGGGATAGTTAGTGCGAAGGTCATCTTGTTGAATCTGCAGAAAGGGTCCTTCGCAGGCGTTTAGAACATTTGATATTCGATATTCGGATTTGTTTCGTATTTCGACCTGCCCGCAATGCCTTTGTGTAGGCTCAGGACAATGTCTTGAAGCTAATGCTATAACCACGGTTATTAGTCTATCCCTAACTACTTTGCACGGCAGGCGGGTATTCGATATTCGGATTTGATAACTTAAGGTATTGCGCATGTTATCGTTTATCGGCCGTAGTATCATACAAAAAATCGTCACCCTTTTCTTTGTATCGGTGGTCTCTTTTTTGATCATCCATCTGGCCCCCGGCGAGCCCAGCCAGGTGGATCCCCTTAATCCCAAG
>CP070660.1:1601024-1604748 GCA_020355145.1 Deltaproteobacteria bacterium
AGAACCGCTGAATTTTTTGGGGCCCAAGGCCTTATCTTGCCAAGGGACCGATCTGCATCCATAACAGGTACTGTTCACAAAAGATCAGCAGGTGGCTCAGCCTATCTCCCCGTTGTCAGGGTGGTTAATCTAGCAAGAACCCTTAAGCATCTAAAGGATGAAGGTCTCTGGATAGTAGGGGCTGAAGTGGAAGGCAAGACAAACATCTATGAGTTTGACTGGAATAGGGATCTGGTTCTGGTATTTGGCAGCGAGGGTAAAGGATTAAGTAGGGTTGTCAAGGATAGGTGTCATCACTTGGTTAGTATACCAAGATTTGGCCACCTCAATTCCCTTAATGTATCTGTCGCTGCAGGTATTATCCTCTCTGAAATAGCCAGGCAGAGAGGTGATTCTGAGTAAGCAGCAAGCACTCGATGTCTTCATAGCTCAAGATCTTAACATTTGTGTCAAGCCCGCCCTGGCGCGACGTGATTGTAAAAAGCTATTGCCGCTTTAATACAGCATCCAGTAACCAGTACCCAGCATCGCTTCGTCTCAATCAATGGGGTATGACTCTCATCAACTCGTCGGTTTGAGGCGAAGCCTCGCTTGGCAGTGTGGAGTATGTGCTAGAAGAGCTTCAATACCCAGTGTCTGGTGCCTACTGCTTACTGGCTACCCCTATTCTATCAAAGGGAAACCCTCAAGACTGCCGCACGTAACAAGGGCATTCACAACCTCACAGATGGGTAATCCAACCACATTGGTGTAGGAGCCATTGATGTGTTCAATCATAAAAGAGCCAATCCCTTGGATGGCATAACCACCTGCCTTGCCAAAAGGTTCACCTGTTTTAATATAGGCCTCGATCTCAATTTCACTTATCTCCTTTATCTTCACCTTTGTTATAACTGCCTCGATATGCACTGTCTTGCCTCCTGGATCAACAATGCAGAATCCTGTAATCACCCTGTGATTCTTTCCCCTCAGATGAAGAAGCATGTCACGGCACTCCCGATTATCTTTTGGCTTACCAAATATCCTCCTGTTCATTACAACTATGGTATCCGCACCAAGTATCCAGCGGTTTCTATAGATATGTTGTACTGATTCGGCCTTAAGTATTGCCATCTTACAGGCAATGTCCGCCGGTTTCATCACTCCATAAAGGGTCTCCTCAACCATGCTTCCAATTGCCTCAAAGGGGATGCCGATCTGTTTAAGGATCGTCTTTCGTCTTGGTGACATAGAGGCAAGCACAAGGAGATTGTTTTTGTTAATAGGATAATATCTCATCATCTAAATACTCACAGGGCCCATAGTATATTTATGTGATGAGGTCGAGCTTTTCAAACAAAAAATTAGTAACGTTCAAAAGGTTTTACATTTCCTTTTTTGATGAAGAATCGGACTACATATCAAATCCTCGTTTTCGTATCATGCTGGATGGATTTTGTGGTTATGTTTGTTCTTCAAAATAGAGATGATGGCAATCATCTCTTAATTGATAAAAATCTGAAATCATTGAAGATGTCAAGGGTGCCGAAGGCATTCATCTTGACCCTTGACATCTTTAATGAAGGAAGCTTTTAAATCTTTTTTTCATTTTTCAGACCCATCGGTTTAATTGTTAGAAACTACCGATTTTTTAGTCATGCAAACACTTTTGAACGATACCAAAAAATTGTAGAAAAAATTCACGATACATATTAGTATTCAAACTCAAAAGCAAGATCATTTAATCGAGAAGGTAGAACTAATGGCGCTTCCCAAATCAGAGAGTAAAAAGGAAAGGTCAAATGATATAGAGGTCTTACAGAGGCAGCTTCAATTCAGCAGAAGGCTTAATTTTATCACCAACAAGATAAATTCCTCCAAGGACATTGATGACATATTGATCAATTTGAGTGACAGCATCCTCAGTCTATTTGATGCAGATCGCTTAACGATTTATGTAGTGGATGGGGCTAATAAGGAGATCGTCTCACGTTTTAAGACAGGTGAGGAGATAAAGGAAATAAGGGTCCCCCTCAATAATAAAAGTATTGCAGGTTACTGTGCCTCATCCGGAAAGATTGCAAGCATTGCAAATGCCTACGATAATAATGAATTGAAAAGGATAAATCCTGAGTTGATATTTGACAAGAGCTGGGATGAGAAAACTGATTATAAGACTAGGCAGGTCTTAGTTGCACCTATTAAGTTTACTAATTATCTATTGGGCGTGATTCAGCTTATCAATAAAGGCAAGGGCAAATACTTTACATTGGAAGACCAGAAGTCGGTTATGGAGATAGCTAAGGTCTTAGGAATTGCCTTCTACAACCACCGAAAGCTAAGACAAACCAAGAGACGGACGAAATTCGATTATCTTATAAGTAATAATATTATTACCCAGAAGGATCTGGAAGATGCTATGGCCCTTGCACGCAAGACAAAGAGCGGTGTAGAAACTGTCCTTATGGATGACTATCATGTGGCAAAAGAGGATATAGGAAAGTCCTTAAGTATATTTTATAATAAAAGATTTATACCTTATGATGACAGGATGGTCATCCCAGGGCAGCTACTCAAGGGTCTTAAGCCAACCTATCTGAAAAATAACCTCTTTGTTCCAGTGGCCAAATCCGATTCAAAGATAGTGGTAACAATGGAAAACCCCGATTATTTACCCGGGCAAGACGCAATAAAAGGGCTTATCCCCGGCCGGGAATTCGAGTTTTGTGTTTCTTTAAAGGAAGATATCATCAAGATGATAGACCATTTCTTTGATGTCAAGAGATCACACCTCATGGGTGAGTCAGGCAGTATCGAGGAAATCATCGGGCAGTTAGAGGGTGGAGAGCAGGAAGTAGATGATGAACTTGAAGGGGTTAGTGAGGAAGATGGGGCTATAGTTCAGTTAGTAGGTAAGATGGTTGTTGATGCATATAATATGGGGGCCTCTGATATCCATATAGAACCCATGATGGGTAAGGAAGATGTCGTTGTCAGGTTCAGGGTTGATGGGGTCTGCCATGTATACCAGACTATCCCTTATATCTATAAGAATGCCATCTGTTCCCGTATAAAGATCATGAGCGACCTTGATATAGCGGAGAGACGTCTTCCACAGGATGGCAAGATAAAATTCAAAAGATATGCCCCATTGGATATCGAATTGAGGGTGGCTACAATCCCGACCACAGGAAGGAATGAGGATGTTGTAATGAGGATACTGGCCGCAGGTGAACTTATATCACTAGAAAAGATGGGTATGAGTGAGAGAAATTATGAGGCATTTATCGATATGATAAAGAGGCCCTATGGTATTGTCCTTGTGGTCGGTCCCACCGGTAGTGGTAAAACTACTACACTCCATTCAGCCTTGCATTTTATAAATAGACCGGAGACAAAGATATGGACTGCAGAAGACCCAGTGGAGATTACACAGAAGGGTCTTCGACAGGTCCAGGTGCAACCAAAGATAGGGTTTGATTTTGCATCTGCCATGAGGGCATTCTTAAGGGCGGATCCAGATGTAATCATGGTTGGAGAGATGAGGGATCATGAGACAGTGTCTACGGGAATCGAGGCATCTCTAACCGGTCATCTGATTTTTTCAACCCTTCACACCAACAGTGCACCTGAAACAATTACAAGATTGCTGGATATGGGAATGGATCCCTTTAATTTTGCCGATGCCCTTTTGGGTATCCTTGCACAAAGACTGGTAAGAACCCTGTGCAAGGGTTGCAAAGAG
>CP070660.1:1604848-1608810 GCA_020355145.1 Deltaproteobacteria bacterium
GCAATTGAGGCAAAATCCATAGTTTTATATAAAGATTAATGTCAAAAAAGTAACAGGGCGGTTTCCGATTAGATATTCATTAAAAATTGTTAAGGGACTTATGATTATTGAAAAAATCATGCCCTTATAAAATCCAGGGCGCCATTTCACCATTTGGATTGTGGAAAAGATCCGAGATATGTTTTATACATCCTAAATCCATAAAGTTTTAATGCAAGATATGAACCAATTTTTCTAAAAAGAGAAAACTTATTATTATTGACTTTTGATCTGGGCTTCTTTAAAACTCAACTTAGTTTTGACATAAAAATAGAAATGTATGGCGTAATTTAGCAGTGAAGGAAGTAGTAAATGAAGGTTATTATCGTAGGCGCTGGTGAGGTGGGTTTTAATATTGCCCAGAGGCTATCGGAGGAAAGTCATGATGTGGTTGTGATTGAAACGGATCCAAATAAGATCAGGCAGATTCAAAATGTTATGGATGTTCAGGCCATATTGGGCTCGGGCACCAGTCCCTCAGTGCTTCAGGAGGCCGGTATCAAGGAGGGTGATATACTCGTGGCAGCCACTGATAGTGATGAGGCAAATCTAATTGCCTGTTTTTACGCCCAGCATCTAACGGATTACATCACCAAGATAGCCCGGATAAAGAATCCGGATTATATGAAACATAGAGGGATCTTCAATCAGGACTTCTTGAATATTGACCTGATCATTAATCCTAAGTCAGAGATGGTTACCTCTATGCTCAAGCTCATGGAGGTACCATGGGCCTCTGAGGTCATAGATTTCGTTGATGGTAGAATCAAGTTAATCGGTATAACCATAAGAGATAACTCCCCAGCAGTCGGACGAAGACTCTCCTCCTTTAATGATTATGGGCATGCAGTCCTCGTTGGTGCTATTGTAAGGGGAGAAAAGGTTATCATACCAGGCGGGCAGGATACAATCCAGCCAAACGATCTGATATACTGCGTTGCCCATAGGGAGGAAATCAACCATATATTCCGCCTATTAGATCTTAGAGAAGAGGGATTGCATCGGGTTATCATCATTGGTGGCGGTGAAACTGGCCTGGCCTTGGCAACCTCACTCGATACCACCAATATTAATACCAAGGTAATAGAGAAAGATGGCCAGAGATGCCTGGAGCTGGCCAAGCAACTCGAGAGGGTGGTTGTGTTAAATGGTGATGGAACAGACCGGGATTTCCTAATGGAAGAGAACGTGGCCGATGTGGATATTATGGTTGTAATCACCGGGGATGAGGAAAATAATGTCCTTATCTCTTTACTGGGTAAGGCACTCGGGGCGAAAAAGACGGTAACCAGGATAGCGAAATTGACTTATATCCCCCTTGTCTCCGCAATAGGAATTGACACAGTTGTAAGCCCAAGGCTCTCTGCTGTAAGAACAATCCTCCAGTACATCCGAAAGGGAAAGGTAATATGTGAGTTACCCCTCAAAGGGGAAGCGGTGGAGGTCATCGAATTCGAGGCATTAGAGCCCTCCGACATCGTAAATATCCCCTTATCCAAGGTGAAATTCCCCAAAGAGGCCATTGTTGGTGCAATTGTCAGGGGAGAGGAGATTATTATCCCAAGAGGCCACAACATGATCAAACCCCATGATCATCTGATAATATTCGCACTTAAAGGGGCTATACCAAAGCTTGAGAAATTCTTTACTGTTAAACTGGAATACTTTTAATGCGTTTTAGGCAAATATTCCGGCTGATCGGGATACTCAATTTCTTCCTCGGCCTCTCCATGATCGCACCCCTCATAGTCTCCCTCGTGTATTCCGATGGAAGCACCTTCCCTATACTTTACTCCTTCGTGATTACATCGGGCAGTGGCATTGCCCTTTTTCTTCTTATCAAGACAAATGAATACCCCTCTCTAAGCCAAAGAGAGGGTATGGCCATTGTTACCCTTGGCTGGTTGAGTGCCGGTTTCTTTGGCTCTCTGCCATTTTTATTCTCCGGCTCCATTGGCACTCTTACCCATGCATATTTCGAATCTATATCTGGCTTTACCACTACTGGGGCCTCTATTCTCAGCAACATCGAATCGCTCCCTAAGGGGATACTATTCTGGAGAAGCCTGACCCAGTGGATGGGGGGGATGGGAATTATAGTGCTCTCTATTGCTATCCTCCCCTTTTTGGGTGTGGGGGGTATGCAACTTTATAAGGCGGAGATCCCAAGTCCAGTAGTGGACAAGTTACAACCCCGAATCTCAGAGACAGCCAAGACCCTATGGAAGGTCTATCTCTTTATAACCTTACTCGAGATAGGCCTCTTGTTTGTAGGTGGGATGCCCCTGTTCGACTCCATCTGCCATGCCTTCTGTACCATGCCTACCGGGGGATTCAGCACGCAGAGTGCAAGCATTGCCCAGTATAACAGTGCCTATTTTGAGGGTGTTATTACCTTTTTTATGATCCTGGCCGGGATAAATTTTTCCCTCCATTTCAAGTTCTTAAAGGGGGATTTTAAGGTATTTGGCAAGGACCCGGAGTGCCGCGTCTTTGTCTCTATCCTGGCTATCCTCATCCTTCTGGTTACCTTTAATATCTATGGGACGACTTATCATTCCATAGGCAATGCATTCAGGCATGCCGCCTTTCAGGTTACATCCATAATCACAACAACCGGTTTCGTAACAGGCAATTACGCAAATTGGCCAGGTCTTTCGCAGATTATTCTTCTATTGTGTATGTTTATCGGGGCCATGGCTGGATCTACCGGGGGGGCAATAAAGGTCATGAGGATCATATTGCTTGTCAAACATGGCTACCAGGAGATCTTCAGACTTATTCATCCCCATGCTGTGAGGTCTATAAAGCTTGGTGGTAAGCCGGTTCCCGCAGAGGTATTGAATAGCATAGGTGGATTCTTTATCCTCTACCTGAGTCTTTTTATCTTGGCCGTCATAATTATGTCCTCCATTGGCCTTGATATTGTCACATCCTTTGCCTCTGTAGCAGCCACAATAGGAAATGTCGGCCCAGGATTTGGCCTGGTTGGACCAGTAAAAAATTACCTATCTATTCCCGACCTTGGTAAATGGGTCCTGATCTTCTGTATGCTTCTCGGCCGTCTTGAGATATACACCGTTATCATCTTGCTTGCCCCTGCATACTGGCGCAAGTAAGCACTTCAGGCACTTTTCTTACGTTTATCTTCCTGGAAGGCCTTGCCCCTTTCCAAATTTCCTCAACTGACCGGCAAGATACCCCCTGTTTTCTTCAGATGCATTCTCCAAGGCCTCTCTTATGGTCTGCAATGCCTGATCGTAAAATCCATTTACGTAGTAGGCCTCAGCCAGGGTGTCAAGAAAGATTGGCGATCTCTCTATCCCAACCGCCCGTTGAGCTAATCTCAGTGCCCTTGGGTAATCAAGGTGTGTTGGATCCTTGGCTGTAACTAAAATCCATGCAAGGTTATTGAGTGCCAGCCCCTCATCAGGATTTAGTCTGAGGATATTTTCATATGCCCATTGGGCCTTGGCCAGGTTCTCCCTCCTGTGATAGATATCTGCGAGAAACCTGTAGATCTCGATATTGTCTGGCGACTTAACGAGCCGCTCATTCAAGATATTCGTTAGAACTCTATGTTCAAATCTGGCCTTTAGGGGGGCAAAATTAAGTGCATATCCCAGAGAGGTGACAAGGACAAAAAATAGAGTCAAAGAGACGGCCAAACGTCTTGAATGTCGCTTAATCAATCGCGGGTCCTGCCACGATCTCCACAAAAACTCAACCCTTTGGGCAATGCTAAAATGATGCCAGGATGGATGATGACGGCTTTGACCACTAAAGCGGGCAATCTTTTCAAGTGACATGATAGTGGGTTCAACGTTCCCTATAAGTTTAACCGAATAGAGATCTGCCTGACGCTCAAAGTTCCTCATAAAAAAACCCATGATATACCGGAAGTAAAGGATGATGCTCAAGAC
>CP070660.1:1608910-1616586 GCA_020355145.1 Deltaproteobacteria bacterium
ATAGGGATCTGCTGTTCCGGTAGGCTCCAGGCCAATTGCAAAACATCCTACGATGGTGTCCATCCTATCTGCCAGGCCTACAATTGACCCGATAAGGGATCCGGGGAGTCTGCTATCTGCCTGAACAGGCAGATAATGATCTGAGATAGCCACACAGACATCCGCCGGATGTCCATCAAGTCTGGCATATATCTCACCCATTATACCCTGGAGGGATGGGAACTCTGTCACCATCTCGGTAACCAGGTCACATTTACATAGCCTCGCTGCGAGCCTGACATCATCTATCACTTCTGGCGTTATCCCTTCAGCCAGGTATTCGGCCAGTTTGGTAAACCGTTGCACCTTGGCAAAGGAGGTCCCTAGCTCGGCCTGATAGATAACCGCCTTTAAATCCTCCAGCCGGTCCTCAAGGGGCCTTTTTCTGTCCTCCCTAAAGAAGAAATCCGCATCAGCCAACCTGGCCCGGAGGACCCTTTCATGCCCCTTTCGAACAATAGACTCGTCCCTTGCAATCGTATTGTTAACAGCTACAAAACTGGGCATCAACCGGCCCCCTTTGTCACGAATAGGAAAATACCTCTGATGTTCCTTCATGGCCGTTGTGAGCACAGGCTCAGGGAGATCAAGGAATACCTTATCAAAACTACCGCAGATAGCAGACGGGAACTCCACCATATTGGCCACTGTGGACAACAGTTCCGGATCTCTCATTGGCGTGCCTGATACTGTTTTAGCCGCCTTGACGACAGCCTTCTCCACCTCCCCTTCCCTCTCCCTTTGATCAATAATAACAGAGCCTTCCTTCATCTTTCGCTGGTAATCTTGAAGGTCACCTACTTCCATAACTCGGGGCGCCATAAACCTGTGGCCTTTGGTCTTGTTTCCGCTCCTCACCCCAGCCGCCTCAAAGGGGATAACCTCGCAGTTAAAAAGTGCCAATATCCAGTGGATGGGCCGAACAAAGGAAAACCCTCCGTTTTCCCACCTCATCGACTTCGGCCATGGAATATCCGCAATAACTCCGGGTAAGACCTCGGAAAGTATGTCTTTTGTACGCCTTCCGGGCATTTTTCGTTTAACATAGACGTACTCGCCCTTTGGCGTCTTTAAAAACTGCAGCTCATCAACCGATACCCCCTGGCGCTTGGCGAAACCAAGGGCCGCCTTTGTAGGGTTTCCTTTCTCATCAAAGGCAGCCCCTTTAGGAGGGCCTGTCATCTCCTGGATTGTATCTTCCTGTTTGTCGGCAATGGCCTTGCCCACCAAAACCAGTCGCCTCGGGGTTCCATAGGTATGAAGGTCCTCTCCCATCTCGATTCGGTTATCCCTTAAATAGGCCTCTGCAAGCCGCCTAAGCTCCCTTAGACCATTGTCAAGATAGCGCGAGGGGATCTCTTCAGTGCCTATCTCCAAAAGTAGTTCAGCAAACTTGGACATTTGAAAATTTGGGGCTTGAATTTGTTTCGGCCCGCCCTGGCACGACGTAACAGGAACATGCTTTTGTCACTATACTACTATGGTTGCAAAAGCTACAGAACTCAGCCCTTGTACATCACGTCTGGGCCAGGGGTTTCGGATTTCGGGCTTGGAATTTCATATCCTCTTGTCCCCCATGAGGGGATATCCCGTCTCCTCCCTCTGTTTTAGATAGTTTTTTGCCACTAAATGGGCTAATTCCCTAACCCTTCCAATGAAGGATGTCCTTTCCGTAACGCTGATGGCCCCTCTCGCATCAAGGATATTAAAGATGTGGGAACATTTCAGGCAGCAATCATATGCCGGCAGGACAATCCCCTTCTCGCTTATCCTCATGGATTCCTGCTCATACATATCAAACATCTTTAGAAGCATCTCCACATCAGCAATCTCAAAACAATAGACAGAGTTCTCCCATTCCCCTTTTTTATGGACATCCCCGTAAGTAACCTTCTCGTTCCATTTAAGATCAAAGACACTGTCCTTCTCCTGCAGATACATGGCTATTCTCTCCAGGCCGTAGGTTATTTCCACGGAGATCGGGTCCAGCCTCACGCCGCCTGCCAGTTGAAAATAGGTAAACTGGGTAATCTCCATGCCATCCAGCCACACCTCCCAACCAAGACCTGATGCACCAAGGGTAGGGGACTCCCAGTCATCCTCCACAAAACGTATATCGTGATCAAGGGGATCGATCCCCAGGGCCCTTACACTATCCAGATAGATGTCCTGAATATCAATGGGTGAAGGCTTTATTATCACCTGGTACTGGTAATAATGCCCCAGACGGTTGGGATTCTCTCCGTATCTGCCGTCAGTGGGGCGCCTGGAAGGCTCCACATATGCGACAGACCAGGGTTCAGGGCCCAGGGCCCTCAAAAGGGTAGCCGGGTTAAAGGTCCCTGCACCTACCTCCAGGTCATATGGCTGCTGGATTACGCAACCCTTTTCTGCCCAGAATCCCTCCAGGGCAATAATCAATTCCTGAAATGTCATAAAATCTTTGCTCGTTGCCGGTTGTCCTTTGATCACTGTTTGTTATGAACCCAAGAAACACAATGAACATCAGTTAGCATTTACCCTACTAGATGTCAAGAAGGTAGCCCACCCTGAGGTCCTTATTTTTTCCCCTATCTTTTTTGTTGACAAAGCAACTTCCCTTTGCCAAAGCTGTAAGAATATGGCGTTCGGGGGGTCTGCGCGGAGCTCCTGGGGCCGGATAGTATGTGCAAACTACATCAGGGCGCTGGGGTCACAACTTGATAGCGAAAGAAGCATTTGTTTCCTCCGCTACTTTCTGAGATCTGGAAAATACAATTTTATTAACTACTTAAAAAATATTAGCGGATTTTTCCGCATACCTCTCTCCGTTCGAGGCGAAGCTACGGTAGGTGTTTATTTGATTCGCAATTCGTTGGTTTTGGCCTGGGATGCTGATCGTTGAATACAGTCAGAACTCAACAGAGGGCCAGGCGATGAGCCCAGAAAAATGGTAATCTATCTAATGAGGATGCTTAGGGGCGAGAAGTTGGACAGTATTGGCAAGTTCGTCAATATGAATACTTACAGCTCCGTAAGCAGTGTTATTGAAAGGATGAAAGCCCAAATAGATAGGGGTCGAAAACTAAGAAGGCGTGTGGAGGAAATTAAAGGTCAAATATTAATGAGTCAAGAGCAGACCCCCTTTCTTTTATTGCTATGTCGGGTGCGTATCTTATTCTATACATATGCCGTCAAAGTTTTGGTATAACGCTCCAGTTCCCACTCCACACGTTTCCGCCACAAGCTCAAAGACCTCTTATTGCTTTTTGTCAAGGTTTATATCCCATTGATATTTTATTTTTTTCCATGTAACCTTATCACTATCTATCCAAGTTGGCACGTCAATTGCTAAACAAGAAATGGAGGGGGGCTGAAGGTATGTCTGCAGATAATATCGAAGATAAAAGACCTCCCCGAAAAGGATTGAGGAGTCTGGCGGGACAACCTCCACCCACTAGGCCTAGAGATTATACTCATTTCTTTGGGGCCAGGATTCGAAAGCTGAGAATTCCCATCTTCATTAAGCTCGCCACCTTATCTACCCTGCTCATTTTTTTGGTCATTTCTGCCATCAGTCTTTCAGTGTTGAGAAAGCAAGAGAAACAATTCACTGACCAACTAATAAACCTGGGAGAGAGCATGCTCCGTATCGCAGCCAATAATGCCCCTGATAAAATTTTGGGAGAAGAAGACCTGGCTTTATTTCAATTAGTCAAGGATATTGCCGAAAATGAGCAGGTATTATACGCGTTTATTACAGATAATAAAGATATTATCAAGGTTCATAGCAGCATGGAGGATGTGAACAAGGTCTATACACCGCCAAAGAATGGTATTCTTCTTAAAGAAGGCAATGATGTAAAAGTGAATTCTTTTGTCCACAATGGAGAAAATGTCCTCTTTCTTGAGAAGCCTATTACCTATCAGAAATTAAATATTGGGGAAGTTCACCTGGCCATCTCACAAAAGAAAATCCAACAAAATATTCGCGATGCGAAGATCTTTATTCTGGTACTAACAGTAGTTACTACCCTCGTTGCGATTCTATTAATTCTCAGACTGAGCATATATATTTCTCGACCTATCAATAAGCTGAGGGAAGCCACTCAGGCCTTAGGTATGGGAGATTTTGATCATAGAGTCAGTATCAAACGCAATGATGAACTGGGAGATCTCGGTTTAGCTTTTAACGAGATGGCTGAGGATCTGGCACTCAAGGAAAAAATCAAGGACTCCTTCGGGCGATATGTAACACCGGAGATAGTTGATTTGATACTGGCGAATCTAGACACTACTCAATGGATGAAAGGATCCAAGATAGAGGCCACTGTTCTCTTTGTCGATATCAGGGATTTTACAGCCTTTTCTGAAAATAAAGACCCGGTGAGCGTTGTTGAACTGCTCAATGATTATTTTACCCTGGTTACCAATGTAGTTATCAAATACGGTGGTCATATAAACAAGTTTGTAGGAGACGAGGCAATGGCAATCTTCGGTGCCCCGGTAACCAATCCTCAACATCCTGAAGCCGCTGTAAGGGCGGCCCTGGAGATAAGAGAAGAGATCTCCCAACTTCAGTATGAAAAGAAAATGGAAGATTCAACTATCGATGTCGGAATCGGGATAAACTCAGGTGAGATGGTAGCGGGTAATCTTGGTTCACAGAGGAAAATGGAATATACGGTTATAGGGGATAATGTGAATGTGGCCTCCCGGCTCACATCTATTGCAAAAGCTGGAGAGATCTTGGTTGGTAGCGGGACCTATGATCTCATTAAGGATAAGAACACCCTGAAAGTGGAGGAAAGGGGTAAGATGCCTGTCAAGGGAAGGAAAAAGGAGGTAAGTATCTTTAGTGTAGTAGGTTTTGAGGGGGTTCAATATGGATAAGATGGGCAAGGGGTGGAGCAAAGATAAATTAGTAGCAATAGGTCTGTTCTTAATTGGAGTGGCACCTTTATTTCTATCATCCTGTGCTCTTATCGAAAAAAAACCCACGAAGCCAATCACATTTCCAATGATATTTCAATCGGATGAGTATGTTGTCTGCAGACTTAAAGGGGGAGAAAGCCCTGCCTCGCTCGCCAAGAGATTTTTAGGGGACACAAAAAGATCATGGGTGATTGAGGACGCCAATGAGGGTGTCCCATTTGAAAAGGGTCAGATGATCGTTATCCCCCTGAAAGAGAAAAACAAGGGTGGTCTGAGTGCGGAAGGCTACCAGGTGGTGCCTGTACTTAGTTATCATCGTTTGGCCAAAAATTGTAAATCCTCCCCCTGTACCCCCACTCATATTTTAGATCAGCAGATCAGATACTTGAAGGATAATGGTTACAGGGTAATCACGAGCCGCGAGCTCCTTCATTTTCTAAGATATAGTCGCTCCCTGCCCAAGAGATCAGTTGTTATTACCATAGATGACGGTTTTAGGTCAGCTTATACTATCGCCTATCCAATCTTAAAGAAATATGGTTTTACGGCAACACTTTTCATATACACCGATTATATCGGGATTTCCAAAAAGGCATTAACCTGGAGCCAGCTGAGAGAGATGAAGGCTGATGGTTTCGAAGTGGGCTCGCACACCATAACTCATAGTGACCTTTCAAAAAAAAGAGAAGGGGAGGATGATCAGGCCTATATTGCAAGGATTGAAAGAGAGCTCCTTGTTTCCAAACAAATAATTGATAAAAAGCTGAACCAGAATACCATTTACCTGGCATTCCCCTATGGCCGGTATAATCAGAGGGTATTGCGTATTTGTGATCAAGTGGGATATAAAATGGCCTTTTCCGTGAAGAGGGGAGGCAACCCATTTTTTGCTGATTCACTCCATTTGAAAAGGGATCAGATTTTGAAAACAGATATGAAGAATTTCATCGACAGTCTAAAAACCTTTCACAAGTTCTCATTAAAGTGAAATCATCATGAGGAAAAGCCAACATTTAATCTGTGTCACCGTTTTGGTGGCCACAGCAATCGGTTGTGCAGCCCCAGCAAGAAAACCCCTCAAAAAGATCGTTGAAGTTCCAGAGGGAATCGTTAAGGAGTATCTCCAGAGCAGCCGGGAGTATGAGGATAAGGGAGATCTGGTAGCGTCCCTCGAACAATATAAATTAGCCATGACTGTGGACCCCAGCAACCAGGAAGCCATCAAGGGCTGTAACCGGGTGGAAAAGAAGCTACGCAGTTTAGCCACGAAACATTATGAGGCAGGCCGTAAGTTCCACAAAGAGGGAAAGTATGGGCTTGCGCGCCACCAATTCTTAATTGCTCTGAGGCTCTGGCCGGATTATCAGGAAGCGATAAATACGATTATCTCAAGAAAACGGATCCAGATCAAACGGTACATTGTACATACGATTAGACCGGGGGAAAGTCTTGTCGAACTGGCCAGGATGTATTATGGAGATCACCACAAGTTTCCCATCATAGCCAATTACAATAATCTGACTGATGCCACTCGGATCTACAGCGGTCAGAAAATCAAGGTTCCTGAGGTCGAAGGTGTGGAATTCTTGGTTGGCAAGAAAGACATAAAGACGGCGGAAGTGGAGGTAGCTGATTCAGAATTTTTGAGGTGGGAAAGGAATGTCAAGGAAGACAAGGAGCAAGAAAAAAAACCTGAACCTGGGGTTGAGGAAGCCGTAAAGACGGCGGAAGTGGAGGTAGCTGATTCAGAATTTTGGGATGGGAGCGAGTATGCCTTGATAGACAAGGAGCCTGTAAAAGCACACGAAGCTAAGGTTAGTGAGGACAAAGAAGAACCTTTTGACCAGGTTGCCAGCTATCGCGATTACGGTGTCGATCTATTCAAGGAAAAGAAATACCAACAGGCACTTGTTGCATTTAAAGAGGTTCTAGATGTAAATCCTGAGGATAGCATGGCCCTTGAATACTCCTATAAGATCAATTTTCAATATGGCATCGCCCTTTTTGAAAGGAAAGAGTACCTGGCAGCAAAGGATAAATTTGAGGCAAGCCTTCGATACAAAAAGGATTGCCAGAAATGCCATGCGTACATAAAAAAGAGCGAAGATTTATATAAAGAAATTCATTACAAAAAGGGCATCCAATTTTTTTATAAGGAATTGTTAAATGAGGCTATTGAGGAGTGGGAATTGGTCAGGGCTATCGACCCCGATTATAAAAGAGTGGACTATCTAATCAATAAGGCCAAAAAAATTTTGAATAAGATAGAAGAGTTGAAAGAAGGTCAAGAGGAGCAATCCGCTCGGAAACTCTAATGCGGTATCAATCAAATATAGAGATAGGATCTTTAAAGTGCTCGACATAAAGGATAACATCGTCCTTAAATTCGGGATTCTAGCTCCCTGTCCAGCATTTCTTGTTACCAAAAAGGGCAGGAGCCCCTCTTCGGTGGCTTCATAGCTGGTGAACCTGGTTGAACAAATCAGACATTGCCTTCGACATCTGATGGCAATTCCGTCTTTTATTAGCCTTGAATCGATTACTTCGCTGTCGGTCTTTCCACAATTTGGACATAATGAAGGGGGTCACCCATTAATGGGTGACCCCCTTTTGGAGGAAAAGTAAGCAGTATGATTCAAATCCGATCTAGATTTGTTATTGGGACCTAGAAGTGATATTGGAGTGCCCCGAAGATACTTTTATGGCTGAGGACTTGGCCCTCA
>CP070660.1:1616686-1627416 GCA_020355145.1 Deltaproteobacteria bacterium
AGGTAATACCTATAGGCCACTTGTGGAGGCAAGGCATTTTAGGAAGGGAAGGTTCACTATACAGGTTGGCGCCTTTGAAAATGAGGGTAATGCCAGACGGTTGGCAAAACGCCTCAGGGTTATCTTTGACAACGTTACTATAATGACTTATATACGATATAGTGGAAAAATCCTTTATCGCGTAAGGGTTTGCACCTCTAAGGATTTAACTGAGGCAGGTCGGATAGTTAAGAAATTGGAATATCTCGGATTTTCAGAGAGCTTTATAGTGGCACTTTAGCCCTCATGATTGATTTTTCTCCGAAGAACACCAGAGGTCCTAAAAACAACAACTCTCCTTGCTCTCAACTGTAAGTCCTCTTTGGTTTGAGGGTTTCTCCCCCTTCTAGCAGCCTTATCTTTGACAACGAACTTTCCAAAGCCACTTACAAGGAGATTTTCTCCTTTTACAAGGGTCTGCTTGGTGATCTCTAGTAGACTCCCAACAACTCTTCTAGATTGGTTTTTACTAAGACCTACCTGATTGTACACACTATCTATAATCTTTTCCTTTGTTAGGGACATGTATCATCCTCCTTTGTTTTCTGGTTTATTAACGGCAAACTTTTCCTTTAGCTTCTTGCAGACGATTTCGGGGACAAGGCCATTAATAGTTCCCCCTAAACTAGCCGCCTCTTTTATTATAGTGGAACTGATATAGAACCACCTATAGTCAGTCATCAGGAATACTGTTTGAATATTTCCGTTTAACTTCCTGTTCATTAATGATAACTGGAATTCATATTCAAAGTCTGAGAGGGCCCTTAATCCCCTTAGGATTATATTGCTTTTTTTGCTCACCACATAATTAACGAGCAGCCCACTAAAGGATTCGACAAAAACCTTATCATCTTTTTTAATTGATTCCCGGATCATTTCCATCCTCTCGGCCAAGGTAAAAAGGGTCTTTTTCATCGGATCGGATGCAACGGCAATAGTAATGGAGTCAAATATGGTAAGCGCCCTTCTTAAGATACTGAGATGGCCATTGGTTATAGGATCAAAGGAGCCTGGATAGATGACCATTTTCCCCATTTTATCCTTCCTCATGATTAGAGTAAAGTCCTATCAATGTTGACCCATAAGACCTGGTTAGTTTAAGTTGAAGATTATGAACCTTAGAAGGCAATGGATTGCTCTCATTGGTTGCTGATTCCACAACTACCCTGCTGTCTTTAACCAATAGACTCATCTCTATTAGTTTATATATAGTGGGCTCAATATATCCCTTTCCGTAGGGAGGATCAATAAAGACCAGATCGAATTGACCATATCCCAGATCCTGAATACGGGCCAAACCCTTCGGCAATTCCTCCCTTGCAATGATTGACAGCGCCCCATACCCGCAAATGGTAAGGTTTTTTTTGATTGTGGCAAGGGCTCTACTTGATTTATCGATAAACACAGCCTTTTTGGCCCCCCTGCTTAGAGATTCGATCCCCAGGCTACCTGTGCCAGCAAATAGATCCAGTACAGCAAGGCCAGTTAGTTTCTGACCCAGGATGTTAAAGATAGAACCCCTTACCATATCTGAGGTAGGCCGGATATTAGACCCTTTAATCCTTGCCAGCCGGCGGCCCTTGACCATACCGCCAGTTATTCTCATGATATTTTAAAGTTATAAGTGCCCAAACTGAGCTAAAGTAAATTTGATCTCCTTAAAATAAGCCAACAAGAGACTACGGACAACAATCGACTGACATTACCGAGATCTTCATAATTAGTCTTTTCAACCCTTTTCCCTTTTCTTGGCAGAGGAATTGACTATAGGGATAGCTGCCTTTGCATACTTATGGGTAAGGTGATAAAGCGTTATTGCAGGACCCGAAATAACATACATGGTAGAGAAAAGGAATAACATCAAGGCCGGTTTATAAGCGATGACAATAAAGAGAAGGATAGTGGCTACTAGGACATTGAAGGGTTTTTGCCTGAAAAGCTCAAGCTTTTTATAACTAAGATAATTGATTGTGCTAACCATAAGAAATGATAGGAGATAAATGGTGCTTATAATAATAGTATATCTGTTTTCACTAAGGCCACCCAGGGAATCTATAAAGAGTACGAGGGTTGCAATAAAGATAGCTGCTCCAGGGATAGGTAAACCCTTAAAGTGGCTAGATTCGAGGGTGTTTTTTTGAATATTAAACCTGGCAAGCCTCAATGCGCCGCAGATAATGTAAAGAAAGACGGCTAGCCAACCAAATCTTCCAAATGGTTTCAGGGACCACTCAAATGCCAACAGTCCAGGGGCAACACCAAAGGCAACCAGATCTGATAGGGAGTCGTACTCTACACCGAATTGACTGGTTGTATTGGTAAAGCGGGCAATTTTTCCATCTAATCCATCAAATATAGCAGAGATAAGGATGGCAACGGCTGCTGCATCGTATCTGCCTTGGATAGCAGCAATAATGGCATAGAATCCACCAAATAGGCTGCAGGACGTAAATAGATTAGGAAGGATGTATATTCCCCTTTTATTCCCCCTTTTTGATCTATTTCCTGTTTTCACTCTACCTGAGGTATCCTATAACTGTTTGGCCGGCTTTGACCTTTCCCCCTTTTTTAACCATGAGTGTGCTATCAGGTGGAAGATAGACGTCAAGCCGTGAGCCAAACCTGATTAGGCCAAATCTCTGACCGGTTTTCACATAATCTCCTCTCTTAACCCAACAGACGATCCTTCTGGCAATGAGGCCGGCGATCTGAACAAAGACAATCCTTTTCCTATAATCCGTTTCTAAGGCTACTATATTATGCTCATTGTGGACAGAGGCCTTATCCCTATTGGCTGAAAAAAATTTGCCCGGGTGATAAGATAGTTGGGCAATCTTACCCTCAATGGGGATTCGGTTGATGTGTGCGTTAAAGATAGACATGAAGATACTTATCTTTATCGCTGGGGCCTTGAGGCGATTGTCACCATTGTCTAGCTTCTCTATTGATATCACCTTTCCGTCTGCTGGCGTAAGGACAGCCCTTTCCTCATTTAGAAGGGTTCTATCTGGATCTCGAAAGAAATAGATAATGAACAAGGTTAACACTGCCAATGGAGTTGCCAAAAATTTCCAGTCAAGGATTAAGAGGATAGATGTCAGTCCTGTACCGATAATTATAAAGGGAATTCCTTCCCAGGCAACTGGGAGCCTATTATTTATCCTTTTTTGGTCCAATTAGTCAAGTCCCCGCAGAATTGCGTCCCCTTTTTGATCTTAGCGTTTAGTATAAATTTTATTATTTGTCAATATGACATTGCTCACTTTGGCTCACTTTCTTGGGTAAGCGTATATCGGCTCCTCTAATATAGATTGGGACAAGTTCACTTAAGCTGTCTGAGTCTCCTTTCTTAAGTCTTTTTAATCCCAGAATGCCTACGGATGAGGCCTTAAGGTTCCAGAGATTTGGAGGTGCTAATAACTTTTCTCCCCTTAGTTGGCGTTTTAAGACTGGGCCTTGACTAGGAAGATCATTTCCTATAAAGATTGTTTTTTTTTCAATTATGGAACCAAGCTCGCCTATCCTTATAGCCATATCTTGTTTAATCCTCGATAAGTGGCCATTAGAACTCCACCTAAATAGGGCGGTAAACACCTCTCCCTTCCGTGAGGTTACGAGGGGGCAGATATCTTCTTTTAGGTAAGGGAGCTGGCTGGACATAGCTAAAAGTGTGGGAACGCCAATTATTGGTATATTAAGGCATTGAGAGAGCCCTTTAACAACAGATAGGCCTACTCTAATGCCGGTGAAGCTCCCTGGTCCCAAGGCAACGATTAAGCCGTCCAGTTTTTGAGGCCGGAGGCCCACCTTCATTAGTAAGTCATCAAGGGACGGCATCAGATCTCTATAGTGACTTGGCCCAGAAGGAAGGATATATTCACCTAAAAGAATTTCATCGTTCATGACAGCAAGGCTGTACTGTTTGGTTGAGGTATTTATGGATAGGATGTTCAATTGTCTAGTATCGATTGACTATCTTCTATTTAAGGTTATAGGTCTCGGTCTTCAATCTTCACTTAATGACCGGTGATTATCCTTAAAAGATCATTGTAAAAGACGATGGCCATTAATAGGATAAGAAGGATAAAACCTATCTTCTGGGCCATCTCCTTTTTTTTAATACTTATGGGTTTTCTTATTACAATCTCTATCAAAGAGAAGAGGATCAAACCGCCATCAAGAACTGGTACTGGAAGAAGATTTAAGATGGCGAGATTGATACTTATAACAGCCATAAAGGGAAAAAGGTAGCTTAGATTCTCCCTCGCTATCTCCCCTGTTAGCTGTCCGATCATGATAGGTCCACCAAGTGTCTTAAGGGGAACGATGCCTTGAAATAGCTTTACAATTGTCAATACAGTTAAGGCTGTCACCTCCCAGGTCTTTTTTCCTGCCTCCTTAATCGCCTGGAGGGCATTTAATTTTAGTTTCTTTGTGCTCCCACTGGCCACGATCCCTATTAATGCTGATTTAATCTCTTCGCCAAATATGTTTTTAACGATCTCCTCCTCTGGAAAGACAGTTGTTGAGATCCTTTTATCCCCCCTTATGATTACCATTTTTAGTCCGTTGTCAGGATTCTTTTCTACGAATCTTTTTATATCACGCCATTTATTGATCTTTTTGCCGTCAATATACGCGATAATATCACTTTTTTGTATTCCAGCTCTATGGGCAGGGGAGTTGGGTCTTACTTGGCCAACTTCGGCGGTCATGATAGGGTAACCTGCGACTGCGTAAATGCCACAAAAAAGAAGGAAGGCTAAGAGGAAATTAAAGATAGGGCCAGCGGCTGCAATGGCAATCCTATTTACTACAGGCTGTGTAGAAAAAGATCGATGGGGATCTTCTGGGGTTATCTCTTCATCATCGTCTTCACCCAACATCTTAACATAACCGCCAAGGGGAAAGGCTGAGAGTACATATTCGGTTTCCCCTATCCTTTTGCCTATGAGTTTGGGTCCAAAGCCAAGGGAGAATCTAATGACCATAACATTGAAGAATTTGGCTAAGAGGAAATGCCCGAACTCATGGAAGGAGATCAAGACACCAAGGACAATGATGAATGGAATTATATAATAAAAAAGGCTGCCCATAATCTAGCCGTCTATATAAGGTAAGTTCTTAGGACTTCCCCACCATCCTCTCTAACACCTTTTTTGCCCTTGATTGAGCCCATTGATCCGCCTCGATAGCCTGATCGATGCTATTTATGGGAAAGGTTTGGTGTTTGTCCATGGTTTTTTCAATAATTTGAGGTATCTCCAGAAAACCTATCTTTCCCTCCAAAAAGGCATTAACAGCTATTTCATTGGCCCCGTTTAACACAGCTGGCATACTTTCCCCTATTTTACCTGCTGCAAGGGACAACTCCAGACACCTGAATCTCTCCTTATCAGGTTTTTCAAAACTCAATCTTTCTATAGCTGAGAGATCTAATGATGGCAGCTCCCCTTTAAGATGTCTGGGATAAGAGAGGGCATAGGATATTGGTATTCTCATGTCTGGGATGGCAAGTTGTGCGATAATAGAGCCATCCATATATTCGACCATAGAATGGATAATGCTTTGCGGATGGAGAAGGATCTCTATTTGATCCATCTCCACATTAAAGAGCCATTTTGCCTCTATTGCCTCTACCCCCTTATTCAAGAGAGTTGCTGAATCTATGCTTATTTTCCGACCCATCCTCCATTTCGGATGTCTTAATGCCTCTTTGGGTGTAACCTTGGATAATCTTTCTATAGGGAAATCCTTGAATGGTCCACCAGATCCCGTCAGGATGATCCTTCTCAGGTCTTCCCTCCTGTGTCCTTGGATGGATTGCTGAATTGCGCTGTGTTCACTATCAATAGGGAATATGTTTACACCCCCCCTTTTTGATTCCTCCATCAGCAAAGATCCTGCTACTACCAATGTCTCTTTATTGGCTAAGGCAATATCCTTGCCGGTAGTTATGGCTGAAAATGTTGGAAGTAGCCCGGAGGATCCGGTCATTGCCACTATAGTCATATTTACATCGGAAAGGGTCGCTATCTCCATATAGCCTCCCATTCCGTATAAGACCTCTGTATCTGTCATATTGTTGAGCCGGATTTTCAGCTCCTTTGCAAGATCAGCGTTAATAACCGCTGCAAAACGCGGCGTAAATTCCTTTATCTGATCTAGAAGGAGATCTATGTTTCTTCCTGCACCAAGCGCTACAATCCGGTATCTGTCAGGGTTTCCCTTAATAACCTCAAGCGAATTAATTCCTATATAACCAGTAGAGCCCAGAAGGCATATATTTTTCAAGATAAGATAGCTCCCTATTGCGTAGTTTATTGTGTTTCTTGAGTTTGTTGAGTTAAAACCCTATCAGACCAACGAACCCTATGAACACCATAAATCCCATAAACCCAACAGACACTAGTAGCTTAAATATATGTATAGAACAGGGATTGCAAAAAGCAGACTGTCTATTCTATCTAGTATACCTCCGTGTCCTGGTAAAATCTTACCACTATCCTTTATATTTGAGATTCTCTTTAGCATAGATTCTGCTAAGTCACCAACCTGTCCGCATATCCCTATTACTATACCTAATACCATAATAGATATAATAGATAAAGAGGGAAAGAAGAGGTAACCGAGGATACCGGCACTAACTAGGTTTGCTGTTAAACCTCCTAAGGCACCTTCCCAGGTTTTTCCAGGGCTTATCTGGGTTAGTTTATGCCCTCCAAGAAGCCTTCCAGAATAGAAGGAACTAATGTCGCCGGCAAACGTAACAGCTAGGATGAAAAAGACCCATAGTTGGCCCTGAGGAAGCCTTGCGATTATCGCAAGAAAGGCCAGGGGCAGGCAGATATAAAAAGGCCCCATAATTATCTGTCCGATATCACCCATCTTGGCGCGATGTTTTGGATAGCTGAATATGAAGGAGGCTAAAGGAAAGAGGACAAAAAGAGGAAATATTGATATATATAAGGGGCCCTTACCTAAGAGGGAGAAAAATAGGGCAATGGTTAAGGGATAATTAAGGAAGAGGATCACTTCTGCTCCCTTAGGTCTCATCATTGAATAGAATTCATTCAAACCCACTAAAGCTACAAACAGGATCAGGATAGTAAAGACCCAGGGTGGAGCAAGATAAATGACTCCAATTAAAAGAGGGATGCCAATAAGGGCTGTTATGACCCTCTTCATATGTATTGTCATTTAGTCCGTCCTTTTTTCTTGCCTGGGGTGAATTATCTATTCCTTGATGGACCCGAAACGTCTTTCCCGTTTCTGGTAATCCAGAAGGGCTTCAAGGTATCTCTCCTTGCGGAAATCTGGCCAGAGGGTAGGGGTGATGAAGATCTCTGTATAGGCTATCTGCCATAGAAGAAAGTTACTTATCCTATATTCCCCACTTGTTCTTATAAGTAAATCTGGATATGGGATATCAGATGTATAGAGATACTTAGATAGACGCTCCTCTGTAATCTGCTTAACATTTAATCTACCTTTTTCAATGTCCTTGAGCATATTTTTCACTGCCCAGACGATTTCCTGTCTTCCTCCATAGCTCAAGGCAAGGATTAGGGTCATCTCCTTGTTGTGGGCAGTTTTTTCTATTGTCTGCCAGAGGGTTCTTTGGACCTGTGGGGGAAGTTTTTCTGTTTGACCAATACATACCAGCCTAATCCCATTATCTAGCATCTCCTTTAATTCACTCTTAAGGAAGCGGTTTAGCAGATCCATCAGGGTCTTTACCTCATATTTTGGCCTTTTCCAGTTTTCCTCGCTAAAGGCATATAGGGTAAGCCATCTTATGCCTAATTCCCTAGTGGTTCTGACAATATCCCTTACAGATTCTATGCCCTTTTGATGACCTGCGATCCGGTTAAGGTTTCTTTTCCTTGCCCATCGCCCACTACCGTCCATTATGATGGCGACATGCAGGGGTAGTTTATCTGGGTTTAATTGGTCCATTTGAGGGGCTTAGAATATGAATGTGAGCGGGTAATTGAATTATCTTAAAGATATATAGCATCAAAATTCGAGTATTTCATTTTCCTTTTCTTTTCTGATTTCATCAGTTTTTCCAATGAATTCATCGGTAATTTTTTGCACCTTATCCTGATACTTATACATCTCGTCTTCTGATATCTCACCTTCATTTTTTAACTCTTTTAACATCTCATTGGCATCACGTCGGTGATTTCTGAGGATTATCTTGCTCTCCTCGGCCATTTTTTTGGCCACCTTGGCAAGTTCTTTCCTCCTCTCTTCTGTTAAGGGAGGTATGGAGATCCTGATCAATTTTCCATCATTCATGGGTGTGAGTCCAAGTCCGGATTTCAGTATGCCTTTCTCAACGTTCCCTATGATGGATTGATCCCAGGGCTGGATAGTCAGGAGCCTGCTTTCTGGGCTGCTAATAGAGGCTATTTGATTCAAGCGCATCTGTGTCCCGTAGCATTCGACTTTTATACCGTCGAGTATGGAGACAGAAGCCCTTCCAGTTCTCATCTTCTTGAATTCCCTGGTAAGGGAGTCAAGAGTTTTTTCCATTTTTTGGCGCATCTCTGATAAGATCTCATCTTTCATTGCCTTCTCCTGCTATCAGGGTTCCCACTTTATAGCCAGAGATAATCTTCTCTATGTTCCCCCTTTTGCCTATATTAAAGACAATAATTGGAATTTGCTGTTCCATAGCCATAGATATGGCAGTAAGGTCAATAACCCTGAGCTTTTTTCTCAGCACCTGTTCGTAGCTAATCCTGCTAAATAGTTTGGCAGCTGGCTCTTTGGCTGGATCCAGATCATATACACCATCAACCTGAGTAGCCTTAAGAATAGCCTGTGCATTGATTTCCATAGCCCTTAGGGCAGCCGCAGTGTCGGTTGTGAAGTAAGGGTTTCCAGTCCCTCCCGCAAAGATTACAATCCTTCCCTTATCTAAATGGCTTAGTGCCCTTTCCCTGCGATATGGTTCTGCCACCCTGTCTACTTCCAGAGCGGTCATGACAGTTGCTGCTGAACCACGTGTGTTTATGGTTTCCTTCAAGGCAAGTGCATTTATAATGGTGGCCAACATCCCCATATAATCAGCCATTACTCTCCCAATACTATAGTCAGAGGATTTTGCCCCCCTAAAGATATTACCGCCACCTATTACAATGGCTATCTGTATTCCAAGCTTATGAACTGAATGAATTTCAGAGGCAATATCCTTGAGGGTCGGGAGATTTATACCACTATATTTATCTCCCATCAGGGATTCGCCACTTAATTTTAACAGGATCCTTTTATAACATAGGGACCTCTGGGGCGCTGGCATGATTATTCCCAAATGTATTATCTGTTATCATCAGTTTCCCCTAACTGGAACCTGACGAACCTTTTTACGATAATATTTTCACCAGTTTTGGCCTTCAGTTCGTTGAGAAGCTCTTGAATACTCATATTAGGATCTCTTACATAGGCCTGGTTTAGGAGGCAGACATCAGAGAAAAATCTCCTTAATCTTCCCTCAACAATCCTTTCTACAACCTTTTCTCCTTTACCTGAGTGGATAGCCTGAGCCCTGTATATTTCTTTCTCTCTTTCCACTATCTCTGGAGGTAGATTCTCAGGACAGATAGCTAGTGGGTTTGTTGCTGCTATGTGCATAGCCAGGTTTTTGGCAAAACTCGTAAAATCCTCTGTCTTGGCGCTGAAATCGGTTTCACAATTTAGCTCCACAAGAACACCGATTTTTCCACCCATGTGCACATAAGACTGAATTTGGCCCTCTGAGGTAATCCTGCCTTCCCTTTTTTGGGCCTTTGCAATACCCTTTTTTCTTAATATCTCAACGGCCTTGTCAATATCTCCACCTGCTTCCTGAATGGCATTCTTGCAATCCATTATGCCCACACCGGTCTTTTCCCTTAGCTCTTTTACCAGTTTAGTTGATACCTTCAATTTGTCCTCTCCCTTTTTACTCTTCAGATCGAATGTCCTCCGGGCCTTCAACCTCATTGGATTCAATCTCCTTAGGTTTTTTAGGTATTACTATAACCTCAGGTCCTTCCTCTTCGGTTGGTTTAAGCTCTTCGCCGATTTCTTCTAATTCTGCCTCTTTCTTTATCTCAAGCTCTTCCTCTGCCCTTAGTTTTTCCTCTCTGTCCCTATGTCCTTCAATACAGGCATCGGCAATAATGGAGGTCAATAGCCTGATGGATCTTATAGCATCATCGTTTCCTGGGATGACGTGATCAATATCTTCAGGATCCCCGTTTGAATCTACAATGGCAACTATAGGGATCCCTAATTTTTTCCCTTCGTTTACAGCTATCTTTTCCTTTTTTGTATCCACGATAAAGAGGGCAGAGGGAAGTTCGTCCATATCCTTAATGCCGCCCAAACTCCTTTCCAACTTTGCCAACTCCTTTTCCATCCTCAACACCTCTTTTTTTGTATAGCGGCTCAAACTTCCATCTCTTTTCATCTCCTCGAGTTCTTTAAGTCGATCGATGCTTTTTCTGATGGTCTTAAAATTGGTGAGGGTACCGCCCAGCCACCTATTGCAGACGTGGAACATACCACACCGCTCGGCCTCTTCCACAATGGAATCCTGGGCCTGTTTTTTTGTGCCCACAAAAAGGACGGCACCACCTTCGGATACTGCCCTGACAATAAAGTTATGGGCGTCTTTCAGTAATTTAGCTGTAGTTTGC
>CP070660.1:1627516-1636472 GCA_020355145.1 Deltaproteobacteria bacterium
GACCTCTGGTGTTCTTCGGAGAAAAATCAATCATGAGGGCTAAAGTGCCACTATAAAGCTCTCTGAAAATCCGAGATATTCCAATTTCTTAACTATCCGACCTGCCTCAGTTAAATCCTTAGAGGTGGAAACCCTTACGCGATAAAGGATTTTTCCACTACATCCTATATAAGTCATTATAGTAACATTGTCAAAGATAACCCTGAGGCGTTTTGCCAACCGTCTGGCATTACCCTCATTTTCAAAGGCGCCAACCTGTATAGTGAACCTTCCCTTCCTAAAATGCCTTGCCTCCACAAGTGGCCTATAGGTATTACCTGATTTGATCTTGCCAATCTCCTTTGATAAGGCAACCAGGCGTACCCTTGTTACCCCAGGACCAATCAATCCTATCTCCCTCGCAGCACCATAAGACAGGTCAATGATCCTCCCTTTAACAAAAGGACCCCTGTCGTTAATCCTAACTACAACCTCCCTTTGATTCGACACATTTTCCACCCTTACATACGTTCCAAAGGGTAACGTTTTATGTGCGGCGGTTTTACCCCACATGTTGAAAATCTGGCCACTGGCTGTTTTTTTCCGATGGAATCCCTTCCCATACCAGGAGGCCATACCTTCTTGAACAAACCCTCCCCTCCTGGCAACAGGGTAATATAGCCTACCATTCACCGAATATGGTTCGAGTTTTTCCGGTAATACTATATCAGTCTCCTTATACCTAGGTGTCTGCTTGTCCCTAACAGCACAACCAAAAATACTTACAGTAATAAGGAGAAAAAAGATAGATCTCTTCATGGGCAAAATTTCTATGGACTACTACTCAACTGCTCAGGGCAATGGATAAGGCGGTTGTCAGTCTTATTACATCTTGACTTGACTGTCTTAACCTACAGGCTAATAGCTCTGCTATTCTTCTCAAGATCTTAACCCCCGTCTGTGGCCTTTTTTCTATTAGATCAAGGAAATCCGTCCTTTTTATCTCTAAAAGGGTGCAATCTGTGCTACTCGCTGCTGAGGCCGATCTATTTCCCCTATCAATCATGGCCATCTCCCCAAAAACCACATTGTCCTCTGCCTTAAACCTCCTTAAGATCTTTTCCCTTTCGGTGCGCTCCTCTCCCACCTTCATAGTAAGTGTCTTTGAGACCTCTATACTGCCATTAACAACTATATACATGGTGTCACCCTCGTGGCCTTCCTGCATTATAATCTCACCCTTTGAAAACCTCTTTTCTTTGGTTATCTTTAAAATAGCTGCCACCTCTTGTTCATCGAGGTTTTCAAAGATGAACGTCTTTTTGATAACTTCCTCTGGACTCATTTGGGCCCTACAAATTTATCAATAAGGGAGACTCCTCCAGGGTCCTGCTTTGCAATTACCACTGCCCTGTCATTTTCCACAACCAGCAAATCATCAGAGGGATTAATGATAACCTCTATCTTGCCTCCTTTACCGAAAAAATCCTTGCCCGACTCCTCAAACTTCCTCTTTATAAACTCATCAATAGCTGTTACATTATCCGAGAGGATGTCGTCTAATTGGATGCCTTTCCTTTCCCTTAGAAGGGCGATTAACAGGCCATCCCATCTCTCCCTAAAATATTGGCCAAGCTCCCTGCATGGTCTTTCAACACATTTAGATGGAACCTCCACTCCCCATAATTTGTTATCATCCTCATTGTTAATTAACGCCTTGATCATGCTAAGAATACCTGGTGCTATTGATGCACTTGCAAGTAATGATCCGTGCGACTCTCCCCTGATAGCTATCTCATCCACATTAGCCCGCATCAGATATTCCTTATTTTCCCGATTTATCAGCTCCGCACATATCCTAACCTTAGGGGCCATGGATTTTATGGCCATAGCCCCAAAAATGGTCCTCTCATCTGCCTTCTCAATGGAGTGCCCATTAGAGATATCTGCCAATATTATGGCCGCCTTGGCCCTGAAGATATTTGCCCTTGCTAAAACATCCTCCTTAACAAAATTTCCCCTAACAAAATGGAGGTCTCTTTCCCTGTATTTGTACTGAATAGAGTCCACCTCATCTTTATCAAGCTCATTGACTAACACAATGGGGTAACTACTATCCTTATCATGAATCGATATCCCTTCTATAACCTTTTCACCATTTTGATTCCATCCGCAGATAACAATCTGGTCTTTTACCTTTAATGATTCCAAACCCTCCCCCTCTTTAATCTTCCTCTCAACAAATATGGAGGCGATTGTTGCCGTAAACAGGGACACCAGCACAACCCCACTCAACATGAGGATCAGACCTACTATCCTTCCCAAAGTAGAATGGGGAACAACATCACCATAGCCAACTGTAGTGATAGTTACAAGGGCCCACCAGAATGTATCCAATATACCTGATGTCCCTTTAGCCCTATAATGGCTATCAAGGATATACAGACCAATAGCACCAAACAAGATAATAGCACTGGTGATACCCAGGATAGTGAAAACATGCCTTTTCTTTAGGGACCTATATCCCTTCCTAATTTGGTTATTAACCTTCACCAGGTGCCTAAAGTTACTAAGTACCTAAGGTGCCTAATCAACAATTTTTCCACTCCGGGCTCCTCCTCTCCAGAAAGGCCTGCAATCCCTCCTGAGCATCGGCTGTCCTCATCAACTCCTTTAGATATATATCCTCAATAATCTTTAGTGATGGTTCGAGATCATCAATAAGGCCTGCCTTGATCGCCTTTTTGGTAACCCTTATAACCTCGGCACTTAGAGACAGATAGGGTTTTATGAATCTATCAGTTTCCTTGGTTAAATCACCTTTTGCAACTACCTTGTTTATGAGGCCCATATCCATTGCCTCCTTTGCAGAGATAATCCGCCCTGAAAGAATCAAATCCATAGCCGCCTTTCTTCCAATAATCCTGGGCATTATCTGGGCTGCAATTGGCGGTAGCACCCCCAGCTGTATCTCCGGCTGGCCGAATTTGGCCGTATCATCCGCAATTACTAGGTCACAGAAGATCGACAACTCGCAACCACCACCTAAGCAGGATCCATAAACAGATGATACAGTAACTGCACCTAAGGAGTCCATCAATCGAAACATACCATGGAAGCTCTCGATCATCTTTGATGCCATATCACCCATATGTTCCTCAACATCCACACCGGCTGAAAAGCACTTCCCATTTGCATTAAAGAGAACTACCTTGAGACCCCTATCTCCTATCCAATCCCTGAGTGTATCATTTATTTCAGTCATCATCTTTATGTTGAGCATATTCAGGGGAGCTCTATTCAACGTAATTGTCCCGAGGCCCCCTTCGACTTTGGCACTGATAAACTGCATCCTTTTCTCCTTAATAAACGAAAGGTAGAGTAAATTATTATACTTATAACTGAAATAGAGAGAGAGAGCAACCTCCTATTCAAATAGGAAAAATCCAGAGGTCATCCTCTGGATTTTCCCTTTGTTATTTTTATTCTTTATTCCTTTGGCCTTCCAAGGACAGCCTCAAACAACTCCTCATCATAGGGATGACCCTTGGCGATCATCTGCCTCAGCTTTATGACATCCACATTAGCAGTTCCAGTTATCTTCTTGGTATTGAAGGCGCTCATCCCCATATCAAATTCCCCGTATGCCTGGGCATTAGCCGCCCACCACATAATGGATTCCGCCTTGGTTCTCTCCCAGGCAACTCTCTTTGTTGCCCTTATCATCTGAAAGGACATGGCGACCTGCTGAGGCATAAGATTAGCAAAGGTCCAGGCCATATCCATGCATGTCTTATCCAGGAGCGATCGGTCACGAGGTAACTCCTTAAGGAGCTCTTTAGCTTCTTCTGCCTCTTTGCCAGTCTTGAATTCACCATATACAATCTCCCCATCCTCAACCCATTTATCGGTTATTACAGCGGGATTTCTAATAAAATCACCATCCTTTTTAAGCACAGGCACCACCTTATGGAGATAGTTCTTTCTCCACATCTTATAGGCACTCCATTGTTCGCATGAGATAGCATTCCACATGGCATCCTGCATAGTCATCTCAATGGGTTTGAACTGGCATGCACCCCCCATAGCCGTTGAACCGTGTAGGGGACCCACCTGACCGAATGTAGCACAATCAGAGGCAACCGTGAGATCGCAGATTCCACCAATCTCCTCTCCACCCCCGATGCTCATGCCATTGCAGCACCGTATAAAGGGCTTGGATGAAGTCCAGACGGTGTCAAATGATCGCCAGTATACAGACATATATTCCTGGCAATCCAAGGGTCTCATAACATAGTATTCGCTATATTCAGGGACATTTCCCCCAGTACAGAATGCCCTCGTTCCTGCCCCGGTCAAAACCACACAAACGACACTTGGGTCATGGGAGGCCTTGTCAAAGGCAGCTGCAGCAGCATGGAGCATTTCAAGGGTATAAGAGTTATACTGTTTCTCGTTGTCGAGGGTAATCCAGGCAACATGGAGATTGGGAACCTCTTTACCCTGAGGATCCAACAAAGGTCTCTTCTCATAGGTAGTCCTGGGTGGCTCTGGTTTGTGTAAATATTTTTCATCATACATCTGATGATCTAATTTCTTATCCTTTGGTGCTCTTGGTATCCAATCTAATGCCATACTTATCTCTCCTTACTAGGTTTACCTCTTTATTTGCTTGGCCTAAAAATCAGGTGTTAAGATTATCCTCCTCGCTGGGGGGCCTGCTTTATGGAGCCCTTCAAATGTTTCTACGATAGTGCTCATCGGGCGTGTCTCCACGAATGGTTCTATGTCAATCTTCTTGTTCAAGACCATATCCAGCACTATAGGATAATATTCCGGCAAACAGCCCCAGGTCCCGATAATTTCCGCATCAAAGGCCATGAGCCTGCTAATGGCATACTCCACCTTCTGCAAACCAAAGCCGATGACAATCAACTTCCCCGTAAAAGAAAGCAGGGCCAACGCAATCTCCTGCCCAGCCTTTACACCTGTTACCTCGAATATCTTCCAGCCATAATCTGGCAGACCACTGTCCTTTGAGATAGTTCTAAATTCCTTAAGGACATCCCCAACCCCTTTATCAGCTGAGCTGATAACAAAATCAGCACCATATGAAATGGCCCTTTTGAGTCTTTCAGGGTTTATGTCAATACCGATTACTGTCTTTGCACCGAGGGCCTTTGCTATCTGCCCCATATACTGCCCGACACCACCTGCAATCCCTACCACAACGACATTATCCCCTGGCTGAAGATTTGCCCTCTTGGCAGCCTGGTAGGGTGTTGTGGCGGCATCAGCCACCACCGCCAGGTGGGCTAAGGGAATCTCACCCCTGTCTTTTACCTCACAGAGATCTACGCTCAGTACTGGAATATGGCTTGAGAAGCCACCATACACACCAAGGCTATTACCAGGCATTAGTTGATTAAGGCATCTATTGCCCCTCCCTGTCTTACAGAGCATACACTGACGGCAGGGCATAACTGCAGGGATAATCACCTCTTTCCCTATCCAGTTCTCATCTCCAGCCACTACTGTCCCCGCAATTTCGTGCCCTAAACTTATAGGAGGCCTTGAAACTGTGGGCACGCCATCATAAAAATATCCCAGGTCGGTGTGGCAAACTCCACATCCTGCTATCTCCACCAATACATCACCAGGCCTTAATTCAGGCACAGGGATAGAGGTCTTTTCTAATATGCCGGGAATTGCCTCCCCTGTTTCTTTGTTCCTGGATGTGGGTTGAACCATCTGCCATGTCTGTATCTTATCCGGTACTTGTGCCACATTAAGCCCCCTTATTTTGTGGGTTTCTTGAGTTTGTTGGGTTTATTCTCGTTACTGGTTACTCATTGCTGGTTTTGACTTTAGGCACTTCTTCCTGCTAGATCATCCCGTAACCACCATCAACACATAGGATCTGACCGGTAATATAGCTGCTTTCATCAGAGGCCAGGAAAACAAAGGCAGGCGAGACATCGTCTGGTGTACCAAAGCGTTTCAGGAGAATTCTGTTCATATAGACCTCTTTGAACTTTTCATCAGTGGTTATTTTTTCTGACATGCCCATGGCTAGAATACCTATGGATATCACATTGGCACAGACATTATATCGTGCAAGCTCTCGGGCAATGGATTTTGTCATACTGATAATGCCCCCTTTTGCCGCACTGTAATTGATCTGGCCAACCGTACCGACCAGTCCAGCCACGGATGTCACATTTATGATCCTGCCGCTGTTTTGCTCTTTCATCTGACGCCCAGCCGCCTGGGAGCAGAGAAATGCCCCTTTCAAATGAATATCTACCACCTCATCCCATTGCTCCTCTGTCATTTTGAGCATCATAGCAGGACGAGTAGAACCTGCATTATTCACCAAGATATCGAGCCGGCCGAATTCGTTAATTGCAGCCTGGACAAGGCTATCAGCTTCCTCCCTTTTGGCCACATCGGCCCTGACAACTATTGCCTGGCTGCCCAATTGATTTATGGCTTCAGCCACCTCGTTGGCCGCTCTTTCATTTGAGGTGTAGTTGACCATGACCTTCGCCCCTTCCTTTGCGAAGCTAAGGGCTACAGCCCTTCCAACACCACGGCTACTGCCCGTTATTAGGGCTATCTTCCCTTTAAGTCTCGCAGTTCTCTCCACTAGCCTCTCTCCTTTATCATCTCCCTGGCAATAACCATCCTCTGAATCTGATTGGCACCCTCAAAGATCTGTGTGAGTTTCGCATCCCTAAAGAGCCTTTCCACAGGATAGTCCTTTATGTAGCCGTAACCCCCAAGGATTTGAATAGCATCCGTTGTGATCTTCATAGCAACATCACTGCAAAAACATTTGGACATAGACGCTAATTTTGTATTCGGTTCATTTCTATCATGAAGATTGGCTGCCTCTACCATAAGACCCCTACCCGCCTCTATCTGCATGGCTGCATCAGCAAGCATAAAACTTATGGCCTGGTGTTTAACTAGGGGCTTTCCGAATGTCTCCCTCTGGCAGGCATAATCGAGGGAGACATCAAGGGCTGCCTCTGCTATCCCTAGGGCAAGGGCCGCGATACTTGGCCTGGACATATCAAAATCCTTCATAGCAATAACAAACCCCTCCCCTTCTTTCCCAAGCCTATTATCCCTAGGGACCCTGACATCCTCCAGGATAACCTCTGTGGTATTACTCCCCCTGAATCCAAGTTTATCCTCTGTCTTTCCAACGGACACACCTTCCTGATCCCTCTCGACCACAAAGAATGTCAATTCCTTTTCAGCTGTCTTTGCTAAAACAGTATATAGAGTTGCTACCCCTCCATTTGTGGCTAAACATTTATGCCCATTTAAGATATAATCACCATTATTCTTTTGCGCCTTAGCCCTGATACCCGCCACATCAGAACCGGCATATGGCTCTGTTACCAGGTAGCTTATGAGCTCTTCTCCTTTTGAAAGTCGGGGAAAAAAGCGATCTCTCTGGTCCTTGTTTCCTGCTACTACTATTGGGTAACTTCCAACAGCCTGAACAATAAGCATCAATGCCGAAGAGGCGCATGCCTTTGCTATCTCCTCAACACACAGGCAAAACATAAGGGTTTTATCCTCTTCAAGTCCGCCATAAGACGGTGGAAGAAATATCTGAAGGAGACCCATCTGGCCAAAAAGGCGGGCAATATCCCATTGAAAGACACCCTCCCTGTCAATCTCAGATGCTAAAGGGGCTATCCGCTCCTTTGCTACCCTCCTTACATTCTCCAATATAATCCTTTGTTCCTGACTAAGCTCGATCATGGTGGGTGCAATCCTTTTCTGGTAATCATTATTTGTTACTCGAATAACGAATGACGACTAACCAATAACAAGATCAACCTAGCGCCTCAGGTTATCCTTAATATATTTGACAATATCTTCGGTGTAGGTGCCCGGACCAAAGATCTCTGCTATGCCTATCTCCTTCAGCGCAGGTATGTCCTCATCTGGAATGATACCCCCTCCAATAACCAGGACATCATTTACCCCCTTGTCCTTTAACAATTCCATTATCCTGGGAAACAGGAAGTCATGGGCGCCAGATAGGATACTTAATGCAATAACATCCACATCCTCCTGGATGGCTGTCTCCACAATCTTTTCCGGACTCTGCCTTAAACCGGTGTAGATTACCTCCATCCCTGCGTCCATTAATGCATTGGCAATAACCTTTATACCCCTATCATGACCATCCAGACCAGGTTTAGTAGCCAGTACCCTAATCTTTCTCTTAC
The DNA here is from genome assembly GCA_020355145.1 of Deltaproteobacteria bacterium. Lineage (GTDB taxonomy): Bacteria > Desulfobacterota > DSM-4660 > Desulfatiglandales > B25-G16 > JABXJZ01. Next base: position 1,635,751 of record CP070660.1, read on the forward strand.
TATCCATCTTAGATCAACCCCCGATTGTGCTTACTGGCTGATATTCTCCAAAGACATCCCGTAATGCATCACAGACCTCTCCCAAGGTGGCATAAGACCTCACTGCATCCAGAATTACGGGCATCAGGTTATCACTGCCTCCCGCAGCCTTTTTTAACCTATCTAATATACCCTTCACCCTTCCATTGTCTCGCTCTGATCTTAATTGTCTCAGCCTTTCCATCTGAGAAAGCCTAACAGCGGGATCCACCCTTAAAAGATCCCGTGGAGATTCCTCCTCTACCTGGAACCTGTTTACACCAACTACCACCCTCTCTGCCTTTTCAATCTCCCTCTGGTAGCGATAGGCACTTTCCTGGATCTCCCTCTGTATAAAGCCCTTCTCAATGGCTGATGCTGCCCCACCAAGCTCATCAATCTTATCAATATAGGCCAAAGCCCTGTCAAAAATCTCCTTTGTCAACCCCTCAATATAATATGAGCCACCTAAGGGGTCTACAGTGTCAGTGACACCAGATTCATAGGCAATAAGCTGTTGGGTCCTTAGGGCGATCTGAACCGCCTCCTCGCTCGGTAAACAAAAGGCCTCATCCATGGAATTAGTATGCAGTGATTGTGTTCCACCCAAGACAGCAGAGAGTGCCTGGAAGGCAACCCTTACTATATTATTCTTGGGTTGCTGTGCGGTCAGAGTGCAGCCAGCTGTCTGGGTATGAAACCTC
>CP070660.1:1636572-1640059 GCA_020355145.1 Deltaproteobacteria bacterium
ATGATAGGTACCTGAAGGGAAAGGGTGCCAATCCCAATGAGATAATTGACTATATTGAGGATCCCTTAAGTGGGCAGCCTGTCTGGTGGAATACCAGGGTTAGGGTGATCAAGATATAAATAAGACCTCGGTAAGGGTTAGGGCTTGCGGCGAGCCTGCGACGAGCTCAGCCGAGGCGCTCAGCCGAGCGGTGACGAAGCCCGTATCGGTTAGGGTAATGGTAACGTGAAAGAAACAATACACGTTACCGAAAAACGAAACGGGCCCTGTTAAATTCCGTCTTTGGCGGACCCCCCCTGGGGGATTTAACAGGGCGGGCATCCCCGACGGTATAGCCGGGACAGGCTCCACCGTTATCCATAGACGTTAATAAAATTTGTAAGGCATTAGAAAGAGCCGTGAGTATAACTTAGAGAGAAGCTAGAGGCTTTAGTAGGGTCATTAGGTCAAAGTATAGGCAATGAAAAAAGAGGAAAAGGCCAGCGGCACAAGATACGCGATGGTTATTGATTTAGATGCATGTACTGGCTGTGGTGTATGCGTTGTCGCCTGCGCCTCTGAAAACAATATTCCTGTAATGTTTGATGAATCGGATAAGACAAGGAATATAACCTGGATTCAGATATACATTTTAGCGAATGGAAAAGGGTTTCCAGAAACCCAACTCATCTATATCCCCAGGCCATGTATGCAATGTGGTAATCCCCCATGCGTACCTGTTTGCCCGGTAACAGCAACCAGAAAAGATCCAAACACCGGAATAGTGAGCCAGATCTATACACGGTGTATAGGATGTAGATACTGCATGGCTGCATGTCCATATCAAGCAAGGGATTTCAACTGGTTTGATCCCTCTTTCCCTGAAGGTATGGATAGATATCTCTCTCCAGAGGTTTCGCCCAGGATGAGAGGTGTGGTGGAGAAGTGTACCTTCTGTCACCACAGGCTCATGAGGGCCAAGGCAAAGGCATATACAGAGGGGAGGAGGTATTTGAAGGAGGATGAATACATCCCTGCCTGCGCCCAGGCCTGTCCAGCTAAGGCCATAACCTTTGGTGACCCTAATAACCCTGCGCATATGGTTTCTGAGCTTATTAAGGGCCCCTATGTCTTCAGATTGCTGGAGAGGCTTGGCACTGAACCCAAGGTATATTATATAAGCACCAAGCACTGGGTGAGGCGTATGGCAGACAACTATCTCTCAGGGGAATTTAGTACGCTCCGCTCACAATTGGAGTAATGGAATAATGGAGGGATGGAGGAACGCAGAAGGCTAAACGCTGTTTAACGCGTAATCAATACTCCAACACTCCGTCATTAGCTGGAGAAGAAGAATGGATTTAGCCCTGATCCCCAATGGTGTTCAAAGATGCTCGCTAAAGAGATTTTTGCCATGGATGCTTTTGTGGTCGCTTGTCGTTGCCTGGGGCTTGGTGTCGGCCTTTTTGTGCTTTTATAAGGGGCTGAATCAGACAAATATGAATCACTATTTTGCCTTTGGCCTGTGGATCACATTTGATCTTTCCCTGATTGCCCTGGGCGCAGGTGCTTTTTTTACTGGATTCCTTACCCATATAATTGGCAAAGAGGACCTTAAGGCCATTATCAATGCAGCTGTTGTTATAGGTTTCATCTGTTATTCGGCTGCTATTGCAATGCTGGGGGTAGATATCGGACAGCCATTAAGGGGATGGTTTATCTTCTGGCATGCAAATGTCCATTCCATGTTGACCGAGGTCTCCTTTTGTATCACCGCCTATCTCGGTGTATTAACTATTGAATATCTCCCTTTGATATTTTCCAATAGAAAACTAAACGAGATTAGGGAATTTAGCATCTTCGGCGATAATCTTCACCGCACAATGGCCGTCTTTGCCGCTGCAGGAACATTTCTTTCGTTCTTTCACCAAGGCTCACTGGGAGGACTGTTTGGAGTACTTTTCGCACGCCCTTTTGCCTTTAGAGAGGGTTTCCTTATATGGCCATGGACCTTCTTTCTATTTATCCTTTCCTCCATTGCGGCAGGCCCATCTTTTACCCTGCTCTGTGTATGGGTTGCCAAGAAGGTCACGGGAAAGGAACTGGTTAAAAGAGGTGTTTTTAATATGTTGGCCAAGATCTCAGGCTGGCTCCTTACCGCTTATATAATCCTCAAGATCCTGGACACGATCAGCTGGGCCTATGGGGTTGTCCCCAGGGCTGGCTTGTCCTTTATGGATTTTTATGAGGGACCGTATGGAATCTGGCTCATGATCGCTGAGATCGGGATATTTGGCATTATTCCGGCGATTATCCTGATAACCCCTCGTTTAAGGGAGAGAAATGGCCTTCTCATCATAGGCGCCTTGATGAATATTACCGGTATAGCACTTAACAGGTTTGCCTTTACTATTCAGACCCTAACCATACCAGTCATGCCATTTGATGTCTTTATGAGTTATTTTCCAACATGGCAGGAGTGGGGTATTGCGCTGGGTGCTGTTGGTTATGGAATCCTTTTATTCTCTCTGTCTTATAGATATCTGCCCCTTTTTCCGCAGGAGGCTGAATTGAATCCGGTCAAGGTTCTAGGCAAGGCCGTAACGGATTCTGGGTTAGTGCAAAGGAGGTGACATGTTTCCTTTTGTTTTTGAATGGACCTGGGATGCGGGATATCTTATCTTTATGGGGCTTCTCTATCTTGTCCTTGGCGTTATCGCCTTTGGCCTGATCTATGCATTAGTAAAGACATGGTTACAGCTGAGGGCACCTCACAGAAAGTAGGCCACTCATTTATCCAATTAGCCACAGACCCACACAGACGGTTTAGCCGAGCGACATACCCGTCTAAAAGGCGTTATAGCATGCTCTCACCTTCTTTCAACCGCACGGTCTTTCAGGTCGTATAGTAATTCCGTTTTTTCTGCCAAAAAAGCACGAATCTTAGAACCTGAAGGTAGACCTTTTGTAGGTTATGATTGACCTTTCGGGATTTTCTTGGGATTGAGTGCCGCGAGTATTTTTATACGCGTGATTCCCTATGGATTATGAAATGGCAAGATCGGCGGCAGCATAATTTGTCTCTTATATTTCTATTCTCTGCTAAATCGCTAAAAAAGTTTACTTAATTGATAAATAGTGGTACTAGAGACACCCAAAAAGAATTAATCTAAAGGCGAAGTTTTATCAACAATCAATAACTGCCTCCTTTTAGGCAAGAAGAAAGGAGTCGGGGTATGAAGATTTATAGACGGGAATTTTTGAGGATCTCAATGGGGAGCGCTGCAGGAGTGATGGCCCTTGGTTTGGGCATGGATTTGAAGCCAGTCAAATCATATGCCCAGACATTGAAGATTAGGTATGCAAAAGAGACCACCACAATCTGTCCCTACTGTGCAGTTGGATGCGGCATTATTGGTCACACCAGCAAAGGTGCAGGGGGAAGGGTTATCAATATAGAGGGTGATCCTGATCATCCCATAAATGAAGGCACTCTCTGTTCCAAGGG
>CP070660.1:1640159-1651726 GCA_020355145.1 Deltaproteobacteria bacterium
ATGCCGGCTATGGACAGGTTCAAATTGTGAGAGATGTCTCAATGAACATTGATAATAATGAGATTGTGGCCCTGATCGGTGCAAATGGAGCTGGCAAGTCAACCATTATCAAGACAATCTCCGGATTGGTTCCAGTAAGTTCAGGAAGCATAATCTTTGAAGGCAAGCGCATAGAAAATATGCCCGCTCACAAGATTATAACCAATGGCATTGCCCTGGTCCCGGAGGGGAGGAGACTTTTCCCTTACATGACCGTTCAGGAAAATCTTGAACTCGGTGCATATGTAGAAAATAACCGGGAAAAGGTTCGGGAAAATATGGAATGGGTCTTTGGCCTTTTTCCGATTTTAGATGAACGTAAGGCACAGCTGGCTGGCACATTCAGTGGCGGAGAACAACAGATGCTAACCATTGGCAGGGCCCTAATGTCGAAACCCAAGTTCCTCATGATGGATGAGCCATCATTGGGGCTGAGCCCCCTGATAGTGGATGAGGTGTTCAAGACCGTTGAGCTTCTACAGAATGAGGGGGTAACTATCCTCCTTGTGGAACAAAATGTGCGGAAGAGCCTGGAGATTGCGAACCGCGGCTATGTCCTTGAACATGGAAGAATCGTGTTGAGCGGCGAGGCAACGGGACTGCTCGAGGATGAAAATGTAAAGAAGGCATACCTGGGTATGTGACTGAATAGGCGGGCTAGAAGAAGCAAAAATAACTTAAATCAAGGAGGGATAAGATATGGCTGTTTTGGAAGAACCGATAAAAGGCGCCCCCATGGCTAAGAATTATATTGGTGGCGAGTGGGTTGAGTCTAAGGGTGAGATCATTGATGTTGTTAATCCTGCTACATATGAGACCATTGGAAGGGTTGGGATCTCAACCAAGGAGGAAATAGATGCTGCAGTAAAGGCAGCACAGGAGGCCTTTTATGACTGGAGGAGGACACCTCCGGTTGCCAGATGCAGGTATCTCTTCAGGTTGGGTCAGCTGATGGAGGAGAATTTTGAGGAGTTGAGCAGGGTCCAGACCCAGGAGCATGGAAAATGCATAGACGAGTCCAGGGGTGAAACCAGGCGCGGTATCGAAAATGTGGAAGTGGCCTGTGGTATCCCCACTTTGATGATGGGGGATAGCTCGGAGGATATTGCATCGGGTATAGATGAGTATCTTATAAGACAGCCTTTGGGCACTTTCGGAATCATTGGCCCATTCAACTTCCCTTTCATGATTCCCCTCTGGTCGGCACCCTATGCGGTTGCCACCGGAAACACAATAGTCATCAAACCATCAAGTGAGGTACCCTTTAGTCAAACTAAACTCTGTGAACTGGTTGAGGAAGCGGACTTTCCTCCAGGGGTATGGAATATGGTACATGGCGGTAGAACAGTGGTAAGCGGTATGTTAGACCACTCCGATATTGAGGGGATAACCTTTGTTGGATCCACACCGGTAATGAGAGATGTGATCTACCCTGGTTGTGGCAACACGGGCAAGAGGTGCATCGCCCAGGGTGGGGCTGCAAATATACTTGTCATCATGCCTGATTGCAATGTGGAGGCTACCATACCTGGCCTTATGACATCATTCTTTGGCAATACAGGTCAACGATGCCTGTCAGGCCAAACCCTTGTTATTGTGGGTGATGATGATACCTTTTACAGGGAATTTATGGAAAAGGTCACTGCCAGAGCAGCGTCAATCGTTGTTGGCTACGGTCTTGATGAGTCGGTTCAGATGGGGCCAGTGCGAGACGTGAAGAAGAAAGAGAAGATATTGAACTACATAGAGATTGGTATGAAGGAGGGGGCAACACTGAGGCTGGATGGCAGGAAAGCGACAAGGATCGTCGGCGATTATCCTGACACATGCTTTCTTGACGCGACCATCTTGGAGGATGTTGACCCGGAGATGAGGATCGTTCGTGAGGAGATCTTTGGCCCCACCATGGGTGTTATCAGGGCAAAGAATCTGGAGGATGCCATAGAGATATGTAATGAAAGCCCATATCACAACGGCCACGCCATATTCACCTCAAGCGGGAAATATGCCCGTCAGTTCCAGTACGACGTGATAAGCGGGAATGTAGGTATAAATATCGGGATAGTCGCTCCTATGGCCTTCTTTCCATTCAGTGGGATGGTGGGCTCCTTCCTCGGTATATTACATACTCAGGGAAAAGAGGCCATTCGATTCTTCACGGAAAGTAAGGTTTGTATCCATAGGTGGTTTTAAAAGGGGGAATGGGTATGAAGATTTCTACGGCCTCTGAGACCATAAGCTTTGTTAAGGAGCTTGAAGAGAAGGCGGCGGGGTTCTACGAGGAATTGTCCCGAAGATACCCTGAGGGTGAGGATGTCTTCCTGTCCTTCGCCAAGGAGAACAGGAAATATTTTAACCAGATTCAGAGGGCATATTATTCGGTTATCACGGATGCTATTGAAGGTTGTTTTGCCTTTGACCTGGAAACGGATGACTATGCTCTTAATACGGACCTACCGGAGGACACAAGCTACGCAGATGCAGTGGCAAGGGCCTTGGCCTTGGAGGAGAAGATCATAGAATTTTATGATGTTGCTGCGGATCAGTCCATGTCGCTCATGGCAGATGTTCCGAGGAATTTCAAGATAGTAACGAGGAAAAGGAGAGACCGTATAGCAAGGTTGAAATCCCTTGTTTAATGCCTTAAAACCCCTTGAGATCCGTTAAGGCCTTATCGATCTTCTTCCTGAGCGCTGCGTCACTCCCCACAAGCCCCTTTGCCTTTTTAAAGTGGAAAAGGGCCTTTTCCCTCCTTCTTAGCTTGGTGAAATATATCCCCAAATTGTAATGGGCCATGACCAATTTTCCCTGACGGCCGTAGATCAGGCCAAGGTTATAATAGACCCTGTGCTTGACTGGCGGAAGGAATGTCAATCGTTCATAGATCTTGGAGGCCTGGTCGTATCGTTCGAGGGTTTGCAGTGATTGGGCCAGCAGATACATGATCTCCTTATCTTTAGGGGATAGCCTGAGTGCCTCATTTAGGATAGATATGGAATTTTCGTATTGACCGCTCGTATGGTATGCCTGGCCCATGGCGTACATAATAGGGATGGAGTCAGGTTTTTTCCTTAATGCTATTTTAAAGTGATTGAGGGCATCATCTACAAGCCCCTCTCTTTGCATAATGAGTCCAAGACCATAGTTGGCTACGGCCGATTCAGTATCGGCATGAAGACTTTTTTTGAACTCCCTTGTTGCATCTTCTTTGTCATGATACAGGGCCATAACCATAGTACGAAATATCGGAAACTTCGACCGTAGCCCTTTTGTCCTATCAGGTTCGGGCATCTTCTGATATCCTACCAGCATTCCCTCTATATTGGCCATCCTCTCCGGTGTTCCTGGATGGGTAAGCAGATAAGGAGGGATCTCGCCTTTTCCATACCACCTCTCCCTTTGGATCTTCTTCAATACGGTTATCATTCCATTAGGGTTGAAACCCGACCTATGGGTGTATTTAAATCCCAGTTGATCGGCCTGGCTTTCATCCTCCCTGCTGTAACCAAGTTCGGCCTGAATTCCGGCGGCTATTGAACTGGTCACAAGGGCACCTGCTGCCTTACCTCCGGCAAGAATTCCCGCTAAGATACCAGCCATTGTGGCCATCCCAATCTTCTTGGATCTTTCTACCCTTGAGGCGAGATGCCTGGCACTTACATGGGCAAGCTCATGTGCCAGGATAGAGGCCAACTCATCCAAATTGTCCATCACCCTAATCATGCCTGAAAAGATAAACACATGGCCGGCAGGGGCTGCAAATGCATTAAGGCCACTTTCCTTTATCACGTAAAAGTTAAGGGGGAAATATGGTACCTCTATTTGATGACCTAGATATTTACCAAGGTCATTGATATACTCAACTATATAGGGATAGTCGGAAGGCTCATAGTGAGATGTGATACTTATGAGAAACCTTCTTCCAAGCTCGGTTTCCTCTTCTGGAGATAAATATGAGCCCAGGGACTCTACCAGGGAGGTGCCGATTATAAATAGGGCTGTGAGAAGGATAATGATATTTTTAATTCTCACCTTTGATAGCCTCTTTGTCTATTCCCACCCTTGGTGCCTCGACCCATAACCCTTCAAGGTCATAGAATTCCCTTACGGGTTGGTAGAAAAGGTGAACTACAACATCACCATAGTCCAATAATATCCAGTGCCCATCCCTTTCACCCTCTATACCAAAAGGGGTAAAACCCTCCTCCTTCATCCTCATTTGGAGATGCCGGGCAATGGCCTGGACCTGCCTGCTGGATCTACCGCCTGCAATAAGGAAGTAATCGGTTATTGAGGTTAACTTTTCCACCTCAAACAGGACAGGGTCAGTAGCCTTCCTTTCGAGGATTATATTAGCACATAGAAGGGCCTTGTTAAGTGGATTCATTAATCTGGTACAGTCCTGCCTTTTCTATATATTCCCTTACTGCCTCCGGTACCAAAAAGCGGATAGATTTCCCTTTATTTACCATTTCCCTTATTCTGCTGGCTGATATATCCATCAGGGTTGTATCTTTTTTAAGCAGGATACTTCCCGATGGATGGCAAAAGCATTTTCTCTCAGGGCTCCATACAAAACCAGCATTAAGGGAGTCAAGAAAGGTAAAAAACTCTTCTGCACTATATCCGGGTCTATTAATAACGACAAAGGAGGCATACTTAAAGAGGTCCTGGTATTCCTTCCAGGTCTTTATCTCTATAAAGGCATCTGTCCCGATAATAAAGGATAGTTCGAGTTTAGGGCCGAAATGGGAATGAAATAATCTCAGTGTTTCAATGGAGTAAGATAAGCCAGGCCTTTTCCCCTCAATATCCCAGACCTCAAGTATAGGTGAGGTCTTACTTGCCAGTTTTGCCATTTCCAGCCGATGAGAAAAGCCAGCGATGGGGTGCGGACTTTTATGTGGTGGCATACCAGATGGTATTAGATAGACCTTTTCAAGACCTAAATCCTCACCTATCTCCTCAGCCACCCTCAGGTGACCAAGATGAATCGGATTAAAGGTCCCTCCCAGGATACCTAATTTCACGTCCTTACCTGCCCGGATCCAAATACGATAAACTTCGTGGTGGTCAACTCCTTTAGACTCATTGGCCCATAGGCATGGAGCTTTGATGTACTGATCCCAATCTCAGCACCTAAACCAAGCTCGAAGCCATCGTTAAATCTGGTGGAGGCATTTACCAGCACTACCGAGGCATCTACCTTTTCAAGAAATTCTTTGGACCTCTCATAGTCATTTGTAACAATTGCCTCCGTGTGATTAGAGCCGTATCTATCGATAAAATCCAGGGCCTCATCCATATTCCTAACGATCTTGACAGCCAGGATAAGATCCAAAAACTCGGTTGGCCAGTCACTATCCTTGGCTAATTTCAGACCAGGAACCAGCCTGAGGGTATCCTTACATGCCCTTATTTCAACCCCTGCATCTCTGAAGGCCACTATCATGCCTGGCAGAAAAGAGGGGGCTACTTTTTTATGTACCAACATTGTTTCCATCGCATTGCAGACCCCAGGTCTTTGCACCTTGGCGTTAAGACATATGTCTCGAGCCATATCTAAGTCGGCAAATTCATCTACATATACATGACAGACTCCCTTGTAATGTTTTAATACCGGGATCCTTGAATTTTCCACAACAAAGGAGATCAGGCCCTCGCCACCCCTTGGAATAATCATATCCACATAATCATCCATGGCCAGGAGTATACCAAATGCCTCGTGTTCAATTGAGGGGATAACCTGGATCGATTTTCCCGGTAGATTGGCCTTGTTCACTGCCTCTGCCAATATCTCGTTCAGGATTAGATTTGAGTTTATGGCCTCAGATCCCCCTTTTAGGAGAACTGCGTTGCCTGATTTGAGGCAAAGGGCAGCAGCATCAACCGTTACATTAGGCCTGGACTCGTAGATAAAGCCTATCACTCCTAATGGGATCCTTACCCTTCCCACCTGCAGTCCATTTGGTCTCTTCCACATAGCCGTTACCTCACCTACTGGATCAGGAAGGGCAGCAACTTCGTGTAATCCGGCGACCATTGAGCTGATTGTCTTTTCATTTAGGGTTAACCTATCTATCATTGCGGGACTTAGCCCCTTTTCCCTGGCCCGTGTGATATCCCTGTTGTTTGTCTTAATTATCTCATCTTTTCTGGAAAGGATATTCTCCGCCATGAGTTCTAGGGCGGTGTCCTTTTCACCCCTCTTGGCAACCCTTAAATCCCTGGCAGAAGCCTTGGCATCCCTTGCCATGGCCCTTAGCATATTATTAAGATCCATCAGCCTTTATAACTCCTCACCCGGGCAAGCCGGAGCCTAAAAGGTTGTAAGGTTTTATTCGGGTTTGTTCACCGGTTATTATTAAATTCGAAATACGAAGCACGAAATTCGAAACAAATCCGAAATTCAAATGTTCAAATGCTCTAAACATTATTTGCTTTTGGCCAATATGGCGCCAAAAATGTTCATCAGCTCAGTAGCCTCTTTTAGTAAGTATTTTCGATCGGTTTCCTGTTCCGATTCATCATGAGTATCTATCAACCTTAACCAATATCGACTTTCTTTAGCCTCTTTCCGGCAGATCTTAATTCTCATGATGAAATCTTTCTTGCTGAGCGATTCGTTGGCCTCAATGTAGTTCGACCCAACAGAACCTGATGCCCGGATTAGTTGTCTTCCATCTTCCATGTTTCCTATGGACTTAGGCAATTTCTTTACGAACTCTCTCACCCTATTGGCAAAGTCAAACGTACGGTCTTCCAGGTCATATAGTTTTGAATTTTGTTTTTTTGTCATTCGAGTTTGTTTCGGATTTCGATATTCGATATTCGATATTCGGATTTAATCCCCAAATAAAACAGCTTAGTGGACATAACGAATCCACCGCTGACTACAAAAAAACGCAATTTTAGAACTTATGGATTTTTCATCAGGACGAGATTGTCTTTATGGATGACCTCATCGTAGTGTTTGTATCCCAATGTATTTTCTATCTCCGAACTTTTCAGTCCTAAGATCTTTTCTATATCGTTTGAAGGGTAATTCACAAGGCCAACCGCAAGGCTTCTTTCTTCCCTATTTATTATAGTTACGGAATTTCCAATCCTAAATCTCCCATAAACAGCAACTATACCTGAGGGAAGGAGACTTTTCCCCTTATTGACCAGGGCATCTTCTGCGCCCTTGTCTACCATTATCCTTCCCTTTGGTGATTTTGTAAAGGCAATCCAGTGCTTTCGACTCCGCATTGGGGTAAGTTGAGGCAAAAAGAGGGTTCCTTCCTCCTTGCCATCGAAGATCCTGCTAATTATATTTCCCTTTAGCCCATTGGCGATAATGGTTGGAATCCCGCATATGGATACATCCTTGGCTGCCCTAACCTTGCTTTCCATACCACCTCTTCCTAAGGGACCTGGAATGGCGCATGCATTCTTCTCTATCTTGCTTGTTACCTTTTCGACTAAGGCAATCAGATGTGCATCTTTATTCATCCTGGGATCATCATCAAATAGACCATCTATATTGGTTAGGTTGATAACCAGGTTGGCCCCAACGAGGTTGGCCATCATAGCACTGAGATTATCGTTGTCCCCGAATTTTATCTCATCTACTACAACGGTATCATTTTCGTTGATGACCGGGATAACCTTCCAATTGAGAAGGGTAAAGATGGTATTTCTTGTATTTAGATACCTCGTCCTATTGGTGAGGTCATCCCTTGTAACTAATACCTGTGCTACCTTCCTGCCGTACCTCTTAAAGGTCTCCTCATAGGCAAGCATCAAACTGCTTTGACCTATTGCCGCAATGGCCTGCTGTTGGGAGATGGATTGTGGTCTATGAGAGAGCCCCATCTTTTTTATGCCAGATGCAATGGCACCTGAGGATACGAGGATAATCTCCAGCCCTCTTTTTTCCATAAGGAGACAGAGTTCCTCGCCAAGGGCTTGGATAACATCCAGGTTCAGACCTTCTTTTGTGGTCAGTACACCACTTCCAATCTTGATAACTACCCTCTTAACGCCTTGGAGTATGGCCTTTTTTGAACGATTCATTGATTGTGTTCTTCGTGTTTATTGGGTTTGTTGTGTCCATAACGGATAACAAACAACTTTAAACTTTAGGCACTTTAGCTCACTTTAGGCATTTTGTTTAATAGAGGGAACTTATCCTTTAATAATTGTTTGAGTTCCTCTAATCCTTCTCCGGTAAGGGCAGAGATCGCCAGACACTCATAGCCCAGGTCACTAAAGGCATGGCAGGTTTCCTCGATGCTTCTATTATCAATGGCATTTAGGTCAATCTTGTTTATTACTATCAGCTGATCCTTTTTAATCAGGGATGGATGGGATAGTTTTAGTTCCTCTTGTACTATATAAAAATCCTTGAGAGCATCTCCGGAGATTGGCTGACATATATCGAGCAAATGCAAAAGAAAGGAAGTCCGCTCAATATGTCCTAAGAATCTATGTCCTAAACCCCTGCCATTGCTTGCACCTTCTACCAGGCCGGGAATATCGGCAATAGTGAGGGATTGTTCGTCATCAAGGATAATAACCCCTAAATTAGGGGCAAGGGTTGTAAAGGGGTAGTTGGCTATCTTGGGATGTGCATTGGAGAGGCGTGATAGAAGTGTAGATTTGCCTGCATTGGGTAAACCAATAATACCTATATCCGCGATAAGTCTGAGTTCAAGTTTGAGTCTTTTTTCCCTTCCCTTCTGACCCTCCTGGGCAAACCTGGGAGCCCTGTTGGTTGCACTAGCAAAATGACTGTTTCCCTTACCACCTTCTCCCCCCTCCACCAATAATATCTGCTGGGCGTCGTGGACTAAGTCAGCCAGTAGTTCTCCTGTTTCCTTGTCTTTTACCATGGTCCCTATTGGGACCAGGATTTCGATATCCCTGCCTTTTTTCCCTGACCTATTTTTACTTCTCCCGGGCCTGCCGTTTTGGGCCTTAAAATAACGCATGGAGCCGAGATCATATAGGGAATAAAGCCTTCTGGTTGCCTTGAGTAAAACATCTCCACCCTTTCCCCCATCCCCACCATCAGGCCCCCCTTTTGGTATAAATCTTTCTCTTTTAAAACTTATGCAACCAGCTCCCCCCTCACCTGATTTTACGGTGATCTCATCCTCGTCAACAAATCCCATTCTCGTTACTTGTTTCTCGTTTAACCCAACCCCCTTCAGCGGGCTCTAGGGTCACGGGGCATAAACACTTACTTGTTTTCTGTACTTACCGGACCTTTCAAAGGTAACTAATCCATCGATCTTTGCAAAGAGAGTGTAATCCCTTCCAACACCTACATTCTCCCCTGGATGGATACCGGTTCCCCTTTGCCTGGCGATGATTGAACCTGCCTTAACAAGCTGGCCACCAAACCTCTTTACCCCCAGTCTCTTCCCTGGGCTATCTCTGCCATTTCTGGAACTACCACCTGCCTTTTTGTGTGCCATCTTTGGCTCCTTTCCTCACTTTTGATGTTCTATGCCTTAATCTCAGTTATCTTTAATCCTGTGAACTCCTGCCTATGACCCTGTTTCTTTCTATATCTCTTCCTCCTTTTATACTTAAATACAACTATCTTAGGCCCCCTTGCTTGCCTGGTGATCTTAGCTACCACCTTGGCATTTTCCACAACAGGCCTCCCAACTATTACCTTATCTTCTTTAGAAACAAGCAATACTTTATTAAGATAAACCTCATCTCCCACCTTGCCATCCAATTTTTCAACACTTAACTCTTCACCTGGTTTAACCTTGTACTGTTTACCGCCCGTTTGGATGACTGCATACATTCTAACCCTCCAATATTTCAGAATAAATTTAGCTTACCGTAACTCTATAGCAAAGTCAATAAAAAACCTACCCTGGCAACAACTCACTCATTCACACTCTCGAATTAAAGTGAAGGGAATGTTTTCAAAAAGTAACGAAGCTCTGATTGAAGGTTTCAAAATGTAATCGTAACTTTTTGGGGGTAGTCTGAGGTAGATTAATAGTAGTAGTAGAAAGCGCTAGGGCGAACAGGGTCTGTACAATATATTGATATGGCCGCTTTGATTTTAAGAGGAATTCCAGATTATTTTTTATTTAAGATTTTCCTTATTCTTTGTGATAACCCCTGCATATCGAAAGGTTTTTGAATAAAACCATCACATCCGCGCCTTAAAATCTCAGTGGCCTGACCATCGATACTATATCCACTTAAAAGAAGGACCTTTATATCAGGGTTGATCTCCTTCATTCTGTCATAGGTCTCTCCACCTCCCATATCTGGCATAACCATATCCAGGAGGACCATATCAATCTTTTCCCTGTTTTCCTTATAGAGCTCAATGGCCTCTTTCCCGCTTCTGACAGAGAAAACTTTGTAGCCCAGTGTCTTTAAAATCTCTTCCCCAACATCAATAACTATATCCTCATCATCTACCAGAAGGACGGTCTCTTTACCCTTTAGGATCTTCTCAGGTAACTGCTTCTCTTCTATGACCTCCTTCTCTGATGAGGCTGGCAAATAAATCTCGAAGGTGGTTCCATGATCCTTTTTAGATTCAACATCAATATATCCACCGTGGGCCTTGATGATACCATATACAGAGGCCAATCCAAGACCCGTGCCTTTGGCAAGACCCTTTGTGGTAAAGAATGGATCAAAGACTCTCTCCTGGGTCTTCTTATCCATGCCTATGCCAGTGTCCCTAACAGTCAATAAGACATAGTCTCCATGCCGTGCCTTATAGTGCTTGCCTTTCATATCCTCATGGGTAACATTCATGGTCTTTAAGAAGAGATTACCTCCCCCTGGCATGGCATCTGCGGCATTTACATAGAGGTTTAATAATATCTGCTCAATCTGTCCCTGGTCTGCCTTTATCCCGAATAGGTCTTTGGAAAGCTCCTGGTGGACCCTGATCTCTCTTTTGGTCATGGCAAGGGTATCAGAGGTCTCTTTTACCAGCTGGTTAAGGCTAATTGGTCTGATCTCACATCTACCCTCCCTGGCATACCCAAGGAGCTGGTGGGTCAGTTTGGATCCGTTTTGAACAGATGTTTGGATATTTTTTAGCCTTTCATAGTTGGGATGACTGGAGTTTGTCTCTAAAAGCATCAGGGATGTATTTCCCACGATACCCATAAGGAGGTTATTAAAGTTGTGGGCAATGCCTCCCGCTAAAGTCCCTATAGCCTCTACCTTTTGGGCCTGGGAGAGTTGGGCCTGAAGTCTCTCCTTTTCTTCCTCTGCCTGCTTTCGAGCTGTGATGTCCATAATCGTGCAATCAAAATAGGGGTTTTTTTCACTCTCATCGTAGACGACCCTGGCACTAACCGATCCCCAAAAGGGGGTCCCGTCCTTCTTCTTTAATTGTAGTTCCACTGCATCAACGCTTCCCTTGGCCAGGAGGTTGTCTGAAAAGGCCTTCCTTTCCTCGGGGTTCACATAGAAGTCAGCCACACTGAAGTGTTTGAATTCTTCCTCTGAGTCGAAGCCGAACATTCTATAGCAGGCAGGATTTCCCA
>CP070660.1:1651826-1658357 GCA_020355145.1 Deltaproteobacteria bacterium
AGTGGCAGACATCAAATAGCTGTCGATATCCCCTCGCCTTTACCTGATCTATTAGCTGACATGGATAAGATGGTTCAGGTATTCTTAAACCTATTAGACAATGCCATCAAATTTTCACCTGATGGCGGCAAGATATCTATTAAGGCCGGGGTTAAGGGGAAAATGGTAAGATGTGATATCTCCGATCAAGGGATAGGTATAGCCAAGAGGGATATCCCTCATATCTTTAAAAAATTTTATAGGGTTGATAACTCAGATAAATACGAGATATCAGGGACAGGATTAGGATTATCAATTGTAAAGCATATCGTTGAATCTCATGGGGGGAAAATATCCGTAAGAAGCAAGCTGCGTAAAGGTTCTACCTTTACAATGTTGCTACCTTTTGAAAGGAGTTAGGGAGATCAGAGATGGGTGAACAGAAAACGCTCTTGGTAGTGGATGATATGAGTCAGATCAGAAACATCCTGCGCTTTAATCTTGATAAGGAGGGTTATAAGGTTATACTTGCTAATAGTGGGGAAAAGGCCCTTAAGTATGCCTCAGGCAAAAATCGACCAGATCTGATTATCCTGGATATTATGATGCCCAAAATGGATGGTTATGAGGTGATCAGGCGACTCAGAGACTCAGATGTTACCAAAGATATACCTGTTATCTTTCTATCTGCAAAGGCACAAAAAAAGGATGTAGTAAAGGGTTTAGAGGCAGGGGCTAACGATTATATTGTAAAACCCTTCAAATTTGCGGACCTCCATAGGAAGATTGAGAGACTTCTTGGCATGCATAGTGGACATTTGAGAACTGAGACAACTAACCAACAATATCTCAAGAAAGTTGATCCATGGGTATCCGAAAAACCAGCAAGAGTACCTGCTGAGGATACGCAGGAGACAATTAATACCCCAGAGAGATCAATTCCCGATAGGGCGCTTGCTGCTATAATGATTACAGATATTGTAGACTTCAGTAAGGAAATGGAAGACAATGAAGAGCACACTTACTCAAAGCTGATAATACATAACGAGATAATACGCAAGAGCATCTCAAAGAGCAAGGGAGAGGAGATTAAGACTATTGGTGATGCATTCTTAATTCGATTTAAAAGTGCAGTAGATGCCGTCAAAGCCGGTATGGATATCCAGAAGGGGTTTTCAGAATACAATAAAGATAAAGCGAAGATTGATCAAATCTTAGTACGCATCGGGATACATATTGGAGATATATTGACAATGGATGATGATGTTTTTGGAAATGAGGTAAATGTTGCATCTCGCATTCAAGCCCTTGCAGAACCTGGAGGCGTATGTATTTCTGCAGATGTGCACAACTTTGTAAAAAAATCAATTGATATTAGGGTGTTAAGCCTGGGTAGAAAGAAACTTAAAAATATTAAGGTCTCACCGGAGGTATTTAAGATATTAGTTGAATCGGGTAGTTGAGTTACACCCATATCTAGGTTCCAATCCCTAAGCATCTTTTATCTCTTCGCAAGGGTTACCCTCAGTCCGATACCCCTCCTCTCTTACCCCGATTGGGTCTACAGCGCACTCCAGAATCCCCCCTTTTTTGGTGCCCTTCAAGATATGGGCCCATATCTCCCTCAATTGCCGTATATCATCAATCTCGCCAAGGGCCCATACAGCACCACCACCTCCTGCACCTGCAAACCTGGCGCCACATCCAAGGCCTTCGGACTCCTTAATAAGTCTGGTAATTATTGGGGTAAAGGCCTCAGGGGTTATCTCCCTCCTTATGGCTACCTCATTTCTTAGTTCCTTTGCCCCTTCCTTCCACTTCCCCTCTTTTATATGCAAGGCAAAGCGATCGACAATTCTATTAAGCTCAATCCAATCGGACCTTGTCTTTCCCCCTAAGAATTGTTCTATCCACAATCTGTTTATCCTGGCTGATAGATGTCTCCTGCCACTATAGGCGACAAGGAGCCTTTTTGATATCTCCCTTTGTCCATTCTCATCAAGAATGGATTCCCTCTCAAATGGCCTCCCACCCCGGGAGTAATTCCAGACCCATTTGTTCACACCACCATAGACCGCTGCCCCCTGATCTTGCAATCCGCACATTCCCAGATTTACCGCATCCTCTAAATGATATGCAAGGTGAAGGATATCCCCCTTTTCGATCTCCTCTTCATGAAACATACCTCTGACCAAGGAGAGAGCATTTATAGCCGCTACAGCAGCGGTGCTTGATCCTCCAAGACCTGCCTTAATCGGGGAACTTGACCTTATTACTGCCTCAAACCCATGAAACCTAAAGAAGGATGCAATGGCAAAAAAGAGGCCAAATTGGGAATTAAACGGGGCCCCGGCAAATGGATAGGCCTCTTGGGCGTCAAGATTATCAGAGGATATCTTGACCCACCCTGATTTAAAAGGCAAGAGGGTAACATAGGTCCTTAGGTCTATAGCCAGATTTACCGTTACAGGCACCGCCCCCTCCAAAGGAAGCGCAAGTGCCTTAATATCCCATGTACCGCCAGAGTCAATCCTACAAGGGGCCGAGGTCTTTATCGGATTCCTTTCAAGCACCTCTCTTATACACCTACCAGATAGGGACATATAGGGTATATACCTCCGCATGGCGAGATTAATTAGAGATTAAACAGGATAGGGCATCTTTGTAAACAAAATAATAGTAGATAGCCTCAACATAGAATGCCTTTGGGTATTACTTTTTATTGATTAAAAGTTCTTTGGGTGCTATAGATAGGCCCTTGTCTAACGTTATAAGTTCAATTATCTCTGGCCAAGCCTTTGGAGGAGGTGGGTTAAAGGAGATAGTGGGAAAGGAGGGTTATGATGGAACCTACAGAAAACCTAAAGGACAGGAGCACATATTATGCCATAAACAAGATAATCGACCTCTTAAGCAAGGTCTCGGTTGATAGGTTTATAGACTTGACCTGCTGGGGGGAGAAGTTGACAAGGGATCCAGAGGTCAAGGGACCCATCAAACGTGTAAGGGGGTTCCTAACACAGGAAGATCACCCTGCAAGGGAACTCTTCTACAGGGTCTTTAACACGCTTTCCGAACACAAGAGACGCCGGATCTTCCAAAGCCTTTTTCTAAACGCATGGTTTATAGG
This sequence comes from Deltaproteobacteria bacterium, assembly GCA_020355145.1. Taxonomy (GTDB): domain Bacteria; phylum Desulfobacterota; class DSM-4660; order Desulfatiglandales; family B25-G16; genus JABXJZ01. Next base: position 1,654,936 of record CP070660.1, read on the forward strand.
GGGGAGGAAAAGGGATTGCAATGAAAAAAAGCTTGGATTTCGCCCACCTTTCATACTCATCCTGAGTCCAACCCTAAAGTGCAATTTACGCTGCAAGGGATGTTACACCCTGGGATTTGAGATGAAACATGAGCTTCCCTTGGAATTGGCCGACAGGATATTAAGGGAATGTGAGGAATTAGGGATCTATTTCATAACAATCCTCGGTGGAGAGCCAATGGCTTATCCACACCTTTTCGACCTCATTGAGAGGCATCCAGATATGTACTTCCAGGTCTATACCAATGGTACCCTGCTCACCCGGGAGAAGAGCCAAAGGTTAGCGGATTATGGTAATGTCGCGGTGGTCTTGAGTCTTGAAGGTGGCGAGGAGGAAACGGATACCTGGCGCGGTAAAGGGGTTTATGAGAAGATCATGCAGGCCTTTGAATATCTAAATAATGCTGGAATCATTATCGGTACATCGGCAACAGTCACAAGACAAAATGTGGACACTGTCAGCTCTGATGAATTTATTGACAAGATGATCGCCCTAGGCTCTGTTTCACAGATGTACTTCCTTTACATCCCGGTGAATGGGAGGGCTGATTTTTCCCTCATGGTTACCCCACAGCAAAGAGACCATCTCAGACGCAGGGTCCTGACAATTAGAAACACTAAGCCAATATTCGTCCTTGATTTTTGGAATGATGGACCTCATGTCAATGGATGTATTGCAGGGGGCAGAAGATACTTTCACATAAACGCCAAGGGCGATGTGGAGCCCTGCGTCTATACCCATATCGCCTCTGATAATATCAGGGATAAATCATTGGCCCAGGCCCTCAATAGCCAACTATTCAGGGACATAAGGAGTAGGCAACCACACAACACTAACCACTTGAGGCCATGTATGATTATAGACAATCCTCACGTTATGAGGGACGTCATTAAAAGGAACTGCCTTTATTTTACACACCCTGGCGCAGAGGAGATCTACACATTTCGTTCCAAATATATGCATCACTATGCAAAGGCATATGCCCTTCTGGCTGACCGGGTCTGGAAAGAGGAATATCTGAAGTTAAAGGAGGTTAGTCAAGGGAGTTCTTAAGGCCTTTTAAGGCTATTAAAGCAGAGTCAATTGTCTTTTTCAATATCTCCTCATTATGGGCCAGGGAGATAAACAGGGCCTCGAAAGGTGATGGGGCTAAATAGACTCTCTGGGCCAACATAGCCCTGTAAAAGGATGGGTATTTTGAGGTCTCAGTCTCCTTAACTGAGTTAAAATCAACCACTGGGTCTTTACCAAAAAACATAGAACCCATTGATCCTGCCCTATTGATAACCATATCCACTCCGGCCCTTTTAGCCACATCAATTAAACCAGAGAAAAGGAATCTGGATTTTTGCTCTAACTTTGTATAAATCTCCTTATTCTTTAATATCATTAGTGTTGCCATCCCCGCAGCCATGGCCAATGGATTGCCTGATAGGGTACCTGCCTGATAGATATTACCATCAGGGGCTATCTGAGACATAATATCCCTTCTCCCTCCATAGGCCCCTACTGGAAGGCCACCACCGATTATCTTGCCTAAGCAAGTAAGATCAGGCATAATATTATAGAGCCCTTGGGCCCCTCCAGGGCCTACCCGGAACCCCGTTATAACCTCGTCAAATATAAGAAGGATATCATTTTCCCGTGTGATCCTTCTTAGGCCCTCTAGGAATCCCTCCTCTGGTAATACAACACCCATGTTCCCGGCAATAGGCTCTACGATGATAGCAGCTATCTGGTCACCAAATTTCTTGACCGTTACCTCTACAGCCTCCAGGTTATTAAATGGGAGCGAAATAGTAAGCCTTGCCAAGTCAGCCGGGACTCCAGGGCTGCCAGGGATGCCAAAGGTAGCCAATCCCGAACCAGCACTGACCAGGCAACTATCAGTATGGCCGTGATAGCAACCATCGAACTTGATAATCATATTCCTGCCGGTAAATCCCCTGGCCAACCGAATAGCACTCATAGTAGCCTCTGTACCGGAATTGACCATCCTGACTATTTCAATTGAGGGTACAGCTTCGACAATCAACTTGGCCAGATTAACTTCCAGCTCGGTGGGGGCACCGTAGCTAGTTCCATTCTCTAATGCACCACTGATTGCCTGAATTACCTCTGGTGGCCTATGTCCCAGTATCATTGGTCCCCAAGAACCCACATAATCAATATATCTCTTTCCATCAGCATCCCATAGATAACAGCCGTCTGCCCTCTGTATAAAAGGGGGATCAACGCCCACAGCCCGTCCAGCCCTCACTGGGCTATTCACACCGCCAGGGATGAGCTCTTTTGCCTTCAGGAAAAGTTCTCTGGATCTGCCATTCATATAGATTAACCTATCAATGTATCGAAATTTCTATCCCGCCGAAGGCGGGAAAATCATGGTGTTTTTAATAGCATTCGATTTGTGCCAGCCACATGGAATGATTAGGAGTATTGGGGTACTGGAGTAATGGGTCTAAGAGATTATTTCTCTATTCCTCTCCTTCACTTTGTTCAGGACAAGTTCACCCATCCCTCCAGTACTCCATTACTCCCTGGCCCAGACATGGCTTAAAGCCTTAATAGGCTGATCCGAGCCGTAGTACCCTATAGGCTTTGGAGGCTGATCCGACCATGTAGCGCCAGGGCGGACCACTATTCTCCCCGCGCAAGCGCGGAGATGAGCGAAGCGAACTAAGTTGTCCCTAAATCCATCAAAAATATTCAGGACTAGTCTTTTTAAACTCCTTAAGGGTTAAAAGGAGAACATAGTCCTTTACGCCCGTATTCCCTGCAATCCTCCTGGCAATGCCCTGGCAGTCCTTCTTGCTTTTACCATGGACCATGGTAAAGAGATTATATCTCCATTTCCCTTGGATTCTTCGCTGGTAGCAATGGCTAACCTCCTTAAAGCTTGCCATCAAAGGACCTATTTCCTCTATCTTATCCTCAGGTACATACCAGCCAACCATGGCATTTGCCTTAAAGCCTGCTAATTGATGACTAAGGGTCGCCCCGAAGCGCCTGAGTATACCTCGCTCCTTTTGTAATCTGATCCTCTCAATTAGTTCCTCTTCACTTATTCCAACCTTTCCTGCCAAAACAGCAAAAGGCCTGGCTGTTAAAGGAAGATCGCCCTGGAGGTGGTGAATAATTCTCCTTTCAAGATCATCAAGCATGTATATCCCACTATCCAATGCCCCTTAATATGTCAAGGGAAAAGAGGTGATTACTAAAGTTTCCTCAAAAATTTTGAAAAGTCCTAATGAACCTATTGATCTACTTTATAAATTCACATCTTCTAAGTGGAATCCAATGCTCCTTCACTTCATGGCTTCCGCAGTGACCCTATCGGGTTCCCAGTTGGGGAATACTTGCCCTTTCCCCGCTCTAAAGG
>CP070660.1:1658457-1661505 GCA_020355145.1 Deltaproteobacteria bacterium
GATATCTAAATGGAGAACATAGGGTATGCCAGAGATGTGGTGCTGAATGTGAGATTTACTCCAGGGTGGTTGGTTATCTCAGGCCTTTAAAACAGTGGAACAGGGGAAAGCAAGGGGAATTTGAAACGAGAAAGATGTTCAGGGTTTGAGCTATGATTATAGGGGGTTTTCAAAGATTTTCTCTCATTGATTATCCGGATAGGATTTGTGCTGTTGTCTTTACCCAAGGGTGTAATTTCAGATGTCCTTATTGCCACAATCCAGAGCTTGTACGCCTTCGCAGGAAAAGATCCGTCCCTAACGGGCTAAAGGAGAAAGAGATATTATCGTTTTTAGATAGGCGGAAGGGAAGGCTTGATGCCCTGACAGTAACCGGAGGAGAGCCTCTTTTGCAGTCTGGGTTAGGGAATTTTTTGTCAGCTGTAAAGGGGTTGGGATATCTGGTCAAATTGGATACTAATGGAAGCTTTCCTTCAGGGTTAGAGAGGATAATACAATCCGGATCCATAGATTACATTGCTATGGATATAAAGACATCTCTGGATAAGTATGAATATGTGATCAAGAAAGGGATAGAAAAGACTAAGATCCTTGACAGTATCAGATTGATTATGGATTCAGGATTGGATTATGAATTCAGGACTACTGTTGTTCCGTCCTACGATGGATTTGAAAGGGATGATTTTTATAAGATCGGCCAGTTAATAAAGGATTCCCGTTTATATGTCTTGCAAAGGTTTGTCCCCTCTAAGGCCTTAGATGATCAATTTTTGGATATGCGCGGTTGCTCTGATGAAGAAATAGACTCCCATAAGAAGATAATGGAGGGTTTTGTCCAGAGATGTGTTGTAAGATAGCATCTATTGCGAGATTGCCATCTCAATCTCATCCAAGACCCTTTTTGTGGCCTCAATCGGTTTTTCGGCACTCCGTATAGGCCTGCCCACCACTATGTAATCTGCTCCCCTTTTTATTGCCTGAAAGGGGGTAATAATCCTCTTTTGATCATCCTTTCCTGCCAAGGACCAAGCAGGCCTTATGCCAGGGGTAACCGCGATAAAGTTCTTTCCGAACTCGGCCTTGACTTTTTCGACCTCCAGGCCAGAGCAGACAACACCGGAACAGCCAGCCTCCTTGGCCATTCTGGCCTTAAGTATGACCAATTCTGTGATATCGTTAACGTATCTATCAATGTAGCCTAATTCCTTTAAATCCTTACCTTCAAGGCTGGTAAGCACGGTGACAGCCAATATCTTTGTGCCTGAAGGATTATTTTCAACAACAGAGCGGAGAAGACCCTTGCCCTCATCACAATGCACGGTCGTGAATGTAGCACCGTAGGTGCTTGCTGCCATAAAGGCATTCTTCACTGTGGCGGGGATGTCATGAAACTTTAGATCGAGGAATATGCCTGCCCCACTCCTCTCCCTTATTGCCCTCAGGATCTTGGGTCCAACACCCACAAAGAGTTGCAGACCGACCTTGAAAAGGCCCACATGATCCTTTAGGGTTTCTACACACTGGATTGCCTCCTCATAGGTCGGAACATCTAATGGGAATATGAGGTAGTCCTTTGGGCTTTTCACCGGTTTTATCCTTACTTAATTTGCCTTTTTGGAAGATTTGCCTTGTGCATTGTTACTCAATGGGGAATAAAAAACATGGACTCTATATCAAAAAAGGTATAATTATAAGAGGAAAGAGCCACCGTAGCTCAGATGGCAGAGCACCTCACTCGTAATGAGGATGTCGGCGGTTCGATCCCGCCCGGTGGCTTCGAGATCATAATCTTTCCTTGAATATTAGTATCGCGTCTTTTAGAGAAAGTAGTGGGTAGGTTTATTGCTACAATGGGGGTGACCACCTGTTTATGTAACCATCGTAGGACCAGCATCCGGGCAATGCATTATTTGATCGGAATTTAGGATTCTCTGTCCATTGTATCATCAGTTCATGGGCCGTATTTATCTCCTTAAATCTATCGCCATCGCCACCTTTATCAGGATGATAAACCTTTGCCATTTCCCTGTAGGCCTTTTTAATCTCCCTGACATAATCTCCAAAGACCAAACGGTCCATATTTATATTAAGACGCCTAAGGGCCTTTTTCTGATCAGCGGATAGTTTTGGGATTCTGTTTTTATTCGGTTTAATGGAATCGGGGTTGATATTATGTTCAGCCTTTTCTTCAAGAATCGACTGGGATGAAAAACTCCGAGAAATCCGCCTACTTCGTTTTTTGTACCACTCCTTGCCAGCCTCAAGGATTAGCTCTTTAAGGGCATTAGCAGGGGGATAACCTGATTTTTTCTCATAGACAAACCTTGATATCCTGTTTGACCAGGTAGGCATCACATCTAGGGCAACGTAATGTTCGGTAAATGAAAAGGCTGCATATCGTGTATTGAGGGTTATGAGCAATCCGTTAGATAGAGACAAGGTCCACATTAGCTTCTGCCTGCATTGCCTTGAACAATAACGTCTCCCTGGTTTGATATCCTCAGTTCCACAGGCAAGGCATCTTCTTGTCCCTCTTTTAGGTAGGAGTGGTGATATTTGGTTTTCGTGCATCTTCTTGTCTCTTAATAACACAGGATCCACCAAAAGATACATTCAGGATATTTACGGGATTTTAAGGTGACGTTATAAGATATCATAAGAGGCAGGAATATTAAAAGGAAAAAATGCTGCTATCTTGGTATTTTCATTTAGGTTGAGCTTGATAGTTGAATTTAAGTATTATATAATGATAACTAATTATTATTAATTTAATCAGAGGTAAAGGTATATTCAATGGTATACGCCTTGCTAGTGTTAGGGTCAGATCCTCTTGCAACTGATATTGTTCAGATGGTTTTTCATGCTGGCCCCATGGTAAAGTTCGTCCTTTTACTCCTCTTCTTTTTCTCTCTCTCTTCATGGACCATAATCTTCATGAAATTGAGATTATTTAAGAGGTTCAGAGATGAAAACGAGAGATTTTTGGAACTTTTCTCCTCCAGCCGAGAGATAAGTAAGCTATATCTGGACACCAAGATATTTAATTAC
>CP070660.1:1661605-1664184 GCA_020355145.1 Deltaproteobacteria bacterium
ACGCCTTACTCTATGGCACTTTCAACCAGCGCAAGAGGGGGAGCAAGTGGAGGGACACCCGGCTGAGGAGGGCCATTAACTATGCTGTCAACCGCAAGGAGCTGTGGAAGTATGGTGCCAAGGCAAACGCTTACAACCTGGAAGGCTTCCCCATTCCAGCTGGGGCTTACGGTCACAACCCCAATTTGACCCCTTGGACATACGATACTACCAGGGCGAGGTTGCTCCTTGCAGAGGCAGGTTATCCGAATGGATTTGAAGTGATGCTCATGACCTACGAGGCATGGAAGCTGGAGGCGCAGATCATAAAGCGGATGTTGGAGCGGGTTGGCCTGCAGGTGGTACTCGATGTCTTCACAGCGTCTGAATTTTATCGCAAATTTTATATTCCCCTTCTGGACAAGCCCCCTGAAGAGCAGGATTGGGACATCGCGATCGATCGCGTTGCCGATGAATACGGCCATACGGGGGCAACGTTCTTAACCTTTGCTTATATCGAGGGAGGTGACTTCAACTGGATAGAATACGACCCCGTCTATGAGGAGATGTACAAAGATATGGCCAGGACTGTGGATAGAAAGGCGCAGGAGGAGAAGATGCGCCAGATGGTGCAGTACGTCCACGACCGCGCATATGCCCTCTTTATATATTCCCCAATCTCACTCTACGCTGTGAACAAGAACATTAATTTCGTCCCGCAAAAGTATCTGTGGTTGCGCCTCAAGGAGACCTCTGTGACTGATAACCATTGGTCCGTTAGGGAGGAAAAGAAATAGCTCCCCTAGAATAGAACCCAATGAGGAATATACTGAATATTTGGTGGCAGCAAATCGGCCCGTTTTTTCACCAAAATGTCCGCATATTGTATGCCTTGTACTCAGCGTAAAAGTGCATGATACTGCTATCATTGTGGAAAAATGAAAGGCCAAAAAACTTTCCAATAGTGTTAGTAGAACTAAACCGCTACGCGGCAGTTATATCTATCCTTTTTCTCACTACTTTCACCTTTGCCTTCAAATTTTTCGATATTTTTTCATTTTTCTATCAGAATTTATATCAAAGCGGATGATTTTCCTCTTTAATTTTAGCCATGAATGTGCGATACTTGTTACTGTAATTATTATGAAAAAGAGAAAGTGGATACAATCCCCATATAGCATTTTTCGTGCAAGAGTATTCTCGGCTTGGTTCTACACGTTCTATCCATAATCCCTCACCGCAATGCCACCAATTAAATTTATGAATAAGGCTAAGCCTAAACAATCAAGTTTTGAGCTTATTCTCTGACGGGACTATGGATAAAACACTTATTAGTAGTCTTCAATCCAAGATTCATGTCATGGACGATGGATAATAATAAAGAATGCCCATGTGTCAAATGGAACAGATTAATTAAGCAACCGAAAATAGAGAGTAGAAGTTGGTCGGCTGAGGGTATAGGTAATAAACCATTTGCTTCGGAGATCTGGAAAGTGTATATGGTTATTTAACTGCCAGTAGAGGGGCAGATGTCTCTGCCGAAAGTGGGGGGCCAACATTCAGAGGTGCCGGTGGCATATGGCGGAATAACACCGTTTAATGCTTGTCGAGGGCTTGGATTGATAACATCGGGAATTATTACCTTAACCACTGACTTTGGTGAAGGCGACCCCTATGTGGCCATGATGAAAGGGGTTATCCTTTGCATCAATCCGGCTGCAAGGATTGTAGATATAACCCATCAGGTACCAGCTGGCTCAATTCAAGAGGGTGGCTCGATAATAAGGGATGCGTACAAATACTTTTCGGATGGCACAGTCCATGTAGGCGTGATTGACCCTGGGGTGGGCGGTAAAAGAAGACCTGTAGTCGTGCTTGCCAACAACCACTTCTTTGTAGGTCCTGATAACGGCCTTTTCTGGCCGGTAATAGAGAAACAAGTGAACGCAGATATTATCCATCTAAAGGAGAAGAGATACTGGATGAATAAGATAAGCCCCACCTTTCATGGGAGAGACATCTTTGCACCTGTCGCTGCCCATCTATCCCTTGGGCTTAACCCCTTTGTCCTCGGTGAAAAAATCGACGATCCAACCACTATAGCTTACCCTCTTCCCTGCAAGAAGGACAGTGATCTTGTTGGTGAGGTCATAAGGGTGGATCACTTTGGAAACCTCATCACAAATATCACCAGGGAACACCTCACCCCACTTCTTAAATCGAAAGACGTAATTATAAAGATTGGGAGTCTGGTCTTAGACAAAATCAGCACTACCTATAGTGATGTGCCGGATGATGAGCCTCTGGCCTTAATAGGTAGCTCTAATCTACTGGAGATAGCCATTAATATGGGTAGGGCAACAAACTATCTTGGCAAGGACTGTAGGATAGGCACAAAGGTAACTGTTGAATGTCATTAGTCAATAGTCATTTGTCACTTGTAAAACACAATAATAGTTAGGATATTCCAGATTTGACCAATGACTGATGACCAATGACGAATGACGTTAACTATATTATGCCTTCCTGACCCTCTCCTTTATCCTCTGGATATGTCCTCTACCTAATCCCTTGACCTCGCAACCTAATTCAAAGAGCCT
>CP070660.1:1664284-1670730 GCA_020355145.1 Deltaproteobacteria bacterium
TGTCATAATATTATTGAGGCTATATCTCTCTTCACCTTCTAGATTCAGCCCCAGGCCATCGGTCAAATTCCGAACTTCTTAGTTACTGGCATCTGCACAGGGAAAAACCCCGAAATGGTGACACTTGTGGTGACAGTAACAAAAAAGGGATTACGAGTGATACCGTAACCCCTTGATTTTACATGGTAGGCACGACGGGATTTGAACCCGTGACCTCTACCGTGTCAAGGTAGCGCTCTCCCCCTGAGCTACGCGCCTATTAGGGGACTATCTATCAATTCCCCTGTTGTTATGTCAAGTAAAATTACTATTCACGCCCTGACTTAAAATGATCAATCCGCTTCTAATATATTGAAGTCCTGAAGCTATGGTAAATATGGCCGCCAGCCAGAAAGGGTACATTCCAAGAAATGTTATATCTATATAGTCATTTGATAATACGACTATAATGGTGGCTACCTGTATACATGTGGTTGCCTTACTCAAGAGCGAGGGGTTAATCTTCACTGGATAGTCGTTTAGGTAAAGCACCAGAACCCCGAGCAGGATAATGACATCCCTGCTTATAGTTAAGACAGCCAGCCAAGATGGGATCATCTTGAATATAGCCAATATTATAAAGGCACTCATAAGGAGGATCTTGTCGGCCAAGGGATCAAGATGGGCCCCCAGATTACTCTTCTGATGGAAAACCTTGGCTATAAAGCCATCCAGGGCATCACTGACACTGGCAATAAGAAAAATAACTAGAGAGGCTGAGGTCCTATTATTGATCATGTATATTATAAAGATCGGGACAAGTATAATCCTTAGGATGGTAATCAGATTGGGAACAGTCATCTTATAACCAGTGTAAATCCTTGATCACTTAACTCATTAATCTCAAAGGAAAGAGGTCTTTTGGGATGGTTTATTACCTTCTCGGCCAATCCCTTTGAATCTCCCTTCACCTCCACAGATACCTTTACTAAGTCCCTCTTTAGACTTCTTTCTAATACCGATTTTATCTGAGGAAAATTCTTCCTGAAAAATTCCTTAAAACGGAGAAACTCGCTATAGCTTTTAAGGCCCTTTATCTTTATAATAATCTGATTAATGGCCTTTTCAGCAGGTTTAAAGGCATCGATCATATGGGAGGTCATGGTATTGGCCCAACTATTAATAGCTAACCCTATCGCACTTGAATCACCTATATCATTACCCTCCAATACCCCTTCCCTGTATCCCTGAACAATTATCTTCCCGTCCATGACCTTTATAGCCCTTAAAAATACCGATGCCCTTGATGCCCCATATAGATTCGCCTCTCCGGTTACTACCACCTGGGCAGACAAGAGTTTACCCCATTCGACTGCTTCCTCATTGCCCAAGGTTGCATTTAGCATACCCTCATCGTGGCCTTCCTCAGGAGGGAAAAAAGACCTGCTGATAACCCTGAAGCCCTTGTCTTCAAATATCCGGCTGAGAGATAGCTCTGTCCGGGTAAGTGGTATCTGACGAGAAGGATCACCCCACCAATAGTCAGCAGGAAGTCCTTCCTTCTTCTCTGAAACCAGGAAAAGGATAGCAATCGGGATACTATCAATCTCAGACAATCCCATCGTTTCGAGTTGCTGCTCTAATACAGCCTCATTTACCCGAACCTTCATCAATACCTTAACATAGGTATCGGTCCTGACCTCAGAGATTATTTGATAATCCTGTATTTGCTCCTTTGCCCTTGATAGGATCTCTTCATCCACTCTTTGAAAATTATTGGCCATACCCTGGTACCCCAGTCTTTGGATAAGATATTCCTCGATGGCCTCCAGACAGCCCTGGGATATGGCCTCATCTCGAGCAAGGGCGATATCTTCCTTAACAATTATACCCGTTCCTGTCACTATTCTCTCACCGGTGTCCTTTATCTCCTGAGCCAAAGAGGCCTTTGTAAGGAGATTTATACCCAGAGACAGAAAAAGCAAAAAAAGACAGACGGGAAAAAAACAGGGGAGCCTATCACTCCCCCTCTTATCTTTCAGATCTCTAATCCGATTCATAAGATAGCCTCAAACAAGGTCCTTAAAATATCTTTAGATCTTCCTTAAGTCTTCTTATGGCTAATAATGCGTCTGCGCCAGAAACACTACCCCTGGGATCGAAGATATCCTGTCTGATATCCATTTTGGGCTCGATAATACCCTTTGTGGTGCAAACCATGATCGCATTAAAGTATGGAATATCATTCCTGACATCGACAAATGGAGAGACATTCCCTATATATTTGGTAGCTAAAGAGGTATCATTGGTAATAGTGCTGATAACATCTGCAATCATCGTGGCATAACTTGCCCTGGTAATGAATTCATTCGGGGCAAAGGTCCCATCCGGAAAAGCCCCTAAGCCTTTTATTCCCAAGCCAATCACTGTCCGAACATCGGTCCTTAGCGGATGATCCTGCACATCCACTGGAATTGGTATTTCGTCAAGTTTTTCCGGCCTGAATCTTCTATAGATCGTATCCAGCTTCAGTTCCCGAATAAAGAGGGCAGCAACATCAATCCTTTTAACCTTTTTTAGAAGGGCCAGCTTTTTCCCGATCGGGCTCCCTGGCATAGCCATGTGTAATTTTCTAACCAGCTTGAGTTGGTGATCTGCCTTGTCTGTGAATGTTTGGTTGATCTCCAGAGCCCTTTTAAACTCATCTGCAGCATCGCTAAATCTATAGGCCTCCTTATAGGCTAAGCCCATATAGAAATATGGGTCGGGCATATCCTTGAGCGTCATTACGGCCCTTTTAAAGTTTCTCTCCACATCCCCCAGCCAGTCTTTTTCCTTCTTCTGAGTATACAGGCGCATCAATCCCACATAGGTCAATGCCTCTTCCTCCTTGCTCCGGGCCAACCTCTTTGCCTGGTACATGTTATCAAAGGCAGAGCTGAAGTCCCCCTTATAACCCAAAACCAGGCCTAATCCCATATAGGCCGGAGAATATCTGTGATCAAGTTCTATAGCCATGCGAAATTCCCTTTCTGCATCAAATATCTTACCATTTTCCAGCAATCTCATACCGCTATAAACATGGTGTTCGGGGGTACCTAGAATGCTTACCGGTGGTCTTACCTTGGGGGCACACCCTCCGATTATCAAGATAAAGGAAATAAAGGCCAAAAAGCAAAAAAAGGTAAAACTATAATCAAAATGCTTCATGGCATCAACCTCCTGCATGGAATAAGTCTCTATATTGCTTCACTCTAGATAAAAAAACTTCAAAGGTCAAGCCTATCCATAAATGCCATGGCTTTATTAATTATGCCTGGCTTATAGGCCGGATCCACCCAGATTATTTCCGGATCAGCCCTAAACCATGTAATCTGTCTCTTTGCATACCGCCTCGTATCCCGCTGCATGAGCCTGGTCGCCTCATCAATGTCCCATGTACCCTCGAGATACCCTACGATATGCCTGTAACCAATAGCCTTCATCGGCTTGAGATCAGGACTATATCCCTTCTTAAGAAGTCCTTCAACCTCATTAACGAAACCCGAGTCAATCATAGACATGGTCCGTCTGTTGATCCTGCTGTAAAGAACCTGCCTGTCAATGTTGAGGCCAAGATTTAGCGCCAGAAATCTCCTATCAGAAAACCCATGGCTCCCGGCAAGCTCTGAAAATGGGCATCCGGTGAGATGAATTACCTCTAATGCCCTTATAATTCTGACCTTATCCATTGGGTGTATACTATCTGCCGCCTTGCTATCAAGTTTTGATAATCTTTGATAAAGAAAGGATGGACCCCTCTTCTCACATTCCTCCCATAAGCCCTTCCTTAATTCTGGCTTAGATGGGGGACACTCAAAAAGCCCTCGCAAAAGGGCCTTAACATAAAGCCCCGTCCCACCAACCACGATAATAGGTATCTTTTTTACATGGAGATCCTGGATTATTGGAAGGGCATAAGAGCTGAATAGGGCGGCATTAAATTCCCGATCAGGATTAACGATATCTATAAGGTGATGGGGGATCCCTTTCCGCTCAGACATGGGAAGCTTGGCTGTGCCTATATCCATCCCCCTATAAACCTGCATGGAATCTGCATTAATTATCTCCCCGCCCAACAATTCGGCTAGTGCAACAGCCAACACACTCTTTCCTGAACAGGTCGGCCCGCTTATAATAACTAATTTTGGGAGATCCTCTGCCATTGGTTAGTTGTCAACGGTGAATACTCAACAGGCTGTTGCCCAAATCCTCTCGCCATACCTTTGAGGGTGATGCTGCCTTTTCTGAAGTGACTGGTGGGAGGGCGCTGTGTTTTCGCGACTTATAAGTGGGGGAAACCGCAGGTCCCGCTTGCGGGACAATGCGGAGGGGGCAAGAATCCCCCCCAGATAAGCCGTAGAAAAGACCAGGCCGGGAGCCTCGGTACTAAAGAAAAGGCAGAATCATCCTTAGCCCTAATCAAGCTAGCAGACTTGAAGCAACCCTATTGTGTAAATTGTAGTTGGGCAACAGCCTGTCAATATCTGACATCCTTCAAATAGAGTCCACCTGGTGGTGCCTTGGCCCCTGGATGGTGCCGGTTTTTTGGCTCCAATATCTCACCAAAACTGGCGGTACTGATCTCCCCTAGGCCTACCTTAACAATTGTCCCCATGATATTTCTGACCATATGCCTTAAGAAGCCATTTGCCTCAAAATTAAAGATCAAGAGGTTACCTTTCTGGGTGTTAAGCTTTGCCTGAATCATGTTTCTTACTGGATCAATCTTCCTATCTCCAGCAGATGAAAAACAAGAAAAATCATGAGCCCCCTTAATAATCTCCAGGCATTCCTCCATGGCCCGCAAATCAACTGACCGGGATATATGCCAGGCATAATGTCTAAGAAAGGGGGATTGTAGTTTATCAGTATAAATCCTGTATTCATAAACCTTGCTCTTGGCATCATACCTGGCATGAAAATCAAGAGGCACATATTCTGCCCCTTTGATAATGATATTATCGGGAAGAAGGGAATTAAGCGCCTTTAAGAAGATAGGAGGGGTTATAGTAGAAGAGACTCTGAAATTTGCTACTTGATACAGCGCATGAACACCGGCATCTGTCCTTCCAGCGCCAATAAGTGAAACAGGTTTCCCTACCATGATCCCTATTTTCTCCTCGATAGTACCCTGTATGGTAGGTCTATTAATCTGGCGCTGCCATCCAAAATAGCCGGTCCCATCATAGGCAATAATCAATCTTATGTTTTTTTTCATCTCTACTGTCTTCCACGAACTATTTCCCGGGATTCAATGGACCTTGCCTATATAAAAAAAGGGAAGGCGAATAACCTTCCCTCTCTAACATAACTATCAGGATATCTTTACTACCTCTTTGAATACTGAAATCTTGCCCTGGCAGAGCGCAGTCCATACTTTTTGCGTTCCTTTATCCTGGGGTCCCTGGTAAGAAAACCTCCCTTTTTTAAGGGCTCCCTGAATTCCGGGCTTATCTTTAGAAGGGCCCGGCTTATGCCATGCTTAATGGCCCCAACCTGACCGGAATATCCTCCTCCTTTAACATTAACCGTAATATCATATCTGCCCGTGGTGTTTGTAAGCTCAAGGGGCTGAACAACAATCATCCTGGCTGTCTCAGTGGCGAGATACTCATCTATTAGTCTCTTGTTTACAATGATCTTTCCATCACCCAGCTTCATCCAGACCCTTGCTATTGAAGTCTTTCTTTTACCTGTAGCGTAATACCTTTCTTCTGCCATTTAAATCTCCAATTTCTCCGGCCTTTGCGCTTGATGAGGATGATCTGGGCCAGCATATATCTTCAGTTTAGTCAATTGCCTTCTGCCGAGGCTGCCTTTGGGTAGCATCCCCTTTACGGCGAGCCTTATAAGGTTTTCTGGTCTTTTCTGAAGCATCTCCTTAGCCGTGGTCTCTTTTAGTCCACCTACATAACCACTGTGGCGATAATAGATCTTTTTTTCTAATTTACCTCCTGTTAAAACAACCTTATCTGCATTAACAAGCACCACATAATCACCAGCATCCATATGAGGTGTAAATATAGGTTTATGTTTGCCCCTTAGGAGGGTTGCTATTTCGCTCGCCAACCTCCCCAGAACCTTATCTCCGGCATCTATCAGATACCACTTCTTTTCTACCTCATGCTCTTTGGCAACAAATGTCTTCATTTCACCTGAACAAGAATATCTTAGACTATAATACAAAAAATAGGCCCTATTGAAAACAAAAAATGCTATCCTTGAGGATTAGTTAATTAAAGGAATCTTAGGGTAATGTCAAGGATATTTCAAGAATTTAATATTGACAGAAAGATATGTACCTGTTAAGGAGTTATTAGCGCCCGTAGCTCAGTTGGATAGAGCGCCGGGCTTCGAACCCGTAGGTCGCAGGTTCAAATCCTGCCGGGCGCGCCTAAAAATGATCTGGTGGGCCGTTAGCTCAA
>CP070660.1:1670830-1674472 GCA_020355145.1 Deltaproteobacteria bacterium
AGCCAGCTAATACCGGCAAGATATTACCAAGTGGCAGGACTTCTGACTACCCCGCCCTTTTATCTACCTTCCCATCCCTTATTGGAACAGTGGTAGATAAACGCCAAAAAGGTTCCCTTTTCCTATTAAAGAAGAAAAGGGCAGGGTTACAGCGGCGGGACCGTTCCCGCTTTTAACGGGATTCCCTTTTAAACCATTTGGTACCACTAATGGTAGATCAAAGATTAAAGATTCTTGGCCCTAATTTAAAGGCGACCTTTGGTATGTAACTACTACACCATTACCTAGTAAGGTCTAAAACTTCTCATCTTTTTTCGGAGTCTTTTGGCAGCCTTCGCCTGTTTCTTTTTCCTCTGTACACTCGGCTTGTCGTAAAACCTTCTTTCCTTTATCTCCGTGTAGAAACCCTCCTTTGAAAGCTTTCTCTTCAGGTCTCTTATGGCCTTTTCTATTTGATTATTATATACAATTACCTTCATAAAATTAACTGCATTTTGCTAAGTACCCGGATCACTACCCTTACCAAGCCTTAGCCCTTTTACAATTCACCTCCCTCTCTTAAAGATATATTCTCGGAGAGATTGGATCAGTCTTTTCTCCCCCTTTTGATCTATGACGCAAACACAATTCGAATTATATATGTGACCCGGTAATTGTCAATATTTTTATTTTACTATTAAACCCTTTCCAGTCTCGCAATAGATTCAATGTGATAGGTATTTGGAAATAGATCAATTGGCTGAACCTCTTCTACTTTATACCGCTCTTTTAGCAAGGCGATATCCCTGGCCAATGTGGCAGGGTTACAGGAAATGTAAATAATCTTATCAGGTAGAAACCGAAGGATCTGGTCTATCACTTTTCTGTGCATCCCTGTTCTTGGTGGATCAGTGACTAACAACTCTGGTTTAATATTAACCTGAGACAACAAGATCCTCACATCCCCACAGTGAAATTCACAGTTATCTACCCCGTTCAACTCACAATTCCTATTGGCATCTGCTAAAGCACTGTTCGATATATCCACGCCAATTATCCTTGAGGCCTGGGAAGCCAAAAAGATAGAAACTGTCCCTATCCCACAATAAAGATCAAGAACGGTCTCCTTTCCATTCAAGGAGGCAAAATCCCTTACGGACTTATATAATCTCTCTGCCATAGGGGTATTTGTCTGGAAAAAGGAATTTACAGATATCTCAAATGTAAACCCCCCTATTTTTTCCCTGATATTCCCGTCACCTGCCAGAATTCTCTCCCACTCACCAACTGCTGTCCCGCCTTTTCTGGTATTGATATTATTTACAATAGAGGTGATTTCCTTGAATCTATCCCTCAGAATTGAGGCCAGGGCATGAACAGGGGAATCCCTCTCATCACCCGTTACTATATTCACCATCCATTCATCAAAGCAATAGGAATGACGTAACACTAGATAACGCCAAAATCCCTGATGACTTTTAGGCCCATAGACAGGTATTCCACTATCCCTTACATATCCCTTTACCTCCCTTAATATCTCATTGCCTTTTTCCTTCTGAAGAAGGCATCCCTCAATGTCTATAATCTTATCAAAGGTACCTGGTATGTGAAGACCAAGGGCAAAACCCTTATTGCCCTTTTCCTCATCCCTCCCTTTAGGTAAAAACCATCTTCGGTCTGAAAAGGAGAATTCCATCTTATTTCTATACCCAAATATCAGGGAAGAGGGTAAAACATGGTGTAGCTGAAAATTAGTAACCTTACCAATATGGTTAAGTAAATCCTGAACAAAGGCATGCTTGTATTCCAACTGTTTCTCATACTTAATGAACTGCCAGTTACAACCACCGCAATAATCGATGTAAGGGCATAAGGCAATAGTTCTATATGGTGAGGCATCTATCACCTCTAAAACCCTTGCCTCGGCAAAATTCTTTTTGACTCTGACTACTTTTGCAATAATCCTGTCACCCGGTACGGCCTTATCCACAAAAATCGCCATCTTATTTAGATGGGCAAGTCCTCTACCGCCGTAAACAACCTTTTCTACTGTCAGCTCTATTTTATCTCCCTTCCTTATATCCATTGGTTTTAGGCCTTTGTATTCGTTCACCAAAATAGCCCCATCCCTTCTAAATCACTGGTAAACCGTTACCCACTATTTACAGGATTTTAGATTTTTTTCCCTTGGCTATCATGTTACATTGAATGGCCATGAAAGGCAAATGCTGAGGTACCCAACCATAAATCCGACAATAGTTAACCTCAGTCCCATTCAGCTACGTTGGTATGGGGTCATGTATATCCTCGGTTTCTTGGCCTCCTATCTCCTGGTACGATATCAAATAAGGAAAAAAGGGCTTGATATCTATATAAACATAGTAAATGATCTTTTCCTCTTTCTGCTCCCCAAAAGTCTAAAGAAAGGCATTGCCCTTTTGTCTTCATCCAGATCCTCATAAAGGAGCCGGTAGACCCCAACACTGAGATTGGTAATCTATCCAATAGCTATCCTCAACATCGTGTCGGTTATATATAACAAACAAAACTGATCTAAGAAACGAAACTAATACAACACATCAACTTACATCTTTTAAAGAAGGTATTTTCACAACTACATCTTGACTTTTTTAATTGAGTTGGGTTTATAGTTAAAATTTCAAACGTGTTCAAGGTCTTATTCTCCAACGTATATGCAGTGAGTTTATCCTTTTATAATTCAAAGCGGACTTAATGCGTCGAAATAAACCGCAGGACAAATGCCACCATTTTGCTTACAGATGGATTAGACCCTGTGCAATATTTTCAGGATCGTTTCGTAACATTTGCAACATTATGGCCTACCTTGCCTTTGCCCTCGTTATCCTGGGTATAATTCCCTCTTATGCTTCAGAGGGGACTCATAGTCCATTGTTCAATAATCATGATAGTGATCCGAATGAACCGTGGCATATTGTTGCAGACGAGATAAGTTACGACCAAAAGGCCGAACAATATATTGCAAGAGGTGATGTAACCATAACCAAAGAGGACAGAAGTCTTGCCGCTGATTTTGTCCGTTTTGATCACAAGACTATGAAGGCACTTGCAATCGGCAATGTGATCATGACAGCAGGGGAAGATATCCTGACAGGCACCAGCATGGAAATGGATCTGGAGGCCGAGACCGGAACCGTATATAATGGAACCATATTCTTCAAGGCAAACCATTTCTATATAAAGGGTAACAAGATCCAAAAGGTCGGCAAATACTCCTATACTGTCGACAAAGCCAGCGTTACAACATGTGATGGTGATAGGCCTGCATGGAAGATAACGGGAAGAAATCTGAAGGTTACGATAGAAGGATACGGTTTTGTGAATCATGCAACCCTTTGGGCAAAAATAATACCTGTGCTGTACACCCCTTTCCTTGTCTTCCCTGTAAAGTTAAAGCGCCAGTCTGGCTTACTAGCGCCACAAATCGGCTATTCAGACCGAAAGGGTGCAGAATATAACCAACCTTTTTACTGGGCCATAAATGAGTGTTCAGATGCCACATTCTATTTACACCACATGGGACGTCGTGGCGAAAAACTCGGTTTGGAATACCGTTATGTCTTAGACGAAAGGTCAAAAGGAACCCTGATGTACGACTTTCTAGATGACAGGAAGGTAGATGAT
>CP070660.1:1674572-1677282 GCA_020355145.1 Deltaproteobacteria bacterium
ACACCGATCCTGACCATTTCCTCACCCCTCCGCCTCCATCAGCTTGGCTACTGCCAAAACCTTCTCAGAGGAATCGAGTTTTATTAGCTTTACCCCTTGAGTATTGCGTCCGATAACCGAGATATCGGCCGATCTAATCCTAATAATTTTTCCTTCTGCTGATAGAATCATCAGCTCGTCACCCTCTGTTACCTGACGAGCGCATACCACGAGGCCATTTCTCTCAGATGTCTTTATCGAAAAAATCCCTTTACCACCTCGCCTTTGCACCCTGTATTCACTTGTCCGTGTCCTCTTTCCATAGCCATTTTCCGTTATGGTGAGGATGGTTGCGCCCTCGTTCAGAATCTCTATGCTCACCGCCTGATCCCCATCCTCAAGTCGTATGCCTATATTGCCTGAGGTCACACGTCCCATACTTCTAAGACCATTCTCATGGAATCGTATAGCCTTCCCCATCTTTGAGCTTAAAAAGATATCCTGCTCGCCATTGGTTACCCTTGCTCCAATTAATTCATCGCCCTCTTTTATCTTTAAGGCAGTAATGCCTGTTGCCCTGGGCCTACTGTAGGCGGAGAGCCTTGTCTTTTTCACCAGCCCAGTCTTGGTTGCCATAACTATATACCTTCCATCCTCAAAACCCTTTATTGACAAGATAGTAGCTATTTTTTCCACTGGTTGAAGTTCTAACAAATTT
The DNA here is from genome assembly GCA_020355145.1 of Deltaproteobacteria bacterium. Lineage (GTDB taxonomy): Bacteria > Desulfobacterota > DSM-4660 > Desulfatiglandales > B25-G16 > JABXJZ01. The sequence goes on from CP070660.1 coordinate 1,675,270, forward strand.
ACAACAGCCGTCCCCTTGGCCGTTCTTCCTGCCTCTGGTATCTCATATACCTTTCTCCAGTAAAGGCGTCCTGTATTCATAAAAAACAGGAGATAATCATGGGTGGAGGCAATAAACATGGATACCACAAAATCCTCTTCCCTTGTCTTGGTCCCTGTCACACCTTTCCCGCCTCTTCGTTGGGCCCGATAAAGGCTTATGGGGGTTCTCTTGATATAACCAGCATGGCTTATAGTAATAACCATATCCTCATCTACGATCAGGTCCTCAATATCTGTATCCTGAATATCTCTTATAATCTCGGTCCGCCGCTCATCTCCGTATCTCTCCTGGATCTCCCTCGTCTCCTTCCTTATAATATCCAAGACAAGCGCCTCATTGGTTAAGATGGCCTTAAATCTCTCAATATCCTTGATGGTGGTATTATAATCATCGCTTATCTTATCTCTTTCCAGACCGGTCAATCTCTGCAACCTCATATCCAGAATGGCCTGGGCCTGGATATCTGAGAGTTGGAATCCATCCATAAGCTTCACCTTGGCATCAGAAGGAGTAACCGAGGAGCGAATCACCTCAACAACCCTATCGAGGTGTTCTAATGCCACCTTCAGTCCTTCCAAAACGTGTGCCTTTGCCTCGGCCCTCTTTAATTCGAAGGATGTCCGACGAACAACTATTTCCTTTCTATGGTTTATAAAGTGTTGTATTATCTGCTTAAGGTCTAACACCTCAGGCCTTCCATCAACAATGGCCAGCATAATAATCCCAAAAGATGTCTCCATCTGTGTAAACTTATAGAGACGGTTGAGGATCACCGAGGCCATAGCACCCCTTTTAATATCGATTGCTATGCGTAACCCATCACGGTCTGATTCATCCCGTATATCGTTTATTCCGTCTATCTTCTTATCCTTGACTAGCTCTCCCATACTCTTGAGCAAGTTTGCCTTGTTAACCTGGTACGGTATTTCGGTGATGATTATCCGTTCTTTGTTATCCCCTGTCCTCTCCACAAATGCCCGAGCCCGCATCTTTATAATTCCCCTCCCGGAGGAGTAGGCCTCCTGAATCCCCTGCTCTCCATGGATAAAACCCGCTGTTGGAAAATCCGGACCAGGCAAATCCATCATGAGTTCTTTTAACGTTATATCTGGATTATCTATGGTATGCATGATAGCATCAGCCACCTCATTAAGATTATGTGGCGGTATGTTGGTGGCCATACCTACTGCTATACCCGAGGAGCCACTAATGAGTAAGTTTGGTATATTCGTGGGGAGGATAGCGGGTTCCAACAAAGAACCATCATAATTGGATGCAAAGTCAACTGTCTCCTTTTCCACATCCGCCAAAAACTCCTCGGCTATCTGGTGCATCCTTATCTCTGTATACCTCATAGCCGCCGGTGGATCACCGTCTACTGAACCAAAGTTGCCTTGCCCGTTGATTAAGGGATACCTCAGGGAAAAGGGTTGGGCCATCCTCACAATAGTATCATAAACAGCTGCATCGCCGTGTGGATGATATTTTCCAATGACGTCACCCACCACCCTGGCAGATTTCTTATACGGCCTGTCATGATAATTCTTTAACTGTTCCATAGCGAAAAGAACTCTCCTGTGAACGGGCTTGAGTCCATCGCGTATATCTGGCAATGCCCTACCAACGATTACACTCATGGCATATTCCAGATAAGATCTCTTCATCTCTTCTTCTATGGTAACAGTACTTAAATCTCTTCCCTTCAAACGACTCATCTTCTCTCCTTAAGATAAATGCCTAAAGTGAACTAATGTTAAAAGTGCCTAAAGTTAAAATCCCTAATTCTAGGCACTTTAGGCACTCATAAATCTAGACACTTATCTTTATTATCTAAATATCTAATTCCGCTACCTCCAAGGCATTATTTTGAATAAATTCCCTGCGGGGTTCAACCTTATCGCCCATCAGCAGGGTAAAGATCTCGTCGGCTGCTATAGCATCCTCAATTGTCACCCTTACCAAACTCCTCCT